>MNQK01000034.1 GCA_001915385.1 Bacteroidales bacterium 52_46 | reverse complement strand
TCTTCATTCATGCTTTTTTAACGCGTTTTTGCCGATAATCACCGTATGTGTCTGTATATCAGGATGCGACCTTAATACCGAGATTTGTCATGTGCTATGGTCAAAGACCAATGTCTCCGTGGTTGAGACTAATCCTTTGTTCCTATCTGCCCATTTAACAACAATATCTTCGGTAAAATTATCGTAATAGCTAATTTCATTTTTATTAGGAAGATACTTGCTCATCGCATCCAAAATTTCCCGATGGATACAATGGAACTTATATTTGAACATTTGCTTTGTCGTATTCTCCCAAATCGTCTTTACGTCAATTCTTTTACTAAGAAGCTCCTTGCCGTATACAACATTGGTTAATTCTTCCGTAAAAACACCTTTCCATTGAGCGACACTTGTTAGGAAACCTACTACTCCACCAATCAACAGAATATCTCCAATGCTAATAAGTAAGTCTGCCCAAAATACACATTTAGTCCAAATTAGGGCAATGTCAGATTGGAAATATATTACAATATTTCCGAATAGATAGCATATCAATCCGAGAACGAATGCAATCCATCCAGAAGACTCTTTTAGAGACTCCTTCGAGAACATTGGCAGTTTGAATTTCATGTTTTTAATTGATTTTGTTATGACAAAGTTAGTGTAAAAAGTTGCTATTTCCAAACATTTTCACTCAAATAACTACATATTTGGGCTGCAAGCTCTAAATAATCCATGATTTTGTGATAATTTGATTAATAATATACTTCTTTTGACCTCCTTAATGGAATAATGTCGAGAGACTCCACCGGCGGCTATTCAGCTATCGTGAGCGGGAGGCATTTTCTTGGCTGCTTATATAAAACTTATTCTTATAGGGATTTTTGTACTTTTTCAGTTGCCTTAAGTTTCAGCATTTCCAAGTCTTGTTTTTCGTGTTTTTGCTGCTCATACGAAAAGTTCCAAACATCGAAAGCATCATAGCCATAACTATACTGATAGCCTATTAAGTCGTAAACCTTGTGAATATATCTTTCTCGAAAACTTAAGGAGTAGCTGCTGTCTTTGATAGTCTCAATATAATCCTCATATTGTCTTTTCATGCGATCATACTCGCGTTCAACTTCTCGGTTATAAGCGTCTAAAGCCCGTTCAATGGAATTTGCCAATGCTTTTACTTTTGCTTGCTTCTCGCTGTATTTGTAATAAACTATCCCGCCAATAACAAGCAACAGGGCGATTGAGCATATAATATATAAAGTTCGCTTTTTTACTTGCATTTTTTACGTTGTATTGAAGTTAGACGGCCTGCTATAATTGAACTGCATCCAAGGATTGTCCAAATCAAGCTCTTTGTGACAATTGCAGAAGACCTCGCTGCCGAGATTATGTAATTATAAGCGTCCCCACCTACATATCTTTTTTCTGAGAACATAAATGGGTCACTGTTATTCCATAGTTCAAGGTCGTTGTTGTACCATTTAAATGCAAAATACAATAATATTGCACCAACTACATAAAACGCTATTTCTATAATCAGCGGAATGTTAATATTTACAGTATTGCTTTTTTGCTTTTTAGGTGTACCGTTTTCCAAAACAGTGTTGTCGGATTTTGTTTCGGGCGTACTCTCATTTTTTTCATTCTGTTCCATACTTTGATATAATAAAAAGGTTAAAATTGAATAATATGTTAAACTAAATTCAGATATTCAGAAATTCTCAAGACTCTAAAATTTCATTAAATACACCCACAATCCCCCGAAAACCGCCCCCGGCTATTTAGATGTTGGGGTTATATCGTCAGTCTTTTGAACAGTCCTTATCCAATCAATAACTGTGTCCATTGTTGGCTTGTAGCCAATCTCTCTTTGTTATTCATAAAGAACAAGGCCTTGTTTAAGTGAGAGCATTAATTATAGCGAAACTGACAATGCCAACAAGGCATATACCTAAACAAACTATAATAATCCATATCAATTCTTTTAGGGTCAGTTCCTCAGCACTGTCTGTCAGCCATTTGAATATATAGAAAATGGCTAAAAAGCCAAATATACACCCTAAACCATCGTCATTTCGTCTGCTCATATCTAAATATTTTCTTTATACCTATCCGCCTGTTCTCGCTCACGCTGTCTGCGCTTCTCTCTTGCCGCTTGCTCTTTTGCCTTCTTTATACTGTCATTTTGCATTTGCTCCTTGCGTTCAAGATTATATAATGTTAAATCTCTATAACGGATAGTAGTATATCCCGGTTTCTTAATATTATATCTTGCTCCAGTGCCACTTGTAGGGTCATGAACTGATTCGCTATGAGGCGCCCTTGATGACAATTCAATTTCAGCATTTTGCCATTTCCAATGGTTGTTTTTGGTAATACCGTATTTTCGTTCAAATACGGGTTCAAGTTCATAATAAGCATGGTGGTTGTCAATTTTTACCTCGACCGCGTATAGCTTCCCTCTATAAAACTTAGGCTCGACCCCCGAAATGCGATACGACAATACATTACCCTTTTCATTGGGAAACACTATTTTATTGTCGTACTCTCGTTTGAAATTGTTTATCAACCTTTGGTATTCTCCCTTGCTTATGCCAAAACGCAATCCTGCAAAGATGTTGCCCTCAAATATTGAATCCTTGCGTTGGTCTGCGATTATCTTTGCGGTATCAATAGGCTCAGTAATAATGCTATCAACCGATGCGATATTCGGCTCAACTATTACATTACTTGACTTTGTAGAGGACAATCCCCAAACAATAACAACTATAACAGCGGTGCTTACGATGAACAGCAATATTTTCTTATAATGCCGCTTAATCAATGGCTTCCAATCGTTAGTATGAGACAAAATCCAATAGCCAATTAAAACCAGCAATACAACCCACCATATTGCTTTTATTAATTGCCAAAGCATTCCAAACAAAAAAGCTATTGCCCACCAAAAACAAAATATCATAGCTTATCCATAATTTTATTTATGAGGGAATCTTTTACTTCAACCATTGCAAGTAAACGAGAAATCTGCTCATCCTTTTGGGCGATACTTTCTGCATATAGCCCCATTTGCTTATCAACTAATAAAAGTGCTTTTGAAAACTCCATTATAGCGTTTTTTATTTCTTCTTGAGACAAAATTATATAATCCCCGGATGTGACTTGCTGAAAATTTTTATCATCAGATATATTTGATACCGTTGGACGAAGCATTTCCCCATTGCCAAATTGGAGCCACTTGGGATTTAACTCGGGGAATGTTGTATATATTTTTGAAAAAGTCCCATTTTGAGAGTTCTCATTTAACTTTAACACTGCATTTTGGCTTAAATTGCATCGGTATGAAAAAGTTTGTATGGATAACCCTAAATGGTGGATAAATACCAATATGCGTTCTCGAATAGTAACCGGATTGTTCATTATGATTTATATTAATTATTACAATATTAGCTAATTTATCCTATACGAAAAATATGTTTTAAAACATGTTTTTCAAAAATTTCCGAAGTAATACTTGAAGTTCTATTGCGTAATTAAATGATATTGTTTAAATTTGCGAAGTAAAATTGATGAGCGAAAATTTTTGAAAATATTTTTCGCTTGAAAATTTAATTTGGATATTAGAAATTAATGGTTTAACTTTGTGCCGCTCTACATATTGAATGGCGGTCAAGTTAACCGCTTGCGAACCGTTAGCGGTATTTTTATATCCTAACGCGAAATACGCGGCATTGTACCCCCGTATCGTATCTGTAATGGATGCGTAGACTGCCATTTGGTATGTAGAGCAACGGGAAAGGCAATGCCGTTTTTCTATTGCCTGTAATCTTTCATAAACTTGCTCTATACAATGAAAGAAACCTTAACAAGCAAGCTCCGGGAGTCGTACAATCGTACGGCTCTACGCGGAGCAAAACTGCGGAAAGCAGCCACCAAGCGTAGCGGTGTAAAACAACGCCGAGTAAACAACCTCGCCGTGTTCCATTCAACATTATCAACAACTATCTAAATGCTTGCAGAATGGAACAGAAAACAAACAATTGCCCCTTTGAGGGGTTTGTGCGGGAAGATGCCCTAATTCCAGATAGGGAGGCCCAACTCGCAGCCGAGGAAAGAGCAGCAGACATCTTTGTAAGATTCATGATGTCGATAACGGAAGACCTCATTGGCGGACTATCGGAAGAACAGCTATCGGTGAGGAGTAAGTCGCGTCTGAGTCGTGATACATCGTTCATTTGAAAGGAGGTCGACGATGAAGACAGAATCAGAAATCAACCGCCACGGCTACCGCGTTGAGATAACCTACGATAGGCGTTTTATGCCTCTTTGTATGCCGAACACTATTGAGTATGCTACTGTCTATCTCAGGCTTCCAAACGGCAAACGCGAATATATTGGCTACACAAGTGGTGCATGGAGCGTCGATACTTCGTGGCTTAGGGATAAAGCCATTCGCCGAGCGCAAGATTATATCGAGAAAGGAGGTCTGCGATGAAAGGGAAAGAAACCAAAGGGCAGCGGTTCTTCTGCAAGGAAGATTGGAACAATGCTGTAATCGATTTGATGTCCGAAAATGGGTATAGCAATGTAGAGCAGGTATATCCTAAATCTAACCAAATTAAAACGTACCATATTACGAGCTATCCAATCGTCACTATTGATTATAGAATGGAGCCGATGCCGATATTCGTTCAGGAATGGATTAAGAACCACCCACAGCCGACAATGAACCGCGATGAGTTTGTTCATTCGCTTGGCGAACGTGTATCGGCTCTTGAAGCCGCACTTACGGAGAAAGGAGGTCTGCAATGAAAGGGGGAAATAAATTCATTCTCGGAAACAAGCCACGCGAAGAAACTACCAAGTCTGAAATTGCGGAAGCATACGCAACAATTCTACTTACAGGTGCATTCTTTTTGGGCTTAGCCATTGGAGCGGCATCTTATGGGTATTCAACATTGGCGATGGTTTTCGGTGCGCTTATGGGCATCTGTATGTTAACCGGAATTATATGCCTCATACGTGCATAGGCTTAAATCATTAACCCAAATTATCATGTGGAACTTTCAAAATAAACTAAAAAGAACAGCGGTAAAAGAATATACCGCAGCCGAGGTTCACGCTGAACTAACGGCAATGATGCTGATGTTTCTCTCCGACATTCAGCAGGAAATAGAGCGCAAGAATGTACCTGTGGCTGTCAGCCGTGAACTGCCGTTGCTTGATAAGCTCGGTTTCAAGCGCTCAAAGAACCTCCAACTCGCCAAGCAAATCACAAATGAAGTGGAGGCACACAACAAAGCGTTTGAGGAAAAGAAAGCCGCCCTCAACTTTATGCAAAAGGCGTGGGCGACATTCGGCAAAGACACAATGGTTGTGCGCTATGACAAATTCTTTGAATTGCTACGAAAGTACAACCTCGTGTGTGGCAGTTTCGACCGCTACACCGGAACAATCCCTGCGGACAATCTCGTCGACATAGAGCGAGTGGTAAATATATTGGAGAATAACGTAGAATTGGTTATTTCATTCCAATATATCACTAAGATAGACACAGATAACAACGATATATCGCTGTTGCGGCACTTCAATCTCTATCCGGCAGACTCTACGGTTCGTAAAGAGATATTCGTTTCAAATGGGTTGAACAATGTTGTGATAATGTCGCAACAAGAATTAGACCGTAAAGAAGAAGTAATACGTAACCGATGGCTGCGTTCATCGAGTTTTAGCTACGACGAAAATGACCGAGACCGCGACATCAGGAGATTGCGTTCTTCATTCTCAAAGGTTGCCCCCACTTCGGAAAATATATTCATTGCCGCACCTGCGCAGGAGATGGCAGACTTTGAAATCAAACTGTTCTCTTCTTCCGAAGAACGCCGCAAAATAGAAGCCGAAGAACGCCGTATGCGTGAAATCCGCACCTCCGACCCGTTCATTTGCTCTCTAACGCCTTTCGGGGTAATGATATTCTCCAAGTGGGGAGACGAAGCGCAAGACGAAATCATCAAGCGTTACGAGCAACTGCGTGACGCGGTAATCGGGAAAGGAGGCGAGGTATGAAATTCTACATTGCTACACTTATCATTATCTTTGTAGTGGTTGCTGGCGGGTTCTCAGCTTTCTTCTATCTTAACTACGGATGGCTCGCACTTGTGGTCTATCTCGTGTTCGCAGTAATTTGTGCCATGCCGTCGATGGTGGAATTGAACCGTTGGCGCAAGGAGAAAGGAGGCTCGCTATGAAACCGACCTACGACTGCACCCAACTCGCTGAGCGTTTGGGAATATGGAACCTCGCAAGTGTCAAGAAAACGATGCTTGAGGCGATAGGCAACATCGCCGTGGCCGTGCATGACAAGGACACCGACCGCATGGCTTCAATCCAATGCGACCTGATGTGGTGCTACGAAATCTTCGACACAATCAAGGAGAAAGGAGGCGGGAAATGAGCTACGACTTCACCGCCGCCTCGGAGTTCTTCGACACGCTCGGTGCCTCTCCGCAGGAGGTAAAAGACGAAATCGACCGGGTTACTGACGAGATAAAGCGCAGCCGTATCTTCACAATACAGAACACGCGCGTCCTTGGCCTGCTCTCGGTATTCGCCGACTTCATCGAGCGCATAACGCCCAAAGAGGAGGCACCATGCGCAACCCCATAAAGGAGATTGTCGACTACCTGCGTGCCGACAATGCAATGGACGAGCTGGAGCGCGCCATCAAGGCCGAGGAGAGGCAACTCGCCGAATACCGACGCCTGCGTCGACGTCTCCCGCGACTGATAAGCGAACTTGAATCCACTGTCAACGAGCTTAAAAAGCTCTTGCGGTAGTATTGTATTTGTCGCAAAAATATCGTACATTTGCGACAAAGAGCCGAGAGCCATGCGACAGCAATGCCGTGTGGCTCTCATGCTTTTTACAGGTACCTTTAATTAACAATGCGGAGTCAGAGCCATAGAGCCGATTGCTCACCCTAACGGTGGCGGTCGGCTCCCGCTATTCACAGCGGACAAGATGGCAGACAATTTGATTTTCCCGATAGGGTTTGACTTGGAGAGCGCGGTAAAAGAGGCGGGCAAAGAGTGGGACAGCGCTTATGCCGCCAAGCTGGAAAAACTGTTGGCGAAGCGCCCCGTAAAAGTCGAACTCGACTTTGATACTAAAAAACTCAACAATCTCGATGACGTCAAGCGGCGTTTGGCGGAATTAAAAATCGAGCCGATAACCCCTGAGAACAAGACGGCCATACGGGATTTGGTGCGTGAGCTGAAAGAGCTTGCGCGCATCATGGAGAAGGTGCAGAAGTTCAAGGGCATCGAGCTGCCCGAATTGCAGGCGGCCAAAGCGGCCAAACTCAGAAAAGATGTTGCGCAGGCCGATGAGAAGCTGCGCCTGAGTCAGGAAAGAGTACGGCAGGCGCAGGAGCGTCTGACCCTCGCACAGCAAAGGGCGGAGCAGCAGGCGCGCCGCACAAGCAACGCATACGCTTCGCAGGGTACCTATCTGCAAAAGCTGACACAGCGTATGGCGGCTTATTGGAGCGTCCATCAGGTCGGCAATTTCCTTACGGCGGTGCGCGACGTGACGGCGGAGTTCGAGTTGCAGCGCATTTCGCTTGGTGCGATAATCCAGGACCAGGCGCGGGCGAACCAGCTCTTTGCCGAAATCAAGTCGTTCGCGTTGAAGTCGCCGGTCAAGATTCTCGACTTGACGAAGTATACCAAGCAGCTGGCGGCGTACAAGATTGGGGTCGACGAACTTTTCGAGACAACAAAGAAGCTCACCGACGTGTCGGTAGGTCTCGGCGTGAGCATGGACAGGGTGGTGCTTGCATACGGCCAAGTCCGCGCTCGAGGTGCATTGTATAGCTCGGAAATCCGTCAGTTTACTGAGATGGGAGTGCCTATTGTAGAGGAACTTGCAACTAAATTAACTAAGATGAATGGGGAACTTGTGACCTCTGCGCAAGTGCTTGATTTGGTTCAAAAAGGTGCCATATCCTTCGAGATGGTCAAGGAAGTATTCGACGACATGACAAGTGCCGGCGGTATCTTCTACAACATGCAGGAGAAGCAGGGCAACACCCTCTATGGTATGTGGGCGAAACTCGGTGATGCTGCTTCGGTGATGTATGACAAAATAGGTAATACCGGAGCAGTGTCAGAGGGAATGCGTACGGGCATAGAGCTGTTGACAAAGCTGATGCGTAACTATGAACAAGTATTGTACGGTGCCGCAACTGCTGCCGTGATTTTTGTAGCAAAGAGCGCCATCAAGAAAGGTGCATCAGCAAAGGAAGTACAACAAAACAAAACGGTAATCGCAGCGGTCAACCAGCGTAAAAAGGCTGAGCTGGAGCTTAAAATAGCGCTTGACAATGTGCGTATAGCAAAAGAGCGTAATATCCAAGCCGACATAGAATCGGCAAAGTCTCAGGCGACGGCTGCCCGGGAGACTCTTAACAAAGCGCGTGAGGCTGAATCCAAAGCATTGCAACAACAAGGGCGCGTTGGCGGGTGGTTTTCAACTATGGCAAAAAACTTAGGGGCAGGATTATTGAACATAGGGAAAAGCCTGCTGCAAGGAGGATTATGGGCGGCAGCAATAGTGGGGATAACATCCCTGATAAGCGCATTGACAGGTGCAACAAATAAAGCGAAGAAATTAAAGGGAGAACTGGAAAGCATCAGCCTTGACATTCAACTTCAGACAGAGGAGAGGATAGAAACATTCGAGCACCTTGTCAAAGTCGCGGTATCGGAGGCTGACGGAACTAAGAAACAAAAAGAAGCTCTTGACGAACTTTCACGCACGTATGGCGCGATATTGCCGGCTGAAAGCTTGCGCATCGAAAATCTGCGGGCTATGAACGGTGAGTATGGTACACTTATCAACATGATTAAGCAGGCCGCCGCAGCGGAAGAGATGCAGAGGCAATTGTCCGCAGTAGAAGATATATATGGCCCCGATAATGTCGACCGTCAGAAGAAGTTGCTCAAAAATTTGACTTCTGGGAAATTTGTTTTAGCGAACACATCTTTGCAAATGGGCATCGATGAAATGAGATTGAGCAAGCGAGAGGGTTCTATACTGATGTCGACGATGGCAAAAGTCGCATCTGAAGAGGGGGCAAGGCTGGCCGAAGAATATTCTGACGACACAGAGCGAGTTAAGGCTCTCATCAGATTAGGCGTTGAACGGCTCCACGCCGAGGGTGAACTGACGCGGTTCTCGGCGGAGTATCTTGAAGGTGCGATATTCCAAATAGATAAGACTGCGTTAGAAGGACTTGGCACAATGGGAGACTACCTCCGCGATGCTATGGAAATGGCATCGCAGAAAAGCATAATAAAAGAGGATTATGAGAAAGAAGCCAATGAACTTGACCAGTATTCCAAGGCCATGGAGGGTTTTGGAAGCGTAGTATCGGCAGCGAAAGAGGATACTGCAAGTCTCGTGGCTCAATTGGATGAATTAGAAAATAGTGAACGCAAAGTAATCGATATTATACCCGGCATTATCTCCGGGATAAAATTGCCGAAACTATTCAGCGATGAAGACCGTGCGGAAGTAGAGGAATGGCTTGGCGTCCTTAAGGATATGGACGGTACGGATATTGAAAAATCTTTCGTGGCGCAGGAGGCGGCAATGCAGGACGGCATTTCCCGTATGAAAAAGATGTTCAAGCAGGCCGGTATCGAGTTTAAAGACGAGTGGCTTGAAAATATGTCTTTGGAGGAAGTCAAACAAGGGTTGTTGTCATGGGTGGACTGGAAAGCTGTTATTGACTCTATCCCTGCAAACGACCCGCAGTTGCTGGCGCAAATTAAGACATTGAAATCAAATCTGGAAAGCCTGCAACCATCGGATGAGTTCGCGAAAGGTATACAAGCCAAATGGAGAAAAATAGCATCGTCTTATACGTTGAGTTTAGCGCAAATAAATAATGGTTTGTGGGATGGCAAGGGGACTATGGAAGACTATCGTAAACATCTTGAAAATCAGATAAAAGCCACTAAACAAACGTTAAAGCAAGCAAAGGCAGCGACTGCTGAGGTAGCCAAAGGTACGTTGTGGGCTAAGGCAATTTGGGGTATCACAATTGGGGCAGAAGAAAATAACCTTAAAGCATTGGAGGAAATGCTTGAGGATATAAAGAAAATGACTATTGATGACGGCAAAGGCGGCTCCAAGTCCGACCCGCGGCTCGGTATCCTGCAAGAGATGGTCAGCACGTTGAAGCAGGTCAACAAGGAGTATGACGATTTGGCGAAGAAAGAGGGCGCGACAAAGGCGCTGGAAGACACGGCCAACAAATACGAAAATACGTTTAAGTACCTGCAATCGCTTGCGACAAAATACAAATTTGAATTGCCTGATTTCGGTGTCCCGACCGATGCCGCGTCGCTGACAAGGTATCTTAATGCGATAAAAGACGCCATGAAGAAACTCCCTGAGTCGGAGAAAGCGGTGTTGTCGCTTGAAACGGACATTTCCGACATAAACATGGCCGATGCGCAGAAGAAGATTGAGGAGGAGCTGAAACGCCTCGCCGACCGCATATCGCGCACCAAGACGGCGAAGGAGTTCTACGACAAGATACTCGGCATGACGGGCGACATGGAGCTTGCCGCCGACGTGTCGATGTCGGTGTACGGAGGCACAGGCGAGGGGTTGCAGGCTCAGTTGGCCAAAGAGATACGCACAATGTTCGCTGGTTTTGATATAGAGGTTCCGGTTGAGATAGTTTCCGCTGATAACCGCATAGATTATCGTGCGTTGGAGAAGTATGTATTGAGTAAGCAAGACATACTGGGTGGCATAGAGAGTCAGACATACAAAGAGCTTATGAAGATAGCTAAGGACGGCCAGCGCGACCTCGCCAAGACCTACGAGGGTTATCTGAAAGACCTTGAAAAGGCCAAGACGTACTCGGACAAGCGCATCGAGCTTGCGCGGTACACAGCCAACAAGATAGCGGAGATTAACGCTTCGACATTGCCTCAGGAGGAGAAAGACCGTCTGACGGCAGGATATAGGGAGCGCGAACGTCAGAAACATGGTGAAATTGAGTGGGAGGCATTCAAGGATATGCCTATGTATGTGCAGATGTTCGATGACCTTGACAACGCTTCGGCCACGATGCTTACAAATATGAAATCTAAACTTCTGGAGCTTCAATCGGTATGGGGGTCGACTCTCAATCCGACTCAGCTCAAAGAGTTGCAGAGCCGACTGAGCGATATTGACGCACAGCTTGCCAAGAAAAACCCGTTCAAAACCCTGTCGGACGCGATGAAACAGTATAGGGTATTGAGTAAAGGCGGTACGCAGGCCGATGCCGAGCGTGGACTTATCGAAGCTACTAAAAAGCATCAAGACGCACAGCAGAAGTTGAATATGGCTCTTGAAAACTCTCTTGATGCACAGGAAAAATATAATGAAGCAGTCTCTAAATACGGTGCTGACAGCGAGCAGGCAAAGGGTGCCAAGATGTTTTGGGATGCTGCCCGGCAGGGCGTCGACGATGTAAAAGAACTCGTTAAGCAGACCGGATTGAGCGAGAAAGAGGCACAGCGTGTTGTCAACGCATGGAAGAAAGTGAAAGATTCAATCGGCATCTCGCTTGGCGGAGTTTTTCAGATTGCTCATTCACTTAGCGACCTCGCGAGTGGCATTGGGAAAATAACGGAGGTATTCGGCGGTTCGGAAGAGGATGTTCAGTATTGGAATGACATCTCAGACGGACTCAATGAAGTGACAAGCGGTATAGAGAATATGGTGCAGGCTGCGATAAGCGGTAATCCTATCGGTATTGTTACGTCGGCTATTACTTCCATTCCCAATATGATTAGCGGCTTTTCCACACTTTTCTCCGCGGGGAAAATACGCAAAGCCAACAAGGAAATCAAGCGTCAGCAGGAATTGCTGGAGCAGTTGCAATACGCATACTCCCGGCTTGAAAATGCGTCAGACAAGGTGTTCGGGCGCGACTATATCAACAACTTCCGTCAGCAGCAGAAGAACCTTGAGGCGCAGGCACGCGCTTATCAGAAACAGGCGGCGGCTGAGCGCAGCAAGGGTAAAAAGGCCGACAAGGATAAAATCAAGGAGTATGAAAATGCCTACCGTGACACGATGGACGAGATTGCCGACATGCAGGGGCAGATTGCGGCTCAGATGCTCGGTACGGACTTGACAAGTGCGGCGCGTGACTTCGCCAAGGCATGGCTCGACGCCTATAAGGAGTTCGGCAACACGGCTGACGCGATGAGTGAGAAGTTCCACGAAATGATTGAGAACATGATTATGGAGTCGTTGCTCGCAAAGGTGATGGAGCGCGCGCTGAAGCCTGCGTTCGATATGATTGACAATATGGGCGAGGAGGATTTCTATTCGCAGTCGTTTTGGGAACAGATAATGGCAAAGGCCGAGCAGGGAGCGAAAGACGCCGACCACGGCGCGCAGGTGATGATGGAGTTTCTTGAAAAGGCCGGTATCTCGATGCGCGACATGAACACCGAGTATACGGGCATGAAACGTGACATTGCGGGCGCAAGCGAGGAGACGATGAGCAGTGTGGCCGTCATAGGCAATACGCTGATGTACTACGTGTCACCGATACCGCGCATGGATGAGAACCTTGCGGCGATACGGCGTGTGGTGGAGGCGGGCACGACTCCCGTACAAAGCACGGCGATAGATACTACGGCGCTATGGAACCGTCATCTCGAATTGCAGCAGGGGATATATGAGCATACGCGCCGCAGTGCTGAGAAGTGTGAGGCAATGGCGGCGCAGTGCGCTCAGATGGCGAGCGACATCCATAAGGTGATTGTGCCCCGTGGCGGTGGTTCGGCGGCGGCTTCGATACAAGTACGGATGTAATATTTAAAGTTATACTTTAATAAGTATAGTGTATTTTATTGATATTTACTATATTTGCAATATGAAATTAAATTATAAAAATGACTTTGATTTTATCCTGAAACTGGCTACGTGCATAAGGCACGAGGACGGTACATGCGAGAAGCGCGATGTGGGTTGGCCGGAGCATGACTGGGTGGCGACGTTCTGGACTGCGAATAAGGCGAACGTATATGTCGCCTCGCGCAAAGGCGACACGCTCGTCAACTGCTTCAATGACAACGGGCGCATACATGTGGTGTTCAACAACCACCGTCTGGGTAAAGGCGTCCTGCGGGTGGATTTCCACTCCGAGGTACACAATGCCATCTACCCCGACGGCATACGGGATTTGTATGAACCGCAGCCGCTCGACATCGAGTTGGTCGACGGTCCGGGTGACTGTGCCGGTGCCGCGGAGGTGGAAGTGCTGCTGCCGTATATCAAAGGCGATAAGGGTGAGCCGGGACGCGATGCAGGTATTCCCGTTGTTCATCATGGAGCCGACGATGTAAGCGTTGATATTATCCCTGACGTATTGCATGTATGGGGTGTGGTGGCGGAACTGAGATTGCAGTTGGCGAAGGAACCCGATGACGGATTGCTGCATGAATATATGGTGGAGTTTGTGTCCGGCGAGACTCCGACGATATTGAGCCTGCCCGCGTCGGTGAAATGGGTTGTTGAGCCTGAGATGGAAAGCGGCCGACGCTACCAGCTCAGCATAGTAAATGGTATCGGTGTAATCGGAGGGTCATCGTTATGAGTATTTTTCGTAGAAGACTGATGCGGGCAGGGGCTGATACGGATACGCAATATCTACGGTATTGGTGGGATGCACATGATGCTATTGTTGACGGGATGTGGGTTGACCGTGTGAGTGGCGGCAAAATACGGCCGAAAGGAGGCGAACAAGATACTGCTGCCGGGACTTTCCATTTTCCCGAAGAAACTTATGCAAGTATTATCTCAAGGGTTGACCTTGGTCGTCATTTCCGTATAGTATTTAATGCGCGTATCGTGGTTCCGCCGGACGACGGGAAAACACGCCGTTCATTTGTTTTAATGGAATTTGGGTCTGTCAGTAGTGTAAATCGTGGATTGTATACTGCTTTGTTAAGATACGCGGGAGGGGAAGGCACTCCTAATATGAACTATAAGATGTTTGGAAATAACAATCAGGTATTGTATAAATTCCCGGACAACTCATTCCCGTTTGAATTTGACAGTATCCTCGATGGCGTTTTTGAATTCGGAAACGAAGCATTTGATGATGAAAATGATATATTATGGTTCAGGGGTAATCGGCAAGCCAAGATATATAGCATCAATCCGCACCCGATAATTAATCATAGCGGTTTCTCGAATCAATTCCTAAACCGAGGGGCTATCGGTTTTACCTATTCTAATGAAAGGTACAACAATGATATTACTTACCGTTCAATAAAAATTTATGTGTATGACTGAGATATGGAGAAAAGATGATGGAACAGTATATGGTGGCCGGAGTATCGTGCTCGGCGCCTGCCGTATATTCAACCCGTCCGCCGCGCAACTTGCCGAAGCAGGATATAAGAAATATATAATGGCATCCCCGCCGGCGGATATGGATATGAATGAGTATTATAAGGCAAAGGTCGTAGAGCTTATACGTGAGCGCTACGACATCAACAAGGAGATGGAGATACAGCGCGAAATGCTCGATGCATTGCTCAACTCCGCGCCCACGGACGTCGACGATACCGACTCCGGTACAACTGATATTGTTGTCGAGTTCAATGCCTACAATGATTATGTGGAGGAATGCAAGCGCCGGGCGAAGGAGATGTTGATGAAGAAAGGAGGAGAAGATGAAATACTTTTGTTTTAGCGAATTTCAGCGCTCGGCTACAGCTGAACGTCTTAAAATAGATAACAGTATCCCCGCTGGGGCAAAGGGAAACATAACGGCATTGGCCGACAATGTGCTCGACCCGTTGCGCGAGGCGTGGGGCAAACCGCTGACAGTGACGTCGGGCTACCGTTGCCCGTCGCTCAATAAAGCTGTCGGAGGAAGCCGGACGTCACAGCACATGACGGGGCAGGCCGCGGACATCAGCACGGGTAACATCGTAGACAACGCAAGGCTATTCCATCTGATAATCGACAGCAAGCTCCCGTTCGACCAGCTTATATTTGAAAAGGGCGACATCAACGTCGGCCCGGCATGGGTGCATGTGTCATACAGAAGCGACGGCAAGAACCGCCGGCAGATATTGTATTTGTAATCGGGAGAAGCTATGAACAAGGATGGATATAATCAGGCTCGGCGATGGGGATGCCTCGGTATAATGATATACATGATAACCGTGGTTACGGCGATAGTGCTTTTATGCTCATGCTCGCGAAGCGTATATGTCCCGGTAGAAACGGTTCGGCATAATACCGACACCCTGCGACTGACGGCATTGCGCGTCGACTCGGTGTTCATGCATGACTCGATTGCCGTGATGTTGCGGGGCGATACGGTATATATCACAAAGTACCGTGACCGCTTCCGATACCGCACCCACACTGACACTGTGTACAAGGCCGTCATCGACACTGCCCGCATATCAGTGCCGTATCCCGTGGAGCGCCAGCTATCGCGATGGGAGCAGACGAAAATGGACTTCGGAGGGATGGCTATTGGCGGTATCGCAATTGCTGTGTGTATTGCGGTTATTTGGCTAATCAAGAAATTCAGAAAGTAATCACATGGAACTTAAACAGAAACTGATGGAAGAAGCAAGGCGCAAGGGTATATGTGGCGATGGTTACGGGTACATGCGCAGTTGTGACCGTGACAGGCTGATTGATTGCTATGTCACCAATCCTGATTGGTGCATGGAGCGTGATTATCCAACGCTGCCATTCCTTCAAGAGAATTTCCCCGACATCGAGGACAAAGGGGTGTTCGTCGACAAAACGTTTCACGGCGAAACGCTCAACGTCTTACAGGCGTACATTTTTCACAATTGCAAGGGAACGATAAGGGTAGGGCTGAACATCGAGAACGCCATTATCCCGATGCTTTACCTCGCCAACGGCTGCCGGCTGAGGATTATAGGCGCCGGCGATTATGTCCCAAAAAAGCCGAGCGATGTTCCCATATATACTTTCGGTAAGAATGACGTGTCGGCAAAAAATAACAAATATGTTACATTCAGATTATATAAGAACGAATTGATTAAAAACAGAGACCAATGACACCGACATCAGTAATAGAAGTATTTGGCGCAATGGTTGCCGCGCTCGGCGGCTATGAGTCAGTAAAATGGCTCGTGGGTTTTATCGCCCATCGTAAACAAGAGAAGCGACTTAAAAAATTAGAGGCAGACAAAAAGGAAACGGAGGTGGATGCAGACGAATTTCACCTTTACAAAGAGCGTATTGACGAACTGCGGGAAGCAAATGCCGAACTCGGGAAGCAGAACCTTGAATTACTCAAAGCCGGAGCGCGAAAAGATGAGATAATCGAAGATAAAACAGCCAAAATACGTGAGCTGAATGATAAGCTGCTTGAAGCCACACGACGTGTCGGTTTTCTTGAAAGGCTATTGCAGCATTACAAGAATTGGTTTTGCAAACGTGAAGTCGGAGATGGCAAGGAAGATTGCCGTCGACGTCAACCCGACCAGAATCCACCGTTAAAATTCAGACCGATAGATGATACCGAGTAATATTCAGATAGAAGACGGTCCCGTGTGGGACTTTCAGGAGGCGTTTGGGTTTATATACCTTGATGCCGATGAGCGCACTGCTCCCGACGAAAAGGAAGATGCCGTGACAAGTTATATGGGTGAAGCCGGCGAGCACCGTGACGGAAGGACGTGTGACGCTCCGTTTGACTATACTGCCACATTCCTTATTGAAGCGCCAAATAGAAACCTTGACAATGTGAACGCCAAGATAGCCGCGTTCAATGCGGCTATACGCGAGACACAGCCCGACAGCGATTTGAAACGCAAACGGGAGATTACATTCTACAACCTGAACAACAAAGTAAAAATAGTAGGCTTTCCGGATATAGTCGCCGTTCCGACGGAGGCATATATGTCGAAGGTTGTCGGTGCGATGGAGTATGCCAAAGTAGATTTGAAAATACGCGTCACCGACCCTCGCAAATGCGACTTCTGTCTGCCTGTTGATGCGCCCGTGGAAAAAGGTGTGAGGATAAGCCTTACATCGGATGGCAATGACATCTATGTCACTCTATCTCGTCCGCTTAAATCCGATGAGACGCTTGCGCTTCTGCGTCGAGGTCGAGTACGCAGCCGTGATAAAGGTAAACGAATCAGATGGAAAAGCAATTACCGTTGGCATGTCATGGGACATAACAATGACATATTGGAAAACGGAAAAATAAAATCAGCAATACTGGATAAGTGCCGCTTCCGTGCAAATGAACCAAACAAGCCTTTCGGCGTGAAATGCGATAAGGCGTCAGGCAGCACTTATTTGTATTCAGCGCAAAAAGGATTGGCTAAGAAAATCACATTCGGTTGTGCCGTCTACAAAGAAAACAATCTAAGTAGAGGGTATATACCGAGGCGCATATCCAATGTAGTGTATTTTGTATCGCACGTGAAGATAAACGAAGTAAATTATAGTATGGAAACTATGGATATTTCGACATGGTTTACTGTATAATAAAAAAGGCTTCATTCTATAAAGAATAAAGCCTGATAAATCGCTGGATTACGAAAATCGCTCGCACTACAAAAATAATTCTTTTTCAGTTATTATCCAAATAATCCGTGAATTAAATTATTTATTTGAAAACCTTAGAGCCATGAGCCAGATGACAGACAATTCAAGTGATTAAAGACATTATAGAGCTTAACTTCCCGAAAAAAGACGGAAAACAGTATGTGACGCTGAGTCAGGCAACCGTAACCTTGCAGGACATGGCGGAGAAAACCATCACTACGCAGGTCAGGATTGACGGGCAGATAACACCCGATTTCTCATACGATTGGGCGGTGTCATTCAAAGGCAATAAATATATATTCCCGTTCCGCATACCTCCGGGTTCGATTGATGATACATCACTTCTCTCGACAGTAGATTTGACTTTTCAGCATTGGGCGGTATACGAACTTAAGAGGCAGTATTTTTTCTCGGTACCGAATCTCGAAGCCGGCACAACAGTACCCGACAAGTACGTGACCCCCGTCAGCCTTAATCTGAGGGACTTCTGTAAGCTATTCGCGATGGTGCTTGCGTATTATTACGACAATAAAATCGCCGTCGACCTCTATGAGGGATGGGAAGCAGACCCCGCGCCTGTCACAGTAGAGATTAGCTATACAAAAATTTGGGATGTGCTAATCAAACTCTATGAGCTTTATGGAGTCAGATGGCAGATTGAGCCGAACGGCGACATCGACCATTATGTCATTAAAGTAGGTTATCCCACCACCGAAGTCAGCCACGTATTTGAACACGGGTTCAAGGGAGGATTGCTGAAATTCGAGCAGCAAGTACAGGATGATATTGTAAGAAACATGATATACGGACGTGGCGGCAACAAAAACCTGCCATATCGGTATTTTAAGAAACATGACGAGGACAATAAGACATTCTCACCCGACCCCGACTGGATACCAGAACTTAAGGACATACCTTTCACAGAGCTTCGCGGCGCTACATTCCGCTCATATATACAGGGGTGGAAAGCAAAGCACATTGCAGAATATCGAAGTGAGTATCCCGAGGAGGAATGGGTCGTAACCACTCCCGCCGCCGAGCAGGCTTATGCTCCGTGGGCTTGGCGCAAAGGCTATACCGATGGGAAATTTGACCCGGTGGAGTATGTCAAGGATAACGAGTCAATAAAGCGTTATGGCGAGCTGCCCGACGCGCTTGATAACAATGAGGAGATATTTCCTACGATACAGGGTATTGAGTTTGAAGGACTCGGGCGAATTGACGAGACTGTCAAAATTGAGGAAATCAAGAGCAATGAAGTCGAGCCGGATAAAGATAATGATGCTGTCGTTATAACACCCGCAGTATGTAAAGATACTGTCTACAATGTTCCCCCGTCAAGCTATCAGGAGTTTACAATACAAAGTGTCGGAAATTTTTTCGTCAGTGACGGTAAACATGGCGACTTGGAAGTTTCTGTAAAAGCCTTATCCGCGACAAGAACAGACGATAAATATATTGATGTGTCGACTTCTGCGGAAGTAGTAGCCGGCTCGCAAACAGTCACGGTCGTTAATGCGGATACAGGAGAAGAACATTCCGCAACGGGCATACCCCCCGGTAAATGGTATTATCGTGTTAAAGCCAGAGTGCGTAACCTCACGGCTTCATATAACCTGAATATAGAGGTCGGTGACCTTTCTCCGAAATTAACAGAGTCCACTATCAATGCGACCGTTAAGAACGCTTGGCATATATGGGTGAAAAATATATGGCAAAGTTCTAAATTGCCGACGGAAACCGCCGCTCAATACGCAAAACGAATTTGGAGTCCGATATTGGGTGACCGCGAGAGTAATGAGGCAAAGGTCATATTTACCGACGGAATGCTTGCGATGAGTCAGGACTACGAGTTTTCCATAGTGGGGATACCTACCTACGACCCAAACGAAAAACTGCCTGTAAAAGATAATGACGGCAATGTAATTGGCTATTATCCGAGCCATTGGTGTATCCCTCTTGGCAAAAGCGACGCCGACCTCGAAGCTACGGGTACATACGTACCGTCGACCATGCGTTTTGCCGAAGCGGGAAATCACATTGCCTTCATAGGCATAGATATGCCTCATCTTTATGTGGTGGAAGCTGAAAAACGTCTTGACAATTGGAAAAAGGACAATCTTGACAAAGTAAAGGATATAGCCCCGTCCGCGGTTATAAAACTCGACCCGGTACGCATCCACAACTACGGTAAAGCCGATGCGCTTGTCGACAGCCTTGTACCGGGCAACTCTATCAGGGTAGCCGACAAGCGTTTTATTTTGAATCAGGACGGTACGCCCGCTTCTTTTGAGACGCTGTATCTCCAATCGGTGACGTACACCTACAATGAACCCACTGAAACGGAAGCCAATCTGCTCCCCGACGTGGAAGTGGTACTCAGCGACAAATATGAGGTCGTGGCTAATCCGGTGGAACGGCTTACCGGTGAAGTGACGGAGCTGCATAAACAAATAGGGTCTATCAGCAACGTCTCTCAGATAGTCCGTGCGGTCGGAGACAAGAGATACCTCAGAAAGGACATGTACGACAGGGCGTCGGCTCCTATTGATTTCATGCAGGGCTTTGACAGTTACAAGCACAGCATTCTTCGCGACGGGGTTCAGTTCGGGACTTCGTTTGCCGAGGGCGTCACGGGTTTCGGCGGGAAGATTGACCGTTATGGCGAAGCATGGCTTGGGGGGCTTCATCTCAGGAGTTTCCTTGAAGTGCCTGAGTTTCGCTATAACCGCACCGAAATATCAATCGGCAATGCATGGAATGCCCCCGGGGGAGGTATCATTGAAAGGGTTTCGCCCGATTACAATGCCGACGGGTCGTTAGCGAATACAGGCACCATCACTCTTCATCTTGAGGATGGGGAAATCGGGGCTGTCGCGATAGGCGATTTATGCTCGGGCATTTTCCATGACGAGCAGAATCTCTCAAACAATTCTTCCGTCGATAGCGATGACGGGCAGGGCAACTTTCATTTTGCCGGGTTCTGTACCGTTTATTTCACGCCGACTGAAATTCTTGAAAAAAATCGAAATTCGGCGTTCCGCTATGAACTGCGTCCCGTGTCGGCACAATGGACACAACGATTCCACCCATCGGCGCAGATGCATTTTGTCGGGTATGGCAACAATGCAAAAAACACGGATGGCAGCTGGAAATATCCTGAACGGCAGAAAAGCCGCTACTCGACACGCACATACGAACGCTACCTTGTCAATGTAAATAATTGGGAGTTTGGTGCACACAATATTGCGGCTCAGTTTGGGAACCTGTCCAATCTGTCGATACAGGGAATAAACATGTCGGGATATTCGGCATATCTGAACAATATCTACATGACAGGCCATATTGAGCAGCTTGACCTCTCGCTGCGCATGGAGGTAGATTACGGCAATGACAATTTCATGGCCTATGGCGAGACACGTATGGTAAAGTGCCGCGTGTTCCGAGGCTGGCAGGAGGTAACCGACAGCGATAATATAGAGTGGTCAGTTACACGAGACACAGGCAATGCCGAGGAGGATGCCGCATGGAATAGTAAGTTAAAGGTAGCAGCTTTCAAAGGTGAAATTGCAATCCGTTACAACGATGCGGAAAACGACCTCGGGTCGACGCCCGAAACCGGAGCGATATTTACTTTCACGGCGAAAGTAGACGGTGAAACGGTTTGGACGAAGCTGACGTTGCGGCGCAACCCGCAGGACGGAACTGACGGGACTGCGGGCAGGAACTACACGCATAACCTGCTGTTGGGGTCGGAGTTCCCGGCGACACGTCGATGGCGGCCGGCACAGAATGTCGACATCGACAATACGCATACGCTGGAGGGGCGCAATTCGATAAGAAGTTCGCAGAGCGACCTGTCGGCGAGCGCATGGCGTGGCATAACGCAGGATTATGCGGGTACCATACAGGCAGGGGACGTGTTTACGGCCAGTGCGTGGTGTTATTGTGAGAATTTGGGCGGTATTGACGCGGGGGTACGTCTGGAGATACAAGTCTTTGCCGGCAACGAGCGTGTGGCTACGGGTGCGACGTCGCTGGAACCGTCGAAAGCCGGGGAATGGCAGCAGGCCAAAACGACCGTGACGATACCGGAGGGCGCTACCCGCATGGCCGTGACACTATATGTCAACCGCAACGGCACGGTGTGGTTCTCGTCGCCCAAGCTTGAGCGCGGGGAGAATGCCGCCCCTGAATGGACGCCAAATCCCGCCGACCGCATCGGAACACCGACGGAGATGTTTTACCTGTCGACCTCGAATACGGAATTGGCCGGCGGTAACTGGAGTTTTAACAAACCTGCTGCGACCGCAGGCCGTTACCTATGGACGCGTACAGAGCTACTGTACGGCGACGGTACGGTTGAACTGACCGAGCCTATATGCGTGACAGGCGAAGACGCCTATTCTGTGACGCTCACCAACGAGAGCCATGTATTTGAGGAAGGTGTGGCAGCTATGGTGGATTGTGGTATAAGTGCGCTCAAAGGCAATGTGCGTGTGCCTGTCACCATTGGCACGATAAGCGGCATGCCGCCGTCGGCTGGCATGCAGGTGTCGGTAATAGGGAACGGAAGCACATCGGCGACGGTGAGGGTAAGAGTCGCGGCGTCGCTGGCTGTGGGCGGAGTGCTGACAATACCGGTGACGGTCGACGGACTGGTATTCCAGAAGACATTCTCATGGTCGATAGCGCGGCAAGGCCAGACAGGTCCGCAGGGCATACAGGGGTGCATCTACCGCGTGACGCAATGGGCTGCTGGATTTGATTACCACAATGACTCCGCCCAAACCGGTAACGGAATCAGGTACATTGACGTAGTGCTGATACCAAATCCGGCATTGGCGACAAAGGCATACGCCTATATATGCAAGGAGGGACATACTTCAACAGCGGAGAACGCGCCCGGAGTGAACGCCGACACTTCGGGGAACAATACCTGGTGGGAGATGCTCAACTCGATGGCGCCGATATACACGCCGTTCCTGTTGGCCGACGGTGCGAGGATTTCATTGTTGCAGTCAAACCAGATACTGGTGATGAAAGAGGAAGACGCAAGCATTGTCAATGTAGGGTTCGGTGGTGGCAAAATCCCATTGTGGATTGGCGCTACAAACCCCGCGGAAGCTAATTTCCGCGTCGACGATACGGGCAAAGCATACATGACCGGTGCGGAAATCTCGGGGCAAGTGACGGCAGGTGACCCCAATGGACAGCGCGTCGCACTGCTGCCCGACGACAAGACAATGAAAATCTATGATGAAAACGGGCATGAAGCAAGTTCGTTTGAGGGAAATACGTATGCCGATCCGTTAAACCTGTTTGGCTTGACATTCGGTAATATAGCCATGAAGCAGCGTACCGGCACGGATTACGGGTATGGTTTAGGTATAACGTATGGGCGCGGGTCACACACTCTTATCGGCGACGGCTTGGGCACGAATACCTATTATGAAAATTTGAATATCTCCGTCGACAGCGGTAGCACCATGCTTCATTCGGACGCGCCCGTGGAAGTGAAAGTCAGCGGGTACCTGTATACGGAATACAAGGAGCAGGCAACGCTACCGTCGTATCCGAACGGGACTGTAACATCCGTAGCCTCCGGGGATACTCCCGTCACAGACCTCACACCGATAGACCCGGGCGGCACGGTGCCGCTATATAATTCCACGGCAAGACTGACGCTATACATCGATACCTATTCCGACCAGCTTCTTACGACGCGCGTGGGGTCGCAGGAGATAGCCCGGTGCAGCAAAAAAAACGACGGTGTTCTTATTGTGGGGAAACGGGTTAAAACTACGATGGGCGGCTACCATGTACTGAGACTTGCCATAAGCATGACAACGACAGGCAACGGCGTAAGGGCCACCGTGAAATGGGGAGGCGAGGTGTCCGGACAACTATATGACATCTCCGGCACGTACACCTCAGATTTTTACATGTCGCGATACTTTGCCAACGGTTTCTGCCTCGGTATAAGCATGAATAATTATATCTCCGCTTACGACCAGGGAGATAAAAAGGGCATGCGGTTCGTCATGGAGAATAACGGCTACGGTATCGACGTGTCGGATGCCGGCATCAGGCACAAACATCATGGCGGCAACTGGGTCAGCATGCCGCTGTTCGTGATGAAAGCGAGATATGGCTATACAAATGGTTCATACATTCGCTACGACAGCAAGTCGTTTAACGGGTCATATCCTTCCTTATCACACAAAGGACAGGGATGGGTACGACTGACATATCCTCCCGAATGGTCGACATTGGGGACATTGTCGGCGGCCAATCTTATAGTCCACGTCACAGGGTACGGCGCTTCCGCAGAGGACGGTAAATCTCCACTCAAAGCCACTGTCACGGTTATCACTTCGGAGTACATCGATATAACATTGTCTGACGATGAAAGTCCGAACGACGGAGGCTTCTTGATAGATATTTCATTACTGGAGTAAAATAAACGGCAACCGAGTGCACGATATTCGGTTGCCGTTTATTTTTGCTGTACTTTTATGAACACAAGATAACAATTTATCAGCGACGCAATGAGTATTATCGCTATGCCGCTCCACACATAGACTATGCTCAGATTTGCGCATAATATCCGGCATAGGGGGATTGCCATAGGCAACAGCATGAGAAGACATTGCGCTCTATGCCACCGGCAAAGTCTGATTGCTTTCGACAACCTCCAGCATAGCCATACTGAGGGGATAGCAGTGAAAGTCAGCAGTCCGATTATCTGAGCCAACTTCAGCGACAGCCATGCTTCAAAGGGGCTTAAAGCCAATAGCAATGCTGTATATACAAACGGAAAAATCTTGACGGTGCGCGTTACTTTGCGGAGTATCAGAAACCGTCTTTCTTCGGCTGTCGGTTCATGTGTCATCTGTCGTTTGCCTCCAAGTATTTAACGACAGCTTCGATGCGTTTGGTAATCTGTATATCCTCGGTGCAAGTTTTTGCTTCCGAAAGCAAGCGCAATGCATCCTCATGTGTCTGACATAAAAAACTGATGCGTGCCTTATGTTGGCGGAACATTCTTATGTCGGCCTTTGCGCTTTCGGTTTTGCGCCCACTTACATATAAAAGTTCGTGTATCCGTTTTATAATCTCAATGTCTGCGCGTGTGTATCGGCGTTGTCCTGTCGTGGTGCGCTTGGGCTTAAGTTCCTTAAACTCATTCTCCCACCAACGCAACGTCGACGTCGGTATATTGAACATTTCCGCAACCTCGCTTATCTTGTAGTATTTTTTAGGCAGCATGCTATTTGTCTTTGCGCATTTTCATTTCTGCCCCATCAAATAGTCATTCATTTTGCGCTCACGGTCAAGTGAGGCATTAAGTTCCTCAATGCGCTTATTCTTTTCGCCAAGCTCTTTCTCCAATGACTTGATGCGCTCTTGTAGGATTACTATTTGCGTTTTCGCATCGCCGATGTTTGTAATATCGCGCATAGCAAACTGTGAATGGCCACCGAGTTTCAAATCAAGATCGATGTCAACGGTTGGATGCGAATTTAGCATTTGCCCCACCCCCGTCTTAAGCCACTCAATATTGAGCTGAGGATAGGCTTTCGCGATTTTCGCGAATGTAGTTTCTCGGCTGTTTTCTGACAGCTTTGAAGCCGTAGCAACGCCAATATTACATTTACGTTCAAAGGCTTGCGCTGATAAGTTGTATTCAGCTAAAAAGGTTGCTAACCGTTCCTGCACTGTTGACATATTGTTAATATATGTTAAGATTTCATTGATTTCTTTGAATAGTCAGAATTTGAGATTATCTTTGCTGAGTCATTCAACGAAAGTGGCTATAAAAGACAAAGCAAAGACAGGTCGCTCATTGGAGCAACTTCTTCATATTAACAATGCAAAGATAGCGATTTGTCCTTGCTTTTCAAAGAAAAGAAACAAAATATTCAACGAAACTTAAAAATGCGAATTTCACAAGAGCAAATAAAGTCGATGTTGCCCGGTCAGGTATTAACAGCTAAATGTGTTGATGCGGCTGAATGGGAGTCGGCGAAGCGGATAGCCCACAAAGTTAAGAAAGAGCACCAGCGCAAGGACGGCAATGCTTATATCATAACGCAAAGCGTCAGTGAGTTGACTGTCTCGGTAGAAACAACTAACAATGCAGGAACTTGAAAGAAACATGTTCTACTCCCCGCCGCAAGAAGCTCGTCTACGGAGGCATGAAAGGTCTTTCCGGACATATTGCACGACTCACGAGAAGAGGATGGCGATTGCGCATGATGCAGGTCGACTATTGGAAGAACGGCAAGATAGTCTATATCGTTGAACTTGAAAAAGACAAATGAAACAATTCCTCGATATAATTGACCCCGAACAGCTTGGCTTGCTCAGCGTAGCATTCCGCAAGATGGGCATCACGTTCAGCAAGGCTATGGCGGCCAAGATTGTCGGGGGCGAATACAGACTTGAAAAACTCGTCAGCGAGGGCAAGATAAGAGTGGAGAAGCCTACAGCCAAACAGAACGGCAAATGGTTCTGTGACGGTGGCGACGTGATAATCCACCTTAAATTCTAACGGAGTGCGGCCGCCGTAGAGCCATCGAGCCAAAGAGCCGCACCCTCTCTCTTTTAGCAAATTGACATCATGGAAGTACATTACGGCGGGCGTGCGTTCCACGTCACATGGTAAACGCCGTGAATGGTGAGGGAGCTTCCGTCCCAAGAACAGAAAGAAGATGAGGCTCGCATGAGCCAAGAGAAGAAATCATAGCCGGGTTGTCCGTTCGGTCCCGTAAGAAGGTACGCGCCCATGCCGCTGAGTTAATAGCATGGTGAGGCTATATGGTACGCGCCAAGAGCAGAAACAGGCGTACACCGTCAAAAGCGGTAAATGAACTGAAAGAACTTTTGAGTTCCCCAATCAATACGGAAGCCTCGTAGCTCAATGGTCGAGCAGTGTGCCCACATAATTAAGGGCATGCCGATGGCGGTTCGAGTCCGCCCGAGGTTACAACATGGCCGAAGCAAAGTGTCACCATATAGCGGCGGTGGCTGGTGAAATAACAATCAGACGCCTCGCTTCGGCTTTTCCTATGAACTATTTTAATTTTCACAATATGGATACATTATCAAAACGACAGCATTGCGTGATTGGCATTCTGTTCGTTCTCGGATTTCTTGCCGTGGCAAGAGCATTTGGCGCAGCCGAAACGCCACTCAACAATACGGAGTGGATTAAACAAACATTCCTTTCACTCGTGGTAGGGGCTGCTTGCTTTTACGCCGTTTACAGCCTCACAAAAAAGTGGGAGCGGAAAAATAAAAACATAAAACATAATATATATGAATAGTCAAGCAATAATATATGGATTATCTAATGATGCGTATCATCATTCACCGCCTTACTCGGAATATCTGTCAAGCAGCCAGCTAAAGCAGTACTTGAAATCTCCGAAAGCGTACAAGTTTGCCCTTGACAATCCCGTAGATGAGAAATCCGATGCACTGCGCTTCGGCTCGCTGTTCCACGACTTGATGGCGAGTTATGCAGCCCACTACGACGATGAGTTTGCTGCCATAAAGCAATGGGAGCAGGGTATGGCTATCTTTGAGCCGCCTGTCAACAAATCTACGAATAAGCCTTACGGAGCGACATCTAATCCGTACAAAGAGGCTTATGCTGCATTTTTGCAAGCCAATGAAGGCAAGCTGATAGTAAGCCGCGATGAAGCTGACCTTGCATACAATATGGCGAACAGCTTACTGCGTGACAGCGGAGCGACCTCCTTGCAAGTCCGCAAGTTGCTCAAATGGGCGAAAGCCACCGAGGTAAGCTACTTCTACGAGACCGAGGACGGCATAAAGCTGAAAGTCAGACCCGACCTGCTGACAAACGGCAAGATAGTGGATTGGAAAACTTGCTCGCTTGATTCGCTCGACGAAGACAGCATAGCAAGGCAGATAATCAAGTACCGCTACGATGTGAGCCTTTCGATGTATCAGTGGGTATTGCACGAAATCGAGGGCAAATGGTTCACTCCGATTCTCGTTTTCGTTCAGAAAACCGCTCCGTATGACTGCATCATGTGTGATATTTCAGAGTGGTGCTACTCCTACGACCCCGACGAGGATTTTGTAAAGCCCGGTGTCGGCGCGATGGAGTTCCGAAAATTGCTTGACCTGCATACCGAGTGTATCAAAAACAACGAATGGCCGGGAGCTGAAAGTTCAATCGAAGCAGACGGCAATACACGCATAATGAAGCCCGCCGTACCTTATTGGCTCGGACTGAAATACTTTGAAGAATTTTAATCAACTAAACAATAATCAACAATGGAAGAAATTCAAGGCTATCAAGTATTGGAGGTGGCCACTCCAAATCCGGCGCAACTCGTTCAGTCACTCGACAGAGCGGAACGCGCAAACATCGACATTCAGGTAAGCACGGCAAAGCAATATCCGCGCTCCATAAGCAGATGTGTAAACAATGCCATAGCAATCGCTACTATGGATAAAGAAACGGCGCAGTCATGTTGCTATGCGCTTCCTCGCGGCGGCAAACCAATCACCGGGCCGTCCGTCCACCTCGCCAAAATTGTTGCGCAGCAGTACGGCAACCTCCGCACCGAAGCAAAGGTCGTGGAGATAACCGACAAGCAGATTGTATCTCGCGGAATTGCGTGGGACTTGGAAAACAACAACGCATACGCCGTAGAGGTGCGCCGCTCAATCGTCGGCAAAAACGGTAATCGCTTTTCCGATGATATGATTACCGTTACGGGCAACGCCGCCAACTCGATAGCGTTTCGTAATGCCGTGTTCGGAGTTGTGCCGAAGTCAATCACCGACAAGGCGTATAAAGCAGCACAGCACCTTATCACGGGTGACCTCTCCGACGAGGAAAAACTTATCAAACGCCGTGACGGTGCGATAAAGCACTTCACCGACACCTACGGCATATCCGAGGAAGAAGTAATCAAGCTCTGCGGCAAGCACACCGTCAATCAGATTCAGGCAGATGAAATCGCCCTGTTGTTAGGCTTCGCTCAGTCGCTCAAAGACGGCGACACCACGGTAGAGGAGCTTATGGCACCATTCCGCAAAGGTAAAGCCAAGACAAAGGGTGCATCCGCAAAGGCATTTGATGAAGATGCGGTTGAAGATGCAGAAGCCGTGGATATTGAGACCGGCGAAGTAAAAGACGGGCTTTTCAACGAGTAAGCTATGGCAAACGAGACCAAAAACAACTTCAACAAGAAAGTACAGATGCACTTGGCTTGCTCGGAAGATGACTTCCGCCCCGAAACGCAGTGCATCTTTTTCAACAATGGATTTGCATACGCGACTGATACCCACATTCTCGTAAGAAACCGTATCTCGGAAATATCGGGACTAAACGAGAGCGAGATTGAGGCGCTTAACGGCAAGCTGCTGACCGGTTGGCACTCGGGAAAATACCGATTGACAACGCGCTTGAAGTGATTGCGATACCGCTCCTCGCTGATGTAATCATCGACTTGGTGGCGGGTGTGGACTCGACATTGCGTAAACACGGCGTGCAGGAAACGGTGTTCGGCATCTATACCGCACGGATACGTCAGGCGTCTATGGCTATGGTGGATACACTCGCGGTAAGCGAGGAGGGGCTTCCAAAACTGCTGGAGGTAGATGACACGCTTGTAGATGCCGTCAAAAAGAAACTTATGTCGTATGTAAAACGGCGCCTGAAAATAAAACCGTGAAATGGAACTGTCAGTCGACGAACGCCTTGCCTACGAGGCAGTAAAAGAGATACAGGATATAAAGAACGGCAACGGCCAGCGACCCGATTTCGCGGTATTGTTTGAGGTGTATAATTATCTGCGTCCTGAATTATCGGAAGGATTTGAGGGGAAAATACTTCAGGCACTACGGTTGCTCTATCGCAAAGGCATAATCGAATTTCACAAGACGGTCAACGGCGTGCCGATGTTCGGAATTATAAACACTAAATTATAAATAGAATGACATTAACTTTAATTGGCCACACAATTTTACTCGTGGCATTAGTGATTGCTGTAATACGCAATCGTCAACTGACAAAAGCGTTAAATCGGGCTTGTGGAACCATGGAGCTGCAAAATGGTTTAATCGCGGAACTGAGAGCATTCAAATCTGAATGCGAGGATTCGATTTTTGCAGACGCCACAATCGAGATACGATGCTGTGGACCCTCATATTTTGCTGTATGTCGTAAGATGCTTGATACAACAATTGACATAAAGCGCATTTACTACAATCCGGACGACCCCGACGACATCATTTATAAACATAATTGCGCCGAGGAAGTCGCCGATAAGCTCAACGAGAGGCCATGAACGATTACATACGGTTACCGAGGTCGGCTCTTGGCGACGAGTTGTGGCGAAATAAAGATTTCGGTTGTTTGCTATGGTATTTGCTTTCCAAAACAGACGAAAGGGGAGTGGCGACATTTACCGCTGCTGAAATTGAACTGTGTTTTGGTATATCAAGACAGCGGTTGCGCACCATGCTCGGCAAAATGCGAAGAAACGGGTTAGCAACCAACATCCAACCAACATCCAACCAACAAGCAACCAGCATCACATTTGATTTTCAATGTATTACCACTATTGAGCAACCAGCATCCAACCAACAAACAACCAGCATCCAACCAACAAAGGCAAGTAGAAAACTAACAAAATTCATCCCTCCTACCGACGAAGAAGTCGCCGCTTACGTCGCCGAGAAAGGCTATCACTTCAATCCCGCGCAATTCGTCCCACACTACCAAAGCAAAGGATGGAAAGTCGGGAATCAGCCAATGAAAGATTGGCGTGCCGCTTGCCGGACGTGGGAAATGAGATGGAAAGAGAAACATGGAGAACGATTCTATTACGAAATACAACCAATCGCAATACAGCGTGGCACTTTCGTCACCCAAACAGACCGCTATTCAGAGCTGGAGAGAGCAGCCGGAGCAATACTACGCAACGCTCCCTACTACGACCCCGCGAAAAATGATTGAGGCCGATACTCCGACATTGTGGGATATACGGCAACGGCTTGGACACCCTGCCGCCGTCGCCATACTTGTCAATGCTTTTATTCACGCTGCCAAACTTGTCAATCTCGACAAAAATCTCACAATAGAGCAAATAGGCGAGGCGGCGAACGATACACTTGAGAGTCATGGCTATCTCAAGGTCGAGGAAGTGAAGTTTTTGCTCAAACGCGCGTTGCGTACACAAAATGTCTATGGACGTCTCGACTACAACGTGCTCATGAATTGGGTAGAGCAATACGATGCCGAGCGCACCGAGCAAGCAATAGACATATCGCACAATGAGGAGGTTGAAGCACAGCGGCGAGTATCCGATAATCCCGAGGGAAAGGATTTCAAGACGTATCTTGCCGAGCTTAAGGAGCGGGCTAAAACGGATAAATCTGCCGCCGAATTGCTTGCAAATTACGAGGCAATCCAATCCGTTCCGACCATTGGGACTACTCGTAAAAATGACGACCACAAATTTAAACTTTTTAAATACAACTATTTATTGGGAAAGAAAAGAAATGAGACGTAAACGGAATTTAATACAAGCCGCCCCGCCGCAGGCTCATCTGCTACGATTTACCGAGCACGAAGAACGTTGTATCCGGATGGCTATGGTGAAATCAAGGCTGTTTTTTATGCATTACGGTAAAAACTATCAATCCGGCACGGCTGACAGGCCACAATTCAACCAAGAAATTATAGACAATAACAAAGAATACGACAATGGCAAAGAAAATTCAGACAAAAAGCCAACCGAAAAGCAAGCCGTTGGCTAAAACGAAAGTCAGGACAATCGCCCATATCCGATTCAATTCAAAGGGACAGCAACGCAGGAAAGGATTCTGACATGGGAGTAATTGATATTCTCAGGAGGGTGACTGCGACAGTAAAGGTGTTTCCATTCATATATACTTTTGGAATACTATTGTATTGGCTCATAGCTCCAGCGCTGAGCGAAACGGCATTGACGGTGATAGACGAAGTGGTTTACATGTCAGCCATTGTGGTGCTGTTGTTAATCCGGCTGTCGTATTGCGTCAAGTTGTGTATATGGCATAGGTTACAGTGTATGCTTCCTTTACTGCCACAAGTGGCCGCGTTTGTCGACGAACACATCTATGAGTTCGGCATTTATACGGCCACAATAAATTACATAGTAACACTAAGCATATTCGCCCTTTCGCTCGTCAATGCCTACAAGGTATTTATCAGACCGACGACCGAGCCGCAATAACAAACTTTCAAATATGCTCAATGAGGCTGTAATTAACAGAATTATAAACCAAGTAAAAAAATCAATATGAATACAAATTTTGAAACCATCAAATCCGAAATCTTGCGTAGAGCCAAAGAAGCTCATGCATGTACCGAACAATTTTCACGTGCTTACAAGTCTGAAAACATGGCTCAGTTGTGCACTGTGATAAAAGATAATTTCTGGTGGGCGTGTAACAATAAAGTTCTCACCGTCGACCTACTGGAGCAGTATAAAATCGAATTTGCCGAACATGAAATCTACGTCAATGTATCCGTGGAGCGTGGTTTTATGCTATGTGACAGCGCTACGGTGAAAGCATACGGCAGCGCTACGGTGGAAGCATACGGCAGCGCTACGGTGAAAGCATACGACAGCGCTACGGTGGAAGCATGGGGCAGCGCTACGGTGAAAGCATACGACAGAGCTACGGTGGAAGCATGGGGCAGCTGGGGCAGCGCTACGGTGGAAGCATGGGGCAGCGCTACGGTGGAAGCATGGGGCAGCGCTACGGTGGAAGCATGGGGCAGCGCTACGGTGAAAGCATACGGCAGCGCTACGGTGAAAGCATACGACAGCGCTACGGTGGAAGCATGGGACAACGCCTATTGTACCTCATATTCGACCATTGAATGCAAACTCTCAGACAATGCCATTTATCGAGTAAGGTCAAGCAATATCGTATACTACGCTTCTGATGATATTAAATTTGAGAAACAATGACAACTACAATATCAACAACAAAAGAGCAGTCCGACCGCCTAATTGCATGCGGAGTGCCAATAGATACGGCTGATATGGTATGGTCTCACTTTGAGTCAGACGGAGAAAAATACGAGCAACTGGGCGTTATGGATGAATCTGCCTACGAGGTTGCATCACTTAATCCGACCCCTGCGTGGAGTCTCGGCCGTCTGTTCGACATATTACCGAAACACCTCGACAGCTTACCAACGACGAAATGGTATCCGCCATTTATAGACGAATACGATGAAATAGAGGCAGTCGAAATGGATACGCCAAGCGTGCTTGATGGAGATGTCAAGTTGAGTTTCTGTGGTAAGACATGGGCCGTCGACTACGATTGGGACGGTTTCATGGGGTATATACCACAATCAGAGAACCCCATAGAGGCGGTAGTGCTCGCCATAGAGCTGCTTCATGCGAATGGGTATAAGTTTAACGAAATAAAATAATCAACATGAACAGGAAGATTAAATTCAGAGGTAAACGCCTCGACAATGGCGAGTGGGTTTATGGCTCTCTTGACTTGACAGACAACAGGTCGACAATATCATGGGACACCGTCGACAACGATGGAGATGAAACCGATTGGTTTGCAGATGTCGACCCCGACACAATCGGTCAGTTCACTGGTTTACTCGACTGCAACGGCAAAGAAATTTATGAGGACGACACAGTAAATCTCTACTCAAATTACCGGGGTAAGAAAAAATGCAAGACGCCCAAAATGGAGCAAGCCATGATAATTTGGTCTCTTTGCGGACTGCGTATCAAAATCAAAGACTATCCCGATGCGCCATGGAATCACAAACTCATACAGAACCGTATGCAAATCGAGGTGACAGGCAATATACACGATAATCCCGAACGCTGAAAGGAGGATTAAAAATGCTGATACGACTCACGACGCCCAAGGCTTTCGACCGGCTGATTGAATACCTTGAAAAGGAACGGCATCTTGAATGGCCGGAACTTCATACCACGGAGGCCTACCGCGATTGGTTTATACGCGAGACCAAAAAGGCGATGAGAACTGATACGGTTTTCCTCAATGTAGATTGGAGATACGATGCGGACAGGGGGCGCCTCGTGTGCAGAGTCGGACGCATGCTGTTAAGCGAGATAACCACCGACGAGGACTATCTAAAAGACAACGAGAATGGAAACAACTGATTACTGTGATTACGAGCTTGCAAAGAAGCTCAACGCGTGCGGATTCGATGAGCCGTGCGACCACTACTATACCCATGAGGATGCACCCGACGGCGCAGTATGGCTCACGGGCGACCCTCGTACCCCGAGGAACTACAACGGACAGCAAGATGGTTGTCCCTTTGCGAAGCCGATATGCTCCGCTCCGACTTCATGGCAAGCCCACAAGTGGCTGAGAGAGAAAAAGGGCATTGCCATCAACGTCATCGCACACGACGGCGGCAAATACAGCCATGAACATGTTGTCTACTTGCCTAACTATGACGAGTCGGCAACGCGATGGGGAATTTGGCATATCAACCATACTCCACTTTTTGACACCTACGAGGAAGCATTGTCCGACGGCATTGCCGAAATACTCGGATTGCTTGTCGGAAAGGAGAGCGAAAAAGTCATAACAAAAAACGAATAACCATGGATATAAATCTCAAAGGATTCAAAGAGAATTGCTGCGACTAATTAATGGGCGGCCTCGCAATCCACAATGGTCGTAGAATGACGGAACAGGAAACCCGCATGGCGGTCAACTATGGCATTGAACAGGGATATGATACAGCTTCACAAATCCCAAAGGAAGTTTTGGATGCTATATGCGACCCTCGTAATTATGACTACGAAAAGTACGATGATACTCCGGACTTCTTCACCCTCGAAACCCTACGACCCATCCTCCGAGAGATACAGGGTTGGCACGACACAATCGACATGACAGCCGACGAGCTGATACAAGCAATCGAAGATAAGTATAACGAGTAACCAAACAACGAAATATTTTATGAGAAAGAGTATGAAACAGAAGAAAGTAACGGTAATCATATCATACGATTATGACAATGGTTGCACGGTGAGCAATGAGAGAGTTGCCGAAAGGATAAGGCGTGACCTTGTAAAAGGTAGCGACCCTCGACATGAAAAGATTGAGTCTGTAACCGTGGAGGATGTATTATGAACGATGACCAGATAACCGCCCTCGCCCGCGAGTATGCGGAGTTTACTGACCTATCTCCAGTTGACAAGAAAAATGTCAGCGCGATATGTGAAAACTTCCTTAAATACGCGCTCCGCCGCTACTGCATTGTGGAGAAAAGCAGGGTCACTGACTTATGCCGCCTGACCTTGGAGCATGAAGACAGCGTAGACTATGGACTGATAGACGGCTTAACCGATATTGTATGTGATATTTTCAGTGAACAGTACCACCAAGTCGCAGATGGATTGGATAACCCCGAGATCGCAAAGGAGGTGGAGGAATGACAAAAGCTGACTTCAAGCGGGCATTGGAAATAGAAAATGAATTATCCCAGCTCCGACCTCTGCAAAGAGAAATCGAAAAGAATACGCCCTATAATCTCTATTTCGGTACAGCGCTCTGCGTCCATGACGGAGTGTGTAACGTCGCACGGGATTATGTCTACAACCGAATCAAAGAACTGAATAAAGAATTTGACGAATTATGATAACCGAAACAATCTACACCCCTGCCGACCTGCACTACGGCAAATGCGAATGGTGCGGAGAAGAGTCAGACGAAATCGTCACCACTGAGGACGGCGAGAAATGCATTGACTGCATTGAAGAAGAAAAGTTTTATCAAGAAACAATGAGAGGAATATGAAATCAATAGAACTAATCAACCTCACTCTCAATGAAATCCGCCGTTCAGCTCAGATGATAGCTGATGCGGAAGCCGACTATCGCAACCTTATCTTCAATATGGAGAAAGAGGGCTTCGACGCGGAACGAATAAAGTTCAACAAGAAATCCGCCGACAGTTTACACGAGGATTTGGAGCGTTGCCGTATCGCTTTGCGTGATGTCCTTGAGGATATAGCCGAGCGTCAGAACAACCGCGATATGGTTACGGGAGTTGACGCGGCTATCGGAGTGGTTGCCTACGATCTCATTTATGAACGCAAAACGGATAAGGATTATGAATAACCAAGACTACGAACAGAAGAAGAAAAAGTGCTGGGAAGAATATTTGGCATTCAATGATGAAGAATATTCAAAATCCGCGTTCTCCTACGCTTTCGACCGCGCCTACGCTTTAGGCAAGCAGGAGAAGGACGTGGATGAAACCGTAATTAGAGGATGGGTAGCGAGAGATAAGAGAGATAATGCGTTGCTTCTTCACGCAGGAGAACCGTATCGGACATGGAGCGGATACCAAATGGATGCTAAACAAGATGTATGGGAAAGTGATTTCGCATCATTCCTGCCACTTGATAGCAAGTTATTCCCCGACCTCACATGGGAATCAGACCCAATCGAAGTAGAACTGATAATCAAAAGAAAGAACAATGGAAACATTCAATAACATAACCCTACATCTCGGGGATTGTATGAAAGTTTTGAGCCAGCTTCCGGATAAGAGTTTCGATTTGGCGATTGTCGACCCTCCATATTTCAGTGGTCCGGAACGTCGACAGTTTTATGGCAATAAGGTTTCTTCAATTGGAGTCTCGAGAATATATGCAAAATCCGAAAAATGGCAAGTTCCGTCTTCCGAATATTTTGACGAACTGCGCCGCGTCGCAAGAAATTATATCGTGTGGGGATGTAATTATTTCGATTACGTTTTTGCACATGGCCGCATTGTCTGGGATAAATGTAACGGCGCCTCGTCATTTTCTGATTGCGAAATAGCCGCCACAAATCTTATAGAGTCTGTACGACTGTTCCCGTTCATGTGGAACGGTATGCTGCAGGGTAAAAGTATTGCGGATGGTCGCACTATGCAAGGTAATAAAGCTCTCAACGAAAAGCGCATACATCCCACGCAAAAGCCGGTGGCTCTCTATGCATGGCTACTTACAAAATTTGCACAGCCGGGATGGAAAATCCTTGACACACATCTTGGCTCCGGGAGTATTGCAATTGCTTGCGAAGCATTAAATTTCCCACTACTTGGAATTGAGTTGGACCGCCATTACTATGATGCCGCAAAGAACCGTCTACAAACTTATCAGAATACACCAACATTATTTTAAACTCAACAAAATGGATAAGACAACACAAGACCTCGCATGGTCAGTCCTCCCGAAAGAGTTCAAGGAGGAAGTAAAGAAATCATATCGCTACTATAGCTGCATGGCTAAAGACCAATACGACTGTGGCATAGTGGATTGTATTGAAACGATTTTCGGCAAGCACAACCTTACATCTGACACGGAGGAAGAGGAGATGCTGACGTGCGAAAGAGGCAAAGTGCAGCAACTGTATAATGAAGCAACGGAAATCATACATAAAAACTCAAAGAAGGAAGGTGATTTATTTTTTCAAATGGTAGGTATGTCGAGCTTGCTTCTTTCTCTTTTCGGCTCCAAGTGTCTGCCGGATAATGTTGACAGTTTAAAGCCTAAACCAGCCGAGCCGAAGTTCAAGGTGGGCGACATTGTACGCTTCAAATATGGCTGCACACCATACCGTATTGACGGTTTTAAGATGTTGGACGGTACGATGTTGTACCAAGTCGGTGAGGTTTGGGCAGCAGCCTCCGACCTCGAACCCTACACCGAGCCAGCCGAGCCGACTTGTACACGGACTTGTACAGATGATTGTCCAAGTCAGCATAAAATTCCATGTGTCAATTTATCGCAAGAAACCGCAAATTGCGATAAATGCAACGGCCTCAGGCTGCATATCGCGGCGATGGCGATGCAGGGATTGTTGGCGTCTCCGGTGGACGCTAATATGCAGAGCAAATCAGTGGATTATATCGTCAAGGCTTCTTTTGAATATGCCGACGCCCTCATCGCCGAGGCAGAGAAAGGAGGTGCGGTTGGAAACTCTTGACAATAATCCAATATGGGAGCGTTGTATATTTTGCCATCGAATTTTCATGGCACCTCCTCAATGTAGGAGACAAGACCCGAAGCGAGATTCAATAGGCGGATGGAGCTACCCCGACTGTAAATTAGTATTTGGCAAGAAGTGTACTCATTTTACCGCTTCTCGCCCGAACTCACCGATAAACTGAAAGGAGAATGAACCATAGATTTGATTACAACTGGACGCTCAAAGATGCGCACTTTACGAAAGACAAGGGCAAAGTTTTCTCATGCTTCTCTTGTGGTGGAGGTTCCACTATGGGTTATAAGCTGGCGGGATTCGATGTGATTGGATGCAATGAGATTGACGGACGTATGATGTCAATATATAAAGCAAATCACAACCCTCGCTTTGCTTTTCTTGAACCCATACAAGAGTTTAAGCAACGAGAGGATTTGCCAGATGAATTATAAACCTTGATATTCTTGATGGCTCACCACCTTGCTCTACATTCTCTATGGCAGGAAGCCGTGAAAGCGCATGGGGAAAAGAAAAACGATTTAGAGAGGGGCAGACAAAGCAAGTGCTTGACACTCTCTTTTTCGATTTTATAGACTTGGCAAAAAAACTCCAGCCTAAAATCGTTATTGCAGAGAACGTAAAAGGGCTACTCCTCGGGGAGGCTAAAAAATATGTTCAGCGCATTTATTCCGAATTTGATAGAGCCGGATATGCCTGTCAGCATTTTCTTCTTAATGCACAATACATGGGCGTACCACAACGCCGTGAGCGAGTGTTTTTCATATGTTTGCGTAAAGACCTTAAAGATAGAGTCCCTGTTACACATACGTTGTTTGATACGTTACCATTGCTTCGACTTGATTTTAATGAACCTCCAATATTGTTTGGAGAGATAGCAGATTATAAAGGAAGGGAAATCACTGCTCCTAAAACAAGGTTGCTATGGGATAATCATATAGAAACAGACCGTCTGTTGAGTGATGTCGCCATTCGTTTATTTAATAAAAAAACTCACTTCAATTTTGTATTTTTTGATGAGAACGAAGTCGCTCCAACTTTGACAACATCTGGGCATGATAACCTTATTTTGAAAAGTAGCCCTTCATTCCTAAGTAGAAATGAGATTCTAAGGTTGTCATCGTTTCCTATTGATTTCAACGCAACAGACAAACAAATCGGCTATCTTGCAGGTATGTCTGTACCGCCCGTTATGATGGCTCAAATTGCCGTACAATTATATGAGCAATGGTTAATACAGTTATAAGCAGAAGCCGCAAGTATCCCTGCGGCTCCCACACAGATATGCGCCTGCCCGGAAGGGCGGGCGTTTTTTGTTTATAGCCGCTCCCTATCCAACGCCTCATGCAGTCCCGCCGGATTTAACCCGAAGCACCGCACGAATCGGTCAAGTGCCTTGCGCCTGTCTTGCGGGATAAGGGCGTAGAGCGAGTTGAGCGGAGTGTTGCTCTCCAGTGCCTTGCGGACGGTTGAGCCTTTCATGCCGTTGGCACGGCGTAGTCTTCTGCTTTGTGACATAGTTGTGGTTTTAGTGCTTACGGCAATGTTCGCAGAGCAAATCCTTAGCTATCTCCCAAGTTGCATCCACGATGTCATCACCTATATATTGTATTTCTTCTCCATACGGGTCAATGCCGAATGTCTGTGTTATATGGGTCTGCAAATGTCCTGTCTCATGTTTATATGATTGCTGAAACTCCTTTGCGCTCGATGTCTTGGCGAACACTATCACCGTTTCTCGTGTGTCGCTGTTGGAGTACGTCAGTCCAGTGTCGATCTTGCCTGATGTGAGATTCTTATATGCTCCCTCTAAATGCTCACCGTGACAGCCTATGCCGACAAGAGCGTCAAGTATCTCATCGGCGTTGGGCTTTGTTACGACATAATAGGCATAGACATGCCAAGCGTATTTGTTTAATGTAAATTTTTGTCTTATCATTTTGATAATCAATTAAATTTAGTATCTTTGTATTCGGAAACGGATAGTTGGGGAGTAGCTACCCCGATGAAAGGCGAAGCTAAGACGCTTTCCGTTTCTTTCTTTTCTTAGCGCAACTTAATTCTTAGCAAAATGAATCCCAAAAACAAACTTACCACCGAACAGTTTGTCGCCAAAGCTAAGGCTATACATGGCGATAAATTCGATTACTCCAAAACGACTTATGTTAATGGTGAAACAAAGGTTCGTATCGTATGCCCTATACATGGCGAATCTTTGATACTCCCTCGACAACATCTTATAGGCTTTGGTTGCCGTAAATGCGGCTATGATGCGAGAAAGAAAAAGCAACCCAATTCCACGGAGTCATTTGTAGAGGCTGCGAAAGCTGTTTATGGTGATAAATATGATTATTCAAAAACTTTCTATATTGGGCGAAAAAAGAAGGTCTCATTCATTTGCCCTGAACATGGCGAGGTTTCTGTCATAGCGAGCAATCACCTACGAGGGCATGGATGTCCTAAATGCGGGATAGCCCGACGCGCAAAGCTCAATCTATCTACGACAGAGTCCTTTGTTAAAAGAGCCACAGAGGTTCACCACGGGAAATATGATTACTCTAAGTCTATTTACAAAGGGTTAAAGGATAAAATATACATAATTTGCCCCGAACACGGAGGTTTTTGGCAAAATGCGGGGAATCACTTAAACGGAGTGGAGTGCCCTCGATGTGGTTATTTAAGAACGAAAAACAAGGTAAACGGATTGGGAGTAAATGATGTTGATTATATCGCCAAATCTAAATGCTATCGCAAGTGGAAGTCGATATTAGAGCGTACCTCTCCATCGTATAGGCATAAAGCCTACGAGAATGTTAGCATCTGTGAAGAATGGCTCATATTCTCCAATTTCAAACAATGGTTTGACGAAAATTATGTGGAGGGGTTCGCTATTGACAAAGATTTATTATCCCCATCTGATAATAAAATTTATTCACCGCAGACCTGTTGTTTTCTCCCTCGCATTATCAACAATGCCATAAAAGAATATCCCACGGATAAACCGATTGGAATAAGGCCGAGTGGTTACGGTCGTTATCGAGTTAAATTGTCTGCATATACAAAACAAACCATAGTCGGTTACTACGATTCATTTGAGGAAGCCCAACTTGCCTACAAGTCGGCTAAGAAACAATACGTCAATGAGCTTGCTGAAAAATATTTCAAAGAGGGCAAAATAAGCGAAAGAGTATATAATGCCCTTTTGAAATTCAAGGTTACGGATTAGAGCCAATCATCCCAATCTGCGCCTATGCCTTTTGCGTCAAGGTCAACGAGATAATGACGGAAAGCGTTGCCTCCTTTAAGGTCGGGGTCTCCAATCATATCGGCGACATACTGACACAATCCTTTCTCGTCAACGATGCTTGACTTATAGAGGTCTGCTTTGGCTTGGTGAAAGTAATAGCAGAAGTCATAGCCGACATTATCCTCAATTTTTATGCCGTATTTCTGCAAAAGTTCTTCAATCTGCTCCTTTGGGGTATATTCCAATCGTTCCAGCTTGCCCGTAGCAGGGTTAAGACGGCGCATCCCTTTTACGGCACATTCAAGCGATTTTTTACAGAAGTGATAGCCATACGAGCGTAGGTAGCTGCGCATGGATTCGGGAAGTTTTAATTCGTAGTTATCTAATGGTGTTGCCATATTGTTTTCAATTTTGGGATAAAGGGGCAACCTATCAAGAATGTTGACAAGTTGCCCCACGGTTGATTATCGGCGCACGTAACGCCCGGTGGTTGCAGAGCGACCTCTGCGCTCGCCCATATAAGGAGGCCAATCCTCCCAACGGTCACGAGGGTAACGCTCACCCATGCGGTCATAATCCTCATGGTGCATATCTTCGTCGCGCATACCGTAGCGACCATAGCCGCGTTCACCCATGCGGTCGTAGCCGTCACCATCGTGACGGTAGTCCATGTGTCCGGCACTCTCGCGCATCTCTTCGATACACTCCATAGCCTTGCCTCCGTAGTGGAGCATCTTGCCGATAGTGTCCGCAAGATGCGTTACCTTGTCCTCGGTGATTTCAATTACATACATGACTTACTTGTTTTTAGAAGATTTGTTTGAGTCGCCGTCGAGCTTGTCCATCAGACGTGCCATCATGCTTTCAAGGTTGGAATTGGTCTGAGCCAACTGCGCCACTTGGTTTTTCAGCGTGGCGATTTCCTGCTCCTGTCGCTGTTTTTCGGCAAATTCTGGGTTGAGCTGCATAAGAATCTCGTCGTACTTGACGATTTTCTGACGCTCCTCATCTACGCGGTTGATTATGCCGACAGACTCGTTTTTAAGATTTCCGATTTCCGCGTTCATCGCATCGCGGTTTACGGTCACGAATACATTGCCCGTACCGAAGTCCGCACTTTCCTTATTGGCTGGGAGCTGCTGGAACTGACGCTGCGCACCGTTCACGTTGGCAAAAATATCCACCACTTGCTCCTGCGGCTGACCGTATTGAGGCACGGTCGGGAACTTTACCATCGGCTGTGTCACCTGTGTGATTGAGCCGACCTCGAGGCGCGGAACTGTCTCCTTGTAAAGAATATAGATTGTCTGATTTACTCTTGCTGACTGAAACATATCTGTGTTGTTAATGATTAAAATGTGAGGGGAATTTCACCCCTCACGGTTTTTTCACTCGTTTGCTGCCGCTGCCGCCGTAGCCGGGAAGAAGTTAACGACTTGGAACGTGCCCTCGCACTTGTCAAAGCGCACAAGCAGCCAGTTCCCGTTAACCACGTTGTTGGAAGTCATCGGATTGCCGACACCATCCACAAGTGGAGTCCCGGTTGAGCCTTCCGGTGGATTCGCCGAAGTCTGAATGGACACTGTGAAAGCCGCCGACCCTGCGCCCGCAGAGGGAATCTGCGAGATGCGAAGCAATATTAACCCATCATTGCATAGCTGTCTGAAACGCCAAGGGCAAACGGTATAGGTGACGATTGACCCTGTGGTCGTAACCGCAATGGTGCGGAGTTCGGGGATGCCGGTGCGATTTACCCGTTTAATGGGGTACTGTCGCGAAAGCATCTGATTCGTCCATTGTGATTTTGGTAAATACCATGGATTCATAGCTTGTTGTATTTATGGATTAATGATTAGCAGCCACACCCGTTGTTACCAGCATACGGATAACCATAGGGATAGCCGTCACTCAGACCGCCCTGACAACCGAAGGGGTTGCAGGTAAGGTATGCAGGAACGGGGCACGGGCGGATTTGGTTGACGATATTCTGAGTCTGAGTCTGCTGGGAAGCCGAGAGCTGGAACGCCTGCACTTGGTCGCGGAGATTCTGAATGGTGGTCTGCATCTCGCGCTTTTCTAGCTCGCAGAACTTGTCGTTGATTACCTGAGTCTGCTCCGCGATAGCCTGTTTGAGCTGGCAGGTCTGGTCTGCGAAAGCGTAGTTGGTAGCGGCGAAGCCACGCTCAACCGAGCTGTTCACGAAGTTGATTGCACCCTGCAACGTGTTGGTCTGATTGACCGTCGCAAGCTGGTTCTCGAAACCCTGAGTGGTGATCGCGTTGCGGATGTCGCAGCAGCACGAAGCAAGCTGTGAAGCGAGGGTGCTGTTGCCAGCCTGTATCGCATTGATAATCTGCTGACCGCTCATGCCCACCTGATTGCCGATGCTGCACAGCTGGGTCGAGAGATTCTGAATTGCACCCATGAGCGCGTTTTGGTCGCAATGCACGGTTGATGCAAGCTGAGAGATTGCGGTACCGTTGCCCTGGATTGCAGACATGAGGAGTTCACGACCTGCGTCGTTGTTCACGAGATTACCGAGGTCTGCGAGACCCTGAGCTGAGCCACGACCGCCGAAACCGCCGCCGAAACCGTTACCGAAACCGCCCCAGCCGAAGATGAGAAGAATGATAATCCACCATGCGGAATTTCCGAAACCATCACCGTAGCCGCTGCCTCTGTTGTTCATCATCGCGGCGACCATGTTTGGATCAAGTCCACGGTTCTGACAGAGTGAGGCGATAAGAGGTGCCATACTGCCTCCGCCTATGCCGGAATCTCCGAGCGAAAAAATCTTGGTATCTGACATTTTGAAATAAATTTGCGTTGCGGAGCAATATCACTCCGTAACGCAAATTTCGTCATACCTCTCAGTTGTGGCAATTCTGCAACAATTAAGACGTAAATTTCTGTTATATAGTGTGCTATATGTTGCGCGCTGTCATTTGGAATGCCAAGATTTTGGAATATGTTTTATAAATTCCATGAGGTTGTAATACACTCTCCTTTTTGGCTTGCCGACATTATTTCTCGCAATGATATTTCTGACATTTGATGTAGATTGTCCGTAGTGTCCGGCTATGTCGTCGACGGTGGCGTCAATATGCATGGTATTTTCGAGAGTGGTGTATAAACTCCGCAATTCTTCGGGTGTGCAACGGTCATTCGCTACCTGATAACGGAGATAATCAAGGATGTCTAAAATAATTCGTTTAATCATTGTCCGACTTTTTTTGCGGTCATTTTGCTTTCTTTTATTTCCTCCATGACGATACGTTGTGCTTCTTCGGGAGAGATATGCTTCTTCGGGGTTACGCCAAATCCTATGCGCTTAAGATGTTCCGTAAGTTCTTCGTCGCTTGTCGCAGCAGTCAATGCAGATATAGTTTTCTCGCTTGGTTCTGCATAATCATAATCATAATAACCTTTATCCCACAACAGATAGTTGACCCAATTTTCGGTATCTAAAAACCAATATCGCAGCCACGACCATAAATTATAACTGCCATAAATAGCCTCTATCTTGTCATTGTCCGTTGCTTCTTGGAACAGGCTTCCTACCTGTTGTCCTCCTTTTCCGGCGTAGCGTCCTCCGCCGCTTGCGCCTCCGCCGCCCTCCATCTTTTCAGCGTCTCTCTTACGCCTTCGCCAATTGGTTTCATAGAGAGCGCGAGTTGATGCTTTGTATTTTCCCAATTGGCTAAAGAAAAACCCATCTCTTCATCGTTGAGGGCGGCGTTGTTGATTGTGGCTGTATGCTCCTCATACCGTAGCATCAAACAGCGCCATTTCAGTGCGAAAAGGAATGGAATATATAGGGCCTTGTTGCCCAATAGATAGTAGGCAGCTGTCTTGGCGTGGAGCGTATCGAGTTTGCGCTGTATCTTCTTGGCCTTGCGTAGTGGCATGGCTTCTTTCTGCTTGCCTGAGAGGGCGTACGCCTCAAGTTCAAGAGTATGTATTCGCATTCTTATCCATTTGCCTATTTGTTTTACAGTGTAAGTCTTTCCTGCGACAGTTATCACTCGCGGGAATCCATGCTTGATATGCTCCTTTGCCGCCACCATGCGGTCAAGTTCCTCATCGGTAAGCTCCTGCGGTTTTTCTTTATTCTCAATCATATCTGTGTATTAAGGGAAAGGGCGGCGGCAATGAAGCTACCGCCCTTTGATGTAAAGATTGTTATGCTTTATGCTCCGGAGTCAAAGGTGAGTTCGATTTTGTCAATGAGCATCATTGTGCCGAGCTTGCCTTCTACGTTGCAGTCCTGCGCCTTGACAACAGATTTAAGCACGAAGAGCTTGTTCTCCATGTTTGGACCGGTAAGGATTCGGGCTTTGGGGAGGAAAAGCGCTTTTTTCGCGGTGTCGTTCACAAGCGCGATGGGACGTGTGATAACGGGCATTTCCTCGGTGGTCGCTGTCGCTGTCGCGTTTGCGCCGAATGCACTTCCGGTGCCGAGCGATGTGATGTCCGCGCCTTTGAGAAATTCCTTGAACTTCGCCGAAGAGAAGTCCGCCATCTCGAAGTCAAAGCCGAATGTTCCCTTTGTCGGGTTAGACACGATGATGTCGCCCTGCTCGTCCAGCTCGTCCTCGAACGACGGGTCTTCGCCGTTCCATGTGGTCGAGCCTTGATACACCTGACCTACGTCGAAACCCTGTTTTGTGATGTCGCCAACTGTCTTGTTGGCGTAGTCCTCTACCTCGTCAAAGACTATCATGTAGCTTTGACCGTTAAATTCAGAGGTAGGTGTGGCTTTGGTAATTCCTGCCATGATTATATGGTTTTAATTGTTATTGATTCAAAAATTCATCTGTCGTATGCCACTCCACGTTGAGAATTGTGGTGGAGTAGCCCGTAGTGAGATTTGTTGTTGTCGGGGTAATCACGTTTGTGGGGTCGAAGCTGAACACGAAGCCCTGCGAGACCTTGCGATGAACGAGCGGAACTACCTGCGCCACAATCTGCTTGACGAGTTTCTTCTTCGCCCTGCCGTCCGTCTGCGCCTTGCACCATATCGTCAGCATAAGGTTGCCTTTGAAAAGTGCCGGGTCTTCCGTGAGCGACTGCGCTCCTCCGTTCCACTCCACGTCGATGAACTCGTCCGCGAGGTTCTTGTTTGGGCGTTCCTCATCGCCGTAAGCTCGTATCGTGTGGCTCTGCGTCGCCGAGGTCTGCACCGTCACCTTGCCGTCAAGCAAAGCGGCGAGTGCCACGTCCGGATTGAGGTCTGCGATTGTGTTCATAGCATCGTGGTTTGAGCGGTTACTTCTGCGTTCGGGATTGCTCTCAGACCTGCGAGAATGTCATTGACTGCCGTTCCACGTATGGTCTTGAAGAAGTCCTGCCCGCGTCCGAGAGGCGAGCCGTGCGTGTCTATGTGATAGGCGTAAGGCACTGCGGAGAATACCACAAACCACACTCCTTTGGCAAAGCGCGTGCTTGCCTCGGAGATAGCCTGCTGGAGAAAGGCAGAGCCGTCTATACCGTAGTGGTTCACTCCGTCAAAGCCGCTCTTGCCCTGCTTCTGCGCCCGTTTGGTGGGGATAAATGCCGAGATTGCTCCGTCGGCATACACCGCGCACCCCGTAGCGTCGTGAAGATTGGCTGTGTATTCGGGTATCAGTCCGCTGTCAATCAGTTGCACCACTTCCTGCGCTTTCTGTCTGAGTATAGACACAAGCTGCGGTTGCGCAACATTCTTGACAAACATCTTCATTCCCTCTTTAAGGACATTCAGATTTTGCCTCTGATAGCCTCTTACGCTTGGATTTGCCATACCTTATTTCTCCACGCTTTGCTTAATCTCAATCTCCGTCACATAGTCGCCCGTGAGGTCAAGTCCGAGGTCGTTGGCGAGTTTCACTACTCCCTCGCGCTTGCGTCCGAGTGCTGTTGTTACCGTGATATTGTCGTTCTCCAACACCATCACGGCCTTTGGCAGATAGACAACATCGTTGTGCGTGATAATCGAGAGGCTTGTCTGTCCTCCCGGCTGAAAGTCGCACACGCCGCTGTATATCTCCTCGCTCACGAGGTTGTCCCACTCGTCCGTCTCGCCCGTGCTTCGGGTGATTACACATTTGTCGGGGTAGCTCAAATCGCTCATCGCCAACCTCCTTTCGTGCGTAGATTCGTAGCGTCAAACATTCCTCCGCTGTCTGTCACTTCCTCATCAACCTCGGCACCAAGATCTCTGCGCAACTTGTCGCCAAGTGCACGGAAGGCTTCTCTGTCCTTAGTAGTCAAAGGATAACCGCCAATGGAGATTTGTCTGTTGCCACGTTTCTCGCTTTTCGTGCCGCCCGTGATTGCCGCCGACATCGAATAGTAGAGGGTAGAGAGGGCGTAGTTCAAGCCTTTCATGTATTCCTCGTCGCCGATATAGTCCTCCACCGTGTCGGTCAGTGCGACCACGCGTAAAGGTTCGGGACGCGCCTCAATCGGCGACAAAGCCGCCACTTCAAGCACATTCCCCTCTATCTGATTGCCGAGGCCGTGAAAATGCCCCCTAAGCCATTGCTCTACCGTCATAACTGCTTACACGTATGATTTGGTGTAGTAAGTTTTACTTTCCTGCACCGTTGTGTCGGTTGTCAGAACATAGCTGTCTCCCACCTTCTCGTAGTAGCCCTTTGTTTTGGGATTACCCGTAGGAGAAGTCACTGCGGTGTATTTCACCGTGACAGACTTGCCAATCAGGAAGCGGTGGAGCTTCTTAGGACGGTTAGGCACGGCAAGCACGGTCATTTCCGATTCCCAATACTCCGTTTTGGTCTCCGGGTTGTACCATGTCTCGATAAGTCCGCGACCCTCGAACATTCGCGAGTAGAAAGCCGAATTGTTGCCTCGCATTGGTGCCACGTTCTTGATTGTACCGATGTTGCCGGTAGGACGGAACAGAAGCACGTTCTCGTTAAACGGTTTCAGCAGCGGGTACTCAAACTTCTTGGTCGTCTCGTTGAACTGTGCCACGGCTACCACCTCGTTGTGCAGTTTCACGTTGCTTACTCGTGGGAACAGACGCTTGAAGTAGCCGACAAGAACCTGAGCGTTGTCACCGTTCACAAGCATCACATTAGCTCCAGCCTCCGATGCCCGCTGGTCTGCATCGGACTTTGAGGTGGTTGCGGTAAATAGTCCCTGCACGGCAAGATAACCGATGGCTCTTACGATGTCCGGGTGTCCCATAAATGTGCAGAACGACATTTCGTCGCCCTCGGCCTCGACTACCCCGTATGTGCCGTCGAAAAGCAGCTCACGCAGGAACTTGTTGATGTCCTGAATCGGGTGCTTGGTCTCGTCGTAGGTCACGGTGCCGTCGTCAGAGATTGTGTAGTATTCTCCCACATGGGTATTGCTTTCGGGAACGTGCGATTTGAACTTCACACCCACAATACCGTTGGGGTTGTTCACATCTGTAAGTTCAAGCCCGAAGTTCGACTTCATCTGACCTACCTGATAGGTCACGGACTGAGCGTGTGATTCGGGGAACTGAGCTGCAAACTCCAGTAGGTTTTTGCGGTACATCGCCTTGATGTCCGGGTAGGGGCTTTCGCCTACGAAACGTGCGGCATTGGTGATGTCCTGCTCTGTGATTGCAAGGCGGCGCAGGTCATTCTCGCCGATTGTCTCAAACCGTTTCTGTCGGGGGATGTAACCTTCAAGGGTTTCCATCGGAATTTCACGCCCACGGGGAAGTGCCGGAGAGTTGAGGTCAAGATAGGTGGCCATTGCGGTCACGGAGTCCGTAACTTCGGCAAACTTGTAGCGAAAGTCTATCTGCGCTTGGTCATAAGTGAACCCGTCAATATTATAGCGGAACTGCTCACGCCCTTTGAGAGTCTTATTATACCATGCGTCAAATTTCTGCTGAGTGCCGATACCCAGCGTTTTCATCGCATTGCCAAATCCGTTAAATCCTGTTTCCATAGTCTTTATCGTTTAAGCGTTGATGAATGTTATGCGCCCGAAAAGAGCGGTTTTCTGCGCGTCGGTGATGGTCGCGTCTGTGCGCTTCACCATGATTTCGCCACGGGTGCAGATGGTCACGGTTGCACCGTCTGTGCCTACATAGATGTCCTCGTAGGTAAGGCCATCCGGGGTGCTGCTGTTGAATGTCGGAGTGCCGCCCGGCTTGTCTACGCTCACGGGTGTTCCTGCCGGAATGGTCTTACCCACGGGGTATGTCTCCGACACCGCGAGGTATGCGCCTCCGGGATAGAACTCACGCGCAGATTTCCATAGACTTCTGCGCCCTACGCTCACGGGACCTGCCGATTCGGCGTTGAAAGAGTTTCCGTAATTTTTCATTGTTGGAAAGATTTTGTTTTACAATCAGTTATCTTTCGGCACTTCCCATCCCAAATCTTTCATGGAACTTTCCCATTCGCTCATGTCAAGGTTTCCGTCGCCCGCGCCGCCGTCGCTCTGGAACGGCTTGGTGGTGTCAATGCCTTTCTTGCCCACACGCTCGTTGAAAGTTTCCTTATACTTCGCTGTGAGCTGTTCGGCTGTCCATGTCTTGCCGATTCCGTTGTAGATGCCCATTGCCATGTTGTAGGCATACTCGCTTTCGTCGGGGTAGCCTTTCGCATAGTCCCATGTGGCTTTCAGCTCGTCAAGGGCGGCGACAGCCGATTTCTGCGACTGCGCCGTCTTGAAAGCGTTCAGCTCCTCCTGTAAAGGCTGGAGTTTTTGCTCCCATGCGGTGTTAAGTCGCTCCACAAGAGCATCCACGTCAAGACCCTGCGGTTTCGGTTCGGGATTGGTTTCGGGTGGTTTGTTGCCGTTGTCAGAGGGTTTCGGAGCAGGCTCGGGCTTGTTGCGTTTCGCCCTGTCTTTGTCCAGCACACTCTGATAGGATTTCAGCATGGCAAGAGTCGCCTCGTTTTTCACGAACTCCTCAATCTTGCTTTCATCCGTTACGAATGTCGATGCGAAAGCGGCAACTCCATCCAGTCTGTCATCGTCCAGCTCCAGTCGCGATTTGTACTCCTGTCGCAGTGCTTCCTTGATTTTTTGTTTCATTTTCAATGAATTGTGGTTAAACAAAAAGAGCCGACCGACGCTGTTACACGTCAATCGGCTCTGTGGCTCTTATTGGTGGAGATAAAAGGAATCGAACCTATTCAGCTAAATAGCGGCAGATTTACAGTCTGCTCCGGCTCTCCTGCTCCGGCGTATCTCCGTATGTCTTGCGGAAAGAGCGGGATTTGAACCCACGAATCGGTCGCCCGATTTACACCTTAGCAGGGTGCTGCATTACCGCTCTGCCATCTTTCCTTATCTGTGGAGCATAAGGGACTCGAACCCCCGACTTTCTGCGTGCAAAGCAGACGCTCTACCAACTGAGCTAATACCCCAATATGTGCAAGAGCCGACCACCCTCACGGGAAATCGGCTCTTGGCTCTTGCGTTTCCTAATTCTCACTTCTTGCTGATGAACATTTGTCACTTACTTGTCAAGACTTAGTTTTTTTATCGGTATATGCCTCTCTTTGCGACATCTCTTGCAAAAGAGATACAGGTCGCCGTCCCCATGTATATCTTCATACCTTCCGAGGACTTTTCTGCAATACGGGCACAAAATATCTCCTTTCATGTTGCAAAGATATATTATTCAATTGAATAAATCAAGTATTTTAAAGTAAAACTTAAACTTTTTTATTATCTTTGCGTCATAATAAGAGCCGTAGAGCCACATGACCCCATCCCGGGACAGGTGGCTCTTACTGTTTTATTGCGCAAACGAGTATGAAAATTAATTACGGTGATACTGAGGGATAATGTTCAGGCTGCTTAATTCTGACATACAATTTCCGGCACTCTACCCAAAAGTGGAGCGCAAACTTGCCACAGTCAAAAGCAAGAGCAAAACGGTTGTGGGAGGGTTTGAGTTGCGTCATAAGATTGACTACATTCCGCAGGTAGGGCTTCAGGAGAATGTATGTGCCTCGGAGTGTAATCTTGTGTTTATGTGCGGACAAGGTACGTCGGGAAAGACTTTCTCTATGTATCTTAAGGCACTGTCTGGCGTAGACAAGCAGGACTTCAAGGCTCGTCTTATCTCAGTCCGTGCATTGGACTCCAAAAAAGGCTCGTCAATTTTCACGGACGGTGTAAAGGTTTGCGGAGGCTTCGCCGGATGTCAGGCAAGTTCATCCGATATTCCCTCGTTTGTATGGCCGCAATGGAACTCCAACCTCCAGCTCATACACTCCAACTTCAACTACGCCAACCCCGACGAAAAGAAACTGTTTGAGGACTACGCCAAGAAAAATCAGGCTTCGCTGATAATGATTGACGAGGCGACCGAAATGAATCATTTCGGGATGTTCTCGTTTTGGTTCATGCGTAACCGCGACGATTCGGGCATGATTCCGCAGATGATTCTCTCGTTCAACCCCCTGCACGAGCATTGGACTACGGAGATGTTGCGTGACGCGGGCTATCTCGGAGCGGACTGGTATCTGCGCAGGGATATGATTGGCAAGATACGCTATTTCTATGTCAAGGGCGACACTCCGGCTGAAATCATTTGGGGCGACACACGCGAGGAAGTAGTGGGAAAAGCCAATCCCCGAATATCGCAGGAGGACAGAGAGGCGGGGCTTACCGAAGCCGACATGGTAAAATCGTTTACCGTGTTCACGGGTACTGCCGCAGATAACCGCGAGCTTGTAAATGCTACCGGCGGTCAGTCAGTCGCCAACCTACACGCTGTAGGCGGCACGCAACGCGCCATCGTCGGAGAGGCTTATTTCGGTCCGGTGGAGAACGAGGAAATTAATGTAAGCCGCTCAATGATTCATTCTCTGTGGGAAAATCCGATTGACAATAAGGATGCCAACGTGTATGCCACAATGGATATTTCCAAAGGTGGCGTTGATTCCGACGGCTGTCCCTGCATCATTTGGAAAGGCTTGCAGATAATAGCCATTGAGTTTTTCCGAAAAGACACCGAATCTGAGGAAACACATCAGTTGGAGAATTTCATAAACGGCATACTCTTTCGCTACAATATACCAATCTCAAACTTCGCCTACGATGCAAACGGCATTGGCGGTCTGATTGAGGACTTCTTGAAAAAAGGCGCAAGAGGCATTAGCGGTCAAGGGAGAGTTGAACAGGAGTATGACGAAAACGGCAATCAGGTAACGGTAGCGAGATATTTCAACCTCCGCTCCCAGCTTCTCGGCAAGACCGAGATAATGCTGAAAAAGGGAGAAATCTCGGTTGGCGTAAGCAAAGACCTTGTAATTCCATACGGCAAGAAAGGACAACGTCGACGTCTCATTGACGTGCTTTTCGATGAAATCAATGTGTTCATCACAACCGACCGCAACGGCAAAATCTATTACCGCAAGAAAGAGGAATACAAGGACAAATTCAAGTCCTCGCCCGACCTCATGGATGCCATTTCCTACCGGGCAATCTTTGAACTCGACACCCGCGAGCGCAAGCAGCCCTCCAAAAGAGTACCCGAAAATGCCTATTTCAACTTGGTAAACCGGCCCCGCATAGTCAATCCGTGGCGCGGATTTCGATAACAACAGATAACGAGATATGAAAATTTCAGACAGACTACAAAAACAGTTTTGGCGGCGCAGGATAAATCCCGATGCCGTCGATAAGCATACACCCGTAGGAGCGCAGTATTATCAGGAACCTGCTATGTCGTTTGACGATGGCTGTTATATGCTGTTGACGCAAGAGGATTTCTGCCGCGAAAACGACCCATTGGCGCACGACATCAACAGCAAATACATGAGTATGCGTCCGATTTATGAGGTGCGCAAAAAGCTGGATGCAGACGGCAACGCAGTCCTTGACGAAGAAGGCACGCCGATAAACGAATGGCATATTGTTGACTTTGAACCCGTGGAAACAGTACGGTTCGGCTTGCAGATGCGAATAAACACCTCAAAGACGGCATTTATGGCAGGAAATGGCTTTTGGGTGTGCCACGAAGACAAAGACCACGACCTCGGCGAAAAACTCAACTCATGGAAAGACAGCGCCGGACTCGATACGGCATGGATGGAGTTGGTGAAGTCCTGCTACCTCACGGGGGACGGCGCGATATACCAATACGTTCACAACGGGCAGCTTCGATATGAGGTTTTCAGCTATCTGAAAGGCGATATTCTTTTCCCCGACTATGACGAGAACCGAAATCCCGTACTTACCCGTCTTTATACTCTCCGAGGCAGACGCGCAGTGGATATTTTCACCACGGAACGTGCGCAGACATGGATTGAGGGCGACAAGATAAGCGAAAAGGATGCGTCGTGGTTCATGCGCTTCTCGGGCTGGTTTGCCAAAGGTCTTAAATGGGACTCGGCAAATACGAGTGAAGACGGCTGGCGTTGTCTCGCCGACAACCCCACACAAACACCAGTAGGTATCAATCCATGTACCTATTTCAAAGTGCCGGACATTCCGTCGGGCATAGCCAATCAGGAAATCGGCACACTTGAAAAGGCGTGCTCATTTGTAGCCGATGGTGTGCGCGCCAATTCGCAGGCTCCGCTTTTCGTTAAAGCGACCGACATAGACAATTTGCCGCGCACCGATTCAACGGGCAAGATTATCGGTGTGAAAGGCGCAGTAGAGGAACTTAAAGCCGCCGATGCGAAGTTCCTGACACCGCCGAATCTCTCGGACATAGCCACGATAGACATAGCTAACAAACAGAAGTCTATACGAGAGTCCACCATGAGCGTCGATATTTCTCCCGAGATATTCCGTGCGGCTGACCCGTCATCAGCTGCAATCAAGTTATTATTCACAGATACGATTATTTGGTGCAAGAACGAGTTTGTGCATCTTTATCCCTCGCTCGTCAGCCTCGTGGATGTGTTCAAGGCTCTCGTGGCAAAGATTGAGGGCAACGGCAAGATTGCGACCATGCGGACTTCTTGCGGCTCAGACCCGTGGATTCCTCAGAATGACTCCGAAGTCCTGAAGCGCGAAATAGACCAGGTGCAGAATCGTATGAAATCGCGAAAAGCAGCAATGTCAGATGCGGGCAATAATCATGTCGAGGATTATGAGCAGATTATAAAAGAATGGAAGGAGGAACTTGACATCAAGGCTCGAATCCCGGCTGTCGCGAAAGCCGAAGTCGAAAAGGAATACGGCGAACCGCAGGAAACAATAGAAGTTGTAGATGATGATAACGGAGCAAAACCAAAAATCGACAACAACGCAAAAGGGAAGTCGATAACAGAATAAGCAAAGGGCGCAAGGTCAATCCCTGCGCCCTCGTTCATGTTTCTATATTTGCTCAGAAGGGGAGGTCGTCAGCCCCTTCTACTGGAGTTGCTGGTTGTGACTGTACTGCCGGTTGTGGATGAGACGCTTGCCATCCTTGTTGCTCGGGTTGAGCCGGAGCTTGCTGCGTCGACGTAGCTTTCCAGCACGAAGCCGACATATATGTTTTATTGTTGTATTCGCGTGTCGAAAAATCGACCTCTACCTCATACTCGCAACCCTGCTGTATGTTGAACTTGCCGATGTTGTCGTTCATCACCGAAAACAGAATCGCTTTCGGATATTCCGGTTTTGAATTGTCGTAAGTCAGCACCACGTCCACGCGCTGCCACTGTTTGCCTGATTTGCTTGTACCACTTTGTATCTGAGACACAGAAGTGACGGTTCCTTTAAATGTTGCCATATTCGTTTTTATTTTGATTGTTTATTTCTTTTCACCTCGTCGATACACTTTGCTATCCAACCGCACAGATAGGCAAACGGCTCCTGATTTCTCGGGTCGGGGTATGCACCGATATACTCGAATATCTCCAACGCAGCATGCGCCGACTCATGCGTGATATTACATGTCGTTATTGCTTTACGGTTGGCAAAACGCATCAGTATTCCACCTTTTCCATCGGGCTTCAATCTCCGCGTATGGTCTACTTGTGCGTCGGCGTTTTCTTCCATCGGTGCGACATCCTCAAACATATCTTTAATCACTTCGTAGGGCGCACCGACAGTCACCCACAACTTACGAGGGTATATTTCGCAGTCAAATTCGTGTATCTGTGTCATATTAATTTTCTATCTTCCCGCTCAGAATATCCTCCATGCGGACGTTGTTCTTACTCTCCAATTCGTCAATAATTTCTTTCGGTATCTCCAAGAGGTCTTTGCCGTCATTGAAGCGATAGCCGTGTTCCTCGGCAAGTTTGCGACATTTGCAGTAGGCGCACATATCGAGCATCTGACCGTTAAGCACCATACTCTCCACGCCTATTCGGTAGCGACATTCCGAGCAACGCGTCATAAGTACACGAATAGGGGCGATAATGCGGTCAACGTCCTCTTTGGTTATCTTCATTTTGATGGCGAGGTCGGTAACGAGCTTTGCAAACTCAGGGTCACTAATTTTACCTGCCTCTATCATCTTAATCACCTCCAGCATCAGCAGTTTAGAGGCTTTTTCTTTTCGCTCCTCGGTCAGCTCCTCTAACTCATCGCCGATTTTTGTATCTTTCCTCTCCAGAAACTCCGCAAGTGTACGCTTGTACGCATCTGCATACTCCCGATTCTTCGCATAGTTGAAGAATTGCGTACAAGCTGCACGCCCCGTCTTATTCAACTTCCCCGATGAGTCAAGGAACTCGGGGTGCCACAACGCGAAAGCCTTTTGGTTCGGCACGGCAAAGGCGATAGCGTAGGAGAGCATGTCCTTATCTGCCGCCGGAATCTTGCTTTCGTCGGGAATCGGTCTGTTCGGTATCAATCTTTCGTCTGCCATATCACACAAATGTCATTTCAAGTTCTTCTAAAGTCTTTACAGGGAATGAAGTAGCCAAAATAGTTGAACCTGCTCTTACGATAAAATCGCAACCTTGCGTTTTGCAAAACTTGTCAAGCTCTCCCGAATTGCTTGCCCGTATAAAAGCTCTCACAAATCTTGCCAAACGCTTATTACCCCTTTGCTTTCTGAAAATATATAATATCCCAACCTTATCGCTTGTTTCTTCTAAATTTTCTCTTTCAACCTTGGTATCCGGAGCTATAATCATATTGCGATATATATGCTCCTCACCGTTGTATTTAATATTGTAGCGTGCCATATCACTTTCTCATTTCAAATCCATAACTTGCAATCGCCAAAGCGTCAGCCGCCCATAGCGTAACCTTCTGCTTCGGAAATCGCTGTTGCGACCACGCCTTAATGCGATTTTTGTGCGAAGTTTTGCTTTCGTTACTTTTACCTTGCAGATTAAAGTGCTTCTGCCACTTGGCAGGAGTAACTTCCACGGTGGATATGCCTTTTGCTAAAAGAGCCATCTCCAACTGGCCGCAGTGTCGGGCGAATGTAGCAGTAGCCTTTGAACTCTGTCCCGGCATACCGAAGCCGACTTTCTCAATGAAGCACACCACATCGTCAGTATTCCAACCGCCTAATGCGGTAAGAATGTCCTGCGGCGTTGACGGCATTTTCTGACATTCCAAAAAAGAGCCATCAGAATCGAGCCATACCAGGCCGCCGTTGCTTCCGGGGTCTATACCTAAATAGATTTTGCTCATACCCATTCCTTGTCGTAGTCCATTATCGTGTCGGCAGTTATACTCCAATTAAGCACATCTTCAAGGCAAGCAACCCTATTGCTATTCTCAAATTGTATATTCACATCAATACAAGGATAGCCGTCGGAGTGATTGCCATTCCAACCCACGTTTATCACCGCATTATGTTTGCGAAGCACAGCGGCTAAATCAGAGAGGAAAGCGAGCTTACTATCTATCGGCTCTAAATTGCAAGCACAGATAAAATGCTCTGTCATTTCACCGCTTTCCGCGTTCTTCATTCTTATTCGGCAGAAGCCTTTAGTGTCCTCGTCCGACGACACTTCACCAACACAACCTTTCTCAAAAGTTATGTAATCAAAGCATACGGTTCTTCTCATACGGACTTTATCGCCTTTCTTTAATTTCTTCTCCATCTCTTTATCTCTTTGTTTGCGAGATGTAGCTCTCACACATCTCCATTGCCAATTCTGTATCACTATCAGCCAATAGTTAATCGGCGTTGTTTTATATCTGTGTGTGAACCACAAATAGAAACGAGCGGGCAATCTCGAATATAGCCACACCGCCGCGATTTTATATATCTTATTCCGATATGTCATTCTTCGCTTACCTCCACAATAACACATTGCTCCTTGTCAATACCATCTCGCCCTATCCCCTCGACAACAGCCCACGCCTCCCAACGCTCCATCAGCTTGGCAATGGTCATATTCTCGCCGTAGATAGAGCGGAGCATGAAGGTGAACTCCGGCGAGTTGATGCGGAAACGGCATAACTGCACAACGCGCATATCTGTCCGCTTCCATGTACTCTCGAACAAAACCCAGTCTCCCGGCTTTGCTTTCTGCAACGCTTGGTTGCAGTACAACCCAATCGGGAGAATTACTTGCGCCACACTTCTCGCCTGAGGTGTCGGGTGCTGTATATTTATCGGTCGGTTCATACTATTTCAATTTTATAAATACACCGTGTAGTCCGCAATTCTGCAAGACTCGCGAATTTTCCTCGCCCCATGCCAATAGCACTGAGCCGCATCCTGCCGAATCGCCTTGTAAGCCATCGGGTCTGTAAAATTTGAGTCTGCCACGCAGAATAAGCATAGAGTCTGCTGTCGGGAATATCGTGTTATGCCATAGCGCAATATCCATGCGGTTGAATATAAGGGCAATCCCGTTGCCGTGACGAGCCATTTTCTCAATAAACGCACATACGAGTTTGCGCGAATACGGAGGGTTGAGCCAAACGCGTCCATGCCATTCGTTAATCAACCCGTCATCCTCCTTGTAAAGGTGCCTTTTGGCGGTTATCCAGCCATGAGCCGCGCACGGGTCTAAATCAAACTCGCCCAATGCCTCTATTATGTATGGTGGCGTGTACCACTCATCAGAAGCAGCCGAACGTTGAAAAGACACATCCATACTCAATTCCTATTAGTATTTACAACCGCCACGGCTCGGCGGAAGTGCAGCCACCATTTTTCTTTCAATACCCGCTTGCGCAAATCGTCTTCGCCTATGCGCTGATACTTGCTCGTCCGTGTTTCCACAAGCCCCTCCAACGCCGCCGCCTCACTGCGCATACGCTTGCCACAGAAGCCTTGTATCTTTTCCACATAGCCGTAGGTGTCAACTCTCTTGCCGCCCCACAATACACGCCGTTCCTCCATGAACGTGGTGATAGTGTCGGCGTTGGGATTGGCGAGGAAATCCTCGACCCCCATATTGTAGAAGTCCTGCGCTACGGGTAATATGCATGAATAGAAATTACTTCGCGCCCACGCCCCCATGCGGATAAACATTTTACGGACAGCTTCGTAAATCTTCATAGCCTTTGCCTCTCGCTGGAGCGTCAGTTGCCAGTCTATTTCATCGGATATGAAGCCGTCGCGTATCAGTCCGAAGTTGCCGGGATAGTTGGTCGTTTCGATATGCTCACGACACAGCCCCTCGTCGTGCGAGTGCTGATAGCCGTCCTCCACGCCGAGTTTGTACATCCGGTCAAAGAGCGTTATCAGCTTCGACACGTCTTTAGCCTCTATGAGTGGTTGCTTAGCCATTACTCTTTATCCTCGTTCAGAATTGCACGCATAAGCTCCTTGTCGACCTCTCGTTTCGCTTTCAGCTCTTTCTTGCTCATGCCCTGCTCCGAAACGATGTCCTCCATGAACGCCTGCGAAGCCATTTCCTCGGAATCGGTAACGGCTTTCGCCTTTTCCGCGCCTTTAGCATTTGCACGCTCATGCCAGTTATTTATAGCCGTGTTTACATCTTTGGCTAATTCCGTGTCGTTCCACACCGTAGCCAAATGATACAAACGTGTCATGTAATCATGCAAAACGGGAATATCGTCTTCTATCGCCGCATTAAGCAGGAAATAATACATATCATTTCTGCCTCCGATACGGCAATTAAACATTCCGCTATCGCACGTTATCGAAAGGAAAGTCCGCTCGATGCTTCCCTCCTTGTAGTGGAACGTGAACTTCCACTCGCCAACCTCTTTCACGAGGTAAGGCTTACGCTGTTTAATCTTTATGCTCATTTGTCTTTTTGGATTGTATCGTTATGTTGTAAATCTTGCAATGAAGTGCGAAACGCTGTGAGAGAGCGTTGAAATTGCGCTCAATCTTTCTGCGCTCCTTGCGCATCCCCATGCCATAGTATTTATGCCATAGAGCGTGATAGTCGCGCAATCGTGTGAGCATATCTTGCGCCTCTTGAACTGGTTTAAGGTTAGCGTTTTCCTCAAACCACTTGGATAGACTCGGCACTTCAAACGAAAACGAGAAACTATCCTTTGTCGGAACATAATCCGCTTCATCCTCCGATTCAAGTCTTGCACTACATTCCACAACCTTGCCGAGTGGCTTCATTTCGCCATTCGGCTCGCAAATCAGTATTTCGGGATTTCCGAACAACTTGTTTGTATCTTTGTCGCCCATAGTCAGTCTTTCTTACGTTTATCAAATCTTCTCATTCTCGCGCAGTCGCAGTCGGGAGAGCAGGCAACATCTACCGCAAAGTAGTAGCCATAGATACGCTCTGCGTGGAATTGCTTATGGCAATTACCCTCAACGCCGTAGTGCCTACACGCCTTTCTGTACGCCTCGCGCTCCTTAGTTTCCATTGTCATCAGAATATTTGATTTCACCTTCTATCATTGCCGGACTTGCCAACAGAATTTTGGAGCCTACTGCCATACTCACTTCCCTTTCAGCCCCTCCACAACCGCTTTGGCAACCGAAACGGCATACTCGGCTATGGCCATTGGGCGTCTGTCCGATGCGGAGTTTACGGTTTTAAGCACAATCTCTTTGGCGAGGTCGGCTTCATATATCTGCCAATCGAAAGGGTCAGCAATGCCCGATAATGCTTTGGCGTAAGCCTCTAACATATCGGATATTTCGTTTGCGGTTTCTTTGGATATGCCGTCGTAGGGTTTCTTCTCCGCCTCCGTCTGCTCCGTTGGCTCGACCTTGCGCTCAATCATATCGTCATTGATGCCGCCTATGCTTGGGTCTATATCCACTCTGTAAAAACCGTTATCCTCAACCGCTGTTATGGTTGCTTCTTTGCTTGCAAACATCAGCAGCATCCACCGAAAACTTTTATCCTTTACCTTTTGTAGTTCATAGATGTTTTTGAACTTTATTCGGTCGCCTTTGTGGTACTTCGCCTCTTTCGCCTCCGCATCGACCTTGACGAGATACTTGGTCGGGAGGACATACACCATTGTAAGAATCATATCTGCGTTCTCTATACGGGCGCATTCATCTTCAATCTCCACGACTTCAAAATCCATTTTTGTCGCAAGATTAAAGCCGTCTTTCGTGTAAATCTTCGGCGCGTTCTCCGACACCCTCACCTTGTCGCCTTGCTTGATTTCGTTGCTCATTTTTCCAAATAAAAGGCTCAAACTTTCGCCCGGCTGTGCGAGAACCGGGGTACTTGTCTGAGCCGTTAAATTCCTTTTCCGAAACCTCGCACGTTTCATAAGTACAAATATGGTGAAAATATGTGAGTTATGCAATAAAAGTTAAAGAAACTTTAAGTTTTGTTGCATAATTAATTGAAATATACTATCTTTGCGGTGTGAAATAATCCACTGCGGAACATAAGCCGCTGATTTTCCGAAAATAAATTTGGAAAATCGGATTTTTGAGCGTAATTTTGCAACGCTACAAGGTTAGTGACCCAATCACTATGACGGGCGGCATTATCCGCTCAACCAATTTCGGTCGGGCATTTTTTATGCTCAATCGTGGACATTATAGGCGTGTGCCTTTTGCGTAAGAACGGTAAGCTCGTCAGAGTGAACACTAATCTTGTAGCAGCGCATTTGGTACACGCTCTTTTTGTGCCTATAACCGTTCTAAATGCTACAAGAACAAAATGAAAACATCAGCCACTACACCGAACAGACCTCGGTCGGAAGCGCAAAATCGGCTTACCTCCGAGCTTCGGGAGTATTTCATCGCATATTTTATGCGACGCTACCCCTCCACAAAGAAAATCACGCTCAAACTCTACTACTCGCACCGATACACTGCAAGAGTGCTGTATAAGGGAGAGGCGCCGAACCGAACATTCTTCGTCAGAGCCAGCTCTTACGAGGCTCTTGTTCTGAAAGTCGCCGAAACATACGCTTATCGCGGCGTACCGATGGCAGTATGACATATAAAGAGGCGACGCTCATTCGGGTGTCGCCTCTTTCTTTCGTAGACAAAAGCCGTAGCCAACCTGCAATCGCTGCTTGAAACACCCTTTTTGTGCCAGCATAGCCGACAATTCGGGTCGGGCGTGCTGTTTGCTGCCCTCAGCCTCGGCAAAAGCCTTATATTCGTCGTATAGGTCGGCTAAGCTGCGCCAACAGTCCTTATCGTACTCCGTGACCGCCTCGTACTCGTTCTCAGCCCACCATCGGCGCATATTGTTGCTGCCTGCCATGATGATTTCCTGCGCCTTTTTCATATCCTCGCCCATCACAATATCCCCCTTGTTCTTGGCGAAGATGCGGTAGCCCTCTACAATCCAATGGAAGATATACACAAGAGCCTCGGGGCGCGTCAGCTTGTAGGTGAGCGAGGTGTCACGCTCCTCGCCCGTAAACGCACGTGTAGTCGTGTGCACGACCAACCGTCGACGCTGACCGCCGTAGCTGTCATCGTCAGTCTCGGGCATGGCGTTGGCGCAGCACAATAGGGGAGGGGCAGTAACTTTTATGACCTTTTTGTCGTAAAGTCCGCGGCCTTGAAACTCGCCGCCGCTCGCAAACCGTTTGAAATCGCCACCTGACAGTTCTTTGCCGTCTATATCGTCAATGAAATTTGCTACCTTTCCCACCAATGAAGCGAGATTGACCTTATAGTCGCTGTCCTTGAACAATTGCCGGAGCGAAAAACATGAGAAATTCTCTTTGCCAAACACTGTCGCTATCACATTAGACACTACGGATTTGCCGTTTGCGCCGGGGCCTATCAGGAAAAGTACATATTCCATCTTGAATGACTCCCTGTCGGCGAGTAATGCCCCACACCACTGCTGAAACACGCTCCTTGCGTCTTTATTCGGGATAATCTCGGCGATTTTATCCTCCCACAGCTTGCAGGGATTGCCGAAAGTGTCGTACTTCTCCGCACATTCGCGGTAAAGCTCGTCCTTATCCTTGTATTCGAGGTCAAGCACGGTAGCAGGGCATTGCTCCACAGCGGGCTTCACCGCCTTGCGCTTCTCCACGTCATACACAAGATTCCGAAACGCCACATAACGCCGATTCGGGCGATACAGATACTTGTCGCTGCTCGATATGGTGTCGAGACAGCTCATCGCGATAGCCTTGGCAGGGTACTCGTCATTGTATTTCTCGCCCAAATCAAGCTCAATAAACGCCCGTTTGAGCAATTCCTTTAAGAATATCTCTCTGTCCTCCACACGCACGAAACAAACGCCGTTAAACGCATATATCGCGCTCTTTGACCCGTCCGAGAGAAAGCGTTTCATCTTATCTTCGCAAATCAAGTTGCGGACTATCGCCCTCAGTCGGTCTACACGACCTTGATACACGTTCTTGTCGTACTTGCCGAGACCTCTCAGTTTGCCGCCGTCCTTGCCCTTTGAATACAACCGCTTATACTCCGCCTCCATCGCAGGGCACAGCCAATCTATAAGATACTGATATAAACTTTCGCTTACAAGTGCCATATTTACTGTTTATCTATTTCAACTTTGTAATCAATAACAATCAGCAAAGGTAAGTTGAGTTGTATTCTGTCTACAACTGTACCACGGAATCCCGCGTGAGCTAACATGTCAAGAACTTCTCGCCAACCGCGCTCCTTATTCTCGTTAATTATCGTGCAAGCATGTTCTGTCTGCTCGGACGCAAGATTGCGTACCTCAAACTCGGCCGCCACATTCCACGATCCCACTTTTCTTTTAGGGGTCATACTCATATACTTTCAGTTTTGTTTTGAGCCATTCCATCGGTCTGATAGCCACATATCCGCCAATGGTTACGGCAAATTCTCCGATATAGCCGATTATCGCCAATGGGGAGGTGATTATCAGCCATACAACACATAGGATGTAGCACACGGCTCTGCGGTGTTTCTTTTTCATATTCACTTAATTATGTTTGTACCACTCCACTGCACTTATAATCCATGCAACTACTATCAATACAATTACGACCGCAATGCCTTGGGGGACTCCTAAACATTCTGTAAAATATACGGCTAAAGCTATAATAGATACAATAAGGATTATACCAAGTATAGGCAATAACCCATGTATCATTGCTAACAGTATCTTCTTCATCAGTCAATCACTAATTGGTTGTTGTCGTTGGTTTCAAGATAAAACTCAGCGTCATAAATATGCTCCGAGTCATCGTATTCCATTCGGTCTACTACCACCTCCATATCATCGGGATAGGCGACGAGGGCTTCTTTTAGTTCTTTTACATTCATTTTCTTTTCCTCCTAATTTTGTCAAACTTAGCGTAGGGCGAGACGTAGGATTTGCGGTTTTGGCGAGGTATAGGGATAATATCGTCGTGGATTTTCTTAAACAAGAGGTCGGCAATATCTTTAATCTCACAGATGCGCTTAAGTGCCACCTGCTGCACTGTAAATTCATCCATCCTCAGCCAAGTTTAACGTGGTTGTTGTTCTTCCTTGAACTTCATAAAACACGTTTGGCAAAAGTGTTGTGTTTTGCCGTTGGTAATGACTATCTTGATGCCATCCGCACGAAGTTGAGTCGCAGTAGGCGCATAGGCGTTGTAGCGACCGAGATACTTCCTGCACCATTCGCAATAGACCTCGTATGACTTAACAATCATTTCCTCCTCCTTTCTCTCGGCACGGGCAGTCGGGGTCGTGGGTGATGCCGCCTCGCTTGAAGCCTTTGTATATTATGTAGCGGTGGCCGTGATAATCGGCGGTGATAAGGCTATCGTCATAACTAAAAGTTTCGGCCTCGTTAATTTTGTCGCTTACGCACCCCGTCAGCGCCAGGGTGAGCAGGGCGAGGAGGGTTAATATCGTTTTCTTCATATAAAAAGATTATTTATGCGTCTCAAATCCTCTCCCACGGGGACAGGGCAGTCTTTTATCCATTCCATGTGCTTGATTTTCCACCCCGAAAGGTCTACGTCGATATTGTCAAGCATTTTGCTGACATCCGCAAAAAGGTTTAACCGCATAGAACATTCCGAGGCAAGGTCGATAGTTATTCCAGGGAATAACTTACAGAATACCTCTACATCACGCTGAGTGTGGGGCGTAATACACATACCGTCAAAATGATAAGCCAACCGAGCGATATTATGTGCACCGCCGATTTGTTCAGGCAGAGCTGTATAAAGATAGAATTTGCTTTGCTCAATCCCCATGACGTCTTGAATCCTCTTAATATCACGTATTAAGTCGATGGTACGCTCTACGAATAACAGAGGCTCGCCGCCTGTTATCATAATTTCCTCATAGTCCCATCTCTCAACCACTGGAAGTTGAGAGAGGTCAAAACGGTTGTTGCAGCAAAGCGGACATTTGTTATGGCACTTGGCGGTTACTACAAGTCGTAATTTCTTATTCTTATCCATATCTTTTGGTTCGTGGTTGCCTATTCCTCCTCTCGGTCGTTGTGGAGGAAAGTTGCTGGTTTTATGCTGCAAATATATTGTATATAAATAATATAAGCAACTAAACCGTATGTAATACTTTAAGAAATTGGTTTTAAGTGTTTGTTTAAAAAGGAGTTGAGTGAGGCGTTTTCTACTTCCGCCATGCATCTGCCTCTTCTCTCTCTTCTCCCTGTCTGTCAGTGGATTAAATGAAAATCACGAATGTAGTATATACTATTTATCTATTTATTTTTTTCTTCCCCTTATATGTATTGACTACAATCTTATTATCATGCGTAATATTTTCCCAATATCTACTACATAACTACATAAATTAAGATAAATATATTGATTATTAGCGTGTTATGCTATGTACTTACAACTGCATACAACTGCATTGCTACATTTAAATGTTAAATAATCATAAATGGTTACAAATTGATGGCAACTGAAATTTTCAAGAAAAAAATTTTCAAGGTCGCACCCGCTCGATTTCGTTTGGCCGGCTTCATACCCCCGCCACCCCTCCATCGGCTTATTATCTCCATTTATTCAGACGGTTACGATACTCGCACGTCCGCCGCAATACCGTATACTATATGGTTGCAGCCTCCTATATCGCTAAATTTGTTCCACGCCTGTAACATGTTACAAATCAGTTACTTTCGAGTGTTTCACGCTCAATCGCATCGCAAATATAACACGTATTTCAGACACTTGCAAGAGTTTTGGCGTTTTTCTTCAAACTTTTTTCCGAGGCTGTCATACGCGATGTAATCATGCTCTATGCGTGTGTTTTGTTACGTTGCATGGGTATATAGTTGTAAGTGCTTGAAAATAAATGAATTATTATTTGGTGGAGTCAAAAATAAGTCGTATATTTGTAATACAAACAAAGGGGATAAGTAACCCAGATATAGCGAACATTGAAAAGAAAACTCCGAACCGTTGCAGCGGTCGGAGTTTCAAAGGTTGAAAGGTGATGCGGCAAGCCTCCAATCTTTGTTAATTGAAATAGCCGCGAAGCCTTTCCATATTATGCGCATCGAAATCGCGTTTAATGTGGGCAAATGGACGGTTAAAATAATACTCCGTCGCTGATGCCTGGGGGTTGCGAAAGCATTAAAGCGGTTTAATAACCGCGCCCCCGAAAGGTTTTCACCCGCAAAGATAGCACAAACTTTGCGAACATGCAACAGGATAAACGAAAACCGCCCCGTTTGTCTGTCGCAGATGAAGGGCGGTTAATAGTTAAATTACAATGCAAAGGTAATAAATAGTTAAATTACGACAATAGTTAAATTATACAATTATGAAAACAACAGCAAACAAAATTAACACCGGTGTTAATTCTCTTTCATCAAACACCCCCTCGACCATGAATGCAACCGAAGTAAAAGCACCCGAATTTTCGGAACTCTCGCACACAGCCACCAACATCGTATTAACAGCCGAAAATGATGGCGATATTTACCGCCGCTATGTTGCGCCTCTGGTGCTCTCTCTGACAAACAAAATCAAACGGGGTATTACCCCAAATCGCAAAAGGCTGGCACAATCCTCCGCAATGCGTTCAATCATCGCCGCCTCACTTGCTGAAATGTATTGCGCCGGATGGATGGAAGACAACACAAGGGTAACAGCAGCAGAACGCAAAGAGGCCGCTAATTATCTGGCATCGGTCTATATCTCCGACGCGGAAGACGAGTATAACAACCAAATGGCAGCGTACAAATGAAACCCACCCTAAAAGCCACGGCGGCGGTTATCGGCATAGTAGCCGCCGGGCTTCTACTCATACACTTTATCGGCCGCTTTATGTGGTTATGCTATTATGCCGGGATAAGATTGTAAAATTGTCAACACATAAACCGAAAGGAAATGAAAAAGGTACAGACCAAACAACAGTTAACGGAAAGCCTGCACAACTTGCATAAATTGTTAAAGGAAGACGGAACAACCGTTTTTTATCCTCCTATCGTTCCAAGCGATTGCCGGAGCTACGACCAAGCGACAGCGGATTATATCCGCGACCAGCGTCTAAGGCTTTACCTTAAATCGTGGGTGATTCCGAACATAGAAAAAGCAATCTCCGAACTATCCAAATAACCATCACACCCGGCGGCGCGGTGTTACTGGCCGCTGCAATCGAATTGACCGCCGGGAGCAAAGAAACAATTAAACACAAAAGACCATGACAATTAAAGACATTTTCAATTTTATTGCTAAACAGACAAAGCAAAACATGCTCAAATGCGGCGAGTATTACAACGTAACAGGCATTGCCGCCAACATGACAAAAGCGGATATTTTAGCACGCATCGAAGTTGTGCTATTGGACAGACACGCCGCAAACATCAATCTTCGCGGCTAATCCACCTTTCCCGGGACGGTCTTAACGTGTGTTCGATTCACACGCCGGGAGCTAAAACTAAAACTTACAGACAAATGAAAATAGAACAATTCAAACAAATGTTTTTAGCGGTTATAGCTATTGGCTGGACTCGCTACGACGAGACAACGGGAGATTGGACGCACGACCTAACCGCCGAACTGGCCGCAAAGGCGAATGACCCGAAACAGTGCGCCAAGATATTCAACCGCGTTAAACTGGTTGCGTACCGCAATTGCATAAGCGAACACGATGCACTGCATAGCCTGATAAACCGCGGCAAACTCTAACCGAATAACTAAATGCAAACAGATATGGCAAAAAGACAAACAACCCTCGACAAGTGCGTAATGTTGGCTGAAAAGCTATTTGGCCGAATTGGGCTTAAAGTTTTCACGAACTTTGCGGAACCCCACAAATATGTTATTGGCATGGCCGCAAGTAACGGCGTTGAAATGGTAAAAGCACTAACACCACGCTTCAAGCCCGCTGAGTTACTTGCATATCTGCAAGGGGTTGAAATGGGGCAAATACTTGAAATGGAGCGCAACGAGCAATAACCGCCCCAAAATCGCCCCTCACACCGCCGGACGGTAATTGCACCTCCGACGGGAGAAAGGCCGGCAGAAACGAAATAAACAAGCAAAAATAAAGATATGGACGCAACAGAGAAAAGGCAGATAAGCCAAAAAGCAAAAGATTTAATAATAGACGGGTGGACATGGTTTATTTACACCCCTGAACGCTGCGAGTATTTAGCAAAACGAGTTAAACACTATTGCGGCAAAGACATAAAGGTTAGCCCCGACTTTGGCACGCTCAACGGTAAACCAATAGCAAGAATTTCGCTATAACCCGCCCCACGGCACAACGGAAAGACGATGAGAACAAAGACATTTAACCAGATTACCGACCAGATATGCAGATTGCATTTTGCATTGCTTAGAGGCGGAGAGTTGCCCGAAGAAAGTAAGGCAAGATTTAACCGGATTACGGTTGTCGGCAAACGGTATGCGCGGAATGCGTTTGCATACGTGATGGACGCGAACAATATTCACGTCGACATAGACAGCTTGCGGATACCGGCAAATATTTACGCAAAACAAGTATAACAAAATATCAACCATTTAAAACTTACGACTATGGGAATAATAATCATGATTGTATGCGCTATATGCTGGCTTGGCCAATCATTACGCGACGGAGCAAATTTGAAGTAATAACCCCTAAAATGGAAAGCGATGGACAAGAAACAACCCACACAAGCAGATTGCGGCTATATAAAGAATGGCGTAATATATTCAAGCTACAACGGCAAGAAGATAGGTAAAATCAGTAAATAACCACCCAATCCCGGCGAGGGAGAACCACAGCGGAGCGACACCGCCGCCGGGAACAATCAATAACAAATAAAATCATACGAATATGGCAAACTACAGATTCAAGACCGCCGAAATAGAGGCGATGAAGAAAAACATCCTCACGCACATAGAGCACGAGACTGAGACCAAAACCGCGTGGCGTCTGCGTTGCGCTATCGAAGGGCAACTAATGTGCTGCCGTCCCTCAAAACGAGAGGCCGCACGACTGGAACGCGAGTTGGCGCTATACGAAAGATTAACTAAAAACGATTTGCCAAACTGGCAGAGTAAACCGATACAGCCCTCCACACCCGCAGAAACGCCCCGAATTTCAAAGGAAACCGCCGAGACGGTAAATGTATCGGCGGAGGGCGAAAAAGAGGCGCAGAGGGCAAAAAACAAGCCTACATTTGCGGACGTGGCACAAATGGTAAAAACCGAACTCGCCAAAAACAAGGCTATGCGCACGGCGTGGCATCTTGAATTTCCCGACGGAACGGAGTGCGATGTGCGCTACAAACTTACGGCGGTAGGGTGCGACTTTTACGAATACACCGAGACAAGGAACGGCGAGGAGGCGTTCAAAGACTACAAGGCAACAGAGTGTGACATTACATTCTACATTTGCCAACGGCTCGGCATAGACGCAATAGAGCCGCCACAATCGACCGAAACTCCGAAGATGGGAGAATGTACCGCCGAATCCTGCAAACTCGCTCAGACGGCTTAAAAAAGCCTATTGGCAGACCTCAACGAATTTCAAAACATTTAAGTAATTTAGCAGATAAAAAGATTATGGCACGATATATCTACAACCGCGTCAGCACAGAAGACCAATCATTTGACCAGCAGATGCAGGATATTAAATCCTACTTCGCAGCCCACTCTATTGATATGAACGATGTCGCTGGCGTTGTGGAAGAACACGTCAGCGGCGGTAAATCATACGAAGACCGCAAATTTAAGCAACTATTAAACAAATGCAAGCCCGGCGACTATATCTATGCGGCATCGACCGACCGACTCGGGCGTAACTTCATCGACATGATGCGCCTGATGGAGGACGCGAAGAAGCGTGGTGTAATCATTGTGGCGTGCAAGCAAAATATTTCGCTTGACGATGACAACTCAATGGCTAAAATAGTGCTCGCTGTCACGGCTATTATGGACGAGGACGAACGCAATCGTATCAAGCACCGCACGGCCAATAAAAAGGCATGGCAGCGCGAACAGATAGCAAAACAGGGCTATTTCATCATCGAAAACGGTCCCAATGCCGGAAAGAAATGTGATTACATCGGCAACCCCAAGCAAAAGGACATGTCGAATGCTCAGAAAAAAGCACTTGCGGCAACGCAGGAAGCGGCAGCACTCGCCAATCAGAACGCGAAAATAACGTGGAAAGAAAGCTCTTCCGCATACAAATGGGTGATGGCTCGTGTCGCTGAAGGAATGCCGCGCAAAGAGATTATACGACTTTTCAATGAACAGCACGCGTTAAACCCCGATGTCTATTGCACTCGTGAGGGCAAACCGTTGTCAAAGGGTGTGCTTTCCAAGTGGTGCCGCGAAATGAACCCGTTGGTAGTCTGACGTTTCATTTCGCCCACTCAGGTATCGGCATATCTGCTTCGGGGGTGTCATCAAACGCAAAGTCTACAATTTTGCGTATCGCCAAATCCGCCTGAAAGCGCATCACTTTCATATAATCGAATATCGGACGGTTATTGGCGTCCTTGATGCTTTGTCCAATGGCATACTCCAGTACATACAACGGAATACCGAGCTGTTGACCGAACTGCACGAATGTTTTTCGAGCAGAATAAAACATCAGTTTCTTTTCAAATCTTAAATCCACACCAATCTTGTTAAGCCCTTTTGTGACGAATGACCGGAATTGCTCATAATCCCGATAATGATAGCCGAAATCGAGCGTACCATCCTTTGTAATGTATTTGTCTATGATTGCACGTGCTTCGGGCTGTATGGTCAGGGAAATGCCTTTTTCGCCCGTCTTTTTCGTTGCTGTCTTTTTCCTCACAAAGTTGATGGTGTCGCCGTCGAGCTGTGCGTCCATAAGGTCAGTAAGGTTGATTCCGGCGAAGTAGAACGAGAGCATGAACAAATCCCTCGCCACGGTGTGCCGACGCGCAGACACGCCTGTAAACTCGGCCTCGCGCAGCTTCTTTAGTTCTTCCTTGTTTATCCATATCTCGCGTACATTCTTTGTCGGCATTTTGTAACCACGGAAAGGGAAAACCTTATACTTCACAATTCCCTCGGTCACAGCGGCATTGAGCAGCGCCTTTACGTGAGTCATGCGGATATTGATAGATGTATCGGAAATCGGTTTGGGATTCGTCAGCATTTCTCCATTTTTGGCGGTCTTTTTTTGCGTCTGACGCGAGCCAACCTTACGGAGATACTTTTCAAAGCCCTGCAAGGTTATGGACGAAATCTGCCGGAGCTGGAAAGATTCTCCGAAACATTCGAGAAGGTATTTCAGGGTGTACGCCATGTTCAGCGCGTAGGAAGCCTGCCCGTTCTCAGTCAGATTCCGAATATATTTTTCTCCGAAAACCTTAACGCTGTCACCGTCTTCTCGATTACCATCTTCCAGCCACTCCCTAATTTTGGAGGCCGGGACTTCCTTTGGCGGGTTCAGTTCATCGAGTTTCGTTTGATAGGTGCACAGCATTTGTGACAACTTGGTGTTAATCATAGCTGCATGCGGATGCCGCACGACCTGACCGCCGTTCCATTGCTTCTTCTCAACGGAGTATTGGGTGGCGATATAGGTGGCACTTGTCCCATTGGTGATTTTGAAACGAATGGCAAAGGTTCCGTCTTGTCTTGGTCGAGAAGTAATTATGCACAGTGCGATTTTAGCCATGATTGTCTTGTGTGAGATGTTACAATTCTGTTAAATTTGTATCGTCACGATTAGCGTCACGATAGCGTCACGATTTTTCTCCTCAAAAGTCGGGATATTTTTTGTAATAAGCCCTATTTTATCGACTATTTAACCATATTTAACAAAATAAAGAAACCCAACCAATTAGTTAACTGGTTGAATTTCTCTGTCTTAGCTTTGAGCCGCGAGTGGGACTCGAACCCACGACCTTTTCGTTACGAATGAAATGCTCTACCGACTGAGCTATTGCGGCTTGGTGTGGATATGATGTTTAGTTTCTTTTAGCGTTATTGAAGCGGTCGTTGCTTCGTTATTAAATCGGGCGTTTGCTGCGATTCTTTTTTGCTTTTGCGATTGCAAAGATAGTGGTTTTGGTTGAAATATGGAAGTGTTAGGGCGTTTTTTTACGTGCCAGGACGTAATTTTTTTTGATGTTTTTTTGATATTTAGTTGACGGACTGGTTGGTGAATGTCAGTTCTACTTTGGCGTCGTTGAGGCGGAGGGCTGCCATGGCGGGCTGCTGGACGTAGGGAACGATGGATTTGACATAGACTTTTTGTGATCCGGTGTAGGGGTCGTAGACTGTCTCGGCGTCGACGGTGACGGGTGTCAGGATGAATGTGAAGTCGTCGGCTGTGAGCGATTCTTCGCGCCGGAGTGCGTCGAGAAGGTAGCTGCGTAGGGATGAGAAGTCGTAGGTGTCGGTGTCGTCGGAGAAGGTGGCGTAGAATGATGTTACGCCGTCGGTGACTTTACCTTCCTCAAAGAATTTTTCTTTATCTTTTTTCAGTACCATCAGCAACTGCGATGGTGGACGGATGCCGTAGGTGTTGGAGATATTGGTGGCGGGAATGGAGAGGGTGAGGTTGTTGACAACGGCGAGCCGTCCGGATTTTTCGCGATAGTAGTCGATGATGTCGAGAAGGGGGAATGTCATTTCCACTTCGAGTCCGGCGGGGGCGACGATGAGCGACTGGCCTTGAGCCACGCGGTCGTTGAGCTGTGGAGCCATAGCGTATGCTATGTTGTTGTTGGAGAGTACTTCGGGTGTGGCGGAGTAGAAGCTGCCTATGTAGTTGTAGGTGGTGTCGCGTCCGGCGGAGTTTTTGGTGTCGTAATGATAGTAGAGCTGGAGCAGGGTCGCGCCAATCTGGGTGACGCGTCCGGAGCCGTAACTGTTGCGTACGTAGATGCCGGGGAAGTGGGTGGCAAAGGCTTCGGGGTTGTTGTAGACGGCGGGGTCGGTCTGGTAGAGATTGTAAAGTTCGACTCCGAGGTCGCGTGGCAGGTCGACGTAGATGTCGCGGTGGTCGAGTTTCTTAAGCGAGTCGGACAGCTCGAAGTTGCTGGCTGCGTAGATGGTTGAGCCTATGGGCTGCGCGGGGTCGTAGTATTCGGTCGGGTCGAAATCGGAGAATATGGGCGCTTTCAGTCCTTTGTCGAGGCGGAAAACTTCAAGTCCCATCGGTATGACGGAGTCGCCAACGAAACTGCCGGGGGCGAACATCATCTTCAGTTTGACCGAGTCGATTGCGGCTGCTGATGTCAGCGTGGTGTCAAGTTGGGCTACTGGCATGAACTGGGTGACGAAGTCGGACGCGAAGTGTCCGTATTCGTCGGCGTCGATTGATCCGAGAAGGAGCATTGCCGTGCGTGACTGCACTTTGTCGTTTTCGACCGAGTGTCCCGTGACGGTGAAGTTGTCTTCGATGATGATGTTGTTTTCGGACTGGATGAGGGATGATCCGATGCCGTCGGTATCGCCGCACCCTGTCATTGAGGCGGCAGCAACAAATGAAACGGCTATGATGGGGAAATGAATGAATCTCATAAGTTGTTGTAGAAATCGAGATAGTTTTGTGCGAGGTTTTCCTCGTCGCGGTATTCCAGGAACGGGATGCCGAGGCTTTTGGCGTAGTCGACAAGTTCGGAATTTACGTCGGGCATAAGCTGGACTATGCCGTCGGAATAGCGCATGGCGAGGCGGTTGAGGGCGAGATAGTCGACGGGGCCGTCGGCAATTTCAGCCAGATCCTCTTTTTTGAATCCGTCCATGAGCAGTTTGTCGAGGAACCGCGGGTCGAGTGTGCCTTCAAACGGGTCGTTGACGAGTGAATATACGATTCTGGATGAGCGGAAAGAGGGGTCGCTCTCATAGATTTTTTTCAGGTAGAGGGGGGCGAGAGCTGTAATCCAGCCTACGTTCTGTATGATGGCGGGCTCCCAGCGCAGTTTTTTTACGGTCTCGATTACGCCGCGGACATAAAACATTATACGTTCGTCGTTGTCTTCCGGAGTCTGACGGATTTCTATATCTTTTACGGCATGATGCTGGAAGTAGTCATCGTTGTCGATGAAATATACCTGCATGCGTGAGGGCTGCAGGGTCGCCACTTTGATGATGAGCTGATGGTCGGTATCGTCGATGATGATATTCATGCCGGAGAGGCGGATTACTTCGTGGAGCTGGTTGCGCCGTTCGTTGATATTTCCGTATTTGGGCATGAAAGAGCGCACTTCGTAGCCTTTTTCGAGTATGGCTTGCGGAAGGATGCGGGATATGTCGGCCAATGGAGACTGAGGGAGATAGGGGGAGATTTCCTGTGCTATGTACAATATTTTATTGTTGTCCATCTATGTAGCGGGTTGATGAATTTTTAATTCAAAAAAAGTTCAGCGCAAATTTACGATTTTTTTTTGATATATTTATGATGGTGACGGGTGTTTGTGTAATGTTTTAATTAAAAATCGCTAAATAAAGCGCGAAACTCTTAAAAATCGGGGAACGGTTTAAGTTAATGTATGAATTTGGCGCATATTGTGGGGGATTTTTAGTAAATTTGCGCATTAAACCATAAAGGGAGTGTCTGCTGTTTTCCCTAAAAACCGCTCAGTTTATGAGCTTTAAGGCGGATACCCTTTAATTTGATACTTGATTATGAGACGAATTATATCAGTTTTGATTATGATTGTGGCATGTGTGGCTGTCTACGCGCAGATGCCGCGGTTTGGCGGCGCTCCGGCGGCTGCCGTCTGGAATGCCCGGATAGAGATGACCGGCGTCAGGGCCGGTAAGTTGATTCTTACGATGACACCGTCGAAAGGGTGGCATATATATGGCTTAGAAGTAGGTGAAGGCGGTCCGAAAGCGATGACCACCGACTTTACGAAATCAGTCGGCGTGAAATTCAAGGGCGATTTTAAGCCTTCGGTGACTCCGGTAAAGACTCACGACGATGTCTTCGGCGTTGATGTGACCTATTGGGAAAGCAAGGTGGTGTTTACCCGCAGTTTTGAGGTGACCGATCCCAAAGCGGCAAAAATTACAGGCGTGGTGAACTATCAGGGATGCAATGACGAAACCTGCACGGCGCCGCAAAAATACGATGTAGCGCTGACCGTGCCAGCCGGTACTTCAAATAATGCCGGTAAATAAACGGCAAATGACCAGTCATTTCATTTTTAATGTTTTTACATGATGCGAAACATGATTATTGGAAAAGGAAAGATATTTTTTGTGATGCTCCTCGGGCTGCTGTCGCTGGCGGCGAAAGGCGCGGACGGAGTGGAATGGACGGCTGACGCTGTTGCCGATACCGACGATGCGGGGCATATTGTAGTAACGGCCAAGGTGGCGGAAGGCTATCACTTCTATTCATTCGCGCCCGAAGGAGGGTATAACTCACTTGAGATAAAGGTTGAAGGAAACGATGCCGTGCTGTCGACAGGCGAGCCTTCCGCATCGATAGCTCCGGAAACTCACTATGAGGAAAGCCAGGGCGCCGACCTGTCGTCATGGAGCAATGACGTGAGTTTCACTATCCCGTTCACTTTTGCACCTGACAAAGGATATAAGATAAATCTGAAGATAAGGTATCAGGCATGTGACGCCACTGCCTGCCTCACTCCAAAAACGGTAAATCTGACCGTTATCGGCAACGGCTACGTGGAATCGGAGAACGGTGATACTGCCGATGCCGTGCAGGCTAATCTGACAGAAAGCGCAGCCGGCAACAGCGGCGAGCTTACTACTGATGCCGCTATAAACACGCAATGGTGGAGCCCGGTAAAGACAACGACTCCGACCACCGACCAGTCGCCCTGGGCGATACTGGTGCTTGGATTTGTCGGTGGCCTTGCCGCGCTGCTTACCCCGTGCGTATGGCCGCTGATACCTATGACACTGAGTTTCTTCCTCAAGCAGAAGAAAGGGGGGCGCTTCAATTCAGGCGCGCTCACATACGGAGTCGCCATTGTGGTGATATACCTTGTGCTCGGTATCGCGATAACGCTGATATTCGGTGCCGGCAAGCTCAACGAACTTTCGACCAATGCGATATTCAATATCATATTCTTCCTGTTGTTGGTCGTGTTCGCTATTTCGTTTTTCGGCGCATTTGACATCAAATTGCCGCAGAAGTGGTCGAACGCAATGGACAGCAAGGCTGAGAGCACCTCGGGAATAATAAGCATATTCTTCATGGCGTTCACACTTGTGCTCGTGTCGTTCTCGTGCACCGGGCCAATTATCGGCACACTTCTGGTGGAGGCAGCCTCGCAGGGCAACATACTCGGTCCGGCGCTCGGCATGGGCGGATTCGCTTTAGGACTTGCAGTGCCGTTCACGCTGTTTGCATTCTTCCCCGGCATGCTCAAGGAGATGCCCAAATCGGGCGGATGGCTCAATTCGGTAAAAGTGGTGCTCGGATTCTGCGAGCTTATCCTTTCGCTGAAATTCCTCTCGGTGGCTGATATGGCCTACGGATGGCGCATACTCGACCGCGAGGTGTTCATCTCGATATGGATTGTGCTGTTCGTGATGCTTGGACTGTATCTTCTCGGCAAACTTCGTTTCAGCCATGACGAGAAGAAAGACCACGTAGGGGTAGGAAGGTTCATACTTGCTATCTTCCCGCTGGCATTCGCAGTATATCTGTTGCCCGGACTGTGGGGCGCACCGCTTAAGGCATGCAGCGCTTTTGTCCCGCCATTGGAGACTCAGGATTTCAACCTGTATACCCACGACAGCAATTACATGGAATTCTCCGATTACGATGAGGGTATGGCATACGCCGAAGAACATCAGATGCCGGTGCTGCTGGATTTCTCGGGCTACGGATGCGTCAACTGCCGCAACATGGAGGCCGCAGTGTTTGATACGGAGCAGGTGCGCGGAATGCTCGCCGAAAATTTTGTCGTAATAAAACTCATGGTCGACGATAAGAAAGAGCTTGTACGTCCCATGAAGGTTACGGCCGGAGGGAGCGACTATACACTCGAGACCGTAGGCGAGAAGTGGGCTTTCCTGCAAAGCTACAAGTTCGGAGCCAATTCCCAGCCGTATTACATAGTGCTTGACAATGCAGGGCAGCCGTTGACCGACCCGGTATATTATGACAACAGTGTGGAACGATTCATGCTGTGGCTCAATGAGGGGCTCGAACGGTATAACAGCGGCAGATGATACAGATACCCGGTATGTAATTCCGCGGTTAAAAACCGCGGCTACTACAGGTCGGAGTAATTAATATAGTAGCCGCGGTTTTTAACCGCCCGGCCTCAGCTATACGACAATGAACGATTATTTAATTAAGTATTATTAATTAAGATATGTCACATAACCGTCAGGAAAAAATCGAAGCCCTCGGGCGTGTAATCGACATACTCGATGAACTTCGTGTGAAATGTCCGTGGGACAGGGTACAGACCAACCAGTCGCTGCGGCCGAATACAATCGAGGAGGTGTACGAACTCTGCGACGCACTCCTCGCCGAAGATAATCCCAATATCAAGAAGGAGCTTGGTGATGTATTGCTCCATGTGTTGTTTTACAGTAAGATAGGGGAGGAGAAAGAGGAATTTGACATTGCCGATGTGGCTGACGCTCTCAGCGAAAAACTTATATACCGCCATCCGCATGTGTTCGGCACCACGCAAGCCGACAATGCCCATCAGGTGGAACTGAACTGGGAACAGATAAAACTGAAGGAGAAGAACGGCAACAAGACCGTGTTGTCGGGAGTACCCGTATCGTTGCCACCGCTGATCAAGGCATACCGCGTGCAGGAAAAAGCGGCCAATGTGGGATTCGACTGGGAGAGTCCTGAGGATGTATGGGCAAAGGTGAAGGAGGAAATCACCGAATTTGAGGAGGAACTGGAGCGTTCGCGCGCAGCTTCCGGCAAATCCGGCAAACCTGTGCCTACACCTGAAATGCTCGCCGAGTACGGCGACCTGCTGTTCTCGCTCGTCAATGCCGGCCGTCTGTACGGCATGCATCCCGATTCGGCTCTCGAGCTGACGAATAAAAAATTCATCACGCGTTTCAACGCCGTCGAGGAAACCGCCCGTAAACAGGGGCGCGGACTTAAGGATATGTCTCTTGAAGAAATGGAACAGCTATGGCAACAGGCAAAATCAAAAGAAAACTGATAGTGCTGCTGACATGGGCGGTATGTCTTGGAGGCGCGCATACATCTTTCGCACGCGATTGTTGCCATGCCAACGGAGTCGTCTGTCACGAGCTGACCGACAATCAGCAGCGACAGTTCGACTTTGTCATCAGCGACGTTATTTATAAATCAGATGACAATCTGACACGAGTATGCGGCAACCTGATAGGGCGTCCGCATACGTCTGCCCGTATTGACGGCGTCACGCTGAAATCAGCCGGGGCGGTGATCAAGGCCAATGATATTGACGGCGTGGATTTCGAACGTTATTTCCAATGGGAAGATGACGGCAATATATACATAGAGATAGACTTTCCCGGTTACCGGCAGTCGAGGCGCATGCTTGGCTGCAGCGACGGCAGTCAGATAGTGTTTCATACGGCGAAAGGTGATGTAGTAGTCCCTGTCGCGACAAGAAAAGATGCATTGAAGAAGTGATAGTCTGTATAACGGAAAAACCGAGCGTAGCCAAAGACATAGCCGCGATACTCGGTGCGACTGTACGCAGGGACGGTTATTATGAGGGCGAAACCTATAAGGTGACCTGGACCTACGGACATCTGTGCACGCTCAAGGAACCGGCCGATTACACTCCCTTGTGGAAGCGGTGGTCGCTCGGCCAGCTGCCGATGCTTCCTCCGAAATTTTCCATAAAGGTAATCCATCAGGAGAGCATCGAGCGGCAGTTCAAGGTAATAGAAGAACTGATAAAGGAGGCCGACGAGGTGATAAACTGCGGCGATGCCGGCCAGGAAGGAGAACTGATACAGCGCTGGGTTATGCAGAAAGCGTCAATCAAATGCCCGGTGAAACGTCTGTGGATATCGTCGCTGACCGACGAGGCCATACGCGAAGGATTCAAGAACCTGCGGCCGCAGTCGGATTTCGACCCGCTGTACCATGCCGGATTGTCGCGTGCCATAGGCGACTGGATTTTAGGCATGAACGCGACGCGGCTCTACACGCTTAAATATACTTCGGGCAACGGCAATGTGCTGTCAATCGGGCGTGTGCAGACTCCGACCCTTGCGCTTATAGTGCAGCGTCATAAAGAGATTGAGGCATTCAAGTCGGAGGATTTCTGGGAACTGAAGACCGTGTACCGCGAAGCGACATTCAATGCGCGTACCGGACGCTACAAGGACGAACAGGCCGCCAACGCCGTGCTTGAAAGCATACGTCCGTGTCAGCTTGTCATCACTGACATAGAGCAGAAGCAGGGACGCGAATCGGCGCCGCGACTGTTTGACCTGACATCGCTACAGGTCGAGACCAACAAAAAATGGGGGTGGACAGCCGACGAGACGCTCAGCCTCATACAATCGCTCTACGAAAAGAAAGTGACGACTTACCCGCGTGTTGACACCACATACCTGTCGGAGGATATTCACGCGAAAATTCCCGACATACTCCGTCAGATGACACCATACGCTCCCCTTACCGCCCCGGTGCTGTCGCAGCCCATTACCAAGTCGAAAAAAATATTCGACAACAGCAAGGTCACCGACCACCATGCCATCATCCCCACGGGGCAGTCACCGTCGTCGCTCGTAGGCAACGAGCGTTTGCTCTATCATCTGATTGCCACCCGGTTTATCGCGGCATTCTATCCCGACTGCCGTTTCGACTCCACTGTCGTGACAGCCAAAGCCGGTGAGATAGAATTCAGGGCCACCGGCAAGGTAATCACCGACGAAGGCTGGCGCAAAGTGCTGACTCCGGCAAAGGAGGATGCCGACAAAGGCGACGACAGCCAGGTACTTCCACAGTTTACCCTCAATGAGAGCGGTCCACACGAACCGTTTCTCCAGAAAAAAGCCACGCAGCCGCCAAAGCCATATACCGAGGGAACGCTGCTGCGCGCAATGGAGTCGGCGGGAAAAAATGTCGATGACGAAGAGTTGCGCGAGGCTATGAAAGAGAACGGCATAGGGCGCCCGTCGACACGATCGGCCATCATAGAGACGCTGTTCAAGCGCCACTATATCTGCCGACAGCGCAAAAGTATCCTCCCGACAGCGGCCGGCATACAGCTGATAGAGACCATCAACCAGGAGTTGCTGAAAAGTCCCAAACTGACCGGAATATGGGAGAACAAGCTGCGCAGGATAGAACGCCGGCAATATTCCGCACCGGAATTTATCGATGAGCTGAAACAACAGATTTCGGAAATTGTTATAAATGTATTGAGCGACAACACATCGTCGCGCATAGAGGTGAAACAGGAAGCCGAAAAGCCGGCAGCCAAAGCGACAAAGCCGGCAAAGCCCCGTGCACCGAGGATTACATCGTTTGAGCAGGTAGCATGTCCGTACTGCAAGAAAGGGCATATAATCAAAGGCCGTACGGCATTCGGCTGCAGCGAGTATAAAGCAGGCTGCACGCTGCGTTTGCCGTTCGAGGCATATCCCGACAGCCTGACGCCGTCCAAACTCAAAAAGATGATAGAGAAATTACAGAAATAGGTATTAATCGGGCAAAAAGATGGACGATTTGTTACAGTGGGGAGCAGTTGTTGCCGTGCTGATAGCAGTGGCAATCTACTTGGTAAGAAAGATGACGCGCAAAGGTGGCCAGGAAGGATGCTCCGGATGCGGACTTAACGGCCTTTGCAAAAAAGACGATTGCTGTGACAGAAACGATAATGCGGGCAAGGACCGCGAAAAACAACAGAAACAATGATGGAAAATTCATCGGGAAGCAGTTTATGGAAAGGCTACCTTATAGCAGCCATAGCGGAAATAACATACGGCATGAACCCGTTGTTCGCGGTACCGCTGTATGAAAATGACGGAATGAATCCCGATAGCGTGGTATTTTTCCGGTATATCATGGCATTGCCGATTATCGCAGCCATGGTGATAATGCGCGGCCGCCGACTTGCGATACCGCGTTATGCCGTCGTACCGTCAATCATATTAGGACTGCTCATGGCATTGTCGTCGCTGACTCTGTTTCTGAGCTACAAATATATGAACGCCGGCATTGCATCGACACTGCTTTTCATATATCCCATAATAGTGGCGCTGATAATGGTGATATTTTTCAAGGAAAGGATTTCGGCGCGCCTTATATGCTGTATAATAGTCTCGCTCGTGGGTATCGCACTGCTCTACAAGGGCCCCGACGGAGCTACACTTGACACTATGGGTACGATATTTGTCGTAATTTCCGCGCTGTCCTACGCCATATATCTTGTAGGCATCAACCATCGCCGCATGGCCGGGATACCGATACTGCCGCTTACATTCTTCATGCTTCTGTTCGGCACGTTGCTGTTTGTCGGACGTCTTGCTGCCGGAGTTGAGCTGACTACGCCAAAGGTATGGTACCACTGGGGCAATCTTATCGGTCTTGCCGTATTCCCGACAGCAATCTCGTTCATTTGCACCACACGGGCGATACAGATTATAGGCCCGATGCCTACCGCCATACTCGGTGCCCTCGAGCCTGCCTCAGCCATATTTTTCGGCGTCACTATACTCGGGCAGGGTATAACCTCGCGGGATTTTCTCGGACTGATACTTATCGTGGCCGCAGTTACTACCGTGATAGCCGGCTCGCATGTTACGACAGTGCTGTTGCGCGTACGTAAGATGTTCCCACGTCTGCCGTTTAATATATTTAAAAGGCACTGATTTGTACCGCAATAACTCGTCCTCGAAAAAAATGCGCACAAAATTGCTCCAAAAAGTTGGTGGATTAAAACAAAATTATTAACTTTGCAGTGCAAAACCCAAAAGCAAGGTTCCTTGGCCGAGTGGTTAGGCACCGGTCTGCAAAACCGTTTACAGCAGTTCGATTCTGCTAGGAACCTCAAAAACAAGCCCGACAATTTGTCGGGCTTGTTTAATTAACAGATTATCAGCGGAATACACACGCCCCGTTAGTAGTCAATTTTTAATTATGTCGGCACAGTTGTAGGCGCAATATCAGGCACTTACAACAAAAGTCGGCACATAAGTTGGCACACTAGTATGGCGAAAGTAACAATTAAACGGCGTAATGAAAGTGAACGCGCCGATGGGAGAGCGGTTCTTTATGCTGTTCTTAACATTGAACGGATCAAAATTCGTATACCTCTTGACATTGCGGTAACATCTGACGAATGGGATTCAACATGCGAACGAATCAAGGGACGAGGGCAGGAAGTTAAAGATAAGAACCTCATTATTTCCAATACAAAAGCAAAAATTTCCGATATTCTTGTGCGGGCAAGGCTTACGGGAGAAAATTTAACTAAAGACAGTTTTTTGGCTTTGTATCATCGGCCAGGAGATACAATGAATTTCATTGAGTATGCCCGCAGACATCTTGAAGAACTCAGATCCGCGCTCCAGCCTCAAACAATACGGCATCATATCTCGGCACTCAAAAAACTTGAAAGTTACAATTGTGCACTTCAGATAAATGAGATTACTCCGGAATGGCTTCAGGTATATGCAGCATATTTACGTCGTGTTCATAACAATAATCCGGGAACTATAAATAAGAATATCTGCATTATAAGAATGCACTATTATGCAGCAATGAGAGCCGGAAAAGCAAAGAATAACCCTTTTGAGGTATATAAATTACCAACCCCGGATCCTTCCGTAGTTTACCTTACAGAAGAAGAACTTCACGAACTTATTACGCTATATCAGTCAGACAATCTTCCGGATAACGAGCAGGATGTACTTCGATTCTTCCTATTTATGACATTTACAGGCATGCATATTTCCGACGCACGAATTTTGCAGATAGAGCAGATAAGAGGCGAAGAAATACACTATTGTCGAATAAAGACTCATATCCGGGTGAATATGCCTCTGTCAGAACCTTCGGCAATACTTGTCGATTATTATCGAGCCGGGAGGAATCGAGGCAATTTATTCCGGAACTTACCAACTGACCAATCTTTCAATCGAGTAATAAAAAGGATATGCAAAAAAGTCGGTATTGATAAGCCTGTAAGTGCGAAAGCTGCCAGACATACTTTCGCAACACTGTATTACAAAAAGAACAATGGTGACATTGGGACACTTTCAAAGTTATTAGGACACACACAAATTAATACAACTATGATTTATGCCCATATAATGAAAGATAAACGGGTTGCCGGAGTGGCTGCTTTTAACGGGATGTTATGATTCGCAAATTTAAACGCTGCTGCAGCGAGTCTGTCTGCGTTTCAGTCTCATCCGTTTCTGTCGGACGGGGTCCGGGCACTTATATAACTTTCGTAGGCTTGGTGCCGCTGCGCATCTGTCATCTCCATCTGTCCATTTGCAAGGTATGCTTTATATATGATGCGCTCGTAGGCGTGTTTTTTATCCAGTTTATCGATTGCGCCCTTTATCTGTGGCAGCATATCGAAAGTAAATCCCAACGCCTCTGCAGCCTCGGGTACAAGAAATTTACCTATGCTCATCGCAGGGCATTTCCCGTTAAGACTCCATTCGATATGTTCAGCCACAGGACGTCGTACTACTGAAAATTCACACTTTGACGGCGTCGACATCTGGCGCATATACTCATAACCGTTACCGCGTTCTACAATTATCATAACGTCAGTATCTTTCGGATTAAATCCTTCTATTCCGTCAAAAAATGCCCTTGAACCTATTATTATCGGCTTATTATCCATGTGATTTGAAATTTTGATAATTAATTAATCACCCCATTGTTTTATTGTAAGTTGGTTTGATTTGTTGAATCCAACTATTGTGCAACCGTAATACGCATAATTTAAATTTACTGTTGTTTCTTTTGTGGTACCTGTGCCTGGAAGAACTTTAATATATCGTGAAGCGGCAGTACTTTTCAATATAAGGTTATGGCAGCCTGTACCTAACATACAATCGCTAATTTTACTATTTATTTCAATGCGTGCACAATCTCCACCAAATTCAATATTATCCCCACTTATTTCATTAGAACGGCAGTATGTACCCATTGCAATATGGTTTCCGTTTATTTTATTATTATTGCAGAATTGTTGCAATTTTATAAAAGTGGAATTTGAAATTTCATTATTATAACATTCGTAATCCAAATTAATAAATTTGTTATAAACCAGGTTATTATTAGAACATCCATCTTGAAAATAAATGCTATTACATAAATTAATTACATTAGAATAGCAATTGTTCTTTAAGATAATACTATTATTGTTATTCCCGAAAATATTCCAGTATGAACCACTGCCAATATTCACGCGAGATATATTACAACCAAAAGAATTATCATGACAATCATTGGAAATATTCACACAGTATGCACTTTCCAATGAAATACCACCAGAATATCCACCCTCATTTTCATCTGTTTTATTAATAATATAATTTCCTTCAAATGTTATATTATTCAAGCATCTGACATTATAATATTCTCCATCGAAAATAACTGCGCGTAAATAGGGCTTAATTATATTTTCAGAGCATTTTGTAACAAATCCTTGACTACCTGGGAGCGCTATTTGTTTAATAGAGGCGTCATCTTTGATGTCACTTATCCAATCGGGGAAACAATCTCTTATATATCCACCAATATTGCCAAAAGATAACATCTCTTCATAATTTGAAGGCAAATCAATTTGCGGCGCTGAAAAAGTATATAGCCATTCAAAATGCCCGGCAGAAGGTACTAATCCATCATTAGGGTCAATTCCAAAAAATCCAACAATATCCAAATCTTGATTTTCGTAATAATATCGTTTGAACTGTATGCTCTTAAAGTCATACGGACAGTCATTATTCCGCTCGTCAATCAATCTATATATCACACCCTTTCCTTCTTCAGTATCAGCCCAAAGAAAACGATGCGGGTCATTGTCGAGGCAATACCATACTTTCCATGCCTCTAAATGACAACCGTTAAAATATGTGTCACCATCGCGTTGTATAGCGTGGCATTCCTCAGACAGGACGTTTTCCGATAGTGCAAGTACATCTATGTCAAAATCATTGTGCATCGACCGCGTATCCTCCTGAGTCGTTGTGCATGTGTAATCCGTTATCCTGTACCACATTCCCGGTATCAGTTCGGATTTGTCACGCAACATCTTCAGCTGTGACCACGTAGTCATCACAAGTGCAGGCATCGCTGCCTCTACCAGCCGCGTTCCGTCGAAGCGATAGAGCTGCGAACCAAGTCGGAACAGCACATTGCCTTTGGCCTTGACAGGAACATGCTCCTTGCGCGGACCGTTATGCGGTATATTGCTGTCCGTTCCATCATCAGTGATTTTGACGAAATAACCGTCATCTTTGAGAAACCATACGGAGCCGGCTACGGCGGTGGCGGTGGCGGTATCGATGTCGTCGACGGTTGCCACCGTACCGTCAAACGGATAGATACCGGTTTCTGTCGTATGGCTGTCAATCCTTGTATTTAGAGTATTAGCCGTCTCGGTAAGCGCCGTATTGAGGTCGTCGACATCGTCGCGCAGCTTCCACGGCTCCCAGTCGACGAGGGATTCACCGTCGAAGCGGTACAGGTCGCCGGTGCAGTAGAAAATCGCGTCTCGCCGGGCATGGTGTGGTGGCTTTGTATTCCAGTTATTGAGATGATTACAGTCTGTGATACCCATTTCTTCCACTAAAAGGAAACTTTTTTCATCATTGACATACCAGATTGTACCTATGCCCTCGCCCGGGTCTATATCGGAAAGAGACTGCACCATGAAATCGAATCTGAATACGGGTAACCGTTCCTCGAGGTCGAACAGCTCATTTTTGGCGCCGTTCTTTACGGAAGTGATGTAGGCGCGCAGCACGGAACTTTCCAGCTCCACGAGGCCGCTGTCGTCATGGCGGTAGAACGTGGTGCCGCAGCGGTACACTAAGTCCTGACGGGCAAGAGGCTCGCCGCCCACGTCATTGTGACTGTTATGCGGCAGGCTGTGGGACGGAGTGCCGCCCGTGTGTGTCACGAAATAACCCTCCTGCGCGGCATACCATACGGAGCCGGCCTCCTTCTGCGACACGTGTTCGGCTTTCGGAATCGTGCCGGCAAACGGATAGATACCGGTGTCGGCCTTGTATGCCGACAGGTCGTTGGCGACATTGGTGACATCATCTGCGACTTCGCCGATTGAATTTTCCAGTTCTTCCTTGGCTAAGTCCAGCTGCTCACTGACTGCGGTTATATCGGCCGAATTATTATTGTCTGCATCTTTAAGTTCAGAAAGGAGATTTATCAGACTCTCGTCGTCTTTAATGCCACCGAGGAATGCTATGACTTCATTGAAACTCTCAATTGCTGTAGTGGCATTCTTTCCTAAAATGGTATTGATTGCATCCTCATTTGATTCGGCTTTATTCTTAGCCGCTGTTACCGTATCCTTTACTTGTTGCAGGGTATCCTGTATGATCTGAATAGTTTGTTGGATAGCATTATCGGCAGCGGTACGTTCAGAAATTTCAGTATCAATTTTCGCCGGTATTGTACTGAGCGCCTTATATCTTTTGTTCAGGAAATCAAATATCCGTGCGACAATTTCATTCGTTACACTTTCCGGGGTTTCCGCATCCGCTATAAACGTTATCAGATTATCAATGAATGCTTGTGTTATACTGTCTGCCATTGTGCTGTAATTAATTGAATTGTTTTGTGAATTTGTTTGAGAATACACGGGGTTTATGGCCATCGTTACCGTCGACGATGTCCTGCATGATATTTACCTCAGATGAAGAAAATTCGAGTTTTATGGTAAATGATTGCGGTCTATCGGGCCGCGGGCTGTATGTAAAATCTTCAATAGACGGAATAACTTTAACGGGTAAGGGGGAAAAGTCGAGCAGATATACATCTTCGCTTCCAAGCATGTCCATAAGAAACTGAACTTCGTCGTGGCGTTTAATTCCTGATACTACAGTTACGGACTGGTGACGTGCCGCTCTTTCACGGTCGATGAGGTATTCACCCGTAATATTATCGTAGCGTTTGAATTGGGCTTCCTCTGCATCAGGATAATCAGGTGTTACCGACATTGACCCTGTAAGTTCAATAACTTCAAATACTCCGAGTGAATTGCGGAATTTCAACCGGTAGCAGTTCTTGGCCGGCATACTCTGTTCAACGACAATCCGGCATGAAAACGTTGAATTATAGAATACATCGAATACCGACGGCAGGATGTTGTGCTCCTTGATGAAGTATTTACGCAGTGCTGCGACATCAAGTGCCGCCACGCCCTCAAAGCTGTTGTTGTTATAGGTAATTCCCGTTGCTTTTTCAACGACGGTCAGCATGTCACCCGGGGCATAGGCCATAAAATAGAGTGGATACAGTTCCCGTTCCTTTATGATAATCTTCCATGATGAGGTGCGGGTAGTCATGAAAAAATTATTGCCGTAATTGAAAAAGCGAGATTGAAAGACATCTTTTCCAAGGTTTGCAAGAACTCTGTAATTTTGTCGCGATATGCCCCCGGGTAAAACAATGCATGAATACGTAGATTCATTTTCGCCTAATTCAAAGGTGGCGTATAACCTGTGCTCAGGAATAAGACTTTCGTCCTCAATCAGAATGACGGGACTTTCATTTTCAACGGGTGGTTCCGGGAGATATGGTATAACTGAATCTGCGATATCAGCAATATCAACATTGAGGGGGGAAGTAAATCGCCCCTCGAAAATTATCGTCCCTCCAACATCTATACGGAATTTTCCAGGAATATGAGACGAATTGCTCCCGCCCGGAAAATTCTCCCGTAAAACAATAGGATTACGGGAGAAGGCATATCCCATATTTATATTTTGTGCTATCATCGTCAAATCAAAGTCGGAGATGCGACCGAACCGGTAAAAATTATCCGGGTATTTAGAGAATTAATGAATTTGTCTCGATCAGCGGAAGGAGTGAGCATGAAATCGATAAAAACCGATAAGGCGCCGAAATGATCTTTACGCCATAACTGGTAATATTTATCGACATCGGCGATTTGCGGTGCTGAAATGATGTTATTGTTATCCATATTGCAAAACTCCATATATTTTAGCGTATGCCAAAGGACTAATCTGTTACTAATCTTGCAACGAGAGTTACATCATATTCCACAGAAACAGTAACTTCGCCGATCGGGTCGTCAGACAGTTCCCATCGCTCCGCCACTCCGTCATATCCAAGATCATGTATCTCATAGACATCGTAGGTAATGAATGCAATATATTTACGCATATTTCGTTGGCCGGCTCCGGTCGGCTTTTTCAATGATGTGTCGGTCTGCCATACAGGAATGCCGCGTGTAATGGACTTCATAATCATACCGTCCCCCCCGAGACAATAATAATCTCCTTGTGTCCCGTGGGGAGTATATCCGCTTTCTTCAGTATATTTTTCCACTGCGGAGGCTCTTACAGGTGCAGTGTCCAATCCCGGACCGTACGTTTCACTCTTCAACCGCCATTCGAGATGACGCGCAGCTGCTGCGAAATCAGGGACATTCTGTTCCTTCATTATTTCGTATTCACCTTGCGTCTGTATAGTCCGTAATTTCATTTCAACAGATACATTTTTACCCGATGGTATTGAATAGTTTACCGTATCAATCAGGCACCGTATATTTCCGAGCCTGACTACATTGATTGTATTGAAGGAAAAAAGCTCCAGACGGCTAAAATTAGCTTGGGTTTCTACAGTACGGTTGCCATGTCGGAGTATTTCATCATATTTAGACCAAAACCGGTTGAAAAGTCCGTCCTTGAATTGGAACAATAGCGAAAGAGAAGGAATAGTACCGTCATCGAGGGTCATCCGTTGACCGGTGTCATCTTCCGGAGTAAGTCTGCCTATTGTCTTATGGTAACGGGTGTAAGCGAACATGAAGGCGAGGGGAGTGCTGTCACCGTCATTCTCCGAACCGTCGCTCCCTTTTATATAGCTGTGGTAGTGACGCGCGCCGAAAAGATAACACGGACACCAGTCATTATGGCTCGGACCGGCGCCGGTTCCGACATTCGATACCCAGGCCACCGGCACAAACTCGTCGTCGCTTGAAAGTTCAAGCGCGCTCAGCCCTTCAGGCTGTGGATCCCAGTTGAAGAAACTCGAGGAGGATGCACGGACGCTTCCGTTAGTGGCATCAAGCCGGTACCAAGTGCCGGTGATGAACTCACGAGCCGTAAAACTTGGCGCACTGTCAACGGTAGGAGAGTCTTCTGACTGTACAGATGGTAAAAATGAGGCTGTTTGGTATGCGTATAAATCGAAATCTCCGTCATCGTAATCGTCTTCCCATGGGTCTGGTGGATCGGGATAGTCAGGATCATCCGGATCCGGATACAGGTATTCATAATAAATGTCACCGTCCCATTTCGGGGCATCCGGTCGTCCTGTATTTTGCCACAAACTTACATGTATTCCGAGCCGTACATGAGACATGTCGACACCTTTTGCAAAATCCTCAAAACGTTCGTGACTCGGTGCTGCACCATCTATAGATGTCTGCGCGGACAGTTTTACGTATTGTCGGTCTCCGTAGATAATTTTGGGAGCGCCTGACAGTTTGTTGTCAACAGTCATGGACGGTTGTTTGTCGAGGATGTCCTTAATGAGTTCGAGTGATACCGAACCGGTATTGAAGTTTATATTGTATATCAATCCGAAGCGTACCCATAGAGCATTCATAAATTCCTCCACAGTACAGTCCGGCATCAGGTCGGCGTAACGTATTTCTCCCCTGCAACATGCGTCGGCGGCATTGTTCAGGACTACAAGGCGGGAGAGCTCGAGGTCGTCTTTGAACGGATTGCATGGTACCGATACCCCGATATCCGAAAAAATAAGTTCCAGGACCCGCCATACACGAAGAAACGGTGTAACCATATACCCGTCCGGCACATTTACGTCGGTAACAGTGCCGTCAATAAGGCGCTTGACGGTTTTAGGCTGTCTGAAGCCTGTTTCTCCCGCGACATTGAGAATCTCCCAATATACTTGCTTAGCGGAGTCAGAACCGGTACTTTCGTTGTTTACCGCGACCGGGAATATGGCGAAATCATCGGTATGAGGTTCGGGAAAGCGGTAGATCCGGTACATGTCGTCAAGCAGTAGGTCGACTGAAGTCTCATCCTGCATGCGGGATGGGAGATATACCGGCAAGCCGGAAAGTTCGCCGAGCTTCTTTACCTGCCATTTCGCATATACGGTCGAGTTGTCGAACCCGATGTTAAAAGTTATGCCTTCATCGTGCCCGGCATCGGTGACGTTAAGTTTACCGCTGCGTATATAACCACCGTCGCGGACTTCTACGGAGCGTTCGGGCAGATTAGGGTCGGAGCCTGCATCGATACGCTGCGGGAAACCGAGCAGTAGCGAGTTACGGCGGGTGGCCGGTACTGTGGCCGGTACAGACTGGCTGCCGCGGTCATTATATATCGGATTGGTATCCTCAATCTCCATTGAGAAGTCAGACTGGAGGTCGAGTGCTTCTCCATCAACAATTATTTCCATAACAAATTATTTTTTACGGGTGAATGGATTGCGTGCACGGTCCAGGGACTCCTGTGCACGTTCTATATCACGTAATACCACGTATGCCCTGATATTGCGCGTGGCCTGACGCAGTTCCTTTATGGCGGCGGTCAGTTCAGAGGTATCGGGGACGGAAGGGGCTGAAGTGTATCCACCTTCCGCATATCCGGCGGCCGGCGTTCCAGCCGGAACAGGTACACCGGCTGTCTTATTACGGCGTATAGCCTCAATCACACTTACCGCGTCGACCACGCGGGGATTGTTCATTATAGGCTTCGGCACGACATACTCGCCGCGATGAACGACACCCGCGACCTCGTAGCGGTCTCCGTCGCCGGTGTAGCCGCCTTCGGAATATCCGGAGAGGACACGTTCCGCCTTGGCCTTCTGTGCCGCTGACCCACCGGCGGTATTGCCCGGCTGCATATTCTTGATTTTATCGCGTTCAGCCTTTGCCGTAGCAACTTGAGCTATTCCAGTAGCTGACATCATTGCAGCTGCGGCAATTCCCCAAGGGGTATAACCCATTTCAGCAAATGTCTTTATAACAGCCACTGCTGTATCTGCGATAATCTGCGAGACTTTTATTGCAAAATTGACGTCGGCGTATTTTTTCTGGATTTCCAGTTTTTTATTTTCCTTTTCCTCTTCGAGGGCGGCGGTATCCTCTCCATTGTTCTTGGCCTGCTGGATAAGGACATCATATTTCGCATCACTTTTGGCAATTTCGGCATCCTGTATGGCCGAGAACATCGACCCGGAAAGCTGCGAATAATAGTCAAAGTATTTTTTTGCATTATTGACGCCCAATTGCAGTTTCTTTTTCTGGTAGTCCTTCTCCTTTATGAGACCTTGCGTATGGTAGTTCTCGAGTTGCGCAAGCTCGCGGTCATATTCGTCGGCCCAGGAGAGTCCGGTCAGTTCCTGAAGCTGCCATACCTGTTCCTGATACGAATAATTTAGCGCGGCAATACGGCGTTGCTTCTCACTTTCAAGAGCTACGGCATCGTCAGAACCGGCTTCCACCGTTTTGAGCATCTCATCGTAAGATGTTTCGATTGCGCGCTTTTGAAGCTCGAATGTATTCTTAATGCCGTCGGCGCTGGTAGTGTCGGTCATCATTTCGCGGAGCAGCTCGGAATATTTTCCGGTATCGGTCAGCACCTGCGACTGCATGGAGGCAATATCGGCCGAAGTCTTTTCAAGCAACTGACGCTTATCCTCTGCTCCGAGGTAATCGGCGTTTTCTGTCTTCTTATAAAAATCCTGCAACTCCTTCAACTGAGCTTCATGGGTGCCCTTCTGTAGGTTGAGCAGGTAGATGTCTGCGGCCTCACGTGTAGTCTTCTGTTTGTTGACATCCTCCCTTACTGTGCGTTCATGAGTGTCGTAGAAAGCCTGCTGTGCGGCGAGGCGCTGCTTATGCTCCTCCTGCTCCTTTTGGGCTGTGGCTTTGTTGATGCCCTGTTGTGCGGCGACCACCTGCTGGTTTACTTTATTTTGCTCCGCATTTATATTGTCGATGGTCGCGGTATGTGTCTCGTCGGTTTCCTTTTTGAGCTTCTGGAGCGCTATTGTCAAGTCCTTGCAATACCTGATCAGTTCCTCGTTTTTCTTTATGGCCAGTTCATATTCCGGAATCTGCCCTTTAAGTTTATTTATATCGAGGAGTTTTTGCTGGTGCAGGTCATCTGCGGCAGCGGTAGCTTCATCGATTGAGTCCTCCTGATATGTGCCGGGGGTATGTTTGTTTTTGGGGACCTTTCCCTCCAATACCTTCAGCCTGTCCTGTATTTTCTTCTTGCGGTCTTTGATGTCGTCATATTCTTCATCGGTCTGCGGGTCGAGCTTACGGAGTTCCTTCAACTGCTTTTTCAACTCCTTGATTTCGTCGACTACCGTATGCGCGGCATTGCCGGTTTTGTCGAGGTCACCGGTAATTCCGGTAAAAGTATCGTCGGTGGTGGTAAAGATGTCTGTCAACGAAAAACCTGCGGCCTTTACTTCTTCAGCAAACCCTTGCAGCGCCTCAGTGGTAGTTGTAACCGCGGCATCTGCGGCGGCTGCTTCCTTGGCTAAATCATCGAGGGCATCAATCTTTGCTTTGGATTCCATTGCAGCTATAAATTTATCAGGTGATAAAAATGTAGAGACTCCCGGTTCAAATACCCTGTCCCAGTCCTCGGAAGTCACACCTTTGACCCCTTCTTCATAGGCCTTCTGCGCTTTCCGTTGGCGCGATTTGGCCGCTTCATTCTCCCGGACATATTGAGTGTATTCGTCTTGATAAAAGGCAATGCGCATACGCTTTTCCATTGATTCTATATACTTGTCGAGAGCCTTTTTATTGGCAACGAGTTTGCCATGTTCAGCGTCCAAATAGCCATTATATTCCGGACATACTTTGTTGATGGCTTTTATAGCCTTCAGGCGTTCTTTCTTGAATGCGGTCTCGTCTTCAGCCACTTTCAATAGGTCGAGTAATTTAGCCTTTTCGGTGGCGAGATTGTTAGTGAACTCCTCTCGCTTGCGGGTATGTTCCTCAATCTGCTGCTGCATCTCTTTCTCCTTTTCCTTGAGCTTTTCCTCGGCTTCGGAAGTCTGGCTGAATAAAGAATATAATGCCGCTCCAATTGATGCTATAGCCCCGATGACCGCCGTCCACGGAGTGGAGGCGAGAGCAGCCTTGAAAGCGTTGAACGAAGTAGTGGCCGCCTTTATGTTTCCTACCATAGCCTTGAAACCGGTAGAACAGAGCAGCATTGCGGTGCGAAAGGCCGTCATGAGTTTCCGCCCGACCCCCACAGTGGCAAAAAACACTTTTTGCGCGGTGTTGACAGCAATTACCGCCAGTTTATAAGTGCCCCATGTGATTACCACCAGTTTGATTACGCCGCTGAATTTTGTCAGGAACTGATATACATTGCCCAATGTCTGCACAAGCGATGTCAGCATCTTTATCAGGTCCTTGATGGGGCCTTCCGTTCCGTCGGCAATTTTGAGCACAAGTTCCTCGGCGGCGGATTTGAGTCCGGCGATTGCACCGGCAACATTGTCGCCCATCGTGGCCGACATCTCGTTGAACTCATCGTTGACCCCGGTAATGGCGTCGCGCAATTCAACGAGGGAGTCGGCTTCAGATAGAAACGTAGAAAAGGCGGCCACGCTTCGCTTGTCGGTCAGGTCGAGCGCTTTTGCGAGGTCGACACCTTCGGCATTGAGTTTCTGCAATCCTTTAGCGAGGTCGTCTGCATTCCGGACCGGACCGCCGAGAGCTTTCGCCAAAGCTCCGTTGGCGTCGCAAAGGTTAAGAATGATATTGCGGGTGGCGGTTGCCGCACTTGATGCATCAAAACCGGCGTTGGCAAGCTGACCCAGTAATGCGGTTGTATCCTCGAGTGAAAGTCCGAAAGCATGAGCTACCGGGCCTACCGTCGACAGTGATGCTTCCAATTTTGAGAAATCGAGTGCCGTTTTGGTTGTAGCTATGGCAAACGTAGCGAGCACGCTTTCTGTGTCCTTGGCATCTTTATGAAAAATACGGAGAGCGGCCCCGGCGAACGCCGCGGCACGCGGAAGGTCGGTGTCTACGGCCTTGGCAAATTTCAGCGTGGCGCTTTCCATAGCGAGGATTTGCTCGCGGCTGAATCCGAGTTTTGCAAGCTCGATCTGCAGGTTGGTTACTTCTGCGGCGGAATATGAAGTGGTGGCTCCGAGCTGGCGGGCCGCCGCTGTCATCTCCTTTATGCCGTCGCGCGATGTGCCGAGTATTGCGGCGAGCTTCGAATTGGCTTTCTCGAAGTCTACGACGAGGTTGAACGCATTCTTGAACGCTCCCGTAATGAAGGAAAATATAGTCAGTCCGACGCCATTAAAGAAGCCGATCATGGTCTGCTTCATCTTTGTCAGGGAGAAAAATCCGCCCTGAAGCCCGCGGGCTGCTGCATTGGCCTTGTCGAGAGCAGCCTGCACCTTGTTGATTTCGCCGCGGAGTTCGTTGTAGCGCTTGGGGTCGGTGGCCTTGGATGTATTGTTAAACTCTCGTTGGAGTTCCTTAAGGCGTTTCTTCAACTGGTTGACCGACATTGAAGTCAAGTCGAAACGCTTTGCGATTTCGTCCATCCTCGCACGGTTGAGCGACATCGCTTTATTATTCTGCTCGATTGATTTGCGGAGGTTTTTCCATTCGGCCGAGCCTCGTTTTCCCTCGGCCTCGAGCTGCGCCATAGCCTTCCGGCTGGCATTGGTCTGTTGCTGGAGTTCCTTGTTTTTTTTCTCCAGTTTGTGAAATTCTTCCTGTGCCTGGGTCGCATTGAGTGTCAGGACCCATTTGATATAGTCAGGTTCTAATTTTCTTGCCATTGCGTCAACTTATTATGTTGGCGCAAATGTATTATTAGTATTTATGGGGAAAAAGGACGCCGATATTATCAGCAGTCACCGCAATCACTTCCATAGCAACCTGGTGCTGCGCTTGACTCATCGGCCGAAGTCGTATAAGTGCATCTATCTATTTTATGTTCTGTTTCGCGGTCGCACTTGTTGATAAATGCGCGGTGGTCGCGATTCCATGTCTCGAGGTTTTCGCGCATTATACGCTTCTTACGGGCGTCGGCCATAGCGCCGGCACGTGCCCAAAGGTAGAGCCATTTCCAAAAACTTCTGCGGCGTTTCATCGTTCAATTCCTTTCGTGAGTAGTTCCGTTATGAGTAATGATGTGGACTGCCGGCGGCGGTCAGCCTCGTCCCTGATTAAATTAAGTAGCCAAGTAGGCAGGGTGAGCGAGATTTTAGTCCTCGGTTCGCCATCGATTGTTTTTCTTCCGGCGCCATCTCGTGCGCCTCCGCTTCCTATGCCTCCCATATTGTTTTATTTATTGGTTTTCACAAATATAATAAATTATTTTGATTTAGGCGATATTTTCAAAATAAAATAAATATGTTTTACAACATATAAAAATACCCCCGAGATATGTCGGGGGTATAGCCAGCGAGAACAATGTATAAAAGTGTAAATCAAACAAGTTGCAACTGGCTTAATTCCTGACCGAAAGAATGCAACGCGGATTGTATTTTCTCAGTGGTTTTGGGTGAAGGATTACGGTATCCTGATATATATTGAGAGAGCTGGGCCGCCGAAATCCCGGTAAGTTTAGCGAGGCCTTTGTAGGAAATAAGGTCGGCGTAATAGACCAGAAATGATGGCAAATCGTATGAAAAAGCGAACTCAACCTCCTCGAAAGGCTTCCCTTCCTCTTTGAAAAACGATTTCATATCCTCATACTCTGCCATAAAATCAGCGATAGCGTCATTGGCAGTTGCTCCATCGCCATGCACGCCCCAGCCAAGATTGTTGTCATCGGGCATGTAGGCGCCATAGCTGCCGTCTTTGCCACGCTCTATAAATACTCTAACTGTCTTCATAATCAGACTATACTTTACTATGCTATACTTTACTTTAACAATTCTATTCAGTTTTGGTTTGAAAGGGAGGGGCCAAAGCCCCTTCCTTCATTTTATTCCGGCATCACGTAGGATTGATTTGAGTGTGCCGGGCTTGACTTCTTCCGAACCGTGATTACTTGTTTTGAAGTATTTCCCGGTGATTGGAGAGTACCACATCGGATGTCCGCCACGTTGTCTACCGGTATCCCAACACCCGTATTTACTCAGCTGTTTGTGGAGTTCATTGTATTTCATTGTTCTCTTGTTTTGATTTACAATACAAAGATAATGCTAAATTTTTATTTAGCAAAATATTTTGACAAAAAAATTACGGCTTGGACAAATATTTTTCCAAGTATCCGTCCAAGCCTTATCGGGAGATATAATAATTATAATGATGCGGCCGGCACGTCGTTAGCCGGGATGTCGACATCTGGCGGAGATGACAGCGTGACGATGTCGCGCCGGAGCATCTGGAGGGCGCGCAGACGGTTCATTACCTCGGTGTCCGCCTGTTCGTCGACGGTCGACAGGTCGAGGATAACGAGGCGGGTAACTTCGTCGATGGTCCGGGTATAGGTTTTCGCGATGTCGGGCTGGTTCTGGAGGGTGTCGAGCACGTCGACCACGGCGTCGGTAATCTGTGCGCCTGCAACTTCAAGTCTCATCGCGCACCTCCTTTCCTGGTATTGCGGATCAGCCATGCAAAGCCCCAGGGCGACAGGTATAGGCAGTCGACGCCGATAGCGCGCTGCGCCGCCAATGTATCGGCGATTGTCATGAAGTGGAAATACATTAATGCGGCCACAATGCAGGCAGCGATTAATGACGCTTTCGGAGAGAAAGCGGCGCTGATGACGCGCGATGCCACGGCACGGAGGTTGGGAACTTGCGTCCGGGAAGCGGGCGCGGTAAGTGTTGTTGTGTTCATAACTGTGATTAGTTTCGCGTTTAGACAGAAAAAACGGCTGTCATATCCCGTCGCGAAACTAATCACAGTATCTCCGCAGAGCCTTTATGATATGGATATGGCAGCCGTAATAGCTGGTATGTGAGGGCATAAAAAATGCCCGATAATATGTCGAGCCTCTAACCGGGGCTGAGCGGCATAGATAAACTATGATTAGTTTCGCACTACAAAGCTACAAATAAAAATTATTTTTACAAATATTTTTACTTGAAAATTTTGATAATTCACAAAAGTGTATTATATTTGTATTGTCAAACAAAAAGAGTTATTCAACATGATGGACAAACAAGCACTTTTACAGTATTGGGCAGGCGAATTAATCGCGGTCAAGATGGAGCTTGAAAAAATCTCCTACCTATTGCAGTCAGGAGTCAAGCCCACGAGAGAGATTGAACGACACCTCGACAACATGCTCGACAGAAAGAAACATTTGGAAATGTTGATAGAGGAAGTTCGCAAACAGAAGTAAAACACGGGGAGGGGGGCACCCCTCTCCCCTTAAAATTAAACAACGATGAAAGAACGTATAGAAAAATGGAAACAGATGGAGGCAGCCGGCGATCCTGCTGCGACCGACTATCTGAAAGAGATAACAACTCAGGCACAGGCCGAGGGCAAAATTCAGGAAATGAATGAAGCCCTGCAATATCTGATGGCATCGGCCGACAAGCATCTTGACAACGTAGAGAAGTCAGTTGCTTCTTATACGATGCATGAACGCATGGGAACGTTAACCGAGGTTGTCAACCTCGCCTACATTGCCCGGCATTATTTCGGCAAGACCCGCCAGTGGTTGTATCAGAGAGTAAAGGGCCAGTTAGTAAACGGCAAGCCCGCAGCCTTCACCGAGGCTGAAGAAGCGACGTTTATAAAAGCTCTTAACGAGATTGGAGTGCAACTGGCAACATTTTCTCAGCGAGTATGACAAACGAACAAGCGTCCTTGGCTCTTTTTGTTTGACACGCAAAGTCCACAGACGCTGTCGGGGCTGTGCCAAAATAGGCACAGCCCCGATTTTATAAATCATCGAGTAATGGATAATTTTACACATCAGCAAAAAAATGCCCCCGCGATATGGCGGGGGCATGCGGTCAAAGCTTGTGTGTCAAACGATAACTATTGAACCGCAAGGAATTGGCGGCCGATGGCGTGTAGGCCGTCGACTATGCGCTGACGTTGTGCCGGGCGGGGAAACTTGAGGGCATTCGCGTAATGGCTGAGCAGCTTTTGGTTTATACCGGTAGCACGGCTGATTGCAGCCATTGTCGTAAACTTCTCGGCATCACGAAGCAGTGCGGCTGCCGACAGGGTATACTCGATTTCGTAATCACCGGCTGCCAACCATTCGGGCACCGGATCGCCATCTTCGACCATAGCATCTATGTGAAAGCGAAGCGACTCCTCAAAGTCACTTTTAATACCTGGAAGTGTCTTGTTGGTACACAAAACGGCTCCTACACCTTCATAGCCCCAACCGCAGCAGTAGTTTTTTCCAGCCCAACTGATTTCTACGTTAATGATATTAGCCATATTACGATATTTGTTGAATGCAGGGGGGCTTAACGCCACCCTGCCTGTTTGAAAATACTGTTTAAAATCTCTTGTTCAAGCGTATCCGACAGCTTTTTATTCACAGTCACACGTCCTTTCTTAATAGGGTGCTTGAACTGTCGATGGTCGCCTTTGGTTGTCGCGAGATACCAGCCGTCAGCTTCAAGCATCCTGATTACTTCCCTTACTTTGTAGCGTTTCATTTTTGATTATAGTTATCGTTTGACACTATAAAGGTAGTAATTTTTCTATATATAACAAAATTATAAAGTAGAAATTTCACTACCTGTGATAAATTTAGCATTATTTTACAGTGATGTGAGGAGTGTTTTTTAGCATGGTATGCCAGTCATATAAAAAATCGCTCCCGGGCAACTCTTTGCACGGGAGCGATGGGTAATGATTATTGTTTCACCTATTCAGAGGTCAAGTTGTGGCTGTGGGTTAAGACGTTCGGAGCGGAGCCTTCCAAGTGATTCCTCTATTTTACGTCGCCTTGCTTTTGCTTCTTTTTCTTCCAATATTACGGCGTTGAGTTCTTTTAGAAGTTTGAGTTCTGCTTCATTAGCCTTTAATTGTCTGTCGAGAGTGTTATGAAAGTGATTATAAAGTACCTCGTAACATTCTCGGCGATATTCTATAACATTCTTTTTTGCTTCGGGTGCTACTTTCCCGGGATTAATTGTAGCAAGCCAGCCGTAGATAAATTTTACCGGTAGGCAAAACATGTCGTAATTCTTTCCATCTGCTCCAGGTGAGGGGATAATCACCCCAACTGGTTTAAAAAATTCATCTTCTTGAATTTTATCCCGTTGTGCCTTTGCATCAATTCCGATAGCTTCGCAGATAGGTTTAATAGGGAGATATTCTATACCGTCTTTGCAGACAATCAAAATTTCAACGCTGTTAAAATTGATACACTTGTTATCCATGATTTATACTATTTTAGGTGAAACGATAATCTTATAAAGTAAATAATCTCGTATAATGTGATGCGCTACTCAATTCTGTTGGAAAAATCGCTCCCGGGCAACTCTTTGCATCGGGAGCGATGGGTAAAATAATTCACCTAATTGAAGTCCAATACGGGACAGGAATCAAGTCTTTGTTTTCGGATTGAGGCGAGATGTTCCTCGGCTTTGCGCCGGTCGGCCTTCGCCTCTTTTTCGCGAGAGATAGCATCGTTGACAGCTTTGAGGGCGGCAATTTCGGCCTCGTTTTCCTCTACACGCCGCCGGAGCGACCCGGCGAAATGCCGGTAGAGGGCGTTGTAGCATTCCAACTGGTAGCGTAGGACTGAGCCGCGGGCTGCCTCAGAAACATTTTTTGTATTGATGGTGAAAATCCATCCGTAAACAAATTCGAGTGGCAGGCTGACCATCTCGCGCTGCTTTCCGTCGGAGGCAACCATTGTGCTGAGCACAATAGTTGAAGCTAAAATTTCATGGTCTTTCAACTTTGCATACTGAGATTCGTAGTTAACGCCAATGGCGTCGCAGATGGGTTTGACGGGGACGAAAAAGTTGTTGTTTTCGTCGTGGACGGCAGAAATTTCGATGCCGTTGATTGTGGTAATTACTTGTTTGTCCATATTGCAATAGTTAATAGTGAATTATTTACCGCAAATATAGTAAATAATTCCATAGTGAGAAAATATTTTACATTTTATGTGTAAAAAATCCCCGACGGAGGCCGACGGGGACGTTGCAACGGGACGGAAAGAGTTATTTATTAATTGGAGGTGTGGTCTGCTTTTTCTTTTTTCGAGTCTCGATACACTTTGATTTGTGCGGCCATAGCCACTCCAAAAGAGAGAATGACACCGATAATGAATTCGACTCCGAGAGCTGCGAGGAGGGTAACAACCCACCCGTGGGCGCCAATAAGCCAGCATACAGCCACTATGGCCGGGATAAGCATTATCGCCGACCTCAATACTATTCCTGTAATGTGTTTGAATTTTTTCATAATTATTGTTTTAATTGGTTATTGAACTGTTGTAGGAGTTCGGGAAAATGCCGGTCAAGCCAGTCTTGGAACTCGTATTTCACATTTATCATGGTTTCACAGTAGAGAATACCCCAGATTTGGCGGTTATAGATTTGATAATTACCGTGTCGTTTCATATCGAGAAAGCGGATATAAGTCGGTAACGTCGTTTCTGTCCTGATACCCTCTCCGTCGGGGGTGATATGGTACCGGGGATTTGTCAACGCCTCCAGCAAAACCCCGCTTCTTCCCTGAAGGGTCGAACCGCCTCGTTTCTCGCGGATCCGGTCGTGGCCACTCTGATATATCCTTTCGGTGGCGATAGCCCTTTGAGCCTCGAATATATCGCGGATTCCCTTTTCGAGTTGTTGTCGGAAATATTGTGCTTTAATGCTTTCGGCTTCCATACTGTCAGGTTATTATTTTAAAGCCAATCGACCACCCGGCGAACCCGGCGAAAAACTCCGTTTCGGGGAGAGTGTTCAGTGTCGAGACATCGAAACGCATTACAGGACAACCGGCGGCGAGGTCGTCAAGCATCAGGGCCTTGACATCCTCGATAGCTTTTTGCGAGGATTCCAAAGCGGCAAACGAGGTCTTTCGCTGTGGATCGTATTTCTCCATGACGAACACCACACATTGGTTGGCCTCGCGGAAAGCGTCGGGGTTCTTGCTTTCCGATTCACCTCCGGGCGGAAGGATAAACAGGGTTATGGAGCCGGTCGGTAACGCCTGAATCTTCTTTCCCATGTCCTTATCCACCGCCACGGGCAGAACGCCGGTAACGGAAACGAGGCGGTCGGCTACCCGCTCCCAATATTCGCGATACTGAAGGAGATTTATCATAACTGTCCGAAATAGTGGTTTGCTTCTGCGGTTCTGCGTTTGACAAGTCCGGGGAGCGGCTTCAGTACGCCGTTAATCCTTGCGTTGACGTGCTTCAGGAACTCGGCACGGATAGAATGGTCATTCGGGTTTGCCTTGACCTTCCGGAGTAACGTCGGTGCCTTAGCCGAGAGGGAACCGACATTGTAAGACAGCGAAACAAGCGCGTCGAACTGGTTGTTAGTGAGGGCAACCCCCGCGAATAACGGCGCGACCTTGGCGGCGAACTTCCGTATATCGCTATCGAACAGACTTTCCGCCTCCGCCTGTGTGATACGCTTGCCGGGGGTAACGTCTGCACCTGTATGTCCGTAGCCGATAGTAAGGACACCGGCGGGGCAACGGTAGGCGGTTAATTTACAGCCTTCCCAGCCCTTAATCATCTGTTTAATTTTCTGTGATAATTCCATGATTATGAAGTTTTAGAATTTCGTTTTTCGTTCATATACTCGAATTTACATTTATACAGGTAAATGAGGACCGCCCACATATCCGCCGTTTCTACCTGACTGACGTTTCCGAACAGTCCGGCAGACGCTACCTCGAAGGTTATGCCGGTCCACCCTGTCTTGTCGTCGGGCTTCGTGCTTCCGGAACTCTTGAAGATAATCCGAAAGTCGATTTTCTTCCCGTTTATCTCTATCGGCCCGCTCTGGATAGCCTTCCAGACGGATGAAAACAGTTTCGGGGCGTGGAAGGCCAGGAGGTCGGGCACCGGAGCGGTGTCCGGGATATGGTAGAGCGTTCGGGCGATATGTTCGTATCCCTCGGCCATTGCTTCGGGTTCTGCTCCGTCCAGACATTCGGCGACGGTGTAGCACTCCACGAACTCACCGAATGTAACACCCTGAAGAAGGTCGCCGGGGCCTTTATACCCCTTATATTCCGGAAGGAGATTAACCACGGTATCGAAATCGAGATGAATACGCTCCTGCCCCTCGATCATTTCCTTGACAAAATAGCCGTCAATTGCCGAAATCTGTCTTTCGAGTTCGTCGATGTATTCCTGTTTCAGGATTGTAAAATCGGATTTCCCGAGGTCGATCAAGAAGGAGAACCAACGAATGCGGAAGTAATCAGGCGTTATTATCTTTCCGGCAAGAGCGAAAGCCAGAAAGCAATAATATTCATATTGCGCCGGTGTCAGCTCCGCTACATTGACCGGAATTTTTACCGTTTTTCCTCGCGTGGTGATTGTTTCCATTAAAACGACATTCCTTTGCTGTGAACAATCGGACCGGGCATCGTGTGGTCGGGCGTTTCGCCTTCCGCGTCGAGCTGCGCCACGATGTCCTGAATATTCTCTATATATTTTTTTGCATCCGCACCGAGGGAGGCGGCGACAGCTGCGCGGGCGGATTGCTCGGCGCGTAGCCGGGAGTTAACCGGTTGCGACTGTTGAATCTGCACCACTCCTTCAGGAATGACTTCCACCGGAAGGCGTTCGATTGCCTTCTGCATGGTGAGCAACGCCACGGCGCGGGCAGCAGGTTCCTTCAGAAGGTCGGTAATTTCGGAATCCTCTCCCGATAACAGGAGGGAGAGATATTTGCGACCGAGAACCGGGGCGACCTGTGCGCCCTGTACCTCGCGAATAATCGGGAGGAGTGTAACGAATAACCGGTGAGACCCGATATTATAATATTCATCGAACTCCTCTTTACTCTGAATCAGTAGTCCCTTGCGTAGGTTGTATTTCCGCGATTCAGTCCAGAACGGGAAGGCTTCGCGGTCCATTGTCTCGATAAGGGCATCCGTCGCTTCGTATGCGAGACGGAGGATATTCTGTTCGTCTTTGAACTCCTGAAGAGCCGTCAACCCCTTTTCGTTCTCACCGAGGCGGCGGGAGCGTCCTGTGCTGTCATGCTGCGCGTCGAGTGTCGGGATTATTTTCAGCCATGTAAACAGGACGACCGCCTGCCGGAGGTACTTCAGGGCGGTGACAGCACCGGGTGAACCGTCGCCCGGTGGTGTGGTCCCGGCGTAGAAATCCGCCAGAGCCTTGACCGGTTCCGGGCCTATGATTGCGGTTACATCACGGATTCCCAAAGGCAGAACCGGTTCCCACTTGGAAAAATCCACGTCGTTAGATATTAACCCGATAGCTGCGGTTATCTCGCTGCTTCCGTCGGCTTGCACGTTAAATAATTTCATCGCGTTTCAGTTTATAGGGTTTCCAGTCGGGGAAATCGTTGTTAAAGGAATGTATATTGTCGAAAACTTCTTCTTTGTAGAATCGAGCCAGTTGCGTGTCGACGGTAATCACCGTACATTCCGATCGAGGATTCGTATTAACGTTAGCGCTGCCCTCAATAACAAAATCGAATCGTTCACCGAAACCGGCAATAACCTTAGAGTGGTTACGGAAAATCGCTACCCTCCCGTCGAATTCATTCGCTAATTCCGATAACATTAGGTAAATGGTATAATACGAGGCTTGAAAAATTTCACCTACATAAAAATCAATATGCCCGAGGTCGCCACGATGTACCCACTTGGCAATCTCTTCGACATCAGTCACAGCCATGCACCATGTAGATAAAAGCACATATTCAACCCGTTGCTGTTTTATTATAACCCGTAAATAGGTGAGCGCGTCGACATCGCCGAATGAAAAACAGTGATAGGCCGTACCATTCTCGAAATGCCACGGCAACACCTTCTCGAGAGCAAGTTCTGATTTTATACGGCGCTCTACATAACGCCCGTATGTACGTTGGCAAGTGACCGTTCGATCCTTGTTAGGATTATCTGGACGTTCTTTACCCTCGTCTTTGCTACGATGTGGCTGCTCTATGTCACCGAACAAACTACGCATTTGCTTTAACTCGGTTTTCGGGGTTCACATTCTTTTCAGCCTCGACGACTGTCCGGTATAAGCCGATTTTTATATCTGTTCCGGGGTGGTTGACATCGATAAATATCTGGAAGGGCTTGCAAAGTATCATATCAGGCACGGCGGTCTCCGTGGCGTTGTAGACCTTCAGGGCGTAGAGTTTTTCAGAGCCGGAACCTAATTTCGTATCGAGTATAAGATTTGAGAGCGAGGGGTCCAGCCCGAAACCGGAGGTGGCGGCGGCTTCTGACTTCTTGCAGATTGCGACCTGTGCCTCGATATAGTCTTTAACCTTGTTGTCGATAGCCACAATCTCCCAGCCCTCGAACTCGTTAGCCTCAGGATTCCAGTAGTCGGAAGTATGAAGGAACTTTCCGGCGTTCTCTTTTCCAGACATTGAATTTGCAAATTTCTCCATTGCCTCGTCCTTGAACTCCTCCAGCATTTCGGCACGGTAAGGAATGTTCTTTTGTCGGCAAACATCTTTTATCCGCTCCTCGGCGCGGTCCCAATATGACTGCGGCGACTTGATATGCTTCGATATTGCGGCGGCGTTCTCGTTGTAAGCTGCCAGAAGGGGGGCGAGTGTGCCGGCGAGTTCGAGCCAGTCGAACGCCCCGATAAAGCGCGGAACGCTATAATGGTCGTGGTTGTAACTGTATATGTTGTAATATGCCAGAGAGACAGGATATTTCAACGGGTCGCGGGGGTCGAACAGGGGGTAAACGTGCGAGGTAGCCGGGTCAGCGGCCGGCCAATCCGCCACCATTGCCTGTGTCGGCAATTTATTCTCGCCCGGATAGACAAAACGAACCTTTCCGGCGGGGACGTGTTCGACGGTCGCAATCTTACCCACACCGATACGCGACCCGCGTGTCCGGGTGAACTTCACCCAGAATCCCTCCAGATGAACGAGGTCTATCAGACAGCGGTGCAACTGTGTGAGGTAATCGGTTGTCTTCAGGTCGGCGGTAATCTCGTCGTCGACGGTCCAGGCCCGGTAAAAGATATTCGAGCCGTCTACCGCGTCGCGGTAGAGCCGGGGACCCTCGCCCCACTGCAAACCGGCTTTCTTACCCATGATTCCCTCACCGGCGTAAAAGTTTTCAAGAAGGTGGCGGACTTTGCCGGGGAGGTTGTTATCCTCTCCGTAGGGTATTACAGGCGTTCCGTTAACGTTTATATACTTGTAGCCAAAGGAAGCGGTCGCCCCCCGGAGCATATAGGTTGAAGGTGTCCAGCCTCCCGCCTTGGCGTTCAGGCTGAAAGTGAAAATCTCACCGGCCCCGTTATCGACGAAACCGAAATTTCCGATTCTTCGTATCATCGTAAAAGTTAAAGTATCAGTTTAACACGGTTCGCCGGCCGTTAAACTCCATTATAAGGGGTTGCCAACAATTACGGGCGAGGCCTGTCTCCGTGTCGGTGAAAAATAATTTGTAACTTGAATTTGCTATTTTCTCATCAGCAGCTTTAGGGCGTATACGTGCGGCATTGATTATCACTATGTCGCCCCCGCTGCGTGTCTGAGAGTTCCACTTCCGGAACTTCAGCGAGAATGTACCGCCGGACAAGCTGATACGTTTCATCTGCTCGATAGCGTCGTACAGATCTATTTTTTGAGCCGATTTATCCATGGTAACATTATTTCTGTAATAAAACCATACATCAGGTATATGACGACCATAGCAACCAGTCCCCATCCTATAATGCTGCCTAAAGGGATTCCGATCTTAACATCCGTCTTAGCTTCCTCCTTCTTTTGGGTGACGGAATCCACGGAACCGGAAGTCTCGGCGTTGTCTGATGAACCGCGTAGGTCGAATATGCTTTTTTTGAGCGTTTCCGTCGAGACTTCAGCCGAAAAGTTAGAGTTAATTTCCCAAAGGATAACGACCGGGCGGCCTGCGGTGTCTCGCTCGATGTCGATACGACCACACTCCCCGGCACCACCTTTAATTGTGTCCCGTTGACAAATACTATCATTTGCCTCGCTGTGAACTGATTCGTTTTTTTCGGAAGTGTTGAACTCGTTATGTTCGATCGTCTCCGATTCCTGAACCACGTTTCGAGAGCTGCGACACCCTCCAGCAATAAGACCAGCGACAACGCAAGCGCAAATGAACGCCCTATTTGAGAGAGCGCGTAACCGACAACCAAGATAATATTCTCCATTATTCATAACTGCAATAATTATTTTGTCAATTCACCCATGCGCTCGTTGATATTAGCCTTGAACTTGTCGAGTTCGTTGGCATAATGAATAGATATACCCAGTAGAGATGCAACGAAAATGCAGATACTCCCGAACGCAGTCAGTACAGAACTATGTATCTCACCCTCCGGCGGGATGAACAATCCCATAAACAGGAGCGTAAGTCCGGCAATCATTACAACGAAAGCCAGACAGTAGATAACCACCTCCTTAAAAGTAAGTTTGTCGAACTCTTGTTTCAGATGTTTCATGATGCTAAGCAATTAAAATGTATGCAAATATCCTAATATGGTACGGCACTGCGAAGGACATGACCCGATAACAAAAAAGTACCCGTTTCACAACGGGTACTCTGCTACTCATAAAATAACCATTATCTCACAATCAACATTGTTGGCTGTCTACCTTTGAGTGCATACCCTTTTCGATATACTCGAAAACAGGGTCAAATACTTCTTCAGTAAGCAACAGACGGAGCCTGGTAAGGTCGGCCTGCATACTTATTATATTGTCATCTACAGGTACGCCGTTGACGTCACGATGCTGGACTAAGTCGAGCGCGTTATCGAGCTGCAACAGCGCGTCCCGTAAAGATTGTTTGGCATTTTTGACGTATGCGTCTACTTTTCCAAGCGCTGTTTCTTCGTCATTTTTTTCGTTTTTTTCAGTCATACCGATATTCTCGAAGGTCGCTTCAACGCGTGCCGCCACTTCTTCCGATGTCACACTCTCGGGCGTGTCCGCGCCTCTACCCGCAAGAAGCCTGAGATCGGCTTTCAGAGCATTGAGTACACGCAGCGCATGCAGTGCCTCCATATCGTCCATCCCGATTTCATCGCTTTGGTTGAGAATATAGTTGAACAGTCCGGTTAAAGTGTCATTATAATAATCGAAGGTTCCGCAACTGTGCTGAAGGTTTCCTATTACTTGTGTTGCGCCTGCTGAAAGTATAATATTATTTTTCATTGTGTTACCGATTTTAAATTGATAGAATAAAATGTGATTTTCTGTGTACTGTTTTTCTGTCATTTTAAGCCGATTTTGTCCTGGCGGAAGTAGCGGGCGGTATCCCTGACGCCCCAGGGGAGGAATCCCGCGAGGAATACCAGCGCCCCGAAAGCGACCAATCTATAATTGTCTGATAATACACCGACATACTCCATCAAGGCCGCGGCTATACTTGCAAATATACTGAAATTTTTCGATGTAAGGCAAATAATTCCTTTAATAAGGTAAATTTTCACTCTTGGCTTGTACGACAGAGCCGGAGCAGGAAGGGTTGTAGTTGTTTTCATTACTGTGGCAGTTTATTTGTTTGACGTTCTGATAAGACATAAAAAAGGCGAACACCTCTCCTTGTCGTCAAACTGCCACGGAAACCGACGATGGGTCGAGTTATTAATGGTGGAGAAGGCGTTCGCCTATATTTCGTATTTACATTTTGGGCATAAAAAATGCCCGATTATTCGAGCCGCTTCAGACTCGACCCGGAGTAGACTCCATAACAGTTTGACACTGCGAATGTCGGCATAATTTTGTGAACAAAAAAAAAAAAACGTTAATAAAATTTAATTGTAAATATAAAAAATAAGCCGGAGCAAAAGTTCCGGCTATTTGCTTGTGCATAGATATAAATTGGATAAAAGGATATTACCACTCCTCCTCTACTATCGGACTGAAATTGGAGAGGGCTTTTAACGATGTGATGAGTTCTGAAAATTGTTCGGCAGATTTTTCTTTTATTTCTTTCCATATTTTGTTATGGGCACCTTTGTCAATTCCTCCTTTTCCGGATTTTTCTGCGGTAGTTATTAGACCAAGGCTGCAGTGAGGTGCATTCCCTGGTTTATTTTCATGGGTGATTCCTGACATTTCAACTCTGAAACGTCCATCTTTCGATTGTAATTTTAAAATATATTCAACTTTCCCCGTGTAAGCACTATAAAATCCGCCTTTTTTGAATGGGAATTGAGCTTTCAGAATTATTGTTCCCGTAGTTTGGTCTTCCATTTGGGTAACGGCCTTTCCATTTACAAATGATGTTGCTACCCACTCGCGTAGACCTCCATAAATTTCAGATTGGGTCTTCCCTTCTACTTGAATAACTTCGGAGTAAGTCAATGGTTTGTCTTGTGCTGTACCTATCAAAGAAATCAGGAGGGAGAGCATCAAAAAGATTTTTTTCATAACGGCGTGTAATTAAAAAATATCGCCGGTTTTCTGGTGTTTGACATCGCAAAAATACAAATTTTATGTGGTAATCAAAGTCAAAATCTAATATTATCGCCCCATAAATGCATTTTTCAGCATGAAATTTTGGTCGGGTTTTATTGAATTGTGCCTATATCAGGGAGTTAATTCCTTTTGAAATCACAATCGCAAAAAATGACACGACGCGCAGACCGTGCCGCTCTGAAGCGCGAAAGTTATTACCACCCCTTACCGGAGTGAAATGTGAGCCGGGGGGATTCGTTACCTCGTTACATGGAGTCGGCGCGGTGAGATGCAAAACGCCCGGCGACCGGAAGGTCGTCGGGCGTTGCTCGGTCGGTTGATTGTTAACCGGTAAGTATGTCAGGAATTGAAGCGGTCGGCCATCCATTGCTCGACCATTGAATCGGCTCCGGAACCTGCGGCATTCTCGGCTTTGGCTGCTGTCAGCCACGAACGGCGCATCATCAGGTATTTGAAAGCGTCGGAGAAGTTGGTCGACAATCGGGGCAGCTTCTTCGGAGCCAGCTTCTCGGACTTCTTGACCTTGGCCACTATCTTTACATCTCCACGGTATTTAACTTCAGCCTTTGCGAGTTCGATACTTGAAATCATTTCGGTGCAGTTCAGAGCGTCAACCATAAGGAGCGGAAGGCGTTTGTTCTTGCCGCTCATCAGTTCGTGCATGAAGTTAAATTCAGCCTCTTGCCTTATCGTTCCTTGCTTGCGCGACATCAGAACCACACTCCAGCCGGTGCGCCTTCCTTCTGAGTCCTTCTCGATAGCGGCTTTAATCTTGCCGGCCTGGTCCTCGTTCTGCCTCTGGTAGTTGTTGCCCGCTCGGTCGTAATAGAGATAAAGCACCTTCTCTTGGTGGCTCTGAAAGAATGTAAGGAATTGGTCGGCGAGTTCCCGCATAGAGTTAGGCGGCAGCTCGTAAAGGTTTTTATGAATCCGGTAATATTGTCCGTCAGGTTGGGCGATAACGAAAGAAAGCATATTGCCGAAATCCATACCACCCTCCAGTGGTCGGGAGGGGTCGAGGTAACGGAGTTGCGAACAGTTGAACGCGGCTTCTCCGGAAATCGTTCCGTCGGTGTACTTGTGGCGTTCTCCGAACAGAACGTAAAATCTCGCGTCCTGTCTCACGCCCGGACGCATACCCAGAACGGATTTAAGGAACTCGTGATGTTCGAGGGCGGCGTTATACAGTCGTTTGGCATAGTCGAGGGTTAGAATGTCGATATTAACGAAACTCGATATATTCATAAAGAAGGTTTGCCCCTTCCTTAACTTCAGGAGACCCTCGGTATAATATTCGATTTTCTTTTCTATCCGGGCGAGTTTGCGAACATCAGGGGTCGGGTTCCGGTTCTCGCGGGTGAGTTTAATCCGGTATTTATTGAGTTCGCCCGCCGCCTGAATCGTCTTTATGATTCTTTCGGGGTTCATTTCGGAGGCATAGCGGAAAAACCAGTCGAACTCCCCTTCGGTAACGTCGGGCATATCGGTTGTAATCGTTACACCTCCGTAAAGGTGGCAGCGTCCGTAAGTAATCGCGTCGCCTCGTAGTATAGGCATCACACGGGCGGCGCGGCTATCGGAAGCGTATTTTGCTTCATCGAACAGGAGGTGGGCGACGGATTTACCGGCGAGTAAGGAGGGATTATCGAGAGAGCCGAGAAAGATAACAGAGCCATTCCAGAAACTATAAACGTGCCGATAATCATCGACAATAACGGAACATCTTTTCGACCATTCCACCGGGGGGCGTTTTCCCTTTATGTAGTGAACTCCTTCAATCAGTCCGTTAAGTTTCCAGCCATTCTGAACGGCGGGCATGATATTGTCGATAAGGTTTGAATAAGTGTTCGCCACAATCGCTACTGGTGCGCCCGGCATTAGGCGCACACAGCGTTCGGAACGCCGGGCGAGGATAACGGTACTTTTAGCCACACCACGGCCGCCGATAAATACGAGGTTGGTCGTATCTATCCAGTCGCATAAAACGAGGGCTTCAGAGCCAAATTTTACAGCGGCTTCAGGGGCTTCTTTACTTATCTTCATCGCCGAACTCTTTTATATCCTCGATAATTCGGGAAAGCAAATTGCGTTTCTTGATTCCGGCATCCTCCTTGATTCGTTGGCGGCTAAATTCGGGAATGTCGGGTATAGAATCGATGAAAGCGTCGATTTCCTTCCGGTCGGCGCGTGGTGCGCCCAGACTTTCGGGGTCGGCGGTGTAGATAGTTACGGGGGCCGCGTCGAGAAGTTCCTGCGGTATCTCCGGGGCTTCATCGTCGTAACAGCCCCGGAGTTTGGCAGCTTCGACAATGTAGCCCTTCGCCTCCTTCAGTTTCCCGGCGGATATTGCGAGTTTGGCGAGGTTATCGAGACGGTCGGCGTAGATATTCGACCATGCGCGGGCCGTCACTCCTTCCTGGTCGTAGAAAAAATTCAGGGTGTCGGTGTAGATTTGCCTCGCCATCCAGTCTGATAGACCGTAAGCGTCAGACTTCAGGAGTTTGATAATTCCGGATTTGGTAACTATGCGTTCGCCTCCGGGCATCATCATTCTGGCATGGAAACCCCGGACCACCTTCATTAGGTCGAAATATTCGCGCTCTGAAGGGGTAAGGCTATCAACGTCGCCGGTTTTCAGAATCCGGTCGAGTTGGTGGAAATCTATCGCCTCAAAATTGATTCGGGAGGGCTTAATCGGTAAACTCATCGTCGTCCATGTGGTTAACCAGTTCATTAAATCGGTTATTCGCCTGAAGTTTCTGAAGGGCCTTTATCGCGTCGATATTTCCGGCTTTCGCCGCCTCCTGTAATTTTTTTTGAGGGTCGGCGCGTCCTATGGCTTTGCCGGCGGCTATCAGCAGGGCGACTTCGGAACCGGGCGTATTGGCGAGAAGGCAGAAGGCGACGCGCTTCTCGCGGGGCCATTCCATAGCCACCGCGATGTCCCTCGGCATGAATCCGACGGCGGCGAGTTGCATTATTTCTTCTTCCTCCTTCTTGGAGATAGCCGGTAATTCGGGAGGTGTGGGGTTATTGTCGGTATTCATCTTCGAGACGTTTACAAGCGGTATGATAATAGCCTTCGTCCTGTTCCATTAGGATAAAGCGGCGACCGGAGCGGACGGCGGCGACGGCGGTAGTTCCGGAACCTCCGAAAGTATCGAGGATAACATCGCCGGGCTTGGTCGCGTCGGCTATAAATTTTTGAATCAGGGCGACCGGCTTTTGTGTCGGGTGAACTTTCGCTCCGGAGGTCGATTTCGCGCCGGTGGAGAAACTTTTTATACCGGAAATAATATTTTTCCCCTTTATATTCACCCCATCTCCGGCATGAAACAATACAAGTTCGTGGAAAAATGCGTAACGACTGCCCGGTCCGGCCAATTTATCCCAGACGAGCATATTATGCGCTTTCAAAATTTCATCGAACAGCGGATAATAAAAAGCATAGCCCCTCCAGTCGCAAAAGAAGTAAATACAGGCTTCCGGACGGCATACGCGGCGGAACTCCTCGAATAATTCCCGGTAGAAGGGTCGGCAGATTGATAAATCCTTAAACGCTCCTTTTTGCCCGTTGTGGGTCATTCCGAGAAAATAGGGGGGATCGGTAATAATACAGTCAACGGAGGTCGACGGAAGCGTCTTTATCGTTTCGAGGCAGTCGCCGTTGTATATAGTGCCACCGGGAAATTCCCGGAGGTCAGTCGTCGAGAGATTGCAGGAGGGATAAAGATACATTCAGAGCGTCGATTTTCTTGTTAATTATTCCCAGTTGATAACCGGCTTCGGAACGGTCGCACGGGTGGCAGCCGGAACGCGAAAGGTACCGGGTAAGATCGGACCGATTTCGTTCAGCTTTGGCGATTTCCCCAGTTACTTTTTTTTTCGTCGTGCCACTTCCTCCTGAATAGCCTTTTTTGTCGCGCTCCAGCGGGCGAGAGCGGCTTCGGCGCGGTCGTTGGTTTCGCCCTTCTCCTTTGCGGTATTGACAGCCTTCCGGTGTTTGGATTCGTTGACATTCGCGCTCTGGAGTTTCTTCATAAGGTCTATTTCGGAAAGTTGGGTATAATCCTCGGCGGCCTCCATTTCGCGGAACTTTGCAGCTTTACCGAGAATCGCGCCGTTTTCCCGGTAATATTCGAGTTCGTCCCAAATTTCGCGGTTCTTCAGATATTCGGTAACGACTTTCTCACAGTCGGCGACGGCGGCGGCTGTCTCGTCATCGGCGAGAACCTGAAGGCGTGCGTGGGCGGATTTATAGTTGTCGTATGAAGTGAACATATCGGCAACAAGCACCTTCAGCACATTCGGACAGTCCGGAGAGTTCAGGAAGGGATATTTTTCGCGGAAACGTATCATTTTCCTGACAGGCTCCGGAGTTTCGGCATATTTCGAGCGGGCCGCGTCGAGTTGGTCGGTCAGTTCCTCGATACGGTTGGCGTTCTCGTCCATAGCCAGTACCCTTTCCTGAAAATCAGGGCTTACAAGTTCATCGACGGTTACGCCGAAAGAATCGGCGAGTTCCTTCAAGGCAACTTCGTTATCCTCCTTCGGATCGTCGAAAATGATTGCTTTGACGGTTTTCCCGTTGAGTGTCGGCTTGGGGGTGGCAGCTCGGCGCGGAAGGTGGGCGAACTCCAGTTCAGTAAGCCCGGCGAGTTTTCGGAGTTCTTCAAACAGGATTTCCTTCGTTGTCTGCGTGTCGTCAGTAACAAACAGACGCTTCAGACGTAAATTTTGCCCGAAACGCTGATACAGCGACACACCCTCCGAGTAATCACGGGAACCGGCGAGATATTCGGTAATTTGGTTTTTGTCTTGGGTATTCATGTTTTCAATTATTTACAGCGCAAATTTACAAGCCGGTAATTACCAAAGGAAGGACACAAAAAGAAAGCCCGGAGGCGGTGAAACCTTCGGACCTTCAGAGATTGGGATATTTCCGGTATCAGGCGGCGTTGTAGCGGCTCTGTTCAATCCACATGATACCGCCGTCGCCTGCGTCGAAAGCGCGGAGGGTAATCTGTGAACCTTCGGTCGCGGTGAACACCTTGCCTCCTTTGAGAAGGATTTTTCCGGCGGTCGCCGAGACGGTGGGGGAAGTTCCGCCCACACCGAGGAGCGTAATAACTGCGTCATGCGCTCCGCCGCTGATTTCGTCGATAACGGCCGAACCGCTCGACAACTGATATTGACCGTCGGAAACGAAATTTACGACCTTCACGCCGGTCTCCACGGTCGAAACCGGTTCTTCGAGGGGAACAGTACCCTTGTAGATGAAAATATCGTTACCCTTGGAAATCTGGGTAAAGGTCATTTCGTTGGTATTGCTCTCGTTGTTGCCGGTGTAGGAGGGTGTGAGGCGGCACGGGTTGCACATCGTACCGATAAGGTCGGCAGCTTTGCCGGAACAGTAACGCACAATTACGATAACTTTCCGGTTGATATAGTTGACCTTGAACTCACGCACGGCCTGTTCGTTGCCGGGGTGTTCAAACTTAATCGAGGGAGTGAAACCGATTTTGTCGGTGTCGCCTTCGGCTGCGCTCGTTATCTCGATTGTGCCCTGGGTCATATAGAGGTTGATACCGTAACGCCCCGGCTTCATTACGATATTATCGGCGATAACCACCCCTTTGTCGTCGGCGGGTGGCATGAAGGCGATATCGTCGATGTCGATAATTGTCAACTGGTCGCGGGGCTGAATACCTGTGCCGGGATTGCCGGAGGCACGGGGTACGGACGTTTTAATATATGTCATATTTTCAGACTTTTAATTGATTTTACTTTTAGAGGTGATAACAGGGAGGGCGAGAAGGGGTATAATCGCCCTCCCTGTTTTCTGGGGCTATGAATCAGCCGCGGGCCACTTCATAGAATTTTTTGTCGTCGCCCATCACCAGTTTGATGAATGTACCGGCCTTCAGGGTAATTGCCTTTGTGAGGACAAAATTACCGCCGTCGGCGATAGTCGAGGCGTAGGTGCTTCCGGCTCCGTGGATTGTGTAGAGAGTGCCGGCGATACCTTCGGTCAGGTTGGTGATTGCGGTTGCCGCTGTGTTCTCACCGACAACGAAAACGGTTGCACCCTTCAGGCTGGGGGTTGTGGCGTTCGCGTCGAACTGGTAGGAATCAGCGGCGGCGGTTGTGCGGGAAACCTCGATGAACTTGCCGTCGGCGCGTTTCATCAGCGTGATAACGTCGCCCTTCTTGGGGGTCCATGCTGCTGACAGGAGCGAGAATTTTCCGTCCTTCTTGATAGTTACGCCGCTGTCTCCGTCAACGCCACACTTCAGGGAGATAAGGCGGCCGACCTGCGCGTCTGCGATGTCGGTAATCTCGAACTCCTTCGAGTTGGCGACGGTTACGATTGACGAATGAAGGAGGGCTGAAGGATTCGCGTCCGGAGCGGCCTCGATAAAGTAGGTATCGGGGCGGTCGTAGTCGTTACACCAGATAAGCTGGCGACTTCCGTCCATTTCGAGGGGCTCGGTGTATTTGTAGCCGACGACCTCGGCCTGTATGCTCTCTTTCCAGTTCGACCAGACTTTTACGGTCCAGTCCTGCTGTTCGAGGGTGAAACGGAGCATTTCGCCGGCCACATGGTCGAACGTGCGGAAATTGCCGTCGATAGTCCAGAAGATACGGTGGTGGTTGTCAGCGTTGGGGAGGGTTACAATCTTGACGGCGGGGAACTCCTTAACGTAGGTGATTCCCGCTTTGTAGTCAACGTTCTGGCCGTAGTGGGCCTCGTTGTACTTGTGGTAAAGGGGAAGCATCCACGAGGGGATGAACAGGCAGATTTTACCGGTATCGCGGAACACCGAGGGTATCATGCTCGTACCCTGATAGAACACCTCGCCGATATTGCCGGCGGTGATACGGGGAAGGTTGAAGGGCTTTATCTGATAGACGGTTTTCCCGGTGGTCCCTCCGTTGGGTGTGAAGTCGGTATGTCCTTCGACACGTTTACGGAGATATTCGTAGATACCGTCGGCAGCTTCCATTGCGCGGCCGGGAACGTCGGGGTCCGGGTCCTTGCGCACACCGTTGATATAACGCTGTTCGCGCTCGTTGTGCAGCTTCTGGGCGGTCTCTACGAGGAGATACTCGATAAACGAGAGTTTTACCGGGTTCGAGCCTTCGCGGTTCAGGTAGCCAATCCACGATTTTTCGAGGTCCTTCAGGCTCTTGAACTTGTGGGCGAACATAACCCCGTACATACGGAGGGTTTCTGTTCCGAACTCGTAAGAACCTTTCGTAACCTTGTCGAACTCGCTGTTTGCCGAGTTGTCGGGCTGCGAGAACTCGCCGAGCCAAAGGTTGGTGAGGGTTTCGAGGTCCTGGTGTCCTGATTCGGTCGGGAAAATCTTGGTGATAGTCGGCAGTTCTACGAGGAACGACTGAAGGCGGTCGCTCCAGCGGGTGCGGTAGAACGCTCCGAGGTCGTCCTGAAGGGTCTTGTAATCGACCGAGTTCGGAACGGCGACGGCGAGCATCTTCCCTTCGTTGGCGAGGAGCGCGGCCTTGGCGCGGAGGTTGTAGGGGCGGTTCAGGGCGAAAAACTCACCGGGAAGGCCGCCGAGCTGCTGGGTGTCGTCGATGTTGAAGGCGGAGGCGGGAGCGGCGGAGTGTCCGGCGCCCTTGCCGGGGTCGTTTTCAGGAAGGGCGGAGAGGGTCTGAATCTTCTCGTTCAGGGCCTTGATTTCCTGTTCCTTCGAGGCGATGGCGGCGGCGTGGGCGGCCTTGTCCTTGGCTACCTGTGCCTTCAGGTCGGAGAGTTCGGCGGTTGCCTTCTGGTGCTGTGTAGTAACCTGACCGAGAACGGCGGCGACTACGGCGGCGCGGGAGGTCTCGTCGGAGTTGCTCTCGGCGGAAGGCTGGGGATTCTGGATATACGCTTTGAAGTCTGTAAGGAACATATCGGAGAACCCGTATTCCTTCAGTTTTGCGCAATCCGTCTCGGTAAGGTCGTCCTTGCCGTTCACCTTATTGAAGGCGGTAAGTCCGAGAATACCGAGAATCGCGGGGATAAAATTCGCAAAATTCATTTTCTTGGGTGTTGATAAGTTGTTAATTACTGGTATAATTGGTTTGCCTTCCGGCTCGTTGCCTGTGCGAGGACCCATTTAACCGCGTCGGTCAGTCCGCCGAACTCGTCGATATATCTGGCGGCGACCGCCTCGTCTCCCGTGAACATTTCACCACGGAATAACGGGAGTTCCGGGTCGTAGTCTATTCCGAGGTTACGCGCCACGGTCTCGGAAAATACTTTGTGAATCCTTTCGGCGCGGGCCTTCAATAAGGATTCATCGTTGTTATCTTCGAGGGCGCGGGTTTCCTTGTTCTTGAGGTCTGCTGTATCGGGATATATTTCCCGGTAGTCGATACCGTTCTGTTTGAAAAATTCTTTGAAGGAATAATGGGTTATCACTACTCCGACACTTCCAACCTCGCAAAGTGGCGAGGCTATGAAGGTGTGGTCGCTTGCCGTTCCTAACCAGAAATGAGCGGAAGCCATGATGCCGGTTACTACGGTGGCGGTCGGCTTGGTGCAGTTCTCGACGGCGGCGGCCGCCATATCGAGGTGCGAGACCATTCCGCCGGGACCGTCTATTACGAACACGATACCGCAAATATTCGGATTCAGTTCGGCGGCTTCCACCTGTTTGATTACCCATTCCGATTCCCACGAATAAAGAACCCCGGTAAGGGTTATCACCGCAATAGAATCGACGGGGAGCGTAATATCGTCGAGTTCGTACCACTTCGCCATGTACGGCGCGGCGGTCGCCTTGACGGTACATTTTTCCTGTTTGAGCTGCGCGGCGGCGGCTTCTATATTTCCGTTTATGATAGACGGCATTAGGAGCGACACAATATTTTCAAAATCATGTCGCTGAATAGTCCAGTTATCGGAGAAAAAACGTTGTAGTCTATTCATGTAGTTAATTTTGCCGCAAATTAACCACATATCGCGGGCGCGTGGAAGGACTTTAATCCGTTAAAAATGCGTCCGGGCGAACGTCCTCGCCCTGAAGGTTGACGGAGAAAACTCCACCTTCGGTGGTATAATCCAGAGCGAGGGGCCAATTAGGAGAACCGGCGACCCTTCTCTTTCCGGATTCATCAACATAAGTGGCGACCAGACGCAAAACTTTAAACCTATCGAGACGGTCGGCGACGGCGGCCGATACATCGGAACGCTCGAAAGTGATTTTTTTCTTTACTTTACCATTGTCGGTGGTGGTGGAAATCTTTATCGACCCCGGAACGGCTTCCGCGTCGATTGCCTCGCCGAGTAACATCATAGACACCCGCGAACCAAACCGGGCGAATCTCGACAGCAGGGAGAGTGGTATTATTTTAAGACTGTGGCAACTTGAAACAGTAGAACGGTTCATATTTTGCAGGTTTAACTTATTGATTTTCAACTACTCGACATTTTTCCGACATTTTTCCGACAAAAATACCTCAAAAAAAGGACAAAACAGGACACATGGTCGGGTAAATAATTCCTGTAAATAAGCGAACTATTTTCTTGAATACCCACGCTTTTTCTTACGGCGTTGCTTGTCGCGCCATCTCTGGTAGTTCTTCAGCAACGCATCCTCCGTAATTGATTCGATTGCATATTTGCGCATAAACATAAAAACAGATTCTTTGAACTGAATCCCGTTAATATGCTTGTTCTCGTCCATGAGGTCGTGCAACTCCGCCCACATCATAAGGCGCATTTTGTCGGCGAGAATTTTCTGCGCCCTTCCTGACAGATAATTGTATGAATCCGGGTCCTTTCCCTCCCTACGTTCCGGCAGGGCAAATTCGAGATTTCCGCTATCCACCGGATTTGTAGCCGGTCTTTTCTGGAGAAGGTCGTAAATCAGTATATAAATATCGAGGGTCGGCGGAAATCTGACGGCCCCGGCTTCGCGGTCGTAAAATTTGCCCCTGATATACTCGGCCACGTGCGGTTCTACTGTTGTTTTTACTGTTATCATGGTTGGAGGGATTGGTTCTTGACTGCAAATTTACAAATAATTCTCTATTCTATGGCATATTATACCCGACAGAGGTGTTATTTACCCTGTTGAGTTAAGAAATCATCAGAAATTTTTGTTACCGCGTTATTTGTTTCTAACTCTTTATCGGTCAAAATAGTAGCATCGAAACAAAGCGAAAATCCATTTTGTACCACGTCGACCGAGATTGTTACGCTTCCCTCCCTCTGGCTGGTGTAACAAATCGAAAAATCTTTGTTACGCCAACTGTTACCATTTTTGTTACGCCTTCCCCCTTTTCTTTATTACTTGATTTTTAGTTTGTTATCAACTTTGCAAACATTTCGTTACAAAGTAACAAAAATTTCGTATAAAATTGGGAGGGGGTATGGGGTGAGGCAAGAAGGGCGCGAAATACGCCGGGGCAAAAAGAAAGAGCCGGGCCGCCTCGCTTTGTTACGAGTTAGCCCGGCTCCCGGCTCGAAATAGAATACTTTATAGTGATGCGGCCGGCACGTCATTGGCCGGAAGATCGACATCGGGCGGAGATGACAGCGTGACGATATCGCGCCGGATCATCTGGAGGGCGCGCAGACGGTTTATGACCTCGGCGTCGGCCTGTTCGTCGACGGTCGACAGGTCGAGGATAACGAGGCGGGTGACTTCGTCGATGGTCCTGGTATATGTTTTCGCGATATCTGGCTGGTTCTGGAGGGTGTCGAGCACGTCGACTATGGCGTCGGTTATCTGTGCGCCTGCAACTTCAAGTCTCATCGCGCACCTCCTTTCGTCATGTCGACTGCATCATAGACTTCCTGGGCGAAATCTCGGCCACATACATTCTCTATCGGCGACAATATGGCGCCCGGTAGATCATAGAAAAAGAATTGCTCCTTTACCGGGGCATAGCTTATCGAGAAGATGTAAGCTTCGCTGCCGGTTTTTTCTCCGCAAGCATATATATGGAAAGACTCCGGATTGAAGTGGAGATAGACTGTATTTCCCCGGAAAGAGGAATTGCACTTATCGACGAGCGCTTGAAGATATTTAACAAGGATTACCACAGAGTCATCGCCCTTTAATAGGGTGTGCTCAATCGGCTTGACAACGGTCTGAAGAAGCGCACCCTTACGCGATTTGCCAGTTGACGTGAGAGTCGTAACAGACTCAATGAAGTACATCATGCCTCACCTCCTTCCTCGTTTTTGAGCAGATCTTCGTAAACTATTTGTGCAAAAACGTGGTTTACGCCCTCGTGGCAGGTATCGCCGTGTTCATCAAGGAAACGGTCAAGGTCTTTTGCCGTCAATCGAACGCCCCTGACAAGTCCGACGAAATAAGAAATATTTCCGCCTTTACGCTCCCAGTTCTGCTCGATGTCGCGGACTACGCAGTTGAGCAGGTCTTCAGTATATCCCATCATTTTGTACCTCCTTTCTGCGCGAGCTGGCGACGAGTAATCCGGAGCAGCCATGCGATGCCCCAGGGCGACAGGTACAGGCAGTCGGTGGCGATAGCGCGCTGCGCGGCCACGGTGTCGGCGATTGTCATAAAGTGAAAGTACATCAATGCTGCTACGATGCAGGCGGCGATTAATGACGCATTCGGGGAGAAGATGGCGCTGATGGCGCGCAATGCCATTGCGCTGAGGTTGGGAACTTGTGCCCGTGAAGCTGGCGCGGTGAGTGTTGTTGTGTTCATACCATGTAATGTTTTAGCGTTTAGACAGAAAAACGGCTGTCATATCCCGTTCGCTAAAACATCACATGGTTTTCCACTCCGAAGAGTCAAAAAATTGTGAGGATATGGCAGCCGTATAGCTGATATGTAAAGGCATAAAAAATGCCCGATGAAATGTCGAGTCTCTAACTGGGACTCAGCGGAATGGTGAAACCATCAAGATGTTTTAGCACTACAAATCTACAAATAAATTTTATAATTACAAAAATTGGGGCAAAAAAATACCCCCGTCCTGATGGGCGAGGGTGTGGCCACTCTTGAAATGAAATGGAATGGTAATCAAACAAGACGAAGAGCGGCCAATTCTGTGCCGAGGCGGTGAATGCCTGCCTCAATTTTTTCGAGCTGTTTGTCGGAGATTGGAGTATCGCCTTTGCGGTACTGGCGCATGAGGCTGTCATTGATGCCGAGATAACGGCCAAGGGCGCTGACGTTGAACATGGAGTAATACTCGAAGAGCGAGGAGATGTCGAAGTGGAACTCTATGTCCTCGGAGAGACAGGCGGGCATTTCATCGCCGAGATCGATGTAACTTTCTTTTACTTCTTCAATGGAGTTGAAGAAATCTTCTTTAGCTTCCTTAACGGTGTCACCGGTGCCGATGAGCTGCACCTTTTCGCCGTCAGTGTTGTAGGCTATATATGAGCCGTCCGATTGTTTTTCTATACTTACCTTCATATCGAGTGGGTGTTAATTGTTAATAATCTATTTTGTAGAAAAGATAGGGAGGGGAGTACCCTCCCCCTCTTTGATTAGAAGCCTAATTGCTTTTTCAGCGAGTTCATCAGGCCTTTTCGGATTTCCTGCGAGCCGTGCCTTTCGACAATCAGGCGCTCACCGTTGTCGTTGACGTAGATGTCATGTTTTTTACCGTGGGCGTAAAATCTGTAGCCCTTGTCGGTTGCGATTTTAATTAGTTCTTTCCATTTCATTATGTCAAATGTCTTGTTTTGATTACCGATACAAATATATAACATTTTCGTGATATTCCCAAATTTTTAGGCGGAAAAATAACGAAAACGTGATATTTTTTTGAAGGAAGACATTTATAAGATTTTATATTTTGTCATGGTGCATAGCTGTGTCCAAAAATGTTTTTTTCGTGGGTGTATAAAAAGTGCGGGAAAATTTTGTAAAATTGTGATATTGTATATTTAAAGAGGTAAATAGTTATGCTTCAGAGAGATGTGAAATATACAAATGCCGAAATCGTGTTTGTGACGTGCTTTTGGTTTTGTAATCATCGCCTCAGATCTCGCCTCCTCCCTACGCCCCATCGACGATGTCACAAACCAGAAATTTTTGTGACACGGTTTGTGACACGGTTTGTGACATGATTTTTTTACCTCTTTCCAGTTGATTTTTACCTGTTTATTCTCTTTTTACAAATGCTGATTACAGAATTACAAAAATTTTGGTAAAAAAATAGGAGATAGGTATGGGAAGAGCGGAGCGGCAAAAGGGTAGAGGTGCAAAAAACAGCCGCCATATCCTCGCGGGCATGGTGGTGCAAAAATGAAAAACAACTTTAATCAATATGCCTATTTGGCCGGAAAATACTTAAAACGGCATCTCCTCCTGCACCGGAGGCGCGGGAGGTGGATTGCGCAAACGCTCCGCCTCGGCCTTGGAGCGGACGTAAATCACCTCCTTGGTCTCGTATTTATGCGTCACGGGGTTTTCACGTCGGCGCGTTATGCGGCTGCCGTTGTTGCGCATCTCCTCGGGGTTGAGCGAATCCACCCAGTCGCAGGTATAGCAGAATCCCGTGAGCTGCTTCATGAAACGCTGCGGCGTCATCTTGGCGTTGCGCGTATAAGTCAGGCAATCGTTCATCATGTCCTCGCGATATATGATGCAGTCAAGGTGTTCGCCCCCGCCCTCGGCAGTTTTTTCGCTGAAATACAACTCGGCCCAATCACGGAAGTTGTCGCCCATGTCGCGCAGGTATTTCCTGAAAATGATATTGGTCATATCAGGTTCTATTTTGACAGGGAGATGGCTGACCGAAAGATAGAACTCCACACAGCGCAGGAAGAAGTTTATATCTGCTTCCCATTCCGCCTCAGTATATGATTCTGAAAAAAGATTCTTGCCGAAGTCCGAGGCAATTGTCCGGGTCTCGGCATAACTGTTGTCGGGCGATGCCGTATGGTAATAGTCGGAGCAAACCACGAAAAGCATCCTGCGCACCGTCGACGGGTCGAACTCTTTCGGCACATAATTGGTAGTGAAGGCAAATTTCGGAGAGTCGGCAAAGCTCAGGTTGTAAGCTGATACGTTCTTGGCATTGATGGTTATATCCGACGTTATATTATCGTAAAATGGTTTGAACGGGAAATACTCGTCACAGTCGTCGACAACGACAATTCCCGTGGATTTGTCAATCTGCTCGAACGGGAACTGCCCGTCAAGTATCTTGGTATTTCGGCCTGATAGTTTCAGCCATTTTGAAAGATGTCTTAGCGAACGGAGCATGAATGACTTACCCGACCCCCCGTTGCACTGGTCATTCTCCCCAATCACATTGTCCATCACAAACGGCGCCCACGGCCGTGAGTCCGATTTGTAGCGGTGAAGAAGATATCCTATAGTGAAAATCTTGTTGATCAGGCATTGCTTCTGCTCGCGGCGTTCCGCGTCATCAAGGAGAGGTCCTGAGATGTCGAATTTGTGCGCCTTCAGATATTCCTCCTTTTCTTCGGGCGACAGACCGGCAGTGAGTTCCTCGAGCTCGTGGCTCCAATGCAGGCGCGATGAATTAATCAGGTATCTGAAGTAATTTGATCCGTGTGGCAGCACTTCTATGTCAAAGGCGTCGCTGGCGTAGCTTTCGGGGTCGCGCGTTATCCTGAACATTTCCGGCAGTATATTGATGTCATGCGGTATTACGTCGGTATCCCACACGTATTTGCCACCACCCGCGCGTCCTATCTCCTGCTTGTTTATCCCGTCGGCCGACACCTCCACCGCAAACCGGGGGAAAAAGAACGATTGCGTCGTGGCGGTGTAGCAATCGAAGTCAAGTTCACGGGTCGGCAGCGCTTCGAGCGCGGAAGCCGACAGCATCGGAGTAGACAGTATGAGGCACCTCAGCTCGCGGGGCAATCCGGTGTCAACGCTCCAGTCATAGACAAAGCGCCTTATATCCTTGGCTTCGACACGCTTTACCACCACACCGTCTATCTTGATGAATACCACCTCCTTGGCATGTGCGTCCTTTAGTGTCCAGAATCCATTCAGCCGCAGGAACTCGTATAGACAGACAATATCCATGCTGTATTTAAACCGGCCATCCTCTTTCATCGGTTTCTGCGTCCAGAAGCGGGCAGGGGTGGCAAGTGACAACAATCGTTGAAAGTCACTGTTGCTATTCCAGATTTCCGCCCAGTCGCGGAAATCTTTCCGGGGTTTGCCACGGTTATCGCGGTATGAACTTAACTTCTCCGGTAGCCAGATAGTATGTACGTCGATGAATTTCAGTGCGAGTTCCGTCCCTTTGGTTCGCCCCGTCGAGTCTATATCCGGAATATTATATACCACAGATACATACTTGTTGATTTGGCGCCATTCTTCCTCACTGACCCGATATGTCTCCGAATTGAACCATAGGGGATGGTAGCCAAGTGCTCGCACACAAAGCGCATCACGTTCACCCGAGCAGATTACAGCTTCCGGCAGTTTCTGTTCCTTGTAAGCCTTATCCTCGTTCATCGGATCGCGATTGAAACTCTTTTCCTCCCGCTCGTTGAACTCGGTCCATTGCGCGGCGAGTTCAAACAGACCGTTAACGTAACTTTGAGGTTTCTTACCTTTGGGTTGATATTGGAATCGCCATTGTTTATCGGCGTTGAGAGGTTCGTATATTTTATAAAATCGGTCTCGTTTCCCGGCTGAATCGGTGAACCAACATTCCCGCATGAATATCGGGTAATGTTCGTTTGAGTATTTATAAACCGCCTCGCGATTCCTTACAGAGATAAGGACTTTAACCCGGTACCAGTGGAGAGCCTTCAGGTGTTCCGATGTTACACGCGGTCCCATAACTCGGCACTCCTCTTTCGTAAACTCTTGGTCGATTTCCCAATAGGTCTCGCCGTCTACCTGTTCCGGTTTCGCCGGTTGTTTACGAATATCCGGGCGATTGACGGCGCGGTTTATTTCGTCGGTTACGTTGAATATCTGGGCGAGGTCGAGGATTGCTTCAGGGAATCGCAACCCCGTTTCCTTCATGTGTACCGCTATCGGGTCGGTCGCCCTGCCTTCGTCGCCAAAATCGGTAATCTTCCAAACGCTATAACCCTGTTTCACCTTGAACAGTTTAACCGAGGTACTGGGCGTTCTCTCGTCCGGTCGAGCCTTAAACGGCTTTTTTGAACGAGCTGCCTCCCTTACTTCGGAATAATGAAGCGCAAGAATATCGAGGCCGTCGTCGGTCGCGGCGTATAGTTTTTCAGGCGTTACCATACCTTGTTACAAATTACATAATTACAAATATTTCCGGCGTTCCCCCCCGTTTTCGGTAATCGGCTATGCCGCCTCGTTTGGCGAAGAATTGAGGTCGCCAGGTAGCAACGCAAAGTGAGCAACAAAACCGGGAAGGGGGAAGGACGCGCAAAACATTAGTTTTCATCGTTGAATAGATTTAGTTGTATTGCATAGCCAAACGACGTTAATAGCGATTCCAGACGGGCGGAACGGCGACCAGTCGGAACCGTGACTATTCGCTCAGTCTTGCTGAAGGAATAGCCACGGCGACGGGAATAATATCGGAGGTCATACAGCGTTTTCGGGTCGCGCATAGGAAACGGAGGTATCAGCGTCGAAAACTCGGCTTATTGCCTCGCATACGATTTCAAGAAGTTCGGAAGGATTGAGGTCGTGAGCAATTTTTATTACTCCGGTTCGATGACTATTATCGAGGCGAACTTCAGTTACACAAATATCTCCGGACTCATTGATTGCGTCGGCTAATTCAACCGGCAACACATATTCATTTACTGTAAGTAATGCAGGGTACACGATAGTACACAATAAAGCTGATTTGCCGTTGAAGGTGATTATTCTTTCCATATTTCGAGCGGTATTATTTGGTTAAATAGCCTCGCCGGAGGTCTCTCCGCACACGCCTTCGGGGATTCCTCCGGGCTTGGCTATCGTAAAAATCTCAATTCCTGAATACTCAAGAGTTACACGGTTAATATCTCGTTTCCCCGCTTCCGGAATACGGCATTTCCCGTATAGCCAGTTATTGAAGGTAGAAGCGGAAACGAGACATTCCTCAACTAATCGCTTCTTTTGCTTGTTATAATCTCCGCGAGGTACGGAATAATCAAGCCAGTGACGCAATATTTCCGCGTCTGTACGACGTTTAATTTCGGTCTGCATTTGCATAGATTGAAATTTATGTATATATTTACAATACAAATGTAGTAAAATTTTCCGTATATCAGGTAAATAATTCCTGTTAATAAATATTAATTTCAGAACTATAATGGCAAATTTGCTTATAATTAGAGATTTATGTGAGCGCAAGAAGATGACTATTCGGGAATTGGCACAACGTATTGGCCGCGACGAAAGTTCTATCCAAAGCGCAATCCGGCGAGGCTCGACTAACTCGTCAACGATTGAACTAATAGCGAAAGAGTTAGGCGTATCGGCCGGCGTATTCTTCGATGGTTACACAGCTGATGACACCAAGAATTTGCAACGGGAAATCGACCATCTAAAGGAACTCCTAAAGGAGAAAGAACGTTTAATTGAGGTTCTGATGGGGGATCGTAAAGTCTGATTTTCCTCTAAATGTCGGCACAATGTCGGCACAACAAGGTATTAAACTACTGACGAAGAAGGGGCGAATTGTTCTGCTAGGAACCTCAAAAACAAGCCCGACAAATTGTCGGGCTTATCTGTTTTACAGATGAAACTGTCCGTATTCGCGGGGTGTTGCAAACTGCGAAATTTCGGCCTGAGCCGAAATTTCAGTGCATGACACTATGACAATTGCAGGCTTCGTTGTCCGCGGTTAAAAACCGCGGCTACTACGTGGTTGATTCATAGTGTATTATAGTAGCCGCGGTTTTTAACCGCGGAACGCGATATTAAAAGGAAGCTGTAACATGCACTGTAATTTCGGATTGGGGCATAAATATCGCTGCTGATTGTAAAATTTTATATCTCTACGTATATGCCGTCACTTGACACCGAAAGTATAATAATTGCATTGCTTCTGACAATATTTGCCGGAGGCTGCACCGGTATTGGAGCCATTTTATCGTTTTTCACAAGGCGTGACAATACAAAAATCCTTTCGGCAGCCATGGGGCTTTCGGCCGGAGTGATGGTGTATATCTCCTTTATGGAGATGCTGCCGCAGGCGCGTGCCGCACTGTCGGGCGAATATGGCGAGAGAGCGGCCACCTGGTGGATGCTTGTGGCATTTTTTGCGGGCATAGCCATAATAGCTCTTATCGATAAATTTATTCCTGAGGATGAAAATCCCCATGAGATGCACACCATGAGCGAACTTGCCGTGCCGGGCAACCACCATACCGGGCTCAAGCGCACCGGCACCATGCTTGCAATTGCAATCGGCATACATAATTTCCCCGAAGGAATGGCTACATTTATTTCGGCGCTCGACGGTCTTGACGTAGCGCTCCCTATCGTCATAGCTATCGCCATACACAACATCCCGGAGGGAATAGCCGTGTCTGTGCCCATCTATCAGGCTACCGGCGACCGCAGGAAAGCTTTCCGCTATTCACTGCTGACAGGCCTTGCCGAGCCTGTAGGCGCTGTAGCCGGCATGGCGTTGCTGCTTCCATTCTGGTCGCCGTTGGTCAATGCGATATGTCTTGCTACTGTGGCGGGCATAATGGTCTACATCTCTTTTGACGAGCTCCTTCCGGGGTCTGAACGTTACGGTCACCATCATCTTGCCCTCGCCGGCGTTATTGCCGGGATGGCGCTCATGGGGCTTACCCTTATAGTGCTTTGAGGCGTCTTTTCATCCGCAGTGGAAATGCTCCTTTATCAGGTGTCGCATCAGTTCCGTATTATTGGCGGCGCGTGAGGATAGAGTCTCGTCGTCAAACAGACGCAGCTGCGATATGCAGCGGTCGATGAGATTGGCAGGGAAAACGTCTTTAGCCTCATATAATTCGCGCTGTCTCTCAAGGGTTGCCGCGCTTTCCATGCACGATGCGGGCAGCGTGTTGAGCCGCGCAAGCCGGTCGGCATTTTCCGGAGCATGGATATTTACATCGACGTAAGTTTCGGCTGCTATGTCGAGAGCGTTATCGGTCTCGAAGCCAATGCGGGCCGCTACCGCAAGCGCCGCCAACAGGTAATACACATTGGCCGAGCAGTCGGCGCTGCGTATCTCGACAGTCTGTTTCTGCGAGGCATCGTAGCCCGATGGCGGTGTCGACGGATTGACGATGCTGCACATGTCGGTACGCGAATTCCAGCCCAGCGGCACTCTTACGAGCACCGAACGGTTGCGGTCGCCCCAGCATATATTGGTAGGCGCTTCCTGATGCGGTACGAGACGGAAATAGGAGGTAGGATTGGTGTTGCCGAATGCCGTGATTGACGGAGCCATTATCATAAGTCCGGCAATCATGCGCCGGGCGTCCTCACTCAGCCGCAGGTTTTCGTCAAGCATTACATTCTTGTCTCCACGCATCAGTTTCATGTGGATATGTAGTCCGGAGCCGGCTTTCCCGGTCGTTATTTTCGGCGCGAAAGTCACGTTGAGGCCGTTGCGGTAGGCGAGGTTGCGTATCACCCATTTGGCGAGCAGGAGCTGGTCGGCCGCCTGTTGCGCGGGAACAGGAAGAAACTCTATTTCGTTCTGTTCGTAGTTATATCCGTCGAGCACAAAATTGCCCACTTCGGAGTGACCGTATTTTATTGAGCCGCCCGTACGGGCGATATAGCTCATGCAGAGAGTACGGAAATCATTGAGTTTGGCGAACGGTGCCGATTCGTGGTAGCCACGCTGGTCGCAGGCGGGAAACTCATTGCTTGCCGGCGTTATGACATAGTATTCAAGCTCGCCCATTGCATGGAATTCCAGTCCGGTAAACTCCCTGAATTTTTCACATGCATTTTTCAGCGTCATTTCAGGCGCGCTCGCAAGCGGATTTCCGTCCTTGTCGAAAAACGAGCACAGCATCGTCAGTGTGGGTATTTCGGCGAACGGGTCCCGGAACGCAGTGCTGTAGCGCGGTATCACATACAGGTCGCTGCTTCCGGCTTCGATAAACGGGAACAGGCTCGAGCCGTCTACACGTTCGCCACTCGCAAGAATATTGAGCAGGTATTCCCTGTCGTTGATTATGAAATTAAGTGTCTTAAGGCGTCCGTCGGCAGCAGGATACATGAAATTGATCATTTCAATACCGTTGTCCTCGACGTATTTTACAATATCGTCACGGGTGAAATCCGTTGGCTCTTTCCTCAGGAAGCGAACCACGTCGTTTTTGTGAAGTCCGAAATTCGTGTCCATGGTATTCGTGTTTAAGGTAAATAAATGCTGTAGGTAGCGGATTGCTATTCCAGGATTATGTCGCCGAACGATTCCGGCGCATGGAATTCGGGATGAAGTGTCCCTACCGGATTCCATGTCAGGAAATGCGGCTGCGACGTGCCCGTGGCGCATTTGCAGAGATTGCCTTTCATCAGCAACGGGGCGCCGGTGTATTCCACTCCTATAAGTGCGAGAGGTATACGTATCACTACATTCCACGCAAACAATCCCTCCACTTCACGAAACGGCTGGTAGCCGCACGAAGCGTAGCGCTCGATTGTGCCGATTTCAGCGTCGGTAAGACGTTCTACGGGGCGGCGCGTAGTACGTCGGGCCGCATTGATGGCACCGATGCAGTTGACATCGAAGTTCCAGTAGTCGCCGTCGGGGAAAGGACGGATGAAAAATGACACCGATGAGTCCTCCCATACCGGGGTGTTGTTTTCGGAGTTGACAGCGCGCAGATAGTTGCACCGCACGAAAAAGTCGAGATAAATCGCCTTGTCGGAATGCGCCGCGTTGACAACCGTCAACGGGTGGTATGGATACTCGTTGGGCCAGTTGAGCGAGTCAATTGAGCAGCGTGCGCCGCGTTCCTCTATTACGGGCATTGCCTCGTCAAGCGTCTTGTTGTCGAGTTCCTTGATATACGGTATGAGTAGTGACTTGTTCATTGCTGTTGTTTTTTTTGATATATCCGCTGATACCTTTGTAGATGCCCACGACCGCCATCACGATGAGTATCGTGCCGATGATGCGGTTGAGCAGCCACATCGAACGCACATTGAAGTGCGCGCGTATCTTGTTGACTATAAATGTTATGAAATACCACCACGCGAGTGCCCCGACGAATATCGACGCATACCCTACTATATAGTGGTAATACTGATACTCGGGCATGAGGAAGTTGAACCGTCCGAACAGGCCGATAATGAAGAACAGAATCAGCGGGTTGGAGAAAGTGAACAGAAATCCTGTGCCGATATCCTTGAAAAATGTAGTCTTGTTTTCGCGCCGTTTGCGCAGTGCCCGCGCCGGATTTTTCTGAAACAGATATATGGCGAACGCTACAAGCACAATCGAGCCGAATATCTGCAGCAGGAAATCGTGCGACTCGATGAAATCGGTGATAAATGCAAGTCCCAGACCGGTGAGCAGACAGTAGAAAATATCGGAAAACGCCGCTCCTATGCCGGTGAAAAACGCCGCCCATCTTCCTTTGTTGAGTGTCCGCTGGATAATAAGCATACCGACGGGACCCATCGGCGCCGATACAAGGACTCCGATGAGGAAACCGCTGATTATGATTTGTCCGAACGATTCCATATCTTGTTTTCACTCTTTGACAATGGTGCAGCGTGCTGCAGGTTGTTTTTACAAAGATAGCAAATCATGTTGATAGAATGTACCGATTATTCTATTTTTTTTGATATAATTTGCATTGGTTCGCCGTGAATCGTGCGTCCGGACGCATAATATGCAAATTTCCTAACGTATAAAGCCCGGAAGCATCGAGTTGCTTCCGGGCTTTTGATGTGACGGGAATGCTCCCGCTGATATGTACTGCAATTCAGATTATCTCACAAGGACTTTTGTCACCTGGCCGTCGACATTGACGATATACATTCCGGCTGCCACCCTGAGGGTAGGCATCATGATGCCGGAGAGGTTGTATATCGCTACGTTGTCATACTCGCCGTCAATGATTATCTCGCCTTGTCCGCCGGTGACCTTGCATTTGTTCTGGCCGATTTCGTCAGTCACTATGTCGTCGACGCCGGCTACATCCTTGGTGGCGTATACGCAGTAGCTGTGGGCCGGTACGGATACGGATACCGAGGTGCCTGTGCCGTTGAGCGTGCCGCTGAAATTGCGCGAGGCGCTCAGCAGGTTGGAGTTGGTGGCTGTCAGTTTGGTTGCTGATACTGTCACGGTGCTTGCCGACGTACCCGGATTGATGAAGGCAATTATTTCCTTGTTGCCCTTGGTCAGACGTATGCTGCGCACACCGTTGCCGTTGTTGAAACCGGTATATACCGGAGTGACGTCCTTGTCAAACATGTCGGGATTGCTGCGACGCATCCAGTTCAGGTCAATATAGTTCTGTCTGAGGCCCTTGCGGTCGTTGCTGTTGTAGTAGCTGGCCGGCGGCATATCCTTGGGATCTGTGCGGTTGGAGCTTGTGAGCTGGTAGTCATAGCCGATTTCGTCAAACTGAAGCATCATCTTCGGCCCGGGCGACATCATGAGCTGTGCCACCATGGTGCCGAGGCGTTTGAACCTGTCGCCGCTCGATTTTATGGCGTTTTTCGCCTCATAGCCTACCCACTGCTCGTCGTGGCTCTGTGCGTAGTCAACTGTAGAGCATACGGGGCGGCTGCATTCCTTGGCGTTGAAGTAGCGGAGATTGGCGCTTGAACTGCTCTTTATGAAGTTAATGGCATTGCCGTTCTGGTTGTTCCACTGGTACTGGCCGTCGTTGCCGAGCTGGGTCTCTTCCTGTACGCCGGCGAGGTTTTCGTTTATGTGTATCACATTGGGCTTGACCTTCTTCATGGCGGCGTGGAGGCGTATCATACGGTCTATGCGGCTTTGGTTGTAGGCTTCGGTGCCGCTGCCGTAGCTGTTGCTGTCGCCGAGGCCTTTCACGAGGTCAAAACGGAATCCGTCGACCTTGTATTTAGTGAGCCAGAACGTAAGTACATCGACCCAGTGCTGTTCAACGAGCGGGTATTCCTGCTTGATATCCTCATATACACCGTAGTCGTGGGGAGCTGTCTTGTTGTAGAACGGGCTTGTGCCGGCGTCGTACATGGCATACCAGGGGTGAAGACCGGGAGTGTGGTTGAACACTATGTCAAGAATGACAGCGATACCGCATTTGTGGCAAGTGTCGATAAATTCCTTAAGGTCGTCGGGCGAACCGTAGGCCTTGTCGAGGGCCATGTAGGCGTTGGTGCTGTAGCCCCATGAGTTGTTGCCGTCAAATTCCATCACCGGCAGAAGCTCTATGGCCGATACGCCGAGTTCGTTGAGTTCGGGTATTTTTTCAATGGCCTTGCGGAGAGTACCGTCGGCTTTCTTTGATGTGCCTGTAAAGTCGCGTACAAGAAGTTCATAGATGACGAGTGAATTCGGATTGGTGACCTTGAAATCATTCACCTGCCATCTGTAAGTATCGTGCATGTCGCCTTTGTATACGGCGAGTATCGTGTCGTCGAAACGGCTGTAGGGGTATTCGGGACAATCGGGGAATACATCGGCGCCGACATCCTGGTCGAGCCATTTGTCGCTGTGCGGGTCGAGTATGAGGCTGGCGTACGGGTCGCCCACTTTGTATTTGCCGTCTACAAGATAGTAGTAAGGGTAGTATGTCGAATTGTCAAGGCCTTTGACCGTGTGCCAGAAATAGCGGTAACCGTTGTAGTCCTGATATTTCATTGTATTGGAGCTGAGCACCTTGTAGTCGTCCCACGAACCGACTAATATCACCGACGATTTGCCGGGAGCGGCGAGACAGAATGTCACGCTGCCGTCGGTGTTCTTCACTGCGCCCTGCTTGGGCATACCGCCGGGATAGTTCTGCTGGTCCGACGGTTTGACATATACCACGGGTATCGTTACCTCCTTGGTGCCGTTGCTGTTGGTCGCTACAGCCTTTACATCATTTTGCGCGCCGGGAGTGGAGAACGACTGGGTATAAGTGAGTGAAGTGGCATTTGTGGCAGATTTCACTTCCTTATTGTCCACATACAGTTTGAGCGTGGCTGACTGGGTCGACGATGCCGTAAATGTTATATCGGTGGCTTTGGTGATAGTGGTGTTTGCGGGGCTGCTCGTCAACGAGAGATACAATCCTTCGGGATATACGTCGATAAACTGGTCGGATGTCTGTACGTTGGAGGCACTGTTACGGGCGATGATACAGATTTTGGTCACATGCTCATCAGCTTTGGTAATGCCGAAATATGAGCGGATGTCGCCAATTGTAATCTGGAACTGGTTGGCTCCGACACGTTTCAATTTGTATTTATCTGCGTTGTCTCCCCAGTCGGAGGTATGCGCCCAGCTGTTGGGCGACAGATTGGTGTAAACGCCTATATGGGCGTAGAGGTCGGTCGACAGATTCTGCAGTCCTGCCACACCCGACTCCGCGGCATTGAATGTTATCACCACATTTTTGCTCGATTCCTGCAACGGGGCAGGCGAGGGCGTGAACATGGCTGCCTTAACACTCAGGGCCGACAGCATTATCAATGCCGTGAACGCGGTTAAGATTCTCTTCATGATTAAAGTTGTTGTGATTTTTATGGTTAAAATTATTAGTATAAATTCCGATTATAGTAGCGGTAATGTTCAATCCGTTATAAATCAGAAACTGAATAAGGCTATTGCAAAAAAAATGTAAGTGACTGCAGGCAGAGATGTCAGGTTAAAGTAAGCCAAGCCCCACAAATCCCCAATTTATATAATAATTACAAAGATACAAAATAATTATCCCGAATGCAACTCTTTTTGCGTTTTTTATCAATTAAGCACGCATAAGTAACTGTCCGGCGAGCAAACTTATTGTTTACAAGCGGATTGTCGGGCTGCTTCCTGAAGCAGCCGATAGTGAAATCTGATTATCAGCTGTTTGGTGAAGGTGTTGCAAAATTTCCAACAGTAGGAACGCACAGACCGTATTTATAATACAATCATACAGAAGAGAAGCTGTCCTTATGCAGCTATATTCAATAATTGCGGAATTCCTTGCGCGATGCGTCGATGCGCAGCATTATGAACAGCAGTACGGTAAATCCCCACAGCGACGACCCTCCGTAGCTGAAGAAGGGGAGCGGTATGCCGATTACGGGGCACAAGCCGATGACCATGCCGATATTGATGCACAGGTGGAATATCAGATAACTTGCCACGCAGTAGGAATATACCCTTCCGAAGGGGGTAGGCTGCCGCTCGGCTATCGCTATCACGCGCAGTATCAGCGCCAGGAAGAGTATTATTGTGATTGACGAACCGATGAAGCCTTCTTCCTCGCCGATTGTGCAGAATATAAAGTCGGTATGCTGCTCGGGCACATATTTCAGTTTGGTCTGTGTGCCGTTGAGAAATCCTTTGCCTGCGAGGCCTCCCGAGCCGATTGCTATCTTTGCCTGATTGACGTTATACCCGGCTTTCAGGGGGTCGTCCTCGATGCCGAGCGACACTTTGATACGTGTCTGCTGGTGCGGTTGCAGGGCTTTGTTGAACACATAGTTGACCGACAGCATGAACGCCAGTGCCGAACCGGCCACGATTACAGGCATTATCAACCTGGGACAATGGCTTTTTATCATCTCATACACGCAGTATACCATGCCTGTTGCCGTCACCCCAAGCATTGTGGCGAACCCGGGCAGTTCGATACCGGCTATCACGGCGATGCCGGTTATCACTATTCCGGCAAATATGAACCACAAGGCGAGATTGCGCGAGGCAAGTGCGCTTTTGCTGAAAAATGCCGATATTGCCACCATGACGAGGTCAATCAGCACGAACACTACAAATTCGCCCGTCGGCATTCCGAGCACGGCCGAGGTGGTATATTTTACGGTAACGACGAATATCACAATGGCAAATACGAAAGCAAAGAGCACAAGTCCGCTCATGCCCTCGCGATAGAGAACAAACATAAGCGAAAGGTAAACCAGTGCCGAGCCCGTTTCATTCTGGGCAAGGATAAGCACGATTGGTAATCCTATGATTGCGAGAGCCTTTATGTAATTCGTCTTTTTGGCATTGAGGCTGAAATTGTAGCCGCTGAACAGTTTCGCAAGTGCCAGAGCCGTGGCAAATTTACCGAATTCGGCTGGCTGCAGGCTCATCGGCCCGAGCACAAGCCACGAATGCGAACCCTTGATGTTCGGCGCTATGACGATAGTGACCATCAGCAGCACCACTATTGCGAAATATATGGGGTAGGCGTATGTTTCATACATACGTTTGTCGATAAGCAGCAATATGAATCCGAGCACGAATGAGAATCCAATCCATCTGATCTGTTTCCCGGAAAATTCATCAAACGAGAATATGCTGGCATTGTCAAAGTCGTAGCTTGCGGCGTAGATACTTATGGCGCCACCAATCACGAGCAGCAGATACAGCAGTATCACCACCCAGTCTACCGAACGAAATATCGATGCCCTATCAGTGCTTCTTGACTCCACTATTGATAATTGTATTTGATGTTAACATTCTTTCTTCGAGATATTTGCGCTGAGGCGAAATCTCCCCTTTGAGGTATTTCTCCATCACGAGCGAGCCGATTGGCACTCCGTAGGTTGCGCCGAAACCGGCGTTCTGCACATAGACGCATATCGCTATCTTCGGGTCATTGTATGGCGCGAATCCTATGAAAGCCGAGTGGTCCTTGCCGTGGGGATTCTGTGCCGTTCCCGTCTTGCCGCATACCTCGATGTCGGGCAATGCGGCCAGGCGGCAGGTTCCGCCGGTCACTGCCATGCGCATACCTTCGGCGACAGCGTCATAATGCTCGTGGTCAATGGTCGGATAGCGTTTTTCAAGATACTGGCTCTCAAGCACGGTATCCTGCACCTCTTTGACCACGTGTGGGGTTATGAACCATCCGCGGTTGGCTACCGTGGCACACAGGTTGGCTATCTGCAGCGGCGTGGCAAGTATCTCGCCCTGGCCGATTGCAATCGAAATTATGGTGTTGGCGCTCCAGCGATTGGCTCCGTAAATCTTGTCGTAGTACTGTGCGTTAGGTATGAATCCGCGGCTTTCACTTGGCAGGTCGACTCCGAGTTTATAGCCGTAGCCCATGCTGACGAGATGCTTTTTCCATGTCTCGAACGCGTTGGCTACCGAGCCGTATTTGGAGCGGCGGTTGTCGAGCATATTCTTCAGTCCCCAGCAGAAATATCCGTTGCACGATGTCTGCAATGCGGGCTTGAGCGGAAGCGGCGAACCGTGGCCGTGGCATCCTACGCGCAGACCGCCGTTTATATATCCGTGGTAACATGGATATGTGGTCTGTAACGTGATTATCCCTTCCTGGAGCAATATCAGGCCCTGAGTCGGTTTGAATGTGGAGCCGGGGGGGTAGGCGGCCATAAGCGCGCGGTCAAACAGCGGCTTGTAGAAATCCTCCGTGAGTTTCTTGTAATTCTCGCCGCGCTGGCGTCCGATCAGTTCGGTCGGATCGTATGTCGGGCTTGATACCATGCACAGTATCTCGCCGGTCGACGGTTCTATTGCCACTACGGCTCCGATTTTATTGACCATGAGGCTCTCGGCATATTCCTGGAGTTTAATGTCAAGGCTCAGCTTGAGATTGCGGCCGGCTATGCCCGGAATATCCTCCGCGCCGTCGCGGTAACGTCCCTGTATGCGGCCGTGTGCGTCGCGTATGAGTATCTCTTTTCCCTTGAATCCGCGCAGATGATGGTCATAACTCTTTTCCACGCCGAGGTCGCCGCAATAGTCGCCACGCTCATAGTATGGGTCGCGTTTTATGTCGGCGGGGTTTACCTCACGTATGTTGCCGAGCACGTTGGCCGCCGAGCGGTGGTTGTACTGGCGGAGTATGCGTTTCTGTATGAAGAAGCCGGGAAAGCGGTATAGTTTTTCCTGGAGGCGGCCGTAGTCCTGTGCCGACAGCTGGGTGATGAGTGTCTGTGGAGTGTAGGTGGAGTAGCCTACTGATTTACGCATGTCGGCCAGACGCTTGTCAAATTGTTCGCGTGTAATGTTGAGCGTGTTGCAGAAGTCGGTGGTATCGAACGGCTGCACGTCGCGCGGTATCATCATCACATCGTAGGCCGGCTGGTTGTAGACCACCAGTTCGCCGTTGCGGTCGTAGATAAGGCCGCGCGAAGGGTATACTGTCTTCTTCAGGAAGGCATTGTTGTCGGCCGAATCCTTGTATTTGTCATCGTCGAGCTGGATGCTGTACAGCCGGGCAATATAGATTATTGCTATTAGTATTATGAATGACGCGACAACATATTTGCGTTTTTCAAGCTTATAGTCTTTTCTCACGTCGGCGGGATGTTAAAGAGTCAATAGCGATTATTATGATAAAAGTCAAAAGCGTGCTCGAGGCTATCTTTATGAATAACCGCAAGGGATTGAAAAATGAAAAAGTCTCAATGAGGAAAAACAGCGTGCAGTATATGAGCGAAATGGAAAATATATATTTTAGATATACCGCCACGCCAAGCGAGCGGAACGACGGCTGCGGTGTCGACATCTCGTCCTCTCTCGGGAAATAGAGATGAAGCACGGGCTTGCGCAGAATGCCGAGTATGGTGCATGCCAACGAGTTCATTCCCTGTGTATCGGAGAATATGTCAATCGTCAGCCCAAGAAGGAACGATATTGTAAGCACCCAGTTGACATTAAGCGTCACCGGCAGCTTGATTATGACATAGATAAACACCAGAGGCACGGCGTAGCCGAACAGGCAGATGTGGTTGAACACTATTACCTGTGTCAACACCATCAATACGTATAATATTACAAATTGCAGGGCTGTCTTGACCATCGGGTTTATTGTTTGGTGGTGGGTTTTCCTTCATTCTCATCAATTTCCACCTGCTTGATTGAGTCGGAAATATCGCTTGAAATCACTCGTACTGTCGACAGACGCGAGAAGTCGGTCAGCAGTTTTACGCGTAGTGTATAGAAATTGTCGTCAATCGTTTTCTCGCTGCCAGTCACTATACCTACCGGTATCCCTTCGGGAAACATCGCTGAATATCCGCTGGTGACCACTGTATCGCCGGTGGTGTAGATTGTATGGCGCGGAAGCTCCTCAAGCAACGCTATCTGCGGGTCCTTTCCGTCCCACACGAGCGAGCCGAACGCTTCGTTTCCCTTGACTTTGCACGACAGCCTGAAATTGGGATTGAGCAGCGAAATCAGGCGCGAATAGCTGTCGCCTACAATATTCACAACGCCTACAATGCCGTTTTGGTCAACCACGCCCATCTCAGGCTTGATGCCGTCTTTGGCGCCTTTGTTGATTGTGATGTAGTTGTACGGGCGGTGGATGCTGTTGTTGATTACCGATGCGATTATGAACCGGTATGGGCGCAACGGCTCCGGCGCGACCATCGTGTCGGCATAATATTTCTCCTGATACATTTGCAGGGTCGCTTTCATGCCGAGAAGTTCCTCTTCAAGGCGTGCGTTCTGCAGCTGTAGCTCCTCGTTGGTTTCCCGCAGGTTGAAGTATGAGGTGATATTATGCGACAAGTCATATATCCCTGCCGTAAGTCTTCCCGCCGATGTCATGTACACATGATGCTGGTAGGGATTTTTATCAAACAGGAATATACAGCTCACAATCACATAGAATGCAAATACAAACCATGTGCTGTACTTTATGAGAAAATCAATGAGATTGCGCACCTGACAGCGTGATTAACTACGTGATTTATTGAGTTGAAATGCAAGTATGCCGTAACCGTATGACGTGGGTATCGCATTATTCTTCATTCCGCGGTTAAAAACCGCGGCTACTATACCAAGCGATTTGGTGCTCAGGCCGGTAGTAGCCGCGGTTTTTAACCGCGGTTTGTAAAAATTGAATTTTGCCACAACCATATCAGAGTGATTTGGGTTGCATATTTGCTCCGGCTGGATGCCGTTTGTTACCGTATGAGGAACGAGAAGTGGTCGATGTTTTTCAATGCCACACCCGTACCCTTGGCGACTGCAAGCAACGGTTCGTCGGCAACATGGAACTGTATGCCGATCTTGTCGGTCAGACGTTTGTCGAGACCACGCAGCAGTGCACCGCCTCCTGCGAGCCAAATGCCGTTGTGAACAATATCTGCGTAAAGTTCGGGCGGAGTCTGCTCGAGTGCGCTCAATACGGCTGCCTCTATTTTTGAAATCGATTTCTCGATGCAGTGCGAGATTTCCTGATACGACACGGGGATTTCCATCGGGAGTGCGGTCATCTGGTTGGGACCGTGCACGATGTAGTCCTCCGGCGGATTTTCGAGTTCGGTAAGAGCCGAACCTACGTGCATCTTGATTTGCTCGGCCGTGCGTACTCCTACCTTGACATTATGGGCGCGACGCATGTGTCCCTGGATGTCGTCGGTCAGGTCGTCGCCGGCTATCTGTATACTCTTGTTGGAAACGATGCCTCCGAGAGAGATTACAGCAATCTCGGTAGTACCGCCGCCTATGTCGACTATCATGTTGCCTTCGGCTGCCGCTACGTCGAGGCCGATGCCGAGAGCCGCCGCCATAGGCTCGTATATCATGTAGACATCGCGGCCGTTGGCATGCTCAGAAGAGTCACGCACCGCACGTATCTCCACTTCGGTCGAGCCGGAGGGGATGCCCACTACCATACGCAGCGAGGGGGAGAACCAGTTGTTTTTTGAACTTGCTTTCTTCACAAGGCCGCGTATCATAAGCTCGGCGGCGTTGAAGTCGGCAATCACGCCTTTGCGCAGCGGGCGCACTGTGCGTATGTTGTCAGGCTCCTTGCCCTCCATGAGCTGGGCCTCCTTGCCGACAGCTATCAGCTTGTCGGTGCGGCGGTCGAGTGCCACAATTGAAGGCTCGTCGATGACGATTTTATCATTGTGTATGATGATTGTATTGGCCGTGCCGAGGTCAATCGCAATCTCTTTGGTGAGGCTGAATAATCTCATTTTGTCTGTTTATCAATCAATGTTGGGGGTTATTAAGTAACTGTTTAAAATTATTTTATACTAACCATTCTCATTATTTTAATATTCTGCCGGTGTCTTTTCCGTCATAATATCAAAATAATTCTGAACAGTTACTTATAATCAAGTGTGAGGCTTTGATCAGTGCTTGAAGTGGCGTATGCCGGTTGTCACCATGGCCATGCCGTGGGCGTCGCAGTATTCCACTGATTCGTTGTCGCGTATCGAGCCTCCGGGGTGAATCACGGCGGTGATGCCTGCCTGGTCGGCTATCTCCACGCAGTCAGCGAAGGGGAAGAACGCATCCGAAGCCATTACGGCGCCGTGGAGGTCGAATCCGAACGACTGAGCCTTGGCTATGGCCTGACGCAGGGCGTCGACACGTGATGTCTGGCCGATGCCGCTTGCATAGAGCTGGCCGTTTTTGGCAAGCACGATGGCGTTGCTCTTCGATTGCTTCACAATCTTGTTGGCAAACAGGAGGTCGTTGACTTGCTCGGCCGTGGGAGCGACTTTAGTTACAGTCTTGAGCATATCGGGAGTCTCGACTGCTGTATCGCGGTCCTGTACGAGTGCGCCGTTGAGCACCGAACGGAACTGACGTGTGCGCGGAGCGGGGAGTTTCTGCACGAGTATTATGCGGTTTTTCTTCTGCTCGAGCACATTGAGGGCTCCTTCAGTATAGGAAGGCGCAATGATTACCTCGAAGAATATCTTGTTGATTTCATTAGCTACTTCCTCGTCAATTTCGGTGTTGGAGATAAGCACTCCGCCAAATGCCGATACGGGGTCGCCGGCAAGGGCGTCGGTCCATGCCTGAAGGATTGTGGGACGGGTTGCCACGCCGCAAGCGTTGTTATGTTTCAGGATGGCGAAAGTAGGCTCGGTGCCGAATTCAGCCATAAGCTGGGTCGCGGCGTCGATGTCGAGGAGGTTGTTGTACGAAATCTCCTTGCCGTGGAGCTGGTCGAACATGGCGTTGAGGTCACCGTAGAAGAATCCTTTCTGGTGGGGGTTCTCGCCGTAGCGCATGGCGCGCTGTCCGTTGAGGGCGATACGCAGGTCGTCGGCGTCGGCGCCTGCGAAATAGTTGTATATCGCTGCGTCGTAACCTGATGAAACGGCAAATGCCTCTTTGGCGAACCAGCGGCGCTGTTCAAGTGTGGACTCAGCTCCCGATGCCTTGAGCATCTCGGCGAGAGGTGCGTATTGCTGTTTTGAAGCTACAATCACAACGTCGTTGTAGTTCTTGGCAGCTCCTCTTATGAGGGAGATGCCGCCTATGTCGATTTTTTCTATGATGTCAGCGTCGGATGCTCCGGATGCCACAGTGGCTTCAAACGGATACAGGTCGACTATCACCAGGTCGATTTCGGGTATTTCATATTGAGCTATCTGCTGACGGTCGCCTTCATTTTCGCGACGGTTGAGTATTCCGCCGAATACTTTGGGGTGCAGCGTCTTCACACGTCCGCCGAGTATCGACGGGTAGCCGGTAAGATCCTCTACAGCCTGACAGCTGTAGCCTAAACTCTCGATAAATGATTTTGTACCTCCAGTGGAAAGAAACTTAACGCCATCAGCGTTCAGCAGACTCAGGATTTCTTCCAATCCATCTTTGTAAAATACCGAAACAAGTGCGGTTTTAATCTTCTTTACGTCAGACATAGTGACTCTTTTGTTGTTATTCGTTGAATTTAGAGTGCAAATTTAAAAATTTTTTTTCACACATGTAGCGCTTTTTTCATCTTTTACTAAACAGATTTTACTGATAAATGTTAAATATGTATACATTTAATAATTTTCTTATGAAAAAGATTGGAATTTTCTATGGCTCTAATACCGGTACTACCGAGGCTGTAGCCGGTAGACTCGCAAAACTTTTCGGCGTAGGGGAGGCTGATGTCCATGATATTGCTACGGTGGCCCCGTCACGTTTCGGCGACTACGATGTGCTCGTGCTCGGCACGTCGACATGGGGCGCCGGCGATTTACAGGAAGACTGGTATGATTTTGTCGACGGTGCTGATGCTCTTGACCTTGCCGGCAAGAAAATCGCACTTTTCGGCTGCGGTGACGAGACCATGACCGACACGTTCTGTTCAGGTGTCGGTAAACTCTATGAACGCTTCAAGCCTACAGGTGCGACATTCGTCGGCGAATTTGATGCCGACGGCTATACATTCAACCATTCCGGCGCATATATCGACGGCGCTTACGTAGGGCTGCTTCTTGATGAGGTCAATCACCCCGAGCTGACCGACCTGCGTATCCGCAGATGGGTCACGGAAGTGATGTCGCAAATCGACAAATGACCCTATCGGTTGTTATAAGACAATCTCTAAGTTTATAAAAATGCGTTTCTGCCGATTTATCGCAGAAACGCGTTTTTTATTTATACGATTCTTCAAGGTCCAGCAAATATTTTTTTACCGGAAGTCCTCCGCTATAACCCGTAAGCCTGTTGTCGCTGCCTATGACACGGTGGCACGGGATGAATATTGAGATAGGGTTGGTGGCATTGGCAGAGGCGACTGCCCGTACGGCTTTAGGATTGCCGACACGACGCGCAAGTTCGGCATACGATATAGTCTCTCCATACGGAATATTCAGAAGTTCACGCCGGACACGGCATTGGAATTCGGTGCCTGTCAGTTCGAGCGGTATATCAAATTCCCTGCGTGTGCCGTTGAAATACTCGTTGAGTTGTGCGATTGCCCGCTCTATGACGGGTGATGTGCCTTCTTCGTATCTCGCTTCGAGACGGCGCTCCGGCTGTCGGTTGATACGGTTGCGTCGTTCACCGGTCGTCCAGTCGCACAGGCAGAGCAAGTCGCCGGACGAACCGATTGTCAACTCTCCTGCCGGTGATTTATAAGTGCTGATGATGATTCTTTTCATGTGCTTGGCTTGGTTCATAAAAAAATATCCTACAGGATTGTAAAGTTACATTTTTTTTGAGTAATTGTCGATGCTCACGACAAAATAAAGCAGGAGTTAGTGCGAATATATTGACTATATCTGTTTATGAATGGCTATACATGGCTGTGCCGCCTTGAAAACGTGAAAAACGGTTAATTGCTTTGCGGGGAGAGCGATTTGTCTTATCTTTGTGGATTGAAATAAAATATAATACAGATATGCTCAGTCGCCTGATTGACGAAAAAAATATAAAAGAACTACGCAAACTGCTTGAGACTTGCGACAAAATTGTGATTACTACCCATATAGCTCCCGACGGAGATGCCATAGGCAGTTCACTGGGGTTGGCCAACGTGCTCAATGCCATCGGCAAGACGGTCAAGGTAATCACTCCCGATATGCCTCCGCGCAATCTTATGTTTCTGCCCGGAGCGAAAGATATCGTCGTATATACCAAATATACCGAATTCGCACAGCAGCTTTTGCGTGACGCCGATCTGATTTTTGCCCTTGATTATAACGACATCAAGCGTATAGACCGTGTCGGGGATGCCTTGGCGTCGTCAAAAGCGTCTAAGGCAATGATTGACCATCATCTGTTTCCGGGTGAGTTTGTCGACGTGAAGATTTCGCATCCCGAAGTGTCGTCTACTTCTATGCTCGTGTTCAGGGTACTATGCCGTCTCGAACTCTTTCCTTATATCGGCAAGGAGGCTGCCACGTGCATCTATACCGGCATGATGACCGATACCGGTAATTTTTCCTATAATTCCAATGACCCTGACCTCTATATCGTGATAAGCGAATTGCTTAAAAAGGGCATAAACAAAGACGCCATATATTCAAAGGTATATAACTCAAATACACCCGACAGGCTCCGTCTCAACGGATATGCCATAGAGCAGAAGATGAAAGTATATGACAGCTGTCACGGTGCGCTCATCACTCTCAGCCGGGAAGAACTTAACCGGTTCCACTATCAGAAAGGTGATACCGAAAGCCTTGTAAACGTGCCTCTCAGCGTACCTGACATAGTGTTCTCATTCTTTCTGCGTGAAGAGTCCGATTATATAAAGGTGTCGGCGCGCTCTAAAGGTGAATTCCCCGTCAATAAAATTTGTGAGGAGCATTTCAATGGCGGCGGCCACAAGAATGCTGCCGGCGGCGAATTCTACGGCACTATGGACGAGGCGGTGGCACAATTTGAAAAGATAATACCCGAATATATGTATCTGATTGAACAGCAAGGCTAATCAGACGTCATAGAAAATATCCTTTGTTAGTTTTAAAATTAAAGCATAAATCATAATAATGAAATTATCCCATCTTTGTCTGCTCACTGTTGCCGGAATTGCTTCCGCAGCGTCCTTCTCAAGCTGTGACAACGGCAAAAGTTATGCCGATCTCCTTACCGAAGAGACCCACGCCGTGAATTATTATCTTTCGAATCACCGTGTGGTTGATGAAATTCCTGCCGATTCGGTATTCGAATACGGCGCCGATGCCCCTTATTACCGTATTGACGAGGACAGTAACCTGTACATGCAGGTTATAAATCCCGGGACACCTGACAATAAAGTTGAGGACGACGAACTCATATACTTCCGGTATACCCGCTATAATCTCAAGTATTATTTTGATACCGACGAGATGGTAGGCAGCGGCAACTCCAACAATATGAACATCAATGCTACTTCTTTCCGTTTCGGCAACACAATGCTGTCGTCGGCATCGCAGTACGGTATGGGCATACAGGAGCCGCTTAAATTTCTCGGCGTCGACTGCGAGGTAAACCTCGTTGTCAAGTCGCAGCTTGGTCCGACAGACGATATTGCCGCTGTCGTGCCCTACATGTACAATCTCCGCTACTTCCGTCAGCCCTATTGATGCGTAATCGGGCTGCACTAATGAATACAGGTTTTATCAAATCACTAACGCTTACAATTTAAATCAAGAAACTATGTCGCTTATAAAGTCAATCTCAGGAATACGCGGCACCATAGGCGGTCGCGAAGGTGAAGGTCTGTCACCCATTGATATTGTGAAGTTTACAGCTGCTTACGCTGCTTTCATACGTAAATCCACTTCGGTTGATACCAACAGGATAGTCGTCGGACGCGACGCCCGCATTTCGGGCCCGATGGTCAGCGATATCGTGTGCGCCACGCTTACATCTATGGGGTTCGACGTGGTCAACATAGGCATGGCCTCTACTCCCACTACCGAAATAGCCGTTGTCGACGAGCAGGCATGCGGCGGTATCATCATCACTGCATCCCACAATCCCAAGCAGTGGAACGCGCTTAAACTCCTCAATGAGAAGGGCGAGTTCCTCAATGACGCCCAGGGCAAGGAAGTGCTTGCCATAGCGCAGAGCGGTGAACTGCAGTTTGCCGATGTCGACAGTCTCGGCCATATATATGTCAACAATACATACGATGACAAGCACATACGCAAAGTGCTCTCGCTTCCGCTTGTCGATGTCGAAGCTATCCGCAAGGCTGACTTCACGGTGGCGGTCGATGCTGTCAACTCGGTAGGCGGTATAATCATACCCCGCCTGCTCAAAGCTCTCGGCGTGAAGAATGTCATCGAACTCAACTGCGAGGCTACAGGTCATTTCGCCCATACGCCCGAACCGATTCCTGAAAATCTTACCGACATCTCCGCACTCATGCGTAATTCCAAAGCTGATGTCGGTTTTGTGGTTGACCCCGATGTTGACCGTCTGGCTATTGTGATGGAAAACGGCGAGATGTTTGTCGAGGAATATACACTCGTGGCAGTAGCCGACTATATCCTGAGCCATACCCCCGGTTCGACTGTCTCCAATCTCAGCTCATCGCGTGCGTTGCGCGATGTGACCCGTCGTCACGGCTGTAAATATTCTGCCGCTGCCGTCGGCGAGGTAAATGTCGTGACCAAAATGAAAGAGACCGGTGCTGTCATCGGCGGAGAGGGTAACGGTGGAGTCATTTACCCCGAAGCGCACTATGGCCGCGATGCTCTTGTCGGTGTCGCTATCTTCCTTACGTTGCTCGCAAAGAGCGGTAAAAAGGTAACCGAACTCAAAGCCGGATACCCGCAGTATGAGATTGTAAAGAATAAAATCGAACTTACACCCGATATTGATGTCGATGCCATTCTTGCGTCAGTCAAGGAGCAGTTCGGCAACGAGCAGATTACCGATATCGACGGTGTTAAAATCGATTTCGCCGATTCGTGGGTTCATCTCCGCAAATCGAATACCGAACCTATAATACGTATATATGCTGAAGCTGCTGATGCCGATCGCGCCAATGCGCTTGTCAAGCAGATAAAGGACGTAATCAGCCGTATCACAGGTAAATAATACAGAATACGGTCGTCCGCAGTTAAAAAAACGCGGCTACTATGCAAGTGGCTTGATAATCCACTCGGTAGTAGCCGCGGTTTTTAACCGCGGAAGATGAAAATTTTAAATAAAATTAATTGTAAAATGAAATTCCGGCACATTGTTTTTACTGTGATTGCACTTTTAGGCGCATTGTCGGCAGCCGTCGCGGCCGACAGATATGCTTTGGTCAATATCTCAACCGCCTACGTCCGTTCGCGTCCGTCGCATTCAGGTGAGCTTGTCACCCAGCAACTCATGGGATTTCCGGTTAAAATCCTTGATTCGGAGGGGGAGTGGAATAAGGTGGAGACCATTGACGGCTACGAAGGATACATAATAGACAATACGCTTGTTACGCTCACCCCGGAGGACTACAGCCAATGGAAGAGTTTGCTTCGCGTTGTCGTTACTGCTCATAAAGAATTGTCGGTAACAGATGCTAACGGCGCACAAGTGTCCGATGTTGTGCCGGGAGCAATACTCGGCTACGACGGAATATGCCCGTCTGACAGTTCAATGGCAGTCGTTGTGCTTCCCGACGGAAGGAAAGGCTTGCTTGATGCAGGTGCACTTACTGATATTACGGACTGGAGCCGGCAACCGCTGTCGGTTGACGATGCAATCGCTTACGGTATGGACAATCTCGGTGCTCCTTACCTTTGGGGCGGCATGTCCCCTAAGGGGATGGATTGCTCGGGGCTGACATGGACCGCCTATTGGCTCAATGGCCGATTGTTGCAGCGCGACGCCTCCAAGCAGGCTCTTATGGGTGATAAAATAACCGATTGGAAGCAACTTAGAGCCGGCGACCTCGCATTTTTCGGCAATCCGAATACTGGCCGAATAACCCATGTGGCGCTTCTCCGCGATAGTAAAGGTAATTTCGTTCACAGCAGTGCGGGGCGCGTCCGCCTCAATTCGCTTGACCCGTCTGCCCCCGACTGTATAAGCGCCAAATTCCTATGGGGAATTTCACCCGACGGTTTTCGCCCGCTCAACGAGGATTGTAAATCGTTATGGTTGTTTAATAAATGATTTTTAAAGATAATATACTGATTGGCGCAGATTTATGCCCTATAGCAAAATAAAATTTGCATATTAAGAAATATTTTCATAAATTTGCACTCCGAATTGTGAACAATTAATTAAAGAATAAATAAAAGATGAAACGTACATTTCAACCTTCTAATCGCAAAAGAGTTAACAAACACGGTTTCCGTGAAAGAATGTCGACCCCCGATGGTCGCAAAGTGCTTGCCCGTCGTCGCGCCAAAGGCCGCGCTCGTCTGACTGTATCTGACAGCATCGCCGGAAAATAATTCCCCGATTGAGATACGGGCACTTCACGGTAAAACTATACCGTACCCCCCAACTCTTAAAAATTCAAAGCCGAAGTCGACTGATCACCGACCTCGGCTTTTCTGATTAATTATGAATTGCACAGTTTCCAGTTGTAGGGACGCACGGCAATGCTGTTTACTTAGGCTGAGCTGAGTGGGGCGGGGGCGTCTCGCCCCCGTGGTAACTTTCAGAATATAAGGATAATACCACGAGGGCGAGACGCCCTCGCCCCATACTATGCTCCTTAAGTAAACAGTATTGGGACGCACGGTCTGTGCGTCCGGAAGGAAAAATACTGATTATCAACTAATTGTTAGGTGAACAGGTAGCGCGTTCATACTTCGCTGACATTTCGCAGTTTTGCAATACCATCACGGTTGTTCGATTATAATGTAGCTTCTAAGAGGAATGCTATATGTTAAGCCCGATTATGGCAATGATTATTCCGGCCATCTGCGCGATGAAAAAACACCATCGTTTTGTGCGGAACTGCGTTTTCCATTCTTCCAGACGCAGGGGTATATTTTTTATCTGTTCGCGTTGATGGGCTTGCCTGATCTTGAAAATAAGCAACCCAAAAGTAGCGAGTCCCATAATGATAAGCCCGATGTAAAATAAAGTATCATTCATATAAATTTAGACAAGCTCTAAGTAATTATTCTCTTATAATTAATTATATTCTATCTATGCTATATAATGCAGAAGCCGTTTAATTAGTTTTATTTATAAAAATATGTTGAAAAGATATCCGGATATGACTGCGGTAAGGAATATTACGGCGACAATCATAGCGACAAGTTTTTTCTTGAAGATGCCGGTGAGCATTGACATTTCGGGTATAGCCATGCCTGCGCCACCGATTATGAGGGCTATTACTGCTCCGATGCTCATTCCTTTTTCAATAAGTGCTACGCCGATAGGTATTGCGGTTTCTGCACGGATATAAAGAGGAACTCCAAGTATTGCGGCAAGAGGTATGGCAAACGGATTTTGCGGACCTGCTATCGTCAGTACAAAGTCAGACGGCATATAGCCATAGATTGCAGCTCCGAGTGCCACGCCTATAAGCAAATACCATATTATAGGCCGCAAGCTCTCCCATGCCGACCGGAACGCAATAGAGAGTTTCCGATTCCATGGCAGCCGCTTTGGTTCAATCTCACCGGCCTCGCCACAACCGCACGACGATTTCATCAGTCTTACATTTTTTACCCATTTTTGAGCATCAATCTTCTGTAAACCCCATCCGAATATGACGGAACATGCAAAAGCCAACCCCAGATACACAAGCATTGCTTTTACCCCGACGAGCGCACCAAGCATGGCTATGATTATGGGGTTGAGCAGAGGTGACGCTATGAGAAAAGACATTGTTGCGCCAAAAGGTACACCGGCATTGATAAATCCGACAGTCATAGGAATTGTCGAACATGCACAGAACGGCGTGAGCGCTCCAAATCCTGCGGCAAGCATATTGCCGAAAATTCCGGATCCGGCAAGTTTCCTGCTTATTTTCTCCTGAGGGATATACATGAGGATTATTTCGACCAATGCACTGATAGCTAAGAACAGCACAAGTAATTCTACCGTGATACAACAGAAATACCGGAGAGTATCAAGTAATGTGTTCATCTTACGTTATTATTCATTAGTACGGTAAAGTAAAATGTCATCAAATAAATTTCTCATAGTCAAATCAGAAGAAATATCCGTAAACCCATCCCGAGATGGTTGCCATGACAATTACCAAAGCCACATATATCGCTGTCTTTTTCGTACCCATCACGCTGCGTATGACAAGCATATTCGGAAGCGACAGAGAGGGACCGGCAAGCAGCAGGGCGAGAGCCGGACCTTTCCCCATGCCGGATGCAAGCAAGCCTTGAATGATAGGAACCTCGGTAAGAGTGGCGAAATACATGAATGCTCCTGTGAAGCTTGCGAAAAAGTTTGACAACAACGAATTTCCGCCGACAGCCCATTCAACCCAGCTGTTGGGAATGATACCGGGGAGTTCTATACCGTCGTGTGTTGAGCCGAGCAGGAAACCCGCAGTCAATACTCCGACAGCCAGCAACGGCAGTATCAGTTTGGCGAACCCCCACGATGACAATGCCCATTCACGGTTTTCGCCATCATTTTTGTCGCATAACAGTACGACGGCAAGCACAGCTACCGAAACAACCATCGGCACAAGTGGGGCCAGTTTTGCGTCGGGAATGAAAAATTTGGCGGCAAAAGCTGAAATCGCGACGGCGACAGCTCCGAGGATAATCCATCGGGATTTCAGATGTAGGATTTTCACAAGCATCACGCACAGACCTATTGCAAGAGCTGATGCTATCCACCATTTCGCCCCGTAGATTGCAGCCCAGACTCCACGGTCTATTGCCGCAGGTGCACCCCAGTTTGCAAACACGAGGATTGCCACGAGGGTAAAGAAGAATATCGCAGTTTGCCAAAGGGGCCGTTTCTCCGGCGGTGGCACTATATTCATCTGTGCCGCTTCTTTATCCCGTTCCTCTTTACTGAATATGAACGACATCACAAGTCCGATTACGACTGCAAACGTAACTGCACCGATTACACGGGCAAGTCCCATTTCCAGACCGAGAATACGGGCTGTGAGGATTATCGAGAGTATGCTGATGGCTGGACCGGAATATAGAAACGCTATTGCCGGCCCAAGACCTGCACCACGTTTGTAAATACTGGTGAACAACGGCAATATAGTGCATGAACACACGGCAAGTATGCCTCCGGAAACAGATGCTACGGTGTATGATATCCATTTCTTTGCATTTGCACCGAAATATTTTAATACCGCGCCCTGACTTACAAACACCGCGATCACACCGGCTATGAAGAACGCCGGGAGAAGACAGAGAACGATATGCTCACGGGCATACCACTTGGCAAGGTCAAGTGTTGAGTGTATCGCAGTCAACAGCGTTTCGCTGTTGACGGGCATGAAGAATGCAGTCAGAAATATGACAACTGCCCATACGAGAAATTTGATTTCCTTTTTCGTATCCATAACTTATTCCCGTTGTTTCAGTTTAGATGCCGAGAACCGTTTTTACTTCGTCTGTCGAGGGAACATGCCCTTTGATTCTGACGATACCGTCAACAACTATAGCGGGGGTAGTCATTATGTTGTATTTCATCATCTCGGCAATATCCTCTATTTTGGAAAGTTTGACCTCGAGATTATTCTCTCTGATTACCCGCTCAACGACCTTGTATGCCTCTTTGCATTTGGTGCAGCCTGGACCAAGGACAAGAACTTCGCCGGCCTTTGTATCGGGTGCCGCAGCATAACAAGAGGTTTCGGCGGATTCTGTCGATTCACCTGAGCAGCCACACGACTGCACCGGTTTTACATCGTCTTCCACGATGATGTCGCTGTTGCTGCAACAGCTTTTCTTTCTGGGCGCGAAAAGAGCTGACCAAAACCCTTTTTTTGATTCTTTTTTGTTCATGTTTTTTTGTTTTTACAGTTAGAAGTACATCATTATGCAGTAATATATGCCCGCTGCGATGAAAATGACGCCGACAATAATGTTAAGCCATTTCTGGACGGTACGCAGTTTCCCATAGAACTCGCCGACTTTTTCCACACTGAAAGCGAGAATCCAGGCAACGGCAAGAACGGGAAGCGCGGTGGCGACAGCAAACAATACGGGCAAAAGCCACCCTGCACTTGCGGTTACCGACATAGGTATTAGCATGCCGAAGTAGAAAACACCGCTTGTCGGGCAGAATGCCATAGCAAATAGTACACCGAGGAACAAAGCTCCCAAACCACCCTTACGGGCAAGACCCTCACCGTTGCCTCCAAACCCGAACTGCGGAATATTGAGTTTGTGGCCGAACAGCATGAACAGTCCGATAATCAACAGTATAGGTCCCAACAGCAGTTCTCCCCATTTTCCGATGACTTTCTGTATGCCGAATATGCTTGCACCTTCTTTAAGAACGGAAATAAGGATAATGCCGAGAACTGTGTAGGAGATTACACGACCGATGGTGTAAAGGACTCCATTACGGAAAATGCGTCGGCGGCTCTCTATATCCTTGCTTATGTAGCCTATTGCGGCGATATTGGTAGCAAGCGGACACGGCGAGATGGCAGTGAGCAATCCGAGTAGAAAGGCAGTCAGAGCCGGAGCCGTGCTGTTGTCAAGTAAAGTCTGCAGCCAGTCCATTATTACAACGATTGTCTGATTTTGTCTGCAAGACATTTCTTAAAACCTTCCGGATTGTTACGGGCATTGGCGAAACCAAACTCAGTAAGGTTGCTGCGTGTCTCTTTACCGTCTTTCCATTTGTTGACAAAGAGAGATGACCATGTCACTTCATATATATCGGCGACCTTTTCACCCTCCGGGGTAGATAGGTCCACGGTCTTGAATACGACAGTTCCATTTTTTAACTCGTCGGCAAAGAGAGTATTCACCACTACCTTTGCATTTTTTTCGATTGCCATGCAGGTGGCGCAGCGTTGTTTCCCGTGGAAATACATCACTTCCACTCTATCCTTTTCAGGAGATTTTGCAGCGGGGGTATTATCCCCGCTTCCGCATGACATCAGCCCTATCATAAGGGTGAAAAACATCAGTAACTTTTTCATTTGATTAAATGTATTTAATTGGATTGTTGTTTGCCGAATTACGAACATTGATAGTAAAAAAAATAGCGCTTACGAGCAGCAGCTATTCTTTTTTGATGGACAGCAGGCGTCAAGCATCTGTGAAAACAGTTGCTTCGCCAGATTCCAGTTTTCAGAGTTGATGCAATATTTTACTTTTGGAGGCTCAATGGTTCCTTGTATCAGGCCGGCCTCTTTCAACTCGCTCAGATGTTGCGACACGGTAGCTTTAGCAATCGGAAGAACCTCGTGTATATCACCGAAGAAACATTCGTTTCGCTGAGCGAGAAAATGCAGAATGGCAATGCGGGTGGGATGTCCCATCGCTTTAGCAAACCGCGCAAGCCGTTCTTGTTCGGGTGTTATCTCTAATTTTGTCATATCTCTCTTTGTTTGCTGTTCGCAAAATTACAAACAATATTCGAATTGTCAAAATTATTCCATCATATAAATTGCCGTGAGGTTGAGTTATAAGATAATTTAACTATTGAACAGTGGCGAGGAGGGTGGGGAGTTCGTCGAGGGATTTTATGCGGTATTGCGGGCGGTAATCGTCGGAGGGGAGTGATACCTGCTGGGAGTGGACGTTGCGGCCGTTGTCGATGAGCTGTATTGTTGTCCAACAGAGACGGTTCGGCCAAAGGAAATCTTTCATGGGATTGTCGCCGACATAGATGAAATTGTCGATGTCGGGATTTAATTTCATCATGCGCTCGAATGGGAGCGGGGTATATTTTTCTCCGCCGATTGTCTCGGAAATGGAAATATTGTCAGCCGGAATGAGCCGGTCGAGTCCGAGTGCCTTTATTTTGTTGGTCTGGGTAACGGTTCTTCCATCGGTGATTAGGGCTATTCTATAGCCAGCCTCGTTAAGTCGCTTAATCACTGAGACTGCATTGTCGGCTGATATATCGGGGAAATGATTGCGGTAGGTCGCTACCATCCATGGAATGTCGTAGTCATGATTCAGCGATTGCTGGATAGAGCGGTTGAGAAGATATTCGGCAAGTGAGTCAAACGGGTTGAGAGGTGCGTGTGCCATGACATGCACCATCTCGTCGTAATTGAACGCAGTGTTGACTTCGGCGAGCTTATGGGCTACGGCACGATAGCCTGACATGACGAAGTCCCGCTCTTTGTAGAGCGTATCGTCAAGGTCAAATGCCACGAGTGTCGGTATCATAATGCGGTGTAGCGGTTAATCAGTTGTGCCACATATTGTACCTGTTCATCGGAAAGGGTAGTGGAACTCGGCAGGCACAGACCGTGGCCGAACAGGCGTTGCGACACACCGTTGACGTAGGCCGGTGCGTCCTCGTATACAGGCTGCATGTGCATCGGACGCCATAACAGACGCGTCTCGATATTGTGTGATGCAAGTTTCTGGCGCAGGTCGTCGGCGCTGACCGGAGATGCATCGTCAAGCAGTATTGTCGACAGCCAGTAGTTGGAATTGAACGTGTCGTCGGGGTTGGTGTGGACTGACACAACCGGATTGTCGCGAAGTGCGTCGGCATATATGCCGTGAATAGCGCGACGGCGGTTCACGCGCCAGTCGAGCTCCTCCATCTGCGCACATCCTATAGCTGCGCTGACGTTGCTCAGACGGTAGTTGTAGCCGACAGTCTCGTGGTAGTAATACGGACGGTTTTCTCGGGCCTGTGTCGCGAGAAACAATGCCCGCTGTGCGCTCTCCTTGTCGGGGCATATAAGCGCGCCGCCTCCCGATGTCGTTATCATCTTGTTGCCGTTGAAACTGAGTATGCCGAAACGGCCGATTGTACCGCATTTGTGCCCGTCGTATTCCGAGCCGATAGCTTCGGCGGCGTCCTCGACTACCGGAATGTCATATTCGGCGGCAATTTTTATTATCTCGTCCATTCTGGCCGGCATGCCGTAGAGATGTACTACGATGATTGCTTTCGGCTTGCGCGACGTGAGTTTTATGCGTTCCTCGATGGCGTTGCGCAGCAGTGTCGGGTCCATATTCCATGTCGACGGTTCGCTGTCGACGAACACCGGCTTTCCGCCGAGATATACAATCGGATTGGCCGATGCCGAGAAGGTCATCGACTGGCATATCACTTCATCTCCTTTACCCACGCCGATAATTGCAAGCGCAAGATGTATGGCCGCCGTTCCGGCGCTGAGTGCCACGACATTGTTTTCGCCGAGATATTCGTCGAGCAGTTCCTCGAAACGATTGACATACGGCCCTAACGGAGTAATCCAGGTGGAGTCGATGGCATCTTTAACATATTTGTTTTCATTGCCGGCAAGATGCGGCAACGACAGTTTTATTTGTTCTTCCATATCGCAAAATTACTCATTTTATCGCTCGCGGATATAATTTTGCGTATATTTTCTCGTTAATTTTTTAGAATATTTTTTCAATCCGATTATCCGGCCCAGTAGCCGGCATGACATATATCCTGACATTGAAATGAACTTACGTAAATTCTGCATATTCGTAGCCGCCGTCACGGCATGTGCCGTAGTCGGTTACGCCCAGGTAAAAATACGCGGTAAAATCATCGATAACGAGGACAAGGCTCTCGAATTTGTGACTGTACGCATAGCGGGTACCGCTCTCGGCGCCACATCGGGGCTTGACGGCACTTACTCGTTGTCGGTGCCGCAGCGCGACACAATCAATGTCGTGTTCACCTGCATCGGCTACAAGGAGGTGAACCGTCGGCTGATCGATGCGTCGGGCGACGTCACCCTCAACGTAAAGATGCTCCCAGCCACTTACGAAATAGGTGAGATAGAGGTGACCGACATAAAGAAACAGACCTCGCAGATGCAGACCATTGACGCCTCCAGCGTGCGTGTGTCGCCCGATGCCACAGGCGGAAGCGTCGAAGCAATGCTGGCCACTCTTGCCGGTGTCAATTCCAACAACGAGATGTCGTCGCAATATTCGGTGCGTGGCGGCACTTACGATGAAAATTCGGTATATATCAACGGTACGGAGGTGTATCGTCCGCAACTTATATCGTCGGGACAGCAGGAGGGGTTGAGTATCATCAATCCCGATATGGTAGGGGCCATCGGTTTCTCTACCGGAGGCTTCGGCGCGGAATATGCCGACAAAATGTCGTCGGTGCTCGACATCACCTATCGCGAGCCGGAGGCTTTCGAAGGGTCGGTATCGGCAAGTCTGATGGGCGGAAGCGTCACTCTCGGTCAGAACTCGAAGCATTTTTCCCAGCTTCACGGGTTCCGCTACAAACGCAACTCGTCGCTGCTCAGTTCGATGGACACGAAGGGGGAGTATGATCCGAATTTCCTCGATTACCAGACTAATATGGTGCTCAAGATGAACAGTAAATGGCAGTTGTCGTTTCTCGGCAACATCGCTGTCAACAATTATAATTTTACGCCGACAAGCCGTCAGACCAATTTCGGAACATCGGAGGATGCCAAGCAGTTCAAGGTGTATTTTGACGGTAAGGAGAAGGACAGGTTTGAGACCTATTTCGGCGCATTGAATCTCTCATACCGCCCGTCAAACGCCACCACGCTGTCGCTACTCGCTTCGGGCTATCTCACCAACGAGCTTGTAAGCTATGATATTTCCGGCGAATACTGGCTTGACCAGGCCGGCACAACCGGCGGCGGTAATTCCGACAATGCCGTAGGTGGCGAGCTCGGTGTAGGCCGCTACCACGAGCATGCGCGCAACCGGTTGAAGATGTCGGTGATGTCGATGGGACTTAAGGGCGTCACGGGCATAAAGCATCACAATCTGTCGTACGGCATTGATTTCAAACATGAGACGATACACGAACGTTCGCGTGAATGGGAGCTGCGTGACTCGGCCGGATTTACGTTGCCGACCGACCCGAATGCCATCAAGATGATTTACAATATGTCGTCGAAGCATAATATCTCGTCAAACCGTATGGCATTTTACGTGCAGGATTCCTATCGTGTCAACTCTTCGTCGGGCTATTTCGCCATCAACGGCGGATTGCGTTTCAGCTACTGGGATTTCAATAAGGAGTTTCTTGTCAGCCCCCGCGCATCGGTGGCTTTTGTGCCCGAACGCAACAACAATCTTACTATGCGTGCGGCAGCCGGTCTGTACTACCAGTCGCCGTTCTACAAGGAATACCGTATGCCTCAGGATGATGGACAAGGTAACACAGTGATAGCCCTTAACAATGAAATCAAATCGCAGCGCTCAATCCATTTCATACTCGGCACTGACTATACTTTCAGGGCATTCAATCGGCCGTTCAAGCTGTCGGGAGAACTTTATTACAAGAACCTTGGCAACCTGATACCCTACGAAATAGATAACCTGAAAATAGTCTATTCGGGTAAAAACGAGACGTCAGGCTATACGGCCGGACTTGACCTGAAACTGTTCGGACAGTTTGTGCCCGGCACCGACTCGTGGATTAGTTTCTCGCTGATGAAAACCAACGAAAAACTCAATGGAGTCAATGTGCCGCGTCCTACCGACCAGCGCTATTCGTTCGCCTTGTTCTTCACCGACTATTTCCCCAAGTTCCCGAAACTGAAATTCTCATTGCGCGGCATACTGTCAGACGGCCTGCCGACCACCGCGCCCCACGGCTCGCGCGACAAGGGATACTTCCGTGCTCCCGCCTACAAACGTGTGGACGTAGGCTTGTCGTACGCGCTCCTGTCGCCGCTGAGCGATGATGATGTCAATCCCTCCGGCCTGCACCGTTATTTCAAATCGATATGGCTTGGTTTCGACGTATTCAACCTGCTCGACATCTCCAATGTCAGCTCCTACTATTGGGTAACCGATGTCAACAACATCCAGTACGCCGTTCCCAACTACCTCACACGCCGCCAGTTCAACGTGCGCCTGACAATCGATTTCTGAGTAAGGTATGATATCAAAGCTGTTCACTTAAGGACGTCGGGGTATTACTGAACTCGATTTTCTAAACCGCGGTTGAAAACCGCGGCTACTACGCGGTTGATTACCAGGATATTTTGCTTAGTAGACGCGGTTTTTAACCGCGTAAGGTTTAGTTTTGTAACACTCCTATGCTCTTAAGAAAATAGCATTGGGTATGATATTACCGTAGGATTGATGTTGAGATATTCTTTTCTCCGGTCAGTTCACCGCTGTTGCTGATTTTCTTTCCGTAATTGAATGTGTATGTGATGCTGAGTGAGATGCGGCGGTGATAATCTGAGCCTAATTGCGTGATTGTGCTGTCGTACCATTTCGTGCGTAATGTGTCTTTGCTGATTTCCCATGATGACCGGAAAGGATTTATGACAGACAGTTGAATATTCCATCCCTTTGCCGCCCAGGCTGCACCTATGGAGTAACTTGCCGGCATTCTGCGCAGATATGCGGTTTCGCCGTCGACATAGCTGCTGCCGGAGGACCAATATACATTGAAAGAGAATTTCCTGAGATAATAGTCCGCATTTATTGTTGCAGTGAACGGATAGTGCGATATGCTGTTGCTTCCGGTCGTTTTATAGAGCAACAGTCGCGGGGCGGCCGAAAACGAGAGGTTGCCTTCGAGAAATTTTCCGGTCAGGGTTGCCCCGATCTGTCCGTGGTTGTAGTCGCCGTCATTCTGATATTTTTTCAGCATCATTCCTTCAGGAGCGTCGGGCGTATATACAGCAATCTGTCGGTTGGCTATTCGGAATAATAACGCGTAAGCCGACATCTGCCATCTATTGTCGGGCAGCCATGTATAGTTTATATTTGCCGTAACATTACGGGCACATTTTAAATCGGGATTGCCGCTTATATACATTATTTCCGACTGCCGGATTATATTGGGATTTTTCATCGCGGCGTCCGGCGAAAAAGTGGCATATTGAAACCAAAGGCCCAATGAATGCTTCTGATTAGGCGCATACTGCACGTTGATGTGGGTGAACGGATAACGGTCGTGCATGGTTTTCCCGTTGATATAATTGGATTCAAATGCGAAGCCACCGTCAATACTGCCGGACACCTTATTGAGATTCAATGCTGTCCCCACGTAAATGCCGGTGAATGTCTGCCTGAAACGGTTTATTGCATTGCTCGAGCCGGTATAGTCGATTTTAGTGCGGCCGATTCCCGACGAGATGCTTGTGAACAGCGAAACTTTTTCAGACAGGGATTTATTGACTTGTGCCGTACCCCTCAGCCACCAAAATTTTTCCTTTGCATGATTTTCTATTGAAGAGTTTACCGCGACATAATTCTCGGATGTAGTGTTATTGCGGAACTCAGCTTCGATATTTCCTTTGAGCGACCAGCCTTTGCCCAGAATGGCAAAAAGTTCGCTGTCCCATCCGATTGCTTTGTTAGCTGACGGAGCGTCAGAGATGTATGTGCCCGAAGGATAAAGGCCGGAAAAGTCGACATGCCCCGATGTATAGTTTTCCGGCGTATTTATGCCGCGATAGGAAATGAGGTTACGGAATGAGAAATTCTCATTTTTGTTCCATGACGCGCGCATGGCAGCGTAGATGCCCCGTTGGCGATAATGGCTGTCGGTAGTGGCGCTTTTCCGTTTCACTATAGCAGAAGGCAGCCTGTAAGTTTCGTCGGAAAGAGAGCCGATATTGGAATTATAGTCGTAATCTCCCGAAAGCATCAGGTCATATTCCATCTGTCGGCAGGCGAATTTTGAATATACGGCGCCCTCACCGCTGCGTATCATGAAGCGTTGTTTTGCGTTCAGTTTGGTATACCCTCCATGTGTATATGCCTGCGTGATGAAATTTACCACATGCTGTGCGTGGAGAAATCTTGCGTCGGCAGGGAAATCGAGATGCTCGACTCTCTTCACATCAATCGGATTAATACCGCTTATATCCTCATCGGTGGCAGGATGATAGTTTATGAATATGCTCACACCCTGATTGTCGGCAGTGCTTACGGTTCCGGCAATCGGATTTACACTCAGTTGCGGGATATTCATACGTGCAAGTAAAGAGATGCCGTCGGAAGCTGCGGCTTTCTGTTTGCCCGAAGGCATGTAGACAGTTTTATTCGGACTTGTTCGCTGCATGTCAGCCACTACGGTTATCTCGTCGAGTTCCCTCGCTTTTACGGAGTCAGTCTCCGCAGTCTGTGATGCCGCCACAAAAGGGAGCGTCATCAACGATAATATCATATAATGTTTCATTTTGAACAGTTATTTACGGCGAAATTATTGCTTGCAGTCTTAATCAGACCTTACGTTGTCTTATTTAGTCTTAATCTTTGGGATTGTGCGGATTTTGAATGTCATTTTTTAGTAATTTTGCGCTGATATGAAACGTTTTAAGATGATACTTACCGTTATGCGCATCTTTGTCACGTTGCTGTTCGCGGCCAACGTGATTTTTATGGTGCAACTTTATGATTCCATAAAAGAGCGGTATATAGATGATGTCAGACAATGTCTGAGCCGTGCCGACCAGATCGAGATTGTCGACCGTATCGTCGATGCGGGACTTGCCGACGAGAATGGTGTTGTCGTGATAGAACTTGGTCTTGTAAAATCGGATACCGGAACGGCTACGACCGCGGAAGAGTTGCGTAAATCGGGATATTCGCAGGGATACAGGCGTGTCGACAAGCAGATAATTTCAGAAATAACGAACCATCTTCATGAATTTTATGGCAATCGTCTGGGCAGTCCAGATATTTCAAATATGGAAGAGGCTTTCCGGCGCGACCTTGGTTTTTCAGGATATTATCCGGAATATGTCCATATTGTCGCTCCCGGTGAGGTATTCGAATATCCTTCCGATTTATGGGAAATTGAATACCGTGTCAACGGCAAGCTGACATATTATGCATATATATCACCTTTGACAAAGAATATCCTGAGGGAGATGAAAGGTGTGATTGCCACCTCTATCCTTATCGCTCTTGCGCTTACATTCGGTTTTTGGTATCTGCTTCACGTTATCCGGCGGCTTCGTACAATCGAGGAAATGAAAGATGATTTCACCAATAACATGACGCATGAATTAAAGACTCCCATTGCAATTGCATACGCAGCCAATGACGCGTTGCTCCAGTTCCCCGACCGTAAGGATGAGGAGCGGACAAGGAAATATCTTACGGCAGCCCTTGAGCAACTCTCAAAACTTGCCGGACTGGTTGAGAATATCCTTGCCATGAGCATGGAGCGCCGAAAACACTTGTCAATGGCAAAAGAGAAAATAAATCTGCATACGTTTCTGACCTCAGTCATCGAGCAACAGAAACTAAAGGCTGATTGTCCGTGCGAAATAACCCTCGACTGCCCCGAAGATGCCGAGGTTGATGCCGACCCGAGTCATTTCTCAAATGTTATATGTAATCTCATTGACAACAGCATCAAGTATTCCCGCGATGCCGAGGGCAGTCCGGTAAACGGTAATGTAGTGTCCGTGATGATAACGGCAGACAGGACGAAGCTATCCGTGTCAGATAACGGTATTGGAATTCCCGCCAAATCGTTACCCTATATATTCAATAAATTCTATCGTGTACCGACAGGCAACAGAAGTGACGTGCACGGGTATGGCATAGGCTTGTTCTATGTCAAGTCGATTGTCGACAAGCATGGCTGGAGCATTGAGGCGGAAAGTAGGCCGGGGAAAGGGAGCAAATTTACAATCACATTCAATAAATAATGAACAACAGGATATTATTGGTGGAAGATGATGCCACCCTGACTATGATAGTATCGGATACACTGCAACGTGATGGTTTTGACGTGCTCACAGCCGGAAATGGAGAGGAGGGATTACGGAAATTTACCCGTTATGGCGCTGACCTTATTGTGGCCGATGTGATGATGCCGCGTATGGATGGCTTTGAGATGGGGCGGAAAATCAGACAGATTGACAGGAATGTACCTTTACTGTTCCTGACAGCAAGGTCGGAGATTGACGATATTGTGGAGGGGTTTGAACTTGGCGCTAATGACTATCTGAAAAAGCCGTTCAAAATGCTTGAACTGATAGTCCGCATCAAGGCGCTTCTTCGTAAAAATGTCAATGTGGAAAATTATCGTTTTGAAATCGGCGAATATATGTTGGACATGTCGACACAAATGCTCACGTATTCCGGAGTGGATAGCGCAGAACTATCGCTAATAGAGGCGAAGATACTGAAGGAGCTTATTGTGAATGTCGGTCAGACGGTAGATGCCTCAACGCTTATGCAACTTATATGGCAGCGCGACGATCCTTACAGCCGCAACTCATTGCATGGATTCATACACAAGCTCCGTCATAAACTCCGTTACGATGCCTCAATATCATTGCTCAATCAGCGTGGCTTAGGTTATATGCTCACTGTTCAGAAATAATAATTTTAATTTGTATCGTGGTTATAGTCAGTGCGTTTTGTTGCCTATGCGATTGTTGAGATATAATTGGAGCGGGAAAGCCTTGGTAATTACGGAAATTTTTCGTTAATTTGCAGCCGCAAAGGGAACACTAAGGAGGGATGCCTTAGACTTTGTAGCGGTCGGGTATCGTTTATCAGTCTGCTTCGGAGAGATTTCCCGTATAACTTGATTTTTCAAAGGTACAATAATTATAAGGAGCTATGACACTTACAGCTATTGCAGTGGAACATGCCGGACAATTCATGTTTCCGGCTGAATTGGCAAAATCACGTGCCGATTATTCCGAAGGCAGAATCTCTGCCGCTGAATTGAAAGAGATTGAAGATGACAGTATTGTCGCTTTGGTGGAGCAGCAGCGCAAGGCCGGACTATCGGCCATAACCGATGGCGAACTGCGTCGCAGGTCATGGGATCTCGACTTTCTTACCGGCCTTAACGGTGTGGAAAGTATGTGCGTGAAAAGCGGACATATCTGGCAGGATACTGAGCTTGGCACTGTTATACCCGAGATAGAGGGGGAGATTGTCTATAATCCCGAGCATCCTATATTTGAGCAATTCCGGTTTCTGAAAAATCTGTTGCAGCCTGGAGAGACCGCGCGCGTCACACTTCCCGCACCCGCCCATCTGCTTGTATGGATTATGCTCAACAGCAACGGGAATTCAATTCAGGTCATTGCAGCCCAGCTTGCCGAGGCGTATCGTCTGACGATAAAGCAACTTTATGAACTTGGTTGCCGTAGTATCATACTGCGTGATACGTCGTGGAACACGTTCTGCGACCACGACAAGTTAAAGCGCCTGCTTCAGGGCGGTCTTGACCCTGTGTCAATCATGCCTATGCTTACCAAAGTCAACGACGACGCGCTTGCCGATATGCCTGCCGACATGGAGCGCATATTGTCAATAAAGGCAAACTGCACCGAGCGCTTTGGTAAAGCCAGTCATCTGCATCCGCTTATCGTGAATGCAATCTTCAACCATGCCAACTTGAGCGCGTTTATGGCCGAATCGGCTACAGCATGCAATCTGCTCGGTGACCATGAGATTGCTTTCCCTGAGGGAAAAGGCCTGATACTTGGTGTTGTCGATGTAAAGCAGCCGCAGCTCGAATCGCGCCAGAATATAACGGATAAAATCGACAGCGTGCTTGCCAAGGTCACCCCTGCATGGCTACGTATCAGCCCTACAGACGGGTTCATGATTAATGACGACGCCTACGACACATCATCATTCATGCCCGAAGACCAATGGCGTAAAATAGCCCTCCTGCAAAGCGTCGCCAAAAAATAATGTGGAGTAATGGATAACGGCAATAATACGATTGAATAAATCGTTAAATATAAGATACATGTAAATAGAGGCTGTGTCGTAATTAAGTTTTTACGGCGCAGCTTGCTTTGAACTGGAGGCGTTCCCCTGTTAATTCGTTATTGTGTATCCACCATCTGCATTTTTGATGGATTTATATCGCTTAAGGACATAATGCTTTTCGCTGGCAGGGCCTGATACTGAAACCCCAGTTCCGTTGATGACTTCATAGTGGCTCTTACATTTCGAGCATACAGCTTCAAATGTATTCCGGTCTACAGATACAACAACCGACGCATCACCCTCATTAGGACATGAAGCATCGTAGGCGTATGGTTCGCCGCCTACACCCCCAACAAGGAGAATGCCCCCAAATCCTGTGGCAAAATTTTCTTTATAGGTAAAATTTGCAGGCAAGGATTGTGATTTATTAAAGTAGCGATTAGTGCCAATACTAATGACACCAAATTTCATCCACTCTGCCTGACTAAAAGTAAGGTAAACCGGAGAAGGCTCGATCTGTTCGTCCCGGAGGTACATAACCTTATACAGGAAAGGAGTTATATTTGCTATTTCATTTGTGAAGCCCAAATCGGAAGCTACCACAAGATAAACCTCACTACCGAGCGGAAGCCCCAGCAACATAGGCATTTGAATTGCAGAACCCCATTGCGAATCTACATCATTAAGAATGAATGAAGTAGCTGATAACGAAATATCAGAGATATTCCCGGAAGGGTCGCCGAGATGACCGTGCTCCAGAAAGTAAATAAGATTATAGCGGTCGAAACGGAAATAGATTTTATCTCCGTATTCCGGCACCGAACCATTTCCTATTTTCAAAACCTGCATATAAATTTTACCGTCTACATCCAGTTCATAATACGGTGCATCACTGCCTGTTTGTATATCCTAGACGTCGGGGACAGCATCAATTACTCTGAATTGACTGATGTATTTCTTAATTGCGCGGTTTTCACGATTCCGCAAGTCTTCGGAGGTAATCGGATTTTGTGTTATGGTAATTGACCCGGTGTTTTGTGCTTTGCCTTTGAAAACAGTAAAATCGATTTTACACGAGCGGGTAGGTGTACCCGCTATATCGGGAACTGCAATTTTGATACGGTGCTCGCCGGTTGTTACCATGAGCCACGAAGGAATAGAGTTACCGACGCGGAACGAGTCAAAGTCGCCCAATAGGTCAACGGTGATATACTGCCCATAACCGTTAATGGTGATTTCGCAATCGTGCTGACCGATAGCGATTTCTCCCTCGCCGCCCAGTTGTACGGCGATTGAAAATAAATTTTGCTCTGGTTCATCATCGCCACAGGCAACAAAGAAAAACGGGAGCAAGAAGATGAGATATTTTATTAGTTTCATAATGCATTATGCGATTGAAGCCTTCCGGTCGAGACCTTCGGCTTGATTTATAATAGCGTAGGCTGTATTGCGACTCCAAAAGGAAAAAACATAAAATAAATGCCGAGGTGCCTGTATAATATGAATTGCTGTTCTATTATTTAAGAATTGCACTCTGCCCTGTACCTGAGCCACTGATTTCATCACCACGTTGTATCTTTTTGCCGTAGCCAAATGTATAAGTTACGGAGAATTGGAAACGCATATGCTGTGCTGTCCCATAAGTGCGTCTGTCAAACTGATAGTATTGGCTTGTAAGTGTCTCACGGGATGATTCCCAGCTTGAACGAAGGAAATTATATGCTGTTGCAGATGCTCTCCAAGCACCTTTACCATATCCAATTTGAATCTGATAGCGTGATGGTGTCCTATCCTTTATTCCGGATGTCTGACTGAGGTCTTTCCGTGGAGTCGTATACCATCCAAAAAGGTAAAAATTGCCGAAATACCATGTGAGTTGTGCCGTGCATTGTAGTCCATCCATCTTTTGAGCATATTCGCCTGTTGTGGAATAGTGCGTGTACATGGGACTAACCCGTGCAATTAGTTTGCCTCCGAGAAATTTAGCAGTGGCGTTTGTCGTTACCGTAGTCCAGCTGAAATTGCCATCGTTGAGATATTGCCGCAACATCGTGCCATTCGGAGCTGTGGGAGTATAAATAGAGGTTACACGGCTGTCTGCTATGAAATAAGCACCATTCAGAGAAAGCTGCCATTTATTGTTCGGAAGCCATGTATATGTAGCATCAGCCCTGTGATTCCAATAGTTGTCAAGTCCCGGAGTTCCGGCATACCACATCAATTCATCCTGCTGAAGCATATTGGGACTCTTTTGGTAAGTATCGGGAACCTGCTTGCCAAAAGCGTATGTTACTTCAATCTGATTCTTATCGTTGGGAGAATATGTTCCGAATACGTTACCTTGTGGATAATTGTCCCTTATTCGTGTGCCTGAAAGATTTACGTCAGCATATACCCAGCCTACAAGACCGCCCGCAGACCATTGGCTTTGCTGATAAGTGTATTTCACACCTGCCATATATCCCCAGATGTCGTAATCCTGATGCGACGGCGAATTTCCAAAATAATTTATTTTGGTTGTCGAATATTCAGCGTGCATATACGGCATCAGACTGTTATGATTATTGGGATTCCATACAAGGCATGGCGTGGCACTCACATAGTGCATATACTCTTTCGCATCATTGATAATACGGAAATCATTGTCTGTGTAATCCGAATTTGATGTGTTATGGTCGTAATTATAACGTGATTCTATGTTCATACCCAGTTTCTCGCCGAAGGAACGATAAATATCGAAATTATAGTTGAGACTGAAACTGTTGCTTGAGGCGGCTGACTTAGCTGTTGAGCCGGGTAAGAAATCATTTGCATACGTCAGTGATGTTGTGGCATTATTACGTGGTATAGAGGTGAAAGCCAACGAAAGCGTATTGGAAATTTGTGTCTTGTCTGTATTATATAATGCACGAAACGTTATGTCATTGCTATTGTTTCGGTAACGGAGAGCAGTGGGAATGGAAACTCTCTCAACGGTCTGCGGCCCTTTGCCGTATAAATCGGGGAAATGAAATATTTCGGTTGACTGAGTCCCGGTGTGTCGATTTGTCAGATAAATCTCATCCGCATAAAGGTCAAAGGTCATCCGTTTGTAGGCAAATTTTGAATATACGGAGGCCTCCGAGCGATTGACACAGAACCATTTGTCAGCATGAAGTTTGGTATATCCGCCCCACACATATTTCTGCATCACGAAATTAATGACATATTGTGCCCCTTTGAATCGCGGATCAGTGGGATAAACGAGATATTCGACCTTCTTTACATCAGTGGTGCGCATTCCGCTCAAATCCTGAGCAGAGGCAGCGACATAGTCTATAAATATAGAAACAGCCTGTCCCGAAACCGTCTTGACATTTTGACTTGCAGGGTCAACACTGAGTTGAGGTATAGCCATCTGACTCAACAGCGATATAGCATCCGATGCTGCATTCTTTTGCCGCGACATTGGAATGTAGGTAGAACTCTTTGAAGAAGTCCGCTGATTGGAGGCTTCGACCACAATCTCGTCAAGTACCTGTGTCTTGATGGTGTCAGTCGTCTCAGACTGAGCCATAGCTGTAAATGCGCCGATGGCGCAAATAATTGATATAAGGATTCGATGCTTCATACAGTCGTTTATTTCATGACGCCAAAGTTAGCGGATTGTTACAATATTGTTCTCAACAAATGTTTATTTTGGTTTATCGCCGTGGTTCTCGGTGAAATTTTTACATAAGAAAACGTGAGCCGACTATGCCACGTCTTAACTTGATGGCCCTGAGAAAGCCTTGTACTCAGATGTGGTTGACAGCAGCCCACGCTATGCGAGGGAAACCATCATGCCTTATCGTTGAGTACGGGTGAAAATTTCTCAGGTTTTCAAGTTCAAGATAAGCATAACGCTTCTTATTTTTCCAAAATGTCGTGCAAGCACTTGACCTGCAATGGCAAAGTTAGCTATTATTTTCGAGAGGAGCACCATATCTCCCGAATAATTCGTAATTTTGCATTGATAAAACGATTACGATGGCACAAGAAATAGACCCAACCTCGAAAATAAGCTCTATGATGACGTCTGCAACATCATAGAGCAAGCCCGTTATCGGGTAGCCGTGTACGTAAATTCCGAGGCATCCATGATAAACTGGAATGTCGGCAAACGAATCAAGGAAGATGTACTTCTTAACAAACGGGCAGATTATGGAGAACAGATTCTCAAACGTTTAGCCCAAAGATTGAGAGCCAAATATGGAAGCGGGTGGAGTTTTCAAAAACTCCAACATTGTGTACGCGCAGCGTACACTTTCAGTGAGGAAGAAATAAAGTAAGCAGTGCGTACACTCATTTAAGGTCATTGATGGCGGTGCCGAATGCTCTTGCACGTCAAATCAGCGTAGGTGTAATTCTCGATTCTCGACCTTTGACACCTGACCGGTAGGAGCATCGATACCTCTATTCTATCCCATTGTTTTATGCTTTACAAGAGGTTACAAAAGAGGCTGCGCCATTTTGACACAGCCTCTTTGAAATATGGCTCAAATTGGATTAGCGTTGATTGTAGACGCCTATTTCGTGGAGTGTCATTTTTTCGGCGGTGGGATGGAATGTCACTTTTACTGCGGATGCGTTGACTGTGTCGAACCGGTGTATCTTTACTTTGCCTGACTGCGGTTCTACGGGGATTTCAACCCATTTGCCGTCGGCGTCGTAAAATATGCGGTAGCTGTCGAAGCTGCGGTTGTGGTCGGTCAGGGTGATAGTGTTGATAGGCGTTGAACGGTCGAGTTTGACCATGTACCACGGTTCTTTCACGCAGCGGTTGGAGATCCATGCCGAGCCGAAATTGTCGTCGTTGGCATAGTCCATGATTGAACCGTCGTCGCTCCATGACGATTCGGCCGGACGGCGTTTGGCAATGTTTTCGGCGGTGATGGGGCGGTTGCCGGCAGAGAGAGTCTTGTCTTTGCCTTCGCGGTGTTTCCACAGACGGCCAATCTCTTCGAGGGCTTTCATCGCGTTGTCGTCAATAAGACCGTCGGTGTTGGGCGCAACGTTGAGAATGAATGTGCAGTATGCCTCGTTGAAGGGGATGATGTTTTCCTCGACAAGCCATTTGGGCGATTTGACATCGGTGGTAGGGTAGTCCGATTTCCAGAACCATGCGCCGTTGAGCGGGAGGCATGACAGTGCGGGGAGCACGTTGGTGTCGGTTGATATATGTTGTCCGGCATTCTGCTCGAACGATTTGATGTCGGTGTAGAAAAGCACATCCTGAGGATATTTTGCCGAGTTGAGTTCCATTACAAGGCAGTCGGGCTGCAGCTGCTTGATGTAGTGATAGATGTCGTCAAACGGAATTTCCTCGTAGCTGATACGCGACCAGGGAGCGTCCCAACCGTCGATTATGATACCCGAAATCGGGCCGTAGTTGGTGAGAAGTTCGTGGAGCTGTCGTTTTATATAATCGGTATGGGTCGGGTTGATGAATCCGGGACGTATACGATGATGCGTGTCAAGTATGGAGAAATATAGCATCACGCCGAGACCTTCCTTACGGAACGCGTCGGCATATTCCTTGACAACGTCGCGTCCGAAACCGCTGTCTACGCAGTTGTAGTCGGTAGTTTCCGTATCCCAGATGCAATAGCCGCTGTGGTGCTTGGTGGTGAGGCAGCCGAATTTCATGCCGGCGAGTTTGGCTCCTTTAGCCCATTGTTTGCAGTCAAGCTTTTTGGGATTGAATGTGTCGGCAGGTTGGTCGGGGTCAGGCCAGTCCTGGTCGACAAACGTGGGCATATTGAAATGGATGAACATGCCGAAGCGGTCGTTGACAAACTTCTGTTGCATCTCGGTCAGATTGTCCGCCCGGGCGCCGAAACATAGCATTGCCAATACGATTGACAAGAAAAATTTTTTCATGTAAATGTCAGATTTGTTTAAGGGTTAATTGGTTTGTATTTTTTATTTTTCCAAAACAAAGTTACAATAAAATTTAAATTCTTTCAAAAAATGGTGGAAAAATGGCCGTTTTTTGATGCTGAATTGCTTATTTTTGTAAGCAATTAACCTAAACCTAACATAATGAATAATATCAGGACAGTAGTGGCGACGATGTGTATGGCATGTGCCGTCACGCAGTTGCCGGCGGAAGTGATGCCGCAGACAGTGCAGTATGAAGTAAAGCCCATGTACGGCTTCCGTAAGGACAAAGCCCCGGGACGTATCGTGAATGTGAAACTTCAGGGAGGCGAACTCTCAGGTAAGTTTACAGTCGAGGCTAAATGCGGCTCAAAAAAGGAGAAAAAGAGTTATAACATAACCGGCGAGGGTGAGGCGACGGTGGAATTTCTCCTCCCCAAATCAGTAGGTGTCGACAAGGATGAGACAGTGGTGATGACGCTCCGCGCTGGCGGAAAGGAATTCCGCGACACTATTGAAGTGCCGCAGATGCGACAGTTTACGGTATATCTTTTCAACCACTCGCATGTCGATATAGGATATACCAATACCCATAAGAACATCGAGACGCTTCATAAAAACAATGTCATCGAGGGTATGCGTCTCGGTCATGAAACCGAAAATTATCCCGACGGGGCACAGATGGTATGGAACCCCGAGGTGACCTGGCCTATCGAGCGCTTGTGGAATTCACAGCCTGAACTTCGCGACAGCATTATTTCTGCCATCAAACTCGGACATATCGCGGTTGATGCATCGTATGTCAATCTCAATACGAGCATCTGCGCCGACGAGGAACTGTTTCATCTGTTCGGTTTCTCGCGCAAGATGCAGGAACTCTCGGGCAAGGACGCCGACGTGTTCGCTCAGTTCGATATTCCCGGCATATCATGGGGTCTGGTGCCTGTGCTTGCCAATCAAGGTATAAAATATGTGATGTCATGGACCAACGGCGGCGACCGCATAGGCCATGCGCGTGAAGGTCTTGACGGCAAGCCTTTCTGGTGGGTAGGTCCCGACGGCAAGTCGAAAGTGCTCTTCTTCCAGCCCGGCAACTATGCCAACAGCGGCAGTATGGGCAAAGGAGGGGAGACCGGACGTCCGTGGCTCGGGCAGCGCAATGCCGCGAAAGTGCCGCGGTTCATAAAGATGGGATATGCCAACGTTGATTTCACCAAACAGCTCACCGAATTGCAGAACAGCGACTATCCCTACGATTTCGCCTGCTTCTCATGGACACTGTGGGATAACAACCCTATAGATGCCGACATACCCGATGCCGTGAAAGAGTGGAACGAGAAATACGCTTATCCGCATATCAAAATCAGCAGCGCCCACGAAATAATGAAGATGGTCGACGAGCGCTATGGCGATAAACTCCCGGTGGTCAGCGGTGACTATACCGAATACTGGACCGACGGTCTCGGCACGGCAGCTGTACTTACCGCAGCCAACCGTCACTCCAAGGAACGCATGATACAGGTCGAGACTGTTGCTTCACTCCTTGCCGATCAGGGCGTGCCCGCTCCGCGTACCGACATAGAGGAGGCATGGCGTCATATCATTCTCGGATCGGAGCACACATGGTGCTTTGAGAATCCCAACGACGCATACTTCAGTGACGCGATACTAAATGTAAAGAAATCATATTTCGAAGATGCCGAGAAACGTTCGCTGGCGCTTCTTGACGAAGTACTTGCTCCCGTCACTGACAAAGCCAACGGCGCATTCGGCCCGTATGACGGTCCGGCAGAAGGCGGAGTGACTGTCATCAATACGCATTCATGGCCCCACGGCGGCATAGTGACTCTTCCGTATAAAGAAAGCATGCGCGGCAACCGCGTGGTCGATGACAACGGCAACGAGGTGCTTTGTCAGCGTCTGGCTTCGGGTGAACTCGTATTCCTTGCCAACGAGACGCCGGCGTTCGGTACCACCCACTATACCGTGGTCAGCGGCGATTGCTCTGTTCCGACTTCTAATTCCGTATCAAAGTCGGAAATCAGCAACGGTGTTGTCAAAGTCAATATCGACACTGTGACCGGTAATATCTCCTCGCTCCGCATCAATGGCAGCGATTATAACTATATAAACAAAGGAGCGAATCAGTTCGTATGGCTTCCGGCCAATGTCGATGAACCGCAGACCGACAAAGTCGTTTCAATCGATATTACTGAAAACGGACCCCTCGTATCGGAAGTGACGGTGACATCGGAAGCGCGCGGCTGCAATTCGCTCACACGCTCCGTGCGTCTGATTGCCGGACAGCCCTGGGTTGAAATCTCCAATACAGTCGACAAACAGGCCACTCACGACAAGGAAAGTATCCATTTCGGCTTCGATTTCAACATACCGCAGGCAGTCACCAACATAGATATTCCCTGGGGCGTGATGCAACCTGATAAAGACCAGTGGAAACAGGCCAACCGCAACTGGTTGGCATTGCAGCGCTGGGCCGATATCTCAAACGATACCCACGGCGTGACATGGTGCTCGCTCGACGCTCCGCTTATGGAATACGGTGGCCGTTTCGCCAATATCGCGACAGGCTGGGGCAACGGCGGCGACTGGAAATACTCGCTTCCCGAGCACTCAGCCGAGATATATTCATGGGCGATGAACAACCACTGGCACACCAACTTCCCCCAGACTCAGGAAGGCAAAGTGACATTCAGCTACCGCATGATGCCTCACGGCGCATCGGATCTTGCCGCCGCCAACCGATTCGGTATGGAGCAGGCACAGCCTCTCGTGCATGTCATTGCCAAGAATGCGACCGAGCTTAAAGCTCCCGTGGCTATCGATAATTCCAACGTCGTAGTATCAATCGTTAAAGATCAGGGCGACGGCAAATCATTCGTAGTGCGTCTGCGCTCACTCTCCGACAAAGAGGAAAATGTGACAATGACATATCCCCGCCGCACACCTGCAAGCGTTCATATCTGCGATCTCGGAGAAGAACCTTCACGTCCCATCGACGGCGCTCTGACCCTCCCGCCTTACGGTATGACAACCCTACTGCTGAAGTGGTAAAATAAACTATATATCGCTAAAATAAACGCGTCTGCTGTCCGGTAAATCCGTATCGCAGACGCGTTTTATATTATATGTCCGCCTCTCCGGAAAGACAGCGCGTTAACCCTTTTATTAAAACAGGCAGATTGAACGAGTGTTGCAAAACTCGATTTTATTAGACCGCGGTTGAAAACCGCGGCTACTACACAGCTGATTATCAGGAGACTTTGCATAGTGGCCGCGGTTTTCAACCGCGGTCTAATAAATAATAAATCTATGATTCAGTCGCCGCAGCTGTCAAGGCCGAGCTGGATTATTTCGTTGTCGGCATCGTTGCGGGCGGCGCAATCGTTGAGCGGCGGTATACGTTTTATTATTCTGGCGGGATTGCCTGCTACGATGGTGTCAGCCGGTACGTCTTTTGTTACTACGCTTGCAGCTCCTACTACGGCATTATCTCCTACGGTGACACCGGGTAATATCGTTGCTCCGGCCCCAATCCATGCATGTTTGCCTATGTGGATAGGTCGGCATGTGATGACCTGCCGTTCATATAAATCATGGTTGTTGCTTATCAGTTGCACATTGGCGGCTATCATCGCATCGTCATCTATGGTTATGCCTCCGGCCGACATCATAAGGCATCCGGGCATGATGATGACGTTGCGGCCGATTGTGACGCAGTGGAATCTGACGCCCGATAACGGCGTTCCTACGCGGCTGCCTGTTCCCATACCGGGAAATAGTTTCAGCATAAGCTGATTGTATTCCTCCGTACCGGGCATCGTATGGTTAAATCTGAACAGCAATTGCGATTGCTCCGCAGCCAATGCCAATTCCTCGGCAGTCTGTTTCGTAACATCTATCCTTATTTCTTCCATAATATTATTACATGTTTAGTGACCTTATACCGGGCTTCGTCTCATTGCTATGAAATCCGGAGTACAAGTATTATTGCAAATTTAACGTTTCCTCAAACTTTGGCAAAATAATTGTCACGCATTTAGCTTATTAGTTTTTTGAATCTGTTTTATCTACAATGCTGTTGCAAATGGAACGGTTCACGCAAAATGTCTGAGAAGAAAATTTATTATGCGCCATCTTTTGGTTATTATCGCGCATTCTGATTTGCGGGATATGGCCTTGGCTATTTGTCTTGTAACTTTTGAAAGCGGCATTACCCAAAAGAGGCCTTCGCCTTTTGCCATGCGTGTGCCGACGAGACCGGGACGTATTTCCGTGATAACGATGCCGGAGCCTTTCGCTTTTCGGCGAAGTGATTTAGTGTAGTTTATCTGATATGCCTTTGATGCGCTGTATGACGGGGCGCCGGGAGTCGGTTGCAGTCCTCCGACTGATGTTACTGTCACGAGATGTCCATAGCCCTGTTGCTCGAATATGTGGTATAGTGTTGTCATGGCATGAGTCCATCCGGCGATGTTTGTTGCTATCGTAGTTTGCTCGACGGCATTCTCAAGATGAGGGTTTAGCTCGCCTGTGCCGGCGCATACGATGGCGATGTCAATGGCGTGAAGTCTGAGGCGAGCGGAAGCAATGGCCGCTTCCAGTTGTATGGCTACCGACATGTCGCAGCATTCGGTATACGTGTGTTCCGGACACGTACTCTTCATTTCCTGTAACAATTCTTCGCGGCGGCCGAATACTGCTACATTATATCCTTCCGAAGTGTAATGACGCCACAGACTGTTACCTATTCCGGATGTCGCGCCGATGATAAATATATTCATTATTGCTTATTTTTTTAGCAAAATTGCTTATTTTTTAGCAAAGATAAGAACGCGGACTGAGACCGGCGTTAAACTAAGTTTATGATATGGGCCTATTTTCCCGTTTTGCGGCGGATACGGCTGAGATAAACGGGCGTGACGAGGAGATAGGAGGCAATATCACGCATTGTGACCCGTCGGATAATGTCTGGATACGTGTTAATCATTGCAAGATACCTTTCGGTTGGCGATTTACGGTGAATGTCGATATAGCGTGCGTATGCTTCAGTGAGTAGTATTTCCGAAGCCCTGTCAATCAGGCGGGGATTGGATTGCCGGATATAATCGCGCAGATTGTCGATCGGGCATTGTATGACTTCGGCGTCGCTTCCGGCAATGATTGAGGTGTCGGCAGGTTGCCCGGACAGGAACGATTTGATGAAATCTATCACACATTCCCCTTCAAATGAGAATCCTGTCACACTGTAGTCGCCTTTCGTATTGAGAACCGCATACTTGAAATAGCCCGATGTTATTATTCCGGCATAGCGCCCCAGACATCCTTCCGCTACAAAATATTCACCTTTGCGGTATGTTACGGATTTACCGTTAGCCATGCAGTAATCTCGAATGGCGGAAAAATCGATGTCGGTTAGAAATTCGTTAAGCAAAGCCATTGGCGCGGTGCGGTGTCGGGATGTCAGTAGGGTTTGCGGTATTTGTCGGGGTTGGAGTCTTCGAGGATGCTGAGATAGGAGGTGTAGCGCGATTGAGCTATCAGGCCATCTTCGAGGGCCTTGATTACTGCACAATGGGGTTCGTGGGTGTGGGTGCAGTTGTTGAAACGGCAATCGGCTCCGATTTTGAATATCTCCGGGAAGAAATGTGACGCTTCGTATTCGTCCATTTCGATAGTGCCGAATCCTCTAACGCCGGGAGTGTCTATCAGATAACCGCCGTCGTCGCCGGGTAGTTGGAACATCTCGGAAAAGGTGGTGGTATGAGTGCCGGTGTCATGCACTTCCGATATTGCGGCAGTGCGCAGGTCGAGCCCGGGTATCAGGTCGTTGATGAGGGTGGTTTTGCCTACGCCGGAGTTGCCTGAAATAAGAGTTGTCTTGCCCCGGAGGAGGCTGCGGAGTGCGTCGATGCCGTCGCCGGTCTTTGCCGATATGGTCACGACTTTATAGCCTATCGACTTGTACAGGTAGCTGACAGCATCCAGCAGTTCGATATCCTCGGATTCGGTGAGAAGGTCGATTTTATTTATTACTATAATAGCGGGCACGCGGTAGGCTTCGGCGGTGGCAAGAAAACGGTCGATGAATGTTAGCGACGTAGTGGGGTGGAAGAGCGTTACGATAAGGAGTGCCTGGTCGAGATTCGACGCCAGGATGTGCGACTCTTTCGAGAGGTTGCTCGCGCGGCGGATAATATAATTTTTGCGCGGAAGAATATCGGTGATAAATGCCGTGCCTGATTCGTTAACCGAAATGTTCACACGGTCGCCTACGGCAATAGGGTTGGTCGACCTGATACCTTTAAGGCGGAAATTGCCTTTGATTTTGCAGTCGATTTCGGTACCGTCGGCAGTGCGTGCCACATACCAACTTCCTGTATTCTTTATGATTAATGCCTCCATTAAAATGCCCTTTTTCTATAAAATAAACCAAAATTAAGCAATTTGGTTGAGATAAAAAAGTTTTTTAAGCAATTTTTCAATTGATTGATTATTAGAGTGTTATAATGATGTGGTTTTATTTCTCGCTGATTTACTGATAAATAAGTCTTATTAAATGATGAATTTTAAATAAAAATGTTTAATTTTGCAAAAGTTTGAACCAAATTCAATTATTAATTATTATAAGTGTAAACAATTTAAATTTCAAAAAACGATGAATGTAGAAGTCATTGGTTCATGGGCCGGACTTGTGTGGAAAGCACTCAATGAGGCCGAAGTTTTGGGTATCAAACAGCTTAAAAAGATTACCAAACTGAAAGAAAAAGAATTGTACGCCGCTCTCGGATGGCTTGGCCGTGAAGACAAAATCACTATTCAGGATAACCCCGAGGACGAAAAAGAACTGTTGGTATCACTTGTCCAGGACAAATAATACACACTTTTTTTAACACTATCACTCTCAACCTACAGCGAAATCGACAGCCGTCAAGGCCGCCGATTTCGTTTTTTGGGGGAGGATGTTGCGAAGCATAATCTTCCGCCCCAATGCACTTTGCGGTAAAACTTGGTTGAAAAGTTAGAGAATATCCGAATAATGGAAGTGTAAACCGAGTGAGTTGCACAGTTCAGAATATAAGATCGAATTCGTAGTGCTGCGATTCATCGCGTCTGCGCTCTTATGATGTAACGTGTTAAATGATACGTTTATAACGCGGAGATAAAAACTACCTACATACAATTTTCTGCTACTTTTGTCAGCTAATCATAAATAATCGGGATGAAACACCCACTCCCACCAATTTTAACAACAAAGCCCTGCATCTACTCTATTAGATGATAGAATCTATTGAAACAAATTACTGCTGCTGGAGGTGGAGCCTGAGTGCAGATTTCACCTCCTCAATGTCCGGATTAGTCAATATGGGCAGTAGAGTGTCTATTTCTTCGATAGGGAGATTCCACCATTGCAGACGCAGGAGAAGGTCTATTGTCTCATCGTCAAAACGTCGGCGAATGATTCGCGCGGGATTTCCGACTGCTATCGCGTAGGGGGGAATATCAGATGCCACAGTGGCATTCGCACCGATTATTGCACCGTCACCGATATGTACGCCTGGCATGATTGTCGCATTTTGGCCGATCCAGACATCATTACCTATGACTGTGTCTCCTTTAATAGGTAATTCATCTTTGACCGGAGCAATCATACTGCCCCAATCGCCACCCATTATATAAAACGGATAGGTGGTTGCACAATCCATGCGGTGATTGGCTCCATTCATCACGAATGTTACTCCTTTTGCAATGGCACAAAAGTTGCCGATTATAAGTCTGTCGCCTATAAATTCATAAAAATGTGTGACGTGTTCTTCAAATTTGTCGGCACCGTCGATGTCATCGTAGTATGTATAGTCCCCAATGATAATTCTCGGATTTTTCACAATATTCTTGATATAGCAAAGGCTTGGTATCGCCGGGTTCGGGAATGCGCTCTCTTTATCTGGATATTTTTTCATGTGAAAGTTTCTTTATTTTAAGTTTCTTTATCTTAGAAGTCTAATAGGGCTTTGATGCGGGCGGGGTTGGCGCCGAGGCGGAGGGCACGGTCGGCATCGGCGTGTGCGTCGGCGGTGCAATAGCGTTTTTTGTTTAGGATGGCGCGGCACAGGTAGAGTTCGGAGTAGTCGGGGTCGAGGTCGAGACCGTCGGCTATGTCCTCGGAGGCGTCGACGAGACGCTCGAGCCGGAGGGCACATAAAGCGCGTCCGGCATAGTATTCAGGCTGCGGGTCGGCCTGGATGAGCCGGGAATAATAGGATATGGCGCTCTCGTGGTTTTCTGTGATGGTATAAAATGAGGCGAGTGCTATGAGGGTGTCCTCACTGCGGGGAGAGAGTTTCTCCCGTTGCTGCAGGTCGGAGAGGGCGTCTTCGAAGTTGCCGCTGTATAGCATTATCAGTCCGCGGTAGAGGTAGGCGTCGGAGTAGGTGGAATCGAGTTGTACGATATTGTCGTAGTCGGCGAGGGCCTCGGCCGCGCGTCCCATCGACGTGAGCACTTTCGCGCGGTTGGCCAATATTGTCACTGATGCGGGTGCCGCGCGGTGAGCATGCGTGAGCGCGTCGAGGGCGAGAGAGTCTTTGCCGGCATAGTAGCGTATCATACCGAGATTGGAGAGCAGCATGGCATCGGTAGCGGAGTCGGGATGCTGCTCAAGGGTGGCGACGATGAGAGAGTCGGCGGTATTCCAGTCGGCCGCGGCAACGGATTTCTCGATTTCAGCCCAAGCCGATTCGGTCGCGGTATCAGTGTCTTTAGCCTCCGCGGCGCAAAAAGTGAGGACTGACACTAAAAAGACATATAATGCTCTATAATATAAATTCATAATCGGGTGATGTGGGAAAAAGGGACGTATGGTCCCGGATGCGGATGAAAAAATATGTCGCAAAGTTAGATATTTTTAATTGAAATTATTTGTAAGAAAACTATAATTGAGTTAAATTTGTATCAATGAATCACGTTATCCGACATATAGAATATCTTGTGCACAGGCATGACTGCGTTGTCCTGCCTAAATGGGGCGCGTTTATCGCTGGTTATCAGCCTGCTTGCTATGATGAGGCGCTCGGGTTGATGTATCCGCCTACGCGTGAACTGTCGTTCAGCGCGAGCGTGGATTATAATGACGGGCTGCTTGCGTCGTCAATCGCCCGCAAGGAGGGTGTGCCGTTCGCGCAGGCTCAGCGCATAGTCGAGGAGGAATTGAGTTCGATGAAGCATCAGCTCAGTCTTGACGGTGAACTCTCGCTCGGCAGGGTAGGCCGTTTTATCCGGCAGGATGAGGTGTCGATGATATTCGAGCCGGCAAAGAAGCAGGCGCATATAGGAAGCGCCGGATTCGAGGCTTTCTCCATCAAGCCGTTGCTCAATAAGGTGCGTGAAGAGGCTATCAATGCAGGGCGGATTGAAGCTCCGCGTCGCGGACGATTGTCGCGTATCGGACTGCGTGCTGTGAAAGCGGCGGCGGCAGTGGCTCTTGCTGTCGGTATATCGGTGGCATTGCTGCGCCCGTCGTTCAACCGCAATGACGATATGGCGTCGATAGCTCCCGTGATGCAGCAAAAATCATCGCAGACCTCTTTTGTACCCGCTCTTGAGGAGGGTAGAACGCTGAATATACGTGTGCCGGAGGAAAGTCGTGAAATAGTAAAGCCGCAACCCGAACGGGTTGAGGTTGCTCCGGCTGCCGTAGAGACGCCACGTAATAACGAGGCAACCATAAGAATGAACGCATCCGACCGCTATTGCCTTGTGGTCGCATCGCTTCCTTCGATGGCCCTCGCAGAGAAATTCGTGAGCGAGAATAAGGACGCTAATCTCGCCATCCTTAACATTGACGGCAAATACCGTGTATATGCCGCTACGGGCAATACTATCAATGAAGCTATCAAAGGTAAGGATGTGGCTGAAATAGGCGGCCGCTTTGCCGATGCGTGGGTATGCTCGATGCGCTGATCGGATTTGATGCTCCGACCGGAAAAGTTTTTTTAATCTCACATAAATATATATGGATTCATTGCATGAGCTGCTCGTGAAACGACGCAGCATACGACGCTATAAAGAGGAACCACTTGATGCAGAAGCGGTAAAACTTATTCTTGAAGCCGGCCTTATGGCTCCGACTTCGAAAAATTCACGTGCATGGCAATTTGTGGCTGTCGACGACAAGGATATGTTGCAGCGCCTGAGTCAATGCAAACCGGCCGGTGCGCATCCTATTGCCAAGGCCGCGCTTGCAGTAGTCGTTGCGGTCGACGCAACGAAGTCGGAAGCATGGATTGAGGATGCATCGGCTGCAGCGTCGTATATGCAGCTGCAGGCTGCCGACCTCGGCATCGGTTCTTGCTGGATAGAAGTACGCGACCGTTATCAGGTCGACGGCACTCCGGCCAACGAATATGTTCAGGAACTGCTCGGTATTCCGGAAGAGATTTCTGTGGTGTGCATACTGACATTCGGTTATCCCGACGAAGAGCGCCGTCCGTGCGACACATCGAAACTTCATTGGGAAAACGTACATATAGGAAGCTATAAGGCAAATGATTAAATCGTGTGTGGTCATCGGTTCGGGCAATGTGGCGACCCATCTTGCCAAGGCTCTTGTTCCACATATTGAAATCAGGCAGATTTTCAGCCGAAATATAACGCATGCCGAAGAACTGGCTCGCGCCATATCGCCGTCGTGCACTGCCATTGACGATGCCGGTGCCATAGACTGCGATGCCGACTTTTATCTGATGTCGGTCACTGATGACAGTATCAGTGCTTTGGCGCGTGAAATACGCGGATATGACCGCGGTATATGGGTGCATACATCGGGTAGCGTAGGTCTCGACGTCTTTGACGGCATGAGAGCACATTGCGGCGTATTCTACCCACTCCAGACATTTTCCAAGAACAAAGAGTTGGATATGCGCCAGGTCCCGTTGTTTATTGAGGGTGGAGATGCGGAAACAGAGCAAGAACTGGCGGCTCTTGCATCGAAAATCAGCGGGAAAGTAAGCCTGTTGAACTCCGAAGGACGCCGTCGGTTGCATATAGCGGCAGTATTCGCATGCAATTTCGTAAACTATTTATGGACAGTGGCCGACCGCCAGTTGCGTATGTGCGGTACCGACATTCATGCGCTTGATCCGTTGCTTAAGGAGACGATGGAAAAGATTGCCACACTCTCGCCCGAGGAGGCACAGACAGGTCCGGCGCGCCGTGGCGACATGCATGTCATAGACCGTCATATCGGTATGCTCGGCAATAATGATGCCGAGCTGTATGAAATGATTTCCCGCCAAATCTACAATACTTATCATGAGCAAAATTGACTATAATCTGACAAAAATAAAGGCATTTGTGTTTGATGTCGACGGTGTGCTGTCGCCGTCAACCGTACCGATGGGAGCCGACGGAATGCCGATGCGAATGGTGAATATAAAGGACGGATACGCGTTGCAGCTTGCGGTGAAACACGGCTATCGTATCGCGATTATCACCGGCGGCTACAGCGAGGCAATAGCGGCGAGATACAAGGCGCTTGGCATCGATGACGTGTTCATGGGTTCGTCGATGAAACTGCCTATATTGAAAAAGTGGCTTGATGACAATGGCCTTGACGCGACGGAGACGGTATATGTCGGTGATGATATTCCTGACCATGACTGCATGAGGGCGGTAGGCCTGCCCGTTGCACCCGCTGATGCGGATATTGATATAAAAAGTATTGCCCGCTATATTTCGCCGGTTAACGGCGGGTATGGTGTCGCACGTGACATAATAGAAGAGGTGATGAAAGCGCGTGGCGACTGGATGTCGACCGAGAAGGCTTTCGGATGGTAATCTTAAAGCCTGTATGTCACTTACTCCTAATCAGATTGCTGTATGAAAAAAATATTGCTTGGTAGCGGTTCGCCCCGTCGCAAGGAACTGCTGTCGATGATGGATATTGATTTTGAAACGGTTCGTCTCAATGACGTGGAGGAGGTATATCCGGCGTCGCTTGCTGCCGATGAAGTCCCGTCGTATCTGTCGCGGCTTAAGGCGGAAAGTTACCGTGACAACCTGACGGCCGACGACATGCTTATAACAGCCGATACTGTAGTGATAATCGGCAATGAGATACTCGGTAAGCCGAAAACGCCTGAAGATGCATGCGAGATGCTGCGGCAACTTTCCGGTGCAAAACACAAGGTAATAACCGGAGTATCGTTGACGACTGCCGAGGGAATACACACATTTGCCGAAACCACCGAAGTGGAGTTTGACGTAATTCCTGAGGAAGATATAACCCACTACGTGGAAAAATATCATCCTCTCGACAAAGCCGGTTCCTACGGCATACAGGAATGGATCGGACTGACATCTATCAAAAAAATCGACGGCTGCTTCTACAACGTAATGGGTCTTCCTACCCGTGCCCTTTACCACGAGCTAAAGAAACTCGGCGCTATATAAATGCTACTGATTGGCTGAAAGAAAGATTGTAAAGTCGCTGCCGCCCGGAATTAATGATAATGTTCCATTTATTAGGCGGTTATCGGAATTGAATTCGGGAGCATGCATACATTTGGCTGTGCAATTTCCGATGTAATTTACAGCCATCCGACCGATAATTCCCGGTGCGATGATGTTACGTGCAAGGCAATGCGCGACATAGCCCATAGTGTATCGCAGGTTTAATTCGATGCAAGGAGCTATGCGGTAGCAATCCGTGGAGTCTTTGTATACCATCATGTCAATGCCGCAAATGCCTGTGTAGGTGTTGCCTATCAGGTCGGTAAGTATTGATTCCAATGATTGGCGGATACGTTCAAGACAGGATGGCGCTACATATTGTGTGATAATGGCTGAGAGATATTGTTTGGATGCTATGATATTGCCGGTGTAATTGCCTCCTGAAAGTGTCTCGAATACGGAGAGACCTACGTAGCTGGCATTGCCTTTGCTTATTTCGAACAGCATGGCGAAATCGACAATCTTGTCGAGACGTGGTTCTACCAATACGCTTCCCTGGCTTTTTATTGTGCCTTCGGCGTGACGAAGAAGTGCCGAAGCATTCATTCTGTCGGAATAGATGACGCCGCGTCCGCTCGATGACCAGGGGGATTTTATTACCACTGACTTGTGACGGCCGATATATTCCGTCAATAACGCGGTGTCGGATATTTCTACGGGCATCGATACGTCAATTCCGGCATCTTTGAGCCGGCGGTTGATTATTACCGATGAACGACGGTGGGAGAGGAATCGTATCCGTTCGACGGTCTCGGCATCGGGCATGAGCCCGACAGGTACGCCTGTGCGCTGCAAACTGTCGGCGATAGCGTGCGACCATCCCCACGGACGCACGCATTTTACGCGTCCGATATTTTCAGTAGTCAAAATTTCAATATCTTTTTTCAATATGGGGGCCATATCGCGCAACCACTTGGCATCTGTGGGATTGGACGTACATATAATGTCGCCGTCACCGGCAATCCAAGCAGGGAGCATCGCGCCACGTTCGCGCAGCAACATGGCATTACGCGGCGGAGTGAATCGCCTGAGATTATTTCCAAGCGCAATATCGTTTTCAGGGTTGAATATCCAAAGAGTATCCATTACAGTCGAAAAGAATAAATCGGGATTGCAAATTTAGCAAATTTTCAACATTATATGACATTTATCAACACGTGTTGCCGTGGTTGGAATCAATTGATTATCTTTGTGGTGAGTGCGGCATTGTCACAAATTATAAACCTCGGAGTCATGCCGCTTAAATGATTATTAAGGAGATATGAGCGATATAATCAAACTGTTGCCGGACTCGGTGGCCAATCAGATAGCCGCCGGTGAAGTGATACAACGGCCGGCTTCTGTTGTAAAGGAATTGGTCGAGAATGCTATAGATGCCAAGGCCACTGATATAACTATTGTGCTTAAAGATGCCGGGCGTACGCTTATTCAGGTAGTGGATAACGGTACCGGTATGTCGCCGACCGATGCCCGTATGGCATTCGAACGGCACGCCACGTCGAAAATTACCGTGGCCAACGACCTTTTCGCACTAAGCACAATGGGTTTCCGCGGGGAGGCGCTTGCGTCGATCGCCGCTATAGCGCAAGTGGAGCTTATTTCAATGCGCAGAGATGATACGGTGGGCACGCAGATATTCATCTCGGGATCAAAGGTTGAGTCGCAACAGCCTGCGGCAGCCGCTCCGGGCACAAACATTATGGTTAAAAACATATTTTTCAATGTGCCGGCGCGTAGGAAATTCCTGAAAAAAGATTCCGTAGAGCTTAATAATGTGCTTCATGAATTCGAACGCCTTGCGCTCGTAAATCCGGATGTCGACCTCACGATAATCCATAACGACGTCACGCTCCATCAGTTGCGGCATGCCACTCTCAAGCAGCGTATCGGCAACCTGTTCGGAAAGTCCATCGAACGCCAGCTTATCCCGATTGAAACAGAGACATCGATTGTAAAGCTGTCGGGATTTGTGGGATTACCGGAGAATGCCCGTAAACGCGGTGCATTACAGTATCTCTTTGTCAACGGCCGCAACATGCGCCACCCATATTTCCATAAAGCGATACTCAACTGCTACGAACAGCTTATCCGCCCCGAGGAGCAGCCCAACTATTTCGTCAATTTTGAGGTTGCCCCCTCGACTATCGACGTCAATATCCACCCCACGAAAAACGAAATCAAATTTGAGAACGAGCAGGCTATATGGCAGATACTCAATGCTGCGGTACGCGAATCGTTAGGCAAGTTCAACGCTGTTCCCTCGATTGATTTTGACCGTGATGATGACGTGCCCGAAATTCCGGCATTCGATCCCAATGTCGACGCTATGCCCGACTTCTCGGCTTCTACGGATTATAATCCGTTTGCCGACACGCCTCCTGCCGTACCGCCGGCGCAACCGGGATGGCAGCGTAAAAGCGGAAATGTCTTTGATGACTGGGACAAACTGTATCGTTCGTTTGAAAACACGCCTGAAACAACCGTGCATCCCGACAGTGACAACCTTTTTGCAGGTGGAGGTACGGAAGGTGAGGATACCGAGGTGGTAGCAAGCAGGATAAATGGTGCCGATAGCCCGGGAGAGGCAGTCCCGACTGGTTCCGGACTGCCGAAATCGACTGTGCAGCTCAACGACAGGTATATTATCACTCCTACGGCTACGGGATTACTGATTATCGACAAGCACCGCGCACATGTGAGAGTCCTCTATGAGTCGTATGTGAAAAGTTGCGAAGGCGCGCCTATCCCGTCACAGAAAGTGATGTTCCCTGAAGCTGTCAATCTCACCCCGGCTCGTATTGCCATACTTAACGAGTATCGCGATGACATTACCGCTATGGGATTTGATCTGGAGGCCATGAGTGCTGATACGTGGGTTATCAACGGTATACCTGCCGGCATCGATGACACTGACAACGTGCAGTTGCTGACGTCGCTGCTCGACGACCTGCAAACCGGCACGGATATAACGCAACGCAGTGTCAGGCAGTCGATAGCGCTGCATCTTGCCAAGGCCGCGGCCGTGAATGCTGCCCGCCAGTTGTCGGAAAGCGAGGTGGAGCATCTGCTGAGCAGTCTGTTCAGTCTTGCCACGCCGGCCTATACGCCCGACGGAAACAAGGTGATGGCGGAAATCTCTACCGCTGAAATCAAAAGTCTGTTTTAGAGCTTGTCTAAAATTCATATTTTTTGCTCGCTCTTCAGTCACGTAGCTACGGCTACGCTCCCTCATCGCAAGCAAAAATCCATCTGACAATTCCTCTCAAAATCTGCATCATATAAATTTAGACAAGCTCTTAGAAATATACGGCACAAAATCGTCTTGTTCTCCTGTACTTTTGTCCAAAAATATATTATTTAAACAGGAGTACAAGAGAACAAGGGTTATTGTCCGGCCTTTTGAGGATTACTCGTTGATGGCACCTATCGCCATGATGTTTTGCTCGAAGTTGTCGCGGTCGTATGCGCGGTTGCGCAGTTTGTTGCGGTAAGCATAGATTGTATTGACCGAGTAGTTGAGTATCAGGGCTACTTGGTTGGTATCCTCAAGTCTGAGACGCATGAACGCCAGAATACGAAGATCGTTATTGAGCAGTTCGCCCTCTTTGAGTACAATCTTTTCCTTGAGTAATGCGTTGACATCGTCAATGAAGGTAGGGTAGATGTGCAGGAATGCGTCATCAAAGAGTTTATAGAACTCCTCGCTTTGTTCCTCGACGAGTTTGCCCGATTTGGTGATTTTGTAAAGGTCGTCCACCTGTCCGGATGAAATCTTGCGGTTGGCTATCTTGCAGAACTGGTTGAGTTTGTCGATATATATGGAGCAAAGGCGGAAGAACTGGCTGATGTAGATTTCTTTCACGTGGTTGGCTCCCTGAAGCTTGATTTTTAGCTGGTTCTGTTTGCGCATCTGATTGCGGAGCGCTATCAGGGCTATTACAAGCACGATGAGTATGATTATGATGCAGCCAATCACCATATAGATGCGGTATCGCCATGCGTCTACCTGGTCGGAATGGGCTTTCTGTATGAAAGGCAATGCGGCCGACGACTGTACTATTCGCATTGTAGCATTGCATTCCACTGCATTGGTGAGCGCTGTCGACAGATAGTCGTAAGCACGGTCAATATCATTGTCTTCCGACATCATCACACCTAATTCCTGGAGCGACATCACCTCTCTGACCGCCCCTTTAATATCTGCCATAGCGGAGAGAGCCAGATAGTATGTCTCCTCCTCCCTGTTACCCTTTTCGCGGGCAATGGTTGCGAGCATGTGGCATGCACGGGCATATAGGTTGCTGTTGGGCGTGATATGGTCAAGCAGTTCGAGCAATATCACTTTCGCTCTTTTGTAATCACCTTTTTCTATAAGATCCTCGCCGTAGTAGAGGTCGTATGTGAGCGATTTGTGGTCGAGTACATTCAGAAGCGAATCGCGGTGGGCTATTACTTTCTGATTCCAGAAATTGCGTGTGTCGGGGTAGTTGGTAAACAATGACGAAATGTAGGAATACATCTGTCGTCCCGATGTATGGTAAAAGGGAATTTCCTGAGGCGGAAGAGCTGAAGCATTGATGGCTTCGTACTCGTTGACAGCGTCCATCACGAATCCGGACAGGGGCATCATCGTAGCGCGTTTCGCACGGAAGCGGAATGCATTTATGGAGTCGCCGATTTCCAGTGATTTGTCGTATCCGCGGGTATAATACACGAGCGCGGAGTCGTTGTTGAACGAGCTGAACAGGTCGCCCATCTGCATGGTGAGTTCAAGCTGGCGCCCACCGGGGATATTGTCGGTAAGGCGATGCCTTATCGAATCGATGCGCGATTCGCGCGCCCGTATGTATTCCGAGCGCTTGGCGATCTCCTTGTCAAGCTGCTCCAACGATTTCTCCACATCGGTTCTGGTAATGGTTATTGCCAGACCGGAGGCTGTGCCTATACATAGCAAGCATAATGAAATTATAAATCTGTTCATGCAGAAAAAATTGCTAATATACAAATTTAGAAAAAAAATATCATATAAGCATTATGGGCAGCCGTTTTATTTCGCATCAACCTGTAATAACAGAGTAATGAGTAAAATATTGCAGCTCAAGCTCGCTGAAATTACCTGAAAAATACGATTCCGTTAGGAGAATTGGAGGATATTGCGTAACTTAGCAAAACTATAATTCGTTTATTCTGTAGTAAAATAATGGATACGAGTTCATTATCACAATCTGAAATATTACGGCTGAACAATGATTTCGCCGAGTGGAACAATTCTTATCTTACGGTAATAGATTCGGTGGAGAAGGTAAACGCTGAGTTCAAACTGCCGCTTAAAAATCATACGGTACTCCTGATCGTATGTATTAAAGGTTCGCTTGAGGTCGGTTATGACATGTCGTCAGTAGAGTTGGTGCCCCGTTCGATAATGGTTCTGTTGCCGGGTCATCTGATACGTAAATATCATCCATCCGACGATTTTGAAGGCTTCATGATTTCGTCATCTATAGCCAATCTCGCCAACATGCTGCCTCTTATGTCGCGTATTCTGGTATGTTCGCTCCATTACAAGGAGAATCCTACGATACAGCTTGACGAGGAGGAATTTCTCAATCAGGTATTGTTCCGCGATCTGCTCAAGCATAAACTTGCACGCTCGAAAGACCATTTTGACCTGTTGGTAATCAATAAACTCTGCGAAGGAATATTCTGTGAGACGCTCAACAATTATTCAAAACGCATTCATGGCGCCATCAATGCGCAGTGCAGCCGCGGCGATGCATTGTTCTATAAGTTTATCGTCGAGATAGAGAACAGTTTCAAGCAGGAACGTTCGGTGAGCTATTATGCCGACAAACTATGCGTATCGCCGAAACACTTGTCGGCGGTTGTCAAGGATGTGAGCGGCCGCACCGCCGGCGAGTGGATTGACTATTACGTCGTGAATGAAATAAAACGGCTGCTGACCTCGACCGACCTTTCGATACAGGAGATAAGCTGCAAGCTGCATTTTGTCAACCAGTCGTTTTTCGGCAAATATTTCAAAAGCCATGTCGGGATGTCGCCGCGCGATTTCCGCAACAAGACACTTTTGCCGGGATTCTGAGCTTAAGGGGTATAGATAGCGAGGGCGTCTCGCCCTCGGAGTATTATCTTTACACACTGAAAGTTACTACGGGGGCGAGACGCCCCCGCCCCAATGCTGTTTACTTAAGGATAAAGGAGCCCGTCAGGTCGCCGATTTAGCAGTAACCGGGTACATCGGAGCATAGCGGAGATGTGCCCGGGAAGGATGCAGTGACTCCGGAGGCGCCCGAAGGCCGCCGATTTATTTATAACTTTCTGTCTGCCACCGAGACAGATGTGATTTATATCGGCGGCCTTCGGGCGCCGTCACCGTGTATCGGCTTACCGGGCACACCTTCGCGATGCTTCGGTGTACCCGGTTACTGCTAAATAGGTATCCTGTCGGATACCCCCGATATTGACACCTTTAAGTTAACAGCGATGAATTGCGTCCGCACAATTCCGTGTATTTTGAGTTTTGCAAATTCCTCTTGAATTAGAGTTTGTGGAGGTCGTGACCCATGAGGTTCTTTTTGGCTGTCATGTAGTCGCGATTGTAGGTGTTGGGCTCAATTTCTATCGGTACATTTTCAACTACTGTAAGTCCGTAGCCTTCCAGTCCTATGCGTTTCACGGGATTGTTGGTGAGCAGGCGCATGTCGGTGATGCCGAGACTGCGCAGTATCTGAGCGCCTACGCCATAGTCGCGTTCGTCGGCTTTGTGTCCGAGCAGAATGTTGGCTTCCACCGTGTCGTGACCCTCCTCCTGAAGCTTGTAGGCATGGATTTTGTCCATCAGACCGATGCCTCTGCCTTCCTGGTTGAGATAAACGACGGCTCCGCGTCCCTCTTTTTCTATCAGTTCAAGCGCTTTGTGGAGTTGCTCGCCGCAGTCGCATCGTTTCGAGCCGAAAATATCACCTGTGGCGCATGATGAATGTACGCGCACAAGTACCGGTTCGGGAGTGGTGACATCGCCTTTGATGATGGCGATATGCTCCAGTCCGTTGTTTTTCTGACGGAAGGGGATAAGATGGAAATGACCGTAGCGTGTGGGCATGTCGACCTCCACACCTCTTTCAACAAGGCTCTCGCGGGCGTTGCGGTAGGCGATAAGGTCCTTGATGGATATAAGTTTCAGACCCCACTCCTTTGCGCGGCGGCGCAGTTCGGGCAGACGTGCCATCGTGCCGTCGTCGCTCATGATTTCCATAAGGGCAGCCACGGGCTGGAGACCGGCGAGACGTGCGAGGTCGACAGCAGCTTCGGTGTGGCCCGAGCGGCGCAGTACACCGGCGTCCTGAGCATAAAGCGGATTGATATGGCCGGGACGTCCGAATGTGGCGGCGGTAGATGCCGGGTCGGCGAGGGCACGGATTGTGGCGCAACGGTCGTTGATTGATACGCCGGTGCTGCATCCTTCGAGCTTGTCGACAGTGATGGTGAACGGTGTGCCGAGCACTGATGTGTTTACGTCGACCTGATGCGGCAGTTCAAGCTCCCTGCAGCGCGATATCGTCATCGGCACACAAAGCACGCCGCGGGCGTTCTTGAGCATGAAATTGACCTGCTCGGGAGTTATTTTTTCAGCTGCAACAATGAGGTCGCCCTCATTCTCGCGGTCCTCATCGTCGACAACAATCACCATTTTGCCTTCTGCGAAGTCGGCGATGGCATCCTCAATCTTATCTAATTTTATATCTTCTTTATTAATATCTTCCATATCGGTTGTATTGAGTAATGTAGTCTTACATTGTCATTCATTATCTCCTGAATCCTGTTCTTTCTGCGCTTCCGCGGCGAACCACTGCCGCAGCAGCTCATTGTTCTCGACAAGCAGATTCATGTCGCGGGGACTGATCTTATAGGGATATTTGTTCAATATCGAAATCACCTGATAGCTGCGCGAGTTGGCCAGATAGTCAATAAGCACATTCATTGAACGCATGCATTCAGCCGATTGTTTTGTGCCGAACAGTCTGACTACGAGTTTGCGCAGCGGGAACATACGGCGGTAGTTGTCGCGGAATGATTTGAGGTCGCTGTCGAAATTACATATTACTTCGAGCGCACCCTGAGGAGTGACCTCATTAAGTGTGAACTCTTTAGGCTCGAGCGTACGTTTGTGCTTTCCGCGCAATTTTGCCCAAAGCGCCTTGTAAGCGTCTATGTTGAACACGCCGGAGTCGTGCACGGCCTTGTAGGTGAAAAATATGCCGAGCGGCAGAAGTATTGCTGAACTTAGCCACATACCTTCAATTACGCTGACGCGACCGTCCTTTGCCATCTTGTAGCCAGTATTGTCAATGATGTAGTAGATGATGAACAGGATTACCGACACTACGAGCGGCAGGCCGATACCGCCTTTGCGTATGATGGCGCCGAGCGGTGCTCCGATGAAGAAGAATATTATGCAAGCGAACGACAGCGTGAATTTCTTCTGAAGCTCGATGCCGTGGCGGCGTATCTGCTTGCGGTCCTCCTCCATCAGTTTGCTCTTGTATTCATAGTCCATCTTGACACTGCGGGCTTTGTAGAGAGCCTGGTTTATGATGGTGGCTTCATCGAGTCCCGAATTGTTATGGAAAAGGGAGTCGATATCAAGTGGCGTGTCAAGCGAGATTTCTTTCTGTGGTGCACGCGTTGTCCCTTCGGAAGTGGTGTAGGTCGTATAATATGGCAATGCAAAATATGGCTTTTCCTTTATTTCGCCGGCATATACATGGCCTACGCTGTCGACTCGCGCCTGGACGGAGTCAATTGTTGCATGCAGTTCCGTAATGTTTTTGCCGACATACTGTTTGCGCATGGCCGATTCGTCCATGCGGTTGAAATTGGCGTCAAACGGGATGATGATGTCTTTCTGCGCGAAAGTCTCGCGGCGGTAGGGGAGATTGTTGGACTGCACTCCGGCCGTGGTGGAGCGCAGGTTTTCGAACTGTTCGCCCTGATATATGTTGAGCAGCAGTCGTGTCTTGTCGGGGGTGAGGGATATTCTGCCGGAATCGGCCACTATGATGCGGGTATTGTCAGTGCCGCCGCTCATGTCGTAGATCATGAGTTCGCGGAGCGTGCCGCTGACCTTATCCTTCTCCTCCACGTAGATGTTGATACCCGGTATCTGGTCGTAGAACGCTTTTTCCGGAATCTCCATTTCGGGCGATTTCTGCTTCATTGAGTAAAGCAGGGTGTACATCTTCACCTGAGCTACAGGCAGTACGTTGTTCTGGAAGAAGAATGCGCCGCCGGCTATGAGAAGGATGAGTATGATGAGCGGACGCATCGTCTTGAGGAGCGACACTCCCGACGCCTTCATGGCCGTAAGCTCGAATTTCTCGCCGAGGTTGCCGAACGTCATGAGCGATGCAAGGAGTATGGCCAGCGGGAGAGCCATCGGCACCATGGTCAATGCTGCATAGAAGAAGAGCTCGCCAATGGCGGTAATCTCAAGTCCTTTGCCAACGAGGTCGTCGATATAACGCCACAGGAACTGCATCAGGACGATGAACAAGCAGATGAAAAACGTCATTACAAACACCGGAAGGAATGTCTGCAGCATGAACGTATATAGTCGCTTGGGTCGGTACATCTATTGAAAACTAAGAGGTCTCTAAAAAATCCGATTGCAAATTTACGCATTTTAAGCAGGTATGCAAAATTAATCGTGATGAAATTGGAACGCGTAATAAAAACGGGGAGACTGTGAAAGTCTCCCCGTAGGTTGAAATATATCGGCCGGATTGCCGGCGGATTAATAGACGAGTTCGAAATCGTCAATCCACATTTTCGAGTCGCCTCCGCAGAAGTAGTCGCCGTAGCGCGATGCGGAGCAGGTGATGGCTATGTTGGCGCCTTTGACGTCGGTCCTGAAGTATTCAATCGGAATATTGAATTCAATCATGCCGTCGCCTTGTGTGGCGTCTACGATAAGCTGTCCGTAACCAAGCACGTTGGGCCGGTTGACGTCGAATACCTGTCCGGATTTGGTCTCGACAACAATAGGCCATGTCTTTTCCTTTCCGGAATCGGTAGCACTGGCAGTCATCTTGTTGTCGTCGGAGAGGATTACGATATAGATGATACCCTGGTCGGTCTGTCCTACGTGAGAGGCCATTTCCGCAGTCTTATCATCAATTTTGCAATCATTGTATTTGATCTCTCCTGGCTGATAACGTAAGTATCCTTTCAGTGCTTTTGGTCGTGAGGCGAACGGACGTCCCCAACCGAGGATACCGTCAGTACCGTCGGTTTTGAGATATTGTCCGATAAAGATATTGCCTGCCGCGAATCGTCCGATACCCATTAATGCTACTTTTTGGGAAGTGAGGAGGGCGGAATACTGCCCGGAGTGCTTGTGGGTGCCGTCGGGGGTAGTCACCTGCTTGGAGAGCGAGGCGGAACCGTGGTTGCCCGAATCCCAGAACATAGCGTCGCCTTCGGCGTAGATAAGGTTGCCGTTTCTGCCTGACTTTATCTGCCAGTCTTCGAAACTTGCATTGGGGAGCTGGAGATTGGCTTCGGTAGTGATAGTCTTCGGCGCACTTTCAAAACCGGCGCATGCCACGCGGTATTCGTAAGTAGTGCCGGGGGTAAGACCGGTAAGTTCGGCTGAGAGATTTACGCCATCAATAGCTGTTTCGGCAGCTGTCCAGGCTGTGTCGCCGGCTTTGCGGTATTCAAGACGACCGTCGGTGACCGATGCGTCGAGCAGACGGCCATAAATCATGGCCGATGTAGCCCAGGTGGTGGGAGCCGCTGCGCTTACCTCGACTGCTTCAGCTTTGGCGTTGGTGACGGTTATCGGCATTGCGACCACCGATTTCTTGCCGAGCGCGTCGGTTGCGGTGACGTTCATCTGATACTCGCCGGCGGGGATTGCATTGAGCCACTCCTCGTTGAAGTTGATTTTCATGTTGGAGATGTCGTCGGCCTCGTTGTATACATAGTTCCATTCGATACCCGCGGCATTGAGCGAGGTGCATACGCTTGCGTCGGCGGTCATCAGGTCGATGTCGTTGCCTCCGATGGTCGTTGCAAGAAGGGGACAGTCGATAACTACATTCTTAAGTGCCGAAGATGCGGTGATGTAGAGCGATTTTTTATCAAACATACCCGGTTGGCCGGTAATGCCCTGCTTGATGTCGAAGGATGTGCCGACGATTTTGGGGGCTACCGTTATCAGAATCTCGTCCTCGGAGTCGATTGTGCTCTCGTCGATGACGATATTGATGAATGCGCCGCCGTTGTCGCTTGAAGATGGTGTGTAGGTGACGTGGAGCACATACTCGGTAGCGGGCTGGACATTTTCGATTACACCTTCCTTGGTGAAAGCGGAGCCGTCGGCCAGCTTGCCTTTGAGCGACCATGTCAGATTTTTCGAGCCGGAGGGCATCATGAAGTAGCCTTTGCGTGTATCTTTGCCCACGAAGTCAAGCGAACCACGGCTGTGGCCTACGGTAATGGTATAGTCGGTGAGCACGCCGTCGATATTGTCGGAATAATCGACCGACGTCACGACGTTGGCGATGTGGCAGGGGAGTTCCACGCGGGTGGTACCCGATGTGATGGTGAAGGGAGCGCGGCCTTTATAATACTTAGCTTCAAATGAGGCTGAGAGGCTGTCGCCGGCCCATGCCTCGGCCACATAGTTTCCGCCAAGCAGCTTAATTCCGTCGGCGGGAAGGTTCTGCAGCCCTTCGTATTTGCGCACAAGGCCTTTTGAGCCTGAAATCCAGATGATGGTCGATGAGGAAAGTTCCTCCTCGAGTGTGGCGCGGGAAGCCACTTTGACATCATTGCTGAACGATGCCGTAAGCATCACTTTCCCTTCTCCCTCAAGAGCGTAATCATGATTGTCGGAGCATGCCGAGGCCAGAGTCAGTCCGGCGGCAAGTACTCCTGCGATATATATTTTTCTCATCGTTATTCTACTCCTGAAATAAAGGTTAATACTACTGTTTTCTCATTTCCCTTATCGTCAACGGCCGTCAGATGGAATTTATGAATATCATTCGGGGTGGTGCTGAGGTTGAGCAAGGGGATGAAGGGGGTGAGGTTGAATGTAACCTCGGTCTGACCTTTGACATTGTCGCCGACCGGGAAGTTGAAGCCTTCGGGGTCGCCGAGAGTCTGTTCAAGGTCGGGGGGCAGGTTGGCGAGGTCGAATTCGGTGACCAGACCCACGCTGCCGAGGAACTCGTCGGTCAGATAGCCTGACTCAATTTTTACTTTGAGGTTGGTCAACGGATTGACCGATTTGATTACGACGCTGTAGTCATTGCCTTCAACCGCCGGATTGACCTCTGTGAGCGAAATGCTTGTATCGAATGTGAAGTATTCATCCTTGGGGTCATCGGGATTGTCAGGATTATCGGGGTTGTCCGGGTCTTCGGGGTCTTCGTGACCGGGACGGTCGCCGTCAATCACATCTTCATCGGGCGCTACATTGCCTTCGATGCTTTCGTCGATTGTCGACATGTCGATGGTGATGCCGTCGGTGATGTCGATATTGCCTGATTCGTCGGGTATGGTCGGGTCGCCGCCTTTCACGCTATAAGTGATGATACGGTGCTGGCCGGCTTCAACATCGGTGTATACTTTGCGTATCTCTTCGTAGTTGCCGTAGATTGTGCCGGAGAAAGTTGCAATCAGTGTCGAACTGCCTTCGATGGCCTGGAAATAGCCTGAGCGGGTTTCTTCCGGTCCGAATTCGAGACGTCCTTCATCGTTGGCAATTACGGTCACTTTGCAGTCGTCTTCCATGATTTTTTTCAAATCTTCGGAAAATCTGATTGAGACTTTGATGTTGGACAGTTTGCATGTCACTGTACCGGCATTGGTGAGCTGGTTTTTTACGATGTTGAATTTCTGGGATGTACCTTTGAAGAAAGGGGCGTCCCACGCAGCTTTCTCCTGGTTGTGTGAGATGACGTCGATTGTGTAGCCTTCGCCTACGGGAAGAGTTACGATTTCGGGCATATCGGCAAATTTCCACTGCTGCATCTGTTTGCCTTCGGCATCGTTGACGGTGACGATAAAGTTGCTTACGTCGACTCCGGCCCGTTTGATTACATTTTCGGCGTTGGTGACGTCGATAGCTTCCATTCGCAATTGTCCGTCGCCCTCATCTTCGGGCGCGGGTGTCCAGTTGTCATGGCATGATGACATCATGAACGTCGCGATTGCTAAAGCTGAAAATATTTTATATTTCATGTTCAGTAATTTCTATTAGTAGTTTAACTTGATGTCATCAATGTAGAGCTGTGAACCCATAAATGTCCCTCGGGTAGTATTCGCAAATCCCGGACCGGAAAAATTGTCATCGTTCTTTTGGAGATAAGTCCGATCATTGGTCGATTGGAAACGGACATATATCTTTGCTGCTTTTGCTGCACCGGCTGGGTAATCGAGATTTACAGTCATTTCCTGATATGAGGAAGAAGCGTTGAGGCTTACACTTTTTGAGGCGATTGTATTCCCGTTGGCATCGATAGAGCGTATTTCAGCAAAGCCGAGGTCGGCAGAATTCTTAGGGCTATATTTGTAATAAAAAGTCATTGACGAGGGACGCGATGTACAGTCGATGCCCAATGGCGCCAAATCTGAGGTCTCAACCGATCCTTCGCGATTGCCATATCCGTCGGGGCGGGTTGTTCTTGTAGCTCCGAGATGCAGGAGTCCGGCATCAGTATATTTAGTACTTCCGCTGCTTCCGTTGGAACCCCATGCTGTGTTTCCGCTTCCCCATCCGACGGTTCGTATAAGAGCAGCTTTGCCAGAGTGTGAATCATCGGTCTGTATAGTACCTGAAATGCGGTTATAGGCATTGTTATTTCCTTGACTTGTCGTCATTGCATTATTAGTACCCCAGCCGGAGAAGACGATATTCTCCCAATTGCTTGCTGAACCGTTGATTGAGACATCGGCATCGAGGTTCCCATTGGGAATATCCCATTCTTCTTCAGTGGTGATTTCAGTTTTTGCAATCTTACCGTTGATTGTCGCTTTGACGGTAAGATTTTTGCCTGAGGGGAGGCCGGCGAGCCATGACGAACCGTCGCTATCCATTGTGTGGCTTACTGCCGTGAAATTGGAGCCGTCTTCCGAAATTTCGTATTTTACTGACGAGGCTGCTGCTTCGAGTTCATCATCGAAATATGCGGGAACGATACGTGCGCGTGTCGCGAACATGTCGTTGGCTGTAGATGCGATGGTGAATCCGCCTTTGGCAATAGTGACCTCATCGCTCTCTTTTCCGGCAGCGACGGCACGAAGTGTAACTGTCGTGTCATCGGCGGGAATGCCGTCGATTTCCACTATATAGTTGTTGTCGGATACTTCAGTAACTTTTGTGATTGTGGCGTCACTCCATGTGCCGCGGAGATTTTTGTATTGTATTTTTACATTTCGGGCTACATCTGTGCCGTTGTAGGTAAGAGCCACAGTCATTGTGGAGGCGCCGACGCTGGGCGTGACATCTTCCGACAGGCCAATCACGATGGGCTCGACTTTCACTGAGAATGTCAACGGGTCGCTGACCTTGCTGTAGTTGTCTTTGGCTACGACTGTGAATTCAGATACGTTGTCGCTTCCTTCAAGATACCTGATGTGTGACAGTACGCCTGAGAGGTCGATTTGCGCCATTTGGCCGATATTGCCGAAAAGTCCCTTGACGTCGAGGCCGAGCGATTTCAGCTTAGACTGCTGCGCCGGAGTGGCGGCGGCAAGGTCAATCTCGTTATACCAACCCTGCTCGATGAGAGATGTGGACCTGGTCGAGAGCACTACGGACTTGATGCCACCTTCGGCATTGATGAAGAATGCGGGGGCTGCAGCGTCAGATGAGCCTTCGATGACGGTGGCGGTGGTGCCTGCCTCGAAGCCCTGCGCGATGACAGCTGGTGCCGGAGCACTGAGTATTTCATCGCTAAGGTCGATATAGACGTCTTCCTGACTGAGCATGTCGTCGTAGGTGATGACGAGCTGTGCATCGCCGGCCTGTCCGTTGTTGACATCAACAGTCACGGTGTAATGATGTTTTGACTCGGCTACGAAAACTGCGGCTTCGAGAGTTGCGCTCAATCCGTTGGGCTTGGTGACATCGGTCGTAACCGTGACTTTGCCCGGACGGAGATAGCCGGGGCGTGTTTCGGTGCTTGTGAAGTTGACATAATCGCCCCCTTCGGCATGAGCCTGGAATGAATAATTGGTGAAATAGGAACGGAACGCTTCGGTTGTGGCTATGCTGACCATCGAGTTGGTGAGCTGTGCGTTCATCGACACCTGTGTCACTTTATTCTCTTTCACTGTGAGCTGGGTGGAGGCATAGTAATAAGGCTTTTCAAAACCTTCGTCCTCTACGTCGCCGTAAATGGCCTCAAGGGTATAGGTTCCGACCTTGAACAATTCGTTGTTGTCAAAATCGGCGATGGAATTCCATTCCTTGACAAATGAACCATCGGTTGAACTGAGCCGCAGCTTCAAATCATTGACCGATACGGGAGATGCATCGCGGCCGGCCGATGTGGAACGCGATGTTATCGCATTCACATCAAGGTCGAGCTGCGGGTTGATCTTACCGGATGTACCCCCGCCCGGATTGTAGTCGTCGCTACAGCTACTGCCTGCGGCAATCAGCAATGCTGACGACAACACACCATAAATTAACTTCATAACTGTTTATTTAAATGTTACTATATTTGCTTGATTTACAAATCTTTACCTGAGAAATACAATTGAATATAATTTAGCACAAAATCGCTTCAAAAGTATGAAATTTTCTTAAATTCTGCAATATTTTTTTACGTTTTTATATTGATTTGCCTAAAAATAGCGCCAATTTTCCAAATATCGGTTATAAAAACAGCCGGAAAGGACAATGCGGATAATCGCGATGCGTCCTTTCCGGCCGGGTGTGGCTTGCATTATACTATGTCAGAGTGAGAGAAGTTCCTCAATCTTGCTCTTCATAAAGTCTTTGGTCTGAGAGCCTACGAGACGTATGGAGGTCTTTTCGCCATTCTTATAGAACAGGAATGTCGGGATGGACATCACGCGGTTGGCGGCGGCAAACTCGCCCTCTTCGTCAACGTTGTATTTGCCTATCACCACTTTGCCGGCGTATTCTTCGGCCAGTTCGTCGATAATAGGCGACATGCCTACACAGGGGCCGCACCATGTGGCCCAGAAATCGATAACTACGGGCTTGCCCGATGCTATTGTCTCATTGACATTGCTGTCAGTAAATTTAAATGCCATAATGTTAGTTGATTTTATTTAGTTAAACTTATATTCGAGATTCATGTCGTCGAGGAGCGTGGCGAGTTTGCGGTTGAGCGGGATGCGCAAGTCTGACGTCATAAGGATAGTGCGGTTGGCCTCGCCGTCAAAGAGCCTGAAGTTGAGCGTGCCGCGGTTGGTGGTCGAGTCGTTGATGTGCTCCATGAGAGTATCTATGAGCGCGTCGTTGACATCGGTTTTGTCAAGTGTTATCGTCACGGAGTTGATAAGGTGTCCGCTCATTTCCGACAGGAGTTTGATGTCAGTAATCATGAAGCGCAATTCGCCGTTATAGGCTTTTGCATATCGGCCGGTGACGTATATAGGAGTGCCGATTTTACCGAAATTGGCGAATTTGATGTAGTCGTTTCTGAACAGCATCAATTCGGCCGAGCCGGTGTAATCTTCAATTTTCAGGCGTCCGTACATGTCGCCCTTTTTTGTCGGACGTTCTTCAAAAGATATTACCATTCCTCCGAAAGAGATGTCGCGGTCTTCCACTATATCGTTTTTCTCGGCGAAATCTTTCAAAGTCGTGTTGCAGCCGTGGGTCAGTTCCATATAGTACGGGTCGAGCGGATGTGCCGACAGATACATGCCGACGAGGTCACGCTCTTTTTCGAGCCGGACGACGTCAAACCAGGGTACAGCAGGGTGGTTGGCCGGACGTCCGGCGGTGTTGAGCGAGATATCCTCGTCGCCAAAGAGTGATGCTGTCTGCTCCTGACTCGCTTTCTGGAACAGCTGTCCGTAGCGCAGGAGCTGCTCGGACAGGCTCTCGTCGCGGTTGTTTTTTTCGAAGAAATCCTCTCGCTGGAGGCCGTCGAAGCAGTCGAAGGCTCCGGCAAGCGCAAGCGATTCGAACGTTCGGCGGTTGAGTGTTGCGAGCGGTACGCGTTCCACGAAATCGTAGATGGAGGTGAACGGGCCTCCTTTTGCCCGAGTCTCGATTATTACATCAGCTACGTTCTCGCCCACGCCTTTGATGGCGGCGAGGCCGAAACGTATGTCGCCCTTGGCGTTGACACCGAAGTCGCCGAAACTTTCATTGACGTCGGGACCTTTTACCTGAATGTGCAGTGATTTGCACTCGTCCATGAAGTTGGTGAGCTTGGTGATGTCGTTGCGGTTGCGGCTGAGCACGGCTGCCATGTATTCGGCGGGGTAGTTGGCCTTGAGGTAGGCGGTCTGGAACGCTACCCAGCTGTAGCAGGTGGCGTGGCTCTTGTTGAAGGCGTATGACGCGAATTTCTCCCAGTCAGCCCATATCTTTTTAAGAACATCCTCGTTGTGGCCGTTGGCTTTGCCACCTTCGAGGAATTTGCCTTTGAGCTCGTTCATCTTGTCGATGAGTTTTTTACCCATTGCCTTGCGCAGGGTGTCGCTCTGGCCTCGGGTGAAGTTGGCGAGCAGACGTGACAGAAGCATGACCTGCTCCTGATATACAGTGACGCCATACGTGTCCTTGAGGTATTTCTCCATGACCGGGATGTCGTAGGTGATGGGCGATTTACCGTGCTTGCGGGCGATGAAGTCGGGGATGTAGTCCATAGGGCCCGGACGGTAGAGGGCGTTCATTGCTATGAGGTCCTCAAAGGTGGATGGCTGGAGTTCGCGCAGGTATTTCTGCATGCCGGCCGACTCGAACTGGAATGTGCCTGTTGTGCGCCCTTCGCAATATAGCTGATAGGTTTTGGGGTCGTCGATGGGCACATTGTCGATGTCGAGGTCGATGCCGCGCGTCAGTTTGATGTTTTTTACTGCTTCCTTGATGATTGAAAGGGTTTTCAATCCGAGGAAGTCCATTTTGATAAGGCCGGTTTCCTCGATGACACGGCCTTCGTATTGTGTGACGAGCACGCGACCGTCGGTCTTGTCTATCGCCGTGCTCACCGGCACCCAGTCGGTGACGTCGTCACGGCATATTATCACGCCGCAGGCATGGACGCCGGTGTTTCGCACGTTGCCTTCGAGCTGCTCGGCATACATTAGTGTCTCCTTTATGGTTTCATTGCCGTTTTGCAGTTCGGTTTTGAATTCCGGCACATGCTCGTAGCAATTTTTGAGCGTGGCGGAGAGTTCCTTGCCATTGACTTCGGGCATGTGGCGCGGAATGAGTTTGGTCAGGCGGTCGCTTTCGGAGAGCGGAAGGTCTTCCACGCGTGCCACATCCTTGATTGCCGATTTGGCTGCCATCGTGCCGTAGGTGATGATGTGCGCCACTTTTTCTTCTCCATATTTTTCGGTCACATATTTTAATACGCGTGCGCGGCCGTCGTCGTCGAAGTCGATATCGATATCGGGCAGCGAGATACGGTCGGGGTTGAGAAAACGTTCGAAAAGCAGGTCGTATTTCACAGGGTCAATCTGCGTGATGCCGAGGCAGTAGGCTACTGCTGAACCGGCGGCTGAACCACGTCCGGGCCCGACGCTGACATCGAGTTTCTGACGTGCGGCGTTGATGAAGTCCTGCACAATCAGGAAGTAGCCGGGGAAGCCCATAGTCTTCATGATGTGCAGCTCGAACTTGATGCGTTCGCGTAGCTCGTCGTTAAGGTCTTTCCCATAGCGGCGTTCGGCTCCTTCGTAAGCCAGTTTGGCAAGATAATCGGCTTCAAATTTAATTCGGTAGAGCTTGTCGTAGCCGCCGAGTTTCTTTATTTTCTTTTCGGCTTCTTCCTGACTGAGGACGACGTTGCCGTTTTCGTCGCGGGTGAATTCGTCGAAAAGGTCTTGTTCGGTGAGGCGCTGTCGGTATTCTTCTTCGGTGCCGAATTCTTTGGGAATTTCGAAGAAGGGCATGATGGGGGCGTGGTCGATGTCGTATGTCTCCACTTTGTCCAGAATCTCAATGGTGTTGGACAAGGATTCCGGGATATCTTTAAACAGTTCGTTCATTTCGGACTGTGTTTTCATCCATTCCTGTTTGGAATAGAGCATTCGGCCTTCGTCGGAAAGTTTTTTGCCTGTCGACACGCAGATGAGGCGTTCGTGGGCTTCGGCATCTCCTTCGTTGACGAAATGTACGTCGTTGGTGCATACGAGTTTTATGTCGTATTTGCGTGCTATGCGTATCAGTTCGGGGTTGACGCGTTCCTGTATTTCGAATACGGCATGATTTGCCCGCGGCACGGTGGCTTTGTGTCGCTGCAATTCTATATAATAGTCATTTCCGAAGATGCTTTTGAACCATTCGGCCTGGCGTTCGGCTTCCTCGATTTCTCCGGCCTGTATGAGACGCGGCAGTTCTCCGCCGAGGCATGCCGAGCAAATGATAAGTCCTTCGTGATATTTCTCCAGCTCGAATTTGTCGGTACGCGGGTGGGAATAAAATCCCTCTGTCCAGGCTTTAGACACGAGTTTGATCAGATTGTGGTAGCCGACTGCGTTTTTTGCAAGTACGACGAGATGGCGTCCGGTGTCTCGCTTGTCGGTGTGTTCCGTAAGGCGTGTATTCGCCACATACATCTCGCAGCCGAATATTGGTTTGAAATTTAATTTTTTCCTGACCTTGGCGATATCTTTTTCGGTCGCGGCGATTTTGTCTGCATCGCCGGCTTCGGTGGCTTCGGCAAGCTGTTTTTCAAGTTTTTCGACTTCACCTTTCAGTTTGCTTTTTTTCTTTTTTATATAATTGAACATTTCCTTGACGCCAAACATGTTGCCGTGGTCGGTCAGTGCCAGTCCGGGCATTCCGTCGCCCATGGCCTTGTCGACCAGGGCATTGATTGATGCCTGTCCGTCAAGTACAGAGTACTGCGAGTGTACGTGCAGATGTATGAATGATTCCATATATGAGATTACTATATTAATGTGGTGCAGTTGGCAATAACAGCCTCAAATAAGTTCCCAAAATTACAAATTAAATTTCATTGTCCCAATATGGCGTAAATATTATTTATCAACACTACGTATAATTAATTATTGTGGCTTTCCTTACGGTTTGGTCGTAAAGAGTTATGATATGGATTGTGGCGTAAGAGATAAATAAATATTTTATGTTTTGATTATCAATAGCTTGGCGGCTTTTGGTTGAATTTTGATGAAAAAAAGTTTCAAAAATATTTGGTGTTGGAGGAAAAAGTGTATACCTTTGCACTCGCTTTCGGGAAGCAAGCGAGCTTCCGAGGACGGAAGGCAGGCCGGAAACGACGCCGAGTGAAGTTGCTACGCAGCTGACACGAGGCGGGACACCGACACTGACTGAAACTCCGAAACGGAAGCGACGCAAAAAAAGTTGAAGAAAAATTTGGAAGTTACAGATTTTCTTCTTACCTTTGCAAAGTTTTTCCGCCTCACGAAAACCGATAGACAAAGACAAGAAAGTACAAGAGCTAATAAAATGAGGCCGGCACTTCAGTAATGAAGGCAAGCCGGTGTCAGTTCCTGAAACCGACCCCGACGGAGACGACTCCGGCGGAGGATTTAAAGTCCGGGACAGACGCGTTTGCTGTCATGTTTTGAAACAGAAAAAATAAGAAACAAGATAACAACAACGAAGAGTTTGATCCTGGCTCAGGATGAACG
>MNQK01000007.1 GCA_001915385.1 Bacteroidales bacterium 52_46 | reverse complement strand
TTGTATCTGCCGAGGGATCCCAGACTAAAACAACGAATTAACGTTATTTAACCAAATTTTCTCATCAAAATATTTGCTCAGGTCAGAGTAAACCCCTATTTAGCCCACTCAGCTAAGAAGTGTGTTGCAGAACTAAACTTTCCGCGGTTGAAAACCGCGGCTACTATGCAAAGTCTGCTGATAATCAACTATGTAGTAGCCGCGGTTTTCAACCGCGGAAAGTTTAGTTCTGCAACACCCTCCTACTATGCAAAGCTTCCTGGTAATACGCTGATAACCAAGTTTGTTTTCCGGACGCACAGACCGTGCGTCCCTACGATTTTCAGCAAATTTTGACCGCTGAATATAGTTTTGAAACATCTCCGACAGGTGACAACGATAATTACAGCAAGCCCGCGACGAGCCGGATTCGGTATCTGCCGTCGCGGGCTTGCTGCATGCTCTGTGTTCGGGTCGGGATGCTTTTTTATTTTTTTTATTTGTGTATGTGGATTATAATTTGTAATTTTGGCACGCAGACCGTTTTTCGCAGAAGCCCGGTCATGGGCAATGCGGGAGGGTAGGCAGGACGCCGGCGGGTCAGTGGCTTGCCGGAAATTGCGGGCCGTCAGGCTCCGCAATGACATAATTGAAAAGCGTTTACTCGACGCTCTTTCTTGACGCCTTGAAACTTCGCAACTTTCAGTCACTGTCAGGATTGCAGCAAACGGTAGATGCCTTGTGGATATGAAATATTGCCCGTGGTATGCGCGTGAGCGCATGCCGTCGGCACGTTTATTCATATTCTGCGTGAGGCTTCTGCAAGTTTGCTCGTTCTACAGTGATGGGCAATGCGAAGGCCTCAAGGCGTGGAACGGGCGACACTGTGGCTCTCACGCTTTTTCTTTATAAACCAATCAATTAGCAATGCCGGCGAAGAGAGTCAGCCGGTGCCGACCTTAGCTATGGCCTACATCATCACATGCGAAAACACGCCCGAACTCTCATTATCGGAAATCAACGATACCATAATCGGACTCGACATACCAAAATCGGTCGGGGAGTATCGGCGTATATACACCTGTGAAATATTACTACCAACAATAACATTTTATTAATCAACAATTTTTGCACTACAATGAAAAAAGTATTACTAATGATGCTTGGGGTGCTTATAGCGCTCCCGGGACTGTCACAAATCTTTACCTACGAGTATGAGGGGCAGACGCTGAAATACGCCGTCGTTAACAAGGATGCCAAAACCTGCATGACAATGTCGGGACGTTATTCCGGTGGTGTCGCAACGCCGGGTAATGCCGTATCGGGTAGAGTCGTAATTCCTTCTGTAGTTTCTGACGGTACTGACGAATACACGGTTACCACTATAGGATCAAACGGATTTCCCGCCAATCCCGGTCTTACTGAGATAGTATTTCCTGAAACGCTCACTTATATAGGGGATTATGCGTTTCAGGACTGTAGTGGATTAACCAGTGTTTTTATTCCGGCTTCAGTAACGGGTTTTGGCAGATATCCGTTTCAACGTTGCACAGGTCTTATAAAATCGTTTTATCCGAATACATTGCAGAGTAATCCTTTTTCCAATGGTCTTTGTATAAGGTATAATCCTGAGGATATTCTTTTTGAAGACGGATGGATTTATAACAATGATAAAACGGCAATCGTATGCGCCCCGCTGACCCTGGAGGGAGAATATACAATTCCTGACGGTATCGATACTGTCAAGGGAGGTGCATTTGCGGGTTGCAGTGGCCTGACCTCGATAGATTTAGGTAATGTAGCCACTATCGGGGATTATGCATTTGAGGATTGTAGCGGCTTGACTTCGATTGACTTTGGTAATGTAACTACTATCGGGAGTTATGCATTTGCGGGTTGCAATGGCCTGACTTCGATTGACTTTGGTAATGTAACCGCTATCATGAGTTATGCATTCCGCGATTGCTCGGCATTGCCCGCCTCGTTAATAATACCACCATCGGTTACTTCTGCAGGAGAACGCATATTTATTTACAGCGGAGTGAAAAAAGTCGCTTATCCAAAAAGTTCAGGATATAATTATTTGGGTTGTAATTGGCAAATACGTTATGACTCTAATGATGTACTTTTTGAGGACGGAGGGATTTATAACAAAGATAAAACGAGCATAATATATGCTCCGCTGACACTGGAAGGAGACTATACAATCCCCGGCGGTATCGATAGTGTGGGCGAAGGTGCATTTGCGGGTTGTAGCGGTTTAACCTCAATTGACTTTGGTAATGTAACCATTATCAATGAGGATGCGTTTGCGGGTTGTAGCGGTTTGACCTCGATTGACTTTGGTAATGTGACCACTATCAAAGAGGATGCATTCGATGATTGTAGCGGTTTGACCTCACTAATATTACCGCCGTCAGTCAAGGCTGCAGCTGCATTCCTCGGTTGCACCGGATTGGTAAAATCAGCCTATCCTAATAACATTGCCAACCCGTTTAATAATCGCGGAGTGGCTGTAGCATATAATCCTGAAGGGGCTATTATAGAGAACGGATGGATTTTCGGTCCGGAACACGCTTCAATATTATTCGCACCTCTCTCCCTTGAAGGAGAATATACTGTTCCGGCAGGTGTGACTACTATCGGTGACAACGCATTTTCTTCCTGTCGCGGTTTGACTTCAGTGATAATATCACCATCAGTTAAGTCAATCGGAAAGGATGCATTCTCATCTTGCACCGGATTGGTAAAATCAGCTTATCCTGAAAATCGTGCCAATCCGTTTAGTAACGGATTGGGCGTAGCATATACTCCTGAAGGTGCTATAGTAGAGAACGGGTGGATTTTCGGCCCCGAACTCACTTCAATATTGTTCGTTCCCCATACTTTCGAAGGTGAATATACCATACCGTCATCAGTCAACTCGATAGGTAAGGAAGCTTTCCGTAAGTGTGAAATGTTGACATCAGTAGAAATTCCTGCATCAGTCTTGACTGTGGGAGAGAGCGCTTTTCGTGCATGCAGCTCTCTTGCGAACTTCAAGATAGCCGACGGTGATACCACAATCGAATTCAAAAGAGATGCTCTTGTCGATACTCCCGTCAACAACCTGTATGCAGGGCGTAACTGGACGTATGAAGGTACCACCAATAGTAATGGGTGGTTGACTTCACAAGTTACTTTGTTCCCAAATGTCTCATCTGTGACGATAGGCAATCAGGTGACATCAATTGGCGATTTTGCGTTTAGCGACTGTAAATCATTGTCCGATGTAACGATAGGCAATCACGTGACATCAATAGGGGAGTGTGCGTTTTACAACTGTAAATCATTGGATGAGGTCATAATTCCTTCATCAGTTCGTTCTATTGGATATAGTGCTTTCAATAGCTGCGAACTATTGAAAAAAATAACCATTGAGAATGGCGTGACATCTATTGGTTCGTATGTGTTTAACAGCTGCAAATCGTTGGAAGAGATCATACTTCCTTCATCTGTTCTTTCCATCGGAGATTTTGCGTTTGCCTATTGCACATCATTGGAAGACGTTATAATTCCACCGTCAGTTACTTCCATAGGCGAGTGGATGTTCGATAAATGTAATATTATAAAAGGTGCATATCCTAAAAATCTATCTTTAAGCTTTGCCCGATTCAATGTAGGATATGACCCTACGGATGCAGTAGTGGAGAACGGCTTTGTGTATAATACAAAAAAAGATATTCTCTACTATGCGCCCTTGCGCATAGAGGGTGAGTTCACGGTACCGGAAACAGTCAATAAGATAGACGCAGGAGCATTCAGTGGATGTGAAGATATGACTTCTGTTGTGCTCCCCTCATCACTTTCATCTATCGGTGAGCAGGCCTTCTATTATTGTGATGCCCTGACTTCGGTAGTGTTGCCGTCGTCACTTGCATCCATAGGCCGAAATGCTTTCTACAGATGTGAAAACCTGAAGGAAGTTCTGCCTCAATCAGAGATTCCTCCGGTGATGGACAATACTTCTTTCTCCGGATTGTATGACACTGCCATGCTTTCAGTGCCCGATGCTTCCGTCAGCAGATACATTGATACAAACTGGTCGCTCTTCAAGAATCTGCGCCTTAACGACTCGTCGGCGGAGATCAGGACCTATTCGGATGGCGTGCTCGCTTACCGCCTGATACCTGATCCCGATTCCGATGCCGCCGAACCTCATAACACGGCTGTAGTGATCAGCGGCGATTACTCCTCGCTGACCGAAGTGGCTATCCCCGAACGTTTTACCGACACGAGCGATGAAGCCAATACCGATAAGCCTCAGCGCTATTACGTCACCGGCATCGGATATGGCGCTTTCCGCAATTGCAGCAATCTTAGGACAATCACGTTCAACCGCCGAAGCACGCTGGAGCATATCGGCGAATACGCATTCGAGTCTACAGGTTTCAGCAATATCGAGCTGCCCGCCACTGTAGAGACTATCGGTAAAAATGCTTTTGCCGGTTCGTCAATCACAAAAATAAGTGTGCCTGAAAAGGTGACTGAGATAGCTGACCGGACATTCTATAATTGCAGATCACTCACGGAAGTGTCATTGCCCGCCGGCCTTCTGACAATCGGCAACGCGGCATTCCAAAGTTCGGCAATTAAGGATATCGTTGTGCCCGACGCGGTTTCTACAATCGGTGACTATGCATTCTACAACTCCATAACGTCAGGCCTGACACTGAATGAAGGGCTTGTAGCTGTCGGCGAGCAGGCGTTCGCAGCCTCCGCCAACCGCAATCTTCCTGCGATTTATATGCCCTCTACGCTTAAGAGCGTAGGCAGCGGTGCGTTCCTTAACCGTACTGTCGCCAAGGTGAATATATCGGATGTAGCGGCATGGTGCGGCATAGATTTTGATGATGCCGATGCCAATCCGTTGAAATCAAGCACGGAGAAACTGTTTGTCAACGACGAGCAGGTCAAATCGCTTGTCATCCCGGCAGGCACCTCCGAAATACGGCCTTATGCGTTCTACAACTGCACGACTCTTGAATCGGTTGAACCGGACGAAGAGCTTTTGAGTATAGGAACGCAGGCATTTTTCGACTGCACAGGTATCAGGGAACTAACTATACCGTGCAACGTTGCCGAAATCGGCAGCCGGGCATTCTCTACTACCAATTCCTACAACTACAAGCTGACTGCACTTACTTTCGTCGACGGCACATCACCCATAGAAATTGCTGACGACGCGTTTAGAGCTCCGCAGTCGCTTGTATGGGGGCGCCCGATGGAGTGCATGAATCTTGCAACAGGCTCACTCCGTAACCTGACAATAGGCAATGTGGCCGGGGAGATTCCCGATGCCATGTTCAAGAATTCCTATCTGAATACATTGACTTTGGGCAGCTCTATCACCGCTATCGGTAACGAGGCTTTCAGAAACTGCTCGCTCAGCGAAGTGGTGCTCCCGCCATCGGTCGAGACAATCGGTGACTATGCTTTTGCAGGCAACACCAATCTTGCCCTCATTACCATGGGCCACAAGGTGGCTTCAATCGGCGACAATGCGTTCAACGGCTGCAAGGCGTCGACCGTAAGTATCACCGCACAGACTCCTCCCGCCGCTCCCAACACCGCTTTCAGCAACTATTCGGGAAGTCTCTACGTGCAGGGCGAGGATGCCGCCGACGCGTATTACGATGCCTATACCTGCTGGGACCGTTTCGACTCCCACATCATGATCGAGGCCGAGGAGCTGCGCGTAGAGGGCGAGACGACTCTCAACGGCAAGCCCGGCGACAGCTATCAGCTCACAGCTATCCTCTATCCCGAGAATGTGACGCTGCCCTATATTTTCTGGCGCTCGACCAACCCGGATGTCGCTACTGTCACTCCCGACGGTGTGGTGACTCTCCATGTCGACCTCAAGCAGTATATGGCTCTCGCTGCAAATGACTCCGAGGTGTCTACCTGCAAGATTATCGCCGAGTCGCTGTATGCCGACGGTCCCGTGGCTGAGGTGACTGTCAACAATGACAATTCGTCGGTCGATATCATCGTGGGCGGTGGCTCGGATGACAGCAACGGCAACATCGACTACAACGCTCCCGTCGAGGTATATAACCTTCAGGGCATGAAGATATCCGACACGATTGAAAATCTCAACCACGGCGTCTACATCGTCCGCCAGGGCCGCGCTGTGGAGAAAATTGCAGTGAAGTAAGATTGACGAACAGCCTCCTACATCACAAATGGTGTTGCAAAACTCGATTTTAGCTGACCGCGGTTGATTATCGCCTTTGGCGCTTTGCTCTGCAAAGAAACCGCGGCTACTATGCGAAGCATATTGATAATCAGCCGTGTAGTAGCCGCAGTTTCTTTGCAGAGCAAAGCGCCAAAGGCGATAATCAACCGCGGAAAGTATAGTGCTGCAACACCGTCCTACTGATAACAAAAATTAAAACCGCGGTTGCTTTCGGGCAGCCGCGGTTTTAATTTTGTTATCGGTGTATTTGATGTCTGAAATATCAGAACTCGAGGTAGACTACTACGGGGTAATGGTCGGAGATGGTGCGTATCGGTCGTTCGGCAAGGTCGATTTCGTCGGGAGCGTCGTTGCCTTTGTGTACCTCTGACGGTGCATTTTCCCAGCGCATGTCGGTCAGGATGCCGTAGCGGTCGACTGTCACCGACGGGCTTGTGAAGATGTGGTCGATACGCGATGCGGTGGTGTTGGCGGGGTTGAATGAGTTGAATGTGCCGTTGGGTGCAAAGCGGTGGCGGGCACTCTCATACGTGTCGGCGAGTATGCCGGAGTTGGCGAACACGTCGTAGACCTCGCTCGTCTGGTCGACGTTGAAATCGCCCGAGAGGAGCACTGTGGCGCCGTCGCCGGCAATCTCCTTGATTTTGCTGACGATAAGTTTGCCACCCTCGCGGCGTGCTATGACGCCTACGTGGTCCATGTGCATGTTGAAGTAGTAGAAGGGCTTGCCGTCAGTGGTCTCGAATTGGCCCCAGGTGCATATTCGGGTGCACTGGCCGTCCCAGCCTTTCGACGGACGGTCGGGCGTCTCCGATATCCAGAATGTGCCCGAGTCGATGAGCTTTACGCGGTCGCGGTCGTAGAATATGGCGGAGTATTCCCCGTCCTCCTTGCCGTCCTCGCGCGCCACGCCAATGTAGGAGTATTGCGGCATTTTCGAAAGCAGGTCCTTTATCTGGCCCGATTGGAGTTCCTGGGTTCCGAACACGTCTGGACGTATGAACAGCAGCTGGTCGGCGGCTGCGGGGCAGCGCTCTTTCCAGCCGTTGCCGGCCTCGGCGTCCCAATCGTTTTCATAACGTAGGTTGTAGGATACAACGGTAAGTTCCGATGCCATAGTACCGGCAGCAATGCCGAGTGCGGCGATGAATGTAAGCAGTTTTTTCATGGGTTATGGTTGTTTGTAAGAATGCGATAAATCGCGATTCAATGCTGTTTACTTAGGGGCGGGGGCGTCTCGCCCCCGTGATATTATCCTTTATTACAGAAATTACTCGGGGGCGAGACGCCCCCGCCCCTAAGTAAACAGCATTGAATCGCGTCCAGTATTGTGTCGTCTTAGAATGCCGAGGGCTTCAGGTGGAGGCCGGTGCGTTCCGACAGGCCGAAGAGGAGATTCATGTTGTGGACGGCGGTGCCCGATGCTCCTTTGAGGAGGTTGTCGATGACGGAGGTTATGAGCAGTTTGCCGTCGATTTTTTCGAGGTGGATCACGCACTTGTTGGTGTTGACCACATCCTTGAGGTCGGGCTGCTTGTCGGTGATGAACGTGAACGAGTGGTCGCTGTAGGCCTCTTCGTAGAGCTGGCGTATGGTGTCGAGGTCTTCGTCGATGTCGAGGTAGACGATGGCCATGATACCGCGCGAGAAGCATCCGCGCACGGGCACGAAGTTGATTTCGGCGTCGAAGTCGGGCTGAAGTTCGCGCATGGTCTGCGTGATTTCGGCCAGATGCTGGTGGCGGAAAGGCTTGTAGACCGACACGTTGTCGTTGCGCCACGAATAGTGCGATGTGGCCGACGGTTTCACGCCCGCGCCGGTGCTTCCGGTGATGGCGGTGACGTGGATGTCGTTTTTGATGAGCCGGTTTTTGGCCAGAGGGAGCAGCGCGAGCTGTATGGCGGTGGCGAAGCAGCCGGGATTGGCCACATGCTTTGCTCCGCGCACCATTGGCTTGCGGTTAAGCTCCGGGAGCCCGTATACGAAGTCGTTGGCTGGATCGTCGTCGTGCAGACGGAAATCATTGCTCAGGTCGATGATTTTCACATCGGCGGGAATATCGTTTTCCTTGATGAATGTGCGCGACTGGCCGTGGGGGGTGCAGAAGAATACTACGTCAATCTCCTCCCATGGCGTGGTGTCAGAGAACCGGAGGAATGTCTCCCCGATGAGTCCCTGGTGGATGTCGGTCACCGGATTGCCGGCGTTGGAAGTGGAGTGTACCCATGCCACTTCCACGTCGGGGTGATTGATGAGGAGGCGAAGCAATTCGCCGGCGGTGTATCCCGCGCCTCCTATGATGCCTGCTCTTATCATTTTAGAGATGGTATGAGATGGTTACTTTTTGTTGTCGTCGCGGCCGTTGCGCTTCTGGATGTCGTGGTATATCTTCATCTGGTTGCCGAGGATTTTTGTGAATCCCTTGATGTCGTCGGCGGTCCATGCGCGCGAGAGTTCGCCGTATTCGCCGAATGAGGTCTTCATCAGGTCAAACGGGCTGTCGACACCCACGAGGATGTAGCGGTAGGGCTTGAGGTCGACGATGACGCGGCCGGTGACGTTGCGCTGCGATTTCTCGAGGAATGCCTCGATGTCGCGCATCACGGGCTCGAGATACTGCGCTTCGTGCAGGAACATGCCGTACCATGTGCCGAGCTGGTCCTTCCAGTATTGCTGCCACTTGGTGAGGGTGTGCTTCTCGAGCATCTTGTGGGCGGCGATGATGAGCAGCGGCGCTCCGGCCTCGAAGCCTACGCGGCCCTTGATGCCGATGATGGTGTCGCCGATGTGCATGTCGCGGCCGATGGCGTAGGGTGCCACGAGTTCCTCGATTTTCTGTATGGCGGCTACTTTGTCGTCATATTTCTCGCCGTTGATTGCGGCTATCTCGCCGTCTTTGAAGTCGATGGTCAGCGTGGTGTCGACCTTGGCTGTCATCTGGGTGGGATATGCCTCTTCGGGGAGGGTCTGGTCGGAGTGGAGTGTCTCTTTACCGCCTACCGATGTGCCCCACAATCCCTTGTTGATGGAGTATTCGAGTTTGGTGAAGTCGGCTTCGAAACCGTGCTCCTTGAGATAGTTGATTTCATACTCGCGGGTGAGGTTCATGTCGCGGGTAGGGGTGATTATCTCGATTTCGGGAGCGAGTATCTGGAATGTGAGGTCGAAACGTATCTGGTCGTTGCCGGCGCTCGTAGAACCGTGGGCCACGCAGTCGGCGCCGATTTCCTTGGCGTATTCGATGATGGCGATAGCCTGGAATATACGTTCCGACGAGACGGATATGGGGTATGTGCCGTTGCGGAGCACATTGCCGAATATCATGTATTTGATGGAGCGTTCGTAGTATTCCTTAGTGATGTCGAGGCTCACGTGCTTCACCGCGCCGAGGGCGAGTGCGCGGCGCTCTATCTCCTTGAGTTCGTCGGCCGAGAAGCCGCCGGTGTTGGCGATGGCGGTGTATACGTCGTAACCGCATTCCTCCGAAAGATATTTCACGGCGTAGGAGGTGTCGAGACCTCCCGAGAATGCCAATACTACTTTTTTCTTTTCCATATTCTTGTTTTGTTTTTGAGTCTGTTGATATAATGCGGCCTTGCGGCCTTTTGTTTGCATGGCACGGGGCGGCTGATTATTTTTCGGCCTGCGCGTCGGCTGCCAGCATGGGGTGATATTTTGTTTCGGCGGGGTCGAAGAGGAGTCCGGTGCAAAGGCATTTGTGGCCGCCGTTGCGCTGGAGTATGTCGTAGTTGACGCAGCTTTCGCATCCGCGCCAGAATGCCTCGTCGGTGGTGAGTTCGTCGAAGGTGACGGGGCGGTAGCCGAGCTCGAAGTTCATCTTCATGACGGCCGCGCCTGTGGTGAGTGAGAATATTTTTGCCTGGGGGAACATCTCTCGCGAGAGTTCGAAAATTCGTCGTTTTATTCGTTTGGCTACGCCGTGATTGCGAAATTCGTCGGCGACGATGAGTCCGGAATTGGCCACAAACTGTTTGTTGCTCCAGCTTTCGATATAGCTAAAGCCGGCAAACCGGTCGCCACACAATGCTATCACAGCTTTGTGTTCAAGCATTTTCTGCTTTACATACTCGGGCGAGCGCTTGGCTATACCCGTGCCGCGCACTTTGGCCGCGCGGTTGATGGTGTCGAGGATTTCATCCACGTATTTCACATGTTCCTCGGTTGAAACTACTACGTCAATCTTTTGTGAAGATTCTTCCATTTCGTTCTTTTTCTGCTTGTTGACTCTTTTATACCTGAGTCTTGTCCTATTTTAATTTATATATTATTGAAAAATTATGCAAAAATACGCTTTTTCTGCCTATTTTACAACTATTTTCCCTTGCACTCCTATTAATTTATCACAAAAGTGTTAAATGTAAAAATCAGTTGCTGACATTGTCTGTCAACGCCATTGAGCATTATTCTATCTGTCTTCAAAATAGTGCTGGCCGGCTTTCATGACCTCAGGCGGTAAAAATCCGCACAGCAGGGCGTACAGCTCCTTGCGGGGAGTTCCCTCGGCAATTACGGCAAACACAGTGTCGGCGCCCGGGATTGTACCCAATATAAGCGGCGACTCCATCAGGTCAAGGTCGTAGGCAAGTCCGGAAGCATATCCGTTGCGGGTTTTGATTACCATTATGTTGCCCGACAGTGATACCGAGATGGCCGCCGGGTGAAGCGCTGACTGCACGGTGGCGTATTCGCGTTCGTATTCCGGCTCTCCTGATGTCTGGCTCCCTGAAACCACATAGCGGTAACCTCCGAGGTCGTTGGCCACTTTTATCGTCCGCAATTTTTTAAGGTCGCGCGACAATGTGGCCTGAGTCACTATATATCCTCTTATCGCCAGTTGTTTAAGTAACTCGTCCTGACAACTGATATTATTATGTGATAATATCTCTACTATTGCTGAAAGCCTTGTCATCCTACTTCTCATAGCATGCGTTTAGTTGATAAATATTTTGCAAAAGTAGTAAAAATATATCAAAAACCAATAATATACGGTATTTATTTTGTCAATTAGTCATAAAACGACTAATTTCACTGAAAATTTGCCAAGTTTTTGGAACGGAAATATATCCATGTGTATCTGATACCGCGCCATGTTCATTCGCCGAACAGCAGCATGCGGTCGCGCTTGGCTGCCGGTTCGGCTATTTCCTGCGGTATGAATTTCCAGTTGTCGGCACGCTCGGCCTTTACCTCGGGATGCTCCGTGATATATTCCATCAGATAATAGCGGAGGTCTTTGTCGGTGGAGCCGAGTATGCGCTTCGGCAGTTCCTCTACGGGTATGCCGGCGCCCTGCGTGAGCAGGTTGCCGCCGCCGTTGCCGCGGTAGGAGTTGACGGCTACTTTGTAGGTGGCGTCGGGGTCGAACGCGCTGCCGTCGGCCATCGACAATATGGTGATTTTCTCGCCGCGAGGCTTCGTCACGTCGACGGTATAGTTGATACCGGCGGCTGAGTCGAAGTTGTACGACGGATAGCGGAAACCGGTGTGGGTCATGTCGTCGCCCCCGGCATTGTCGCGCAGGCGCAGCAGGTGGTCGCCGGGCGATTGCATCGTGTTGGTCCATTGGTCGTACGACATCTCCAGATAATCCTTGATTTCGCGTCCCGTAAGAGCCATTGTGTAGAGCATGTTCTCATATTTGTATAGGTTGAACATGTCGCTTACGTGTATGTCGCCCTCGGCAATCGTGGCGTCAAACGAGAGCGGTGCGGCAAATGATATGTCGGCACCCGAAATCGCGAGCTGCAGCCGGTGTATCAGGTCAATGAACGGTGACGGTCCGAAATAGGCGTCGCGCGTGCTCATGGTCGTGTCGATGTGGCCTATGCGCCGTGATACGAATTTTTCCACCTCCCTGCGCTGCGGCTCGAATTGGTTCAGAAATGCGGAGTCGGGAGCGAAACTGTCCATATCCGCGAGTTCCGGAGTAAGGGAGAGGAGGGTGACATTGCCGTCGTCGGCCACGTCGAATGTGGCATTGACGGTTGCGACTCTGTTGGCGTTGTTGGCTGGGTTGACTACGACGACTTTTTCCCCGGCGTCATTGGTTATCGTTTCGTTGAAAGGGGAGTGGTCGTGACCCATCATGACGATGTCAAATCCCGGCACATGCTTTGCCACGAGCAGCGATGCGTTCTCCACCGTGTTGCCCGTGGTCTTGGTGGAGTCGCGCCCCGAGTGGAAAAGCCCGACGGTGAGGTCGGGACGCTCCGTTTCCTTTACGTGCTTTACCCACTTTGATGCGGTCGACTCCATGTCGTCGAAACGCAGCCCGCTCCACAGGTTTTCGGGAAGCCAGCCCGGGATGGCGGGGGTGAGCAGTCCGATTACGGCTATGCGCACGCCGTCGCGTTCGACGACGGTGTAGGGCGCGAGATACGGTTCGCCCGTTTCGGCCGATACCACATTGGCGCCGAGGGTGGGCGATTTTTTCTGCGCGATCCAGCGGTCGTACACCTTGTGGCCCGTCTCCACGTCATGGTTGCCTATTGTCCCGGCGTCATATCCCATGAAGTCCGTCATCTGCGACGCAATATGCACTGCCACCGTGTCGATGTAGTTGTAGTAGTAGACAGTAGGCTGTCCCTGCAGTATGTCGCCGTTGTCGAGAAGCACCACATGGCCGTCGCCCATAGCGCCGCGCACCGAGTCGACGTAGCTGTATACACGCGCCAGCGACCCTTTGGCCGGCGTACGGTTTATGAAATCTTCCGGATAGTAGTTACCATGCACGTCGGAGGTCTCGACAAGTTTTATCTCCACCGTGCGGGCTTCGGCCTGCATGACAAGGAGACAGCCCGTGCAGGCAAGTATGGCCGGGAGTCGTTTTATCATTTTTACAAAAGTTATATGAATGCGTCTCTGAGCAGGTAGACTCCGAGAGTGAAAGCGATGAGCATGAGGGGTACGAGTATCACCAGCAGGGTGTTTTTGAGTCTGTTGCCGAACAGCAGCATTCCCATCAGCGCCCCGAACGGCGCAATCACGCCCGTAATGGCCATAAGCGCGGTCGGATACTGGCTTTTGCCCGATTTCACACGCATTTTTTCCGCGCCGTTGAGTATGAACGCATATACGCTAAGTATTCCTGTAATTATAAGAAGAGCTTCCATAATGGCTTGATATTGTTAGTTAATGTCGGTGACGATGGCGCCCCAGATGGTCAGTGCTGCCAGCCCGGCGGCGAGGATACCGAGTAGAAGCGCGAGCCACGGGCCCGATGAGTCCTTACGTTCGGTATAGACGACGGCATATTCGTCTTCCCCAGGTTCGATTACGATGTCGGCATCGGCGTAGACCGGCTGTTCCGGAGCATCGTTGATATGGGACTTGACGGCGCTTCCGTCGGCGAAATCGTTGCCGGCAAGAAATACGCAGCCTGTATCGTCGGTAGTGACCTCGGTCTGTCGTCCGCCGTTTTGGGTGAGGATGGCAGTGCGGCCTGTTATCGGCTTGCCGTCGCAGCCGATGAACTGTATCTTGATTGTACGCTCGCCGCAGATTATCTCTTCCGTTTCCTCGGTCTCCTCCTCAGGCGTTTCGGGCACTTCAGGCTCGTCGACAGCTGCATGCGGCTTGCGCGGTTCGGCTGTTGTCATGTCGAATGTGTACACCGTCTGGCCGGGGACTACCGTCAGCGTCAGCCGGCGGCTGAGCGACGGCACTTCGATATAAAGTTCCGAACCCGGGGTGAGTTTGCCGAAATATTTCTCTCCTTTCTCGTCGAGCTGATGATGGAGCACGATGCCGTTGCGGTGAATGTCGAAGGGGAGGTTGACCATCGGCTTGCCGTTCTCTATAAATCGTACGGTAGTGTCCTGGCTTTCGGCGGGAAGCTGCCATGTAATGTCGGTCAGCGGCGCCTGCGTCGGGAAGCTGTAGCCCCATGCGGTAAGCATCACGTGATATTGGCCGTCGGGCGTGACGGTGTAATACACGCTTGCCTCCGACGGGATGGAGTAGACGGCCTGCTTGAGTCGCTCGTTGGTGCCGAGTTTTTTCTCTCCGATGGCTTTCAGGCGCATGAACTCGTTTATTACGGCCTGTTTGTCGTAATTGTCGCCCTGTGTGAAGTTGCGCCAGGTGTAGTCGTTGGGCAATGTCCACTGGAGTATGCCGCCGAAGCCTGCCTCCCATTTGGCGAATATCATCTCTTCAGGCGCAAGGAGGCGGCTCATTGCGTCGTACACTTTCTCGTAACCCTCTTTGATGAGCGGTCGCAGTTCGTTATAGTGGATTTGTACTCTCATTGTCGGAGTTATTTTGGGGTCTTGTTATTTTAATTGTTATCGGTGGCCTCGGCTGCATTGTCATTGCCGTCGGCAGCCGGTGTATTGTCATCACCGAGCATGCGGCCTATTTCACTGCGTATATCTTCCGTGCGGCTTCGCGGAGCCTTGTCAAGCTCCTTGCTGTAGCGGTCATAGAGTGAAGCGAGATAGCGGAACTGTCTTATCGTCTGAATGTTTTCGGCATTCTGCTCCTTTACGTTGGCTATCTCCATTTTGGCGAGATTATCCCCTTTGGGATTGTCGCGGAATGAGTCGGTAGCTGCGTCAATATCTTTGATCAGACGGTCAAAAGCCTCTGTTGCCTGACGGTAAGCGCTGATTCTGTTGTAAAGACTGTCTATCTGGTTTGACTGGATTTCGGTAAGCATTCCGCCGCCAGCGTCAATGATGGCGAATATGTTTTTTTCGGCATCCCCAATCAGGCTGTCGCTGAAAGGCTGCGTATCGAAATCGCGGCTTTGGCGGTACATACCGGTGATGCTTATGAACAAGTCGATGGTGTCGGCCTGCGCTTTGATGACGTCGGAATATGGCGCGAGACTGCGTAATTCCGTCGATTCCCTTTTCAGTGCGTTGAGGTCGGCGCTGTCGAAATCCGTGTCCCTGAAACTTTGATGCGACTTTATGCCCGCTTCGGCGTATGGCAGCGCGGCAGTCAGCGCGGCCTGCATCGTCAGGTTGTCGTCGGAAAGGGTTTTGACCTCCCTCTTCAACGCGTTTTTCTCGGCTGTCAGTTTTTCAATCAGCGCGTTTGCTTCGGCCAGCTTCTCTTCTGCAGTCGGAGCGGCCTCGGCGGCGATACTGTCAGTCGAGGCGTCGTCGGCCGTCGGCACGGGGGTCGCCGTCTTCGCGCCGGCCGTCGCTGCTGATATTGTCAGCAGTGACACTGTTAATATGCCTGTTAGTCCGTATTTCATTCTGCCGCCGGTTTAGTTGAATTTATTGTTAATCCGGTGCATTCTGCTGAATATGTCGTGACCGGAGTAGATATATTTCTCGTTGGCGAGGTCTACGCGAATGTTGGTGATGCGGCTGCGGAGCGCCGATTTCTCGGCGTTGCGTTCGTCGGTGTGCTGTCCGTCGGTATCGTCGGGCAGCTGCGCGTAGCGGCTGTCGAAATAGTTGCATATTTCATCACCGAGCTTGTCATAGAACTTGCTGCGGGCCTCCTGCAGACGGCTGTCGGTGTCATATATCCTGCATATTGCGGTAATACCTTTCAGTCGGTTCTGGAATATCGGGTCGGAGATAAACTCGTTCTTCTGTTTGTATATCCTGTCCTGATGGCCTGTCCATGAGTTCCATGTATCGTTCCCGCTGTTGAAGCGTGGACTGAGTGCCAGCGACTTGTTGTTGAATGCCATGATACGCTGATAGAGAGAGTATACCTTGCTTACCTCTACTATCTGGCTGTTGTTGGCAAGTCCGCGTTCGTTCATAAGCACGGTCTGCAGGCCGCCGTAGTTGAGTGCGAGTTTTGCATCGTCGCAGTCTTTGCGGCCAAATTCACGGTTCATCGCCGACACGCTTTTCTGATAGGCGGCTTTGTTGATGCGGTCGTGGAGCGTCTTGCTGTCAAGCTCGTTGATGATACCTGCATTGAGACTTTGCGCCACCATGGTGTTGTGGCGGTTGTATGTATCCTCGTCCCAGTCGCTCAGACCGTTCCAGTCGCTGTCAATCTCCTTGATGAGTTGTTCATGGTTACCCGATGACAGTGCGGCTGTATTGACCACCTCTTTCTGCTTGGTGACGAGGGTGAATATACCGTAGATAGCGCCCGTGAACACTAAAAATATCAATATCTGTTTCAGTAATTTCATATTATATACGGATTGAGAGTTATTGTAAGTCGTTGTTTAGAAACCGGCCTTATTTTGTTTACTTTTCTGAATATTGCTTATCGGATTGATACGGTTGTGTAGCTTTGCCTTTAATCCTGTAAGTCCAAGTTCTTCGGCGCGATTTTCAAAGCCGGTAATTTTATTTTTATAATCAGCAGTAGGGATGTTATCATCTAAATTTTTGATGTAGTCGACGACTTCCTTTATGAAGTCGACTTTTCTTTTATATTCTCTGTACCCTTCCTGTTTGTCGAAGTTTGTATGACGTTTGTAAATCCTGTCAAAATCTCTAAATTTCAAATTCTCGGGCGCATTGATTTTCCCTTTGTCGGAATTATATTCATTTTTTAGTTCTTCGGTTGCATTTTTTTCCGTGCCTTTTTTGTCCAGAAGTTTTTCCGACGGATCGGGTTCAATAACGTTTCCTTTACCGTTGGTGTCAGCATTTCCGTCTCCATTCGCTTCGTCGGTATTATCGCCGGTGTCGTCGACATTTTCCAATGCTTCTGCATCGCCGACGTTTTCACCGTTGCCGGTTTTCCCGTCGTCACCGTTCTTTTTATTCTCGCCGCCTTTGTTGATTTCGGTTTTGTCGGGTCCCTTACTCTTTTCATCTGACGGCGCAAGGAACAGCACGTATGCCAAAACGGCCAGTACGGCAACGGTTATTGCCGCAACGATTATGTAGAGATTCCTGTTTTTACGGCCGGGGTTATTGCCGGCATGGCTATCCTCTTTAGGCGTGACGATGACAGGCTTCGGCTTGGGCTGCATGTTGAGGTAGATGATCTGGGCCTCGTCGTCGACAGCGATGCCGGGCATGCGGGTGTCGCGCGCCTGCGATATGGAGAATGTAGCCGCTACCGACTCATGGCTACTCGTCTCGGGCAATGTTATCGTCACGGTTTTGTTCGGGTCTGAGAGGGTCTGGCCCGTCTGGCGTCCGTTGACATATATCTTGTAGCTGCGCCATATCTTGGCGGGAACGTTTATCGTCGACACATACTGCGACGGGTCGGCCACAGGCACGAGGACTATTTCGCCATATCTGCTGAACTCACCGCGCATCGGGTCGTTGAGAAGGTCGCTGATCTGCTCCGGACTCATGAACAGATATGCCGTAGCCGACAGGTCGTCGCTCGTAGCCACCGCTTTGTAGGGGTATCTCACCACCTTGTGACGGCTTAGTATTTCTGCAAATGTCTGTGGCGCATCCTCACGGGCCATGAAGTGGTACATCGTCCCGTCATACGTCATGCACGTGCTCTTGTAGGCATTCTGCAGTTCGATGAGCATGTTGAACAGTCCCTCGACATGCTCTTTCACCGGCACCGATACCGATATATAGAGTGTCCCTTCGCGGTTGGAGTCGCACGGCGTCACATTCTTGCACACTATCGTGTAGATGCTCTTGTCGTGCAGATGGCGTATGACGATGAAATCCGTAGCACCTTTCGTGCCGGGATACTGGGCGTCGGTGACCGGAAAACGGTTGTCGCCTATGCTTATCAAATCATTGCCTATTCCCTCGTTGGTACGTTTGTTACCTTTGACTTTTAATGATATGGCCATATTTTGAATTGATATTTTGCTTTTGTGTTGCTGAGTCTGTATGTAAATGTCTTTAAAAAGCAGTCCGTACAGCGACTTAGCTCATCTTTTTCTGTATGCTGTTGAAAAATCCTTTATCTTTGCGCCCCTGAGCCATCGAGGTCACGATGTTCATCAGTTTGTCGGCATCGTATGAGTCGTATTCAAACAGGTCGCCGACATGAAATTCCCCTAAGCTGAATGTGAACAGTGACGGCTGGTAGTCGGTCGATTTGTTTATCGAGTATGTCTTGCAGATGTCGCGCAGCGTCATGATAGTCTTGCCGTATAGCTGCTTGATGCGCTCCACAGCTATTTGGTCACGGGTTTCACGCGAACCCAGCGTATCCGATTTCGTCAGGATAAAATGTATGGCGTTGGTGTTTTTGAGCACTTTCGGATTTTTTATCAGCATGTTCACCATCTTGGTGATGATGATGTCCTGCTCGACGATACGGGTGATGGGGGAGCCGTCCTTGAGTGTCGACGACAGTTTTATCAGTCCGTCAGCCGTCGGGTCGATTACGATGAATATTATCTTGCGGTTGTCGCTCGTGAGTATCTTTGTGGCCCCCGTACCCATATCCTCGAAGTCAACGAGATTTTCGGGGTTGAGGGCGATTTTCATCGCGAATTCCTCGCCCGACATCTCTATGAGGTTGATAGGGTAGACGGTCTCGCTGTTGTCCTTGTAGACCATTCCCTGTATCTGGGCCACGAAGTTGCCGTACGTACGGCCCGGCGCCTTGTTGTGGCGGCGGTATATGCTGAGATTGTCAGCGTATGTGCCCCCGAGTCCCGATGCGGCGTTATCGTAGACGAAGTTGCGCGAGCCGAGCAGCCCCATGAGCACGCATGTCTTCCCTGACGAAGGTATGCCGAACAGGAACACGTCGGTCGCACCTTTCGCAATCTCCGGATTCGAGTTCTCGGTCTGCTCGATTGACGGCAGTTCGGGCGAGTTGTACAGCATGTCGAATGTCCCCTCGGTGCATACACCGTTGGCTATCAGTTCGCTCTTGGAGAAAATATCCTCGTCGATGAGCAGCTTGAGGAAATCGACCTTGTATGTGCCGGGATTTTCAAGCATTTTTATTATTTCCGCGCGTTTCAGTTCCTGAAGCATCTCGGTGGCTTTAGGTATGAACGGCGAGAGGCATTCCTCCTGTATATAGTCCGACAGGGTGACGAGGTCGGCGTCGGTCGAAACACCTTTCCACAGTTCCTGCGCGCCGAGCATCTCCTGCGCCTCCAGGCGGTGGAGTCCGTTGGGAAATTCCTGTATGTAGCGGTTGATATAAGTGGCATTGTCGGTGTCGGTCAGCTCCCATACGAGATTGTCTATATCAGTCTCGTGCGATGTCGTCGGATATTTTCGGCGATGCGTCAGGAGTGATGTTATCGACGTGCGGTCCACCGCTTCCCAGTCGTTTCGCTCTACTTCGGCGGTGAGCGACGACAGCCGCCGACGGGCCTGTTCTATCAGTTCCCCGTTGCCGGGATATGATGAATAGCGTGATATGAATTCGTTGAGCGCGGCGGCAATCGATGCGCTGTCGCCCGACGGAAGTGCCTCAATCTCTTTCCAGCGTTCGGTAGCCTCATGGCTCGGCATGCTGGTAAGTTCTTTTTCAATAGCCTTGTATTTCGGGTTGTCTTTGAATTTTATCAGGTCCTGAGGAAACTGTATCAGCCCCTGTGCTATATATTTCTTTATCTGGTCGACGCTTTGCGACATCACCATGTTCACCTGCTGCTCAGTGAGTGCCATATAAGTTGTGTGGTTGAGTTGTTGTAGATTGTTTGTTCGGTAGTATTTTATGGATTTGCATTACAACTTGTTGACGCCTTCGTATTCGGCGATGCTTTGTCCGTCTCCGATTTCGGTTTTCTCCGATCTCGGCGTCATCACGTACTGTACTGCGATAAGTGCTACTATCAGTATGTATATTACCAGACTGACGGCGTTAAGTGCACCGGCTGTGGTTATGCTTTTCTCGAATGTGAGTTCCGGTTCGTTTATTGTCACCGTCTGGTTGGCATTGCTTATCACATAATTGCCGTCCTGATACACTATTACAGGCAGTTTGCCCGATTGCGAGCGTTTGTTGAGGTCGCTCGCTATGGCAGGCGACAGTTCGCCCGGCACTTTCGACTGACGGCCTACTGCCATCACGTCCCATACTTTCACGTCGGTCAGCCAGTCACTTATCAGCGAGTCGGCATTATGCTTGTAGGTGAGGTAGGGCGCTGTTCCTTCGGCTCCTGTATCGCCGAGCAGCATACGCCGTTCGTTGAGCATCCATGTGTCGATGTCGCCGTAGTTGCTGATGGCTGCCGCTGTAAAATACTCCTTCACGTTCAGGTCGCTCTCCTCTCCGAAAGCATTCTGCAGTCCGGTAGTAGTCACTGCAAGTGCCGAGCGCTCGGCTTCCTCGTATGTCCTGAACATGCCGCGCAGATTTTCAGCATCGGCGAGTGCCGCTTTCTGCAACGCTTCCTTTTCCGACATTACGTTGAAAAAGTGCATCACATATTTTGCCGGGAATACTGCCGCGGCTGCAAATACCACTAATGCGGCTATTTCCACTTTCTTCCATCGTGAGAAGTCGGTGTCGGCCTTTTTGCAGTAGATGGCCGCGCTGAGCAGCAGACTCAGCACTATTACCGAGCCGGCCGCAATGCCGACCGCGGCTCCGATGTTGCCCGATGTAAGCATCAGCGCTCCCATGAATGTGAAAAATCCAAGTAATGCCAGTCCGGCAATGGAAATGATATTTCCTAATCCTATGCGGCTTTTTTTGTTGTTTGCCATAGATTTATAAATCTGATTGATTGGTTTCTGGTTTATGTCTCTGAATACGCTCAGAACTTTGCGTCGCTCCTCACGAGAAAATAGAAATCATTGTGCGACTTACCGTTATAGAACGATTGGCATTTGAGCATTCCGTTTTCGCCGCGGGTGCACTCTATCGTCACTTCCGAAAACGGACGTGCGCATGTGGGCGATGTCGCCATACCTTGTTGTCTGATAACTAACTTGTCGTTGTTAAGCTCGCTCCTGAACGGTGCGCTGTATGTGCATCCGCCGTCTGTGCGGTAGTATATCGTGCCGCTGCTGATATTGTTGAACTTCAGGAATATGTGCGTCATCTCGCCTGTGGGTTCGCCTGTCGCCGAGTCGGTCACTATTCGTTGGTCTGTCGTCTGCCACATACCCTTTATGCTGTTGGGGTCCTCCTTGATTTTGTCATAGTTTGCCACGGTGGCGCCTGCTTCGACAAGGGCGTCGCGCACCTGTATCAGTTTGCCGATGTGCCCGTCGCGGTCAACGGTCTTGCCCGTTTTGTTGAGTATGTCGATAATCTGGCGGTTGGAGAGGTTGGGGTTGACCGATTTCATGAGAGCCACGGCGCCGGTCACTATCGGGGCTGCCATCGAGGTGCCGGGGCAGAATCCATAGCCGTTAGCCGGGCCTGCGCTGTAGATGTCGACGCCGGGAGCGGATATGTCGGAATAGTTGACCCCCTGCGACTCGTAGTTGCCGTAATTGCTGAAATCGGCTTTCTTCAGGTCGGGGCCTACGGCGCTCACCCTGATGGTGTTCTCTCCGCGTTTGGTCTCGTCCATACCCGAAATCACGTTGCAGTTGCCTGCCGCCCATACTATCGTGCAGTTCTTCCTGTCGGCTAAGTCAAACACATAGTCCCATACATCCTCCTGATATTTGCCGGTATTTCTGATATATTCCATCTGTTCGCTGACGGGCGTGTTGTCAACTCCGTCGGGGAATAATGTAGCTATCGACAGGTTTATCACGTCGGCGCCCTGGTTGATGGCGTAGAGCACGCCCTCGAGTATGGCCACCGCACTCATGTCGCCGCCGAGCGATATAGGCATCAGTTTGCAGTTGGGGGCGAGTCCGGCCGCGCCGGCATTGTTGTTGAGCGCTCCGACGGCAAGTGCGGCCACGTGCGTGCCGTGGAATATCAGCGCGTCCTCGTCGCGTTCGAACGAATAGGGACGTGCCGGCGGCAATACGTTGCGCGATTTGCGCTCCACGCTGTACGGCTTGACGATGCGTCCCTTCAGTTCGGGATGCGTGATGTCGATGTAGCTGTCGATTACGGCTACCGTGATGTCGTCCGACCCCTTGGTTATATCCCATGCCTCGTATGCCTGTATCGGCGCGAAGTGCCAGCTCTGGCGCTGGTTCTTGAACGCCGGGTCGTTGTAGGAGGATGCTCCCGACGCCGTCTGGTTGAATATCACGTCGTCAAACAGCTTGTATTTTATGTCCGTGATATTGCCGCGTATGTTCTCCTTCACATTCTCGCGCTCGTTGGGTGCCACCTTGATTTGTATCAGACCGGCTTCCGGATTGTAGTAGTCTATCCTGACGTTGTCGCCCGGGTAGAGCTGCTTGAGCCGCTGCGCGAAGTTGTTGAAATTGCTTTCCGATATGTCCTCGAGTATTACGTCAATCTTTGTGCCGTCAATCTGCTTGTACGGGTCATCCTCCGGAGTGATTATATCTTCCGGATTTACCGGGCGGATATAATTGTCCTCGGGGCGGGGAAGTTCCGGTATCGGGTTACGGAAGTTGCCGCCGGTGCCGGGAAGTTCCTCCTCCAGTATTTCCCTCAGTTCGGGATTTTCCTTATAGAAGCGCTCGTCGATTGTATTGATACTGTCGTTGTCATAGTAGTCGGGTATGCGTATTACCTGTCTGTTTATATCTTCGACATCGAGATTGTCAAAATAATGGTTGTCGTGCAGTATGTCTATCGCGTCAGAGTCATGACTGTATGATTTCGGCTGGGCGATGAGCCATTTTAGCAATAACAGAAAACAGAATAAAAGGGCAAGAAACAATAAATAGCGCCATATCAGGCCTCCTAATGGAGTGCGGGGCTTGCGCTCCTGTCCGTTGCTTCCGTTCTCGATTTGAATTCGTTTCATTTTGTTATCTCTTTTGTATTGTTGTTTCGTCGTGTATTGGCGCCGGCGCGGTACGCTTCGGTTGATTATGATTAAATTCTGCCGTTATCCGTGATTCGCGCGCCGCTCTCTTCTATTTTATGATTTGTTCTATCAGACGCCCTATGCGGTTGTTGGCCTCGATGTCGTAGTCTATTATCTGGCCTTTGAGCAGGAATGATACAATCATGAACTCTATCCATTTGAAATAGTTGTTCTCGAATGCCTGCGTCACCCCGTCCGGACGGTCGATAAGCTGGTCGAACATGTCGGTCAGCTCCTCCTGCGTATAATTTTCCGGATGGTCGTGCGTGATATATTCAAGCGGGTCGAATTTCATCGGGTTCTCGTCGACGAGGCGGTTGGCGGCGGCGCGCTCCTCGTCGGTGCGCTGTCCGTAGCCTAAATCGCTGATGAAATCATTGATTTTCGAAGCCATCAGGTCGGCGATGAGGCTCAGGTTGATGCCGCTTACGTTCATTACCTTGACATGCTCCTCGATGACTTTATCGAGAGTCTCCTCGAGACGCAGCTTGCGGGCCGTCAGCTCGATGTTGTCTACAAGCGCCGACATCTCGATAGGGTCAAACGCTCCGTTGTCGCACAGTTTGTTGATTGACTCCGGTTTCTTGATTGACTCTTTCCAGGTGTTGTATACGTTTTCGGCTATTATCGCCGAATTGGTCTTGCGCTTGAAGTTGCCGGCGAAGAGTTTGGCGGCGTCTACGCCCTTGTCGGCGAGGAATGCTTCGGCAGCCTCGCGGTCAGGCAGGTTGTAGCCCATCATCACGCACTCCCATTTCATGTCGTCGGTAGTGCACCGGTCGAGGCGTCGGCCTATATCCTTGCGGATTATTTCGTAGTTACGCGAGTCATTGCGCGAGTCGTTCATCTCCGATGAGTTGACGAGGTCGTAGATGCTGTTGTAAAGCTCCTTCTCGGTAATCTGGAGCTCGCGTATCATGCGGCCGAAGAAATAACTGTCGCGGTTGCAGGCGAATATCAGCTCGCGGCGTATGGCGCATGCCTGGTTCATGTCCTGAAGCAGCTGTGCGGCCGCGTCGTTGGCGTGGTAGTAGCCTTTGAGTATGTCGTGGAGCGATTTGCCTATGTTTTTGAGCGCTGTCGCCGTCAGTTCGCGGCGCGTCACCTCCATGTTGGCGGCGGCGATGGCAAGCTGCTGGAAGAGGTAGAGGGCGCCGTCATTGTTCTGCGTTGCGGCCACATCCCACGAGCACGCCGGATTGGCGAAAAATTTGCGCGTGTGCGGGCTTTCGATAAACGAGGTGCGCATCCTGTCGTAGTACACCGCATCCATAGCCGGTTTCTGCTCGCGTCCAGTCTCGCGGAATCCTGTGTAGAGGTTGTTGCCTTTGCCGGTGTCGCCGGAATATTTGTAGTCGCGCAGCAGGTAGGTGTTCTTGAATGTCTCGCCCTCTGCAACCCAGTTTTTGAACCACTCGGCGTCGTTGCCGTGGATTACCTCCTTGTACAGCACGATGTTGAAGCGGTCGGCCCAGCGCTGGTCGATGGCGGTGCGCGAGTTGGCCACATCGTCGGCGTTGGCGTCGGCCATCGTCATGTCGATGTTGAACTTCGTGGCGATGAGGAAGAACGGCGACACGCCGCCGGTCAGCTTCAGCGTGCGTGCGCGTTGCTGAGCCGAGTCGCCCACGTACTGTTTCACCCAGTTCTCTATCGTTATATATAATGTGTCGTCGTTGCGCTGTGCGTTGTCGTGGCAGAACAGCAGTATGTTGATGAGGCCGCTGTCGCTGTAGCGGTTGAACAGATAGGCCACCTTTCCGCGCAGATACACGTTGGCGTCATTGGTCATCGCGCTCTTGGCGTCGGTCTTGTCGAGATTTTCCTCCTTGAGCTGGTTGCGTGCGCGTGCTCCGGGGAAGTCGAGAAGGTCGGTATGGCGTATTATGTCTTTCTTGAACGGTCCGGCAGGAAGCATCCCCCTGACAGCGGGGTCGGTAATCATCGTCATGTCGTATGACAGCTCGGAGTCGAGAAAACGCTCCTCGACCTTGAATACCGCTTCGGCGCACAGTGCCGACAGCTCGCTCTTGTCGTAGCGGTCTATCACGCGGCTTGCCCCGTTGGGCTCCGCTATGAGCACACGTGTGAACGCCGCATCCTCGGTTTTCTCTTTATTGCCGAGTTCGTTGATGCGCTGCACCGACATAAGCGTCTGGTTGGTGTTGAGCACCGCGTCGATAGGCAGATACACCGTCTTTGCATAGTTGAGGTTGCGCAGCGCTTCGCTAAGCCGCTGGAACAGGTTGGTCAGCGTCGGGTTGCGGTGCCACAGCGGAGCGAATATCCGGCTCCACTCCGATGCCTCCACACGGCGCGCTATCAGCGCCACGCGCTCGAAATAGGGCGAGCGTATGAGTGACTGCGTGCTGCCGCCGGTGCACCGCTGCAGGTAATACTTCATGTCGAGTATGTCATCCTCGACCACCACGGGGTTGGTGAGCGCCGGGCGCTCTTTGTAAGCCTCGTATATTTCGGTAGATATGTCCTTGAGCTCGGTGTCGGAATAGCTTTGGTAGTCGGTTATGTCGCTGTGGTATCCGTCGCAGAGTATCGTCGCAATCTCGCTCATGCCGAGCAGCTTGATAAGTACGGGATACTGCGCGTTGTACCGTGCCGGCTCGTTGGCGAAAGTGGTGAAACGGGTCACGACGCCGGTAGCCTCCACGTTGTTGGTGATGGGGTTGATTTCCTTCACGAAGTCATATTCGCGGTCGGGAGCTGTGACGGTGAACGGTTTGCCGTTGTCGCTCAGCAGATTGGTTATGACGTACGATTTTCCCTTCTGGCTCTCTCCGTAGGCCGCTATCGCGGGATTTTCCAGTTCGGTGGCCGCAAGTTTGCGCAGGCGGCAGCGTTCGCTGACCAATTGCAGGAAACGCTGCTCATATTGGTCCGGTTTGTTCACCTTGAGCCACGCTAAGGCGTCGTTTATATTGTTTATCTGGGTCTGTATCGATTTTTTCATGATGATGCCTGATGCTGCTTGTTATTTTAATGAGAGCTCGAATTCGCCTTTGTCCAGCCAGTGCTTGCCGTCGGCTACAATCGACTGCTGCACTATCTCGATGGTTGATTTCGGGAGGGTGTTGCCCTGTATGTCGGTTATCTCCTCTACCTCTACCACCTCACGGTCCTCCTGGTAGGAGCGTGTCAGCGTGATGCGCACCGGCTCGTGGTGCTTGCCGCTGAAATACAGCCCGTAGAGCGGACGTGCCTGATAGAGCGGCGAGTCAAACTGCTTGCACCCGAGGAATACCGGGAACGACCCGATGGTTGTCGATGCGTTCGACTTGTCGGGCAGAAGCAGCGATTTTTTCACCTGTTGCGTCTTGTCGTCATAGAAACCGATGAAGTTGGCCGTCGGCTTCATGCGCCGTATCATCTCCTTGAAGTCGATGCGCATGCCGTTGAATCCGGTTGTCGACGCCATGTATCCTACCATCGCGCCCACGGCCACTACCGATTTCTGGTCGTAGAAATATCCCTGTCCGTCGGCAAACGGATACCATGTGCCCACACGGTAGTCGTTAAGGCAGATGATGCGGTCGGGCGACATCGGGTAGTATTTGATGAACAGCTCCGGTATCGCGTCGATGGTGGTCGGACGGCCGGCCATCACGAGGATGTCGCACTTGTAGGCGTAGAGCAGTATCGACAGCTGCTTCATCAGCGGTTCCATCGTTGCGCGCACCATCGAGCCTATCTCCTCGGGGTCGTAACGCCACGACAGCTCCTCGAAGCGGAATCCGAAATGGTTGGCAAAGTGGTTGAGAAGATGGTCGGAGGGTTTCAGGTCGGAGAAAATCTCCTCATAGCCATATACCCGCGACGGGAATTTGCGTCGCAGCAGATCCATCATCTTGCGTGCTATCGGCACCGAAATCTGAGTGTTGAAGTCCACGCGCGCCTGACGGTCCTTGAACGACATCATCGCGCTGTCATAACCGAAGAAGTCGCGCAGCAGCACCGAGGCGAAGTAGCGTATCCGCTCCTCGCGGCGCTCCGGCGAGTGGCATCCGACGATGTCCTCCACGTATGTGCGGTACACGTCGGTATATTTCGACTTCGTACACGGTAGCGCACGCAGCTCCTCGTCGCTCATCGCCATAAGGCGCGCGAGCAGCGCGCTGTGTATGCTTCCCATGAACGGTATGCCTGTCTCCGGTCCCTCGATGACATAGCGCTGTACTATCGTGCGCAGTATGTCGTCGCCGGCCACATAGAAACTGTCGTAGAAATGCGGCACCGGTATGATTGAACTTTGCTCCTCGCCTTCATATTTGTAGGAGCATATCATGATGTCGGTAGTGCCCGCACCTATGTCTATCGAACCGATAGTGAGCGAATTGTGCTCGTAGCCCTCGTCGGCGAACTCGCGACGGCTGTGCCCCTTCGCCTCGAAAAATTTATCTATCTTGCCGTTGTAGCGCTGTGCTATCTCGGCGTAGAGGTATACCAACTGGCATGCCGAAGCCTCGTCATAGCTCCATTGGCGTTTGTCGCTCATGTCGAAGTCGTCGGTGATTTTGAGCGCTTCGGGCGACGGGATTACGTTTATCGGCGTGAGCGACGGGTTGCAGCGCAGCATCGCTTTCTGTGCGTCGACCATGCTTTGGCGCAGCGTTATCTGCTCGGTGCGCGGCATGGCGGTAGGGCAGGTGATGACCACGTTGCGCAACCGGCGGCGGCAGTCGATGCGGCCGTGCTTGGCGCGGAACGCCGGCGAGTTGATCTGCGCGATGGCTTGCTGAAGCACCTCCACCATCACGAATGTCATCATCGACGAACGCGAATAGTGGCAGTCGGAATTGGTATCCTCCGGCGCCATGTCGAATATGTTGACCGTGTCGGCTTTCTCCTTGAAGCTGCCCCGCTCGTCGAACATGTCGGTGAAATTCTCTAAGAAGATGTTGGGCGACTGTCGTATGTTGAACGGGTCGGTGTCGGTCACGAGAAATTCCCAGCGTGCCTGCGACTTCTTTCTGTCCCAGAGATAGCGCTTGGGCGACGAATAGTTGTTGGCGCGCTCGGCTATGCCGCTGTCCTCTATCGAGTGGTACACGAGCGTACGCGCCTCCTCGCCCACACGGACTATGCTCTTCCAGTTGAACGCTTCCTCCGGCAGTATCAGGTCGTTGCCGAAATCGGCGCGGCGGAACACGAGGCGCATGTCAAACGGATTCTTGTACGTGACCCACGGCGACGTAAGGTTGCGCAGCTCAAGCATCACCGAGCGGGTGAAATCGCCGTCCTCAAACAGCACGCCGCACGTGCGCGAATTGCCGATGTCGAGCACCATGTCGACATTCACATCCCCCTCCGTAGGGTTGTACAGCGTCACCTTGGGCGCCGCTCCGCTCAGACGCAGGAAATTAATCAGGTAGATATAGTAGGCTATGAATTTGTATCTGTGGTGGGTTAGCTTCGACGGGTCGATGTTGAGAAGCGACGCCACGTATTGCGATACGGCATTCTGCTCCTCCTGGATGGAGAGGAAATTGAAAAGCACGTCGGGTTTGTCGCACAGCGCGAAATTTTTCTTCTTCTCCGTCTCGTCGAAGAAATAGGGGAAGTAGGTCGACAGCGGGTTTTCTGCTAAGTGTGTGTCAAACGCCCACGTCAGGCTGTATCTCGACGCACCTTTCACTGCGCCTTCACCCGTGCGGCGTATCATCACGCGGCACCATCCCATCGGCACACCCATCGTGGCACCCGACGGGTCGGTCTCAAACATCGGCATCGGCAGCCATTTGTCAAGCAGCAGTTCGAAAGCCGGCAACTTGTCGGCCGGATTCGCCGGATTTTTCACCCTGAAACTCTCGAACGTGTTTATGTTGATTATCGAGTCATCCTCGTCGGCGTACGATTCGAGCAGCGCTGTCGACACATCGTCGCGCATACGCGGCACGCCCGTCTCGTCAAGCTCCTCGCTGCCGTTCTGGTGGAGCGAGATATACCCCTCGTTGCGCAGCTGCTTGACAGGTATCCAGCAGTTACCGTCGATATGGTTGAACAGCAGGTCGAAACTGATATGCCCGTCAAACGGGTCGACATTCTCCACAAACGAATATCGCAGCATGCGCCCGCTCTTGAGTGTAAGCGGCTCCGATGCGTTGAACTCCACTTCGTTCGTAATGAATTGTATGCCGGTGTCAGCTATAAGGTGTAAGGTTTTGTGGTCATCCATGATGTCAAGAAATGATGATTGTAGTGCAATGTGCTAAGTGCCTGATAAGTAACTGCTCAGATTAATTTATAACAGCTACTTAAGGTTTAATTAAGCAAAGATAGAAAAAAATAATTTAATTCCGCACCAAATTCATACAAATCTGCTACCCACCCCCAAATAATCCAAAAAATAATCCTTAAAAAGAAACAATACAAACCACAGGCTGTTGCCGCAGGCATCCTCTATCAGATTAACCCGGTCATGGCGTGCCAACGCCTTGGCCGGGCTTGGATGCATCGAGCAGTGGTGTTGCCGTAGGCATCCTCTATCAGATTAACCCGGTCATGGCGTGCCAACGCCTTGGCCGGGAACAGCCGCATCAAACCACAGACTGTTGCCGCAGGCATCATCAATTCACTCACAATGGAAGGCCTTGGAAAGTGCCACATTATGCAGATTGACGATGCCTCCGGCAACCTCTCCATATCCGTACGGCACCCCCACGGCCAAAGCGCTGGCGCGCCATGACCGGGTTAATCAAATAGAAGATGCCGCAGGCATCGCCGTGCCCCCCTCACTTATTCTATCATGTGAAGGATAGAGGTTCCATCATGTGGAGGATAGGGGCGAGGGCGTCTCGCCCTCGTGGTATTATTCTTACACACTGCAAGTTACCACGAGGGCTGGACGCCCTCACCACCATTTAACTCAGTTTAAGTAAACAGCATAAGTCGTCAATCCCCCCGATAAAAAAAGCCGCAGACCGGCTCAACCCCAATCTGCGGCTATTGATATAACTCACTTACTTCTATTTTGAAGAATAACGTTTATATGTCTCCCAATCCGAAGTAGACTCGTTCCAGTCTATACCATCATAACTATAACGGAGTCGTTTCATCTGCAAAACATTGTTATTGATTTCGATTTCATTTACGTAAATCGCAAGTTCTGGCTCGTATTGATTATAATACTCTTTCATTGTCAGAATATTTCCGTCCAATGTATAATCAAATAAGAAAGGGTCTACCGGGTGTTTGATTACGGCATCAGGATATTCCGGGTCATACCCCGGTTCGTCAGATAAACAAATATAACGGCCTTTGCCATCAGCCGAGAATTGATAGTAGATGTCAACATCATCACCGTTACGTTTAATCCATTCGCCGACAATTGCGTTGTTGTTCGGTTCATCATCATCGTCATCGCTACAGCTATATAAAGCCGTTGACATAATGATACATAATGCTACAGCAATCAGTGACTGTAAATGCTTAATTCCCTGTTTCATTGTAAAAAATGCTTATAGGCCTTACAACCCCGATAAGGCGGTTTAATAATAATATAGATATAGAAAAGATGTGGGATTGTATCCGCTTTATCATATAAGATAGCGCAAATAACATCTTTTCAACAGAATTACTGTATCATGATTTTCTCTACCTTATTGCCTTGACGCATGATATAAATTCCCGGCGAAAGATTTTCTTTTGAGTCTCCCACCTTAACCCCAGACAGATTATATATCTCCACCGGACAGTCAGAATAATCCTCGATTGTAATATCATCAACTCCGCTAAAGTCATATTCCTTGATTTTCCAGAAATTGCGCCACGGTTCAACTTTTTCGTATGCATCCCGAGTTCCGACAAGTCCAGATAATGTCGTATTTATATAATTCTCAGCTGAAAAAGATGGGTTGCATTCGAGCGGTACTTTATGCTACAATATATACGTTGCAGATTGTTACAGCCGAGGAATGCATATCTACCAATCGATGTAACAGAGTTTGGAATTGAAACTGAGATCAGATTGGAGCAGCCTTGGAATGCGTTGCTCTCAATCGAAGTAACGGAGATTGGAATTGAGATTGATGTCAAGCTGCTGCAGCCTTGGAATGCGTACCAAGGAATTGATGCAACGGAATTTGGAATAGATACTGAGATCAGACTGGTGCAGCGTTCGAAGGCCGCACCTCCAATGTAAGTAACGGAGTTTGGAATGGTCACTGATGTCAAGCTGCTGCAGTCATGGAATGCGTAGCTCCCAATTTCAGTAACGGAGTTTGGGATGGAAACCGAAGTCAAACCACTACATTTGTAGAAAGCGTAGTCGTAAATATTAGTAACGGAGTTTGGAATCTCAAAAAAAGAAGTTTCATTGCCTATGGGAAATTGGATAAGAATTGTTTTATCTTTAGTATAAAAAACACCGTTAATTGAACAATAATTCGGATTATTGTCATCTACAGCAATTTCTGTCAGTTTTGTGCAGTCTCTGAAAGCGTAGTTTCCAATGTAAGTAACGGAGTTTGGAATGACAATAGAGGTTAGGCCAGAGCAGCCGCTGAACGTGTGGATACCAATATAAGTAACGGCGTTTGGGATGTTTACTGATGTCAGACCGGAGCATCCGCTGAATGCGCCGAGATTAATGCAAGTAACGGAGTTTGGAATGGATACTGATGTCAGCCCGGTGCAGCCGCTGAATGCATCGCAACCAATATAAGTAACGGAATTTGGAATGGATACCGATGTCAGCCCGGTACAGCCGCTGAATGCTGATTCTCCAATTTCTGTCACGCTATAAGTTTCGCCAATAAAGTTTACAGTAGACGGAATATTAACTACACCTGTGTAGTGGGAGGATTTGGATGTAACTTCAACTGTTTTATCATACTCAGAATATATTTTATAAGAAATTCCGTCAACTTCAAAGGAGTAGGCATGAGCAGCTAAGCATCCCGATAAGCATAAAGCCAATGATATAAATCTATTTGTGATTTTTTTCATATCTATTTTAGTATTATTTTTTTTGATTTACTATTTTGTAACTACAACTTCATTTTTTCTACTGATTGGTTATATTATAGAAAAACGTCAGTTCCAAAATCGTAGGTAAAAAGCGATAATCCATTGAATAATAAGGTTAAAAAGTTTCAGATCGTAATTAATTTCTCCTTATATTTAGATTGTTTTCATTGAACATTCTTTAATGATTTTAAAACCTTGACTATTAGTGGCCAAAAATTGTCTTTTGGGATTGTTAACGACATGCTGCAATTACAGTTCATTACTGTATTACCATTGTTACAATCACGCATCCATATGTCTACTACGTAATATATATCTTCTTGTTGTCTTATGGTATCATGAGAAATTGCATTTCTGATGTGTTTGAGGAATGCGAATGCTTTGCATTCTTGCGAGGACGTATAGAACCAAATCGTATTGACTTCAGAAGAGGGATTTTTTTCTGAAATACCAAACTCTTTAAAAATTTTGGTTAAATCCGGGTCATTCCATTTCTCCTTTTCAGGATTTGGTTCTACAATTTTATTAAATAAAATGATGTACGCATAGGCTAATTTTGCGTCAAGAACTAATTCTTTTGGCTCAGATAGTAGTTCTAAAAGTTCTGATTTCATATAGCATTTGTGTGTTCCCCAGCTCCCGAAGAAACGTTTGCGATTGGACATAAAAAAGGTGTAGGAACTGTATCATTGTTTTATCTCAATATCAGGTCTTGGCGGTACCTTTGCAGTAGATAAAACAATAGCCCCACACCGATTTGCTATATGGACTGTCGGTCACGACAGCATACAAGCTATCAATGGGGTGCTATTGCCAATCTTATCCTCACTGCAATTTCAAACCGCCAAGTTCGATATTGGAAGATAAAATTTCAATAACACCTTTTATCAAAAATGTATGAATTCCCACAGTCAACTCTTTGACGCAATGGCGAACCCGCTACAAAGATAATAAAAAATGTTTTTAAAGGGGCTGCAAATCAATACATTTTTTCACAATTAAATTAACCATATTCCGCACCCAAAAGTACCCTCCGCCTCAGTCAGATATATCAACGTAGAGCCGGCGGCTCGGTGGTGTCACTATCCCCGTCCGACGCGTAGCGGAGGGCGGGGTAGTAGCGTCCTCTATTGCTCGAGCCCGCGGAGAGGGCGAGCGTGTGCAACACATTAACAAACTTCACTAATAAAATATCACACTCGCCCGCTCCTCGGGCTCGCACGACTTACTCTCTCTTACCCCGCCCTCCGCTGCGCGTCGGACGGGGATAGAAACACCACCGGGTCTGCGACCCTCCGCTATTTGACTTGTTTGGTACAGACCGTGCATCCCTACAGCCGGGAGTTTGCAACATCATTGTATCAACATAGACTGATGAAATTAGGCGCATTGCAACGCTAAATATTCCTATAGGGAAGATAATTAATAAAAATGACTGCAAATTTCACACAAACTGATATGAACCCTTATTTGGAAATATGCCCGCAACTTGTTGGCGATTTCATCTATATCTATTTTTCTGTATTAATTTCTGGCAAAAAGTTTTATTATTATATGATAATGTGTGAAAACCGGCGGTTTTGGATGGATTTTGTTGCAAATTGTTGCGCTTTGTGACAAAATGGAGGAATAAAGGAAAAATTTCTTTAATTTGTCGCGGTTTTACAATAAAAATGATTACATTTGCAAAAAACATTGTAAATTTTATTCCTCACCACAATGAAGAAACATAACTTTTACGCAGGCCCATCAATTTTGAGCCAGTACACTATCAAGAACACTGCCGACGCAGTGCTCAACTTCGCCGATACAGGTCTTTCTATCCTGGAAGTGTCCCACCGCAGCAAAGAGTTCCAGGCCGTAATTGACGAAGCCAACGCTCTCGTAAAGGAACTCCTCGACATCCCCGCCGGATATGAGGTGCTTTTCCTCGGCGGCGGCGCAAGCCTCCAGTTCGCTATGGTTCCTTTCAACCTCCTGAAAACCAAGGCCGCGTATATCGACACCGGCGTGTGGGCCAACAAGGCCATCAAGGAAGCCAAGCTCTTCGGCGAAGTCGAAGTGGTTGCTTCTTCAAAGGACGCCAACTACACCTTCATCCCCAAGGACTACGTGATTCCCGCCGATGCCGACTACTTCCACTATACTACCAACAACACCATCTACGGTACCGAGACCCGCAAGGATCCCGATTCACCCGTGCCTTTGGTAGCCGACATGTCGTCCGACATCTTCTCGCGTCCTATCGACGTGGCTAAATACGACTGCATCTACGCAGGCGCTCAGAAAAACCTCGCTCCCGCAGGTGTCACCATCGTAATCGTCAAGGAAGACGCACTCGGCAAAGTTGACCGTCCCATCCCCACGATGCTCAACTATCAGACGCACACCTCGAAAGGCTCGATGTTCAATACTCCCCCCGTGCTCCCGATATTCTCCGCACTCCAGACCCTCCGCTACTACAAACAGCTCGGCGGCGTGAAGGAACTCGAGAAGATGGACCTCGAAAAAGCAGCCGTGCTCTACGACGCTATCGACTCAAGCAAGATGTTCGTCGGCACAGCGGCTCCCGAAGACCGCTCTATCATGAACGTATGCTTCGTGATGAAACCCGAATACGCCGAACTCGAAAAGGCATTCGTGGAATTCGCGACTTCGCAGGGCATGGTCGGTATCAAGGGTCACCGTTCGGTAGGCGGCTTCCGCGCATCGCTCTACAATGCGCTCCCCCTCGACAGCGTCAAGGCTCTCGTTGCCTGCATGAAAGAATTTGAGGCTAAACACTAATTCATAAAAGAGGACTTTTATAAAAACCGCGGTTAAAAACCGCAGCTACTATTGCAAAATATAGTAGGCGCGGTTTTTAACCGCGTGTAAAAAATATTTTGATTTTTCCTCTGATTATAATCCAATAAAATCTACAGTTATGAAAGTATTGGTAGCAACCGAGAAGCCGTTCGCTGCCGTCGCAGTCGACGGTATCCGCAAGGAAATCGAAAATGCCGGTTACGAACTCCTCCTTCTCGAAAAATATACCGACAAAGCCGACCTCCTCAAAGCTGTCGCCGATGTTGACGCCTTGATTATCCGTTCGGACAAAGTCGATGCCGAAGTGCTCGATGCCGCTAAGAATCTCAAAGTCGTGGTACGTGCCGGTGCAGGTTACGACAACGTCGACCTCGCTGCGGCTACAGCCCACAATGTGTGCGTCGAAAACACTCCCGGCCAGAACTCCAACGCCGTGGCCGAACTCGTGTTCGGTATGGCCGTAATGGCTTTCCGCAACATGTACAACGGCACTTCCGGCGCCGAACTCAAAGGTAAACGTCTCGGTATCCACGCATTCGGTCAGGTAGGCCGCAACGTGGCCCGTATCGCCAAGGGCTTCGGCATGGAAGTCAGCGCCCTCGACCCCTATTGCCCCGACGAAGTGATGGTCGAGGCAGGCGTAGTGCCCGTTCACTCGGTTGAAGAGCTCTACAAGAACAATCAGGTTGTATCGCTCCACATCCCTGCCACCGACGAAACACGCAAGTCGGTGGGTAAAGCGCTTCTTGACCTCATGCCCAAAGGCGGATTGCTCATCAACACCGCCCGCAAGGAAGTAATCGACGAAGACGGCCTTGTTGCCGCCCTCGAGGTCCGTCCCGACCTCAAATATGTGGCCGACATCAAGCCCGATTGCGCCGACGTGATGAACGAAAAATTCGAAGGCCGCGTATTCTTCACCCCCAAGAAAATGGGTGCGCAGACCTCCGAAGCCAACATCAACGCAGGTATCGCAGCCGCCCGTCAGGTCGTAGCATTCCTCCGCGACGGCATCGACCGCTTCCGCGTCAATAAGTAATTGAACAATAAATATCCGGGGAAATTGTGTCAAAATATATTTTCCGCGGTTGAAAACCGCGGCTACTAACAGATTGAAAGTTAGTGGCCGCGGTTTTTAACCGCGGAAAAGTAAAACCAAATTTCGGCACACTTATTCTCATCAAATCACATGCGAGTACTTATCATCAATTCCAGCCCCCGGCGCAAAGGTAATATTTCACGGCTGCTCGACCGTGCCGCGCAGGTAGCGGTATCGGCCGGTGCCGACTGTCGCGTCATAAACCTTTACGACAAAAATATCCGGCAGTGCGTGGCCTGTATGGTATGCCGCACGAAGCTCAGTTGTCCGATTCCCGACGATATGTCCGAAATCGCCGACGCCATCACACAGGCCGACCGCATCGTCATCGGCGCACCATGCTACTGGGCCAATATGCCGGGCGTGTTGAAAACGATGTTCGACCGCCTTGTCTATCTCTTTATCGCAAAGAGCCGACGCGGATTGCCCTTGCCGTTGCTCAAAGGGCGCAAAGCGCTGATTATTTCTACCGCCACGACACCGATGCCGTTCGCACGCCTGTTCGGGCAGACGTCAGGCACGGTCAAGTCAATCCGCCGTATCCTCAAACTGGGGGGCATAAAGGCAATCCCCTCCATCCAGATAGGCGGCACGATGGACCGCGACATCTCTGACGCCGACCTGCGCCGTGTCGACCGCCGTATGACAAAACTTCTCAAATAACAGATATGGAAACGATTGAGACGGAACTTAAACGCGAACGCCTGTGGAACAAAAACTACCTCAAGGTGTGGAGCGCCAACTTTATGCTTTTTTTCTCATTCATGCTGCTGACACCGCTGTTCCCGCTATATCTCAGCGAAACATTCGGCGCCACGCGTCAGGAAATCGGTTTCGTACTTTCAGGCTACACAATCACCACATTGCTCATACGTCCGTTCAGCGGCTACATCGTCGACAACTACTCACGCAAACTGGTGCTGCTGATTACCTACGGCTGCTTCGCGCTCTTCTTCGGCGGCTACCTCATAGCGGGCTCGCTGCTGGCGTTCACGGTGGTGCGCACGCTCCACGGTTTCCCGTTCGGAGCCGCTACCGTATCCAATTCGACGGTCGCCATTGATGTGCTCCCGTCGTCGCGCCGTACCGAGGGTATCGGATTCTACGGACTCAGCAACAATATTGCCACCGCCATCGGCCCTACGGTAGCATTGATGATCTACGGCGTTGTAGGCAATTTCGACCTCCTGTTCACTCTCTCGTTATTGATTGCATTGGGCGGACTTGCCATCGACTCGACGCTTAAACTCAAACAAAGGCCAAAGGTCCCGCGCCCCAAACTGTCGCTCGACCGCTTCATCCTCTCGAAAGGGTGGAGCGAAGGGCTCGCCATGGTCTGCTATGCATTTTCCTACGGAGTCCTCTCAACCTATATCGCCATCTACGGCAAGGAGGAACTCGGCGAGACCGAGGGCACCGGATTCTTCTTCATGCTCCTTGCCATCGGCCTTATACTCTCGCGCCTCACCGGGAGCCGGTCGCTCCGTAAAGGAAAAATCGCACAGAATGCCTCAATCGGCGTAGTCATCTCACTCTTCGGCTACCTGCTTTTTGCAGCCGTCCACAACATCTGGGCCTTCTACGGCGCAGCCTTGATAATAGGTCTTGGCAACGGACACATGTTCCCCGCGTTCCAGAACATGTTCATCAATCTCGCCACTAATGACCAGCGCGGCACAGCCAATTCCACCCTCCTCGTATCGTGGGACATAGGCGTCGGACTCGGCGTACTCCTCGGCGGCGTCCTCGCCGAGCACTGGGGCTTCCACACCGCATTCTGGGGCGCCTGGATAGCCAACGCCGCAGGCGTAGCCTTCTTCTTCCTCTACGTCCGCTCCCACTTCCTCCGCAACCGTCTCCGTTGAACCACAATGCTATATTAGGACACATTGCTTAAGCAGATTTGAGTGGGGCGGGGGCGTCTCGCCCCCGTGGTAACTTTCAGGATATAAGGATAATACCACGAGGGCGAGACGCCCTCGCCCCATTCCGAAATCGCAAATAAACGGCATTTATTCTGCTCCGGCTTATTGCATTATAATAAATAATATTAATTTTGCTAATACATGCCGCCGGGGCAGTGGACGATGTGCGCTGATGTGTGGTAAGTTGATATGTATCAGACTGTAATCATAGAAGAAAGTTATGGTTGAATTGACAAAATCAGAGAAGAAGCAGTTTAGAGAATTGCTGAAAAAAGGAATTCTTCGGCGACATGCCGAGTGGCAAAATGAGATGCGTGAATTGCTCGACAGACAATTTGACGATGAAATCGGCAATGAGTTTGATCGCACAATGTTACTGACTGATTCTTCACGGAATTTCTATAAGGAGGCAATGCAGATGGAGGACTACTATCGTACATCCATGCTTATAATCGGGCTTCGTAATTTATTACATGACGGCTACCTTAAAGTTGATGATATTGCGGAATTGTCGGAAGAATTGAAAATGTCGCTTAAAAGTTATTAGCGTTCAATTATTATCTCATCTTCCGGTCGGCGTCGTTCGTATTCCTTATTTTTTACTGATTTGCCGATAGTTAGCCAATCTTGCCTACAGGTTGTGGAGGTTGCTGAAGGCTTCTTCCACTTTGCTTACTTCGATGATTTTTATTGAGTATTTTGATGTGTCGATGCCTTTGAGGTTGTGACGCGGGATGATGATGCATTCCATGCCGAGTTTGGCGGCTTCGGAGATGCGCTGCTCGATGCGGGTGACGGGACGTATTTCGCCCGACAGGCCGACTTCGCCCGTCATGCACACTTTACGCGGTATGGCGATGTCGATATTGGATGACAGCACGGCGCAGATTACCGGAAGGTCCATTGCCGGGTCGACGACTTTGAGCCCTCCGGCTATGTTGAGGAACACATCTTTCTGTATCAGCTTGAACCCGACGCGCTTTTCAAGCACGGCAAGCAGCATGTTCATACGGCGCGAATCGAAGCCCGTGACCGAGCGTTGCGGCGTTCCATAGGCTGCCGAACTTACAAGCGCCTGCGTCTCGATGAGAAACGCCCGTATACCCTCCACGGCCACTCCGACAGCCGTGCCAGAAAGATTGTCGCCGGCCGGCGAAAGCAGCATCTCCGACGGATTGGCAACCTCGCGCAGACCGCGGCGGCACATCTCGTAGATGCCAATCTCGTTGGTGTTGCCGAAGCGGTTTTTGATGGCACGCAGCAGGCGGTACATGTGCTGACGGTCGCCCTCGAAATGGAGCACCACGTCGACGATGTGTTCAAGCACCTTTGGTCCCGCTATGGCGCCGTCCTTGTTGATATGGCCGATAAGAAGCACCGGCACCCCCGACTCCTTGGCGTATTTGAGCAGCCGGGCGGCACATTCGCGTACTTGGCTTACGCTCCCGGCGGCACTTTCGATACTTTCGGATGCCACGGTCTGTATGGAGTCGACAATCAGCAGTTCGGGCTTTAAGTCCTCTATATGGTCGAATATGTTTTCAAGTGAAGTCTCGCACACGATATAGCAGTTGTCCGACAGACGACCGATACGGTCGGCGCGCATCTTGAGCTGCGTAGCGCTCTCCTCTCCCGACACATAGAGTATGCGCCGCGACTTAATTGACAGAATGTTCTGGAGCACGAGCGTCGATTTTCCGATGCCCGGTTCGCCGCCGATAAGCACCATCGAGCCGGCCACCAGTCCGCCGCCGAGCACACGGTTGAGTTCCTCCGACGGCATGTGTATGCGCGGCTCATCGAGAGCTTCTATTTCCGATACTTTGCGCGGCTTGCTCTTGGCCATGCGTGCCGGGCCGATTGACTTCGACGCGCCTTTTGCCGTGCTGACGCGCTCCTCCACCATTGTGTTCCATGCTCCGCACTCGGGGCAGCGTCCCGCCCATTTGGGCGATTCCGCGCCGCATTGCGAGCAAAACCATGCCGACTTTATCGTTTTTGCCATGATACCTTCGTATTATATGTTTTTGCGGAATTGTGACAGTACAATGGCCGTGGCCATCGAGACGTTGAGCGACTCCACATGGCGTGCGTCGCGGGGGTAGGGGGGGATAAACAGCCGGCGGTTGACAGTCGCGGCCACTTCCGGCGAGATGCCTTTGCCCTCGTTGCCCATCACTATGACACCGTGCGCGTCGAGCTGGGCGCCGTAGATATCATCGCCGTCAAGGAATGTGCCGTATACCTCCATGTCGTCGGGAAGCTGCCTCAGCCATGCCGGGAGGTCGGTGTATGTCACCGCGACACGTGCGAGCGCCCCCATCGTGGCCTGTACCACCTTCGGGTTGTACACATCGACCGTATCGCGCGAACAGACTATCGAACGGATGCCGAACCAGTCGCACGCGCGGATTATGGTGCCCATGTTGCCCGGGTCCTGCACTCCGTCGAGCGCCACAATAAGGCCGTCGGTATCCGCCGTGCAGGCAGATTCGGGCATCTTCATCACCGCTATCACCTCCGGCGCGTTGCTCATCGATGATATACGTTCCATATCGGCACGCGTGGCCTTCACGATTTCCGTTTCCGGCGGAAACCGAAACAGGTCCTTTTCAAGCCATGCGTGGGTGGCTATTACCATCCGGCATTCGAATATGCCGATAAGTTCGGAAATGCACTTGGCTCCTTCGGCCACGAAAAGCCGGAGTTCACGCCTGTGTTTCGGCTGCTGGAGTGAAGCAATCTGCTTGCGTCGCGACGCGCTGAGCGCGGGAATACTGTCGGTGTTCATACCCCCAAAGTTAGTTAAATGTTTGCAACTGCACAAAAAAGTTGCTACCTTTGTGCCACAACAGGCAGAGGCCCGGCTCGTCGCGGGGAGTGCGTCACCCCTATGAGTGATGCCGCCTGAGGAAAGTCCGGGCAACGCAGAGCGCCACACTTCCTAACCGGGAGCTATCGGCGACGGTAGAGTAGCGTGACAGAAAACAACCGCCGCGGTCATATACTGCGGTAAGGGTGAAAAGGTGGGGTAAAAGCCCACCGGGCGCCGTAGCGATGCGGCGTGCCGCACGTCTTGTGGGTTGCAAGGTCAAGTATACCGGCATTTAAGGGTTGCTCGCCCATTGCCGGGGGGTAGACTGCTACGGACCGCGCACCCGTGCGCGGCCAAGATAAATGACGAGCCGTTATTCAGGTTGAGGGCGCGAGCCCGCCCTGGCGTAACGACATAACCCGGCTTACAGGGCCTCTGCTTTTTTTATTTTACAGCGTAATTCGGAAAAATATCTCCCTGCGCTGTCACATTTCCCCGATTTCCCCGTCTTAATTTTGAAAGCATGTAGCTCACGTGTTTTCCAATGTTATTATTACTTACTTAAAATCAATAACCGATATGAAAAAAATCTCACTTATCGCACTCCTCCTCGTTGTTGCAGGCATTATCGCCGTGCAGGCACGCACGCTTGTCGAACCGTCGAAAAAGACGACTTCAAAGTCATTCAACATAAGCAATTTCGATGAACTGAAAGTGGCCGGTGTATATGACGTGGAATACGAGCAGACCTCCGGCAATACCTGGAGCGTCGAGGTTTCGGCTCCGGAAAATATCATGCCCTACGTCAACGTGAAGCGTTCGGGCGACTGCCTGGTGCTTTCGTTTGAAAAAGGCCTGTCGACACGCGGCAACTATGACCTTAAAGCAAAAATCAAGGCTCCCGTATTGAAGGAAATCAATCTTTCGAGCGCCTCGTCATTCAAAGCCGCAAAAATAAACCTCCCCGGCAGAAAACTGGAACTTGATGCAACCGGTGCGTCAGACTACGAAATCAAGTCGGTAGTGGCATCGGAAGTGGAAATCGATTTGTCGGGCGCATCCACACTGAAATGCGCATCCGTAATCGCTCAGTCAATTGAAATAGATGCTTCCGGCGCTTCCGATGTCGATTTGCGCAATATCAAGGCAAACGATGTCGAAGTGGATGCTTCAGGTGCGTCAGATGTGGATCTGGCAGGAAAGGCTGAAGAAGTCGAAATCGATGCAAGCGGAGCTTCTACCGTAAAGGCGGCGTCACTGCAGGCTGTCTCCGGCAAACTTGTGGCTTCAGGCGCTTCCGACATAAAATCAAATGTCGCCAATATCCTTCTTCAGCGCGCTACAGGAGCCTCTTCGATAAAAAATAAAAAATAATTTGTCAAAAAATTTGGTTAATTAAAACTTTGTCTCTATCTTTGCACTCGCAAAAGAGAGGTTAACGGTTATGCAAGACCTGTCGAAAATGCCTCTCCGGTGCAAAGGACGGCGGGATAGCTCAGTTGGTTAGAGCGTCGGATTCATAACCCGGAGGTCTCGAGTTCAATTCTCGATCCCGCTACAAAAAAAGAGATGTGATTTAAATCACATCTCTTTTTTTGTAGCGGGATATATGGAAAATGAGCCGGTATTTGGGCGGAAGCCGATATAATAATTTACAGGAATGGGTTGTGGCGGAGTTCTGACTCTATGGTTGTGGATGGGCCGTGACCGGGGTAGACTGAGGTGTCGGGCGGGAGGGTGAGCAGCCTTTTTGTGATGCTTGATATGAGTTGTTCGTGGCTTCCGCCGGGAAGGTCGGTGCGACCGATGGAGTTCTTGAACAGCGCGTCGCCCGTTACTACGAATTTAGATTCGGGGCAGTAGAGCGCGATGCTGCCCGGGGAGTGGCCGGGGACGGCGATTATGTCAATCGGTTCGGCACCGAGCATCAGCCGGTCGCCGTTTTTGAGCGGATTGTCAACTTTCAGCATTTCGGGCATATCGGTGCGCAGCCGGAACATGCGCGCCTGTTCGGCAATGCGCGACGACAGGATGCTGTCGTCGGTAGAGGCCGAGATGCCTACGCCGTATTTTTTTTCTATGTATTCGTCGCCAAACAGATGGTCGATATGCATGTGCGTGTTGATGAGGTATTTGACACGCAGGCCGTTGCTCTCGATATAGTTGTCGATGCGGGCGCATTCGCGTGCGGCCGTCATGCCGGGGTCGACGACAGCGGCATCGCACGTGGCCGTGTCGAATATTATATAGGTGTTGACCCCGAACATATTGAATTCAAAACTTTGTATTTTCATAGCCGTGACTTGTTTTGTCGGTTATTGATAGGGTACGTAAATAAGGCTCTTGGTCTCGAAGAACGGTTCGCTGAAATATTCCGTCAATGCAATATCCATCGCCGGACGGCGCGTTTCGGCTAATTCCTCCGAGAGGTCGCCCCCTTTAAGACAAACAAGTCCGTTGGGGTATTTGTTGGCGTTGTTTTTTCTGTCGACATTTCCCAAGGTGATTTTGACGAGGTCGGGAAGCGGCATTACGGCGCGGCTCACCACGTAGTCGAATTTAGTGTGGCATTCGCCCATGTCGCCGTGCTGCAGCGTCACATTCTCCAGCCCTACGGCTTCGGCCACGGCCTGCGCCACTTTTATTTTTTTGCCGATACGGTCGATGAGGTGAAAACGGCATTGCGGATAAAATATGGCGAGGGGTATGCCGGGAAATCCGCCCCCCGTGCCGAGGTCGACCAGCGAAGTGCCCTCGCGCAGGTCTTCCAGAAAACGCGCTATCGCAAGCGAGTGGAGTATATGGTTAGGGTAGAGGTTGTCGATGTCCTTGCGCGATATGACATTGATTTTCTCGTTCCATTCAGGATACAGCGACCCGAGCATCTCATACTGCTCAAGCTGGCGCGGGGTAAGCTGCGGGAAATATTTTGTAAGAAGCTCCATATTCATAAACAGATATTTTAATAAATCACAAAAATACGTAAATTTGTAATTTATTTGAAATTTACGGCTGATTTTGTTGTTGAAATACAAATAAACGACTCATTAATAGTAAAATGGTACAGATAGGACAATATAACAACCTGAAAGTTGTAAAAATAGTTGATTTCGGAGTATATCTCGACGGCGGCGAGTCGGGCGAGATACTGCTCCCGGCGAGATATATCACCGACGTGCCGAGTCCCGGCGACGAGATGAGAGTGTTCGTCTACAAGGATTCCGAGGACCGTCTCATAGCCACTACCGAAAAACCGTTTGCCACCGTGGGGGAGTTCGCCTATCTTCAGGTGACGGAGGTCAACCGTATCGGTGCTTTCCTCCAGTGGGGGCTTCCGAAAGACCTGCTCGTGCCTTTCAGCGAACAGAAGTCGAAAATGAAGCAGGGTGGTATATATCTGGTCTATCTCTATCTTGACGACGCAACTCAGCGCATAGTCGCCTCGGCAAAGATTGAGAAATTCATAGGCAACAAATTTCCCGATTATGCTCCCGGCACAAAGGTAAAGGCTCTCGTCTACACCCATAACGAATTGGGTTATCGCTGTATCGTCGACAACCTCTATCACGGACTTATATACCAGAACGAGACATTCCGCCCCGTGGAGCTCGGTGTCGAAATCGACGCTTACGTGAAGCGCGTGCGCGACGACGGCAAGATTGACCTTACGCTCTCGCCGGTCGCTCCTGTAAGGGTGGAGCGCCTGGCCGCACATATCCTCGACAAAGTGCGTGAGAACAACGGACGTCTTCCCGTGAGCGACCATTCGTCGGCCGAACTCATTCAGGAGATGTTCCAGTGCAGCAAGAAGGATTTCAAAAAGGCAATCGGACTGCTGTACAAGCAGCGCGTCATCACCATCGCTCCGGAGTATATCGAGCTTCAGAAATAAAATACTCATAATTAAGCAATTTATAAAAAACAACTTAACATCATGAAAATTATAAATCTGGCAGTCGTGGCCTGCATGGCGTCACTTATCGCGTGCAATTCCGGAAAAGGCACAAAGGACAGTGATACGCGTCCTGACGGACAGAATGAAGATGCCGCTCCGGCTTACGTCGTCGAAAAAGTGTCATTCAAGGATTCAGTTGTAATAGGCAATAGCAAGGCGGTAGCCGAATGCTCTCTCGGCTATCTCAAATCGGATGACAAGGACAATCCACTTGTAGACAGTGTCGACAAGTGGATACGCTCCATGCTCAAGGACTCCGACAGCTCGGTAGCCATGGGCGAACCTCTCGCAAAGTATGTGGTCAAAGACGTGCTTGGCGACAATGAAAGCGACCTGCGCGAATGGAACGATACATTCGGACGGGACAGTGTGGACGGTTATCCTCCCATGTCGTATGAATTTTCATACGAGGTGATGCCGCTTGTCACCGCGCCGCGCTATGTCACCATGCTTTATAATTCGTATATATTCACCGGTGGCGCTCACGGAGGCGCGGCTTCAATCGGCCAGACTTTTGCAGCTTCCGACGGCAATATGCTCGGTATGGATATGTTCCGTCCGGGCACGACCGACAAAGTGCTTGAGCTTGTCAAAAAAGGACTGATGGAGCAGTATTTCGAAGTGAAGACCGAAAAAGAATTCAACGACATGCTTCTTGTCAACAACGGCACACTTTCGTTCCCCGCCAATCCCCCTTATTTCGAGGAGAAAGGGGTATGCTTCCTTTACCAGCAATATGAGATAGCTCCCTACGCCGCCGGCATGCCGCAGTGTCTTATTCCCTTTGAGACACTTCGCCCGTATTTCACCGAGGCGACTTTGGATTTGCTCGACATGGACTGAAAAAATTAGGGTAAACGGCATAAAAATAAGTCTAAATGACGCGGCCCGGCAGGGGGCGCGTCATTTTTTGCATATATTATTGTTAAAAATTGGATAAATTTTCGCATCTTTGCATGTTATTAAAAAGTTTATACGGGCAACAATGCCGCATAGCGGTATGCCGGCATGTTCCCGCCATGATTTTAACTGACATTTACCTATAATGCAATTTTCAGCTAATCAGATAGCGCAGCTCACCGGCGGCACGGTAGTCGGTGACGGAGAAGTGACAGTGTCCACGATAGCCAAAATCGAAGAGGGTCATCCCGGCGCGATTTCATTTCTTGCCAATCCGAAATATACCCATTATATCTACGATACGCAGTCGTCGGTAGTGCTCGTCAGAAACGATTTCGAGCCCGAACACCCCGTGAGCGCCACGCTCATAAAGGTGGCCGACCCGTATGCCACCGTTGCCAACCTGCTGCAGATGGTCGCGCAGATGACCGAGCCGCAGTATTCGGGCATAGAAACGCCATCATATATCGCCGAGGGCGTGGAGCTCCCCGACGATGTATACGTCGGAGCGTTCGCTTATATAGGCCGCGGAGCCAAGATAGGCCGCGGAGTCAAGATTTTCCCGCAGGCGTATATCGGCGATAATGTCGTGATAGGCGACAACACCGTGATAAAGCCCGGTGTCAAAATCTATCACAACTGCCATATCGGCAAGCGTTGCATCATACATGGCGGCGCCGTAATCGGAGCCGACGGATTCGGTTTCGCTCCCGTCAACCATGAATACAATAAAATACCCCAGATAGGCAATGTCGAGATAGCCGACGATGTGGAAATCGGTGCCAACACATGCATCGACCGCGCCACGATGGGCTCGACACGTATAGGTCACGGAGTCAAACTCGACAACCTTATCCAGGTGGCCCACAACGTGGAGATAGGCGAAAACACCGTCATGGCCGCTCAGGTAGGCATTGCCGGTTCGACGAAAATCGGTGCGCGCTGCATGATTGCAGGCCAGGTAGGATTTGCCGGACATATCACCGTAGGCGATGACAACCAGATAGGAGCGCAGTCGGGAGTACCCAATTCGGTCGGGTCAGGAAAGCGCCTCATGGGATATCCGGTGGTCGAGGCACGCGATTTCGCCCGCAACCTCGTATACATCAAGAGTATACCCAAGATGCAGGAACGCATATCGGCACTCGAGAAAAACCGGTGACATGCCGCCAAACCTCTCTACTCAACCAGACATACAGAAAAATATAAAAACAATTGAATAATGAAGCAGCAAACTCTTAAAGGCCAGTTTACAGTCAAAGGTAAGGGCCTCCACACCGGGCTTGAGATTGAAGCAACTTTTCTCCCGGCGCCTGAAAATCACGGATACAAATTCCAGCGAATAGACCTTGAGGGTCAACCTGTAATAGACGCTCTTGCCGAGAATGTTTCCGGCACCACGCGCGGCACAGTGCTTGAACGCGGCGATGTCAGAGTCAGCACCGTGGAGCATGCCCTCGCCGCTCTCTATGCTGCCGGCATCGACAACTGCCTCATACAGCTCAATGCCCCCGAAATGCCTATACTCGACGGCAGCGCGGCCGAATACTGCGCCAACATCGCCAATGTAGGTATCGTCGAGCAGGCTGCCGACAAGAATTTCTATATCATCAAACAGAAAATCGAGGTACGCGACGATTCAACCGGCGCTTCGATTATCGCGCTCCCCGACGACGGTTTCTCGGTCGACGTGATGGTCGATTTCAACTCCAAGGTGCTTGCCAACCAATTCGCGTCGCTCGACAATCTTTCCGACTTCCCCGCCGAAATCAGCGCCTGCCGCACATTTGTGTTCGTGCGGGAGATTGAACCGCTTGTTAAAGCCAACCTCATAAAAGGTGGCGACCTCGACAATGCAATTGTCATCTACGACACCCCGATGGCACAGGAAGAGCTTGACCACATCGCCGACATAATGGGTTCGCCCCACAAGCAGGTCAACGAATTCGGCTATATCAACAACAAGCCGCTGGCATTCGAGAACGAGCCTGCACGTCATAAACTTCTCGACGTACTCGGTGATATGGCTCTTATCGGACGTCCCGTTATAGGCCGTATCATTGCCACCAAGCCCGGTCACTCGCTCAACACCGCTTTTGCAAAACAGATACGCAAGGAAATCAAGCGTCAGGATATTCAGGCTCCCCGCTACAATCCCTCGGTAGAGCCTATCATGGACGTCAACCAGATACGCCGTCTTCTCCCGCACCGCTATCCCTTCATGATGGTCGACAAAATCATCGAAAAGGGTGAGAGCTACATCGTCGGCATAAAGAATGTGTCGGTCAACGAACCTTTCTTCCAGGGTCACTTCCCCCAGGAACCGGTGATGCCCGGCGTGCTTCAGGTAGAGGCAATGGCACAGACTGGCGGTCTGCTTGTGCTCTCGTCGGTCGACGAACCCGAGAAATATTCCACCTACTTCATGAAAATCGACAATGTGAAATTCCGTCAGAAAGCCGTCCCCGGCGACACCCTGATATTCCACGTGTCGTTCATGACTCCCTTGCGCCGCGGCTGCGCCATGATGAAGGGCTACGCTTTCGTAGGCGAGAAAATCGTCACCGAGTGCGAGTTCATGGCACAGATTGTCAAGAATAAATAACATTGATTGAGGCCGTCAGGCCCCTATCATTATCACAATACAGATAACCTGAACAGTAATGAAACAACCCTTAGCTTATATACATCCGGCTGCCAAGATACACCCCAGCGTGGTGATTGACCCGTTTGTGACTATCGAGGCCGATGTGGAAATCGGTGAAGGCACGCGTATTGCCTCCAATGTAGTGATTATGGACGGCGCCCGTATCGGTAAGAACTGCAACATATTTCCCGGCGCCGTGATTTCCGGCATACCTCAGGACTTGAAATTCCGCGGCGAGGAGACAACCGCCATCATAGGCGACAATACTACAATACGCGAGTGTGTTACCGTCAACCGTGGTACGGCCGCAAAAGGAAAGACACAGGTCGGCTCCAACTGTCTCATCATGGCCTACTCGCATATCGCCCATGACTGCGTCATAGGCAACAACGTAATCATCTCCAACGCTTCGCAGATTGCCGGCGAAGTAGTGGTCGATGACTATGCCGTAATCGGCGGAGGTACACTGATACACCAGTTCTGTCACCTCGGCTGCCACGTGATGATACAAGGGGGCGCCCTTATCAACAAGGATATTCCTCCCTACGTAAAGGCTGCCCGCGAGCCTATCGCATATACCGGTGTCAACTCCATCGGTCTGCGTCGCCGCGGCTTCACCAACGACCAGATACGCGACATTCAGGAAGTATACCGTTACCTCTACCTGTCGCGCCTCAATGTCACTGACGCCCTCGAGCGTATCGAAGCCGAGCTTCCCGCCTCAAAGGAACGCGACGAGATCATCCTCTTCATCAAGAACTCCAAGCGCGGTATAATCCGCGGCTACGTATAAGGATTTATAGATTAATAAGCCCAATAAGTCCAATTAGTCTAATTAGACCTATTAGACTAATTAGACCTAATTAGACCTAAGATTTAAATCTTATAGCTACAAATAAAAGCGTGCTGCATCGACCGATGCAGCACGCTTGCTTTGGTATGGCGGGCATGTCATACATCTGTGGTGAAAGTCCATAAGGGGCGTAGTTGTCGACGAACCCTAAAGCGACTTGCAAGTTTCGAGTGGTGACG
>MNQK01000020.1 GCA_001915385.1 Bacteroidales bacterium 52_46 | reverse complement strand
CCGCCGTATGCCGAACGGCACGTACGGTGGTGTGAGAGGTCGGTAAACACGAAAGTAGGAGATAAACACCTGCGATTAGTGTTTACCTCCTACTCGATTTTTATTTGTATTTATCGCGATTATAATTTTCAGCGGTTAAAAACCGAGCTACTACTCTACTATGCTGATTATTATTCGGTGATGGAGTCAAGATACCATTTGCCGTTTTTCTTCATGAAGATGATGTTGTTTTCGAGAACGCCGTCCCAGCAGCAGTTGAGATGGACGGTGTGGAACTGCATTTCGTCCCATATCTGGTAGTAGACATCTTCGGTGCCGTTGTTGTCGGCAATGACGGGGAGTTTTGCGGTGAAGGTGGAAGGTGTGAGCATGTCGGCATATTTTTCGCGTGCGGCAGCATCGAGTGCGATGCGTTCGTTCATGAAGTTTTCGTCGGTCGAGAATTTGGCGATGAATTCCTTGAATGGCTCGGGGCCGGAGTTGTGCTTGTCGTTGCCGTTCATTTTCTTGATTGATGCCTCGACTTCCGTCTTATATTCTTCGGCGGCGGCATTGAGGTCGTACTGCGCGGATACGCTGACAGCTGCCAGCAGAGCAAGGCCTGTGATGATGTTTCTAAGTTTCATAGCTGAAATGTAATATATTGGTATAATATTGTGGCAAAGTTAAGCATTTTTGCCGGCAAGCTGTTAACAGTCGGGTGAAAATTTTATAAAATTTGGCGGAAGCAAAGGTTATTACATAAAAATGTTGTATCTTTGTTGGTTGAAAAACAGGATTTCAATTTTTATTTTAATATACACGTTTTTAATTAAACAACATTATGAAAATCGAAAAAATCATTGGTCGTGAGGTCCTTGACTCTCGCGGTAATCCTACAGTAGAAGTCGATGTAATCCTTGAGTCGGGCGCACGTGGCCGTGCATCTGTTCCTTCGGGTGCATCAACCGGTGTCAACGAGGCTCTCGAGCTCCGCGACGGTGACAAGTCGCGCTACATGGGCAAAGGCGTACAGAAGGCTGTCGCCAATGTCAATACTGTAATCGCTGACGCTCTTAAAGGTATGAGCGCTCTCGACCAGATTGCAATAGATGAGAAGATGCTCGAACTCGACGGCACTGACACCAAGTCAAACCTCGGTGCAAACGCCATCCTCGGTGTTTCTCTCGCAGTAGCAAAGGCTGCCGCCGACTATCTCGACCTTCCCCTTTACAAATACATCGGCGGGTGCAACACATACGCACTTCCCGTGCCTATGATGAACATCATCAACGGTGGCGCTCACTCTGACGCTCCCATCTGCTTCCAGGAATTCATGATTCGTCCGATCGGCGCTACTTCTTTCAAGGAAGGTATCCGCATGGGCACCGAGGTGTTCCACAACCTCAAATCCGTGCTCAAAGCACGCGGTCTTTCAACTGCAGTAGGCGACGAAGGCGGTTTCGCTCCTTCGCTCGACGGCACTGAGGATGCCCTCAATGTAATCATGCAGGCTATCGAGAAAGCAGGTTATGTTCCAGGTAAGGATGTGACTATCGGTCTCGACTGCGCTTCTTCTGAGTTCTACAAGGACGGTATCTACAACTACGCTCAGCTCAACAACGGCGCAGCTAAGGAACCCAACGGCAAGAAACTCACTTCAGAGGAGCAGGCACAGTTCCTCAAAGAACTTGTTGAGAAATATCCTATCGACTCAATCGAGGATGGTATGTCGGAAGACGACTGGGCAGGCTGGAAGGTTCTCACCGACCTTATCGGCGACCGTTGCCAGCTCGTAGGCGACGACTTGTTCGTAACCAATGTCAAGTACCTCAAACGCGGTATCGAAGAGGGTTGCGCCAACTCTATCCTCGTAAAGGTAAACCAGATCGGTTCGCTCACCGAAACTCTCCGTGCCGTAGAACTCGCTCAGCGTAACGGTTACACCGCAGTTATCTCTCACCGTTCGGGCGAGACTGAGGACGCTACTATCGCTGACATCGCAGTTGCTACCAACGCCGGACAGATCAAGACCGGTTCGGCTTCACGTTCTGACCGTATGGCCAAGTACAACCAGCTTCTCCGCATCGAGGAGGAACTCGGCGCTGCCGCAGCTTACGGTTATGGCAAGAAGACCAAACGTCCCGAAGCTTAATAAAGCCAATAAGCAATAATCAGGGGTCGCGCCGACGGTGCGACCCCTGATCTTTTATGTGCTGCAAAAATAATATTGACAGGTCAGAAGATTGGGGGGGCAAAACAGGGAAAATAGATAAATGATGTGTGTTCGTGTGTCAGATAATCAGTTGATAATCAACAGGAGGATGCGGACGCACAGGCCGTGCGTCCCTATATTGGGGATTTTGATAATGTCTTTCTGGGGAGGGCTATTCTTTAAGGCGGATGACGCGGATGCCGGTGAGGCGGTTTTGGGTGAGGTAGCGGTCGAGCGGGGTGGTGTCGAGTATTACTTTGCCGGCCTTGGATGATGCGTGAAGCAGGTAGGGTACGTTCTTTTCGTCGATGAACAGTATGCCCATGTGAGATACGTCAAGGCCTTTTTTGCCGGTGCAAAGCGCTATTATGTCGCCTGTGCGCAGGAATGTTTTGGCAGCTTTTGCCACGCGCGACGTTTTGATGATGGGGAAACGGTGGCTGCGGTATCCGATTTCGGTTTGCTTGATTTTGGCGTATGTGGCGGAGTCGGAGAGGGCCGGGTAGAGCTTGCGGTTGGCCGACATGAAGTCGATGGTCTTGATTTCGTATGTGGTGAGGTCGCATCTGCCCGTCACTTCCTCAAGGTTGCCGCGGTGGGTGTTGTCGACAATCCAGTCGCTTATGTAGTGAAGCCGGGAGGCGTAATCTTTCTTCTCGCCGCCACGGTAGCGCAGCCGTTCGAGATTGTAGGCGAAATCGCGCCATGACGTGCGGTGCTCGCCGGCGGTAAGGGCAAATGCGGTGACATAGTCAATGAGGGTAGTGCAGTCGACTTCGTCAAGATTTATAGTCAGTTTTTCTTCGGAGCCGTTTTCGAGCGTTCCTGCGACGTATGGTCGCCCGATAAATTCGCGCGCTATGGAGGCGACGCGTTTTTCGGGATCGGAAATCATGACGGCTCTTTTGAGGGTTTTGTTTATTGAAAGGGTGTCGGCGCTTTCATTGTGCCAGTTGATGTGCTGAGCGGCTGTAGTGAGGGTTGCGATTAAAGCGATTATTGGCAGATAATATTTCGGATTCATTATATGTAGTTTTTATTTATCAAAAATACACATAATTTATGAGAAGTTATATCATGCGCGTGATTTTAGTTGAATGTTGTTCGCAAATTGACCTATATTGAGGGTAATTTTGCTATCGGTGCAGGATTTGCCGTTCAATTGCCTGTAAGTTGCCGGCGTATTTCGTCGTCGGGCCAGTATCCCCAGGATTCCACGATTTTGCCGTCGATGACCTTGAAGTTCTCCAGTGCTTCAAAGCATATCCGTTTCCCGGTGGCCTCAATGCCCTGGCATGCTCCCGAGTGGGTGCCTTCAAAGAGAATGCGTGTCGCGACCATATCATTTTCGGCAAATATGTCGAGGATTGTTATTTTGAGGTCGGGAAACTGACCGCGTACTATTTTGAGGATGCCTACGGCGTCGGCGTTGCTTCGCGCTTGCGCGGGGCTGTGGTCGATGTAGTCCGGTGATACGCAATTCATGATGAAGTCGTAATTATGTTTTACATATCCTTCTTCAAAAAATGATTTTACAGTATGTTTTGCATTTTCTGTGGTAATTTCAGTCGGATTTATTTCTTTCACGGAATTTTGGGATATTATAGTATATGCCAAAACGGCGCAGATGGCGGTTAAAATGATTATGGCGGTGATGAGAGTTGGTTTTTTCATGTTGCTTTTTATTTTTGATATTTGAAGATGATAGTGCAAAATTAAGGTAGGGAGGCGGCGTTGGCAATAGTTATTTTTAACCAATTTTTTTAGGGGATGATGGAGATTTCGGAGAGCTCTGAGTACTCCGAGTACTCAGAGAACTCAGATGGGTCGGACTCGTCAGACTCGTCAGACTCGTCAGACGGGTCCGACGAGTCCGAAATCGAAGTTGTGTGGTGAAAAATTTTTTATCGGGCGTAATCGGGTGGGGGATAGGTGGATGCGGCGATTTTTACGGCTATCGGTTAAATTTTTATGAAAAAAAGTTTCAAAAATATTTGGTGGTGGAGGAAAAAGTGCATACCTTTGCACTCGCTTTCGGGAAGCAAGCGAGCTTCCGAGGAGAGAAGACAGGCCGGTAACGGCGCGAGGAAGTTGCTACGCAGCTGACGCGGGGCACGACACCGACACTGACAGGAACTCCGAAACGGAAGCGACGCAAAAAAAAGTTGAAGAAAAATTTGGAGGTTACAGA
>MNQK01000006.1 GCA_001915385.1 Bacteroidales bacterium 52_46 | reverse complement strand
ATAAATTTAATATCTCGTATTGCAAAGTTAACCTTTTCTTTGTTGTTACAAAACTAATAGCGGGGGCGTCTCGCCCCCGTGGTAACTTTCAGTGTGTAAAGATAATACTCCGAGGGCGAGCGCCCTCGCCCTATCTATACCCTTTAAGTAAACAGCACCGGGGTGCAGCCATACAAAATGGCGCGTCATATTTGCGATATATTATAAGCGCGGCAACGTCTTCTTCATAAATTTATTCCGTAGGTTTGTCGTCCGATTTGTATTGGCTCGGTTTCACTCCGAACTGAGCCTGGAAGCAGCGGGCGAAATACGACGGTGTCTTGAAGCCTACCATATAGCATATCTCCGACACAGTAAACCGTTGCTGGCTCAGCAATACGGCGGCTTTCTGCAGCCTCACGCTCCTGATATAGTCGAGTGGCGATATATCCATATATTTCTTTATCAATCGGTAAAGCTGTTTTTGTGCAATTCCGCTCTTCTCGCACAGTAGATTCACGTTCAGGTCGGGGTCGGATATGTTCTCTTCTATTATTTTAGCAATCCGGGCAAGCGCCTTTTCGTTGAAGCTCTCAGCCTCGATGGGCTTGCTCTCAGCCTCGGTGATGGCCTGTATGCGCACTTTTTCCTTTATCTCCCTGCGCGTTTTGAGCAGCTGCGTGATGCGGCCGAGCAGTGCTGTAGGCTCGAACGGTTTCGTCATGAACACGTCGATACCGAGTTTTATGCTCTCCGTCTCGGTCTTGTTGTCTGACTTGGCTGTAAGCATGATGATCGGCACCGACGACAGCCGCGGGTGCTGTTTCAGCTGCCTCACCATTTCGAGCCCGTTCATCACAGGCATCATTTCGTCCGCTATAATCAGGTCGGGAATAAACGACGACGCGATTGCAAGTCCCGTGCGTCCGTTGTCGGCCGTCAGCGTAGTATACTCTTTGTCAAGTATGCCGGTGATAAATTCACTTATCTGCAGGTTGTCTTCCACTATGAGTATTTTCGGCTTGCCGTTGTCGTCCGGCGTGACATCACGCCGCTCCGACGTCTGCACCTTTTCCGATATGGGAAGTGTCACCACGAACGATGTGCCCTGTCCCTCTTTGCTGTACAGGCTGATATTGCCGTCCATGAGTTCCAGGTATTTCTTTATCAGATAAAGCCCGAGTCCGGTGCCCTCCTTCAGTTTTGATGTGGCCGGAGAGCGGAACATGCGCTGGAACACCAGCGGCTGGTCGCTTGCCGATATTCCGAGCCCGTCGTCCGATACCACGATTTCAACCCTGTCGCCCTGCTGGCTGATACCGCATGATATGGTCGCCCCGTCATCGGAATACTTGCATGCGTTCGACAGCAGATTGGTGATGACTGACTCGAATTTTACCGCATCAGCCTCTATCTGTATACGTGGATTCGACGCGTGGAATATGAAATTTTTCTGCGGGTTGTTCTCTTTGAATACCTCGAACACCCCCTTGCAGAATTCCACTACGTCAAATACCGAGAGTATGAGCAGGTTCTCGTCGTCATCTTCCAGATGGCGCAGCTCGAGCGTACGGTGTATCATGTTGTTGAGACGCACCGCATTGTCATAGACCGCTTCGAGGCTCTTTTTGCTCTCCGGGTCTTTGGCCTTCTCCTTGAGCAGGCTCACCGGCCCGATAATCATTGACAGCGGGGTCTTCAGATCATGCGATATGTTGGACAGGAACGACAGCTTGCGTTCCACATTTTCCAGTGTGCTGAGCCGTTCGCGTTCGCGTATGGCACGGATATTGCGGCGCCGCATATACCATACGATCCATATTACCAGTCCTGCCGCTATTATTGCGTAGGCCGTGATTGCCCACCATGACAGGGCCGGAGGCGCCTTTACAGTCAGGGGGATTGATACCGGTGCAAGCGGTGAGCCTACAGTCTTGACAAGTACATCGTATTTCCCCATCTTGAGGTCGGAGAATGTGATTGAGTTGGCTCCCTCGGGCATTACGACCCAGCCTCCGAGCGTGTCGGCCGGCGACTCCGCGAGCTTGTACATGTAGCGCTGTACTGATTCGGGTGAGTAGTCGAGCGAACTTACCACCAGCGTTATGCCGCCGCCGTAAGGTATCGTCATCCCTTTCACTCCGTCTCTGATGTCCGACAGATTGAAGTTGCCCTCTCCGCGGTCGTTGAGTATCATTTTTATTGTCCTGTAGTCGGTTGCTTTCCTTACGATATTCCTGTCCACTTCGACAATCTCGTCTGTACCGCCGAGATACACCTTGTTGCTTGCACTGTCCTCATATACCGCGGTATACGATTTCTGTGGTATCGGCAACAGGCTCGCCGAGGGTATATTGCCGTCGACCCTCCACACATTGCTTTGGGTGGACACCCACATGCCGTCGCCCACGCTTCCCATGGCAAGCGTAGTCTCGTCGCTGTTTGTAGGCGGAAACTTTATTATCCTGACATCGTCATTGTCGGTGTCGAATATGATTACGCCACCCTTGAACGCACACCATACCTTTTCGCTGCGGTCCGTGCTGATATGTGTGGGGTAGCCGCCGGTCAGCGCGAATATGTCGTATGTGTCTGTATGTCGGGTCGCAGGATTGAGGCGTGTCAGTATGTTGTCCCTGAACAACAGTATCCAGATGTCGCCGTTGCGGTCCTTTATGACATCATTGACAAGGTCATTGGTAAGTTTTAGCGGCTCCGTGTCGGTGTTTATCGACATGTCGGCGGTTATTAACCCATCTCCGGTGCCGAATTTCGATTTGTCAACATAGTGCAGTCCGTTGAGGAAACTCCCTATCCAGAAGTGGTCCCCGTCCTCCACAAGGGCATATACCCAGTTGGAATTGTGTTCTCCGTTCCTGTCTACGATATGGAATACATCGAAATTATCCTTCTCGCGGTCGAACCGGTTGATACCGGCATCTGTCGCAAACCACATATTGTGATCAGCGTCCTCATGGATAGCGCGTACACGATTGTGCGACAGTGATTTCGGAGTCCCGCTATGGCGGTACCAGCTCGGTGTCGCGTTTGATTCAAGGCGTATCACCCCGTTGGTGCCCCCGAACCAGATGTTGTCCTTCGAGTCGCGGTATATCAGATGTATTTCATTCCCTTCGCCCGAATGCGCAAGAGTGCTGAGTTTAATTGTCCTGATGTAATTTGAGTTTGAAGCTATCGAGAACCCGCGTTCATGTCCGGTCCATATATTTCGCTCCTCGTCGGCATATATGCACCATATCTCGTTGTCGGCCAGACTGAGTTCCTCCCTCGAGTCATGGCGGAAATGCTTTATGCTGTCGCCGGCCATGTCCAGTACGCCGTTGTGTGTGCCGATAAGTATATGGCCCGCATCACCTTTCGACATACTTTTTATGTTGTTGTCCCCCACGGCGGTTATCGTCTCCCACCGCTCATTGGCCGGAGTGTATTTAAGAAGAAAACCTTCGCCGCCGATATAGATGCTTTCCTTATCGTCAGTCTCGAGAAGGCAGTTGACAAAGAGAGTGTTGTTATGGCTGTCGTTTCCCGTCTTTACTTCCAGCGGAATGAACTTTTCGGCGTTTGAATTCCAACGGGCGAGTCCGTCATACGTTCCCGCATACAAGACGCCCCGGCTGTCGCGCAGTATGGAATATACCGACTTGTGCGGCAGTCCTTTGGAATAATCTTTGAGTGCGCCGTCCCGCAAATCGAGCTTGCATATACCGTTCAGACCGCCTATCCATAAGGCGTCATCGACAAGCAGGAGCACCCTTATCTCCCTCGGGGCAGGAGTGTCGCTTTCATTTATGATACCCGTTGTATAGTCATACGTCAGCAGTCCGTTGTTGCACCCTATATAGAGGGTATCGTTCTTTTCGGCTATCGAATATACCTGTGTGCCGTAGAGTTCGGCTTTCCCCACAGGGTGAGCCGTGACCCCGTCATAAAAATACAGCCCGTTGTTGGTCCCGAGCCATACAATGCCACGGCTGTCGCGGAATATGCAGAACACCGCCGTCTTCTTCCCTTCCACCGTGACATTCTTCCACGACAGTTCCGGTTCCGGCAATTGCGGCACGCACCATCCCCGCGGCGACACACCCGCAACTACAATCAGCGCCAGCAGCACCCTGAACCATATTCCGGTAATATAATCTATTTTCATGGCAAGACAATCAAGATAATTCAAGATAATTCAAGATAATTCAAGAAAATCAAAACAATAAAATACACACAAAGTGCATTACGGATAATACCTTACAAAGATACCAAATTTACGCAAAGTCCCGCCACCCCCTAATGCAACATTTCGGACAATCCCTGCAACAATCCCGCCATTTATTCATTTTTATAGCAAGGAATAAGTTGTCTCAAATTCTTGAGGACGAATATTTCATAATACAATAGTTAATTCATATTAAAGCATTATTATAGAAGTTCCCGGCTAATCATATTCAGTTTAACATTTGCTTAGCTCTTCTTGCTGTAAATAGAAGATGGTTTTCTGACTTTCAATTTCTTTGCGTAATTCATCCTCACTTGGAAGTACTGTCAAATATTTTGATGCAAAGAGTTGTTTATTACCATTAAGAACTGAATACTTGGCAATGTCCTGATCGGTCTCTGCGCATAATACGATTCCTAAAGTAGGATTGTCACCTTCGGTTCTCTTCAAGTCATCATACATGCGTACATACATGTCCATTTGTCCGACGTCCTGATGAGTAATCTTTTTCGTTTTCAAGTCAATCAGCACAAAGCATTTCAGTATATAATTATAGAAAACGAGGTCGATATAATAATCATCGGTTTCTGTAACTATATGCTGCTGCCGTTCTATAAACGCAAATCCTTTGCCAAGTTCCATTATGAACTGCTGTAAATGGTTGATGAGGGCTGTTTCAAGTTCCTTCTCTGTAAATTTTTGATCTTTTGCAATTCCAAGAAATTCTGTGACGTATGGAGACTTCAGAAACATCTCGGGTGTAATGGAATGGAACTTTTTATCATGAGTTTTGGTCTCCATTTCCTTTTTAACGGCTTCTTTATCGTTTGAAGCAAGTAATCGGTGATAGTATTGTGTGGATACGTTGCGGTCGAGGGTTCTGGAGGACCACATTTGGGAAGATGCCTCTGTAAGATACCATTCTCTGGCCGTCCTGTCGGCAACTCGTAAAAGCACTCTTATATGAGTCCAACTGAGATTTGGAACGCGTGCGTTCCAAGTCCCCCAGTCAGGGAATAGAATATAAAACTGCCTGTAATTTTGAAGATTGCGAGGGCTGAACCCCTTTCCTAATTCAAAAGTCAGATGTTGAGATAATTCTTTTAATGTCGCACTACCATAATCGGCGCGAAATTTTCCACCCTGTTCTTCGTTGACTATTCGTTCTCATATTTTCCAATAAGCATTGAGCATAATTGTATTTATAGCCATAGAACTTTGTGCTCTTGCGTTATCAAGAATCTTTTTGATGTCATTGACTAATTCGGGCGTGAATTTTTTATCTGTAGAATTTGATTTTATAGTCATGGTTCCCCGAAATATTGAAATTATAGATTACATATGCTTTTCACAAATATACAAAAAATCCGGGACTGACGATAAAGAGGTAATATCAAATTTCAGGGATTGACTGAGATTTGATATTACCTCTTTCAACACATTATGAAAAAGAGATTCTGTTAGTGCAAATCGGTGCTAACTAAAAGCTTACCTTGATGCCGCCGAGGGCTGTGAAGCCGGGCATTTCGTATCCGCGGTTTATGGTATAGCGGGCGTCGGTTATGTTTTCCAGACGGGTGAATATGTCGGCATAGCGGCATACGCTGTAGGTCAGTTTCATATTGAGGAGCGCATAGTTCTGATGCTTTACGTCATCTGCCACATAGAGGCTGCCAGTGCCTTTAAGGTCGGCGGCAATCTTCAGCCTGTCCCAAAGGGTAAGTTCACCTCCGAGATAATACTGGTTTTTAGGAGCGCCCGTGAGGTTGTGGAGCGACGTGTGCAGATAGCTGTATGACGCGTATAGCCGCAGGTTGTCGAGCGGATGACTGCTTGCCGACACTTCCACCCCCTTGTTGATGAATCGTCCCGTATTGGTATTCCTGTTGTCGAGCACCTGTATTATGTTGCGGCCGCGGCTGTAATACAGCGTGACATCGATGTTCAGATAGCGGGAGAACCGTTTGCCGGCCGACACCTCGTAATTCATCATCTTCTCAGGCTGCAAATCGGGATTCGCCATGCGGTAAAGATACAGTTCGCGGAACGACGGATTGCGGTAACCCATGGCAAGCGTCCCCTTCACTGTATATCCGGCACCGGGATTTAGGGCGAACCCGAGTTGCGGCACCCACTGCGTGTCAAACATGTCGCTGTTGGCCATCCTCACTCCGCCGTTGAGATTGAGCAATTCCCCGGCCAGCGACTGCGACAACGTCACGTATGGGGAATACTCGTTGATTTTCTTCCTGCCTATGGTACTCATGGAGCCCGGGGCGTGCTGATTGCCTCCTGACACCGGTATCTCACCAGAATATCGGTCGAAATCGAATCCCACGGTAGCCGAAGCCCCTCTCCACGGACTGAAGTTCTGGTATACAATGACACCGAACCTGTCGTCCCTGCTGTGGAAATGCCGCGGGTCGTCAACGAAATGGCTACCGTAACTGTAATATACGCGTGCCGTGCCGTTAGTGCCGGCGTAGGTGTTCGTAGCACTGAGCGACGCCTCGCCGCGGGTGATGCTCTGGCGGTATATGTCGGTCGATTCCGGATTCGACAGCTTCGAATAAATCGGGTCGTTCCCCTTGAAGTGCATTAGGGTATAATCGGCTGCGGCCTTCCATTGCGTGGAGAAATCATACCCTACCTTCACGTATCCGTCGGCCTGCTTGAAGTCGAAGTTGTCGACCGTGCCGTCAGTGCGGTTGTATGATGCCGAAGCGAGCGAGGTGAACCGGCCGAAACGCGTCGTATTTGTCGCCGACGTCAGCCAGGTGTTGTACGAGCCGTACTGCGTGCTTATCGTGGTGTGCACTCCGTCGGCTGCCGCCTGTTTCGTTATCACATTGATAGCTCCGGCCATTGCGTTGGATCCGTAGAGCACCGACCCGGGACCGCGAAGCACCTCCACACGCTCAACATACTCCTTGTCGTAAAAGTCGGCTATGTGATGCGAGTAGATGCCGGCGAACTGCGGTTGCCCGTCGACCATCATCAGCACGGCGCTCGCGCGGTCACCGCCGACTCCGCGCAGCTTGATATGGCCCGAACCGCCGTTGCTCACTCCAAAACCGAATATGCTGCGTTCCGACACAAACAGACTCGGCACCATGCCCGAAATCGCCGACAGCACCTGCGTCTGTCCTGTCGACTGCAGGCGTTCCTCTCCGATGACCGATACTGAATAGGGCAGCCTGTTTTTTGCCACACCGGCATTGGTACCGGTCACCACCACTTCGCCGAGCGGATGTATGCTGTCGGCGCTTTCCGTAGCAGCCGATGCCGTTGCGGGAAGTGCCGACAGAATGATAGCTGAAACGATTGTCCTTATATCCATATAGGATTATTTGTCCAGATCGATAATCTCGTATTCAAGCGAGCCGAGGCCGATAGCGGCTGCATGGTCGATGGTGTGCGTGCCGTGGCGGCTCTTTATTCTCTCGATAAGCGGCGCATTGTCATTGCCCTCCGACGGCTTCATGTTGAATATGATGTCGGTGCAGGCCTTGTCGAGTGCCACGGGGTCGGTCGACGCGAGAATGCCGTAGTCCTTGAGCAGCACGTCGGCCGGATGACCGTTGCAGTCGCAGTCCACCGACATATTGTTCATCACGTTGATATACACGATGTTGTCGCCGAAATAGTCATGCACACCCTGCGCGGCTGCCGCCATTGACTCGAGGAACAGATCCTGCTCGGCGATGTTGTCCCACAGGTTTTCCGTCTTGTCGGTAACGCCGGCTGAATGTATATACGCTTTACCGTCGGCCGAGGCCACTCCGATGCTCGCGTTTTTCAGCACACCGCCGAATCCGCCCATCTGGTGTCCCTTGAAGTGAGCGAGGTTTATCATGTAATCGTAGCGCGGCAGATGGCTCCCGACGATGTCATATTTGATGTGGCGCCGGTCGCGTACCGGTATCTTCATCTGACCCTCCTCGTCCATCAGGTCGACGGGCGCTATCGAGTCGTATCCGTGTTCGTGTATCGTCTGCCAGTGGGCGTCAAAAGTGTTGCGCTTGCCTGCATAGGCCGTGTTGCATTCCACGATTGTGCCGTGCACACTGTCGACGAGCGCGCTTATGAGCGTAGGTTTCAGGTAGTTGGGATTGCCTGCTTCGCCCGTGCTTATTTTTACTGCTACGCGGTGGCCATCGGCCGGACGTCCGAGCGCCTTATAGATTTTCACAAGTGCCTCGGGACTGATTTCCTTCGTCATATACACTTTTGACTGCGCGCCCGCCGGCATCACGGCAAGCATCATCATGGCAATTGCCCCCAATATTACATTCCTTTTCATATCTTATTCATTTTTTAGTTATTTCAGTTTGTCGTATTCTTCGTCGGTGACAGGCTCGCACCATTCTGTGCGGGTGTCTTTGCCGCCGATTTCAAATGCCAAGTGCGAGAACCAGCTGTCGGCCGCAGCGCCGTGCCAGTGCTTCACGTTGGCGGGAATGTGGATAACCGTGCCGGGAAGAATCTCGACTGCCGGTTTGCCCTCTTCCTGATACCAGCCGCGTCCGCCGACTCCTACGAGCATCTGGCCTCCGCCCTCGCTTGCGTGGTGTATGTGCCAGTTGTTTCGGCAGCGGGGTTCAAAGGTAACATTGACAAATTTCACCTGCTCGGTCGAGATGGGTGCAAGGTAGCTGTTGCCGATGAAATATTTGGCGTATGCGGTATTCGGTTCGCCGATGGGGAACATCAGCTGATTTTCGTACTGTGTACGGGCGTCGGCCGCCTCTGTCGAGTCGTTCCATATCTCTTTTGCCAGACGGAATGCTCCCCATGCCTTGGGCCAGCCGGCATAGAACGCTACCTGTGTGAGTATCTCGGCTATCTCCGTGCGGGTCACGCCGTTGTTCTTCGCAGCCTGCAGATGGTGCAGGAGCGACTGGTCAATGATACCGCTCGCCACTAAGGCGGTGACGGTTACGATACTGCGGTCGCGTGAAGCGAGCCGGTCGGTGCGGCTCCATACCTCGCCAAAAAGTACATCGTCGTTAAGTTCGGCGAATTTTGGCGCGAACTCACCGAGTTGCGTGCGTCCGGCCGTCTGTTTTATCTCCGACGGACCGGCCGTAAGTTTTGTAGGATTCTGTGCATTTGCCATAATCGTGATTACTATTGCGATTGTTGATAAAATGACTTGTTTCATATAATATTATATTAATTTCAATCTACATGGCAAAAATAATACTTCCGTATATGAAATCACCTATACATATAACGGAAGTATCAACCAATTTTACAGATAGCCGTCCCGGCGTCACAATCTGTACTCTTCGGGAAGCACCGGCATAGCGCCTTTCTGCGTGCACACATAGGCCGACGTCCTGACGGCTGAAGCATGGGCTTCGGCCACCGTTTTCCCCTTGAGTATGCCCGATATGAAAGCGGCCGTAAACGAATCGCCCGCGCCCACAGTGTCCGCGACTTCCACCTCGGGTGTAGGCTGGAATGAGACATTACCAGGTGTAAATACATAGCTGCCGTTGATACCGCAGGTAAGTATAAGCATCTTCAGATTGTATTTGCCGAGCAAAATCCAGCATTTGTCCTGAAGATCTATACCGGGATAGCCGAACATACGGCTCACCGTGATTAATTCTTCATCATTTATTTTCAGAATATTGCAGCGCTCCATGGAGTTGCATAGAATATCTTTGTTGTAAAATCCCTGGCGGAGATTGACATCAAATACAATCAACCTGTCGGGAGTTTGGGGCATGGCATCCAGAAAGCGGTTTATTGTGTTGCGCGACACGATGTTGCGTTGTGCAAGCGAGCCGAAGCATATAGCCTTGGTCCTTTCGGCAAGCTGTTCGAGCCGCGCGGTATACGGGATATTGTCCCACGCGACATTTTCCTTGATTTCATACTGCGGTATGCCGGCCTGATCGATTTCCACCTGTACCGTACCGGTCGGGTAGGGCACACGTTCGATGAGGTGGTTTAATCCTTTGGTATTGAGATTCTCGATTATTTCATTACCGAGAGCGTCATCGGCCACAGCGCTCACAACGCAGCTCGGCAGTCCGAACTGCGACACGTGATATGCGAAATTGGCAGGCGCGCCGCCTATCTTTTTTCCTTCAGGGAGCACGTCCCACAGGGCTTCTCCCATTCCTACTACTATTTCTTCCATAGGTATTATATGTTTAAGTTATTTTTTTATTTTCAACGTATAGAGCATAAGGAATATCACGCCTGCTGCCATCACTGCCACCGCACCATGCTGGCTGCCTGTAAAGTCGCTTGCAAAGCCCATGGCGAGAGGGAAGACGGTACCGCCGAACAATCCCATTATCATCAGGCCCGATACCTCGTTCTGTTCCTTGGGTGTATTGTTGAGCGCCTGTGCGAATATTATTGGGAAAATGTTGGAGTTGCCCAGGCCGATAAGTGCTATTCCGGCGTATATCAGATGGATACTGTCGGATGTAAGAAGAAGTCCGATGGCGGCGAGCATCAGTGCCACACTGATTGCGAAGAATTTTTTGGGAGCTATGGTCCGGAGTGCGAATGCCCCTATCAGGCATCCTGCCGTACGGAATATAAAATAGAGGCTTGTGGCAAAACTTGCATCCTCGAGCGGAAGCCCGATACGCTCCATGATGATTTTTGGCGCGCAGGTGTTGGTGCCAACATCAATCCCTACGTGACACATTATGCCGAGGAAACACAGCACAATGAACGGACGGCCAAGCAGTCTGACACATTCGCCAATCCCCGAAGCTTTGTCGGGGCGCGTCTCGTTGATTGGCGTGGCTGACAGCATTGATATTGACAGTATGCTTACGACGGCATATATGGGAAACAGTATTCGCCAGCCGAGGCCGAATGTGATTGATGCCTGTGTGGCGCCCCATGCAGCGATAATGGGAGCCAGAAACGAAGCGATGGCTTTGACGAATTGTCCGAAAGTGAGCGTCGAGGCAAGCCTGTCAGGTGAAATCAGATTGCTTACCAGAGGATTCAGGGATGTCTGCATCAGTGCGTTGCCTATTCCGAGTAATGAAAAGGCGACAAGCATCACGTAATAGCTCTCGCCGAATATGGGTATGACAAGCGACAGTGCTGTCACGGCGAGACTGATGAGCACCGTCCTCTTACGTCCGATTTTATTCATCAGCATGCCGGTAGGCACTGAGAATATTAAGAACCAGAAGAATACAAGCGAGGGAAACAGATTGGCCTGCGAGTCGGTCAGTCCAAGGTCTTTCTGCACGTAATTTGACGCTGTGCCTACAAGATCGACGAATCCCATCGCAAAAAAGCATAGCATTACCGGGACTATCTGCATGATAGCGCTTTTACGACCCGGTGTGAGTGTCTGGGAGTTTTCCATGTCATTAACTGTATGAAAATTGTGGGTCTAATTATTTTTGATTGAATATATTTCAAGTGAATTAAGGGTCGCTTTTCCGCCTTCGGCCGCGATGGAGAGGGTGGTATAAGGTGAATCGGGAAATACGAGATTTGTCAGCACGAAGTTGCCTTCACCGTCAAATACCTCTATACTCGAGCGGTCAATGAAAATACGTAGCGACTGCATTGTGCCCTCACGCAAGGTCGGCGCTGTGACTTTAGCCGGGAAGTCATGGCTGAAATCCGTGATACCGCTTTGTCGCCGGTCAAAACTGAACGTTGATGTCTCCGGATTGAATGTCATGTCGACTTTCTCGTTATTACCGTTTGAGAGGGTTATTGTCACAGTATGGGCTTTCTTCGCGTTGAGCGACATCGTTATCTCGCATACGCCGTCGTTAGCCGAAGGGAGGGAGAATCTCGAAGGCTTCAGCCCGATGCCCCTGTTGCGGGCCGACACAGTCATTTTATCGCGGAGTGCCATGACTTCGGGCGATGGTACCGTTTTCAGATAATATTGTCCGTCAGCTCCTGTGAACAGCGATATGTCGCGAGGCAGCGTATTGGCGCTTCTGAACTGGCGTGTCGGTACTTCGGCTGCATATTGCCAGTTGCTCATCCATCCTATCACGACATTGCGGTTATCCGGAGCGTTGCTCCACGATACTGTAGCATAGTGGTCTTTGCCGTAGTCCATCCATTTGGTCGGCACGTTGCCTTCGCTGTCGGTGTCGGCAGTGAATTTCTTACCGTCGAAATCTCCGACGAAATATTGTGTGGCACTTCCTCCGAACGGACCGCCAGGATTCAGATTGCATATAAGCATCCATTTGGATATGTCAGTTCCAACGACAGGCAGATACAGCAGATCGGGACATTCCCACACCCCATCCTGTGCGCCCAACCCTTTGCCGAATGCACTTTGCAGTGTCCACTCCTTCAGGTCAGTGGAGGTGAAAACCAGCATCTCGTGTTCGAGAGCATGAGCTAAAAGCAGATTCCACTCTCCGGTCTCGCGGTTCAGAAACATATTCGGGTCGCGTGCCTCGCTCTCGAGTGTCAGTATGGGATTGCCGGGATATATGGTGAATGTGGCTCCGCTGTCTTCACTGTGCGCAAGGCTTTGCATCTGGTTGATTCCCGCAGATGTGTAGAGCGCTATCACGGCATCATCCCCGAAGCCGGCGCTCCCCATGCTGTCGACGACACAGCTGCCGCTGAACACCGAGCCGAGTCCGTCAGGCTTGATGGCCACGTCGTGATGCTCCCAGTTTACAAGGTCGGTCGACGACGAGTGCCCCCATGTCATATTCTGCCATTTCGAGCCGTATGGATTGTACTGGTAGTACAGGTGCCACACGCCGTCTTTATAGAACATCCCGTTAGGGTCGTTCATCCAGCCGTAAAGAGGGGTATGATGAAATACGGGCCGGAATTTCTCGGTGTTGGCCGTATCGAATGTGTCGCTGAGCCGGATGTTGTTCCAGCATGCATCTTCTTTAGCCTCACGCACCGACGAACGGCTCTGAGCGGTAATGATATTGAATATGATCTCGTTGTCTTTATATGACGATATGTCAAACGGGACATAGTAGTCCACTTTGTTGCGGGCGAGCCTTACGAAGAATGTACGTTCGGTCTTTCCGTCAAGCAGAAGATTGAGTGTGGCGTCCTCCACGCTTTCCTCGACAGGGAACAGCACGTATTTTGCATCGTCACTTACGCGTACGAGAGTATTGTTCGTGCCGAGATGGTCAATGGTTAATCCTTCGCCGGCACATATTCCCTGCATGGCTGCAAGAGCCGAGAGAATGCCTGATGTGATTTGTCTGATGTATTTCATGATTGATTCTTGTTGATTTTCGGTTCTGACAATGCAAAGCTAATATTAAAAATCATCGGTCTCTATCAAATTTGTTACTTTGCATATAAAAATTGTTGTAAGGCTTAATTTTTAATATCTTACGCACCAAATGTCGTTCGGAATTATTATCTTTGCGTATCATAAACAGTGCGGATTACATGATATAATAGATGAAAACCTTGAATCGTACTCATATTTTTGAAATTTTTTTTCTTGGGATTCTCCTCGTCTTTATACTTCCTTTGTCGGGTTGCCGGGATAAAAAAGTATACCGGATAGGGGTGTCGCAGTGCAGCGACGATGACTGGCGTACCAAGATGAATGATGAAATCAATCGGGAGATGATTTTTCATGACAATGCCGTGGTTGAAATCCGTTCGGCCGATGATGACAACGGGAAGCAGATTGCCGATATCCGCTATTTCGCCGACAACGGTTTTGATATCATCATAGCGGCTCCCAACGAGGCCGACGCGCTTACTCCGGTTATCAGGGAGGTATATGAATCGGGTATCCCGGTCATCATCTTCGACCGCAACATCAACGGTGACAGCTATACGGCCTTTCAGGGAGCTGATAATGCCGCTATCGGCAAATCGGCCGCCGATATGGCGGTGTCACTGGCCGGATTGCCTTGCGAGATACTGGAAATACGCGGTCTGAAAGGATCTACTCCGGCCGAGGAGAGGCATATTGGTTTTGCCGAAGTTGTCTCGGAAAATTCCGGCATGACAATAGCAGGTGAGGCTTACGGTAACTGGAACTATGATGACGCATACAGGATGACCGACTCGCTGCTGGCTCTTTATCCATCGGTCAATGTAATATACGCCCACAACGACCGAATGGCCATAGCCGCCTCCGATGCGGCTAAATCGGCCGGACGGGGCGATATAAAAATCATAGGTATAGACGCCGCCCCTGAAATCGGAATACAGGCGGTCGCCGACTCGGTGATTGATGCCACATTCCTCTATCCAACGGAAGGATATCAGCTCATCCGTACGGCAATGGCTATTCTTGAAGGCAAACCCTATGAGAGTCATGCCATATTGCCGGCTTCCGCTGCCGTAGATCTGTCGAATGCCGAAATCCTGCTCATGCAGAACAATGAGCTTAAAGCCGAGACTGACCGTATAAACTGGCTGAAAGGACGCGTCGACGAGTATTGGACACGTCATTCCGCACAGACTACATTGTTTTATGCCGCGGTGGCAATCGTAGTGCTCTTGTTCGTGATAATATTCGGACTTCTGAGGATATTCTGGACTAAAAGACTGCATCAGAAAAAACTTGCGGAGCAGAACCGAGAGCTCGAGCAGCAGCGTGACCGAGTCATCGCGCTTAACGAGCAATTGCAGGAAGCCACACGGTCAAAGCTGATGTTTTTCACCAACGTGTCGCATGATTTGCGTACGCCCCTCACCCTTATTGCCGGGCCCGTGGAGCAACTGGCCGGTTCCGACAATCTTACACCTGACCAGAAAGCGATGGCCGATATTGCCAATAAGAATGTCAGAATATTGAAACGGCTTATAAACCAGGTGCTTGACTTCCGGAAATATGAAAACGGCAAACTGACGCTCAATCTATCGGAAGTCAATCCCTCCGATATGCTTACCGATTGGTGCGATTCATTCAAAGGTATTGCCCGCAGCCGCGATATAAGGTTCAGACTCGATATTGTCTCCCGGCCGGGTTTTACCATGGCAGTAGATGTGGAGAAAATAGAACGCGTGATGTTCAATCTCATATCCAATGCATTCAAGTATACTCCCCCGAATGGCGAGATAACAGTCGCCTTCAGGCATGATGCGGAGCAGGATAATGTGTTCATTACGGTGACTGATACCGGCAAGGGTATAAGTTCCGATGATCTCTCGCATATTTTCGAACGGTTCTTTCAGGTCGACAAAATACATCCCAACGGCTCGGGTATAGGTCTTTCGCTTGCCAAGGCATTCGTTGAGCTCCATCAGGGTACAATCACTGCCGACAGCGAGCCGGGTAAAGGTTCGGTATTCACTGTCTCGTTGCCGGTCAGACATGTCGGGGGCGATGTGGTGAGGCCGTTATCAGCGATAACAACGGCTGATGTCAGCCTTGAACTTGACGATATCGCTGCCGTTGCGCCTGAAGTCGACAAGGACAGGACTGTCGTGCTCGTGATTGATGATAATCCTGATATACGCGCTCTTATCACGGAGCTGCTCAAAAATGAATATACGGTTCTGACAGCCTCAAACGGTATAAAAGGCATAAAGATGGCGTCAAAATATATCCCCGACCTTATCATTTGCGATGTCATGATGCCGTTGATGGATGGCCTGGAGTGCTGTCGGCGTCTGAAAAACGAGCAGGCTACCTCACATATCCCTGTATTGATGCTCACTGCCTGCTCTATGGACGAGCAGCGTATCCGGGGATATGAATGCGGGGCCGACGCCTATCTGTCGAAACCGTTCAATTCGCAGGTGCTTTCGGCCCGATGCCGGGCATTGATTGAAAACCGTATGCGTGTGCGCGCTTCATTCTGTCTAATGATCAGAAAGGAGACATCTTCTGCCGGTATTCCGGAGCCTGACAGCGCTGTGGGTTGCCTTGGCGACATTGACAGTGATTTTTACAACAGTTTTGTGGCGATAGTCGATGAAGAAATGTCGGATCCAGAACTGACGGTTGACAATATCGCACGCCGCCTGGGACTGGGACGTACGCAATTTTATCGTAAAATCAAGTCGCTGACAAACTATTCTCCGGTCGAGCTTCTGCGCAATATGCGTCTGGCCAAAGCCAGAACTCTCCTGACCTCTACCGATAAGTCTGTATCCGAGATAGCCTACGAGGTAGGGTTCTCCACGCCGGCCTACTTCGGAAAATGCTATAAGGACAGGTATGATGAGACGCCGACAGATATTCGCGGGCGGCTCAGGCAGTAATATCGTACGTCCGGCGTCACTTTCTATGATTTCATGAATGTTGTGTAATATATCAAAATCCGTTATCTGTGCGGATTTTGATATATGATGCAACATATTTTATACTTTGTTGCCCGACGGGATTGTAGTTTTGCAGCATGACAATTTAACCAAAAAACTATAATCATGAAAAGATTCATTCTTTATGCTTTCCTGTCGTTTGCGGCTGCCGTGGGTATGTATGCCCGGAACATCACGGTACATGGAACAGTATTATCGGCCACCGACGACGAGCCTCTTATCGGGGCGAGTGTGGTTCCCGCAGAGAAAGGCGCTGTCGGCGCCGCTACCGATTTCGACGGTAATTTTACATTGACAGTGCCGGAAGGTTCTGAACTTACAGTAACATATGTGGGCTACCGTCCGCTGACGGTCAAGGCTGTCCCGCAACTGACAGTCCGCCTTCAGGAGAACTCCGAACTTCTCGATGAAGTCGTCGTCGTGGGTTACTCGGCTGAAAAGAAATCGGATTTGACCGGTTCGGTATCTGTCGTCAAAATGAAAGATGTGGCCGATACCCCTACCGGCAATGTCATCCAGTCGCTGCAGGGGCGCGTGGCAGGCATGACAATCACTACCGACGGCACTCCGGGCGGACTCAGCACAGGCACTTCAATACGCGGAGCGTCATCATTCCGCGGCGATGCCAACGGGCCGCTCTACGTGATTGACGGTGTCATGACACGAGAAAATCCCGGCACTATCATCAACAGCAACGATGTCGAGTCCATCCAGGTGCTCAAGGACGCCGCCTCGGCTTCAATATACGGCGCACAGGCAGCCAATGGCGTCATTATCATCACCACGAAGCGGGCCAAGGCGGGTGAGGCGCATGTGACTTTCGACGCCACCCTTACCGCGCAGACCTACAACAGCGGTCTCGACCTGCTCGACGCCTATCAATGGGGCGATGTCTACTGGTCGGCCTACAAATATGCCCACAACGGTACGACTCCGTCATCGGCAATCTATGGCAACGGCGCGACAGCGCAGCTTCAGACATATAAAAACCTTAACGGTGCCGACGTCCTGCCGCAGACCACCGACTGGGAGAAGGAAATACACCGCACGGCTCTCATGCAGACCTACAGCATCGGTCTTTCCAAAGGTTCCGACAACGGTTCCTCATCACTCTCGCTCAGCTGGCTCGACCATGACGGTATCGTCAAAGGCTCGGATTTCAAGCGTGTCAACTCCCGCTTCAGCTCCGACTACGGATTTCTCAACAACAGGCTTAAAGCAGGCGGCAATATCGCCGTCAACTGGTGGCGCGCCCACTATATGCCCGACGGCGCCGAAGAGAATGCCGTCAAGCAGCATCCCGCAAAAGCTGTATACGATTCGCAGGGCGTATATGTCGACCAGATCAACGACGTGCTCGGCGACGCTCCCAACATGATGCGCCTGATTGACAATAACAAAGGCAATAAACATGAATACTGGCGCGTGTTCGGCAACGCATATCTCCAGGTCGAACCGATAAAAAACCTCATACTCAGGACAAATTTCGGTGTCAACTATTATAATGAGACCAACAAGACATTCGAGCCGGCCTATCTGCGCGACGAAGTCAATAAACTCACTCAGTCTACAGCTAAAAATGTCGACTGGGTATGGACCAATACCGCGCAATACAATATTGACCTTGGCAAAAACTCCATAATGGCGCTTGCCGGTATTGAAGCTAAAAGATACCATAACGAAAGTTTCTTCGGATATGGTACAGGTCTTGAAATCGAGGATCCTGACTACTTGTATCTCGGCAATGTCACAGCCGGCAAGAATGTAGGCGCAGGTGCTTCAAATTATTCCATGTTCTCCGGTTTCGGTAAGCTTAATTACGCTTATGACAACAAGTATCTCGCATCCTTTACGATACGTCGCGACGCATCATCCCGTCTCTCGAAAGAGCATAATTACGACTGGTTCCCGTCAGTGTCGGCCGGATGGAGAATCTCTCAGGAAGATTTCATGATGTCGACGCGCGGATGGCTTTCCGACCTTAAGCTGCGCGGTTCGTGGGGTATAAACGGCAACGACCTGATTGACAACGAGGCTTTCTACGCCAAATATCTGATGAGTCTCGACCGTGGTTCCTACAATATGAGCGGCGACGGCGTCACTCTCTCCCCCGGAGCCTACCGCATACGCACCACCAATCCCGACCTGAAATGGGAAAAGACATACCAGACCAATGTCGGAATCGATGCCGGATTCCTTGACAACCGTCTTACTCTCTCGCTCGACTACTTCTACAAGGACACAAAGGATATGCTCGTCGAAAAACCTTATATCGCCACGATAGGCGAGGGCGGCTACTGCTGGTACAACGGCGGCGAGATGACCAACAAAGGCTTTGAGGCGCAGATTGACTGGCGTTCAAGTGCCGGCAGGGATTTCTCCTACAATATCGGACTTAACCTCAGTGTATCGAAAAATACCGTGACAGGGCTGCTCGACGATATTTATTACAGCTATGGAGGCGGTTATGCCGGCCATTCGCTCGTTGGGCATTCGCTTGGCTCGTGGATGGGCTTCAGGACCGACGGCGTATTCCACTCGCAGGCCGAGGTTGATGAATATTGCCGGAAATACACCGTGGAATTCGGTCATCCTGCGGTGGGACGTGTGAAATATGTCGATGCCGACGGAGATGGCAAAATCAACTATAACGACCGTACATGGCTCGGGTGTGACCTCCCCAAGGCACAGTTCGGACTCAATCTCGGAGCCAACTGGAAAGGTTTTGACCTCAGCATGTTCTTTACCGCGATAATACGTGACGCTTTCAATAATTCAAAGTATTATACCGACCTGTTCCAGTGCTGGAACGGCAATCACGGTGTGGCACTCCTCGATGCGGCCAATGCTTACGAACGCTACCTGCAGACAGGCTATTACGACTGCGACACACCGGCGCCTACCACCGACAACGGCAACAACGAGCATGAAGTGTCGGAGTTCCATATCGAGAACGGTTCGTTCCTGCGCATGAAGACGCTTACTCTCGGCTATTCTCTCCCCGAGACACTGCGGCGCACACTGCATCTGAGCAACGCTCGCATCTACTTCCAGGCTCAGAATCTCTTCACAATCACAAATTACTCGGGTGCCGACCCAGAGGGTCTGGGGTATCCCTACGCATTGCCACGTTCCTACACTGTAGGCATCCAGTTCGGCTTCTAATTCATAATCACTAATTTACAATACGATTTAAGATGAAACTACATAATATCATATTGGCTTTAGGCTGCACCGTGATGCTTGCCGGCTGTAGCGAGGATTTTCTGGAGAATACTCCGCAAGGCAGTCTCTCCGACGGAGTGATGACTTCGACCGAGGCAATCGACCTCCTTGTCAACTCGGCATATGCCGGCCTGTCGGGATTCACCAACGAACAGGGCGACCCCTGGGTACGTCCCACCTCCAACTGGAGCTTCGGAGAAGTAAGGGCCGACAATGCCTATAAAGGCGGAGGCGGCGAAGGCGATCTGTGGGATGTACACGCCATGGAGACTTTCCAGGTACAGGCAAACAACGGTAATATCGACGGAAAATGGTTCAATCTCTACAGTCAGATTTCACGATGCAACGCAGCTCTCCGTGTGCTGGAGAAAGCCGATGAAAAAGAAGTGCCTGTAAAGGCTTCGCGCATAGCTGAAATGAAGGTATTGCGAGCTCACTTCTACTTCGAATTGGTACGACTATTCAATAAGGTGCCGTATATGGATGAAAACTTGCCCGAATCGGAATACGTCAATGTGCCCAACGATGAGTTCACGCGCGAGCAGCATCTGTCCCGAATTGCCGGTGAGCTTCTTGAAGCCGCCGAATCACTTCCCGAACGTCATGCCGAGACGGGACGTATCAACAGAAATATCGCTCTCGCATACGCCGCTAAAGTAAAACTGTATCAGGCCTACGAACAGGATCCGGCCACCCATGCCGTAATAAATATAAATAAGGAATTGCTCAAGGAGGTAGTCGAACTGATTGACAATGTCAAGGGGTATCATCTTCTCTCGGATTTTCAGGGCCTCGACCTTATCGCCAACGAAAACGGTCCCGAATCGGTATTTGCAATCCAATATTCGATGAACGACGGTTCGGGCGACGCAGGTCGCGTAAACTGGAGCAATCTGCTCAATTCACCCGGTGGCAACAGCCCATACCACGGCGACGGGTTCTTCCTCCCTTCGCAAGACCTTATCAACGCCTATCAGACCGATGAGAATGGCCTGCCGGTATTCGACTACCAGTCACTTCCCGACTATGGCGTGGTTAATTTCATAGACGACGAGCACCAGACCCTAAGCAATACAGACCACAATGTCGATCCACGCCTCGATTTCGTCGTAGGCCGTCCGACAATCACGTACAAGACATATAAGGAATCACCATGCCAGTCGTGGGTGCGCGACCGCGGTGTCTATGGTCATAACTGCGCGAAACGATTCTGGGTATCACCTGAATCTCCCGACATGTTCCAGGGATGGCCCTGGGGCGCTTCGCAGCTCAACTGGCAGATTATCCGCTATGCCGATCTGCTGCTCTATAAGGCCGAAGCTCTTATCGAACTCGGAGGCGACGGTCTGGAGGAGGCGCGCACTCTGATTAACGAAGTGCGTTCACGTGCCATGAACAGTGCATACGTTAAGGATTTCAATAATCCGGAAAAAGATGCCGCCAACTATAAAATCGGGCTTTATCCCGCAGCCGGATGGACTCAGGATTACGCCCGCCGGGCACTCCGCACCGAGATGCGCCTTGAAAAAGCTCTCGAAGGCGAGCGATTCTTCGACCTTGTGCGTTGGGGCATTGCAAAAGATGTGATGACGCGATATTTCGATGCCGAAAAGGATAACCGCATCTATTACCGTGACGCGGTCTTTGATGCCGGAGAGGAATACTATCCGATACCTGTGGCACAGTACAACTTCTCACTGGGCCGCTATACCCAGAATCCGGGCTATCCCTCGTTCTGACGTATAAGTATATAACATGTAGCAGGTGCAGGATTAACGCGTATTGAACGCGTTAATCCTGCACCTGCTACAGTTTTTTACTATATCCACGAGTTCCGGCGTTTTTTTACGGCGAGCGATTCGCTCAGGAGTCTTACGAATTCCTTCATGGAGTGCTTGTGGTAGCTGTCCTTGAGTATGTGGACGCAGCCGGTCATTTCATTGTCGGGAATATCGAGCGGCACGGCTTTGACGTCGTGCTCGTTGTATATGGAGTCTTCGGCGAGCACTGTCACGAGGCGAGTCTGCCGTATCAGCTTGAGCAGTATGTTAACCTCGTTCAGCTCTATGCGTATGTGAAAGCGGCTGTATGTGTCGGCTATATGGTCGAATGCGTTGCGCGCCTGAAGCCCTTTCGACGGAAGGGCAAGTTCATATTTCTCAAGTTCGGCGAGAGTCACTTTCTCTTTTGAAGCGAGGGGGTGTGAGGTATTGACCACGGCCGACAGGCTGTTCTGAAACAGGATATGCGACTCCAAATCGGCCACCGGCTTCGTGGGCTTGAACGCCAGCACGAAATCAAGTTCACGCTTCGCGAGCAGTTCCATCAGTTCGCCCATAGGCTTGTAGATGATGTTGAGCTTGATGCCGGGATACAATTTCATGAACGATATGACCGTCTCGGTCAGTATCGGACTGAACGAATAGGTCACTCCGATGTTGAGCGTTCCCGACAGCAGTTTCTGCAGGTCGTGTATGCGCTGGGCGCATGTCTCGGCATCATGCACCGTGCGCAGGGCGAAAGGGAGCATGAGCTCGCCCGCCTCGGTGAGACGTATGGCATGGCTGTTGCGCAGGAAGAGCTGCACGTCGAGCTCCTCCTCCAGCTGTTTTATCTGCTGCGATAGTGAGCTTTGCGCTATGTTGAGCGCTTTTGCCGCGTCCGAGAAATTGAGCGTTTCGGCCGCTTTGACGAAATATCTTAACTGTCGTAGTTCCATATCTTTGCAAAGATATTGAGAATATCGCTATCTTGTCGCTGTGAATGAAAGTTTTTTGAATAAAAATACCGGTATCGTGACTCCGATTACCATTCCCAATATTATAAACGTACAGGTCAGCCCGTTGTAGGTCAGCAGGTATAGATAATGGTTGAACGCTTCCTCTTTGGTATGATACAGACATGATATAAGTGCCTCGACCGTGCGGTAGGCATACATGCCCGGTATCATGGGGAGCAACGCGGGGAAAAAGCACACCTCGGCCGGACATTTGATACGCGGTGCGAAAATCACCGACAGCACTCCGATGGCGAATGCCGCAATCGTCCCCGCCACCACTATGTGTAGTCCGATAAAACCGGGCATTGTCAGTATATATCTTATGGCGTGCCCGGCGGCCGCAATCAGTCCGCATGTCAGGTAGGCGCGCCGCGGTGTGTTGCTGATGCTGGAAAAACCGATTGCCGCTATCGCCGCAAACAATCCATCCTCAAAAATATTTATAAGTATATCGTTCCACATAGCTCAGTCTGCCTTAAAACCATTTTAATCCTAATATGAACATTCCGGCACACAGCCCGGCCGACAGGCACGCGGTAAGCACCAGCGCGTCGATGAAACGGCTGAAACCGCACAGGTAGTGCCGGTCAATCATGTCGCTGACGGCGTTGATGTAGGGTACGCCCGGTATCAGATAGAGCACGCTTGTGCCGAGCGCTATCTCGGGCGTGGAGCCGATTTCGAAGATATGCCCTCCGGCGCTGATTGTGGCCGAGAAGAATGACGCGCACAGGAATGCAAGACGGATGTCGCGGCCGTCGTCAAGCATTATTTGTTTGAGCCTGTAGCCGGCAAGTGTCGATATGAACACTATCAGCATCGCTATCGCGTCGCCCCCGAAAAGGCGGCAGAACGATGCGTTGGCAAGACTTGTCAGCACAAGTACCTCATATTTTCCGGTAGGGCGCGTCTCCTTGATTTTTTCGAAACGGCTTACGGCAGTGGCGAAATCAAGTCTGTTGTCAGCCACTTCCCAGCTGAGCCGGCTAAGCTTTGCGTTGAGGTCAAAACTGATGCCTTTGCCGGTGGTTTTGCTTACTGTCACGCATCGGTCGGTCATGTCCCTGTCCCACACCGACACATACACATGCGCGGGCATTATGGATATGTCGAATCCTACCCCGAAGGCTCCGGCCATACGTCGTGTGTTTTTCTCTATCCGTATGCATGTCGCGCCGCATCCTGCCAGCCATGAGGCATATTCGGCAAGAAACGATGCGATTCTGCGTATGTCGGCCTGCGCGGGCGCGCCTCCGGCCGTATCAATCGTCGAAGTCATCATCGTCGCTGTCTCCGGGGATATAGAACATTTCTTTTTCTTTGCCGAGTTCAAACAGGTGTCTCGGCTTGCGCACGGCGTGGTTGTGCCGGCATCCGGCATGATGCTTCTCTATGGCTCTTAACAGGAATGCGAGCAGCAGCACTGCCACTGTCACGCACCATACAATCATCGGTTGGCTCATAATCTTTCGCTTTTTAAATTTTGCCGCAAAAGTATAGCCTTCGCGATGACGTTAAAAGCGATTGTCAAGGTTTTTTCCTATCGCGGCTATAGGCAAATCATATAGCCGACCCAGATGAAAGGACGGTATTGCAAAACTGACGTTGACGGCTGCATGTGTATGGCTGCTCCCCGGAGCAGCCGTCAAGCAGATGATAATCAGCTTTTGCTATCGGCTGCACCCCGGTGCAGCCCTACATCATGTAACCGTCAACATTAGTTTTACAATATCCTGTCACAGCAATGCCGCATATTTGCGTATATTGTTCAGTCGCTCGATAAATGAGGGGTCATTGGCCGTGCGGTGCATATTGTATTTCATTTGCAGGCGCAAAAGCGAATCGGCCGGTATATCGAGCGCAGCTTCGAGCATCATGGCGGTGGTGGCGGAAAGTGACCGCCTGCCGTTAAGCAAATCATTCAACGCCTTATATGACATGCCTAATTGCCGGGCAAGTTCACGCTGGGAGATGTTGCGGTATTCTATTTCGTCTTTGATTACTTCTCCGGGGTGCGTCGGTTCGTATCCGTAAGTGACTTTTGCCATGACAATTTTATTTATAATGGTTTGATAATTCCAATATGTTGCATACTGTAACAACAATATCCGATACTACTTTTGTTGTCTTGAACTCGATACGGTACTGGTTATTGACCCGTACCGACTCCAATCCGGCCTTATCTCCCGAAAGTGTCTCATAATTTAGGGAATGAAACCGGAATAAATCCTCGATAACCGACAAAGATTCAAGCAGGTCAATAGTTTTGCGGTATTTGGCAATGACCTGTGGCTGGAAACGATGTTTCTTATCGGAAGTACGGCCTTCAAGATAAAGTTCTTCCAGATATTTCTTGTCGAATATGATTTTCATCTGCCGGTAATGACTGTTTATGGCAAAGATAATACTTATTTGAGAAAAGTCCGCATATTTTGCGGACTTTTTACTCTAAAAACTTTTATCGGCCGATGTATCCGTACAAATATTCTATTTCAAGCATATCCGGTATGTGGGGACATAAGGATATTGTGCTTGCGGGTGGTTTTATTCGGCCGACAGGAGGGAAGGGCGGGTGCGGAATTCCGAGTCGCGGAGTTTGGCGAAGGCCCGGAGGTATTTTCGTATTGACGATACCATTTCCTGCGTCTCCTGCAGTATGTTGACATAGACGTAAAGCACCGTCATCGAGGCCGTGTCGCCTTCACGCAGGTGGTCCTGAATGCGGTGGTAGGCTGCCGATATAGAGTCCTTTATTTCATCGCAGTGGCGGCGCAACAGTGCTATGGGCTGCATGTCGTTGCTCTGCATCACCTCGAGAGTATCGTTGAAGAGTATGCTGATGCGGGTGCGAAGGAGCTCGTACTCCTCGGTGTAGCGCGGGGGCAGCGGCCGGAAATTGTTTTCGACATGTTCCTTACACACTTCATTGATACGCCGCAGATTGTAGAGCAGCGACATGCACAGGTTGTTGCTCAGATAAAACCACGGGCTTTTCTCTATGGCCGTCTCGTGCTGCACGTGGCGCAGGCACAGCGTTTCCTTGCGGCGTGCATTCTTCAGCACGTTTTTGCGTTGGGCAAGCGCAGACTCCGCTTTGTTTAGCGCGCCGGAGTTTTCGGCAATGAATGCTGCCGTTATGTCGCGGTAACTGTTTTCGGCGAAAGCGAGGAAGTCCTGCTGCTGCTCTTTTATGTAGAGCATGAGCATCGGCCATGTCCTGGTTTTGTCCTCGGTGGTTATTATGGTCTGGAAGAGGGCGTCGCTGCTTTCGGTTTCCTGTTTGTTTTTGAAACGGCGGTTGCTGCGTATGAGAAGGTATATCGTCAGTACGGCGAGAGCGAATATCACCCAGTGGCCTCCGAAGTGCATGAGTGCCACAATCACTCCGGCTCCGATGAATGCGGCGCCTGCGGTAATGAACCAGCCGCCGATTACGGATATGACGCCCGTGATACGGAATACGGCGCTTTCGCGTCCCCAGGAACGGTCGGCAAGCGATGTACCCATTGCCACCATGAAGGTGACGAATGTGGTCGACAGAGGCAGTTTCATTGAGGTGCCGAGTGCAATGAGCGCGCCGGCGAGGACGAGGTTGACCGAACCGCGTATGAGGTCGAATGCCGCACCCTGGTCCATGATGGTCTCGTCGACATTAAAGCGGCGGTTGAACCACCGGCGCACACGCGGAGGTGTCACGCGCCGTACCCATGCGAGCACCGAGAGCGTCCATCTGACAAGACGGCGCGCTATTCTCGAGGAGCCGAACATCTCGTCGCCACCTTGCTGGCTTCCGAGTCCGATTTCGGTTTTTGTCACATTCTTCGCTTTTTTCGATGTGGCGAGAGCCACAACCATTATAACACCCGCTCCGATGAGGAAATATACCGGGGTATTGGCCGGTCCGTTGAGTGAGTTCATGAGAAATCCGTGGGCGTCCCCTCCGCCGTTGGCCGCATAGTCCTGGAAGGAAGCGAGTCCGCTCAGCGGCACACCGATGAAGTTGACAAGGTCGTTGCCGGCAAATGCCATGGCGAGTGAGAATGTGCCCATCAGCACAATCACTTTGAGCACATTGACTTTCAGGAAATGTAGCAATTGCATCAGCAGTGTGAATATCAGGAAGCAGCCTCCGATGATAAGCGAGGTGTGGCTGTTGATCCATCCTTTAAGTTCCGGTGTCATGAACGATAGGTCCTTTATACCCTTGATAAGCAGGAAATAGACTATCGCTGTGGCGCAGATGCCTCCGAAAATGCCGATTTTCCAGGTCAGTTTGCTCCGGTAGTTGAATGAAAATATCGTTCGTGAAATGAAATGGACGACAGTCCCGAAAAAGAATGCTATCGCCACCGACAGGAATATGCCGAGGATAACAGATAGTGCCTTTTCCGTGTTGAGCAAATCACTCAGACCGAGGTCAGCACCTCCCGCCATCTTGATTATGGCTACTACGAATGTGGCTCCGAGCAGCTCGAACACCATCGAGACTGTAGTCGACGTAGGCATACCGAGGGTATTGAATATGTCGAGCAGAATGATGTCGGTGACCATCACTGCCATGAAGATGCATATAAGGTCGTAGAAGGAGAAATATTCCGGCCGGAATATTCCGTGGCGCGCTATGTCCATCATGCCGTTGCTCATGGCCGCCCCGATGAAAACGCCTACAGATGCCACTATAAGCACTCTCTTGAATGATGCGGCTTTTGACCCTATGGCAGAGTTCAGAAAGTTGACCGCATCGTTGCTCACTCCCACCGACAGGTCGAAAATGGCCAGCAGGAACAAAAAAATCACTACACAAAGAAACAATATTTCCATTATTTTCTCATTACTTGTTTTATAACACAAAGTAATCAAGAAAATGTTTCAAGAATGTTTCAAAAATCTTAACCTTTTATGAAAGCGAATCCGGAGGCGCCTTCGGGCGCCCGGGCACACCTTCGCTATGCTTCGGTGTACCCGGTTACTGCTAAATCGGTATCCTGTCGGATACCAGCCGATATTGACGCCTTAAGTAAACAGCATTGGGTGAGAGTCTAATCACGTCCCTATTTTCCGCTTACGTTCAGGGTGATGGTGAATGTAAGGCCGCCGGTCGGGGCGTTGGCTACGGTGATTGTGCCGCCGTGCATGAGTACGGCGTTTTTGACTATTGACAGTCCCAGTCCTGTGCCGCCTGCAGCACGTGAACGTCCTTTGTCTATGCGGTAGAACCGTTCGAACAGACGCGGGAAATGTTCCTCGGCCACTCCAATGCCGTCGTCGGCAAACGACAGTGCTATCGTCGTGCTGTCAATACTGAGCGGCGAAATCGTTATTTTAGTGCCTCCGCTATATGCTATCGCATTGTCGATTAGGTTATTGAATATCGACATGAGCAGGGTGGGGTTGCCGTTCATACGCAACATGGCGCTGACATTGTTGTCTATACGCATGCCGCGTGACGAAGCGAGTGCCTGTTTGTCGGCTACGGCTTCGGCGATTATTTCCGTGAGATTGACCTCTTCCTTTACGATGGCGGTCCCTCCGTCGTCCATACGCGTGATCAGCGATACATCGGCGAGCAGTTTTTTCAGCCGCTCGCAGTGCGCGAGGCTGCGCCGCAGAAATTCCATCCGCTTGGCGTCAGTGATGTCGGGGTGGCTGATCATCGTTTCAAGACATACCTGGATGGAGGCGACGGGTGTTTTCAGCTCATGGTTTATGTTGTTGGTAAGCTGTTTCTTTATGCGCTCTTTCTCCTGCTGCTCGTGTAGGCTTATGCGGTGCTCGCGGTCGCGGTCGGCATTGGCCTGCTGCAGCTCGGCGTAGAGACGGATTATATGGTTGGAAATCTCTCCGAGCTCGTCGTGGGGGAACGGTTCGATGTCGGATATTCTGACGCCTTTCTCGGCGCTTTGGGCAAAGCGGTTGAGACGGATTATGTGCTGCCCGACGCGCCGCGTGGCAAAATATCCAAGCGTGCACATTATCAATGTGACGGCACCCATTATCCACAGAAATCCGTAGTCAGCTTTAAGAAGCGAGTCAAGCGACACCACGTAGGGCACGGCCGTGCGCACAATCACGCCATCATCTCCTCTGGTAGCCGAATAGAAATATGTCTCGCCCGTGCTTTCGCTGTGTCGGTGCACGGCATATCCGCTCCCCTTGGCGATGGCCTTCATGATTTCTTCGCGCCGGGAGTGGTCCTGCCGCGGCATGCTGTCGGGATAGGTGTCAAATATTATATATCCCGATTTGTCGAGCACGCTGACGCGCAGCTGGTCAAACGGGTGGAAATCCGTATAGTCGATTTCGTTCAGGTCTTTTCCTTCGTCGAGTTCGGCGATGATGAAGTTGTTGATGAGCTGAAGCTGCGAGTTGACCTCGGTGGTCTTGAACTCCTTTTCCCTGTGATACTGGAAGATGATGAAGCACCCTACAAGCAGCAGGGAGTAACCGAGCAGCCAGATGAAGAGCCGCCTGGAGTAGCTCAGCCGTTTAGTCGGTAAAGAAGCCATATCCGTAGCCTGACCGTGTCACAATCTGTTTACCGTACCGTCCGATTTTCTGACGTATGCGCGTGATGTTGACATCTATCACCCTGTCGACAACAACGACCTCGTCGGTCCAGATGTCGCGCAGCAGCTCCTCGCGCGAGAATATCTTGCCAGGCTTTGACAGAAGTTTATACAGAAGCTCGAACTCCTTGCGCGGCATCTTCACCTCCTCGCCGTCGACGGTACAGCTTTTCTTCGACGGGATAATGACGAGGCCGCCATAAACTATCTTTTCAGTCCCGACTTCCTCTTTCGCCGACGCACCCGAACGGCGCAATACCGCCCGAACGCGTGCCAGCACCGTACGCAGCGAATACGGTTTGGCTATGTAGTCGTCGGCTCCGAGGTCGAGACCCTGTATCATGTCGTCCTCCGTATCTTTTGCCGTACAGAATATGATGGGTACACCTGCCGTGGTCGGATTTGATTTCATGATACGGGCAAGCTGTATGCCCGATATCTCACCCATCATGATGTCAAGGAGTATCAAATCATAATCCGAAAGATTGAGTGTAAGTGCCTCTTCCGCACTGTATGCGGTGTCGACGCTGTATCCTTCGGCTTCAAGATTGAACCCGAGAGTATCGCACAGGGTTTCCTCGTCGTCGACGACAAGAATTCGTTTAGTCGTTTCCATGCCGCAAACTTACGTATAATAATCATATAATCTTCTTAAGGTAAGGAAATTTAATAAAACTTTAACAGCGGTTGTTTATTGCTGTCAAGAAGCAGTAAATTATTTTGCTTGGATTGAAACATAGGATTGGGCAGAAAAAATATCGCATGTTATGAGACGCCCTCTTAATAAAAGGATTATCTTTGTACCGTTCAATGTGTGCTTTTTTTAGTGAGTAGCTGATAGGCACAGTACGTCATACGGAATTTTGTATTATGAAAAAGTCGTTTATTGTTCTGTCGGCGATTTGCTGCATTCTTACGGGATGTACGGCATTCAGGGCCGTGAGATGCGGGAGCCCGTCGTTTGATACATACCTTGATTTCGCTCTTGACACGATACGGGCATGCGATACGGCATGCAACGTGTTGATTTCAACTGACGGCCATGACCGATATTTTGAAGAGTCGACATTTACCGGCGGAAATTTCGCGGGCGAGACAGTGGATGAATATTTTTCCCGCGTGAGAGGGGAGGGGGCGCTCCTTATTGTGCGCAACGATACAATTCTGCTTGAAAAATATTATGGTTCTTTCAGTCCGTTGTCGCCGTCAAATGTATTTTCCATATCGAAAGCGGTGACGGCGCTGATGTGCGGGATTGCAGTCGACGAGGGTTACATTGATGTCAATGCCCCTGTCACTGCCTATATACCCGAACTCGCTTCGGCCGACCCGCTGTTTGGAGAACTCACCGTAGAGCATCTTCTCGACATGCGCACGGGGTTGGATTTCAATGATGATTACGGATGGAATCCGTTTTCAGAAATGGCCGGCCTTTATTATGGCGACGATGTCATCGGCCGGTTCAAGAAATTGCACTTCAAGGAGCGTCCCGGCACGTCGCACCATTATAACTCGATGGCCACCGCACTGCTCGGAGTGGCGATAGAACGGGCTACCGGACGTTCCTACGCTTCTTATCTTGAGGAGAAAGTATGGCGGCCGCTCGGCATGGAAGCCGACGCATATATATCTCTTGACGACAGACGGCACCGTCAGGCAAAGGCTTACGGCGGCCTTGTGAGCAACGTGCGTGACATCGCCAGAATAGGCCGACTGTATCTCAACCGCGGCGTATGGGACGGCAAACGTATAGTCAGCGGGCAGTGGATAGACCGTTCCACGCATGCGTCGCTCGACAACGAGGCATACTCCTACGGCTGGAACAACATAACTACGCGCATCGGCGGTAAGGATGCCGTCAGCCCGTGCTTTTTCGCCATAGGCCTGTATGGCCAGGTCTTATTCTGTGACCCGCAACAAAACCTTATCTTCGTGACTCTTGGCGAAAAGAAAGGCTGCGAATACCATCTCCTTTTCGATAACCTCGCCCGCGTGCTCTGCGGCAACTGATTATTATCGCTTCCGGGCATCTGAAACTTTTTTTTCAAAAAAACGGCAAAATAATTTGGAGTTATTGTAATTATTACTAATTTTGTAATCGTTACAATAATGTTAAATACGAATGCCGAAAGATAAGATATATACAGATGCCGAATTGGCCGGGATGCTCCATCATGCCGGAGTGCGTCCTTCCGCCCAAAGGATTTCAATATTTTCTTTTGTGGCAAATTCGCAGAGACACCCTGCAGCGGAGTCGATTTTTACGGCTCTTTCCGAGAAATATCCCTCGCTGTCGCGTACTACGGTGTACAACAGCCTGCATACGCTTGTCGATGCCGGACTTGTGCGTGAACTTGAGATTGAGAGTGGGAATATGCGTTACGATCTTGCGCCGCAAAGTCCGCACAGCCATTTTATATGCCGTGCGTGCGGACGGATATTCGACATGCCGATGCCCGCAGATGTCGAAGGATTCGTTTCGGCCGGATTTGCCACCGAAAGTGTCGACATCTATTTCAGGGGCCTATGCCCTGAATGTCGCAGTACAGATGGCTGAGGCAGCTGTGATACGCTCTATCATACAACAACATAAAATAAACTAACTTAAAAACTATTTAAAATGAGAGAATTAAAAGGAACAAAAACAGAACGCAACCTTCAGGAAGCATTTGCCGGCGAATCGCAGGCACGCAACAAATACACTTATTTTGCATCAAAGGCAAGAAAAGACGGTTACGAACAGATTGCCGCAATCTTCGAGGAGACTGCCAACAATGAGAAAGAACATGCCAAACTGTGGTACAAACTCCTCAACGGCGGCGAGATTTCCGACACAATGGACAATCTGCGTGAGGCTGCTGAAGGAGAGAACTATGAGTGGACCTCAATGTATGAACGCATGGCTCAGGAAGCCGACGAGGAGGGTTTCAAGGCTATCGCCAACCGTTTCCGTGCCGTCGCTGCAATTGAGCGCCACCATGAAGAACGCTACCGCCGGCTCCTCGCAAACATCGAAGAGGGCATAGTGTTCTCGCGCGAAGGTGACACCGTATGGATATGCCGCAACTGCGGGCACATCGTCATAGGCAAAAAAGCACCCGAAGCATGCCCCGTATGCCTCCACGCAAAGAGCTTTTTTGAAATCGAAGCCAAAAACTACTGATAACTCAGTTCAGTCTTACCGATATACACCGCGGTTTTTCAACCGCGGTGTATTTGGTTTATAGAGCTTGTCTAAAATTCATATCACTTTGCTTTTGAGGGTCTTGCCAGTGTCTTTTTGCTCGCTTTTCAGTCACGTAGCTACGGCTACGCTCCTTCATCGCAAGCAAAAATCCATCTGACAATCCCTCTCAAAATCTGCATCATATAAATTTAGACAAGCTCTTAGATGGGGCAGCCTTTTGCTCAAATTCCACGTGATTGTGTAGAGTTCATAATACCGAAAAGATTTCTTAACTTTGTACAGTTAAGTAACTGTTCAAAATTATTTTGATATTATGACGGAAGGATTTTTCAGGCGATTTCCAATGAGGAAGAAGGAGTGTAGCGAGCTACATGACTGATGACGAGATGGAAAGCGACGAAAAAGACTCCGGCAGAATATTAAAATAATGAGAATGGTTAGTATAAAATAATTTTAAACAGTTACTTATTTATAAGATATTAAATTGGATGGTATGAAATTGAAAATAAACGCATTTATATTCCTTTGTCTTTCGTTCCTTTTTATCGCTGTGAGTTCGTGTGATTCGGATAAGGATGAGCCGGTCAGTGACGAACAGAATTACAACCGTATAGTCCGGCTGCTCCATACCGCTGACGGAAAAGAACTTTTCCCTGAAATCAGCGGCTCCGACCTCAGGTTCGTGGGATTTCAGTCGTCCGATATAGCCAAAGGCTTTGTTTCCGGTCTCATGGCGCAGGAATTGGACGGCGCTAAATCGGCCTCCTTCGATTTCCATGAATACGGGACAATGAAAGTATCCGCTGTATCGGCTTCGTCCGACGGCATATACGGCAACATATATTTCAATCTCAAAGACATGAAGCCGTTCCGCCTCGTAATGACGTCAAACGCGTATCTGCGCAATCTGTTTCCCGACGGTAACGACGGAGAGGATTCGTTTTCTTATCCGAAAGCATATATATGCCCCAAATGCGGCGCTGTCTATGTAGAATACAGAGAGCAATGTGAGGTGTGCGGAAGTAAATTATATGAAATCCCCGTTCTTACCATCGTACCCCTCCCCAATCTCCCGATAGACAACATAGACATCGATTTCGGGATGGAAATATGAAACCGGTCATCTGATTCTCGTAACTATTTACTCGTCAGTATCCTGATAAACAGATTAGAAAAATATGCATAGATTATTATCCGCAGTCATCGTCCTGATTTTTTCAGCCATGCTTCCCGTCTACGGACAGAGGGAGAAGAATATCGTATATAAAATCGGAGTGGGTGAACTTATCTATACTCCTGCCAACGGTGGAAACGCCGATAGCCCCGGGAAAGTGCTTAAAAGTGTGGCCGAAACGTTGCTGACAGGCCAGATCTCCAGCCAGCAGCCCCAGTATGCCGAAGCAGTCCGCGCAAGCATAGTCAACGGGTTGAGCAAGGTACGGCTTTTTCGCCCGACTGACGGAAATTTTACTGATGATGAGCTTTCAGGAGCCGTCCCGGCACTATATGCCGACGGCACAATAACCAACATCAGCACGGTGTCAAAGTCGGAGTCGACCAAAGACAGCAAAGGCAAAACCACAACAAATACCTATTATCGTGGACTTGTAAGCGTGACAGTCAATCTCAAGGACGCCTGCGACGGGACGGTAGTCGACAGCCATACGTTCAGCATATCCGACAGCGGCGGCTCCTGGATGGCATCGGGAGAAAAAGCAATCACCGATGCCCTGCAATATCTTACAGGCATGGTAGCCGACCACTATAACCGGTTATTCCCACTCAATGCCTCGGTAATAGAGGGCGGAAAGTTCAAGAAAAACAAGCAGCAGGAGGTATATATTGACCTCGGATTTACCGACGGAGTGTACAAAGGACAGCAGTTTGACGTCTACCTTGTCAAAACAATCGCCGGAAAGGAAGCCCGCACCGTGATCGGCCGGCTGAAAATAGAGGAAGTGGAGGGCGACGAGATAAGCCTCTGCAAAGTAACCAAAGGCGGCGACAAAATAAAAACTGCCCTCGACTCCGGCCAGACCATTCTGGTAATCTCCCGATAGGCGCCCACGACACCTGCAACAGATGCAATCGAATCGCGCGTCATCGCCTATCCACCGATGCTTACACCGTCGCTCCGCTCGTCGCTTTTAAAAGTACCGCTATTTATACATTATTGTAGATGTAATAATATAGACTAACATTCAGGAACAGAAATCCGACATTGACGGAGAGTTCCTGACAGCAATCGCCGAGCAGCCCAACGAGATTTTGAAGTGTGCCATGTATCTATTCCTCGGCTATCTTGATGGCGCAACTCAGTTCGCTCAGTCTTGCGGAGGCGGAGGCAGCGACACAAAGCTCCCTTGGGGGCGCAAAGAAGATGAAGACGACCGCCGCTTCGCCTACCGCTGCATGATGCAAGCCCACCGAATGATGAAACCATCTCAGCCCAAACGCGGTATATCAGGAAGACGTTAAAATTTATTTATGCCTGACAGTCAAACTTTCACGGAAATTGATTAACTTTGTAATTGGAGAAACTTTAACCATCTGAAAATGGCCGCAAGGTTAAATACAAATGGCTGACGAAGCCAACATAAAACCTAATCGCGTAGCGCTTTGCTGCGCAAAGAATCAAATCCCGAAACTCCCCACGCAGTCGTTGCAGGCTCGGTCAGCCCTCAGATAACTGCCGCCGGAGTTTTTGTTTTTTAATATGACTCTAAAAAACTACATATCTGAATTAAATAAGCAGTTCCGAACAGGAATCGCTCGAGAACATAGCTATAGACCGGCATTGCAGCAGCTAATGTCGGCAATCTTGACAGATATGGTGGTTACAAACGAGCCTGCCAGAATTGAATGTGGCGCTCCTGACTATATCATTTCTCGCATATCGGATAATACCCCGGTCTTTTTTATCGAAGCTAAGGACATTAATGATTCGGATCTTGAAGGACGAAAACAGCATAAATCACAATTTAACCGATATAAGGAGTCTCTTGACCATATAATATTCACAGATTATCTTGACTTTCATTTCTATGAGAATGGAGAATTTAAGAATAGCATCCGAATAGCGAATGTCGCCGGAGGAAAAATTGTCGGTATTGTTTCAAATTTCGACAATTTTGTGGAGACAATTAAACATTTTGCTAATTCAGTACCACAAAAGATAGTATCCGCTGGAAAGCTTGCCTCGATAATGGCATCGAAAGCACGATTATTAGCGGAAACTATTAAGCGAGTGTTGGATAATGAGAATGATTATACCAGCATCCAACTTAAGGGTCAATATGATGCTTTCAAAAGAGTACTTATCCATGATATTACTCACGAAAGTTTTGCTGACGTTTATGCTCAAACGATAGCTTACGGAATGTTTGCAGCGAGAATGCATGATAAAACCCCTGAGGATTTCTCCAGACAAGAAGCAGCAACATTGATTCCTAAAACTAATCCGTTTCTTCGTCAAATATTTCAAAGCATAGCTGGTTATGACCTCGATGAGCGAATTGCATGGATAGTTGATGATTTAGCTCTTTCGTTTGCCGCTACCGATATGTCTAAAATTCTTAAAGGTTATGGTAGTAACAATCGGCACTCAGACCCTATGATTCATTTCTATGAGGACTTCCTTGCTTCATATAATCCGAAATTGAGAAAATCTAAGGGAGTATGGTATACGCCCTCTGCTGTTGTGAGTTTTATAATAAAATCTGTAGACGAAATACTGAAAAGAGATTTTGACCTTCCAAATGGACTTGCTGATTATTCTGAAATTGAGCATGAAGTAATAAATGAGAATTACAATCCTAAGGTCAAATGTAGCAAACGCACTAAACTTGAAAAATATCATCGTGTGCAAATACTTGATCCTGCCGTCGGAACAGGTACTTTTTTGGCTGAGGCTATAAACTGCATATACAATAAATTTTCAAATATGCAGGGAATGTGGCAGGGTTATGTTGAAAAGCACCTGCTCCCTCGTCTCAATGGTTTCGAAATTCTGATGGCTCCTTACGCAATAGCGCATCTTAAATTGGATTGGATTTTGAATTCAACAGGTTATACTCACACTATTGATCGCAGAATAAGAATCTATCTTACAAATTCATTAGAAGAGCATCATAAAGATATAGGCACACTCTTCTCAATGTGGCTGAGTCAAGAAGCGAATGAAGCAAGCCGAATAAAACGAGATACGCCAGTTATGGTAATTCTTGGGAATCCGCCATACAATGGATCAAGCACAAACAATGGTCTGTGGATAACAAATTTGATGAAGTCATATAAAAATGAACCCGGCGGCAAAGATCATTTGAAAGAGAGAAATCCTAAGTGGCTTAATGACGACTATGTGAAATTCATCAGAATGGCACAATATTTCATAGAGCAAAATGGAGAAGGTATTTTGGCATATATCAATCCACATGGATTTCTTGACAACCCAACATTCCGAGGAATGCGATGGGAGCTGCTTCGTGTGTTTGATTCGATATATACGATTGATTTGCATGGCAATTCTAAGAAGAAAGAAACAGCGCCTGATGCCAGTAAGGATGAGAATGTATTTGACATCATGCAGGGTGTAAGTATAAACTTTTTTATAAAAACTGGCAAAAAGAAGAAAAACACCCTCGGACGATTATTCCATTACGATTTATACGGTAAAAGAGAGTCCAAATATTCATTCTTGTACAATAACAATATCACTACCGTTCCATATACGGAGCTGAAACCACAAACACCGATGTATTTCTTTGTGCCAAAAGATTTTGGCCTTGAAAAGGAATATAACAAGGGTTTTGCTATAAATGAACTATTCAAAGTTAGTTCTATGGGCATAACTACAGCTTTCGATGAATTCAATATTTGTAATTCAGAAGAAGTTGTAAGGGAAAGAATATCATATCTCATTAATACAAGCACATCGGAACTGCTATCAACACCAATCTTAAGTAAATCAAATGAACAATGGATAAATGCAGCCAAAACAGATGTAGGGTTGCATTTTGACATTTCTAAAATACAGCGTATTACATATCGTCCATTTGAGGAAAAATGGATATATTTTACAGGCAAAACGAGTGGCCTTATTGCTCGTCCACGAGTAAAAGCAAGTTCTCATCTACTTTTAGGTAAAAATATTAGTCTTTGTGTCATTCGTGTTAACCGCGATAATAAAAACGCCATATTTATCGCAAAACACCTGATTGACAAAACCTTATTATCTTCAAAAGATAATGTAACTTTCTTCCCTTTATATCTATATAGACAGAAGGATTGGACAACAAATGGTTTAGAAAAATCACCAAACTTTGATAATGATGTAGTGCAAAATATAGAATTAAAAGTTGGTAAAAAGGTTAAACCTATCGAGTTATTTGACTACATTTATGGGACTCTCCATATGCCTTCATATATTCAGAAATACCAAGATTTCTTGAAGGACGATTTCCCACGAGTGCAATATCCTAAGAATATTGACGAGTTTACTCGAATATCGGAGATTGGTAAGAGATTACGGGAGTTGCATACAATGGAAAACTCTCCAAGTTGGGCTATTGAAGTTGGTTATCCGATTATGGGTAGTAACATCGTTGAGAATGTTGAATATAAAGACCATCGTGTTTATATAAATGAAGCGCAATACTTTGACAATATTTCAGAGAGTGCGTTTAACTATTATATCGGAGGCTATCAACCTGCTCAAAAATGGCTCAAAGACCGAAAAGGTCGGGAACTCTCATTTGAGGATATTCGCCACTACCAAGAAATCGTATATTCTCTCTCGGAAACCAGTAAAATCATTTCCCAATTATATGAGAAATAAATTCTTATACATCGAGTGAAATATTGCCTCAACGAGTAAGTTCAATCTCAAAAACCGAAGGCAAGACAAGTTCTTCGCCTTATATGAATAATAGAAACATAACATGGATAAAAGATATCAGGTATTCATTAGTTCCACATATTCTGATTTGAAAGAAGAACGTGGAAAGGTTATGCAGACTGTAATGTCGCTCGATTGCATTCCTGCGGGTATGGAATTTTTCACCGCTATTGATTCTGAACAGTTAGAATTTATCAAGAAAATCATTGATGATTGCGATTATTATATTTTGATTATCGGTGGTAAGTATGGCTCAATGACAGAAGATGGCATAAGCTATACCGAACAAGAATACAATTACGCCGTATCAAAGGGTATTCGAGTTCTTGCATTTTTGCACGAAAATATTAATCAATTGACAAGTGACAAAATTGAATTAGATCAAAATAAGCGTGAAAAATTAGAAACATTTAGAGATAGGGTTAAGATTGGCCGATTAGTACAGTTCTGGAGTAATGCAGATGAGCTAAATGGTAAAGTTGCCGTTAGTCTTACTAAAACAATAAAAACATACCCTGCTATAGGTTGGGTGAGAGGGAACACTCCAACAAATGAAGAAACCCTGCAAGAGATAAATGAACTACGTAAGGAATTAGACGAGTTAAGAAACTACAAACGAGAAAAGGAAAGTGTTGGTTGTGAAATAGAAGATATTGCATCTCTTGATGAGAAATTTTCACTGTCGGGCACTTACGGGGTTCATAATTACAAATGGGAAATAACTCTTTCGTGGAAAGAGTTATTTGGATTAATCTCTCCATTCTTTTTAGAATATCAAAATGATCACTCGGCAAAAAATATAATATCTGAAGTTCTGATTGAAGAGACCGGGAGAACGCATGCTTATCAACCTTCAATATGTTCCAAAGATTTCCAGACAATTAAAATACAAATGAGAGTATTGGGTCTTTTACATATAGCTCCCGCTCAAACGGCTAAAGGAGGGGAGGCTATATTTTGGAAACTTTCTAAGAAAGGAGTAAAGCTGATGAATGAACTTCGAGTCATCAAACACTCAAGTGATTCAGAAAACATTAATTAAAGGATGATGAAGTTTTAATTATTGCTACCTAAACGCCAATTTCTCGCGAAGAATATGAATCATTTAATGTAGATGCTTATGGACAATCGTGATTATATGAAAGCTTTTGGTGAGTGGCTTTGCGCCGTAGCTCCGAATCCTATGATTAAATCGTTGATGCACGGTTCTATGACTGCTATGTATCAGCGAGACTACATTATTGTTACGAACATTTGCGATGGCTTTTTATACCTTCCGGAAATCTCAATGTCCATTATCGAAGGAGCAAAAGAACGCTATAAGGAAATTAACAAATCTGTTTTAGAGGCTTCTCCTCTGTCTGATGATATAAAGAAACAGATATCGAGTCAAATAGATCAGAACGCCTAAAAGCAAAAAAATAAGTGGATAAGTATTCTATACAATAAGGGCGTTAGGATAACTTGTAAAACACAAAGTTGGCTGTAGTTATGAGAAGTGAATGGATGAAATCCACAAAGACCCAACTCTTCGTATTATTACTATTTATATCATTAAATGCGGAAATAATGAGTTGGTTTGATGACTATATTTTACCAATACTTTCTATTGTAAATGAAGGGATAGCATCATCTATAATTTTCATAGCATTATGCATAGCTGTGATGGTGTGTTGGTTTAATAGGTTTAAGCATCACTATTATGTAAAGCCTCTGCTTGTATTGAGCAGCATCAGTATATCTTCCGTATACTGGTACTACAGACTCTTTACCTCAAACTATGTAATAATCACATCAGATCTTTTCCACATAGGATTTTCTGATATTTTCTTTGGCGGAGTATTTCTGTTTGGTTTAATATCTCTGTTGTTAGATTTCATAGCGATAAAAGAACCTGCTACTAATGAAATAAATGAAGGTATTATACCATTGTTAGAGGATATTCCAATATCCCGTAGAGATCAGGATGTCCTTGGATTTGGTGATGAAGTTGATAGTTTATATCAACGTATCGTAGAACATAAGACAACGTCCGCATTAAGTATCGGCATAAATGCGCGATGGGGAGATGGAAAGTCCTCGTTTATAAATCTTATGGAAGAAAAATTTCTTCAGAATAAAGATCGTTTTATCTTAATCCGGTTCAATCCCCGCTATTCAACAAATAATACAATTCAGTCTGCATTCTTTGAAAATTTATACTCTGTATTAAGCAAATATGATGCACGATTTGAAGATTCGTTCAATGATTATCTTAAAGTAATCGATGTAATGGCGGATAATAAGTATCTGTCAGCATTGTTTCATACTTCAACATTATTTAATCGGGAGAATGAAAAAGCTCGAATCAATAAAGCAATAATGCGTTTAAAAAAGCGCATTGTCATCATTATTGAAGATTTGGACCGCTTGATGGCAGATGAGATTATAGAAGTATTAAAATTAATCGATGGAAATGCAGCGTTCAATAATCTGATCTTCATAAGTGCTTATGACAAGAACCGAATTAATTCGCTTTTAGAAACAGAGGATAAATCAAACACATACTCTGATAAATTCTTCACATGGGAACGTCATCTCCCATTACGTTCATCAAAACTCTTACTAAATTATCTTATTCCAAATTTAGTAAGCGGTCTTACTTTTAAGAATGAGGTATTGGATGAGATTAAAAATTCAATAATGGCGAACTCTTCGTTCTTTACTTCCTATCTTAAAAACTTACGAGATATTAAGCGATATATTAACTTAGTTAAGCCTTCCCTTAACAGGATCTATAAGGAATTAATAATTAGAGATTTTTTACTCATTGAATTAGTTAGATATAAGTATCCAGAAGAACATAGAGCGTTGTATGAGCAGAATGCTCATAAAGACAATGAGACCAATTTTGAGCGCAAAATAACTATCGATGGGCTTGAAGAAAAATATCAGTCAAGGGATATTCTGAAGCTTCTATTTCCAGCAGATGGTGATAGCTCATACAGGTCCATTAATTCGATTGGTGGCTTTTCTATATACTTTCAGGAACAAATATTTGAATGTATCAGCAATGAACACTTAACCTTAATGTTTGATAAAGGACAAGATTACAGAGCAATTATCAAAGACATTTTGGACAATAAGGGTTGGAATCAACTTAATGGATATCTTGGTTCTCTAAACACGCTTTCCTTTAGTAACTGGGATGATGTCGTTAGATATATTGATATATATATTTATCTGAGTGCACAATACAACGAAAGATTATATTCAACAATAAATGTGGGTATTCTTATTGAGAAAAAAGTATCAGAACGACTATGTAAGAAATTCGAGATTTCTATGGATAATTATAAGTCTACAATATATCATAGGTTAATAGGTTGTAATAATGAATATCCCTATGAAATTGTGGAGCTGCAATTATGGGCGTATAAGAAAGGAGAGATAAGACATGAATTGATTTTCACAGAAAACGAATTGCTCACCATTCTTAAAAATTCTCTTAAGGATTTGGTTAGAATTAATCCTGGCTATACTGCATTACATCGAAACATTCTTAGAGCTTGTATTTCATTTATTGATCCAACAAGTAAGAAAGTCATTCTTGATTCTGAGGCGTGTGAAATGGTCTTAGGAGCAATAAAAAGTCAACCTGAGTCATATTTAAATGATTTTGTCTTTTTGGCAGGAGTTTCTTCATCTCCTGATTGGAATAGTATTACCTGTGATCCGTTCTGCAGACAAATTTTCGGATCTAAAGATAATATTAAGGAATTCATATTTGATACAAAATTCGATACGTTATTGAATATTGATAGGGTTCGTAACTTTTGGTCGATATATGAAATGAACAACTATGAACCTATCGAATTTCAGGATCAGGGGCCTGTCCAAGAAAAGATAGATGCTAACCTAGTAAACGAACGGAAGCTATTGAACGAACTCTTAAAGATAGAATCAGAAGTCAATTCAATAGCTATTTCACAAGACAATATTGTTAATGCCTATAAAGTGCTTAAAGACGCGTTGGCTCGTTTAGATTCTAACACTCTTTATATAAAGAAAAACGGAGATGTAAGAGCGTCCATTATAAAAAAAAGAGACGAATTAAAGCTTCTTAGAGAGTCCGAACATCTGAAAATCACACAAGAAGTTTTAGGAAAGATTCAATCGTATGAAAATTTCATTAATGAACATCTAATATGTTAAATTTATGTATGGATAACGGACAGATTATATTATTTCAGACGCAGGGTGGAGAGACGAAGATTGAGGTTCGACTCTCGAATGAGACTGTTTGGCTCACGGCAGACCAGATGGCGGAGCTGTTTCAGCGCGACCGCTCGACCATACAGCGACATATCAAAAGAATCTACGATGAAGGAGAATTAACCGCCGATTCAACTTGTGCATTTTTTGCACAAGTTCAAACGGAAGGGAAACGACAGGTTGAGCGTAAAATTCCCATTTATAATCTTGATATGATTATCAGCGTCGGATACCGTGTCAATTCACATCGTGGCGTGCAGTTCAGGCAGTGGGCTACTCAGGTGCTGAAAGAGTACATGATTAAGGGATTCGTGCTTAATGATGATTTGCTCAAAAACGCCGGACAAGGGAACTATTTCGACGAATTGTTGGCTCGAATCCGCGACATCCGCAGTTCGGAGAAAGTGTTTTATCGCAAGGTACTGGAGATTTATGCCCTCAGCATAGACTATGACCCTCGCACCTCCATAACACAACAGTTCTTCAAGACGGTTCAGAACAAGATGCACTTTGCCGCCCACGGACATACTGCTGCAGAGGTTATCTATGACCGAGCCAATGCCGAAAAGGATTTCATGGGTCTGACTTCATGGCGAGGAGCCATGCCGACTAAACATGAGGCTGAGATTGCCAAGAATTATCTTTCGGAAGAGGAAGTCGATATGCTGAACCGTATTGTCAACCTCTATCTTGACTTTGCCGAACTTCAAGCCAAGAGCCACGTCCCGATGTATATGAAGGACTGGATTCAGAAGCTCGACGATTTCCTGAAGCTGTCAGGTAAGGAATTGCTGACACATGCCGGAAGCGTGTCAGCCGAAGTTGCTAAACTGAAAGCCAACGAGGAATACGACAAATTCCGCGAGCGCACCCAATATCAACTATCACCTGTCGAAATCCACTTCCTTGAAGCCTTTGAAGCCGAAAGAAAGCGTCTCGGAGGCAAAAAATAAGAATGTCTATAATGAATGATAGCTACTCTTTTGATTTGATATGTCTTGTATTCCAAAAGCGAGGTATTACATTCAGCAAAACCGTTGCGGCAAAACTGGTCGGCGGCGAGTATCGGCTTGAAAAGCTCGTCCGCGAGGGTAAAATCCGGGTGGATAAACCCACTGCAAAGCAGAACGGCAAATGGCATTGCAATGGCAGCGATGTTTTAAGATTCATAAAATTATAACCTCCCACCACAATTTATGCGCTGAAAATCCGCTGACCCAAAATCTGCTGACCCCAAATTTTGAATTTGCAGACAATATGCAGACGATTTTGAGGAAAGAAATAAGCCAAACTGCTGTGGATTAGCAATTTGGCTTATTTTATTGGTGATCCGCCTGGGGCTCGAACCCAGGACCCCAACATTAAAAGTGTTGTGCTCTACCAGCTGAGCTAGCGAATCTCCCTGTTTTCAGCTTCAAGGATACTGGCCTGTTTTGGTGACTTGGCTTGCGCTTTAGTCGTTGGGTTGTTCCTTAAAAGCGATGCAAAGTTAAGCCTTTATTTTGTATTGTGCAAATATTTTGGCGACTTTTTTATGGATATTTTTTTACGGGTTTAACTCCGGTCTGTTAAGAGGTTGGAATGTAGGGATGTATGTGGCATTTGCTTTGGGAAAAGCCTGGGCGCACATGTGGGCCGGTAAACCGGTGTATCGTGTGGAACGGGCTAATACCTGTTTCAATCAATATCAATAATGCTGAATGAAATTCCGGTTATGGATTTTTCATTTGAGAAGTGGAAGCAGTTCTTCTCGGGAGATGATTATTACGCTTCCGTGTTTCACGTCGGGCACGTTGGCGGTGGCTGAGTCGGGTATCAGCTGCCAGTCGCCTTTTTCGAGCGACGTGCATTGCATGAACGACAGGCCTGCATCGCCGTTGAATTTGTCGAAGTAGCCGATGTAGCCGTTGCCTCCGATTTTGCGGAATACGGTAGGTCCTTCGACTTCTATTGCGTAATCTGCGGGGAGTATGCGCTCTGTGCCTTTGAATGTGTCGACGGTCGGGTCAAGGCTCCGTGTGGTCGCATGGCGTATGGTTTTCTCGCCGTTGCGCTCATCTTTGTAGTATCCGTGGAATATGTCGCCTTCGCGCACTACGGTTAGGTCTATCGCTGTAAATCCGGGGTCGAAGAGTGGGCGAGGGGTTGAAAATGACTGCCAGTCGCGCGTGGAGGTGACATAGTGGAGCTGTCGGTCGTCGACGCGCGATGACCAGTAGACGTAGTACATCTCCTCCTCCGGTACGTAGGTGAACTCCGGAGCCCAAGCGTTGGGCGATACCGGACGGCCGTCTTTGCCGTCCATCACGTATATCTTGCCGCTGTCGGTTGTGGTGCCTCCATCGGCTGCCGTCCAGTTGACGAGGTCGTCGGACTGCCAGTGGAATATAGCTGGATTGTCCCATCCCCATGTGTGCACGAGGTGATATGTCGTCCGGCCGTCGTGTGTCACACGGTTGAGATACGGGTCGCGCATCCATACGCCGTCGTCGTAGGCCGTGAACGCGGGTTTGCCGCCGTTGGCCTGCTGCCAATGCAATCCGTCGGCGCTCCATGCGTAGAACAGATGCTGGGCCGGCGATGTGAAGTAGGCCATCAGATACACGCTGTCGGGCAACTGGTCGACATTTGCCGTGGGGGGTGCCGCCGATGCGGCACCGGCGCATGCAAGCATTATTGCGCCGGTGAGTATTCGTTTCGTTTTCATCGATATTATGGGTTATGTCAGTTTTTTTGTATAAGATACGTGTATGATCAGTGAGCAAGTGTTTATGGTCAGTCGGTCCATTCGTGTTTATCACGTTTGGATGGCCCGTATTTCGTGACAGTAGGATTGGAATTGCAGTAACTGCAGAAGGGCACAGGCCGGTCGCGCAGTTTCTTGATTTGTCTGACCGATGTGATTTCGTCGACATCGAGCCAGTCGCCGGGCAAATGTCTGAAGTCGGTGCCGCACGCGCGGTTGAGATGCTTGACACACGCGCTTATCGAACATGGATATACTTTGCTGTCGACAATCGATATGCACCCACGGTTGAAACATTTGAAATGTGACATGCGGCCGTTCCGGCTCTTTGTCGGGTCAAGGCCGAATCGCAAAAATGAGCCTTCTGTCCTGCGGTCGCCGAATATCGAACAATCCGCTCCCTGTCGGGCGCACAAGTCTCTCGCCGCCTCGTAGTCGAACGGTATGGGATATATGGTCATGGCTATGACAATCTTATTGCGCCTGACCGCATCCCAAAAGTTATTGTCCATCTTGGGCAGAAGAAGACCGTTGGTGAACAATGAAATCCGGCATTGCTGGAAGTGCTTCCGCATTGTTTCCATTGCCTCGGGAAGGTGGGGATATAAAAGAGTCTCTCCGCCAATAAGATAGACTTCGGAGATACCGTTTCCGACAGCTTCGCCCAGATGCGCGGCATCGTGCCGGAGTGTCTCTATGCTTTCAAACTCTTTTATTGCCAAAGGACTATAGTGCGTGCACCCCTTGCAGTTGAGGTTGCAGTAATCGCTGAGTACAAACTCCAGACGCAGCGGCATCCGGCGGTGTGCCTGGACGGTGCGAATAAAATTACGGATTTTGGAGAAAATATTTTTCATATACATGCAAATGTACGAAAAAACATATATATGCCAAAATTAACTGATATATCGTTACCGTAAAAAAAGAATGCCGCGTGTTGTCAGCGGCATTCCTTTATGACCTCGCTATACGGTTCTATTTTAAGTCGGAACTTTGCCGACATTATTTGTTGGCGCGTTTACGCTCTATTTCGTCAAGGATTATTTTGCGCAGGCGCAGGTGGTTGGGGGTTACTTCCACGTATTCGTCCTCCTTGATGTATTCGAGGGCTTCTTCGAGCGAGAACACTACGGGGGGTACGATGCGGGCCTTGTCGTCGGCGCCCGATGCGCGCATGTTGGTTAGTTTTTTCGACTTTGTCACGTTGACCACGATGTCGTTGTCCTTGGCGTTTTCACCAACGACCTGTCCGGCGTAGACTTCCTCCTGCGGGAAGATGAAGAAGCGTCCGCGGTCCTGCAGCTTGTCGATGGCGTATGCGTAGGCCGTACCTGCTTCCATGGCTATGAGCGAACCGTTGGTGCGTCGCTCGATGTCGCCTTTCCACGGCTGGTATTCGAGGAAACGGTGCGCCATGATTGCCTCTCCGGCCGAGGCCGTGAGTACGTTGTTGCGCAATCCGATGATGCCTCGCGAGGGTATCTGGAACTCCATGTGCACGCGGTCGTTCTGCGTGGTCATCGATAAGAGGTCGCCTTTGCGGCGGGTCACCATATCGATCATCTTGGAGGCATACTCCTCGGTTACGTTGATTGTGAGCAATTCCACAGGTTCACACTTCACCCCGTCGATTTCCTTGATGATGACCTGCGGCTGGCCTACCTGAAGCTCGTAGCCCTCGCGGCGCATTGTCTCGATGAGCACTGACAGATGCAGTACGCCGCGGCCGTAGACTGTCCATACGTCCTCATGGTCGGCTTTGGTGACGCGCAACGCCAGGTTGCGGTCGAGCTCCTTGGTCAGACGGTCGCCGATGTGGCGCGATGTCACGAATTTGCCGTCGCGGCCGAAGAAAGGAGAGTCGTTGATGGTGAATGTCATCGACATCGTCGGTTCGTCGATGGCGATGCGGGGGAGTGGTTCTGGGTTGTTCCAGTCGGCTATGGTGTCGCCGATTTCAAATCCTTCGATGCCCACGAGCGCGCAGATGTCGCCGCTGCTAACCTCGGTCACCTTCTTGCGCCCCATTCCTTCAAATGTGTGCAGCTCCTTGATGCGCTGACGCACTGTCGAGCCGTCTTTCTTGCAGAGGGCGATGTCCTGTCCCTCGCGTATCGTGCCGCGGTGCACGCGTCCGATGGCGATACGGCCAACGTAGCTGCTGTAGTCGAGCGACGTTATGAGCATCTGCGTGTCGCCTTCGAGCTGCTGCGGTTCGGGTATGTGTTCGATTATGGCGTCGAGCACGGGCAGGATATTGTCGGTCGGCTTCTGCCAGTCGGTGCTCATCCAGCCGTTTTTAGCCGAACCGTAGATGGTGGGGAAGTCGAGCTGGTCCTCGGTGGCATCGAGGCTGAACATCAGGTCGAACACCATCTCCTGCACCTCGTCGGGACGGCAGTTGGGTTTGTCGACCTTGTTGATTACCACCACAGGCTTGAGCCCCATCTGTATGGCCTTCTGGAGCACGAAACGCGTCTGCGGCATCGGGCCTTCGAAAGCGTCGACAAGCAGGAGGCAACCGTCGGCCATGTTGAGCACGCGCTCAACCTCGCCGCCGAAGTCGGCGTGTCCCGGGGTGTCGATTATATTGATTTTGTATCCTTTGTAGTTGATGGATACGTTTTTTGACAAAATTGTTATGCCGCGTTCGCGCTCAAGGTCGTTGTTGTCGAGAATGAGTTCGCCGGCGTTTTGGTTCTCACGAAAAAGGTGTCCGGCGAGCAGCATCTTGTCGACGAGGGTCGTCTTGCCGTGGTCGACGTGTGCGATAATCGCAATGTTTCTGATTTTCTGCATAAGATAAGTATGAGGCTCTAAAAGCGGCTGCAAAGTTACGTATTTTTATTGACAGTTGCTACAAGATTGTCCAAAAATTGCGCAACTGACGCGGGGAAAGATTCCGATTTTATCTTTATGCGTTTGCCGATGATTTTGATGTGGCTAATTTATATCCTATGCCCCTGATATTTATGAGTTCAAGTTCGGTTGACTTCGCCAGATATTTGCGAAGTTTGTAGATAAAACCGTGAAGCCGGTTTAGATTGTTGTAGTCATCATTCTGCCAGATACGATACATCAGAGTCCTTGCTTCGACCACTTCATTGGGATGACGGAATAGTTCATCAATAATCACCGCTTCCGTATGTGTTAATTCGATTGTTTCAGAACGTATCGCAAGATGCTGGGATGCAAAATCAAGCGAACAGTCGCCGATTGTGAGATTGGTGTCCTCAGCTACGCGTTGCTGATTGCGTTTTAACAAGGCTTTTATGCGCACCACAAGTTCGAGAATCTGAAATGGCTTTCGTATATAGTCATTGGCTCCAAGTTCAAAGCCCTTTACTACATCGTCAAGAGCCGTTCTCGCGGTTAGGAATAGCACCGGTACGGCTGGCGACGTAAGTCGTATTATCCTGACCATCTCAAAACCGTCCATCTTGGGCATCATCACATCTGCAACGATTATATCCGGATTGGTGTCCTTGAACAATTTAAGCCCGGATTCACCATTGGGCGCACATACTACATCAAAACCCTCACGAGTCAGCGCGTCCTGAACTATGAATGAAAGGGTCGAGTCATCCTCAACCAACAATACCTTATCTTTTCTCATTGCCGTCAAATTTGATTGTGAACTTTGTGCCTTGACCAGGTTTGCTTACTACCTCAATATTCCAACCCATTAGCCCGACTATCTGTTTTACATAGAAAAGTCCCAAACCATAGCCTCCGACCTCATAACGGTCGCCCGAAGTCACCCGGTAAAATTTATCGAATATGAAAGGAAGATTCTCCTTGTCGATTCCGATACCATTGTCAGATATTGTTATTGAGTGTGCATCCGCCTTGATTGAAATTTTTACCGACTCACCTGAATATTTGACCGCATTGTCTATGAGATTCGACAAAATATTGCCGAGGTGCAATGAATCTGCCTGAATTGAAAGATTATCAGGGAGGTCTATATATATTTCAACGGGTTTAGCGGCTTTTAGCTCCATCATTCCGGAAATATCCTCGACAATCGGTTTTAACGCCACATCCTCAATATTGAGTTTCATAGTTTTGAACCGCTCCATACTCATAGAGAGAATGTTCTCAATCATTCCCGACAGATAACTCAATCTCTGCATGATAATTTTAAGGAACTGCTTGTTTCTCGCCTCGTCACTTTGGTCATAATAACGAAGCATGGAATCCGCAGCGGAATATGCTACCGCAACCGGAGTCTTAAGTTCATGCGTCATATTATGGGTAAAGTCATCTTTCATCTGCTCAATAGTTCGCAACTTCCCAACCCAGTGAAGAAGATACCATATAAGGAATGACATCAATATAAGTATGGCTGCCGATGTTAAGATTATGCCGGACATCTGACGTAGAATGTGACCGTTCATTGGGCTGAAACATACTTTATAGATTGGCTGCTGACTGTCAGTCATCGCAAAATCCATCGACCATAGCCCGTCGCACTTATCAGCGTTGCTCTCTATCGGACAGATTGAAGTCCTCTCGGGATATAAGCCGGAGTTACTGAGTTCGTTCTTAAAAATGCTGTCAAGGCGGGCATAGTTCCGTTCGGCCATCCCCTTGTCGGATTCCTCGATGGCATGGAAATATTGGCTCATGGTCTGATTGAGATTATCCAGAAGGTTTGGATAATCATATTCACCGGTTGGCGTTTTCTCTCCCTGAACCATAAGCGTGAGCCTTATGAATGAATCGTCATTACCATGGGATGTGTCGTTGAGCCTTGATATTATCTCGAGAATATCTGCGCGACGCACACATTCACTGACGGTCTGTAATGTCTGTTTCTTTATCGAGTTGTAAAGACTATACAGATACCATATATTACCGGCAACCATAATGGCGATGGCTGTCAGACAAATGGCTGTGATAGTTCTAAAGCGTTTCATACTACAAAATTAGTGAAATTTGATGAGAAACCCGCTCAAGCTAAGACTTATTAAGACTAAAGGAGGTTCAACTAAGACTATTGGGTTAGTTCGCTGCTTAACTTTGCAACAGTAATCGTCGGAAGATGCTTTGCTCGCAAAGAAATAAACGCCAACCTATATGAAACAGAACATTTTTATCAAATGCGCCTTTGCTATGGTCGAGGCAATACTGCTGATGGCAAGCTGCTCATCGCATAAGAGTCTTGTATTCTCGAACCGCGAATGGCATGTGAGTGATTACTACGGTCAGATAATCGACAAGGACACCACCTATCGCATGACTTTCGGCAATGTGCTTATCCCGGATCCATTGCTGATTATATCATCGGCGGACTCCGTAGCAAAGTATCCCGGAATGGATAAGTTTCTTTCGGATATACTGCAAACAGCACATCTGTACAGCGCGGAAATTCTTTTCTACGCCCCGCACATGCATACTATGTTCGTCAGGCCCAATGGCATCATGCCTCCTCTGAGACCTTCTTCTATATCTTCACCAATGTCTGATGCAAAACCGTACACGATGTGGGTAAACAAGGATGATATTGAAGACTGGACAAGGGATTCAACTGAGATGTATACCTATACCTATTATGATAAAGGTAAGAAACAGCTCCTGATAGTGGACCACTATAATTATGGAGATATACCGATAGCCCAGATCACAATTTTTCAATCAAGAAATAAACTCACCTCAAAGATGGGTATTGACGACAACTTGCGCCGTGCATTTTTTGAGCTACATGATTTAGGAAAGTATATGGACAACGTGGAATATTGGTCTCATGGCGTAGAAGCACGAAGGTGTAATGCTATTTTCAACTATAAAATCGGACAGGAACAAAAACTCAGAAAGAAATGAAACGCGCATTAATAATCCTCACTATCCTTCTGTGCTCAATTCCTCTGTCATCGGCAAGAGAGATTGAAGGCATTGTTATGGATACCGACTCAATCCCGATTGAATTTGCGAATGTTACGGCATTTGTAAATGACTCTGTCGTTGGCGGAGGTATCACCAATGCATCCGGTCTTTTCAAGATTAAGGTTGGTTCTGACTGTAATAGGCTCCGGGTATCTTTTGTCGGATATGATGATGTTATCCTTACATCCATCCAACAAAATATGGGTAGAATTGTCCTGCAGCAGACATCGACCACATTGCAGGAGGTCGTTGTTAAAGCTTCGCTTATAAGACGGGAAGCAGACCGTATTGTGCTTAATGTGGCGGCAAATCCATTAAACGCCAATAAGGACGCGCAGGAATTGTTAAAGACTGCTCCCGGAGTATGGGCAACTGACGAAAGTCTTTCTATTTACGGTCAAGGTGGAACGGCAGTCTATATAGACGACCGGAAAGTAAATATGTCAGGCAACCAACTTATGACATATCTCAAATCTATACAGTCATCTTCAATCGCAACAATTGAGATTATTCCCAAGGCAGGGGCTGAATATAGCGCAGACTTGTCCGGCGGTATCATAAAGATAAATTTGAAGCGCACTCGTGTCGATGGACTCACCGGTGCAGCGGGATTGAATCTGACAGCCGGAGAATATAAACAATGGATTAACCCTTTTGTCAATCTCAGTCTGCATACCGGAAAATGGACTGTCAATTTCAACGGCAATGTCAACGGGAGTCCGACAGACAGATATACCTCATACGAGGAATCGACAAACGCTTCTGTATCACAGGAGATGTTCGGCGTGTCGCGTCATAAAAAGAAAGCGATACAAGGAAATGTTTCCTTCGGAGTGTTCTATGAACCGACGGATAAGGATAAAATCGGTCTGCAATTCGATTATAGCCCCGACAAAACTCGCCATACATCAAATTCCGAAACTGAGATTTCTAGTCCGAAAGTCCAAGATGGCACATTTGGAACGTATGAAAGTCAAGACCGTTTCCACAATCTTAATGTTGCATTTAACTGGTCACATACAACAGATAAGAAAGGATCTGTGTTGAAACTGATTTCCAATTATAATTACCAACATTCTTCAGCGACAGAAGACAATGTAATGAGATGGTCATATATTCAGAATGACTCTGTTTACAATACAGATAACCGCAATCGTTATAATATTTTCGTGACAGATTTCTCTTTCCACAAAGTCTTCAATATGAGCTGGAATCTCAATGTTGGAGTGAAATACACCTTCAATAATGTTTCTAACCGCTCATTCCATCATTTCTTAAAGGATGAATCATGGGTGTCTGATACAAGGTATGATTTTGACTCTTCATACGACGAGAACATTGCGGCAGTTTATGCCACCGCCAACGGCAAAGCCGGAAGATGGAAATTCAAGGCAGGAATCCGAGGAGAATATTCCGGCACCAATGGAGGTGTGACTGCAAAAGACAGATTTGATATTTTCCCTAATGCGAATATCTCCTACAATCTTACAGAAAAGGGCGACTACACTGTAGCAGTGGGATATTACAGAAACATCCGGCGACCTTCATTCCATTCTTTGAATCCTGTTGTTCGGCAAGTTTCCGACTACACTTATACAGTCGGCAATCAAGAACTCACTCCAAGTTTTACTGATGCCATCAGTCTTGATTTTGTTCTTGCCGGCAGATTCACTGTTGCCGCCGGCTATTCAATGACCGACAATCCAATCAGGCAAATGTTTACATCCAATCCCGAATATCCCGAGCGATTGTATCTCACATGGGGAAATGAGGGCAAAGACCGCAATATATTCGTTCATGGTGATGGATTCATCAACATAACGAAATGGTGGAACCTGTATGCCAGTCTGACCTACATGATAACTTCACAGAAACTCACGGATAAGAGAGCGTTCGACACATTCGGCTATCTTCAGCTTGTGGCAAGCACCACATTCACGTTGCCTCGGAACTTCAATCTTACTATGAGTTGTTTCTATAATTCCAAAATGAAGATTGGTAATATTACGGTATTCCCTATTCTAAATCTTAATCCTACGTTACAGAAACAGTTTGGGCAACATTGGTCTGTATCTTTGGGCGTTGATAACATGTTACAGCGGAAAAGTAAAATCAGAACTGAATCCTCCGGATACGACCGCCTGACATATACGAAAAGCTATATTACTGCAAAAATTGGAATAACATATAAGTTCAATTCCGGTAAAGGATTTCGGGCACCGAAAATTGAGAAGAATACTGATAACTCAAGATTCAGTAAAGAATGAAAAGGTTATCAAACAGGCAGGAGCAAGTCATGGCTCTCATTTGGGAGCATGGACCTTTGACCGTCAGCAGGCTGATTATTCTGATAGACGGGCATCTGCACTTCAATACAATATCGACGGTCGTCCGTGAACTTGACAGAATTGGATTTCTTGGCCATGACAATGAGTCCCGTCCGTTCCTGTACTACCCGAATATAACGAAGGATGGATATATCAAAGAACTTATTGATTCAATCTCATATAGATTCTTCAATGGCGACAAAGAAAAATTGGCAAACTTTATCAGAGATATTGGTTAGAAGCTCTTGCCATGAAGGGCAATTTTCCTATAACAGATTAAATCCGTTACCATATAAAATAGCGTCCATTTTCAATTAAAATTGACTAACTGGTTTTACTACTATTCCTTTATCCTTCCACTCGATTTTTTCTTCTTGCAAGTTTGTGATGACGAGAAGGTCGTCGCAGTGGAGTTCTTCGGCGGCTTCGACAAGGGCGTCGAGTTCGCGTTTACGGGTTTTCTCGGAAGTCATGTCGTAGCAGACTTGGATTAGTTGCTCTACTTTTGCGCCTTTACGGGTGACGAAATCTATCTCTTTATCGTTGCGGGTACGGTAATAAAATAGTGTTTGACCGGGGATATAGCCACGGCGCAGGAGTTCTACAAAGACTTGGTTTTCCAACAGGCGCCCGAGGTTTTCACTTAGATTGAACGCCGTACTTTGCACGAAACCATTGTCAACGACATATACCTTTTTCGGCGCCTTGTTCATCAGTTTCAGCTTGTTGTTGAAACGCGGCAAATAAAAGAACAGGTAAGTCTCGTTGAGATAATCGCAGAATTTCTTTGTAGTCGCTACACTTGACAGCCCCAATTCTCCGGCAAGTTCGTTGGCTGAAATCGGATTGCAGAAATTTGACAACAGATAGGTGGCAAGGTTGTATAAGTCGGTCGTGTTCCTTACATTATGGCGTTTGGCGACATCTTTCAGCAGAATTGAATCAAACAGTGTGGAAAGATAACTCCTGGTGATGCTACGAGCAGGGATTGTTTCAGGATAGCCGCCGTTTCGCATATAGTCATCTGCCAGCATTATTGCCTGTGCAGCCTGTTCCTCTCGGTCAGGGCTGATGTTTTTCCACCTCATGGTTTCATCAAGGCTGAAAGGCAACATCTCAATCTGGAGATAACGCCCTGTCAGCACTGTTGCCATTTCACTGCTCAACATATTGGCATTGCTTCCTGTGATTATCAGATTTTTCCCCCGGCGATATAGCTTGCTTACCCACAAATCCCAATCAGGAAGATTCTGAATTTCATCAAGCAGCATGAAATCATAATCGGGATAGACATCATCAAGAGCCGATATTGCCAGATCCTCGTCCCATTTTTCAAGCAACTGGTTGTCGTCAAAATTGAGGTAGGCAAAATTCTTGCCTTGCAACATCAACAGGGCAAAAACAGATTTACCTACGCGACGAGGGCCGGTTATAAGTTTTATAAGCGGGTTTTGCAAAAGTTCATCAGCGTCATACTTGGTATGGCGTTGCTGATAAGGTCGCGACAACAATTCGTCTCGCTCTGCCCGTTGATTGAGTATCGTTGTTTTCATTACAGTCTGTTTTAGACTGCAAATATAGCGAATTTTATTCAATCATATCATTGTATTGAATAAAATAAGGTTTTTTTATTCAATACACTTTATATATAAGTAACAAATGAAATGATATACATGCTTATTTACACTTATGCATGGTTATTACAATACATGTTCATCCGCTAATTCGCAGATGAGGGTGGCGGAGGTAGTGCCGGTGACGCGCACACGGACTGTGTCGCCTATGCGGTGGTTACCGCGGGGGAAGACGGCGGTTTTGTTTTGCGAGGTGCGGCCTACGAACTGGTCGGTGCTGCGTTTCGACACGCCCTCTACGAGCACTTCGAATTCGCGGCCTATGTCACGGCGGTTTGATTCGGCCGACAGCTCGTTCTGCAACGCTATCATGCGGTTAAGACGCTCGATTTTTACATCTTCGGGCACGTTGTCGGGCATAGTGCGTGCGGCAAGAGTGCCGGGGCGTTCGGAGTATTTGAACATGAACGCGGCGTCAAATCCCACTTCGCGCATCAGCGAGAGCGTTTCGAGGAAATCCTCCTCGGTCTCGTCGTGAAATCCGGTGAACATGTCGGTGGATATGCCGCAGTCGGGTATGCGGCGGCGTATGGCGCGGACGCGGTCGAGGTACCATGCGCGGGTGTATTTGCGGTTCATCAGCTTGAGCACCTTGTCGGAGCCTGACTGCACAGGCAGATGGATATGGCGGCAGATGTTGGGGTAGGAGGCGATGACGTCGATAGTGGCGTCGGTCATGTCCTTGGGGTGCGAGGTGGTGAAGCGTATGCGCATGTCGGGAGCGGCCTCGGCCACGATGGCGAGCAGCCGGTCGAATGTCACTTCCGCACCTGTCGACGGGTCGGCATAGCGGTAGGAATTGACGTTTTGCCCGAGCAGTGTTATCTCTTTGAATCCTTTTGCGCGGAGGTCGTCGAGTTCATGGAGTATGCTGTCGACGGGACGCGAGCGTTCGCGTCCGCGGGTATAGGGCACGATGCAGTAGGAGCAGAAATTGTTGCAGCCGCGCATGATGCTGATGTATCCGCTGACGCGGTTGCCGGTGATGCGGGCCGGGATGATGTCGCGGTAGGTCTCCGTGGTCGACAGCTCCACGTTGATGGCTTTCTGCCCCGCTTCTACCGAAGCGAAGAGGTTGGGGAGGTCGAGATATGCGTCAGGACCCGCCACGATGTCGACGCCGTGGTTGTCGATAAGGTCGTCGCGCAGACGTTCGGCCATGCAGCCTATGACGCCTATTATGAGACGTCCCGACTTGCGGCGCAGCGACCGCAGTGCCTGCAGGCGGCTGATGATTTTCTGCTCGGCGTTGTCACGTATCGAGCAGGTGTTGAGCAGGATAGCGTCGGCGTCGTCGACAGTGTCGGCTATCTCGTAGCCCACGGTGTTCATCACCGAGGCCACTACCTCGGTGTCGGCCACATTCATCTGGCAGCCGTAAGTTTCGATATATAATTTCCGGTCGGAATAGTTGGCGTTGTTGTTCATGCGCGGTATAATTTATTGTGCAAAGTTAGGGAAAATCGCACTAAATATTGCCTAAATCGGTAAAAACTTTGTCTTTAACCAAATAATTGTGTAAATTTGCGCAGAATTTGAAAAAATGTGCATAGCCGCATTTCTGTTTTGTTCCTTTTAGAAAAAAATTATAAACCGCAGAATCATTATGGCATTTGATTACATGACAGCTGCCGAGGCCGCCGAGCATTTCAAAAACGGCGACACGGTAGGCTTATCCGGATTTACTGCTCCCGGTACTCCCAAATTCATCCCGGAGGCAATAGCCGCAAAGGCTGAGCGTGAGCATGCCGAAGGGCGTCCGTTCAAAATCAATCTCCTTACCGGAGCCTCTACTTCCGACCATGTCGACGGAGCGCTCTCACGTGCGAATGCGCTCAATTTCCGCGCGCCCTACCAGAATGTGCCCGACCTCCGCAAGCGCATCAACTCCCACGACTGCCATTACGACGACCGTCACCTGTCGGAGATGGCTCAGGAAGTGCGCTACGGATTTTATGGCAAAGTTGACTGGGCCATCATAGAGGCCGCCGACATAACGCCCGACGGAGAGGTAATCCTCGGCACCGGAGTCGGCAATATCCCCACCTACGCCAAGCTCGCCGACAAAATCTTCATCGAGCTTAACGAAGCGCTTCCCAAGGCCCTCTACGGCATGCACGACATATATCTCCCAGCCGACCCTCCCTACCGTCGCGAGATACCCATCTATGCAGCCAATGCCCGCATCGGTTCGCCGGTATTGAAAATCGACCCGAACAAGGTGGTCGGCATCGTGCGCACCAAGTCGTATGACGGCGTCAAGCCCTTCACCGCTCCCGACGAAGTGTCGAAGCAGATCGGCGCCAACGTCGTGGCATTCCTCCTCCGCGAATACCGCCGCGGCGGCATACCCAAGGAATTCCTCCCGCTGCAGTCGGGCGTGGGCAACGTGGCCAACGCCGTGCTCTACGACCTCGGCGAGAACAAGGAGATACCCCCGTTCATGATGTACACCGAAGTGATGCAGGACGCCGTGCTCGCCCTGATGCGTAAAGGCAAATGTAAATTCGCCTCGACCTGCTCAATGACATTCAGCGACGACACCGAGAAAGAATTCTTCCCCGACATGAAAGAGTTCGCCGACAAGATACTCATGCGTCCCGCCGAGCTGTCAAACAATCCCGAAGTAATACGCCGTATCGGTGTCATATCGATGAACACCGCCCTTGAGGCCGACCTTTTCGGCGGCATCAACTCGACCCACGTGCTCGGCACCAAGATGATGAACGGTATCGGCGGCTCGGGCGACTTCACCCGCAACGCTTACATCTCCATCTTCTCATGCCCCTCCGTCACCAAAGGCGGCTTAATCTCCAACATCGTGCCGATGGTGGCGCATGCCGACCACTCGGAACACTCCGTCGACATCATCGTGACCGACCAGGGCATTGCCGACCTCCGCGGCCTCGACCCCGTACAACGCGCCGAAAGAATCATCGAGAACTGCGCGCATCCCGACTACAAAGGCCTCCTGCGAGACTACATGAAGCTCGGCAAGGGCGGTCAGACCCCCCATGCGCTCACAGCCGCATTCGCATTCCACAACGCCTTCAACGAGACAGGCGACATGCGCAACGCCGACTTCAGCAAATACTGCTGACCGGCCATATAACCATACCAATAATATAGCAGCCCTCTAAAAATACTTTCCGCGGTTGAAAACCGCGGCTACTAAGTCTGAATCAAGCATAGTAGCCGCGGTTTTCAACCGCGGAAAGTATATATGTTTCAAACAAAATCACAAAAGCCCTGACAGAGTAACAAAAGCGTATTCACTCCTGAACTATATTAGAGTATTTGTCAAGGCATTTGTTCATTTGTTGATTCTGTATTAACAACAGCACAACAGCATCAACAGGAGTACAATAAAAATTTTGTTCTTTAGTCAAGGCTGTTGTGCCTTTGTTTTGTCAGGTCGCAGCGGGTTATTTCACTGCGATTTTGGCTGTGTGACGCTGGGTGTTGCCCTGCGCCGACAGGATGTATACACCCGGGCGCAGCGACGAAGTGTCGACATCGACGGTATTGCCTTCGGCCGATACGGTAGCCACGGTGCGACCCGACGCATCATACAGCGTGACGTCGAGCGCCGACTCGCCGGCCACATAGACGTTGTAACCGCCGTCGACCGGAGTCAGGATAAAATTGCGCTCGTCGTCGGCGAATATCGCTCCGACACTTGCCTTATCGTCAAGCACCTTCTTGATTCCCGCCAGCGCGTCAATCTTACCGGCACCCCATTGCTTCAGAACAAGAGGGTCAGACGACGTCGGTCTCACCGAGGTTTCATTGAAAATCTCGATAATGCGGTCGGCCGTAAGTGTAGGGTCAGCCTCAAGCCATAGCGCCACGGTACCCGAAACAAACGGACATGCCATTGAGGTACCTTGCATCTCGCCCCAGCAATTGGTCATGCCGGATGCCGGGACGACCTTTGCCGTCGTCTCGCGATTGAGAGACGTAGTTCCGAGACTGTTGGTATAATATCTGTTGAGCGATGAGATGATGGCTGCACCCGGTGCGCTGACGTGGGGCAAAGATGCGCCCTGATATGTCGTGCCGTAAGAAGAGAATGGGCTCATTTCATTGACTCTGAAACTATTTCCGAAAGTATAACCTCCGGCATATGTAGGCCATGATGTCCGGCTGTTGTACGAGCCGACCGCTATCACACCTTCCGCGCAGGCAAGACCATTGATTGTACCGTCGTTTGTACCGTCAGTGAAGCCGCTGATGCTATTTGATGTGAAAGATGTCGACAGATCTCCAAAGCCATAGACATATACCTCCTGTCCGGGCTTACCTTCGATGACCAATGCAACGCTATTCCTGTTGGTGCCCGGCTGGAAAGTGCCCGAAACAAGCACATGAAAACGGTTGTTGAGCCTGTCGACTTCCGATGATAGTGAACATGCGCCCGTCATTGACGATGTGAACGAGGAATTTGCATTGACGCTCTGCCCGGCATCTGTGACAGTGGCAACCGGAGTAAACCGTCGGGTGAGCGAGGCATAAAAACCGATGGAGACACTAACCGGATCCGGGCCATTGGTCCATATATCGATACCCGAAGATTTGCCGTCGACGATGATTGTTTTGAGTTCAGTGTCGCCGTCAACAAACTTCTTGCCGACAAACATGTCATGGTCGCCCTCATTTCCCGCTGCTATACAGATAACAGCTTCCCGGGCATATCGAGATATATTTTGTTCGAGTGTACCGGATCCGTCATGCGCACCGTTATTGGACCCCAAAGACAGATTGACTACTGCGGGTTGGCCGGCTGCTTTTGCGTAGTCAACTATTGCCTTTACACCTTTGAGTATATTCGCATCGGTAAACACTCCGGAGCACATTACAATATCCGAACCGGTGGCAACTCCATAATAAGGTATATCACCCTCGGCGCTTTGCGGAAATCGGTCACTGACACCGGTCATATAGGTATATTCTCCCGCACGGTTGTACGAACCGGCCATAATTCCTGCAACATGAGTACCGTGAGTCTCAGCACTGTTGTCGGTAGTAAATCTCTTCACAGCCGCTGCAGTAGATGCACTTATATTTTTGGTGAAATCAAACACTTGTCTTACCCGGCTATTGCCCGCAGCGTCAGCAAAGTTGACGTGATTGGGATCGATACCCTGATCCATAAGGCCGGTAATTATGCCTTTGCCGGTATATGATACCGGTACACCTCCATACTCGAATCCATTCTGTACGTCAGTGACATTTCCCGACGGACGGGCAAAGTCCATCATCAGTTTATACTCATTACCAAACTCCACATAGTATACACAATCAGCTTCAGCGAAAGCCTCGATGCGGTCGACAGGTATTGACGCTGTAACTACGTTTTCAAATATATCGGTGACGTTTTCAATGCCGAATTGATTTAATATATTCCTGTCCCATCCGTCGTTGAATGTGACTATCGCTTCAATCATTGACGGTGCGGCGTCGGCTCCTTTCATTTTCGCCGCGGATTTTAATTCTTTCAGTTCTGCTTTTCCTGCCAGGTTTATCTTGCTTTGGGCTAAACCAGACAATGTCGAAAACAAAACTACCGACATTAAAAGTAATCGTTTATGGTACATTTAAAGCAATATTTAAATTTCAACAATAATCTAAAAAAGAAAAAACAGGGGGTACTAATACCCCCTGAAAAGTAACTGATTGTCAGGACAAATGTCAGTTGCGATTGAACGACATTGCCGAGAAGGCATCATATATCATCATGCCGGCATCAAATGACACAAGAGCACCGAAATTGTACTGGGGATCCTGCACATATTCGCCCGACTTAAGGTCAAAGTTGAATTTAAGTGCAAAATTGTAAGCTGCTGTCGTGTACGAGTTGCCGCTTGTCGGATAAAGCATTATCTTGCCTAAGCCGTAAGTCGGATGGTTCAATGTGCCTACCTGCTGGCCTGAAGGTATCGATACGAATATTTCCTGTGTGACACCGTCAATGCTGAACGTGGCTTTTGTAGTCATGCCTGACGCAGGGAAGTCAACAAGTGTAATATTTCTGCCATATCCATCTGTCCCCTCAGGTTCAGTAACAATAGTAAAGGGTTGCGCCAGCGGACCGTCGTAGGTAGACTCCATAACACCGTTCCATGCACCGGCAAGACCGGAATAGTAAACCGGAATAAGTCCTTCATTGTCGACAAGTGTCACAATTGTACTATTCTGTTCACCTATCGAAGCTCCCTTGACATCAACAATCCTTACCTCAAACGAGCGGTCATTGTTCATTTCGTCATTGCTCTTGGGGTAGTACTGGAACCGTCCGGTAGTTTCACCGGCAGGGATAGTGATGGTATATGCGGTAAACACATAGTTCACATCCGCCTTTGCCGGTTCCTCGCCATAAGGCAGAACTTCGACTGTGACCTGTACCGGGCCGTTGGTCTCACCTTTGACCACAACAGGTATATAGTTGTAGGATGTAGAAGATACTTGATCCTCGGATACGCGTATTGTGGTTTCCGCAAGGTCTACTGTCACATCTTTGCCTGTGTTGAAGTCGTTGTCATCGTCGGAGCACGATGTTACGGCCAGAGCACCAAGCGACAATAATGCTAAATATTTAAGTTTCATAACCATATTGTATTATTCGTTGTGTATTGGCTGATTAATTACCGTAACCGGGATTCTGCTGTCCTTTGAGTTTGGGATTGATATTAATCTCGGCCTGAGGAATAGCCCAGACAAAACGGTAATCGTCATTGTCATAAACTACATTGAGGCCATTGATTGAACGGGTAGCCGCGACAGCCGGGTTAAGGTCATAAGGCTGATTGCGGTTGAAGCCCTGCTGCCAGCGACGGAGATCGCTCAGACGGAATCCCTCGCCCATCAGCTCTTTCGAGCGCTCGTTGCGGATAAACTGAAGGAGGTCGGAACCTGACAGTGTGATTTCAGGCATGGCCGAGGGATCTATCAGACGTGCGTGTACGAGATCGCTGATAGCCTTCTGTGCTACACTTTGAGCTCCGGAAAGTATGCCTGCCTCTGCAAGAATGAGATACTGCTCGCTCAAACGGAATGGTTTCGGCGTATTGTCATACATTGCAGTACCGGTATCAAGTGCCGGGTTACCGGGATATTTCTGGAAAACATACGTCTTTGACTGTCCGCCTTCCACATTGAGAACATAAGGCTGTCCTCCGAGGAATGCCACGAAGCGTACATCATTGATATAGCCTTCCGCATCCTCATATTCTATAAGGCTGTAAATCGATTCCTGAGTGGGGATGTAGTCGCACTGAGCGGGATCAGTCCACCAGTAATTGTAGCCCTGGCAGGTAGAGAACGACTGCTGGTTGCTGATCTCGCCCGCATCGACATACGGAGCGAAGATAAGCTCACTGACATTCTCGTCGTACCACATATTCACGTAATCCTCCCCGGTAGCAAGCTGGTAGTTCGGATTGCTTATCACATACTGGGCTTTGCTGACGGCGGTCTCGTTATCGCCGATGGCGAGAGCCATACGTGCCTGAAGAGCTGCTACGGCGTATGATGACAGATAATTTGCACCGGCCACGCACTGTGCGTCGCTTACAGTTGTCTCATACTCCGTCAGACCGTCAAATGCATCGGCAAGGTCGCTCTCGATAAATTCGATTGAAGCTTTGAGCGACGAACGGCCGGGATATTTTGAATGGTCACCGGTAGGCTCGTACTCAGTCACAATCTGCAATCCAAGTGAGGTTTCCGCATTGCTTACAGCGTCATTTGTATTGCAATAGTGGTCGAGAAGGTAGAAATAGGCATATGCTCGTGTGAACTTTGCTTCGGCAATATACTTTTTCAATTCCTGTGCCTGCATTTCGTTAGCCCCGGCAACGAGTTCCTCACACTTGGGGATAAGGAAATTACAACGTGAGATTACTGTATAGCATGACTGATACGGACCGTCAAACTCGCCTGTGGATGAGTTCAGGAAGCCGTTGGCTATATTTCCGCCACGACCGCCGTTGTTCGACATGCCGATGAACTGGTCGAGCTGAAGCTCGGTATTGTACACCCACGCGCCTACCGACATACTGCGGAGGTTGTTGTAGACCGTGTAATTCCGCACATTGGTGGCATATTCAAAAGTAAGCGGTTCGGTGTCATCAATCACACCCTGCTGCTTTGTGTCCATGTCGCATGACGACAGGATTACGGCAGTCCCCGCTATTATCGATAAATATTTCTTTTTCATAATAATCATCTCAAATTTTAGAATGAAACTTCTACACCGAACTCATATTGGCGGGTATTGGGATATTGCAGACGCACGCCATTGCCAACATATTCGGGATCGATACCGGTGAACTCGTCAGACGTGAAAGTCAGAAGGTTTCGGCCTGTGAAGCGGAAGGTGACATCGCTCATATCGACCTTCTTGAGCCAGCTTTTGGGGAGATTGTAGCTGACAGTGATGTTTTTCATACGCAGGTATGAAGAGTTTTCGAGATAACGGGTATCACCCTGAATAGCCTCGGTGATGGCCGGCATCGTTCCCTCCGGATTGTTCGGAGTCCAGGTATTGAGCATCTTGACGCTCTGGTTGCCTTGTGTGAACGACAGGTTGGAGGCCAGCTGCTGATAAGCCCAGTTGTATATGTATTTGTCGGCAGCCCAGGTGAAGTCGGCGCGCAGCGCGAGACCCTTCCATGCCACATTTAGGCCGAAACCGCCGGTCCACGACGGACGCCATGCCTTACCGAGATTGACGGCGTCTTCTTCGTTATATACTTTGGTGAGGTTGCCGTTTTTGTCATACCACATGCACTTGCCGTCGCGTTTGTCGACACCGGCATAGCGCACTGCATTGAGCTGGAATGGATTTTCTCCGACAACATATACCAGACCGTAATCGTCAAGACGGTATTCAGTCTGTCCGTTGAAGAGTTCTACGACTTCGGCATGGTTGTAGTTGAAGTTGGCCTTTATGCCCACATACCAGTCTTTGTCGCGGTAGAGGTCGGAACCGATTTCAAAGTCCACACCTGAGTTACGCAACGAACCGATATTTGTGATGTTGGACGACCATCCTGTAGTGTAGCTATAGGGCACATCGAGGATAAGATCCTTAGTGTCCTTGATGTAGTAGTCGACCGTACCGTAAAGGCGGCGGTTGAAGAGGCTGTAGTTGACACCTGCGCTGAACTGCTGGATCGTTTCCCAGGTCAGGTCGGGGTTGGAAGGAGAAGTTAGTCCCATTGTAGGCTGTCCGTGATAGTTCGTGCCAGTGCCGAGCGCGCCGTGCCAGGCGAAGTCGCCAAGACCGGAATAGTTGCCGGCTGTACCGAAGTTGGCGCGCACCTGCAAGGCGTCAATCCAGGTGATGGGGCTGAGGAAAGACTCGTTTTTGGCATTCCACATCAATCCCAAAGCATAGAATGTGGACCAGCGGTGCTGCGGCGCGAACTTGGAGCATCCGTCCCTACGTACCGAACCGTTAAAATAATATCGCTCATTGAAATTATAGTCAGCAGTGAGGAAGTAGGAGTTAACGACATATTCACTTATCGATTGTGATAAATCGTCCAATTTGACTGACGTTCCGTTGGTGATAAGCATAAGGTCATTAGACGGTTGACCTTCCGTGCTTAATCCGAATGAGTTGGTACGATTGATGATTGACTCCTGACCAAGAAGCAGGGTAAACTCATGATCGTCAGCTATTTTATTGGTATATTCTGCTGTGTTGGTGTAGGTGAACTGATAAAGACGTCCGAATGACTCGCCCGAAATACGTTCAGTATATTGGCCGAAGTTCGTTTTGCCACCCATAGGCAGTTCATAGTCCTCGGTAGCGTTCCAGCGTGTGGAGGCACGACGGTCGTAGGCATAGGCACTCTGCTGTGCGCGGAGCACGAGACCCCTTATCGGACGTATCTCCTCAAAAATCGATGCATTGATGGTGACCTGGTTGGTACTTCCGGTGTTGAGCGCCGACACGAAATTGGCATTAGGCTGACCTCCTAATGAGTATTTGAGCCAATTGGCCTTTTCGCCAAAGCTTATATTTCCGGTCTCATCAAATGAATAGAGATAGGGCGACTCGTAAGGAAGCGCATAATAAGCCTGGAAAATAGGACCGTTGGTATAAAAACGGCCGGCTTGCGCAGCTGTAGAGTTGGTTTCATATTTTTCATACGCGAGGTTGCCGCTGAAACCAACGCGCAGCCAAGGCTTTACATCAGCATTGAAGCTGGCACGGAGTGTCTCACGACGCAATCCTGACTTGGCGATAAGACCGTCCTGGTCATAGTGGCCAAGCGACAGGAAATAGTTGGATTTCTCGCTGCCACCGCGCACAGCTGCTTCAAACGAGTAAGTAAGTGCATTTGACTTAATCATCTCGTCACGCCAGTCAGTATCGATACCGTATTTTGTAATGAGATCACGCTGTATGCCGTCAAGTTTGGGAGATCCGAACGCTTCGGTCATATCGTCACGGAACTTCAGATACTGCTGAGAGTTCATCATCTCTATACCACTTTCTACAGGAGCCGACCAGCCCACGGATGCACGTATTGTAACTTTTCCGCTCTCGCCTAACTTACCTTTCTTGGAAGTGATGACGATGACACCGTTACCTGCGCGTGAACCATATATAGCAGTCGAGGCTGCATCCTTGAGCACCGTGATTGATTCGATGTCGTTGGGATTGAGCGATGTGAACACTGCCGATGAAACGGGTGAACCGTCAAGTATGAACAACGGCGTAACGCTGAATTCCAAAGAGCTGTAGCCACGGATATTGATATTGGCGGGCGCGGAAGCAGGCTCACCGGTGTTGGAGAAAATACCGAGACCGGGAACCGCACCCTGAAGGGCGTCGACGAAGCTCGCAGCCGGAGTATTTTCGATCTGCGCTGAGCCGACTACAGACGCGGCGCCCACGAACGAGCCAAGTTTCTTTGCGGTACCGTAACCGGTTACCACAACCTCGTCAAGTGAATTCTCATTGGGCTGGAGACGAACCACCATACCGTCAGCTGCAGCAACACTCTGCATGGCATAGCCCAGGTATGAAACTTTGAGAATAGTACCCGGAGCTACCCTCAGGGAAAATTCACCCTCGATATTGGTAGCATCACCTTGTCCATTCTCAGCTACGACAGCAGCTCCAATCAGGGGCTCACCGTCAGTCGCTGAAACGACCGTACCCTTGATGATTCCGTCCTGAGCTATAGCCGTGACAGATGTCAAGATGACAGTCATCAGAAAAATAAACAGTTTTTTCATACTAAGTAATTAATTAGACAATAAAATATAATAATGATTTGTTAATCAACTGTTTGTCTATATGTTTCGTACCCGTTTCTTACCAAGAAACGGACGGATAGTTCGCAAAGATAGCAAAAATACCTGAATTTTAAACAAATGTAAGCATATTTTTTTTAGGCGTTAACATTTTGACATTTAATCCGTAAATATTGAATTTTTTAATATTTTTTTGTAATGATTTGATAATCAAACGTTAAAAATTGTCCGATATACCGAATTTATTCATTTTGCATATCCAAATTTTTTTAACGCGTTTCACATTTTGATTTGACCCCCATAATGCCTTAAATCAGATAGTCCTGCGGCTGCAGCAAAGCTGTTTCCCTAATGGCATACCTTCAAAAACGCCGTCACACTGTATAGCAATTTCCATATATAATTAATGTGTATTCGCAGCAAGTTATTGCACTGATTGCCAGTGCAATAACTTGTTATGTCCGTTTCTTGGTAAGAGGCGGACGTGAGTTGCTAACATAAATAGCTGATTATCAAATCATTATTATATTTTATTGTCTAATTAATTACTTAGTATGAAAAAACTGTTTTTACTTCTCATGACAGTTGTGCTTGCGTCGGCTGTGGCCATGGCCCAGAACCGTACGGTAAGCGGTACTGTCGTGTCGGCAGCCGACGATGAGCCGCTCCCCGGAGCCTCGGTTCAGCCCGTTGGCGGAAGTGTCGGCGTCGCAACCGACATTGACGGTAATTTCACCCTCTCGGTGCCGAAGAATGTCACTAAACTGACAGTGTCCTACATCGGTATGATTGCACAGACCGTCGACATTACCACCGGAAAGATGGTGATAAAGCTCCAACCGGCCACTACAATGCTTTCTGACGTGGTTGTCACAGGTTACGGCACTTCTACCCGTCAGGCCTTCACCGGCTCGGCCACTGTGGTAGGTTCGGCCGAGATTGAGAAAACTCAGGTTACCAACGTGCTCAATGCTCTTACCGGAAAGGTTCCCGGCATGCAGATAATGAATGCATCAGGTCAGCCCGGCAGTGGACCGTCGGCAATCCGTATCCTCGGTACATCTTCACTCAATGCCTCAAACGCACCTCTTTATGTATTGGACGGTATTATTTTCAGCGGCGACATCTCAGCCCTCAACCCCAATGATATCGAGTCAATGACTATATCGAAGGATGCAACGGCCAACGCCCTGTATGGCGCACGTGGCGCCAACGGTGTGATTTTCATCACCACCAAGAAAGCCAAGGCAGGTTCAAACGGTACTGTGACCGTTGACGCCAAATGGGGTGTCAATACCCGTGCTACGCAGGATTACAACACAATCAACAATCCGTCGCTCTACTACGAGTCATATTATAAGGCGTTGAACAATTACTACCTGTCGACCGGAGTATCTCCCGAGCAAGCATGTGTTCTGGCCAATAGAAATATGATAACTTCCGAGGGTATGGGTCTGGGATACCAGGTGTTCAATGTGCCAAATGCACAGATGTTCATCGGTCTTGACGGCAAGATCAATCCCAATGCGACAATGGGTCGTGTGGTAAACGGTTACTACATACAGCCCGACAACTGGCTTGACGAGACCTACAGCTCAAGCCTCCGTCAGGAATACAACGTATCTGTGAGCAATGCGAATGACCGCACAAGCTTCTATGCGTCGTTCGGTTATCTTAATAACAAGGGTATCATAAAAAATACCGGTTACGAGCGTTTCACCGGCCGACTTGCCGCAGATTCACAAATCAAATCCTGGTTAAAGGTTTCAGGCGACATGTCATATTCTCATTATGACAACAACTCGATGGCAGCCGACGGCTCGGAAAGCTCGACTGCGAGTCCGCTGGCTATCGCGACACAAATCGCACCGATCTATCCGATGTACATACGCGATGCAAGTGGCCGGATTATGCACAACGAGGACGGCCTGACACTTTATGATTACGGTAATGGAGAGAACGCAGGCCTGGAACGTCCGATCTTCGGTAACTCCAACGGTGTGTCACAGGCGCTGTACAATACAAACAACGTTACCGGCAACACTATGTCGGCGTCAGGTGTAATCGAGGTACGTCTGCCTTACGGATTCAAATTCACCTCAAAAAATAAAGTTTATATTGATGAATACAGGGGGCAGGCTGTTCAGAACCCATACTTCGGTCAATATAAAGCTGATGGCGGACGTGTCGATATCTCCCACGGCCGAACCACGGAGACGACTTACCAGCAGCTGTTGAACTGGAACCGCACTTTCGGCGAGCATAATATATCGGCTTTGTTCGGACATGAGAACTCTTATCTCCGCACTAATTCACTGGAAGCCTACCGCACCCAGATGTTCTCGCCCGACCTGCATGAACTTGCCACTGCCGTGATTGACGGTACGATGGATTCTTCGTCGGGCGCTTACAACAATGAGGGCTGGATTCTTCAGGCTCAGTATGACTACAGCTCAAAGTATTTCGCCAACTTCTCGTTCCGTCGTGATGCTTCATCACGTTTCCATCCCAAGCACCGTTGGGGCAACTTCTGGTCGCTCGGTGCCGGCTGGCTTATCTCGAAAGAAAAATTCTTCAATGTCGACTGGGTAAATGAACTTAAGTTCAAGGTGTCATACGGTGAACAGGGTAATGACGGTATCGGCAATTATCTGTACACCAACCGCTATTTCGTTGTGAATACCGGTGGTCAGGCAGGTGTTACTGTCAGCTCTACCATGGGTAATCCGAATATCACCTGGGAGAAGAACGGTGTGTTCTACACCGGTTTCAACTTCTCTTTGTTCAATTACCGTTTGAACGGTGAGATCAACTACTTCCTCCGCAACACTTCCGATATGCTCTATTCGCGTCCGATCGCCTCTTCGGGCGGCTTCTCCAATCGCTATGAGAACTTCGGCAACATGCGCAACTACGGTATCGAAATGCAGTTGGACGGTACAGTCATATCCACCAAGGACTGGACCTGGGGCCTCAACCTCAACCTCACCTGGTTCAAGAACCGTATCACCAAGCTTCCCGAATCAAGCAAGAGAAACATCATCGAAGGCCATGCCGGTGTTCCCTCTTCAGGCTATTTCATGGGCGAGGGTCTTCCGCGCTACACATGGTACTGCTATGACTGGGCCGGAGTTGATCCGGAGACCGGTGTCGGACTTTACTGGAAAGATGCCGTCGATGAGGATGGCAATCCTACCCGCGTAAAGGTTGACTCGAATGGCGATCCTACCCAATATCTTAACGGGACACCCGACCCCGACGTATATGGCGGTTTCGGCACATCACTCCGCTGGAAAGATTTAGACTTTTCTATCGACTTCGCCTACTCTCTCGGCGGCAAGGTGATGGATACAAATTACAAGGGATACATGATGACACCTAATGCCAACAACCTCGGCGGCGCATTCCACGCCGATATATTCAATGCCTGGACTCCGGAAAATCCCAATTCCGATATTCCCCGCTGGAACTATGGCGACGATGATATCTCTACATCCAACCGCTTCCTCGTAAGTGGGTCTTACCTGAGCCTTCAGAACATCAACCTGGGCTACACGCTTCCCCGCTCAATAACGGAGAAAGTCCAGATTGCGAAACTTCGTGTATACGTAAGCGCCGACAATGTATGGCTTTGGTCAAAACGTCAGGGTCTCGACCCGCGCCAGAGTTTCTCGGGAGCAACCACCAACGCCTACTACTCTCCCATACGTACTATCACAGGCGGTCTTACTCTCACTTTCTAATTTAATGTAAGATTAATATAATTATGAAAAATATAATAAAATCTGCACTTATTCTTGCGGTTGGCTCTTTTGCGCTCACTTCCTGTATGGAAGAGACCTTCCCGACCTCAGGATTGACAGACGAGCAGCTTACCGAATCGTCGAAAGCGCTCAGCAGTCTTGCGAACGGTATGCCCGGTTATATGATAAAGAATAACATCTGGGATGGAGGACAGACCGACTTCGGCTATCCGTCGCGTATGATTATCCGTAATCTCCAGACTCAGGACTGCCTCCAGAACTATAATGGCTACCAGCATTTTTATTGGGCGCAGAATGCTACGATTGCGATGAACGACCAGTATCTCCTTTGCCAAAGCCAGTGGTACTATTACAACTTCCAGGTTCAGGCCTGCAACAACCTCATCGGCCAGATCGATGAGAATACCGAAGAACCGGTGTTGCAGAACCTTCTTGCCCAGGGATTGGCATATCGCGCTTCGACCTATCTTGATATGGCGCGCACTTACGAATTCCTGCCCAACGAGACTGTCAGTCCGATTAACAGCGACGGTAACGATGTCACCGGTCTTACGGTACCGGTGTGCACTCCGGGAATGACTGAAGAGGAAAAAGCCAACAATCCGCGTCTGACACACGACGAAATGCGCGATTTCCTTATCGCGGATCTTACAAAGGCAGAGATGCTGTTCCAGTCATCGCACGTAGCACGTTCGTCCAAGCTGCTCCCTGACCTTGGTGTAGTCTACGGCCTGATGGCCCGCGTATACATGTGGGATGAGGATTATCCCAAGGCAGCGGAATATGCCCGGAAGGCGATAACCACTTCGGGAGCACAGCCCCTTACTCAGGCTGAGTTCACCGACCAGTTGAAAGGATTCAACTCAATGTCTCCTTCCGCCTGGATGTGGGGTCTGCAGCAGGAATCAAATAATGATGTGGTGCAGAGCGCTGCCTGCTGGGGTGCGTTCATGATCCCGGAATGCAATATCGGTTATTCAGGTCAGCTGCGCTGCTCGATTTCTATCGACCGCATGCTTTATCAGCAGATTTCCAACGACGACTGGCGCAAACTGCTCTTCAAGGCTCCCGAGGGATCGGCTTTGTCAGGTAAGGAAATTTTCCTGTCGGAAGAGAAGGGACAGCGGATTGCCGATTATGTAGGTTTCAAATTCCGTCCCGGTCTGGGCGATATGGACAACCGTCAGAATGCATTCTCTACCGCAATCCCCCTTATGCGCGTTGAGGAGATGTATCTTATCGAGGCCGAGGCTACCGCACAGACTTCACCGGCCCAGGGAAAGTCTTTGCTTGAGAATTTCGTGCGCACCTACCGCTATAAGACCTATACCTGCGTTGCAAATGACAAGGAGGGTATAATTGACGAATGTTTCCTCCAGAAGCGTATCGAACTCTGGGGTGAAGGTCAGGTATTCTTCGATTACAAGCGACTCAATAAGTCAGTCACCCGCCAATATGAGGGCACTAACTGGCCCGCCACGTCGCGGTTCAATACCGTTGGCCGTCCTTGCTGGCTGAACTGGCCGATTGTGCAGTCGGAAGCACAATACAATATGGGTGTGAAGGGATGGCTTAATCCCAACACCGGTGATTTGTTCAAAGATGCTTAATAATGGATATTACAATGAAACTGAATAAAATATTAAACTATTTCGGTATCGTCGGCATCGCTCTGGCTTTCACCGGTTGCACAGATGACGAGCCGACATATACCCCCGCACCTGCGGTTGAGATTCCCGCGGCTTATTTTTCGCTTGAAAATAGTGGGGATATAGTATTTGATGAAACTGTAACGGAATATCAGGTGCCCGTTTACCGTGCCGATGACAAAGGCTCGGTCACCGTTCCCCTTTCATATTCCGTAACTCCTGAAACCGATGGACTTACAGTGCCTGAATCTGTAAGTTTTACTGAAGGCGAGATGGAAACTACGATCACCGTATCCGTTGATCCGGCTAAAATCAAACCCAATGCTGATTATGAACTGTCATTGAAACTTGCCGACGGCGCCAACACACCGTACGCACTTCAGACAGTCACATATCCGTTGATTTACGAAACATGGATTACAGTTACGGGAATTGACAAGAACGGCAATGAGGTGGATAAGGCCATCTTCTGCGACGACCTCGTTGCGTCGCTCTATGGACTTGATCCTGTTGATTATGAGGTTACAATTCAGCACCATCCTGAAAGTGAGAATATAATACGTGTAGTTGATCCTTACGGAGAGGCATGGCCGTATTCGATGTATGGCGACTATGATTCGAGCAAGCATCACTATATGTATTTCAACATAAGCGATCCGGAAATGGTGTATATGTGCGATAAGAAAGGTATGCCTCTCGGTTATAAAGGCTCCGATATGTATTATTATACCGGTCTGACTCTTGATGCTGACGGGGAGATATATCTGAGCTCTTTCTTCAACTATTATCTCTTAAATAATAACCCGAACTATGTACAATATGCCGGTAAGATGCTTCAGGGTAACATTACTTTCGGAGCTAAGGAGATGGTGGCTTCATTTGCCAATAATTCCAGCTTGTATTATGCAAATACCGACGGCCTGTTCCGCATCATAATGCCGGGCGCGGAGGAATATGTCGACCCCTCGACCGTGTGGGCTACAATCGGTACAGGACAGTTCACCGACGGTATCCTCTATCCGCTTGCAATGATGGAAGATGAGAATGAGGAACTTCCTACTTACAGTGTTGAAGTACGTCAGTTCGGCGGCGACCCCAACATGTTCCGCATCATGAACCCGTGGAAAGCCGGCGTATGCCCCTACGGTGTTGACTACAGCGGCGACAAGTATATCGAACTCGATACTACAAATCCCGAATGCGTGATGATGGAACTCCAGTCTACAGGTCTTTCATTCGGTTCGGCAGGCTCTTTGTATATCACAAACTTTGCCTATTACCTGTCGGTCAACGACACGTCAATCGAGGATATCATCAAACAAGGAGTCAACGACACCTATAAGGACGGTATCATCTATTCGGCTCCGGGCAATCTCCTTTACGGATTTGTAGTAAACGGCCAGCTTCAGGGGCTCAACCGGGGTGACTTTGAATGGCAGCTCGTAATGCCTGACGCACCCGTCGGACTCACGGCAAAGAAAGCTCCCGCCAAAGTATTCAACGGCAACGGTCCCCTCACTCTTACTCCCCGCGCTAAAGAGAAAGCACGCGGAGGATGGGCCGCTCCCTGCAACGTATTCCTATCGGAAACCAAATCACTCTGACAAATAACCCGATAGAGGACACCATCCCCTATAAACACTGACAATAAGCGAGTCGTCACGGCCACGTAGCCGTCGACTCGCTGATTGTCGTTAATAACTGCAACAGATATGTTAAAAAAAGTATTTGGATTAACTTTGATTTTGACGCCTGTAATCGGCGTGTGCCAGTCGAAATACGACATGGGCGCGGCATCGCTTGTGGAGAACTACCGCCAGGCAGCCACGCTGGGCAGCGGAGCCACTTCCACAGCCGATGTCAAAGCGACACTGATAGTAAGCGTTGACGGCGACGCGACAATCGACGCTATCCGTCGGCTCGGCATCGAAGCAGGTAGCGTAAGAAATAATGTGGCCATCGTGACAGCCGATGTCAAAGAGATTGAGGCGATGGCGCAACTTCCAGGTGTGATAAGCATAGAGACCGGACGCGAGCAGCGCCCGATGATGTATTTCGCCCGCACCTCGGGCAATGCCGAGAGCGTGCTCGACGGCACGGGTGCCGGTCTCACGCAGGCCTACACCGGCAAAGGCGTGGTGACCGGTCTCATGGACCAGGGCATCGACCCCAACCATGTAGCGTTCCGCAATGAAGATCTGTCGGAAAACCGCGTCAAGGCCGTGTATACCTATATGCGCACCACAAGCGCCGGCTCGCCCAACGCATCATACCTCACTCCCGACGCCATTGCCGGTTTCCGATGCGACAACAGCAGCTGGACCCACGGCACCCACGTGGCCTCAATCATGGCCGGCGGATATAACGGAACCGGCAACTACGGTCTGTCAGGCCGCGTGTACAACGGCATGCCCATGCCTTACTACGGCCTCGCGAGCGGCTCCGACATCGTGATGTGCGGCGGCTACCTCTTCGACGGCAACATCCTGGACGGCGTGGAGAAAGTGATTGAATATGCCAAATCGGTCGACAAGCCTGCGGTGGTCAACCTGTCGCTCGGCTCGGTAGCCGGTCCGCATGACGGCACATCGTCGTTCTGCCGCTATCTTGCCGGATTGGGCGAGGACGCGATAATCGTAGTGGCCGCCGGTAACGACGGCACCACACGCTGTGCGCTCAATGCCACTTTCAACCGCCTGGCACCCTCGGCTATTACCGGCATATCGGTCACCGACCCCGAGGAACGCTCGATAGCCGAGTTCTGGTACAACACTTCCGATTCGTTCAAATTTGAATTCCTTCTCTACAATACCGGCAACGGACAGTCTACCTCCTACCAGATTGCAGAAACCGGAAGGACATATACCGTCAACACCTCCGACTCGCAGTTCGCATCGGCATTCGCAAGCGGTTCGTCGGTAAAAATGTATGCCAACGTCGACCCCGTCAATAACCGTTACTACGTGCGGCTGGAAATGGCGCTGCAGCGCGGCGCGACGTCCAACCTCTTGCTTGTGCCGGCTGTCCGCATCACCGGTTCGACGGGTAAGAAACTTGCCGCCACAATCAACAACGGCGAGTTCGTATCCACAGGCATAAGCGGGGCCGTACAGGGTACCGCCAACGGGTCCATCTCCGACATGGCTACGGGCGATAACATCATAGCGGTCGGCGCCTACACCTCGGCCTCGTCATTTACCACAATGGCGGGCAGCCAGCTGTCATTCCAGGGCGCGACGGGCAACGGGCAGCTGTGCGCATTCTCATCCTACGGCACCACATATCAGGGTGACCGTCTTCCCGACCTGTGCGCTCCCGGCTCGGCAATCGTGGCGGCTGTCAACAGTTATGCCTACGTGTCGCCCGACAAGCGCAACTACTCGGCCGAGGCTACTTTCAACAACCGCAAGAACTACTGGGCGGTGATGCAGGGCACGTCGATGGCATGTCCGTTTGTGTCGGGTGCTGTCGCGCTGATGCTTGAGGCCGACCCGACGCTCGACGTCGACAAGGCACGCACTATCCTTATGGAGACAGCCGTCGCTCCTTCGGCATCGGCTACTTCCGACGAGAAGCTGCAATGGGGCGCAGGTCGTATCGACGTGCTTGCCGCCGTCAAGCGCGTACTCGACGAGAAAGCGGGCGTAGGCTCAATCATAGCCGACGACGAGCGCAACTTCATCCTTACGGCCACCGACGGCGGCTACAACGTCTACGTAGCCGGCGAATCGGCTCTCACCGTGACACTCTATGATGCCGCCGGCTGCACCGTTACCTCCGTATCGGCACAAGGCAACACCGTCGACATCGACACCTCCGCCCTCCGTCCCGGCATCTACATCATCTCCGCGCAGGGCAACACACAACTCCATAACGCCAAGATTGCCGTGAAATAATCTGCGGCAGGCCGACGGAAAATAGCACAATAGTCAATAGGACAGATTTTTTATCGTGTTCCTTTTTGAGCTGTTGTGCTATTTTTCTGTTTTCTGCAAATATTTCGTATCTTTGCGGTAAAATGTAGAAAAATGGAAAATCAGGATATATGCCAGGATAAGAAAGAGCCGCTGAAACGCGTGGTGCTCGATATGGAGGACGTCAGGAAGGCTTCGCCATGGCTCGGGCGCCATCCGGGGCTTGTGAAGAGGCTGTTCAGGTTTCTGTCGTTTGACAAAGTCAATGCGCTCCATGAGCATAATATCGACAATCCCGGGGGAGGCCCGGGATTCGTGCGCGGTATGCTCGAAGAGCTTGATATAAAGCTGAAGATTGACAACGAGCAGGTGCTTGACAATCTGCCCGAGGGGGCGTTCGTGACGGTCAGCAACCATCATTTCGGCGCTCTCGACGGCATCATTCTCATTGATATGGTGGCATCGCGCCGTCCGAAATATAAGGTGATGGTCAATATGGTGCTCAACCACATATCGGGCATGCGCCCCAACTTCATCGCCGTCGACGCGATGGCTTCTGACGACCCGAAGAAGAAAGCGGTGTCGATGAAGGGTATCAAGGAGGTAATCAGGCAGGTAAGGACAGGGGAGCCTGTGGGCTTTTTCCCGGCAGGGGCGGTAGCCAAGGTCAACTGGCGCGGACGGTTGCAGGACCGCGAATGGCAACCCAATATCATACGTCTGATTGAGCAGCTTAAGGTGCCGGTGGTTCCGATTTTCTTCCACGGCAGCCAGAGCTGGTGGTTCAACTTCCTCGGGGTGACTTTCTGGCAGTTGCGTACGCTGCGTCATCCGGCGGAGGTGTTCCGCAAGCGCCATAAGACGTTTCATATCACGGTCGGCGACCCGATTTCGGTCGAGGAGCAGATGAAGCATACGGGCTCGCAGAAGGAGTTCGGCGATTTCCTACGCGAGCAGACTTACCGATTGCGCGAGGTCGGCAGGAAGAAGGCGTGACGGAAGGAGTTGCAGAGCTGTAGAGTATGCTGATAAAGTAGGGACGCACGGTCTGTGCGTCCGATAAATTGCTAATTTTCTGTGAGAATATAAATAACGGCAAAAAAACATAACAGATGTCAAACGAGTCGGAATTATCACCGCAGGCCGTGGCCATGAAGCAGCGCCTCGGTATAGTGGGCAACGCATCGGCGCTCAACAATGCAGTGGAGCGCGCGCTGCGTGTGGCTCCGATTGACCTGTCGGTGCTGGTGACGGGCGAGAGCGGCACGGGAAAGGAATTTTTCCCGCAGATAATCCATCTCAACAGCGCGCGCAAGCACGGCAAGTATATAGCTGTAAACTGCGGCGCCATACCCGAAGGCACGATTGACTCGGAACTTTTCGGCCATGAGAAAGGCGCGTTTACCGGTGCGGTGGCCTCGCGCAAAGGATATTTCGAGGAAGCCAACGGAGGCACGATATTCCTTGACGAGGTGGCCGAACTGCCGCTTACCACTCAGGCGCGCCTGTTGCGTGTGCTTGAAAGCGGTGAATTCATAAAAGTGGGTTCGTCGGAGGTGCAGAAGACCAACATAAGGGTAGTGGCGGCGACCAACGTCGATATGGCGCGTGCCGTGGCCGAGGGAAAATTCAGGGAGGACCTGTATTACCGATTGTCGACGGTGCAGATTTCAGTGCCGGCGTTGCGCGACCGCGGTAACGACATATTGCTGCTCACGAGAAAATTTGCAGCTGATTTTGCCGAGCGTTACCGCACCCCGCAGGTGACCTTTGGCGAGGAGGCGCGCAGCCGTATGCTGCACTATCGCTGGCCGGGCAATGTGCGCCAGCTGAAGAATGTAGTGGAGCAGATTGCTCTTTTCGAGGCCGGAAGAACAATTACTGCCGAGGAGCTTGTACCTTATCTGCCCGAGAGCATGACGAGCTATGTGCCGACGCTCTCACAGGGTGCCGGAACGAATGCCTACGACCGCGAGCGCGAGATGCTTTTCAATATGATATTCAAGCTCCAGCGCGAAATCGACGCGCTCAAGGAGCAGATGGATAATGCCAAGCCGGCCGCTGTAGGGCGCCTCGCTCTCGGCGGCGAGATGCCTGCAATCGAGCGGGAGGGGAGCGTGACGTCGGTCGTTAAGTACACCGATCCGGCCGATTCCATCTTTACGAGGGGCGCCGACCGCGAGCAACGGCGCAATGTGGTGGACGTGACAGCTACCGCTCCGGTAACCACTCTTGAGGAGACGGAGAAGGAGCTGATACGCCGTTCGCTCGAGCGCAATCAGGGTCGCCGCAAGGCAGTAGCCGCCGAACTTAATATATCAGAAAGAACACTTTATCGCAAGATAAAAGAATATGGACTTGAATAAAAATACTACAAAATACCGTCGCCGCGGCCCGTGGGCTGCAAGATGCGCCATGCTGTCGCTCGTGTTGTTTATGTCGATGGTGTGGCAGAGTTGCATAAGCTATAAGCTTAACGGAGCGGCAATTGACTACAATGTGTACAAGACTGTGTCGGTGGGACAGTTCCCCATACGTGCCGCACTGGTGTATCCGCCGTTGCAGCAGACGTTTGAGAACGAACTGCTTGACTACATAACGCGCAACACGCGTCTGCGCACCACCGACGGGGCTTCCGACCTCACATTTGAGGGCGAAATCACCGGGTATTCGTTGTCGCCACAGGCTGTCACCGAAGATGCATACGCATCGAAAACGCGCCTTACGATAACCGTGCGCGTGAAATATACTGACAGCAAGAACGAGAAAAACGACATTGACCAGTCGTTCTCGGCCTATCGCGATTTCGACGCTACGGAGATGCTGACCGACGTGCAGGACGAACTGTGCGAGCAGATATGTAAAGAGCTTGTCGACCTTATATTTAACGCCACTCTCGGCAACTGGTAAGTGAAATTATGCCTGACGCAACGATTACAGCAGCCATAGCCGCGCTAATCCCGGAAGGGGAGGGGCGCCGGGATGTCCTGACGGCCGAAGGTGTTGAGGCGCTGATGGCCCGCTATCCGTATTTCCCGCTGCCGGCGGCCGTCATGCTCCGCGATGCCGGGAACGGTCTGTCGCGCGACGGGCGTAAAAAAATGCTGAGGCACGTGGCCCGCACCGCCACGTCGACAGTGGTGCTCGCCACACTGCTTGATGAGGGAGACGAGCCGTTTTATCCCGACGAGCAGGTGTCGACCCCCTCGACTGAAAGCGCCATTGATACGTTCCTGTCGACATACGGCAACGGCGGAGAGGACGATGAAGTGCTCAACCGGCTGATTTTCAATCCGACTCCTGATTACGCCCAGCTGCTGGCCCGTGAGGAGCAGCAGAATCTGCCTCCGATGTCAGCCGGCGACGGCGATAGTCATGATGATTTGCTCAACCGCTTCATAATCAGGCAGAAACAGCAGGAGGGTAGCGCCCCGCAGGATGAACCGCAACGTATACCCGCCACGACCGTGGAAAACCGCCACAGCGATGAAGCTGCGGCCGCACAGCAGCAGGATACGTCGTTGCTGAGCGAGAGTCTTGCAAAAATATTCATTCGCCAGCATCAATATGAGCGTGCATACGAAATAATAAGTCAATTAAGTTTGAAATATCCGGAAAAAAGTGTTTACTTTGCAGACCAAATGCGCTTCCTCCGCAAAGTCATCAACAACCGGCGTCACAGCGACGCCAAGAGGCCGTAGGGTGCCACCGGCTGCTGAGAGGACGGCGCAACAGGATGTAAGAAATAAAAATCAATAAATCACATATATTAAAAAATGCAAACTTTATTAATTGTACTCACAGTGATTGTGTCGATTCTCCTAATCGGCGTAGTGCTTATTCAGAAATCAAAGGGTGGCGGTCTGGCATCGAATTTTGCCGGTTCAAACCAGATTATGGGTGTCCGCCGTACTAATAATTTCATCGAGAAGGCTACATGGTCACTTGCCATCGTCATCCTCTTCCTCTCTATCATCTCCTCGATTGTATCGCCTGATCTGCCCGGCGCAAAATATGATGTGACCAAACAGAAACAGCAGGTTACCACAACTGACTTCAACACTACTCCCGCCGCTCAGGACGCTCAGCAGACTCCCGCAAAATAACGGCAGGCACGCCCGAGACTGAGGAAGTGATTGTATTTATTTAAATCCAATCGCTCTCTAAAAAGGAGAAAAAATATTGTAAGGGTGCACTTTGACAAGTGCGCCCTTTGCTGCTTGACGGTGGGCGATTACGCCTCAATTTGAAATTACAGTGCATACTCCACTTCCCATTTAATATCGCTTTCCGCGGTTAAAAACCGCGGCTACTATAACGCGCCATAAATCAATAACGTAGTAGCCGCGGTTTCTTTGCATAGCAAAGCGCTAAAAGCAATGATTAACCGCGGACAATAAAGCCTGCAATTGTCATATTGTCATGCACTACAATTTCGGCCTGAGCCACGGTTACGCTTATATGGACATTTTCAAAAAAGTGTGTGGAAAATTTGGTGAAACGATATGGAATAAGTATATTTGCATTAACAAAACTAATATTTATGCATTTAATCTTTAGGGAAAAGATGCCGGATATTATATAATGAATTGAAATCCAGCGTTTATCAGATTGTAGCCGGAACATATCCGGCAGGTCGGACAAACCGGGAGAATGAAATGCTCCGGAATATGGGCAGTTTCAGATACGAAGATTTCAATCGGTCAAGGTTTGCAACCGAAAGATATCACACTAACCAAAGGGCAACCTACGATTGAAGCGGTTGTCATTTTTAATCAAAAAGCTTGGCGGACGACGAAAAGTCCGCGGAAAACTTAACCAGACGGTCAAATAGAGAAATTTAAATGACCTAACCTATCACCTGAGTCGGACTTATATTTAGTAGAGACGAGATTATCCCCGACAATGAAAAAGAAACTTAATAGCAGGATTGTAAGTTTCATCACTCTTGACTGTCAAAGCTATACCCTGTCAACACTTATTACAACAAGAGCTTCAGCTTAACTTCAAGGGAATGTTACCGAGACGGCATTCGCGCTGTGCCCGTGACGTATGAAATACTATCAGCGTTTTTGCAGATACACGTATACATACGTCGGGGAAATTCACGATATGCTGTATTGGCAGACTCAGTGCAATCAATCTTATATCCTCCATAGTCAACCTGTGACCGGTTGTAAAAAGGTCAATCTTACTTATAGGAAAAATATACGACATGCAAAAGATATGAGTGGATAGATATCCATGTTGACAAAAGTGCACGGTTATGCTCCACGAGTCTGCTCCAATCTACAATCGCGGCAGTGAGTCCGATGCAACTCCTCAAACGCCTATCACCGCCAGGGCAGGATAGCAGGACTTTAAGGATAAAGCCAGACCGGGGGTATACCTGTAACCAATGACAAAGAATTGTGTATCATGCCCTATCGCATGACTCGTGCCCCCCTATGGGTGCAACGGAGTTATGTAACATACACAATCGGCGTCTATCATCTTCCCGGCATCGACAGCGAGTTCAGCTGTCGAAACCGTATGGGGAGAGTTGAACCGGCTCTTGATATATCTGTGAAGCAGGCTTGAATGTGCCGTTTGCGGCAATCGTGCCATTTCAATCAAGTAGACGCTTTTCGAAGCAGCCCCCGCTCTCGCTAAAATCGGAGGAGAGCGAGAGAACAAGGGGGCTGCTTTTTTTTGTATAACTACAATTTTATAATCAGACAGGTTCTTCCGGCGAAATGTCCGGTCAGCTGCAAAACCAATCTACAATCGCGGCAGTGAGTCCGATGCAACTCCTCAAACGCCTATCACCGCCAGGGCAGGATAGCAGGACTTTAAGGATAAAGCCAGACCGGGGCGCAATGCAATACAAACAGAGTATAAGCCCGGGATGGGCGGTTTGTGATTCAATCGGTGCTTATACCACAGTTCGCCCGTCCCGGGCTTGTCTATATGATACAGTTGCGTCCGGGGTCTGCGTACCGTCCCGGTACTCCGAACCCCGGTTAAGCACACCCTCGAGCCTCCGGCTCTCCGCTGTCGGAATTTTAACAACCGTTTTTTTCACATTGACCCGAAATGTCGGCACGGAACCGCAGATTTAATAAATTTTTACTTGGAAAAGATAGAAAAGTTTTGTTATCTTTACAAGGTATTGAAAATAAAATGGATTATGACACAACTTATAGTTTCATTGGAAGATGCATCTGTGCTGGCTGATATAAAAAAAGCCATTGGTATGCTTAGAGGAGTAGCTTCGGTGAAGGAATCTACCATTCCAGATAACATTAATGCTACCACACTTAAGGCTATCGAGGAGGTTGAGCGTGGAGATACATTTGTATGTGAAGATTTTGAAGAATATTTAAAACTTGTGGGTCGTGAGTTGCCGGATTGAAGTAACAAAGCAGTATCTTAAGGATCTTAAACTTGCGCGCAAAAGAATGCTTGACGAAAGCATGCTAAATGATATTATCTTTAAACTCGCTAATGAACAAACGCTGCCGGCTAAGAATAGAGATCATCCCTTGATCGGCAACTATAAGGGGTGCAGGGAGTGTCATATAACTTCTGATTGGCTGCTTATATATCGTCGTGATATTACGCTCAAAATCATTTCGCTTATACGCACCGGCTCCCATTCAGATTTATTTTAGATATATAAAATAACAACCGCGGACGATTGAAATTTGACTTTTCTTTCGTCCGCGGTCGTATTTTTTGTTGGGGTACGGTCAGATTTTGCCGATGAATTTGAGGACTTGTTCGGTTATGTTTTGGGGTGTGAAGCCGAATTTTTCGTCGAGCACTTTGTAGGGGGCTGAGGCTCCGAAGCGGCTCATGCCGAATACTTTGCCTTTGGCGCCTACGATGCTTTGAAGTGTTGCGGGGAGGCCGGCAGTGAGGCCGAAGCGGGGTACGTTGCGGGGCAGCACGCTGTCTTTGTATTCCTGTGTCTGCTCTTCGAAAAGGCCTATGGAGGGGAGGGATACGACACGCGAGGGAACGCCTCCGGCTTCGAGAAGTACGGCAACCTCGCACAGCAGTGATACCTCCGATCCGTTGCCGAGAAGTACGACCTGCGGATAGGGTGTATCCATCACCACATAACCGCCGCGGCGTGTGCCCTGCGCTTCTTCATAGCGGCTTGCTGTCACTGCGGGGAGGTCCTTGATGTCCTGGCGTGAGAGGATGAGGGCGGTGGGGGTATCGTTGTTTTCCATCGCCATTTCCCATGCCACGGTGGTCTCGGCCGAGTCGGCGGGGCGGAGTACGAGCATCGACGGTTTGCCGGAGAAGTTGCGTACCTGCTCCATGAGGCGGATCTGCGCTTCCTGCTCGATAGGCTCGTGGGTCGGGCCGTCTTCGCCTACGCGGAATGCATCGTGCGTCCAGATATATTTTACGGGGAGCTCCATAAGTGCCGACATGCGTACTGCGGGCTTCATGTAATCAGAGAATACGAAGAATGTGCCGCAGGCTTCGTGCATGCCGCCGTGGAGCGCAATGCCGTTCATCACGGCAGCCATAGTCAGTTCGGCCACACCTGCGTGGAGGAATCCGCCCGAGAAGTCGCCTGGAAGGAGTGCGCCGGTCTTTTTGAGGAATGCGTCGGTCTTGTCAGAGTTGGCGAGGTCGGCGCTCGATACAATCATGTTGTGTACTTTTTCGGCGAGAGCGGCGAGCACGTTGGCCGATGCCGTACGTGTGGCCTGGTCGGCCTTATGCACGATGGCGGAGTAGTCGATGTCGGGGAGTTTGCCTGCGATGTAACCTGCGAGCACTTCGGCGCGGTCGGGATTGCCGGCTGCCCATTCGTGTTCCTCCTCGCGGCGTTGCATTACAATCTTGCGGAGCTCCTCGTTGCGGGCTTCGTAGAGCGCTTTGGATTCTTCCCATATCTCGAAGGGATTGTCGGGATTGCCGCCGAGATGTTTTACAGTGGCTGCATAGTCACCGCCTCCCGATTTGCTGATGGGATTGCCGTGGGTGGAGCACTGGCCTTCAAACGATGTGCCGTCGGCTTTGACGATGCCTTTGCCCATCACGGTATGGCCGATGATGAGTGTCGGTTTCGAGGTCTCGGCGATTGCTGTCTCGAGGGCAGAGGATATTTCGTCGGCATCGTTGCCGTTGATTTCAAGCACGTTCCATCCCCATGCGCGGTATTTGGCCGCGTAGTCCTCTTTGGTGACGGCGTCGACGTTGGTGGAGAGCTGCACGTCGTTGCAATCGTAGAACATGATGAGGTTGTGGAGGCCGAGGTAGCCGGCGAGGCGTCCGGCGCCCTGCGATATTTCCTCCTGTATGCCGCCGTCGGAGATGAAGGCGTAGGTCTTGTGCTCGACCACTTTGCCGAAACGGGCGGCGAGGAAACGCTCGGCTATGGCGCAGCCTACGGCCATCGTGTGACCCTGTCCGAGAGGGCCGGATGTGTTTTCGACGCCGCGTTCGGGGTCGACTTCGGGGTGGCCGGGAGTGACGCTTCCCCACTGGCGGAACTGTTCGAGTTCGGCAAGGGTATATTTTCCGGTAAGGGCGAGAGTGGCGTAGAGCATCGTCGACATGTGGCCGGGATCGAGGAAGAAGCGGTCGCGGGCAAACCATGTCGGGTCGTCAGGGTCGGTAACGAGATATTTCGAGTAAAGCACGTTGATGAAGTCGGCACCGCCCATGGCGCCTCCGGGGTGACCGGATTTCGCTTTCTCAACCATCGAAGCGCAGAGCACGCGGATATTGTCGGCTACTCGCTCAAGAGTTTTCTTATCGGAATTCATTGTCAATGGTGTATTATGTTATATAAATATTTGATACGTGAACGATGTGAATGGTTTCACATTACAAATGTACGTAAATTTTTTAACAAAGAAGTGATTTAAACTTTTTCTCAGTAGGTTTTTCTTCCCGTTTTTTGCCTGTTTTTTGCTTATTTTGCCCTCATTTTCGGTCACAATGCCCGCATTGCTTCCTCAAATTCGGACAAAATAATCTAAAAAACAGTCTAAAAAACGGTTTGAAGAAAAAGCTTAAATCACTTCTATCAGCGCTGTATAGGGTTCAAATAATAAAAGCGGGGTTGCGGACTATTGCCGCAACCCCGCGATATGGTCATGACATGTCCGGAATCAGTCGACTGGAATGTTTTTGTTGACGTTCTTGCAGCCGATGAAGGCGTAGTAGAACAGGTAGAGCAACATGGCGATGACGAGCCAGTAGCTGCCCATGTAGCCGAGAGAGGGGGCGAGCAGGTTGTGCTGCACGAGAGGCATGATACCGCCGCCGACCACGAGCATCATGAAGATACCCGAAGCCTGCTCGGTGTATTTGCCGAGGCCCTCGACAGCAAGGTTGAAGATACCGCCCCACATGAGCGACGTGCACAGACCGCAGATGATAAGGAATATGGCGCTGAGGGGTATGGTGGGAGTCTCAAGCATCTTGGAAGCGTCTTCGGCTTTGACTTTGGCCTGTTTCCAAAGTTCTTCCTTGAGGTTGATTTCTTTCTTTGACTCGGGATGAACGTATTTTTCGTCCCATTCAAAACCGGCGGGGTTGTTCTTGAACTCTTCGATGGCCGAAGTAGGCAGACCTACGTTGGTCAGGATATATTCGGTCTTGGCGTCGGGGTCGTAGATGAATTTGGGCACTTCGACACGGCTTGTCTTGGGTATCATGATGGCGATGAAGATGAGGATGGCGCCTACGCCCGATACGGTCAGAAGCTGTGCGCGGGTGGAAATCTTGCCGGAGATTGCGCCCGAGGCGATACGGCCAACGAGCATGAGCAGCCAGTAGACCATCACGATAGCACCGCCGATTGCGGCACCGTTGACGAGGATACCTGCGCCCGATTCGATACCTGAGTCGGAAAGGTAGAAGTTGAGTTCGGCGGGGATACCGATTTCAATACCTACATAGAAGAAGATACCGATGGCACCGAGCACGAAGTGGCGGAAATTCCAGGGAGAGTGCTCGAATTTGAGGGGAGCCTTGCCGGCAGCGGCGTCGGCTTTGGCGCGTTCGAGAGCGGGCTCGGGGATGCGGGCGAGTGAGATGATGAGGTAAGAGATGGCGAACACGGCCATACCGATGAAGAGGAGCGGAGCGACGTCGCCCATCGAAGTCTCGGAAGTGACGGTACCGATAAGGGCGCCTACGAGCATCGGGGTGAGAGAGCCGGCGAGCGAGTTGAGCGACGAACCGGTCTGAAGCAGCTGGTTGCCTTTCTTGCCGCCGCCGCCGAGGATGTTGAGCATCGGGTTGACAACGGTGTTGAGCATACATACGCAGAAACCGCAGATGAATGCGCCGATGAGGTAGACGAAGAGGTTGAGGGTGACGGGCATGTCGACGGTCTGAGTTACGCCGAGATAGTTTTCTTCAGTAACGGAGGTTGAGAAAACGGCGATGTCAGCGCCGAACACGCTGCTGAGGTACTGGACGCCGAGGCCTACGAAACCGAGCACGAGAGCCAGAAGGGCGGTTTTCTTGTATCCGACGCGGGCAAGCATCTTGCCGGCGGGTATACCCATGAAGAGGTAAGCGGCGAAGTTCATAAGGTTGCCGAGCATGCCGGCCCAGGGGTACTGGTTGCCCCAGATGTTACCGAACGGCGCTGCCATGTTGGTAACAAACGAAATCATGGCAAAGAGGAACATCATCGTGATAATGGGCACGAGATTGCGTTTGCCTGTAGCTGTGTTTGATGACATTAGTGAAATTAGTTTTATGGATTAGTTATTATAGAAAATTCCTTTTAAGGTAATCGGTCGGTACGTGAGATTTAAGAGTGTTCCGGTTGATTTCCATTGCGGATTTATATATCCAATGCAAAGATAAAATTTTTTAATGTGAATTATTGAAAAATTTGTATCATTTTTGGTAAAAAATGCTGAAAGGGGCGGGGAGAGGGTCGGTCGGACGGGTCGGACTTGTCAGACGGGTCGGACATGTCCGGGAGAGGGTGGGGATGTGGCGGCGGTGTCGCCCTGAACGGCCGGGGTCAGTATTCGCGGGCGCCGAATATGGCGGTACCCACGCGCACGAGGTTGGAGCCTTGCGCTATGGCTATGTCGCGGTCGTCGCTCATGCCCATGCTGAGGGTGTCGAATCCGCGGAGGCCGAGCGAAGCGTCGCTGCGTATCCTGTCGTAGCATGCGGCTATGGCAGCGAAGTCGGCGGCTATGCGGTCGGTGTCGTCGGTATTGGAAGCCATGCCCATGAGGCCGCAGATGTGGGTGGCCTTGAGCGATTCGAAGCGGCGTGCGGTGAAATAGTCGTAGAGTTCGTCGACTGAGAATCCGAATTTCGTTTCCTCCCGGGCCACATGGAGCTGGAGCAATACGCGTGTAATGACGCCGGCGCGTAAGGATTCCTTATCGATGAGGTCGAGCAGGCGCTCGGTGTCGACGCTTTCGATGAGCGCGACTTTGCCTATGAGCTGGCGCACCTTGTTGGTCTGCAGATGGCCGATGAAGTGCCACTCCACGTCGGCGGGCATCTGCGGCTGCTTGGCAAGGAGTTCCTGCACACGGCTCTCGCCGAAGCGGCGCTGGCCGGCATCGTAGGCTACCCGGAGCGCTTCGACGGGGTGGAATTTCGAAACAGCGACGAGGCCGACGCTTTCAGGTATGGAGCGCCGGACCTCGTCGAGTTGTTTTGCCACACGGGTATACATGTCGGGCTTATTCTTTGGGTTTTGAGTCGCCGAGTTTCACTTTGTAGACGTCGAGTATCGGAGTCTCGGTGATTGATACAATCTCGTAGTCGGCCATAGTCGATTTCATTTCGTCGATGAAGTGCTCGAGAGCGCCTTTGAAGTCGCTGGCTGCGACAAGGATAAGCGAGTTGGATTTCTTCTCCTGCGCGGTTTTCTCGTCGATGGTGATGAACGCTACCTTTGCGAGATACCATTTGTCGGCGGAGTCGTCCCAGAAAATTTCGGCGATTTTCGTGCGTTTCACGGCCGAAACCGAAAATTCGCCGGAGATGAACGGGGTTATCTCCTCGATGATGCGTGACTCGGCTTCGGTGAAAGTCAGTGCGTCGACAAGGAAGGTGTCGTTGACTTTTTTCTCGATGCCGTTTTCCATTATTTTGCGGTAAGCTACCTTACATTCAAACCAGTTTGCCATAGGTGTATTTCTTTTAAAATTTTTGCTTGACAAAGGTAGTGAGATTTCACGATACGGCAAACTGTAAGGTTGAAAAATCAGCCTGCAGCCGCGTCGGCTTGTGATTTTTTTTGAGCATGGTGTAATATTTTGGCGCAAAAGTTTGTTATATTTAATATATTTTTGCAATTTGCAGTTATGAAAGAAAAGATATGAGTGGGATAATGAATTTGCCGGGCCGCATAGTTCGATTTTATGCCGACGGATTCCGGTCGATGACAATAGGCAGGAAGCTGTGGGCTATCATAATCATAAAGCTGATTGTGATATTCGGAGTGCTGAAACTGTTTTTCTTCCCCGATATGCTCACAAGCAGGTACGATACTGACGAAGCCCGTGCCGAGGCAGTGCGGAGTGCGCTTACCGAGCCGATTGGCCGGCCATGACCTCTTATGATTCATTTATAAAAATCAATAAACAATAAATTACCATGGATGAACTTATTAACGTAGTGGATTGGTCAAGATGGCAATTTGCACTGACCGCTATTGTCCACTGGCTGTTTGTGCCGCTGACGATAGGCTTGTCGCTGATTATCGGCATAATGGAGACGGCCTGGTACCGTACACGAAATGAGAAGTGGCGGCGTATCACAAAATTCTGGATGACACTGTTCGGCATCAATTTCGCGTGCGGCGTAGCCACGGGACTGATACTGGAGTTTGAGTTCGGCACAAACTGGTCGAACTATTCATGGTTTGTGGGCGATATATTCGGCGCTCCGCTTGCCATCGAGGGTATTGTGGCGTTTTTCCTCGAGTCGACATTCATAGCCGTGATGTTCTTCGGGTGGAAGAGGGTAAGCCCCGGTTTCCATCTGGCGGCCACGTGGCTTACCGCTATCGGAGTGGTTCTGTCGGCGCTGTGGATACTCGTGGCCAACGCGTGGATGCAGTATCCGGCAGGCATGGAATTCGATCCGGAGCAGATGCGCAATGTCATGGTAAGTTTCAAGGATGTGGTGCTCTCGCCGGTAGCTGTCAACAAGTTCTTCCATACGGTGCTCAGCGGCTGGGTGCTCGGCGCGGTGTTCGTAGTCGGCGTGAGCTGCTGGCTGCTGCTCAAAAAGCGCAACCGCGATTTCGCCCTGAAGTCGATAAAAGTGGCCGGCGCGGTAGGTCTGGCAGGTATCGTGCTGACGATGTGGACAGGCGACGGCTCGGCCGTGCAGGTATCGAAATACCAGCCTATGAAACTTGCCGCCATGGAAGGCCTCTATTCGGGTTCGGAAGGACAGAGCCTCGTGGCGTTCGGTATCATTAATGCAAAAAAGCAGCCTCTTGACGACCAGAAAGCTATCCATGCCGAGATAAGCATACCGAAGGGATTGTCTCTGCTCGCCAAGCACGACCTCAATGCCTTCGTTCCCGGTATTGACGACCTAATACGCGGATATGCCGTCAATGCAAAGGGAGACACCGTATATAAAGATGTATCATACGCGCGACGCATCGAAATGGGGCGCACGGCTCAGCAGGCGCTACGCGATTACGGAACGGCGCTCGAAAAGGGTGACACCGCCGCCATGCAGGCCGCGCAGAGAGTAATCGACGCCAATTTCAAATATTTCGGCTACGGCTATCTGAGTGAGCCTGAGGATGCCGTGCCGCCGGTGGCAGTGTCGTTCTACTCGTTCCGTGTGATGGTGATGGCGGGAGGTTACCTGCTGCTGTTCTTCCTCGTTGTGGCTTGGGCTTCGTGGCGGCGGAAGGTCAATCTGCTCGACAACAAATGGTTCTGCGCGCTCGGACTGCTTACAATACCCGTGGTGTGGATATGCAGCGAGGCCGGCTGGGTGCTCGCCGAAGTGGGGCGTCAGCCGTGGACAATCGAGGGGTTGCTGCCCGTCAATGCCGCCGTGTCGTCGATTTCGGCAGGTTCGGTGCAGACAACGTTCTGGATGTTCGTGGTGATATTCACCGCGTTGCTTGTGGCCGAGATAAGCATTATGGTGCGCCATATCCGCCGCAAGGCCGTTACCGACCTGCTCAACGGTCCCGAGAAATAACCCTCTTTAAATTAAATACTTAAAAACTTCTGACATAATGGAAGCACTTCAATCATACTGGTGGTTTCTGATTTCACTCCTCGGGGCGCTGTTGGTGTTCCTGCTGTTCGTACAGGGAGGTCAGACACTGTTGTTCTGCTCGCAGTCGAGCATGGCACGAAATCTGAAGGTCAATTCTCTCGGCCGCAAATGGGAGCTTACGTATACAACGCTGGTAGTGTTCGGCGGGGCATTCTTCGCCTCGTTCCCGCTGTTCTATTCCACATGTTTCGGCGGTGCATACTGGCTGTGGATGCTGATATTGCTCAGTTTCATACTGCAGGCGGTCAGCTACGAGTTCCGCCGCAAGCCGGGCAATCTGTTCGGCACGGGAGTATATGACGCGTTTCTGTTTTTCAACGGCTGCGTCGGGTGCATACTCCTCGGTGTTGCTGTCGGCATGATGATATTCGGAGCCGATTTCACCATATCGAAAGGCAATATCCTTGACGGGGAGAGTCCCGTGATTTCGGTGTGGAATCCGTCGCACGGACTGGAGGCTATATTTGACTGGCGCAATCTGCTGGTTGGCTTTACCGTGCTGTTTCTTGCCCGCATGAATGCCGCGTTCTATTTCCTTAACAATATCGAGGAGGGCACGCAGTTCAGGGCACGCCAGCGTAAGTCGGCACTTGTCAACGGAGCGGTATTCGTGGTGCTGTTTCTTGCGCTCGTGGCTGTGATATTTACCTCAAAAGGCTATGGATATGACGCCGACGGCAAAATCAGCGTGGTTCCATATAAATATGCCGATAATCTAATGACGCTCTGGTGGTTCGGCTTCATATTCCTCGCCGGAGTGGTGATGGTGCTTTACGGGCTTGGTAAGACCGCCGTGCGACGAGTGTACAACCGCGGTATCTGGTGGACGGGCGCCGGCACTGTATTAGCTATTCTCGCGCTGCTTTGTCTCGTAGGATACAACGATACTGCGTATCTCCCCTCGGTCAGCGACCCGCAAAGTTCGCTGACGATACGCAACAGCTCGTCGTCCTACTTCACGCTCAAGGTTATGACGTGGGTATCGGTGCTCTCGCCGATAGTGATAGGCTACATCTTCGTGGTATGGCGCAAACTGTCGAAGCCCCCGTTGACTCCGACAGAACTCGAGCACGAACACGACGCGTATTAGCGGACGTATAAGTTAATTCCTAAATATATATTCCGCGGTTAAAAACCGCGGCTACTAATTGTAAGCTGGTAATCAGCATGATAGTGGCCGCGGTTTTTAACCGCGGAATATATATTTATAAATTGTAAATCAAAGGTTGCCGGCAGAGATGTCAGATTCCCATTCCCTTTGCTGGATGTCGTTGCTTTCGGAATAGTATATCTCCACGCGGTCACCGCGGTCGACGATGTAGACAGCACTTATCTTATTGTCATCCTTTATCGTGTCGACTTCCTTTTCGCGAAACGGGGAAGTATACACCACGATGTTTTTACCGTCGCCATGCTTGGTGACGTCTTCAGGCACGACATCGTCCATGAAACTTTCGCAGGCGGCCAGTCCTCCCCATCCCGAGTCGCCTTTATACACGATCTGTTCGAACTTATTATCGTCGACAAGCCTAACTTTTACATCACTCTCGGGAGCGAGGTCGCCGAAAAACGGAAACAATACCGTAGCGCCGGCACTGCCTGATGCCAAAGTAGCAAGTGCGCCCATTATAAATATCTTTTTCATATACAGTTTGTTAAATTAGTGTTTATATAGCGGCTGAACCGAGGTGCAGCTATAGATGGTTAATAAAAAATGACTTGCGGTTCAAAGGAGGCTGACGCCGTCGATGTCGCGGAGGCGGGAGGTTAGGGTGTCGTAGTCGTCGGCGCGGACGGCGAGGGTCATGGCGCAGGCGTTGTCGAATTGCTGGGAGAGGATTTCGAGGTTGGATTGCTTGACAAGGCGCATCACGTCGTTCATCGACAGGTAGGGGAATGTGAATTCTATCTGTTTCATTACCTTTCGCTCCACTATCTCAGCCTCTTCGAGCGAAAGGCGTGCGGCTTCGCGGTAGGCGGCGATAAGGCCGGAGGTGCCGAGTTTTATGCCTCCGAAGTATCGCACCACCACTATGACTGTATCGGTCAGGCCGAATGAGTTGATTTGTCCGAGAATCGGTTTGCCGGCTGTGCCCGAGGGTTCGCCGTTGTCGTTGCTCTGGAAATCGGTGCGTTCGAAGCCGAGCATGTAGGCCCAGCATACGTGGCGTGCGTCGAAATATTTTTTCTGGTATTGTGCAATCACGGCTTTTGCCTCCTCTACAGTCGAGGCGGGATGGGCGAATGCGAGAAATTTGCTCATTTTCTCGCGGAATATCGCCTCGGAGGGTCGCGCTAATGTCAGGTAGGTATCGGCCATGCGGGGTGATTACTTGCGGTCGAAGAATGGATTTTTTGATGTGGCGCTTACCGCTATGGCGAGCACAAGGCGGCAGCCCGGGAGGAGGCCGAGGCGCATTGCTCCCATTCCGGCAGAGAAGAGTGTGCGGGTGTCGACACGGCAGTCGGCAGCCACTGAGCAGGCGGAACCTGCGGCGATGCCCACGTCGATGGAATTGAAGGCGCAGGGTATGGCGGCAGGTTTGTCGGCGCATGTGGGGAAACCGCAATGCGAGCAGTTAAGTCCCATGGGCTGCGGCCGGATGCCTACAAGCACTACGGCGTCGCCCTGAAGTATGTTGGCGGCGTCGCGCTGATAGACGGGGCGGGATGTCTCGGCATAAAGTTCGAGCATGGCGTCGGAAAGGCGCTGCAGGTCGGCGCCCTCGACAATGGCGCCCTCGATGAGGTCATTGCCTTTGGCTTTGGGTGCGGTACGTATGGCTGTGAGCATGCGGCGTGCGGCGTCAATCACCTGCGCATGCCTGTCGTCGCGTTGGTTTATTATCATATTTCAACTAATAATTTGTAGGGAGGGAGTTGCAAAACTTGGCTTTAACTTTCCGCGGTTGAAAACCGCGGCTACTACGTAGTTGATTATCAGGAGACTTTGCATAGTAGCCGCGGTTTTCAACCGCGGAAAGTTTAGTTCTGCAACACCCTCCGCGTTATGGTCGTGATATCTGAGAAGTTGCGCTGTTCAGATGTAGACGCGATGAATCACGTCCCTACAATTTGGCTCGCATTTTGGGCGTTCTGCAACACCCAAAATGCAGTTTCATGTTATAGTATCAGCATCGCGTCGCCGTAGGCACCAAAACGGTAGCCCTCTTTCACGGCTTCGTCGTAGGCTTTCATCACGAGGTTGTAGCCGCCGAATGCCGCTACCATCATGAGCATGGTGGAGTAGGGCAGATGGAAGTTGGTGACGAGCGCCGTGGTGACGGTAAAATCGTAGGGGGGGAAGATGAATTTGTTGGTCCAGCCTTCGTAGACTTTGAGTTTGCCGCCCATGCTGACTGCCGTCGCCATGCCGCGGAGCACGGAGGTGCCTACGGCGCATACCTGTTTGCCTTCGGTCTTGGCCTTGTTGACAGTATCCACCAGTTTGGGGGTGATGAATATCTGCTCGGAGTCCATGCGGTGCTTGGTGAGGTCTTCCACATCAATTTCGCGGAAATTGCCAAGTCCGCTGTGTATAGTGGCGAAAGCCTGTTCCACGCCTTTGATTTCGAGGCGTTTCAGGAGTTCGCGGCTGAAGTGCATGCCGGCGGCGGGTGCCACGATAGCGCCTTCGTTTTTTGCGAAGATGGTCTGATAGTCGGTGACGTCGTTCTCATTGGGCTCGCGCTGTATGTAGTCGGGCAGCGGAGTCTCGCCCAACGCGTAGAGGGCGGCCTTGAACTCCTCGTGGGGGCCGTCGTAGAGGAAACGGAGCGTGCGACCGCGCGAGGTGGTGTTGTCAATCACCTCGGCCACCATTGATTCGTCCTCGCCGAAATAGAGTTTGTTGCCTATGCGGATTTTGCGGGCCGGCTCCACGAGCACGTCCCACAGTTTATGTTCTTCATTAAGCTCTCTCAGGAGAAAGACCTCGATGCGTGCGCCGGTCTTTTCCTTGTTGCCGTAGAGACGAGCCGGGAATACCATGGTGTCGTTGAACACCATGACGTCGCCTTCGTCAAAATAATTGATAATCTCTTTAAACACGTGATGGGAGATTTCACCCGTCTTGCGGTTGACAACCATCATTCTGCATTCGTCACGCTGAGGTGCCGGTTCTTGAGCTATCAGCTCGTCAGGCAATTTAAATTTAAATTGTGAAAGCTTCATCTTGTTGTTATATCTTCGTTGTTATCTTGTCCTTGTTTTGCGTCGTAATCAGTGTCATCGTCGGTCTCTATCACGACTTCGCGAAGCATCGACACGGCATCGTCGAGCGAGAGGCACCGGTCGATGGTGACATCGCCCACCCGTGTGCGGCGCAGGGCGGTGAGATGGCCGCCCGAGCCGAGTGCGGCGCCGATGTCGCGTGCGAGCGCACGGATGTAAGTGCCTTTGCTGCACACCACGCGTATGGTGATGCTCTCCGGGCTGTATTCGAGCAGTTCGATTTCGTCGATTACGAGAATTTTCGGCTTGAGTTCGACAGCATCGCCTTTGCGTGCCATCTTATAGGCTCTCTTGCCGTCAATCTTGCATGCGGAGAATGCCGGGGGCACCTGCTCGATGCGTCCCGTGAACTTCGTCAGGATCTCTTCGACAAGTTCGCGGGTGATATGTCCGGTAGGGTAGCGGGCGTCAATCTCCGTCTCGAGGTCGTATGACGGCGTAGTGGCTCCGAGTGCTATGGTGGCGATGTATTCCTTGACGCCGCTCTGGAGCTGCTCGATGAGCTTGGTGGATTTTCCGCTGACTATAATCATTACTCCGGTGGCAAGCGGGTCGAGTGTGCCGGCATGGCCCACTTTCATCTTTTTTATGCCCATGCGGCGCAGCATCACTCCCCTTATGCGTTTCACGACGTCAAAAGAGGTCCAGCCGTACGGCTTGTCGACGAGTATGGTCTCTCCTGCAAGAAAATTCATTGCTGTCGGGGCGGTTATCAGTTAAAAATGATGCAGAGCAGACCTGCGATGAGACAGTAGACGGCGAACCATACGAGTTTGCCCTTCTTGACGATATTGAGCATCCATTTGCATGCCAGGCAACCTACCACGAAAGCCGCGATAAAACCGGTGAGCAGGGGCACGATACCGATTGATTCGGCGGTGGTATCACCGCTTCCGCTTACCATATCCTTTATGTCGAGCAGCGCTTCTCCCAAAATGGGAATAATCACCATGAAGAAAGAGAATTTTGCAATCTGTTCACGCTTGTCGCCGAGCATCAGGCCGGTGGCAATTGTCGAGCCGGAGCGGCTGAGTCCCGGGATTACGGCTATGGCCTGTGCGATACCTATTATGAACGCATCGAGAAATGTGATGTCGTGCGGCTTGTAGCCACCCTGTCTGATGGCGGGGCTGTCGGCTGTCGTACGGCGAAAATAGTAGGCGAATGTAAGCAGAAGTGCGGTGGCGCACAGCGCGATACCGACAGTAAGTAGATTTTTGCCGAACAAAGCCTCCACACTGTCCTTGAAGAAGATTCCCACAATCATGATGGGGATGCACGATACCAGTATCTTGAATACGTAAGTGGTGTTGGCGTCGCGTTTAAAGCCGAAAAATGAAGTAACCAGCGGTACGAACTCTTTCCAGAGAACTACGATTGTACTGAGCACTGTGGCAACGTGCAGGGCGACTGTGAATTGCAGCGACTCGGCGCCTTGCATGTCGAGGTGCAGTATGTCCTCGCATATCTGCAGATGGCCTGAGCTGCTTATCGGAAGATATTCGGCAAGTCCCTGCACTATGCCCATTATAAGGGAATTTAACCAATCCATTTTTTTACCTGTTTAATTGTTAATTGGAATTTGATATGTCTGTTGCCGTACTGAACCGGACTGTTGTAATATACAGCCTGTCAGCGGCATTATGCCTGAGTGTCGTCGGTATCCGTATCGGGACGGCCGAAGGTGTCGGATTTTTTAGACGGCTTGATGATGATAGCTATACCCATGAATACGAAACCGAGAAAGGCGAGTGTAGGGCCGACGACGATGCGTCGGGTGCTGAATATGTCGGGGTTGAATTTCTCCGGTGTGCTCCCCGGTCCGAGCATGAGTATGAATCCGATTACTATCAGCAGGCCGGCAGCTATCATAAAAATGAAATTCCTGCGTGCGAGCGGAAATTGTACCGGTGCCTCTTTGATAAGCATGCGTGCCGGAGTCTGGTTTATTATACGTGCGCCGGCTGCGTTTTGTTGGGCGGCAGCGGGCTTCGGCGCCGGAGCCTGACTCTGGCTTTTTGCCTTTATCGGTTGATTTTTGGTAGGAAGTGCCATGGTTTATATGAAAATTGTTTTGTTAATTCTTAATTGTAGTATTGCGTGCGCGATCAGAACATGTCGTCGTAGCTCTGACGGAGATATTTGTTGGTCGCTATCCATGATGCCGTGCCGCAGATAATTATGCCTCCGGCCACTACTCCGAGGAACACGTAGATCAAATCGCTCCAGGGCAGTGCAAGCGCGAGGTCAGGATCGATGCTGACGGCATAGACCCGCAGCAGGCAGAGGAGCAGTATTGCCACCACTGCAGCAAGTATGCCGTTGAGGATGTTGCCGATGATAATCGGCCGGCGGATAAATGCGTTGGTGGCGCCTACGAGCTGCATGGTGTGGAGAAGGAAGCGTGCGGAGTAGATCGTGAGGCGCACGGTGTTGTTGATCAGTACGAATGAAATTACCAGCAAAGCGGCGGCAAGGGCTATGAGCACGAGCGACAATGTGCCGATGTTGGAATTGACCGACTCGACCATCTCGGTATGTACCGTTATCTCTTCCACCGAGTCGATATTGCGCAGTGGAGATATGATTTTATCAAGGGAGTCGACCGATGCATATTGCGCCTTGACTCTTACGTTGAATTCGGGCTGGTAGGGGTTGGTGCCGAGCAGCTCCTCCACGTCGCTGCCGAGGTAGGCGTTTTCCTGCTCGAGTATCTCTTCGGGCGACATGTAGTCGTAGCTCGCAACGAAGTCGGAGGCGGTGAGCCTTTTCTTCATATCATTGATTCGGGTCAGGTCGGCGTCCATTTTCATCACCATGTTGAACCCTAAGTTTTCACGTATGTGCCGTGTGATATTGCCGGCTGCAAATGCCGCACAGCCTACAATGCCGAGTATCAGCAACACCATGCCTACGCTGACTGTCGACGTCAGATGCTTGCCGAAGCTCATAAGGCTTGTGCGCTTGTTTGATTGACTCATTGTATATTTGATGTTTGCTGAGTTTTTACCTATATGGAAATTTACAATGCAATATGTGACATAATGGTCCGGCGTACCGGATTGCCATCGGGCTATTGCATATTATCTTGCAAATTTACAACATCCGGCACCCCCTTGTCAAGTTTTTTTATAATAAATTTCAATTATAATTCACAAAAAGAGTAAAAACAGCTGAAAACAGGCCATAGTAATTTAACATATAGCGCTTCAGACGTGCAAGACAGAACAAAAAAACGCTGTCGGCTGTTTAAATATGAAAATTTATTAAGAAAAATTAATCCTCTTTCAAAAAAATATATTAACTTAGCGCGAAATTTATAGAACCTCAGATAAATAAGATTAATATTTCGTTGGATAAATGAATCGTAAGTAGGCCGGGTGTAGGCATGTCGACATATCGCTTTTGTAAACAGACACATAAACCTGCCGGTAATTGGCCGGTATGACAAGCCGGACTCTTGAAGATACTATTCAGCGAAAGTCGGGTTTCAACTATGAAATGAAATTTAACTAAATTAATAAAACAATTATTCTTTATGAAAAAGAGTTTAATCGCTTTAGCTTGCGCTTTATTCATGGGCCAAGGCATGGTTGCTCAATCTTCGCAAGAGGTTACATACGTTGAGGACCCCTCGCAAGGTTATCTTTTCAACCAATTCAAAGACAACTGGTTCATAACCGGTGAAGGTGGTGTCGGCATCTTCTTCTCACCCAATGACTCTTATCGCGACTGGAAAGACCGCTGGGAACCCTCCGCATCGCTGTATGTAGGTAAATGGTTCTCTCCGATTATCGGTCTGCGTGCCGGTGTCAACTGGCTTAAGGTAAAAGGCCTTTCTGACGTCAAGGGCGTAGGTGACCTTTACGACGAACCTATGGTAGAAGGTAAGTACAAACAGAAATTCGTTCACATCGGTCCGGTTTTCGATGCGATGATCAACGTCACCAACTGGTGGTGCGGCTATCACCCAGAACGTAAGTACAACTTCACTGTCTACGGCGGTGTGGGTTGCTACTGGACTCTCGCCCGTCAGTACGACGCCAACAACAAGTCAACAAGCTACAAGGATGCCAAAGACCGTATCCTCGCAGCCCGTGCCGGTGTCATCAACAGCTTCAACGTAAGCAAGCAGGTACAGCTTTCGCTCGACGTCCGCTTCACCGCACTTGACAACCACCGTGACGAAAAAGGCGGCGACTGGAACAAGACCGCTTACGACCTCCAGGCTTATCTCGGCGTGACTTACCTCTTCAATAAACGCGAATGGAACGCCCCGATTATCCCTGTATGCCCCGAACCCGAGAACTGCGACGCTCTCCGTGCACGCCTTCAGGCTGCCGATGCACGCATCGCCGACCTCGAGGCTCAGCTTCAGGCTTGTCTCGACCGTCCGGTTGAGGTTGTCGAGGAGGCTGCAGCTCCTGCTCCCCTCGCTACAATCTACTTCCCCATCAACGTTTCAAAACTTACCAAGGAAGATGTCCGCGTAGTTCAGGCTTGTGCCGAAGTGATGAAGGCCAACCCCGACACCAAGTACGTGGTGACCGGCTGGGCCGATAACTATACCGGTAACGACCGTATCAACGTCAACCTCCGCAAGAACCGCGCCGCTTCTGTTGAAAAGCAGCTCCTGAAATCAGGCGTTCCCGCCGCTCAGTTCGAGACCACTATCAACAACGGCAACCTCGTTGACATGGGCGAGAAGTTCGTAGCTCTCGACCGCGCTACTACTATTCAGGTAGCTGAATAATAATTTGACGGTTACGCCGTTTGCCCGGCGTCGACAGATATCATGAAGGCATGCTCAGTCAGGGCATGCCTTCTTTTAGATGTTATAAATATCGCTCACGATATGCAGAATTTCAGGAGAAAAATCAAGCCTTGGATGCTTCCTATATCTATGGTCATAGGCGTGTTGCTCCATAGCTACATCGGCTATGTGGCATTTTTATCGCCGTATCTTATTTTCATAATGCTGCTTATCACTTATTGTAAAGTGTCGTTCAGCCATTTCCGGGTAGACGGTTCGATGTGGTGGCTTCTGGCGATACAGGTGATAGGGGCGTCGGGCGTGTTCCTGCTCCTGAGGCAATTTAATGTCGCTGTGGCTGAGAGCATATTTATCTGTATATTCTGTCCGACAGCTACGGCCGCGCCCGTGATAACCGGTATGCTCGGCGGGAAAGTGGAACGGGTCGCAACGTTCTCTTTGCTTAGTAATCTTGTAGTGGCGTTTACTGCGCCGGTCATACTTGCGTTGCTGGGCGGGGGGAATAATCCTGACTTTATGGCGTCGTTCACGCGTATCGCCACCAATGTTTTGCCGTTGATACTTGGCCCGCTCGTCGTGGCACTGATGCTTAAGATGACGTTTCCGAAAGTGCGCGAGGAGATTGCGCATCATCAGGGGCTGTCGTTCTACATCTGGGCAGTAGCTCTTATTATCGTGGTCGGTAATTCCGTCAGCTTTCTCATGAAAGAACCGGCGTCGCGTATCCCCGAAATGGCTGTTATAGCCGTCTTGTCGTTGCTGGCTTGCCTCGCGCAGTTCTATCTCGGTAGAAAAATCGGGGCGCGTTACGGCGACCGTGTTGCCGGAGCGCAAAGTCTCGGACAGAAAAATACAGTTCTGGCAATATGGCTGGCCTTGACTTATCTCGACCCGATTGCCTCGGTCGGACCGGCGTGCTATATAGCCTGGCATAATACGGTCAATTCCATACAGATATATAAGAGGGCACACGCCGGAATGCTCTGAGACGACGGCCGGCGCGCCATCCTGGGATGACGGCTGTCGCACTGTTTCGCGGCATTAAAATCGGCGCCCGGGATGTGACGCACTCTCTGTTGTCCCGGCTGACGGCATTTCAGGGCATGCCGAGCCGCTATATTAGTAGGTGATAGTGTAACTTTTTGTAATTCCGTTTGTTGTTAATATTAGACATGTATATATTTGTGTCTGCATTACGGCACGGGTTATTCCGGCGTACGATGACATGGATTGCACGTGTGTTAACGGCTTAAAAATAAATGAGATGGATCAGATGTATCAACTATTGATGGGGTTGCCGCTTTTCAGCGGGGTGACATACGAGAAAATGCTTGAAATTATTGGAAGTACAAAGTTCCATTTTCTGAAATATCTTGAAGGAGAGACATTTATATCGGAAGGAGAGCAGTGTACTCATATAAAGTTCATCATTTCCGGCAGGGTGCGCGTAAGCATCGCCAATGCCGACCGGCGTTTCACAGTGTCGCAGACGCTTACGGCTCCTGATGTCGTGGCTCCGGAATATATTTTCGGACGTTCGACTACTTATCCATGCTCGGTTGTTGCACTTGAGCCGACCGGCGTTTTGCAGATTTCGAAGGTCGATTATATGAAGATATTGAACAGTGATTCGATTTTCCTGATTAATTATCTCAATTTGCTGTCGATGAATGCCCAGAAAGCCGTCGACGGCATATTGTCGATTGCCACCGGCAGCCTTGAGGAGCGTATTGCATTCTGGATAGTGGCACTTACGCAGCGCGGCGGTACGGATATAACCATGACATGCAGGCAGCGTGACCTATATTCGTTGTTCGGTGTGCAGCGCTCGTCATTTATCTCCACTCTCGACAGCATGAAGGAGCGCGGACTGATTGACTATTCCCAGACGGAAATCCGTGTGCATGACCGCCGCGAACTTATTGACATACTCCATTCTTCGGTCGAATGATATTTTATCCTGAAGAAAAATATGTCGGCCGACGTATACGATTCAATGAAAAAGGCATTCTTGGGATAAAAATATTGGTAAATTTGACGAATGTAATAGTTTATATGTCGTAAAAATAAGGAATATAATCTATAAACACATCTATATTATGCGTGGTAATGATGATTGTTAATGATTTAATAATCAATTGATTATTAAATAAAACCCATCTATATACTCTATATTTTGATGTTGTATGACGTTATTTGCTATTGACAAATGGAATAATTGCACTAACTTTGCGATGTAAACATAAAACAACTGAGACGAAAAATCAAAGTTGGTTTTATAAGGATTAGAGACAAAAATTAGGATTTGTTAAATTAGGAATTAGTTTGTGGGTTAGTATTTTTTAATTGGATTAAGTATTTGGATAATACTCTATAGGTAATAATCGTGTTTTATGTTAGGTTTGTTTGCCTCGAATATCGAGGATTTTTTAGGAAGCCGCTTCGTGAGAAGTGGTTTGCTATTTTATAGGGGTTCTGTTTCAATTTTGATATTTTCCGGGGATTTGTTAAATTGCGAAGTGTTTAAAGAATAATATATAATTGAAGATAGCCTATATGGGAAAAGATGTATTTGAATTGCTCGACGGAGGAGTCTGGATATATGGCTCGGCAAATGATTTGCCTGAAGTCTACGCGTTGCTTCGCAGGACTGCCGATATATGTTTCGAGATGAACGCACTTCCGCCATCGGAATCCGGCCGCCGCGAAAAAATATTGCGCGGACTACTTGGCTCCGTAGGAAAGTGTATCGTTGTTAATCCCCCGTTCAGGTGTGATTTCGGTCACAACATACATATAGGGGATAATTTTATCGGAAATTTCAACCTGACCATTCTTGACGAAGCAAAAGTCAGTATAGGCGATAACGTCATGATAGGGCCGAACTGCACTCTGGCGACTATAATCCATGCAATGCTCCCGGCGCAGCGAAATGCCGGAATAATGCGGGCAAAACCAATCTCAATTGGCAACAATGTCTGGCTCGCATCAAATGTCACTGTCCTGCCGGGCGTGACAATAGGTGACAACGCTGTGATAGGAGCAGGTAGCGTAGTGACAAAATCTATTCCGGCATTCACATTTGCTGCCGGAAACCCCTGTCGCCCGATACGTCCAATAACCGACGCCGACGCAGTCACGCCGGTCAATCGTTGAATATCGCATCCAAAGCAATCCGCATCCGGCTCGCCGCCCGCACGAGGACAAAGGCGGGGACGTCCCGAGCTGTGATATGAGGCTATATGGCAAACGAATGAGGGTATTCAAACTGCTAAATTTAAGCTTGGAGTTCTGCAATCCTCCGCTTGCTGATGTCATATAGAGGAGCTATATCCCTCTCAGAAACGGCATCGAGTCCCTGCCGGCATAGTCATTGAGGAAACGGATATTTTTCTGAAACATTTTCCTGCCGGCCTCTGGTGAACTGACCGAACTTAACGCCGCATCAGATATCAGCTTGTTCTTGATGATGTACTCGCGCATCTCCGCAGTCGACAGGGAATGGTTTAATATAATTGCCAGACCATCATGCGATGCACATTCTTTGTCATAGTACGGATTGTCTTTTATTTTCACACAGGTAGCATAACCCGGCAGTACGGATACGGTGCCGTCGGTGTTGAGGAAGTAAAGCAGATTTCCGGCATCGCGGATGTCGTCGAACAGTTTGGAATCGCCGTTGGCTTTGGGAGGATTGTCGCCAAATGCCATTTTCATGTATTCCTCGTGTGAGCCACACACGCCTATGCGCCTGTTGTTGAACGCTTTCATGAGATAATTGTACGTATCCTTGTGCTCCCTGGCTTTCTTACGGTGTGCCTCCCTGCATTCATCAAATAGCTCTTCGGGCAGCACCTGAAGGCCGAGACCGTTCATCATCCACACGCCGTCGACTTGCACAAGCGATAATAAAGCCGTCTTTCCGGGAACAATCTCCGGGGAGAACCTCCCGTCAGGCATGGTGTCGGGCGAGAGGGTGAGTTTTTCGCCGTTGAGGTCCTCAAGTATAAGCTCGCTTTCACCGACGGTCTTATACCTGTAATATTCATACGGGCGCGACTTCAAAGCCTTCAGGATAGGAATATACCTCTCTTCTTCAGGTTCATGGTACAGATCTACTATCTCTGCGAGCCATTCGTATGCCGGAATAGCCAAAGGCCCTATCAGGGCATTCATTGGCACAAATGAATCGATGGCATAGGCCTCCGCACTCTCGTCTTCGTTTTCTACCGAATGAAGCATCTGGTCTATGAAATTTTCAAATTCATTTATTGTCTTATCTATATCATTGATGCATGTCAGGTAGCAGCTGCTGCACAGCCACGAGCACAGGTTGCGTATCTGATAGAACAGCGGTATTCCTAATTCTTCCTCAGACATTAAGATAGGACGCGCAGGAGTGTCGGGCGCATCATCGTAAGCCTTGATGAGGTCGGGCATGAGTGTCATAGCCAGCATACGGAGTGCAGGATTGCCGGGATTCAGAATCGATTCCGGATTGACCTCGTTGGCTACGTACCAGAGCAAGAACAGCACCGCATGAAACGACGGTATCTCATCGTCGTAGGGGAATAGAGAGGTTTGCTCTCTGATATTGTAGAACGGGAAGCTGTTACCGTATTTTTTCTTGTAAAGTGATATGAATGCCGCCCAAACTCCCGAACCCGCAACGAGATCTTCCACATAGCATGCAAGGGTGATGGCCATGTGTCGGCTTACGGCAGGTGTGAATCCGGGTTGGGCGCCGAATACTTTATGGATAACGGGATACACCCGGTTGGCAACGCCTACATAAAACATGTCGCTTGGGAACTGCGCTGCGTTAAAATGTGTGGCGCAAAATTCGAGACGTGTGATTTTATATGGCGTAATCGCCGGCTTGATTTTCTTTGATTTTGACATAGTCGAGACTTGTTTATAGTCGCAAAGTTAGTCGTTTTATATTCCCAAACAACAATCTTTTCGATATTGTTGCTATAAATCTCGGAATTAGCGGTGTCCTGTCATACACACCTATCGTGAATTAGTGCTTTTATTTCATCCTTATTGATTAATTTTGCACTGAAGAATTAAACTATGGACTATGACAATTCAAAACCGACGGAGAAATTGAAACCTGTTAGCTCAACTTTCCCGATATGAAGGGATATCGCTACTGTCGTTTTTAGATAAGAGGATGCGTCATACTCCTTGGGGGAAGCGGTTTTTATCAACTTGCAATACAGAGAAACTTTATGATGAACACGAATCAGGAAATTGCCGATTTTTTGTCAGAAAATAATATCGGATATACGCGCTATCAGCATAAACCTATCTTTACCGTAGAAGATGGACAGGAAATAGCTGACGAACTTGGCATTGAGCCATGCAAGACCCTTTTCCTTGTCAACCGTCAAAAACAGCCATATATGTTGCTGACGACAGGAGGCAAAAGAATATCCTTATCCGATTTTGCCCGACAGATCGGGAGTTCCAGATTGTCGTTCGCATCAGCCGACGAACTCCTCTCATATCTACATTCGTCGCCGGGCGCAGTGAGCCCGTTGGGTCTCATATTTGACCACGCACACAAAATCAAGCTTTATATCGACAACGATGTGCAGGCAACACGTTTCATAGCACTCCACCCCTGTGTCAACAATGAAAGTTATGTTTTCCAGACCTCAGAATTCATAAATGCATTTCTCTCAGCCGTCGGACACAATGATTACATCTCGTTCTGACAAGCGGGAAATCTCTTAGAACATGACTGAGCTAAGATGATAAATATTAATGGGAACGAGTAAAAATCACAGGCATTGTTAGAGGATGTTTGGCATATTATTTGTAAATTCGCATTTGCGGTGCATCCATGTCCGAATGGGGCGCAGACATACTGAAGATGAGCGTCAAGCACTCGGTTATCTGATACTGAAAATCCGGACAATATTCAAAACTATGCAGATGGCATGCAATGACGCTCACGCTGACGCGTATATTTCAGTTTTCAATGACTGTCATATATATCAAAAAACGTGAGCTTTTTTACTTGTTGCTCATAGTTGGCAGTCCGGAGTCTCAGTCAGTATGGTAGCAGGGACATGAAGTTCATGCTTTTATTGTAGACATATAGACAATAGCAACCGGTAATCTTGACCATGCGATGTGCCATTCTCAACAAACAATAGTGACAAAGCAACCCGACTATCTTTTCAAATGAGATTATTACGTTCAATAACAATCGTTATGGCCATCATATTGATGGTGAGCCAGAATTCATATGGACGTGTAAAGTCTACTCCGGTAAATGCGGATTCAATCCTATTGCAATATTTTAGGTTACTTGACAGTGATAACCTCGAAGCTGAGTGCAATAAATGGGCATCGACAAAATCAGAGACAGAGTTGGCGATTATACCGATAGTCGTAGGTTTTGGATTGATGAATCAGGTTGAGGGTAACATCATGACGGATTCAATTCTATACGAGGCTTATCTCTCGGCCATCAGGTTGATAGAGAAGGGCATAACGGCTATTGAACAATCCGGCATTAATGATGCATTGTATATGACTACTGGCGATGCCGGCTTTGTGCCGGTAAGATATATTCTGGCAAATGCCTATGACAAGGTTTACAAATATATAGAGGCAGACTCTGCATATGTCGAGACGGCAAAAGAGATTGGGCGTGACTTCGGCGTAGAGTCAGAGGAGTTCGTATTCTGGACAAATAAATGCGCCGAGAGTCTACAACGAAAGAATAAAAATTACGAGGATGCTATTCACTTGCTACTGCCGGCTAAGGATGCTGCTTTGTATTCGTCGGAAGTTGCGGATTCCACCGCCTGCGATTACCTGATATCTCTTGCCCGGAATTATCAGCGCGTCGGAAACCATGATGAAGCAAAGGCTTTGGCTCACGAAGCAGAGAAAAGGAGTGGCAGTAATCACAGACGGATATTTTATGTAAGTAACACGTTGGGCGAGCTATATTGGACCGAGGGGGCGCATGAAACCGCTTGCCGCTACTTCTCAAAGGCCGAAACAAACGCTCCGTCATTACAAGAATTCTTCACGGCAGGAATAAATTATGCCAACATAATGCGTAAGTCCGGATTTACGAAATTAGCGGAAACCACGTTGCTTGCTCTTGATAAATACAAGGACTCCGAAGAATTGGGTTTTGATGATCTGTTCAACTTTTACGAATCGTTGGGTGTTTTATATACCTTTTCCAATCCCGAAAAATCGAAAGTAAATTTTCAGAAAGCGGAAGAATATATCAATTGGGTAGGATATCCGGAATTTGTACGACATATTCTAAATTCACAAGTATATCCTAATGAAGGGAACAGTTTCAAGATTATATCTGCACTTGACAGAGCCGAGACCATATACAACATGCTTGTCGCCAATGACCCAAGACTCATAAATGAGTTGCTAATGCTGAAAGGCTATTACCTTATGGATGTACGCGACTATAAAACTGCCCGCAAATATTTTGAGGCGGCATATGTCCGGATGCTGGACTATGCGTCCGGAGATCCTCAGATGCTGAAGGTTCTAAAATATTTGGGCCAGCTGGATGAGATAGAAGGGAATGACATCCGCAGGGAGTACTATCTCAATGCAGGGCTCCGCAGAGCGAGATTGCATGGCGAATCGTCAGACTCTTACCTGGATGCGGTGGCTGACTTATTGCATTTCTGTCTTCAGACCGGCGACAGCGGAAGTGCACATCACTATCTTGACACCTACCGTAACAACAGACCTGATTCATTTGACACCCGATGTTATGAATATCAGGTGGAGAAACTGGATGGTAAAACGGAGGAGGCTGAAAAATCATTGATACAGATAAAAAAGGACTTTCCCGAGCAGCGTAATCTTGTCAATCTGATGTTTCAACGTTTTTATGCCTCACAGCATTCACCCAAAATTGCAGATGTGGCGAATGATGTTTTTGCAGATTATTCTCAGGAAGTGATATGTCGTCTGCTGTTCATGAGCAATCGAGAGCGACGCAATATGGAAGCGGAGCTAAAGTCAAAGAGAGATGAAATTATCGCTGCCCGGAGTTTTGCTCCCGCACTCAATGAATTGGCTTTGAATTATTCTCTATTTTCAAAGGGGCTGCTTTTCCATACTCAGAATGATATTGCCGGAATATTGGTTGACAATGATTCTGCAAGGATGGAAATGTCGGTAATCAAGGGACTCAAGGCACAATTGACACAAGCGATTAATTCTCTTGACGAGGAATTGGCATATACAGTTCAGTCACAAATTGATTCACGTGAACGTTACCTGATTGACGACTATTTAGATCGCGACACATTTAATCGATGTTTCGCCCGGTATAATACAAAATCGTTGCTGGATGACATTACCTCGAAAGAGTTGATGATTGATTTTGTAGAATATCAGGATAGCGGTAAAAGACATCTCGGATGTTTCATAATAGAGAAGGCGCAGCCGGTGAAATTTATTGGATTGGGGATAGTCGACAAACTTGATAATGAGCAAATCTATAAAGAGATATGGTCCAATATCGAAATTTGTATCTCTACGGATAAAAGGATATATTTTTCCACCGACGGCATTTTGAATACCATGCCTATTGAGTTTGCCGAGGATGAGAATGGTGTGCCGATGTGTGAGAAGTATGATATACACCGAGTGTTCCATCTCTCCGACATTCGTCAAAGCAAAGGGATTGGCGACAGGGTTGAGGTTATCGGAGTAGCTGACCACAATTCACCGAATGGTGTGGCCGGTAGACTTGACGACGGTTATCGCGGCAACTGGAACGACCTCGCCGGTGTCGAGACGGAACTTTACCGCATAGCCGAAAGCCTTGACGGTATCAGTCAGTATCACAGAATATTTAATGACGATGCGACCGAAGCGTATGTCAAAAGTTTGTCAGGGCAACCTGTAACCACACTCCACATATCTACCCACGGTTTTTATCTCGGAGAAGATGAATTGACAAAGGCATTCAATGATACTACGGATTTCAATCACAATATTGCCAGACGTCTTTTGATGGGCAATCGCACGTCGGTATCCGGCCTTGTGATGCGCAACGGCAATTTGTCATGGAAAGCGGAGACAATCACTGAAGACGAGGATGGTATCCTGACCTCAGAGGAGGTTGAGACACTTTATTTTCCCGGGCTAAGTCTTACAGTGCTGTCGGCATGTGAGACCGGTCTCGGTGAATTGTCGACCGATGGTGTATGGGGACTACAGCGTGCTTTCCGAATAGCCGGGAGTGCCTCTCTTATTTGTTCCCTCCGTCAGGTGAAAGATAACGGAGCGGCCGACTTCATGGCTGAGTTCTATCGTCAGGCGGCTGCCGGACAAAGTGTTCACGATGCTTTCTACAATGCAAGAAAAGAATTACTTTCGCATGACCCGACAAATAAGGCGGTCTGGTCATCGTTCATACTTATAGAATAATATAGAATGACAATGGAAGAAAATTTTGAAGATATAGTCCGGAAATACTATAATCGGTTTAGGGAGCCGTTCATGCGGAAGCTGACACGGCAATATCCCTCTATGCGGCTCGACACAGCCGAGGACCTCTACCAGGAGGCATTCCTCGCCGTGCAAGACAACATCCATCGTGGAAAAGTGCGGCCCAATACCGACTGGAATGCATATATCCTTGCCATAGGTCTGAACATGGCATCCAAAGAGCAACGCCATGAGGGCATTACGGATTCTTTCGGAATCGTATATGACCGGAATATGGAAGGCGATAATAGCGGTTTGGGCCGTAAGGTAGAGGACATTATAAAGGAAATGCCCGAAGAAGAAGTCTCGTTATGCAACAATCCGGAGGTTTTGTCACGCTTAGGCAACGAGTTGGCACACACGCCCGACCCATGTGGCAAAATTATCCGCTTGTTTTATTACACGGATGCCACAATGGAAGATATTGCCGAAGAGACAGGTCTGAAAAATGCCCAGACTGCCAAAGCGAAGAAGAGTCAGTGCATGAGCGACCTTATCAATCGTGTCACTGCGGCATTACGCCGTGCCGGATTTGATGTCACACCTAAAAAACGTAATCGCAATGGAAAGAATTGAACTCTTTGACAAATATATAGCCGGAAAACTGTTGGAATCGGAAGTGGTTGAATTTAAGAGACGTCTTGAGTCAGATGAAAAATTCGCTACTGACTTTAATATGTATCTGATTTCGGTGAGAGGCATTTGCCAGGAGGCCGAGCAGGAAAACATTGAGTTTGTTCATGCAATGAAGTCAATGAGCAAAGAACAGCTTCAGTTGATAATCGGAAAGAGCGAAAGGCCGCGCATTGTTCGTCATAATTTCTTCCGTGAACGTATGATGTGGATTTCATCAATAGTAGCTGTACTTGTTGTCGCTATCGTATTCGGCCGGAATCTGTACACCTCATCGCAGAATCGGTTGTGCGATGCCGTATACAACCTAACCTATCAGCCCATAGAGGGAAATCGCGGAGACGGCAAAGATTATATAAATCTCAATAAGCTGACAGCTGAACAGATAGAGATGCAACTGCCCGACATGAAGTCTGCCTTTGAGTCAGACGAGGTGGATTCGCAGGACTGGCACATCGATGGCATGAATCTTGCAATGGCTTATCTCAAACTTCACTGTAAGAAAGAAGCTATTGAGGTGTTGGAAAATCTTGCCGAAAATGCGAGTGAGCCCAATGAGTACAAACGCATAATCGAGCAACTGAAATGAGAGTGGCAATCGTTTGTCTGGCCGCTCTTATATCAATATTCATCATGCAGGCTGAAAATAGGGCTTTGATTGTTGGCATAGGTCGCTATCCTGTATATACGGGGTGGTCAGAAATTCACGGTGATGCCGATGTGGATTTACTTGTCCCGGCATTGAAGAAAAACGGATACGGCGATATCATGACTCTAAAAAATTCCGAGGCAACAAAAGCGGCAATCATAAAGGAACTTGACGCTCTTGCCGGTCGTTGCAGTGCCGGTGATAAAGTGTATTTCCATTTTTCCGGCCATGGTCAGCCGGTAGCGGATATGAATGGTGATGAAGGTTCAAAAGGCTTTGACGAGGCTATTGTGCCCTATGATGCCTGCAAGACCATCACCACCAAAGTGAAAGGCTGCTTTTATAATGGTGAGAGCCATCTGATTGATGATGAACTGAATCCTCTTTTTGCAGCTATAAAGGAGAAACTCGGTGCGAAAGGAGAACTTTTCATAGCGATTGATGCCTGTTATAGTGACGATATGGAACGGGCTTCTGACACGGAAGAAGCGGAATTGCCTCAGACACGCGGCACTAACGAGACGCTCAATGTCAAGAGGACAGCGGCATGGACTTCCATTTCCAAGCCCAAACCGTATTCAATCGGTGCGAAAATGTATGTGGTCAGTGCCTGTAAGTCAGACGAACGCAACTTTGAGTATAAAGCCAAGAATGGCAAGACATATGGTTCCTTATCTTACTTTATTTACTCATTGATGAAGAGTACTATGGACTTCAACAAATGGGTAACTCGAATTGAAACCAAAACGCCTTCATTTCCTGCTATCTTTTACAGGCATCAACATCCACAAATGCGAATATATATGTAGCGTTACTGCTTCTCACAAGCTATACAGAGGCAGTGTTGCAAAACTCAACTTTAACATTCCGCGGTTGAAAGTCTCGGTTACTACGCAGCTGATTGTCAAGAGGCTGCGTATAGTAGCCGCGGTTTTCAACTGCGGAATGTTTAGTTCGGCAACATCCTCTTTTTATTTACTTTTTTGAAGCATCCGGTATTTCCTGAATGGAGAAATAACACTCTCAGAGCAGCAAAGACTCGTTTACCAATAATCAGTTTTGGTATAACAAAGTAAACGATATAAAAAATCAATACATATGGCAACTAATGTTAAATGCCCTGATTGTGGAAGCTACAGTACAGGAAAGACAACCAACGGAAGGGTCAGCGATGTCATTGCGAAAACCGGAGCGGTTGTCGGCGGTGCACTCTTTGACATGGCTACCGGTGGTGTTGCAGCCGGGCTTCTCGGCGCAAACTTCGGCTACGGTCGTACAAGGCATCAGTTCTGCTGCCATGAGTGTCACGAAGCTTTCAAGGTAAGGATGGGTGTAACCGGTGCAGTAAAAGAAATCAAGAGATATTAATGATAATGGAAACGATTAAGTTAAATTTCAATGCGCCGATTCTGGGTGAGGGTAGGTCGATAACGCTTGAAGTCCCATATTCAGACGGTATAATAGCCACAAGCCGCTTCTGTCCGATGGAGCTGCTTTCCGGCGACGTAGAGCTCCTTGCCGCTCTTAATGGTGAACCACTTGAAGATTTCGTGAAGGATTGCAAACTACAACTTGACTTTGCCAATAAAGCTTATGACAATTCTTCAATGCACGAGGCATTTATAGCCGGACTTATGGCATCGGTTTTGGAACATAAGGCTCGCTCCGTCAGCCTGACTACTAAGGAGTATCTCCTTCACCTCGATGCCTTCAGCTACCTTGTAAATGCGTGTGGTGTTTCAGCCGTTCAAGTAACCCGGATGTACCCCAAGATTCTTGAATCTGTAATTCATGCAATCGAATCGCAGTTATAATGAAGTTTCTCCGGAAGATGCTGTTCTGACAAGAAACTAATTATCACCCGCACTAAAAATACTGTATTTCAATGAAAAAATATCGAAAATATAAATCTCGAACCAATTATCGGTCTGAAATGCTCCGAAAATGTATAAAATTATGTCTGAACCATTGGAAATACATTCCGACAGCAATTCACACCCTCTCCGTAGTAAAGGGGAAAAATATGGTATGCTGGTCAAACAGGGATAATCAAAAAATGCGATACGAGTATCCTTTTGCATCGAAGAACGAAAAGAGTGAACTTCTTAGACGAGCCACATGGTTATGTAAAGAGGTCATTGTAAGCAATCCTGATGAGCTTATTGCAAAAATGCCTGAAGTAATTGGGCGTCAATACCAAGGACAATGGGCAATATATGCTTGTTCAATGACAGCCTGTGCATTATGCAATTTAATTAGATTGTATCCCGAACTTAAGGATAGTTATCTCGAAAAGGTCGTTCACTTAATTGACCAGACCAACACTCCCGTCATGCGTTTTTATGATACTATGTGGTGGAAAGAAGATGCCATGGAAACATTGGACGGAGAAAAAAGTCACATGACATATCTTAGCATCCTTGCATGGATGATTGGCAATTATCGGCTTGTCGGTGGTGATGGCCGGTATAATGATCTGCATAAAAAACTTTGTGATACGCTGAATCGTAGAATGCTTGCTTCCCATGACCTCAATTTGCCATCGTTCCCCAATGGAGTCATCTTCTTGCCAGATATGATGTTTGCCGGATTAGCTCTAAAAGATTATGACGCCATTTGTGGAGAGACATATCAGGCAACAATTGCTAAATGGCTTTATAATCTCGGTACAAGACATATAGAACCTAAAACGGGACTATTGGCTTCTACAATTTTCCGCAACTTGAAAAAAGAAAGGACAAGTGGAGCATATTCTGGGCTGAATACAACCGGACTCGCTTTACTTGATAAGCGATTTGGAGAGGAACAATTGCAAAAGCTAAAAGATAATCTCATTATCTCATTTGGCAAATATGCAGCAGTGTGGGAATACTTGAACAGAACGCCAATGCTCACATTTGATATTGATGCCGGACCGGTCGTATATGGAATCAGCCCGTCAGGAACAGCATTTGCCATCGGTGCCGCCACCTATTTAGGTGATTGGGAACTAAGGCAAAGATTGTTGAACACTGCTTCTCTTGCCGGAGGTAATGTTTTAGGTAGAAAATGCCAACACTATCGACTGGCTGAAATAATGTTGACTGGTGAAGCCATAACGTTAGCCATGCGGACGATGGTAAATTTTAAGATGATGTCTCATAACAAAAGTTAAACACTGAGTCGAAACTTTTGTCATGAGACACTCTCTAACAACTCGGATAATGCGCCAAGCGTCAACAAATTATAATTAATATAAAAAATCACAATAACAATGGGACTATTTAGTAAAAAGAAAAAGACTGTAATTGTGGTGGAATCCTCCACAGAAAAGACAGAATCAACAGCCCGGAAAGATAATGCTCTTGAGGATGTGGTTCCCAAAAACGTCGGTAAACTTGACATGGTCATTGCCTTCGATACCACAGGGTCCATGGCACAATACATCGGTGCGGTACGCAAAGAGGTGTCGGAGTTGGTTCCCCAGCTATTCAAGGATAATGATGATTTACGTCTCGGCATCGTTGCATTCGGGGATTACTGCGACATGGATAATGCGCAGAGTTTTGGAGACGCGTACCAAAGCATACAGCCAACCTCCAATGAAAACGAACTCATCAAGTTCGTCCTCAATTCAAAAGACACGTCCGGCGGAGATGGCCCTGAGTTCTATGAACTGGTTCTCCGAAAGATTGTTGAGGAAACGCAATGGCGAGAAAACTCCACACGCTCTATTCTTCTGATTGCTGATGCTGTACCCCACGAACTCGGTTATACCTATCAGGATTTTGTTATCGGCAACCAGATTGACTGGCGGGTGGAAGCTCGCAAAGCAGCAGATATGAAAATCAAGGTTGATACGGTGACAATTACCGGCGAGCAGTGGTTTAAGGAACTGTCCGCTATGACCAATGGTGTCAGCGTACCATTCAGAACCGGTTATAAAACGGCAGAACTCGTACGGGCATCAGTAATGTCTCGCGGGTCGATGAACGCACGATGCAACTTTGACAAGCTCATGGGAGCCTGCGACGATGATGAAATGAAAAATGTGTATGCCTCTTACAAGAAAGAACGGGATTCGTTTGATTCTTAATCCGATACATACTATTTAGCCGTAAATGCGGCAAATTTTTCAATTGTCGCATTTACTTTTTTTGACTTTCGGGATTACCTTATGTAACAAATAAACAAATTCTTAAAATGAAAAAGATTATTCTAATCTTCATGCTCCTCATCGGAGTGGTTTCAGCTAAAGCCCGAGAGCCTTACGGCGATTATATTTGCCGTTATATAGTAGAGGACGGAAGATACCATGTCATCAACAATCCCATTAAAATAACGCACTATGGGATTCAGGTGAAAAACACTAATGCCGGGACAAAGACATGGCAGGCAAACTATCAGGGACCGATTAGATTGACAAATCGTGGTGGAAGTGAACGATTCCATAACTTCTATCTCACTAACCAGCATGTGGAGTTTTCTATAAGCGATCGCCCTTGTGCCAATTATAATGGTAAGGATTATTATCTCATAAATTTTGATGGACAATGGCAACTTGCTGAAGCAAGATACTGATAATCGCTATTCCTGATGTTAGTCATTAAGTATTTTATAGTAACAGAATTCGCTCAAATATTAAAACCTTATTGGATGGGATTTTCAATAATTGCCACCGTCATAGTCTCCGCCATAGTAATACAGCGTCTTATGAAACTTAAAGAAGTGAAAAAAGGACGCATAGAGCCGGTGGGTGATAATGATAATCGTCAATATGACGATGCCGTGAACTCTATCTATGAAACTTCACGAAAATCAGCGGAACAAATGCATAAACATATAGAAGATTCGATGAAAGAGGAACAAGAAAACAATCCCGATACCCTCGGCCTTATGTTCAGGACCTTGAGCAATCTCGGTTGTCAGCCGACAAAGAATGAAGACGGAACACTTTCCGTATCATATCAGGGAGAAAACTTCCACATGGAGTTTGGTGGAATGTATGCACGGGTATGGGATCCGATGTGGGCCGGCATAAAGGCCGATGATCCCGATATGTCGAAAATACGTGAGGCTGTCAATGCTGCCAACTTCAATTTCGGGCCGACTGTAGTTTTTACGGCACCCAATGATGAAGGAATAATCGGATTTCACAGCCGCCGCGACATCATGCTTCATCCTGCCTGTCCTGACAACGAGCTTTTTGTCAAGGCTGTTCTTGACTCATTTTTTGATGCCAAGGAAGAGGTCCGCAGTAATTTCCAACAAATAAATGCCAAACAAATGGAAGCCCAAAAGAACCGTCGTCCTATCGGCTTCACAACCAATACAAATTCTAAAGAATAAATGACTATGAAAACAAGTTTCTACTTTGTCATTTGGATGCTGATATATCCAATTCTTGGGCTGTTCAACAATAGCTTTATCGACAACAATGCGTTTATCGTCGCGCTTGCAATTGTCTGGGTACTGTCGTGGCTTCTCAACCGCATAATGCCCGGCACTCTGACTTATGAAAGAGCCGCGCAGATAGCGCCGATACTTGAGGATGTTTATACCGGAAATGTTACATCTTTTAAGAAGCGGCTTGTACGGGAATCCAACATAGAGACCATAATGGCAATTTACTTCGTTATCACAACAGTAGTTATCGCACTCGCCATATTCAAAACCGGAGTAAATGATTGGATTGCTTTAATTGTTTTCGGATTTTTTACATTTGGGGCATTATCTTACAGCCTGTCACTCTTGCGTGCCAATTCAAAACTCAAATCCAATCCGACACCTGAGCAATGCATGGAGATTGCCATTGATACATACGAACTTGACTATGCTTCATATTGCGATGCGCGTAAAGGCGTTTCATACCAAGATATGATACCTCCGAAACCAAAATATTTCAAAGTGTTCAAAATTTTTTCATTTATAATCGCCGCCATTGCCTTACTGCCTGGATTGCTCAATATCATTTTCAGTGTCCTGGTCATGCTTTCTCAAGCATCTATAGAAACAGGTGCTGTTGCGGGAATGTATTTCCTGTATGGCTCACTGGCCGTATACTTTGGAGTGAAAGATTTCATTTCCTGCATCAACACTAAATCCGGCAAAACATCTGATATTAAAGGACAGACAGCATGAAGAAGATTATTATTACAATGATTGCCATAGCCACTATTGTATCAGTGGCTATATACGCTGAGAGAGACGAAAAAGTAAGTGCTGGCGATGATAAACTTGTCAGATTGGAAATTCTTGCCGGGCAGGGAGACACAGCGGCTATGCACCGGCTGATAGAGTTCTATGATAAAAATTCATCTGCTTATGTTGTGGTGAAAGAAGTCATCAGAGTTGATGGCACTGAATGGACTGCGGAAAAGTTTGACAGCCTCAAACTCGAAAATAAAAAAAAAGCCGATATGACAAGACTGTATTCCGATAGATTGGAATATTGGCTTGAAAAAGGTATTGCAATGAATGACCCCGTGGCATTTGCTACAAAGGGTTTGCGGATGTATTATGAAGATGAAGCTAACGCCATTGTTTACCTGTCTAAAGCCGCGGATGAAGGGAACGCCCGGGCAGCGCTTTTCTGTGGATCGGCTTGCTTGAATCAAGGCAAGGGGGATGATGCGTTCAAATATCTGTCGATAGCTTACAGATTAGGTGCGCCAAGCGCAGGCTGGCATCTTGCCATGTGTTACTCCGCCGGTATCGGCACAGAACCAAACCGTGCGAAAGCAATTGAAGTCATGCGTCACGCCGCCTTACTAAATTATCCCGAGGCCGTCTCCGAAATGCGCCGTATCGAACCTGATAATAAAGTCTGGCAGCACAAAGCCGATAGCCTCGAAATAGATTTTCTCAATTTCCCAATTATCACAGATTAAAATCTCCAACCGGCTGATTTTTTACTATGCGCCACGGATTCGTGTTATCATTGCAGTCTGTTTTGACTGAAATGATAACTTTTTTATTCGGTAAACACAGGTTTATCCACTTTCAGCATCCCCGCATTATTGGTATCAAATGGCAGATAAGGCGAAGTATGAACCTCCCCGCAATGCGACACATGTATTTTAATCGTCTCCATACCACTACAACAAATTCCCACCCCAAAAAGTTGTTGCACCCATCTACAAACTTCTTCTGATATTATCATTAAAAGAGCCTACTATTTTACGTGAATCCTAATGGCTTCTATTTTGATATTGAGTATACATCGTATGACAGCATGATCCATTAGCATTTACTAAAGAATACGGCATTTTTCAAAGTACCTACGATTGCCGACTGATTTCCGGCGATTGCCACCCTCGGTGTCATCTCTTGACATTGAAACAAGGCTTTGGAACGGAAAGATTTTAATCCGTCAGGTTCTTCCCGACATCTCCATAAAGTTTCCCAACATTGCCCAACAATATTTTATTCGTTGTCCTCCATAGAATGCTTTATGGTGTCATCACATCTGGCGCTCATATATCGCTTTTATCTTTGAAACATGCCTTATGGGAGAAATGATTTGCGCTTTCTGCATTTTGCGTTACTTTGCGTAACGATTGCACTATGTTGCGTTAGAACTATGACAGCCGCTTAAAAGAACTTCATTCCTCAATAACAACATCCACGACTGCAAAACATCTCAGACTTGCTCTGGCAAGTAATCAACATGAAACAACTTAATACAAAATATAAACCTTAGCAATAGGCTTGTCGTTTACTTCAAATCTATGATTTATTCAATAGCAGATAGTATAATAATTTCATATTAGTCTGCTATAAGATGCTGTGGGATGATATTTTGTTCGTAATATCAGAGAAGATCCGTTTAAAATAATCTATTTCTGATGAAGGAACTAATATTCTACAGTTAGCACCTGTTCTTATCCATTGGGAGCCTTTTTCAAGATGTCTGATTTTCCCTTTCGATGGTACAAAAATAATCGCTCTCAAATTTTCACATTTTTCAAATGCATCATTTTTAATTCTCCAAACACTTGCAGGAATATATACGACTTGCAGATCAGAGCAATTTGCGAATGCGTGATGCCCTATAATACCTACACTATTAGGGATTATAACTTGCTTTAAACTTATGCAATTTGCAAATGTCCCCCAGCCGAGATATTTAATGTTCACTCCATCTTGGAAATGTATTTCTTTTAAGTGAAAGCAACATTCAAAAGCCTTGTAAAAAATGCCGTTTATGTTTCTTGGAATATTAAGATACTGAATGTTTGTGTTTCTAAACGCTCCTTCTCCGATTGCTGAGCATTTGTTTAGAGCTTCAGCAATTATCATATTTGTCCGTTTAGTTGTTGTTCCAATACAGTTATATGCCTCAGGTATTCTGTAAATAATATCTCCTTCGAAAAGGATTCCATATAAGGATTTAAATTTGGTGTTATCCTTATGAACTAAAATAGAAGTTAGGGATTCTGTAAAATCGAAGGCGTTCGGTGAAATATATTCAACATTTTCCTGACTTCGTCAACGTGTCACCCAAAAATCATCAGAGAAGAGAGGTGCGATGCATTGATGCCGTTTCATGAGCATAGTCCGTGAGATAGTTTGCTTGTTTTGAGGGAGAGTTATCTGTATCGTAACGATGGACTGAGCAAGGGCCAGCACTTTGTCAACACTCATATTTATGCCGGCCAGTTTCAGCAGTCGTTCCAGTTCCTTATATACCTTCAGTGCGACGAAGCAGATACAGATGTGTGCTTCTATTCGCCGTCGCGTGAAGTGGAACATTGGCCGTATCTCGATTTTGGACTTGGATATACGGAATGCCTGCTCCACATGCCATAGGTTATGGTATGCGGCATATACCTGTGAAGCCGGTATGTCGGTATTCGTGAGATATCCTTTCAGTCCGTCCCATTTTGCGTCTGTTTCAAGTTTGTCGTAGTCAATCGATACCTTCACATCGCCCTACATTGTAAGGAATTTATTGTAACCGCGCTTGTTGATGTTTTCCTTGGTGAGCGTGCCTCTGCGGTATGCCTTCTCAAGCCTGCGTAACCCTTTTTCGCGGTTATAGGCATCCTTGCGGGCACGGTCGTCGGTATATCCCACCAGCAGCCGTTTGCCGTCGCCCTTGTCGTATCCCACCATCTGACAGTCGATTTTCGGCTGGCTCAGTATCCATTCCTTGATTTTCTTGCTTTCTGCCTTGATTTTGGCTCCAATTATATATTTGTAGCCATTGGCTTCTAGCTCGGCAACATTATCGGAGTTCATAAGACCGGAGTCTGCCACAACGATAAAGTCTTCCAGTTTATACCTGCGGACAAACTCAGTCACGACCGGAAGCATCGTATGCCCTTCGTATTTGTTGCCCTCATGGATGCAGTATGCCAGCGGATAGCCGCCGATGCTTACCAAAAGCCCCAATATTATCTGAGGATTCTTGTGACGTCCCTCCTTGGAGAACCCCGTCTTACGTAACTCGTCCTCATAGTCCGCCTCAAAATAAAGCGTGGTAACGTCGTAGAACAGTACTCAGATATGACCGCCAAGTATCTTCCGGGTATGTCCCACACTTATATCCTGGACTATACTGTGTTGACTATCGCTTAGTTTGTCGAGATAGCGGTAAATCTTCGACAAACTCACGTCATCGTCAAAATGGTTCTTCAGATATTCACCGTGGCAGACTTGCTCGCGGGATAGGACAGGCGTGCCTTTACAAGTTTTCGGAGAATATCATCTTCGATACGGTTGAACCCGACATTGTCAAATACCTTGTCAAGAATCAAGTCTGCTCCGTCAATGGCAATGTTGGTTATGCTGTTCAATAGACGTTCGGCGTTCATACGTTCCTGCTCGAACCTTATCCTCTCCTCGCCGAACAGATCAAGTCGCGGATGTCTGCGTTGTTGCTCTCTGTCGATCCATTCCTGACCTCGTTTGACTAAAGCTTCAACCTCTTCATCCGATTTGGCAATACCGATTGTGGTAAGTTCTTTCATTTTGCCGCTGATTTTTTCAATGACTATGATTCCTACATTGCCCGATGGATATTTCTTCCTCCTGATATACATTTTTGCAGCGTGTCACCCATTTTAGGGTGACACAAATTTACAAAAATCTGTACATTAGGCAATTATGAAATTGTGCTTTTTTGAGTGGCGAAGTCAGGATAATATTCACAGATAATTAATAAGTAAAATGGAACAAAAATTTCTTGATAATTTTGACGATAACGGCTTTTCCCAAATATGCAGTTTAGTTGCCGATTATCTTTTGGGCACAGATCAGCATAATCTGATACTAAGACGTTATAAGGATTTCCAGTTTAATTTTAACAATGTAACTGAAGATGGGAAGAAGAAGTATCCACATTGCAATGAATGGAAATTCAGTGATGGTCTCATGCCTTATAATAACTATAAGGACACAACTTCAGTTCCAATTCCTATAACTCATCACTATTTCCAGAGTATTCGAGGAGAGTACATGGAACGGAATGGAAAAGAGGGGGGAGCTGCCATGGGTATTGATATGCCAACTTGGTTTAATCTCGCTCATTCAAAATGG
>MNQK01000019.1 GCA_001915385.1 Bacteroidales bacterium 52_46 | reverse complement strand
CGCCGATGTCGCAAGGCGCATCGAACAGAACTTCACCACCGACCTGCAATACTACCGCTTCGACAAGACCGAGTGCGCCACGTGCGCACACAACACCAACAACCTGCTGCTGTTCTGTGACGGTGGCTGCGGGCATTGCGCCAACCGCACGTGCCTTGCCGAAATGAACGCATCCTACCTCATGGAGCGGGCTGTGCAAATCATGCAGACCCAGCCGGGCGTGTCGCTCTGCCGTGACCGCTACTGCACCAACGAAACGGTGGCAGAACGGCTAATCGCTTCGGGCTACGAGGTGGAGACCCTTGACAGGTACACCGCCTTTCCAAACTGCCCCAAAGAACCCAAAGCCGAAAATTTCAACGACCCCGAACGCTACGGGGAAGCCCGTACCCGCTACGAGCAGCAATGGGCGGACTACATGGAGCAGGAGGAGGAAATCACCCGCAGGAGCGAAGCGGGGGAAATCACCGTCTATGCCAAAATCGGGCAGAAGGAGATTGACTTCTGCTATGTGGAGAACGTGACCGAAGCGCAGACAGCGGACGGAACGCCCGCACCCGCACCGCTCTCACCCGTGGAGAAATTGGAGAAGCAGGACGAGCGCAACAAGGAAATCGCACTCGAACGCACGGTGGAGGACACCAAGAAACAGATTCTCGAAGCCGACATCACGGGCGGCAAGTTCAGTGCGGACGAAGATACCATGTTGTACTTCTTCCTTCTGTCCTCGCTCCGTAAGGAACACTTCGCAGCCGTGGGAATTGCGGAAGACAAGCCGTATATCACGGACGAAGACAAGATGGGGATTATCGGCAACCTCACCGTGAGGATGAAGACCATCATCCGCATGCCGGAGGAACTCGCCAACATCGAAAGGGAGTACAACGGGGTGTACGAGAAGCGGCATCAGCGCATCGAGGAAAAGAAAGCCGTCCTCTTGGTGCAGGAACGGGCAAGGGAGCGCAAGGTAACGCAACCCGAAGAAGAACCGCAAACCGAAGAGATTGCAGCCTAAGGACAAAGGGCAGGGCGGAGAAATCCGCCCGCTACTTTCTTTCGTGAGCCGTAGCGAAAAAGAAAGATAGCAAAGAAACCGATTTTTCAACTTTCAAATTTTGACAACAATGAAGCAGGAAATCAGACAGAACGGGAAAACCGTCCTTTACAGCGGGGACGGTCATAGCATCCCCATGATATTCAACAACCTTGTCGGGAAGAACCTCAAAGGCAGGGAGTATTCGGACTATATCGCTCTCGTAGCCATTCCTGACATGGGATTTACCTACGGGAAGATAGCGTATTATTCGGACGGGAATTTAATCGCAACGGGGGAAATCAAGCCATAACATTCCCCTTCTATGTTTCATCGCCGCAGGTCCGGAACGGGTAGCGATCCGCCCGGACTTCTATTTTTACCCGCCCGTGGGAAAGGATTGACCCGACATTTCGGACGCACTTCTTTTTCTTTCGGTGAGCCGGATGCGGACAAAGACAAAGAAGCAAAAAGAAACCCCTTGACCCACCGGATTTTTAGCCAAGCTTCACACTCATTTTTTAGCAAATCTACGGGGAAAAACGGACAAGTAGCAAGGCTGAACCTGATCCACACCTTCGGGTCGTATTCCACGCAAAAGCCTTGCATGAAGTCCGCTCTTTCCCCGTGCCCCAAAGCAAAAAATAAATGTTTCACTTTTAATTTTTGCATTATGAATACACTGTCTTTTCCTCAAATCACCGTAAGTTACAAGGACGCTGACGCATCCAAGAGAGTTAAAATCCACTCTTCCAAGGAGTCTTACGACATCCTCAAGACCTTCTACGAGGACTGTATGCAGCACCACGAGGAGTGTTGGGCGATGTACCTGAACCGGGCAGGCAAGCTGCTGGGCGTTTCGTGCATCTCACGCAGCGGGATAGACTGTACGGTCGTGGACATACGCATCGTCCTCCAGACGGCTCTCGTTTCCCATGCTTCGGGAATCATCCTCTCGCACAACCACCCGTCCGGCTCGACGGTGGACAACAACCTGACCAGTCAGTTGAAGAAAGGCTGCGAGGCAATCGGCATCCGCCTTTTGGACCACATCATACTGACCGAGGACACCTACCTCAGCTACACGGACGAGGGGATGCTTTAAGCACCCCCTTTTTTGTTCGCCAGCTACTTTACACTTCTTTTCTTTTAACGAGTGAAAAAATAATGTAAATTGAAATAAGAATAAATTTAGATCAACAGATTACCTCTTCTGCAATCTTATTCGCTCTCTTTTAATTAATTCCTTGAAATTTAATCCTGCATCAATACATAATTGCTTAAACTTATCCAATGTATAGATTTGGTTATTAGGAATGTCCTTTAACCGGGTTCTATGAAATAAATTGAAATCTGTTAAAGACGTTTCTATATTAGGATTTTCCTGCAACATTTTCTCGAAATTTTTTCTTCTTTTTCTTTGTATATGATGCAATATTATTATACAATGCAAATCATTAATGCTATTTATATCAAAATTATATACAGCATACATTTGTTTTTCTATCTGAACAAATCGCATATTCTCTTTTATACAGCAATCATCATTATTGAAATGAATACAGAGTTTTAAAATAGAATTTCGAGAGGAACTAACATCTCTGGACATCCATAAGCTATTTATTGAACCTATTTGAGAATCATCTATGAATATTCCATTACAGCCAGAAAATGTATCAATAATGGGTTTTATCAGGTTGTCTAAATCTCCAATTTTATCTGACTCCTTTTTGCGCAAACATGAAAAGTACCAAAAAAATTCAAGATTGACATCATTGTATATAATCCATTTAATTTTTGCTAATTCTGCTTTTATTACATTTTGCAGTTCCTCCTGAACATTCTTTTTAGACTGAAGTGTCGGAAACTTCTCAGAATCTATAATTAATGGTAAGCATTCGATAAACTCCCCCTTTCATTCTAAAAATGTGATATTACTTTTGTAATCAAAGTAAAAAAGCTCAATTGTTATGTCACATCAATGGACCATGGAAGATTTTGAATCTATTTATTCCCGTTTCAAGTCGAGCGGACTGTCAGTTATGGATTTTTGTTCGAATGAATGTATTCGTCCCAAACGTTTCTACGAGTGGCGTTCCAAGCTGTTGCGCAAAGGCGGCTTTATCCCGGTAAAGGTAAACAGTAAGGGCCAGGTCAGTCTTCCCCATAAGGAGAAATCCCTGCTGTCTGCCCCTCCGGTCAGCCCGTCGCCAATTCCCCAGCCGCTATGTGAGATCTCCTATCCCAATGGCGTCACAGTCCGCTTGAACAGCCCTTTGTCACCGGAGGTATTGCAAACCCTGATATTTTTGAATTCAAACCGTTAGCCTATGTTTTCTTTGAATGAATCCAACAGATATTATCTTTACCCGTATCCGACAGACATGCGTAAGAGTTTTTATACGCTTAGCGGCATCGTGACCAACCAGATGGGAAAGAATGTACGGGACGGTGACGCTTTCATTTTTATCAATGCGAATTGTACCTGTATGAAAATCCTCCATATGGAATATGGTGGTCTGGTGATATACCATATGAGGCTGGAACATGGGCACTTCCATCTGCCGGTCATAAATACGGAGGAAGGTCGGATTAAAGCGATTGAAACCTTCTGGAATGACCTTGTGATGATGGTTCAAGGAATGGACGGCAGCAAGGTCAGGCGTTATAAAAGGAGTGGTTTCCATGGGTTGTAGTTGTAACAAATTATAACATATACAATGCCGTATTCCGGCTGTTTTTTAGTATCTTAGCATCATATTTAAACGATTATGCCAACCGATAAGGAATTACTGATAAAGGATCTCATGCACAAATGCGACTGTCTGTATAGAGAAAACAGCCGGTTGAAGGAGATGGTGTCCACGCAGCCCCTTAAAGCTGCGGACAAAGAGGTGTATGAGGCTTTATTGTCTGACAAGGATGCCATAATCGCCCAAAAGGAAGCAAAAATCAACAGTCTGGAGCAACGTGTATCCTATCTTGAACGGCAGTTGTACGGTAAGAAGGCGGAAAAGTTCATAAAGCCTGACGCCCAGGACCGCTGGCTGGATTTTGAAGGCTTTGACATGCTTCCCCAGGAGGCTGAAGCCGCAGAAGAAGCAGAAAAGGAGTTGAAGGCTACCAGAGAAGCGATCATCGCCCGTAAAAAAGCGGGGAAGCAGCATCCTGCGAGAAAATCCCTTCCGGAGAATCTTGAGCGTGAGGTGGTCCATATATATCCCGAAGGGTATAATCCGGAAGAGTGGACGCTCCTTCCCGGAGAGGAAGTGACCGAGATCCTTATGCACGAGCCCGAGAAGTTCTATATCCGCAGGATAGTGCGCCATACAGCCAAACGGAAGGGTACAAACGAGTTCAAGACCGGCCCGCTTCCCGTCATGCCAATAGCAAAGAGCTATGCCTCTGCCTCATTGCTGGCAGACATGATGATAGGGAAATATGTGGATCACATACCGTTCCACAGGCAACTGGAACAGTTCAAACGTGTGGGGGTACATCTCCCCGCGTCAACGGTCAACGACTGGTTCAAGGATGTGGCGGATTTGCTAAGGCCCCTTTACTTCCGATTATGGGAGCTGGTGATGCAGACTGACTACATACAGTCGGATGAAACGACAATCCCCGTGATGAATGACGAGAGACACAAGACGGTCAAAGGTTATATCTGGCTTGTGCGCAGTGTCATGACCGGACGTCAGTTCTTTTACTATGACAAGGGTTCCCGAAGTGGAAAGGTGGTGCTGAAACTCTTCGGCAAGTTCCGGGGAGCCATACAGACGGACGGATACGAAAGGTACGAGATGCTGGACGCCAAGAAAGGTATTATCCTTCTTGGCTGTTGGGCCCATGCACGCAGACATTTTTGGGAGGCAAGAAAGAATGACATGCAGCGTGCCGACTATGCGCTCGCACAGATACAGTTGCTTTATGACGTGGAGCGTAAGGCTGACGATGAACGCCTGACTTACGAACAGAGGGCTGAACTTAGGGCACGTCTTGCATATCCCATACTTGTGCGCTTCGAGAAATGGCTGGTCAATGAATATCCCAAAGTAATGAAAGACAGTCCGATCGGAAAAGCCATAAAATATACATACGGAAGGTTCGACAAACTCTCCAGGTACCATCTGGACGGTCGTTACAGACCGGATAATAACGAGATAGAAAATAAAGTGCGGCCTGTCGCGTGCGGCAGACGTAATTACCTGTTCTGTGGCAATAATGATGCCGCTGAAGATGCGGCGGTGCTCTACTCGTTCTTCGGCTGCTGCAAGGCTGCCGGGGCTGACTTCCGCACGTGGCTGATCTACTTCCTTGAACATATACATGATTATGACGATGACTACTCGATGGATCTGGCCGAATTGTTACCTGACAATCTGTTATCCAAGGGCAAGATATTATCCGTTACGTCACCGGAATCTCCCAAGAAAGACTCCTGATACCTTCGTAAATCTCGCCTAAACACGGGAAAACTACCGTTTTATGCCAATCAAGACGGGAAAATAGGGAATAAAGTGCCGTTTTTATCTTCATTATCCCCGATAAATAGGGAAAATAAGGGAAAGAATACCCTTTTATACCAATTATGGCGGGAAAGTAGGGATAAAAATATCGCTTTATCACATTTGTCACAGGAAAATAAGGGGCAAAGGGGAAAAACTTCCTTTTATCCGCTCCATTAGTAGGGATAATATCAATTACTATAGAACCCGCACATCTTTGGGTTGAATTGATGTAACAATAAATCATAGAACGATAAAATGAATAAACGACATTATGAACATACGTTACCCAATATACGAGGGAGTTTATCGAATACTTACAATTAATGTAATACAACTGTTTGCACAGCCTTCTACTAAATATGGACTATCGTATGAACAATTATCAAATCCTATTTCCAATTTATAATCTTGCAACATAACTGTAATAATTTAACAATCTCACTAATTGGTTTTATCCAAACAGCATGTCCTCCATCTTCTACTTTAAGTAACATCCTCTATACTATAAGTAATTAAATGTATAATTAATAATAGTGCCAACTCACAATTAATATTCATTTTTAGATAGTTACCGTTTAGATATTCCGTCTTTTGCAAAGATAATAAAGGTATATGTATTTCTACAATTAAGTCCTGCTTATTTCGATTAAACATCTATTAGCTCTAAAATAACAGGAAAAGCATCCCGAAGGATGCTTTCCATTTCGTCCGGTTCATGCTACATCTTCAATCCCCGTTTCCGCTCTTGCCGGATGTCGGAGAAGGAGAACTTCCCCGTCTCCTTGTCGAACTTCACCGCCTTGTCCTTCTGCACGCCGTCCGGCGTCTCCATCCGTTTCACTTCCAGCGGCTTCCCGTTGTAGAAGTCCGTCATTTGCCGGTAGCTGAACTTTTCCCCCGTCAGGCTTTCCATCAGGCTGTTCAGCGTATATACGCTGTCTTGGTTATGCACGCTCTCCGGCACGAACTCCGGGTGGTTCCTCACCCAGTCCGGGTACTTCGTCGTCGCCATCAGGCAGACCTCCGGCGAGCGTTCCGCCCACGGGATCATCATCAGCGACTCCCGGCTGTGGGCGGCGCACCTGACATACACCTCGGGCGTGAGCAGGCTTTTCGGCACTCCGCCACGCCCGACGGCGGACATCCCCGACGTTTCAGCCGCCACCAGCACCCGTTTCTGCGTTTGCAGGTGCACGGGCAGGACGCTGATGCACCTGCCGTCCAGCGGCAGCAGGAAGTCCGCCATCTCGCCGTTCATCACCTCCGGGCGGATGCTTGCCGCCACCCCGTAGAGTTCCTCCGGGCAGACCTTGCGGCACTCCTTCAGCACCTCCATGCACACCTCCGGGGACGGGATATGTTGAATCAGCCGGAAGCGGTCGTTCCCGAATCCCGCTTCCGTTTCCAATGCCTTCCGGCACAGTTCCGGAGTCTTCACCTCTTCCGGCACGTTCTTCAACTGCCAGCCGTCCTCTTCAACGGCGGCACGGCACACCTCCGCCGTGCGATCGTGCCTGCATATCATCTCCAGAAGCACCTGATACATTCTTTCTTCTTGTTCCATATGTCTGTTTTTCTTGTTATAAATTATTAAATATCCACTGACAACACACGCATCCACTTGCCGCTCTCCTTGTCCGTAGTCCAGCATCTTGCCCGGACACGGCAGCAGTCTCCTTCCGCTATCCGCTCCAGCAGGCTTTCCCCTTTATCACATTCCGTTTCCGCCAGCAGTTTTTTATCCGCCTCCGAGAGCAACGGCTCTATGTTCACGTATTCACGCACCTCCGGGCATTGCGGCAGCGCATCCGGCACATCAATATGTATAAAGTATTTCCGGAAATAAAACCGGATCTTTCCGCTTTTCCGTTCTTCGCTCCGGGCACGATAAGATGTGGGCATCTCCGCTTTCATCCGTTTTTCGGCATCGTACACACGGTATCTTTGCAAGGTCAGCGTGCAGCACGGTGTCCCGTCCCTACGCAGGGAAAAGCCCCGTTCCGTCACCCGGAAAACCTCATGTTCCATGACCCGGCGTATACTCCGGCTGTCGTCCTTCAGGTCTTCCCAGACCTCGCTGGCGGGAACTGTCTCCAGCATGGCAAGTACCTTTTCTGACAGCAGGCTTTCCGGATATATATTGTCCCCAGCTTGTGGTAGAACAATATCCGAGTGCCATTTCGAGGCATACAGGGCTTCGGAAAACTCCGGTATGTCGAGGTATAGAACCAGTTCATTCCGTTCCATCCCCGTCCTCCTTGTCGTTGTCCGCATTGAAGTCGTATTCCAGTTCGACCGCCTGACCGTCCGAGTCCTCCACCCAGACGGTGAAGCTGCTCTGCTCGTCCGACAGCGGGGTGAAATAGAGCCGGAACGTCTCCGGGTGTCCTCCCAGCGTCCTTCCCGTTTCAGCTCGCACCGTATCTCCGCCGTCTCGTTCACTTTCAGCTCCTTCGGGACGGGCATCGTCTCCACCGTAAACGGGTATTTCGTCTGAATATCCAGCCCGTCATTACAGGCTGCGACCAGCACGAGGGCGGCCACGATGTAGCAGCCCGTAAATATTTTATAAATCATTGTCCTCATATATACATTATTATATTATATGGCAGTTATCGAATCATAAAACGGATTCCCACGCCGACCTGCGTGTGGAACTTCCCGCAGTCGCCGCCGAACAGCACCCGTTGGCGACCGTTTACCAGCAAGACAATCTTGTCCGTCACGTAG
>MNQK01000005.1 GCA_001915385.1 Bacteroidales bacterium 52_46 | reverse complement strand
GCATTTTTAGATATGGATATGTCAACCTACTGCACGACTTTTGGTCAAATGTTAAAAACGAAGCGGCTAAAACGTCTTAAAAATGTCATGTGCTATGGTGTAATACCTAAATATGTAGCTATGCTTCCGAGAGGTAAGCGTTGCAGCAAATCCGGATTATTCTTCAGCAATTCGCTGTAACGCTCCGAGGCGATGACAGAAAGCATGGAAATCAACCTTTCTTCGGCAGCAAGCAATTCCATCTCGGCATATCGCCGTCCCCAATTAGCAATATGTAAGTCCTGCAAAAATAAATCCTGTAATTTTTTTCGTGATAATACATACAAGATTGAGTCTTCCATCAGCTCCATGGTTTCATAGCCGGGTTCTTCGTTCACATATCCCTTCATGGAAACTATGGTTGCTCCTTCCTTACCAATCCAAAATGTAATGTCCTTCCCGTCCATTAAAGTAAAGGCACGGACAATTCCCTTCTTTATGAAAAAGATGTCTTTTTCAATTTTCCCATTCTCCAACACCCGGTATCCCTTAGGATATGAAACTTCCGACAGACATTCCTTTAATCGGCTTAGAGATGACTCAGGCATCGCATATCGTTGGGTGATTATCTGCTTTATATCCATAATTTATAGGTTCCGATTTATTTGCAAAATTACTAAATATCCGGCAGAATCAGGATGGCAGAACTGATTTTTACATATGATAAAACCGTTTTTGCCATATGTAAAAAGTTGCGCGCTATGTTTTAGCTAATTTTGCATCCGATTTAAAAAATACAGATATGAATTGGATAATATTATTATTGGCTGGATTATTTGAGGTAAGCCTGACATTCTGTTTAGGTAAAGCAAGGTCTGCCTCCGGTTTTGAATACTATCTGTGGGGAAGTGGATTTCTTGCTTCCACGGTCTTGAGTATGGCACTCCTTGCAAAAGCAGTCCGAACCTTACCCTTGGGCACGGCCTATGCCGTTTGGACCGGAATTGGGGCGGTAGGCACTGTCTTGGTCGGAATAATCTTTTTCAAGGAATCTACGGCTCCCATAAGAATTTTCTTTTTAGTCACCCTCATTTTGTCTTTGATTGGATTGAAGGCAGTCTCATCATAGTAACAATGGGCTCATGAGATATGAATTGAAACAAAATCAAGGTATTCCAACTCCCTTGCTCGCTCTTATGGCAATCGCCACCGGACTTTCGGTGGCGAATTGCTACTACAATCAGCCATTATTGGGAAGTATGGCAAGAGCTTTTAATGTGACTGACTTTTCAGCCAGTATTGTGGCGACATTGACCCAGATTGGATATATGGCAGGACTTCTGTTTGTCATTCCACTTGGTGACTTGCTGTCAAGAAAGAAACTTATATTGGCAAACTACATTATTTCGGCATCTGCATTGCTTTCAATAGCAGTTTCACCAAATATATATTGTATGTGGATAGCATCTTTTTTCGCAGGTGCATCGTCCGTTATGCCGCAATTCTTCATCCCTTTGGTATCATATAATTCTTCTCCCGTACACAAAGTCCGTAACGTGGGTATCATACAATCATGTCTTCTCATCGGTATCTTGGGGTCTCGTGTCGTCAGTGGATTATTGGCTGACACATATGGCTGGCGTTCTGTTTATTTCGTGGCAAGTTTTTTTATGCTTGGCTGTTTTGCAATGATTCATAGAATGTTGCCGTCATTACCGCCTCTCGAACAGGACACATATTTAAATCTTTTGAAATCATTACTGCGGTTGTTTGCAAAATACCCTTATCTTCGTGTCGCATCACTAAGGGCATCATTGGCATACGCTTCATTCTTTGCATTGTGGAGCTGCCTTGCATTCAGATTGAAACAGGCTCCGTTCTATGCAAGTGACAACATTATCGGCATACTCGGTCTATGCGGATTAGCGGGGGCCTCGACGGTGGTGTTCATTAGCGGCTATATCCCGAAATACGGGGTGAGATTCTTTTCAGTCATAGGAGCTTGCCTGATGTTATTGACATGGATAATTGCACTGTATGGAGATAACAGCTATTTGTGGATAATCATAGCTATTCTGTTGATTGATGCCGGGATGCAGTGTGTGCATCTGTCAAATCAAGCCAGCGTGGTTGCATTGGACGATTCAGCCATAAATAGGATAAACACAGTCTATATGACAGTCTATTTTCTTGGCGGTTCAGTCGGGACTTTTGTCGCAGGCTTGTCTTGGGAGCATTTCAGTTGGACGGGGGTAGTATGCACGGGAATATTTTTCATAGTGGCTTCCCTCCTTGTCAATTGCTCAAAACAAAAAGTTAATCCGGCGGGAATGTAACATATTCATTTTATAAATAAATCCGCTCCAATGAAGATTGTATTTGTGTGTACCGGTAATGCAAGCCGCTCGGCAGTTGCCGAGGTCATATTGAGAAAAATGATTCAGGAAACAAGCCTTGAAGACATTGAGATTCTATCATGTGGAACAGATGTCCCATACGGGCAAGAACGTGAAGGAATCATGTGTCAAATAGCGGCGGAGCATGGATATTCGATGGGTGGTAAGGCAGTGATGATAACTGCGGAATTGGTTAATGCAGCCGACCGAATCATTGTTATGACAAGGCAACATAAGACCGAAGTGATGCGGTTATTGGATCCATCACACTGGAATCGTATCGCATTATTCAACGACATCTGTTTCGGAGAATCTTCAGACCTCCCGGATCCTCACTATCAGTCAGCACAGGTATATTACACCTGCTTCAAAGCCATCGAAAAGGGTTGCAGGGAGATAGTCAGAAAACTGAAATAATCGAACCCTTTTCACCATCTTTAAGTTGTTTTCTGGGAGTTATTGTACCCGGCTTGTTTCTTGGACTGTATATAATATTGATTTTCAGCAGTGGTAAGCAATTCCCTTGACAAACTCCATATAGCGTTAAATTCCTTTCATTATGATTTCGAGAACTTCATTGAGCTTGTCGGCGGGGAGGTGTTTGATGTAATTGGCGCGGGCTTCAAGGTTGCCACGAATGTGGGCGAGAACAGCGAGGTGAGCATTGACAGAGGCAGTATCGCCCTCGAAGATTTCAAGATAGGTCTCGCGAGTAGGCAGACCGAGCCGAATACGCTCATCATCAGTGATGGCGTGGTCGAAAACGGTTTCAACTCCTGATTGGGCGTTCTCGTTGAGAATACTTATCTTCTCACGCTTGCTTTCATCATCGAATTTCACATACTTCATCATCATGTCGGCGGTAGTATGGCCGGTGACAGCACGAATATCCTCTGGCGACATACCTTTACGCAGACACATCGTTACGAATGTACGCCGCGCCACATGTGATGTCAGCAGCTCATACTTCGGACGAACTTCCCGCGTCTTGGTGCGTCCGCTCTGCTTTTCTGTAATCCAGTCTCCCGTCATGCCGGCGAGTTTGCCGACCTCTTTCAAATGAGCATTGTATTTCTGATTGGATATGGTTGGGAAGATACGCGGATCTTCTTCATCAGGAGCCTTTGGATATTTGGCAAGTATTCGTAAGGCTTCGTTTGCTAAAGCAAATCTTTGGCGATGATTAGTCTTTTTGGCTACGACATCGAGTATATCGCCGTTGATATTCGACCATCTAAGCGCAATAACATCCGAAAATCGGAGACCTGTATAACATGCAAATACAAAGATATCCCTCACTCTGTCAATGGCTTTACGGGAGGTTGGGAAGGCCTGAATTGCCGCAAGCTCTTCTTCGCTCAACGCATACAGATTGATTGTACTGTCCGATTTAGTCTCATCGCGGAATCTCTGTGAATACGACTGATATGCCATATTCTTATTATAGCCTCTCTTGGTCGCCCAATTAAAGAATGTTTTAATGTCCTTCATGGACTTATAGCAATAATTGTTCGATAACCCCTTGTTAATCAAAGACAATTCAAACCGTGCAAGCAAATCATCGTTGACATCCTCAAAATACAGAGTCGCTTTAAACTCGCTTAGATGCCGAAGCATGGTTTTGTGTTTAGTCAGCGTCCCCTTTGTCCACAGAGCGGTGGCCGGAGATGTCTGAAGTTCATTTTCCCTTTCATTAATCAGAAGTTGATAGACTTGGGCAACCGTCAGCCTTGTTGATTTCTCTTCATTGAGTATTCGTTTTAGCTCATCCCGGACGGTTGTGGGTGTAACTTCTTCCTCCCGTAGTTCAAGCTGCGCGAAAGCATCATCAACAGCAGATGCGATTTTCACAAGACGCTGGTTGATATCCGCCGCCGAAACATCGTCGGAATTGAAATTATTACGCTTCACCCTCTGAGCCTTTTCATCCCATTTTGCGAGGGCAATACGGTATCCGGAATAATACCATATACGTTTGCCGCCAAAGGTAATGTCGGCATTGATAGGCAACTCTTCGGGAAGATTGCCGCTTTTATCCTTGCGCTTCTCAAGCCGGAAGCTGACGCGATGCTTGTATTTATCCATGAGAGAGAATTTTTGTATGAGCCGATGATACTATGTTTTTCACATACAAAATTACATACAAAAATCGGTTTAATCAAGTAATTTCCAAGATATTTTATTTTGTGTCAAATCTAAATACCACGCTAATTATTAGACTATTACATTAACACTCTTTACTTGTGTGATTGTTTATTTTACAATAGTTTCATATCCCTCTCTCTCCGCCAAAAAAGCAGCTTTCGGGCTGCTTTTTTTATGCCATTAGTGGGGCCGTTTATTTTATTAATGTTGGGTCGATAGGGGCGGGGCGTCTCGCTCCCGTAGTAACTTTTTGTTGTTAAGAATACCACGGGGGCGAGACGCCCCCGCTATTAGGAAGTTAACGGCACAATCCGAAATTGCAGTGCAAGGCAATGTAAATCCATAATATCGGGAACCGCGGTTGAAAACCACGGCTACTATAATGCGCTGTAGCTCAAGTGAATAGTAACCGCGGTTTTTAACCGCGGACGATATAATCAGTAATTGCTTAAAAACATGCACCAAAATTTCTGCTTGTGCTAAGTTAACAAGTAATGTGCTCGAATACTTTGTGTTAAAATACTTTGTGTTAATATGTCATCATTAGTGCCCGGCGGGAATTTGATGGCGGGTGCGGGTGGTGAGGTAGGCGATGGTTATTACGAGGAGGGTGAGGAATTCGGATACGGGGATGGCGAGCCATAGGCCGGTTTCGCCGAATATGCGGGGGAGGAGGAAAAAGCCGGGGACTACGAATATCACTCCGCGCAAAAGCATGTAGATGATGGCGCGGGCTGACTGTTCGCGGCTCTGGTAGTAGCCGATGAATGTGATGTTGAGCGCGAAAAAGAGGGCGCAGATGCCGAGCACGGGGAGTCCCTCCACGGCAAGGATGTAGGCCGGTTCTGAAGGGCTGAGGAATACCTGAGCCAGCAGCGATGCCCCTGACCACATGCCGGTGGAGATTATGGCTCCGCAGATGCAGGCTGTCACTACGGCTATCCGCAACGTGCGGGTGACGCGCTCAAACTGCCTCGCTCCGTAGTTGAAACTTATGATCGGCTGCGATGCCTGCGCCACGGCGTTGCTTATCGAGAATATGAGCGGGAACAGGTAGCAGCCGATGCTGAATGCGGCCACTCCCGCTTCGCCGAGCGCGTCGAGAAACACGTAGTTGCCCGTCACCATCATTATGCCTATCGAGAGTTCGGCGATGAATGTGGCGAGTCCAATCTTGACCATGTACCCGGTGTTGCGGAGCGACAGACGTAACGATTTGACCGAGAGCTTCAGGCGGTAGAATTTCAGTTTGTCGGAGAAGAAAAGGAAATATCCGAGTACCATCAGTCCGCCGACGATGCATGAAATCGAGGTCGCTATCGACGCGCCCTTTATGCCCATGCCGAGCGGGAACACCATGAGCCAGTCAAGAAATATGTTGAGCACGGCGGCCACAATCTGTATGCTCATTGCAAATTTCGGGGAGCCGTCGAGGCGTATGAGCATCATGCCGACGCACTGCACGTAAAAAAACATCAGGCCCGGCAGAAGCCACAGCAGATAGTCGGAGGCGAGGCTTTCGAGCGCGGGGCTGCAGCCGAGAGCATAAAGCACGTGACGTGTGAAAAGAAGCGATACCGCTATCACCACGCCGAAAATCACGGCGCCGGCTATGTAGGCCTGTGTCATTATTATCCGGGCTGCCTTGACGTTGCCTTCGGCAAGGCGTATGCTGCCCACGACGGATGCGCCGATGCCGAACATCAGTCCTATGCCGGTGCAGATGAGAAACAGCGGCGCTACGATATTTATTGCCGCCAGGCCGTTGCTGCCGACTCCATGACCTACGAACATGCCGTCGCACAGGTTGAGTACCGAGTTGAACAGCATGCCTATGAGCGTGGGGAAAAACATGGCGCGGAACAGGCGCCCGATTCTCTCGTTCCCAAAGTCAAGTTTATCTCTTTCCATTTTTACTCTTTGTTTATGGCGTGTTTTGTCTATGTGTGACTGTATTGCTACGCCGGCGATTTTAATAAAGGAATGCAAAGGTACGAATAATCTTTACGACAAGCAAAATAATCAACTGCCTGTCGGGTAAAGGTATAGACGATATTGTGATAAACAAAAAGCGATGGCAGGGTGTTTTTATTAGTAAATCGTTTCAGTATTATGAAAATTGTAACAGGGAAGGCGCCCATGTCGCCGTCCACACTTGTGGCCATCTTGTCGCTGTCGCTCGTGGTGAATCTTCCGGGGCTTGCGATATCGCCGATGCTCGGCTCTCTTTCAACTATTTTTCCCGGGACCACCACCCTCGAACAACAGTTGCTGACATTATTGCCTAACCTGCTCATCATACCCTGCCTGTTGCTTTCGGGATGGCTGTCGCAGCGAAAGCATAAAATCGGTTACGTAGTTGCATCGCTGGTGCTGTTTCTGGCTTGCGGTATCGCATATCTGTTTGCCTCCTCAATGAGTATGTTGATTGTGATAAGCTGTCTGCTCGGCATGTCGGCCGGCGTTCTTATCCCGTTCTCCACCGGATTGCTGGCCGATACTTTCGCGGGTCCTTACCGCATGCGGCAGATGGGTCTGCAGTCGGGCATATCGAACCTGTCGGTCGTCGTGGCTACATTGGCCGTCGGCTTTCTGGCGCACGGCAACTGGCATCTGCCTTTCATCGTATATCTCATGCCGCTTATACCGCTTGCATTGTCGCCAATGCTAAGAGGCATTCCGGCGGCCGACTATGCCAAGGCGCCGGCGGTGTCAGCGCCCACCGGCTCGCGCGGCAGCATAATAGTGCCTCGCATGCTCGGGCTTTCGGCGGCATATTTCTTCACAACCTACGCTACTATCGCAATCACCTATTTCTGCCCGTTTCTGGTAGAAAAGGAACATTGGTCGCCTGAAATTACCGGTACGGTCACCTCCATTTATTTCCTGTTTATCTTCCTGCCGGGATTCGTGCTTCCACAGATACTGAAAATGCTTCGCGGCATGACGGTGGTGGCCTCGGCGGCAATGATTACCGCCGGACTTGCACTCTTTTTCTTCGTTCACGCCGAATGGGCCATGATAGTGGGGTCGGCACTTATGGGTGCCGGCTACGGGATATATCAGCCTATGGTCTATAACAAGGCGCCGCAGGCCGTGACCGATCCGTCGAAGAATACGATGAGCCTGTCGATAGTGCTTGTGGCAAATTATGGAGCGATAGCGTTGGCGCCTTTGATTGTCGACTCGCTGCGAAGCCTGTTGCACGCAGGTGGGGTGACAGGATTTGCTTTCCTGCTGAATTTTGTGATGTCGTGTGCGTTTCTCGTCATTGCCATAGTGCGCAGAAAGCATTTCTCGTTCAGCTCTTTATGATTTATGGCTGTGATATTTGCAGGAACGCGAATCTATGCGGTCTGGTTAAATGCGTGCAGGTGTTGCCAAACTTATAATATTCCGCGGTTAAAAACCGCGGCTACTACGCAAAATGTGCTGATAATCAGTTTTGTAGTAGCCGCGGTTTTTAACCGCGGTCTGATAAAGTCGAGTTTTACAACACACCCCGTTGTATTCCCCCTTTATTACATGATATTACCACGGGGGCGAGACGCCCCCGTCCCACTCCTACTCAATTTACTCCTTTTTATTGGCGGGGAACGGAGGCGGCTATGAGCACGGCGTTGCCTGTCAGGGTGACGGAGCGCGCGGAGGCAGTGACGAGCACTGTGTGGCCGCGCGATATGTCGCATGCGGCTTCGCGGTCTACGTCGACCGTGCATCGGCCGTCGATGCATATCAGCACGACGAACGATTCGCTCTGGTGCTGGAGTGAGAGCTGGCCGTCAACGGTGATTTTCTGCACGTCGAAGTATCTGCATTTCGCCAATGGCACTTCACCTTTGGCCACGCGGTCATAGTCGGTGACATAGTTGTCGTACACATGGTAGTCGATGGCATCGACAGCTTCCTCTACGTGGAGCTGGCGGGGCTTGCCGTCAAGGCCGCGGCGGTCGTAGTCGTACACGCGGTAGGTGATGTCGGATGTCTGCTGTATCTCGGCGATGAGGTTGCCTGCGCCGATGGCGTGGATGCGTCCGGCGGGGAGGAAGAAAACATCGCCGGGGTGGGATTTGTGGGCTGCAAGTACGTCGGTGATGGTGTTGTCGGCCACGCGGCGGCGGTATTCGTCGGGTGTTATCTCCTTCGAGAGGCCGGATATTATGTCGGCGTTGTCGTCGGCATCGATTACGTACCACATTTCGGTCTTGCCGGGGCTGTTGTGGCGGCGTCCGGCAAGTTCGTCGTCGGGATGTACCTGTATCGACAGTTTGTCGCGGGCATCGATGATTTTTATGAGCAGCGGGAAACTGTCGCCGGAGCGGCGGTAGACCTCTTCGCCTACGAGGTCGGCGCCGTATTTGTCGATAAGCTGCGTGATGGTGAGGCCGCGGTCCTCGCCCGAGTCGACTACCGATTCATGTCCCGGCACGCCTGATATCTCCCAGCTTTCGCCTATGTTGGTCATGTCGGTGTCAATGTTCTTGAACTCCTTTATCTTGTCTCCGCCCCATACCACGGGCTTGAGGTAGGGCTTGAATGTGAATATCTTGTTCATGTGGGAATCGGATTGCGGTTATTGTTTTCCATCGAGTGATGCGAGAGCGAACACGTAGGCGCCTATCGAGATGGCCTCGCTGGCGCCGAGACGGGATATTGCCACGCCGGTACGTTTCACGGGGTCGTAAGTCACGGTCTCTTCGGTGCCGTGGATTTTCAGCGGACGGCCGTTGCCGCGGGCAAATTCGCGGAACTCGTTCTCGTTGTCGAGGTCGTAGACATTCATCTGCACGCGGTTCACCTTGTCGCCGCCAAGAGTGCTGATTGACGAGCGCATTTTCTCCAGGAGCGCAGGCATGATGTGGCGTGCGGCTCCGGTAAGGCCTCCGCCTATCACTACGAGCGAGTCGGTGAGCGTCACGGCGGTGGCCATGGCGTCGCCGGCGGCTGTGCCGAAGCGGCGGAAGGCCTCTTTGGCTGCCTCGCGGTCACCCTCGCGGGTGCCGTCGGCTATCTCGCATATATCCTTTGGCGTCAGTCCGTGGTCGGGGTTGCCGGTAAGTTCGCCGTATACGCGTTTGATGGCGCGGATTGCCACGCTGTCCTCTATGATGATATTGCTGTCGTAGGTATCGGGGAGGCAGAATGTCTCGATGCATGAGTTGTTGCCGCGGTTGAGGCGTCCGCCCACTACGGAGCCGATGCCGAACCCTGTGCCGAAGGTATAGCCGAGCAGGTTGGTGTATTTCTTTTCGCCACCCATCGCGGCTATGCGGGCGTTGACTTCGGGCAGAAGGCCTTCCATCGCCTCGCCGAGGGCAAAGAGGTCGCCGTCGTTATTGATATAGACGGGGATGCCGAAGCGGCGGCGGAGTATTTCGCCGAGGGCCACGCCGTCGCGGAACGACGGGAAGTTGGGCAGGTAGCCGCCGATGATGCCGTTGGCGTAGTCGGCCGGACCGGGAAATGCGAAACTGATGGCTACGGGCAGTTGCTCGAGCGATGCTATGACCTCTTCGAATCCCGATATGAGGGTTCTGATGCAAAGGTCGAGGTCGTGGGAATTGGACGGCTTGGTTATCGGGTCGATTATGAACCGATTGCCGCGCATGGCGCCGAATACGAAGTTGGTACCCCCGGCGTCAAGGGTGATGACAATGCGTTGGTCTGTCTGATACATGGTATATTTATCGTGTTTGTTTGATGAATTCGGTCTGTGGGTATAAATGATAAGAGCACAAAGATAGCAAAAAAAAGAGCTGCGGTCAATTTTTCAATATAAAAAAGCTCAGTTGCAAAGCCGGGTTGAATTTAAAAAATTTATTTTAGCGAAATACATTTATAGGCGCATAATTGTAGAGCCGGAGGCTCGGGGAATGTGATTAACCCCGGCTCGGAGACCGCGGAGCGGGCGTAGACCGGGGTACATGGTAGTAAATCAATATTAAGCCCGGGAGGGGCGGTTTGTAGATTCATCTATGCCTGTACCACGACTCGCCCCTCCCGGGCTTATCTGTGTATAATACAGTTACAGCCGGGGTCTGCGTCCCGTCCCGGGACTCCGAACCCCGGTTAATCACATTCCCGAACCTCCGGCTCTTTGTCGCTAATTTTTAACAACCTATTTTTTACATTGGCACACAAAACGCTGTTACAGGTCGAGGGTGAGCTGGGTGTCGAGGAGGCGGAACGACATGCGGTGGAAGGGGGAGGGGCCGTATTCCGCGATGGCCTGACGGTGGGAGCGGGTGGGGTAGCCTTTGTTGTCGTCCCAGTGGTACATGGGGTAGCGGGCGTGGAGCTGCATCATCGCTTCGTCGCGGTGGGTCTTGGCGAGCACTGAGGCGGCGGCAATGTTGGCGAAGCGGCCGTCGCCTTTTACGAAGGTGGTGAACGGTATGTCGCCGTAGGGTTTGAACCGGTTGCCGTCGACTATTATGGCCTGAGGGCGTACCGCAAGCAGGTCGAGCGCGCGGTGCATGGCGAGAATGGAGGCGTTGAGTATGTTGATTTCGTCGATTTCCGCCGCTGTCACTATGCCTACGCCCCATGCCACGGCCTCGCGTTCGATGATGGGGCGGAGCGTGTCGCGCTGCCGTTCGGTGAGCTGTTTGGAGTCGTTGAGAAGGGGATGGGAGAAATCGTCGGGCAGTATTACGGCTGCGGCATATACGTCGCCGGCCAGACAGCCGCGCCCGGCTTCGTCGCATCCGGCCTCATTGATGCCGGGCATATTGCATATCGCAAGTGGAGATTTCATTATTGTATGTTTGTGAATGTATTGTAGCGTCCCTACATTGCTGTCATGGTTTCCTAACTTATCGGTATTGACAAAAAAAATTATCCGTCATCCCGACGAATAATCTTTTTTAACCTTAAATCTAATACCATGAAAAACACATTGCAAAGATATATACTTTATGTTATATAACATAATTTTTTGGCAAAAAAATATCAATTTAACTTTATTTTAACACTTTTGCCATTGAAATGCTCTATAATACGGCAATAATATGGCAAAAAGGCGTTCGTGCAAATAAAATGGTCATAAACGACGCTTAGATTTTATTAAAATTCCTTTAAATTTTGTCGCCCCGAGTCGTTTATTTTTACATTTATTATTAACTTTGTGAAACAGGGTTAAAAAATCACACGGTGCTGTGGTTGTTTTTTCCTATTGCATCAGCCATTGCGGCATGAAAAAGTAAAAATTATTAACCAATTAAATTACACAGTATGAAGAGAATCACTCTCTTTGCCACAACATTGTTGGTGGCGGGTTCCACCGCCTTTGCCGACTATGTGTGTCGTGGCACAATCACCGATGAACAGGGCGAACCTCTCATCGGAGCTTCTGTTATGGTACCCGGAGCCAAAACCGGCGTCACCACTGATATCGACGGTAATTTCACCATCAAGGTGCCAGACAACACCAAGGAGCTGACCATCGAGTATATCGGTTACAAGACGGCCAAAGTTCCAGCATCGGCCTCGATGGGCAACATCACTCTCGAGGTCGCTTCACAGATGCTCAAGGACGTCGTTGTGACCCAATCGATTGCACGCACGCGCAAGACCCCGGTTGCGGCATCGAGCGTCGACGCTCTTCTTATTGAGAATAAACTTGGCGGCCAGGAATTCCCCGAAGTGCTCAAGACTACTCCGGGCGTGTGGGCCACAAAGGACGGCGGCGGCTACGGCGACGCCAAAATCAATATCCGCGGCTTCAAGTCGGAGAACACCGGTATGCTTGTCAACGGTATTCCGGTCAACGATATGGAAGGCGGATGGGTGTACTGGTCGAACTGGGCCGGCCTCTCCGACGTGACTTCCATGATGCAGGTGCAGCGCGGTCTGGGCGCATCAATCATCTCCGTTCCCTCGGTGGGCGGTACGCTTAATATCACCACCCGTTCGCTCGACGCCAAGAAGGGCGGCGCCGTATTCTACGGCATGGGCAATGACGGCATGAACCATATCGGATTCAACGTGTCGACCGGCCTTATGAAAAACGGCTGGGCCGTGTCGTTGATGGGCACGCGCAAATGGGGCGACGGCTACGTGCAGGGCACCAACTTCAACGCCTACACCTACTTCGTCAACGTGTCGAAACGCATCAATGACGCGCACCAGTTGTCGTTGACCGCATTCGGCTCGCCGCAAGTGCACTACAAACGCTCCTCGCAGGACGGTCTTTCAATCGAAAACTGGCAGAATGTCAAGAACTATATGGACGGCGAGAGCATGTACCGCTACAACCCGACATTCGGTTACGACATGGACGGCCAGGTACGCTCGTCGACAAAGAACGTATATCACAAGCCTCAGATTTCATTGAACCATATCTGGCAGATTGACCACAAGTCGTCGCTGTCGACTGCTGTCTACGTGTCGCTTGCCAGCGGATACGGTTCGTCAGGCCAGGGACGCGGCTACTACAACGGCCAGTCGCTCAGCAATGCTTCGTGGTACGGCGCATCCAACGGTAACTTAAACACCCTTTTCCGCCGCGAGGACGGTACGTTTGACTACGCCGCCATCCAGGAGATGAACATGGCTTCGGAGACCGGCTCCAACATGATTATGGCGAAGTCAATCAACTCCCACAAGTGGTTCGGACTCGTATCGACCTACAAGAACGAGCTTATCGAGAAGAAACTCAATCTTACCGCCGGTATCGACGTGCGCTACTACATCGGCAAGCACACCAACGAAATCACCGACCTCTACAACGGTGCGTACTTCATGGACGACTCCAGCCGTAAAGGTGTCAACCCCGCCAACAATGCCGCCGCAGCCGACCCCAACTGGAAATACCAGAAACTTGGCGTAGGCGATGTCGTGTACCGCGACTATGACGGCTACACGGTGCAGGAAGGCGGTTTCGCGCAGGTAGAATACACCACGCTCGCCGACAAACTCACCATGGTGCTCGCCGGCTCGCTCAACAACACCACCTACTGGCGTGTCGACCGTTTCTATTATGACAAGGAGCACGGCACGTCGGAGAAGCCCAATTTTATCGCAGGTTCGGTAAAGGGTGGCGCCAACTATAATATCGACAAACACAACAACGTATATTTCAACGGCGGTTACCTCACCCGCGCGCCGTTCTTCGCCAAGGGCGTATTCGCCGCACAAAACACCTCAAATGCCATCAACCCGAATCCCGTCAACGAGAAATGCGGTTCGATTGAAGTAGGTTACGAATACCATTCGCCGATATTCACGGCCACATTCAACGCTTACTACACGAAGTGGATGGACAAGACTACCACCCGCTCGTCGACGATGGGCGACGGCTCGCGCTACTATCTCAACATGTCGGGTGTCGACGCCCGTCACATGGGTCTGGAGCTCAACCTGAAATATCGCCCCACACAGTGGCTCGATATCGACGGTATGCTCTCGATAGGCGACTGGAACTGGGATTCAAACGCCAAGGGTTACTACTACAATGACCTCGGCCAGCCTCTTGCCAACACCTCGGGCAAACTTGCATCGGGCGTGTTCGCCGAAGACCATGCATGGTCAATACTCAACCAGAAAGGACGCAAAGTGGGCGGCTCGGCACAGACCACAGGAGCAATCGGTGTGACTGTGAAACCGTTCAAAGGCATGCGCATAGGCGCCGACTGGACATTCTCGGCACGCAACTACTCCGACTATACGGTATCTGACAACGACCTTATTCCCTTCAAGGAGGTCAACGTGGCCGACCCGTGGAGAATTCCCTGGGGCAACCAGCTCGACATGTCGGCAAGCTACAAGTTCCAGATGGCCGGCTTCGAGGCCACACTGTTCGGCAATGTCAACAACCTCTTCAACTACAACTACGTTGTCGACGCATACACCGCATCGGGCAGCCGCGGCACATGGGAAAACGCCTACCGCGTGTTCTATTCGTTTGGCCGCACATATTCTCTCCGTCTTAAAATAGCGTTCTAATTCACCTCCCAATTACAATAACAATATGAACACAATAATAAAACACAGTTTCCTTGCTCTCGGCGCCGTGGCACTCCTCGCCGGTTGCGACGAGAACGACTGGAACGATAAACTCGACGGTTTCGAAGTGCCGGAACCGGGCACGTCGGTAGAGACGTTAAACTATACTCTCACTGCCGCCGACTATACCAAAATCCTGAACCAGGCGCCTTATACTTCAATAGGCACCCAGGAGGAGAGAGCGCTGATTGCCGCTACAAATTCATTCACTACCGACGCCGAGGCTCGTCAGTTTATCCCTGCGATACTGCGCGACTCGACCAACAATTTCTTCGCCCTCTCCAACGGTTCGGCTGTCAAGGTGACATACAACGTAGCCGCCAACCGTCCGCAGAGCGTACTCCTTATCAATAAAGGAGTTGAGCTGCTGACCCTCTCGGAAGACGATTACATGACGATATGGGGCAGCGATGACAACTACATCAACGCTTTTTCGCCCTCACATCCGTTCTCGTCGCGTACGGTCAACGGTATCCTCAAAGCCGAGTTCCCCGATGCCGAAGCCGGACAGTATGCAGTCGTGACTTACAACGAGGCTACCGAAAACCCGATTTTCGGCACAATCGGCGGCGATGAGCCTGATGTCCCCGAACCGTCATTCCAGCCGACTTCGGTCATAGGCTCGGCAGCCGAGGGTGACGCGGTCGACATCAAGGGATATATCACCGCTGTCAACAACCGCGGTTTTATCCTTACCGACAACTCCGGCTCTATCCTTTGCTACCAGGCTTCGGGCTTTGATGTGGCTTCTGTTGCGGTAGGCAACCAGATTTCGCTTAGCGGCGAGGTGGGGTCATACGGCAAAGGCCTGCAGATTGCAATTACCGAAGAGAGCTATACGGTAGAGGGAACGGGCGCATACACCTATCCCGCTCCCGTGGTCTACACCGGCGCCATGATGGACGAGGCAGTGGCACGTACCGGCAACGAGCTTGCGCAGTATGTGCAGTTCACCGGCAAGGCATCCGTCAGCGGCAACTATTATAACTTCGCTGTCGACGGCGCTTCGACCGCACAGGGAAGCGGTTATCAGGTGCCGCAGTTCATACGCGACCAGATTACAGCCGGCGAAACTTATATTGTCCGCGGATATTTCGCGTCGGTTTCATCGGGCAAATTCTTCAACGTCGTAATCACGTCGGTTGAGAATGCCGCCAATGCTTCGGGTGCTCCCGTACATCGTGCTCCTGTCAATGAAGTTTCCACTACGGTCAAAAATGCCATCCTGTATTTCGACGGCACATCGTGGTTGTCGATGACCGGAGTCGAAGTGCTCCAGCCTGCCGACTACAAGGCCATGGGACAGACTTACGGAAATCTCTCGGGAACTCTTCCCGCCGAGCTTCTTCCCGTCTACCTTAAAAACAAATATCCATACGCTGCCGCCGAAGATGAGATCGTCGTAGCCTACAACTACTATAACGGTTCCGGTGCCTCTTATCAGGCCGCACAGTATATCTTCAACGGCACCGAATGGGTGGTCAACGCCGGCGAGACCACTTCGCAGTTTGTAAAGCGCAACGGTTTCTGGCTCTATGACCCGTCGGTAGTCATCACGCTCCCCGAAAGCCGTACCGAGCCTTCCGTTACGTACTACACTGCCGCCGTAGAGTGGGTGTTCGAGAATATTTCCAAGCCTATGGGTGGCGTATCGCTTAAGGACGGTCCCTACATGGATGTGAAATACGGTAATTCGGAATTCTATTCCGGCACATCGTTCTATTACTGCAACGTCGACATACGCGGTGCCAACGCCAAGAGCAAGTTCCCCGAACTCTACGAAGAGTACACCGACGACGAGGTGACCGCCCTCATGCAGAAACGTTTCTGCCTCGAGACAATGCCCGCCGTACTCGCACAGCTTAATCCCGACGCAGTGCCCGTCGACGGCATGGAAGTGACCTATACCGTCAACTTCACCGCCTACACCGGCGCTCGCTCGGTAGAGACCGTGGTCTACACCGTCACCGGCAAAGGCCAGTTCCAATACAAGAGCTGCACATGGTTCGCCAACGGCGAGGACGCCGACTGGAAATAACGTATAGCGCAGTATAATTATCTAAACAAAGGCACAAAAGCCAAGGCAAAAGTACAATCTTTTGTCATGGCTTTTGTGTCTTCGTTTTTTTCTGCCATTCAGAGCTTGTCTAAATTTATATAATGCAGATTTTGAGAGAGATTGTCAGATGGATTTTTGCTTGCGATGTCATCGACGAAGTCGCTTTGCTTGCAAAGAGCGAGCGTAGCCGTAGCTACGTGACTGAAGAGCGAGCAAAAAGGCACTGACAAGACCCTCAAAAGCAAAGTAATATGAATTTTAGACAAGCTCTCAGTCGCATAACTTACTAATAAAATCAGAGACTTACGTCATATCTCCCGAAAAATTCGTATTTTTGCGTTGAAAGGAAACATGGAGATGACAAAAGAAGAACTGCTGAGCCGATTGAATGGCGTTGAATGGAATGACTTCGAGGTCAAAGAAGCCAAAAGCGAAGTTCCCAAAACTGCTTGGGAAACGGTTAGTGCGTTCTCCAATTCTTACGGAGGGTGGATTGTATTCGGCGTAAAAGAAAGGAGAACCGCAGGCAAATCTACTTATGAAATCCAAGGGGTAGAACACACCGAAAAGATAGAACAGGATTTTGTAACCGTTCTTCGGTCGAACAGTAAGTTCAATCAACGTATTTCAGTTCAGATTGCAAAATTCGATATAGACGGTAAGTCAGTGTTAGCGTTCTATATTCCAATGTCGGAATATAAGCCTGTATACATAAGTGTCCCGTCAAACACCTATATCCGTATCGGAAGTGGCGACCAGCGAGCGACTGAATACGAAGTGCGAGCTATGCAGCGTGACCAGGCTTTTGGCAAGAAGTCGAACGAAGCGGTTTTTGGGACATGTTATGGCGATATAAATCAAGGATCGTTTCAGGATTATCGTGCTTATCTAAGAGCATTCAATCCCGATTTGTCGTATAATACGTTATCAGATACGGAGTTCGCGGTCAAAACCGGAATAATGCTTAATGGACTGCTATCAGTAGGAGGATTAATGATGTTCGGCAATATTGATGCGATATTACGCTATAATCCTGATTTTCTTATTGATTATATGGAGATTCCAGGCACGTCAATACAAGATGCTCGCACAAGATATACATTCCGCATACAGGAACAAGAAAATATCTGGGAATATTATAAGGTTATCCTACACCGATTGAGAACAAGAATAGACAATCCCTATTCGCCTCGTCCAGACGGGATTGCCCCGGATGACAATACCCGGCTATACTGTATCAGAGAGGCTCTTGTAAACATGCTGGCCCATGCGGATTATTTCAGTGAGATACACTCAACAGTCAGGGTATTCGACACAAGCATACACTTACAGAACCCTGGTAGTTTCCCGGTAAACCTCAATATACTTGGGCAGACAATAGTGTCACAACCCCGCAATCCCAATATACTCCGATTCTTCAGGCTCGCGAGATTATCAGAGAACGGCGGGTATGGGATTGACAAGATTCTGAACTGGAAAAATCTAACTGATTGCGCTGTAACTATTGAGAGCGATATAACGAAGTCGGATGTCAGATTTGAACTTCCGATTAACGTCAATCAACATCAATCAACGTCAAATGACGTTAATGATGTTGAAAAATTACTTCCTGAGCGCGTTCTGACGTTGATAAGTGCTGATTCTCACATCTCGATTGCGGAAATAGCAGAGACTACAAATCAGTCAAAGAGCAGTATTGACAGGGTTATATCCGTATTGAAAAAATCAGGGAAACTTATTCGTGTCGGTTCCGCAAGAAGCGGGAGGTGGAAACTTATCTAAACAAAGTTTCCGGTATTACCGGTCGGTGGGGAGGGCGCGGCTTGTTGTTACGAGCCATACGCCGCTGAATATCAGGATTACGGCTATGCCTTTTATCAGCGTGAAGCTATCCATGCCGAGGGTTATGCCTACTATGGTGGCTACGATGGGCTGGAGGTAGTTGTAGATGCCTACCACGGTGGGGCGCAGAAGCTTTTGGCCGGTCATCACGCCGATATAGGCAAGGTAGGTCGCAAACACTACCACTGCGGCCGCTCCGCACCATTCCACGGTGCTTATAGCGCCCCACGACGTGCTCAATACTACGGGGATGCTTACGGGCAGTGAAATCACGGTGGCCGACAGAAACATCCATTTCATCAGCGTCACGAGCGAATATTTGCGTATGAAGTTGCGGTAGAGGGTGAGGTAGAGCGCGAAACTGAGCTGCGCCGTAAGCACTATGACATCGCCCAAGAGCGGATTGGAGGCCGTGGCGCTTTGCGACGGACTGCCGAGCATCAGTATAAGCGCGCCGGTCGCTCCGACCGCTATGCCTCCCGCCTTTTTCAGACTGATTGGTTCGCGCAGTATCAGCCATGCGAGCAGCATCACCCACATCGGCATGGTGGTAGTCACGAGGCTCGCTTCGCTCGGTGTAGTCATGCTCACTCCGAGTATGAAGCAACCCTGATTGAAAAGTATGCCGAGCATTCCGGCGCCGCACAGCAGCAGTTTGTCGCGCGCAGGCACATGTTCGCGGGGCAGAAACAATGATGTAAGCCAGAACAGCGCCGCCGCTCCGGCCATGCGGAAATCGACAAGAAGCATCGGCGCCACCGTGCCCGATGCAAGCACTATTTTCACTATGGGCGACATGAGTCCCCATGTCAGATTGGCACCGAACATCGCCAGATGCCCTTTCAGATTAAAGTCACTCATATTTATCAGTCCTCTTTCAAAAATTCCTGCAAAATTACTAAATTTGTGCGTATGATATCCATCATAATACCGCTTTATAACAAAGGGAAACTCGTAGAGCGCCCTCTCGGCTCGATTGTAGCGCAGGATTTCCACGATTGCGAGGTCATAGTGGTCGATGACGGTTCGACCGACGACAGCGCGGAGGTGGTGCGCAGCTACGCCGCCGACCATGGCCTCGACATGCTGCGCGTCATCCCGCAGGATAATGCCGGGGTGGGGGCGGCGCGCAACCGCGGCATAGCCGAGGCTCGCGGCGAATACGTCACATTTCTTGACGCCGACGACGAGTGGCGCCCCGGCCACCTGGAGGCACTTGCCGCGCTCGCCCGAAACTACCCTCAGTGCGCGGTATTCGCCACAAACTATGAGAATCTGATGGCCGACGGGCGCATTGTGCCCAACCGGCTGTCGCGCCTCCCGTTCACGGGCGCCGCAGGCGTTATCGACAATTATTTCGTGATGGCTGCGGCGTCGAATCCTCCACTTTGGACATCTGCTGTGATGGCTCGCCGCGATGCGCTACAGTCGGTAGGGGGATTTCCCGAAGGAATAAAGTCGGGGGAGGACCTGCTGACATGGGCGCGTCTCGCCTCACGTTACGGCATAGCGTATTGCACGGAACCCTCGGCGGTATATCACCGCGGTTACAGCAATCCCCGTCCCCCCGAAGCTGTCGACGAGGTAGGCCGTCAGCTCGAACTGCTCTATAGTGAGAATAAAAACACTCCGGGATTGAAACGTTACCTTGCCTTATGGTACAACATGCGCATGAGCCGCTGCCTGGCCCACCGGATGTACGGCGCAGCATTCCGCGCGTTGTGCCGCTCACTGCGCTACCGCCCCACGCTCCGCATAGCCAAACCCCTCCTCCAATTCACCATCGTCGGCCTTAAAAACAGATAATCAATCGCATTAATATTAACAATAGTACAAAAGTCGTAACAAAAGCACAAAAATAAATTTTGTTTCATCGTCACTACTCCTGTTCCTTTGTTCTTTTGTTTAAATAAAAAAACAGCAGCAATCCCCCCTAAGTATAAATAATGTTCTGTTGTTGACTCTTTTGTCCTTTTGTTAAAAATAGTCGGTTTGTCATGCGCGACGACGGCGGGTGTAGTAGAGCGCGAAAAGGAGTACTACGCCGTAGCCGGCCATCGGTACCAGGAATGACAGCGACATGCCCGCGCGGTCGGCTATGTAGCCCATCGTGAGTGTGCCTATGGCGCCGCCTATAGGACTCATCATCAGGAATGACGAACCCAACTTGGTGAGGTTGCCGAGCCCGTTGAGCGACAGCGCGAATATGGTGGGGAACATGATTGACTCGAACAGGTAGCAGGCACACAGCGCCACAATCGACACGATGCCGCCGGCGAGTATCACCGTCAGTGTGCACGCCACCGTGCAGCACGCGCAGACAAGCAGCACCTTCTCGGCGCGTATCCGGCTCATAACGCGGCTGCCTATCAGGCGTCCCGTGAAAAATAACCCGAGCCCGCATATCGAGAGCATCTTAGACGCCGTGTCGTTGGAGATGCTACTGTCATCGGTCACAAAATTGATGAAGAAACTGTTGATGGCTATCTCGGAAATCTCGTAGCAGAATATCGCGGCGAGGCCGAATACGAACAGCGGGCGTCGCCACAGGCTCCTGATGGCCTGACGGTCGCCCTTTTCCACGGGGGTGTCATCGCTCTTGATTTCGGGCAGCTTCACGCGGGTGAATATGACGGCCGCGATTATCACTATCACGCCGAGTATGGTGTAGGGGAGCGCCAGTTGTGCGTCGCTCTCCGCTCCCTCCTTGCCGAACAGTATCTGTCCGAAAATAAGCGGACCGAATATGCAGCCCATACCGTTGAGCGACTGCGCCAGATTAAGTCGGCTCGCGCTCGTTGTGGGGTCGCCCAATCCCGCGGCATACGGGTTGGCGGCAGTCTCGAGAAAGGCGAGTCCGCACCCGAGCACGAACAGCGCCGTCAGGAATATGCCGAACGAGCCGCATAGTTCGCCGGGAATGAACATGAATGCCCCCGCGGCGAAAAGCAGCAGTCCGAACACTACGCCGCTGCGGTAGCCTTTCCTCATTATAAAAAATCCCGCCGGGAGCGCCATCAGGAAATACGCCGAGTAGACGGCCACCTGTATCAGCGCGGACTCGGTTTTCGACAGCGACATGACATCCTGGAAATGCTTGTTGAGCACGTCGAGTATCGAACGTGAGAATCCCCACAGGAAAAATAGCGAGGCAATGAGTATGAACGGCACGAGATACCGTCGGTCAATCAGCTTTGCGCCTTGTGTCTTTATGTCAGCCATGATAGGAGTTACTTAGTTGTGATTGTCGGGTTAGGGGCGGGGGCGTCTCGCCCCCGTAGTAAACTCTAAATTTTCTCAATGAGCTGTCTGACCTCTTCGGCCGACGAGCGGAACGGTCCGGTTGCCTGCAGTTTGATGGTGCACATCGCGGCCGCGAAGCGTCCCGCTTCCTCATATCCGGCACCTTTGTTGCGCATATACAGGTAGCCCGCCATGTAGGTGTCGCCGCATCCTGTGGCGTCGACGATGTCGGTCGGCGTGAATGCCGGTATCTCGTAGGCATGCCCTTCGGCAAGTATCACCGAACCCATGCTTCCGAGTGTCAGCACCACCTCCTTTACACCCCAGCCGGCAAGTATTTCGGCGCCGCGGCGCGGGTCGGTGGCTCCGGTGAGCACAGCCGCCTCATGCTCGTTGACCTTGAGTATGTCGATATACCTGAGAGCTTCGAGTTTGTCGCTCCAGTCGACGGGGTATACCTTGTCGCCGCGTACCTCGCGCAGATAGCCCTGCGCGTCGACTGAAACAATTCCTTTTTCGCTGAGCGCCTTTATTATGTCGAGTGAAAAATCGTCGGCGAGCAGGCTCCCCAAATGATAGTATCGGGCCTTGATTCCGGCTACGCCCTCGGGAGTGAACGGGTCGGCCTTGGCAAGCACACGCTGTGTGCGGTGATTCTGGTTCTCGCCGTAACGGTTTTCGAAATACACCGATTTGCGGCTCGGCAGCACTGTCACATCTATGCCGAGGGCGCGAATATCGTCGACGGCCTTCATCTCGCTTTCGGCGAGCGAAGTGACAAGCAGAAAATTGTCGGCATGCAGGCTGCTCATGGCGTGGGCGAAGTAGAACGCCGTGCCGCCGGGCGAATGCACAGTCATGCGCGGTGTGACTATTTTGTCAAGAGTGATGTGGCCGATGCAGCATATATCTGTCTCTTTCATCATGTTTTATGTATGTAATATTCATGCAAAATTAGTGAAATATCCCGATATAATCTACTTTGAACCACTATAAAAAATGCTCCGGACGTAATCTGCTGAATGTTAGCGATATGTAAATAAGATTGAAAACTTTTTCAAAAAAACAAAAAGAAATTCCTTAAAAAATTTGGAAAATATGAAAAACATACTTAACTTTGCAGCGCTTTTGAAGCTCAATCGGGGTGTAGCTCAGTTGGTTAGAGTACGCGTCTGGGGGGCGTGAGGTCGCTAGTTCGAGTCTAGTCACCCCGACAAAATTCTCAAAAGCACAAAAAAGTCCGAGAGGTTTTCCTCCCGGACTTTTTTGTTGCTGCTGGAGTTCTGCAATTGATTGTCGCATGAGGTATGCCGGGCATTTGGCGGGTCTGCTGCAAAACCCGGTTGAAATGCCTCAATCCGAAATTACAGTGCACATTACAGTTCCCATTTAATATCGCTTTCCGCGGTTAAAAACCGCGGCTAGCAGTATGAATCAACCACGTAGTAGCCGCGGTTTTTAACCGCGGACAATAAAGCAGACAATTGTCATATTATCATGCACTGCAATTTCGGCCTGAGCCGTTGAAGTATTAAAAATCGACACGAATAAAAACATTTTCAGAATGCAAACTCGGAGAGCCGAAGGCTCGGTGGTATCACTATCCCCGTCCGACGCGTCAGCGGAGGGCGGGGCAAAAGAGAATACGCAGTGCGAGCCCCTGGTAGGGGCGAGTGTGTGATGTTCACCAATACAATAATTTACATAGTCGCCCCTCCCGGGACTCCTTTTATTAGAGGCTACCGCTACCCCGCCCTCCGCTAACGCGTCGGACGGGGATAGTAACACCACCGAGCCTTCGGCTCTCAGTTGTATAATTTTAACAACCGATTTTTTACATTGACCCTTCTTAACCCTATAATTGGGCATCAATCCGAAATAACAGTGCATATTCCACTTCCCATTTAATATCGCTTTCCGCGGTTAATCATCGCCTTTGGCGCTTTGCTCTGCAAAGAAACCGCGGCTACTATAACACGCTACGAATCAATTATGTAGTAGCCGCGGTTTCTTTGCAGAGCAAAGCGCCAAAGGCGATGATTAACCGCGGACAATGAAGCCGGCATTTGTCATATTGTCATGCACTGCAATTTCGGCCTGAGCCATAATTTGGGTCACAAAGTATATGCAAAAAAAGAATGAGCAACAAAAACATAAAGTTTTATGCTACTCATTCTCCTCTCTCTCCGGCGGTATGGACGGGACTCGAACCCGCGACCCCCTGCGTGACAGGCAGGTATTCTAACCAGCTGAACTACCACACCGTATTTTAAAGATCGTTTCGGCTTTTCTGTCGTTTCATCTGACTTCCTTGCCGTTTGCGTTTGCAAAGGTAATACAGCTTTTTGAGTTGTGCAAATATTTTCGCAATTTTTTTTAGAAAAAATGTAATAAAAAACTTCCGGCGTGACGCGGTTTGTGTGTAGTAGGTTGCTATTCAGATAATTCGGTGATTGACGGCTTCAGTCTCTCCGAATGCCTGTTTATCCCCTTGCTCCGCTCTCCGATGAGGGTAGGCGCATATTTCCTCAGTATAAATGTCAGTATCACGCATGCGCATATCGATGTAGCTGCCTCTCCACAGCGCAATACGGTCGTGTCGATGTTGAAGCCAAGGTATCTTGCTCCCTGCTCGATTATAATCATGATATGCTGGTGGCCGGCGAATATCACCAGTGAATTGCGGCCGATATAGCTCAGGAGCGGTATATAGCCCATTTTGCAGCAAAGGCACGTGACTCCGGTTGTGGCGGCTGCTGTCAGCAGTAAGATGGCCGGGATGTCGCCTATGAATAAATTGTAGCAATAACCGACATTGTAGTCCAGTTTTACATACGCGATGCAACATGCCGCGGCCAGCAATGTCCCTGCAATCCAATATTCCCCGTTCACTATCTTTTGTCCCGCAGGGCAGACGGCAAGCAGATGGCCGAGATAAAACATCGGCAGCCAGCTCATGGCTGTGTCGATGCTCAACGGCAGTGGAATCGTTCGGCTCAATATCCACCCGACGGTGCCTATAAGCAGGCACGCAATGCCGACAGTGGCTTCGGAATGCGTAAGTCTGCGGACCAATGCAAAAAACAGGTAACACCAGAATATACTGAGGAAAAACCATAGCGATGCCGGATAGGGGAGGTAATAGCGGTCGAGCGACAGCAGGTTGAAAAGTCCGGCATTGAACGGCTGACGCAACAGCAGGCAGTTGCCGGCCGCATAGATGGCCAGTCCGGCCGCTGAGAAAAATAGAAACGGTATGATGAGACGCCTGAATTTGCCGGCGATAAACTCCTTTAACGACGTGGCGTCCCTGTACAGGTATCCTGCTACAAGATAAAACAGCGGTATTCCGAATACAAGCCACCCGCGGCACAACTCGCCCATGCCTGCATGCGCTGTTATTACTATAAGCAGCCCGACACCGCGCAGAGTGTCTAAACCGTGGTTTCGTCGTGTGTTGATTCCATTCATTCCATTCATTCCATTCATAGTATTTCGGGCGGGGTGTCGGGCAGGTGGGTCGAGCGTATGGCCCATACCTGCGGATAAAGGTTGTTGGCGCGGTTGCCCAGATTTTTGACGAATCCGAGCGGGCGGCCGCGGTAGGTGAGCAGTACTATGCCTTTCGGCGCGTCGTCAAGTGTCACGGCCTGACGTCCGAGATACTGCATGGCAGTGGCGTAATCCACTTCCGCTTTGTTAAATGCCTCCACTGCGGCAATCCCGCTTAATGCGAGCGCCTGCGAGGGTATGTATTCACGCCCTTTCATGACCGCGACTTCCGTTCCGGCATAAATCACATTGAGCTTTTTCCTGACGTCGGCTATCAGCGGAAGCCACGCTTCAGGCAGCGCGGTTACTTTTTCGCCTTCCGCTGCAAGTGAATGCCCGACGGCATTAATCCACGATTTAATCTCTTGCGGCACGGGGAGTGCTTTGGCTCCCTGCCGGCCTTTTGCCCTGCCGGCTTCATTCCGGGTTTCTGCGCCGGTTTCAGAGACGCTATCAGCCGGCTTCTGCACCACCGCCACAAACAGTCCCTCTCCCTCCGTGCGGCCCGGTATGAACCGCAGTGCAGGATAGGGGGAACCGATAGCCCCGGCAATCCCTGCATCCTTTACGCCGACAAGCCGATGCATGTCGACCGGCATGCCGCCAAGTTCCTCCACGATATACGCGAGATTCTCCTCATCTTCCCGATGATTGAACGTGCATGTGGAATAGATGAAGTACCCTCCCGGCCGCAGCGCCTTCCACATATTGTCGACGATGGAGCGCTGAAGCTCCGCACATTGTGCCACAAGTCCCGGCGACCATTGCCCGACGGCGGCGTCCTCCTTGCGCATCATTCCCTCGCCGGAGCACGGCACATCGGCGGCAACGATGTCGGCTACCGGCCCGAGCCGGGTGAATTTCGCCGTGTCGCCTTGCGTGACAACCACATCGGGATAACCCCATTTGATGACGTTTTCCACAAGCACGTCGGCACGCTTGCGGTCAAACTCGTTGGCTATGACAAGCGACCCGTCGGGCAGCGCGTCGATAGCCGCGGTAGTCTTGCCACCCGGAGCGGCGCATGCGTCGATGTATACTATCGGTTTGCCGTGGAGCGCGGTCGCTGACAGCACTCGCACAATGCTCCCAATGACCATCGACGACGGGTCCTGCACATAATACAGCCCCTGATGAAGCGCCGGGTCAAACGTGAAGCGGGGCCGCTCCCCGTCGATATGGTATCCGCCCGTGCTCCATGCGACAGGACGCAGCGGCAGCGCGCCTGTCTTCCTGCGGTTTATTCTTATGGCCACAGTGGGTTCGTCATTTTCGAGCGACTCCACGAGGCCGTCAAGCGCTTCGCCCCCCGTAAGGCGGCGCAATTCATCAATCGAGGCGATAAAGCCTTTGTCAAGCGTCCGCTTCTTCATCGTGTCCCGACGGCTTTGTACGCCATTTCTGTAGGGTGAATACAAATTCCAGGCCGCCGTGCTCGCCGTTGTTCACCGATATGGAACCGCCGATGGTGTTCAGCGAACTGCGTACGATCGGCAGTCCGAGCCCCGTTCCGCCTGCTTTGCGCGAACGCCCCTTGTCCACGCGGTAAAAACGCTCGAACAGCATCGGTATCGACTCCTCCGGTACGCCCTGGCCGTTGTCGGCGAATACGAACGTATAGAACCGCTGGTTCTCCGTAAGAAGTCTCAGCGACATTTCCGTGCCCTTGGAGTAAGCGACCGCGTTCTTTACCAGGTTCATGACAGCCCCTGTCAGGAGGGTGTTGTTCCCCTTTACGTAGCAGTTCTGCGGTATGTCGGTGCTGAATGTCATGTCGCCGTTGATGCCGCTTTCTTCGACATCGTTCCTGATATTGTCGACAAATTCTTTGAAATCAATCTTTTCCAGCGAAATGTTCTGCGCCCCGTCCTCAAGGCGTGTCATGGTCGACAGGTCGTTGAGTATGTTGCACAGGCGCTCGATATGCTCCTGTGTCTTTAGCAGGAAGTGGTTGCGCGACTCGTCGTCCATGTCCGGATTGTCTATAATGGTGTCGATATACCCCTTGATGATTCCGGCCGGCGTCTTCAGCTCATGATTTATGTTGTTGGTCATCTGCCGCTTGAGGTTTGAACGCTCCTCGGTGGCTTTGAGTGCCACGCGGTGTTCAAGCTCGCGTGATGCCAGGGCGGCCTTGCGCATGTTGTACATATTGACTACCTGCCGCGATATTTCGCCGAGGTCGTCGTTGGCGAATTTGTCAATCGCCACGAAATCATGGTCGCTTGAGGCGTTCGACACGAATTCGCGCAGCAGGCGTATGTTCTTGGTCAGATGGCGAGTGGCTATATAGGTTACCAAAGTGATGCCGGCGCAGCCGAGCAGCACGAAGAAACGCAGCCACGGATTTCCCTTGATTTCGGCCGCAATCCTGGCGTTGAGGGGCATGAATGTCTGTACGAGCAGGCTCCCGTCCGACGATTTGTTGACGCTGTAGTAAAATGCCTTGTCGGGCTGTATGTAGGTCGAGTCGTCGTTGTTGTTGGCGGAGATGAACGCTCCGTCTATCTTGCCTCGCGTGCTGAGCTGCTCCGGAAGCGGGGTAGGGAAGCCGATGCGCACCTTTTCCTGTCCGGTCTTCGTGTCGTAGAGGGTCATCGACAGGTTGTCGAGTTCCGATGCCTTGTAGTAGTTGTCGATGAAGTGCAGAAAGGCCGTAGGGTCTATGCCCTCCTCCATGAGGCTGAGCAGACGCTGGTTCATGAACTCGATGCGCGAGCGTATCATCTCGGCGCGGTAGTCCTTTTCGCGCTTGTACTGCGACACCTCCACCGCGATGATGATTACCCACAGCAGTCCCACTATGGGCAGGAACAGCTTAAGCTGGTAGTTAGTCCTCCTCTTCTTTAAATCCATAGCCGAATCCGGGTTTTGTACGTATATGGTTGCCGTATTTACCCAGTTTCTTGCGCAGGCGCGCCATGTTGGTGTCGACCGTGCGTGTCGTCACCTCCTGGCCGTCCCACACCTGGCGTATGATTTCCTCGCGTGGGTATATGCGGTTGCGGTGGGTTAGGAAATACAGTATAAGGCCGAACTCCGTGGGCGTTAGCTCGAGTGCCTCGCCGTCGATATAGCATTGCTTCTCGTTGCGGTCTATGCGCAGCCCGTGGAATGTGATGTCGGGCTCGTAGATGCTTTTCGACACGTTGTAGTTGAGCTGCTGCGACACGTTGCTCCGTCGCAGCACCGCCCTTACGCGGGCTATCACCTCGCTTATCTTGAACGGTTTGGTGATATAGTCGTCGGCTCCTATGTTGAGCCCCATCACGGTGTCGTCCTCGCCGTTGAGCGCCGAGCAGAATATGATGGGTATGTTTTCGGTCGACGAGCTGTTCTGCAGCCGCTTGGCGAAATCAAACCCGCTGAGCCTGTCCATCATGATGTCGACAATCATCAGGGAGAATGCCGGAAGATCGAGCCCCAGAGCCTCCTCGGCGCTGTTGGCTGTCGTCACTTCATATCCCTCTTTTTCAAGATTGAATTTAAGTACCTCGCAAAATGACTCTTCGTCATCTATTACTAATATCTTTACGCGCATAATGGTGTTTTTTCTGTTGGTGCTTACGAAGATAGCAAATTTCCTACAATCAATAGTGTTAATATGTGTTAAATATAGGCATTTCCCCGAACTATTCCTCCCGCGGGCTGTTCTAATGTCATAATTACTATATTTGCACTGTGTTTTTCATGGTATTAGATTTAAGGTTAAAGATTTATCGGATGTCGGGATGACAGCCGATTTTTCTTTTATATACCCGGTCTAAGTCCGACAGGTCGGACAAGTCTGACACGTCCGACTTGTCCCGCCGTCGGCAGCGGCTCCGTCAGCTGCGTGCCGCTTCACTTTGCTCCGGCACCGGAAATCCCGCGGTAGTCGCGATTCTCCAGCTGTCGCCCTCGGTTATCACGAGCATGGCCTCCACCCCCTCCATCTCCTCAATCATAGCCAGCCCGGCACGTGCGTCCATCGCCATAAGTGCGGTGGCAAGCGCGTCGGCCGTCATCGTAGCAGGGGCTATCACCGTCGCCGACACCACATCGTTGGCATACGGCATTCCCGTAGCGGGCGATATGGTGTGCCCCACGCGCCCGTGGCTTGTGTCGCGGTAGTTGCGGTAGTTGCCTGAGGTGGCTATGCAGCAGTCGGTCAGTTCTATCACCGAGAGCCGTTCATGCCCGCTGTTGTCAGTCACCGGCGCATCAATCTGTATGTGCCATTTTTCGCCGCGTGGATTGACGCCTTTGAGCGCCACTTCGCCCCCTATCTCGATCATATAGTTCTCTATACCCTCGCCGCGCAGCATCTCCGCTATGCAGTCGATGCCGAATCCTTTGGTGATTGCCGAGAAATTAAACTGCGTTCCTTCGGCTTTTTTCACCATCCGGCCTCGTTCGATCCTGCATTCGCCGATACCCACGAGCGCCAGGCAGCTGTCGGTCTGTTCACGCGTCGGTTCGCCGCCGTCACCTTCGTAGCCGAACCCCCAGAGATTGACCAACGGAGCCACGGTGGGATCAAAAGCCCCTCCCGACACGCAATTGATGCGTTGTGACTCGGCGAACACTCTGTCGATATATCCGTCGGTCGTCATGGCCTCATTGCGGTTGATGAGCGAGATTCTCGAATCGGGCAGAAACGGCGACAGGGACGCTTCCACGCGGTTGGTGACCGCTATGACGGAGTCCTTCAGGTCGCGTTCCGAGCCGTAGGTGATACGCATTGTCGTGTGCCACACGCTCCCCTCAATCGTAGTGTATGCCTCGCTTTTTCTGCCGGTGCCGCACGCGGCCGCGACAAGCATCAACACCGCCGCCGGCAATATCTTCAACATGTTCTTAAACATAAAATGATTTTTTTCAAAATTAAACATTTTTTTTAAAACAAAATTTATATACCTTTGTTTTAACACAATATATACACTCTAAACCTATCTATCATGAATCGCTCATTTTTATTCCTGGCTCCGGGCTTCGAAGAGATAGAAGCCCTGACGGTAGTCGATGTAATGCGTCGTGCAGGCATGGACATCAAGACAGTCTCCATTATACCCGAACACAAGGTCACGGGTGCCAATGGCATCACTGTTGAAGCTGATTTGTTGTTTTCCAAAACACGGTTTGACAATATCGAATGGCTCATAACTCCCGGCGGCATGCCCGGCTCGAGCAACCTCGCGCAATACGCTCCTCTCTGCACCCTGCTCAAGGAGCACGCTGCCAAAGGAGGCAAAATCGCGGCTATCTGCGCGGCTCCCGCCGTCGTACTCGGCTCGCTCGGCCTCCTCGACGGACGCGAATGCACCGGATACCCCGGCACACAGGCCTCCGTATCGAAGGCAATATGGCGTGACGCCCCCGTCATAGCCCTCGACAATCTGATAACCGGCAACGGACCTGCCTCGGCCCTGCGTTTCGCCCTTGCCATCGTAGCCAACTCGATGGGCGAGAGCATAGCACAGCAGATAGGCTCCGGCATGCTCTTCTACCCCAAGTCAATGAACTTCTACTTCTAAAAAAAGAAGAGGCTTCCACAAAAAACTGCGCCCAAAGTCCGACCCGTCCGACCTGTCTGACCTGTCCGACACCACCGGCGGTGCTACAAAAAGCGCCCTGTCGAAAACCGACAGGGCGCCTTTTTTATCAGAAATTACCGGAGATTACTTTACCAGCACTTTGCTCATTTTGCTCCCGCGGCGCACGATGCAGATGCTGCCCGGCTGCGGATTGGCCACGCGGCGTCCCATGACGTCGAAATATTCCGCCTCGGCGGCATCGTCGTCGTTGCCGATGACAGTCTCCTCTACGCCGGTAGTGATGTCCTGCCAGTTCCAGCCCGCACCCTCCTCGGTGGCCGGTGTGGCGAGATATGTCTGTGACTGTGCCATTTTTGCCTTCATAGTCTCGGCTCGCTGCGCCAGGGCGTTGCCCTCGCTCGTGGCTGCGTATTGAGGCCAGCGCACCGCGTCTTTCACCACCGCATCCGAAATGCTGTGCACCATATCGTCGATTGATGCAGATACATCGGCGAACTTACCGTTCATCGTCGGGTCGAAATCGGCTTGCGACGTACCTGTGGCCGCTGTCTTTGATATTGCCCGGGCTGTATTCATGCGCGGGCTCTTGCCGTCAACGAATTTTGCGAATGTGTAGCCCACGAACCATACGAATTGGCGGTTGGCATAAAGGTCCTTGATGAACGAACCGTTGTAGCCCTCATTCTCATGTATGAGCGCGGTTTTGTTACCGTCGCTTGTGAATGCGTTGCCGAAGTCCCATACCGGACCCATCATCCATCGGCTTCCTGTGGTATGGTGCATGTAGAAATTGTCGGTAAACGATTTTGCATCGTCCATAATCTCCTGCACGACATAATATTTGGCGGCCTGTTCGGGGTCGATTACCTGTGTCCAGTCGGCCGACATCGGGCGTGCTTTCGCACCGGCTACGGCTGCTTTGAGCGCATCGACATGTCCGGCAAGAGATTCCCGGATGCGCGCCGCTATGACATCACCTTCGGCCACTGTGATCTTGTCATATATATCCTCTCTTGCAGGAGTTGAGGTGACGAGCTTGTTCTCAAATCCGTTGTCTGACGTCCATGAATAGAACAGTTCGGTGCCGTCGTCGGCGAGTTCGGTGCCGAATTCGAGCAGGAAGTCGTCGGCCTCGGAGTATGTCGGGTCGCCGTAGTCAGCTATCTGCACGCGGTCGGCTGCCGCACGTACATTCTCCGCGATGAAATATAATCCGATATAATCGCCGTTGAGCACCACCTCTACCGGTTTCATAGAGGGAGTCCATTCCAGTCCGATAAGGCGTGACAGCTCATGTCCGGTATAGTTTGTCAGCAGACCGTTGGCGGCATCGTTGGCGTAAGGCATCAGCACCCAGTGCTTGCTTTGGGGCATACCGAGCACCGCTACCTTTTCCTTGAATTTCAGCTTGTATGCTTTCTTCTCGAAAGAGTCCCAGTAAGTTTTGCCGCGGCCTTTTATAGTGACATTGCCCGGCTGCGCAGGCCCTACCGCTGCGACTCCTTCAAGCCCGAGGGCGTCGATTTCGAATGTCGATCCCTTCACAGCTCCGTCGTCGCCATAGCCTATTTCTGCACCTGCGGGAGTATTGATGCGCACAAGCGGAAGCGTGCCCGACCACGGATACTCTATCGAAGTCACCTCTTCCCAGATGTTATCTTTGGTGTGGAATACCATATCTTTGCCATCGATGGGAAGTCCGTCATCATTAGAGCCCGGATACTGGTTATTACCGCCTTTGCTGAATATCACAAGGCCGTTGCCATATTCCTCGGGTACGGTGAATGTGTATGCGCCCTGCACGCCGTTGACGGTGACATTCTTGTCAAGAGCAAGCGTATCGCCGGGCCATTCGCTGTATTTGCTGCCACCCTTTATATAAAGATAGAGACTGACTTCTCCCCACTTGGTATCGGCATCGTCGATTACATATACATTGTATGTCTTGGGTACATAACCCGGTTTGGCATATTCGGGAAGCTCAGCGGCCGGAGTAGTGTCGCGTTCCGGCTCTTTGAGTTTCTGGTCGCCCCATTGTCCTTTAAGCCAGGTTATTTTAGCGTCCAACCGGTTTTTGACTGTTTTTTTGTCATAATCATCGAGGTCGCTGTTGTCGACTACATCGCGTACGTCTGACTCATTGGTGGGCTTGGGTGCGTCTTTCCAGCGTTTTGCATCCTGCAAGGCGGCTGCCTTGATGTGATCTACATATTCGTCAATCTCGGTCTGGAGCCGTTCGTAGGGGCTTGCGCTTCCGTCCACCTCCTTGTTGACGAACCATTGGAAAGTGGCTTTCACTTTGTCCATGAATTTAGTCTTGCTCCGCAAGCCTGTTCCGGCGTTATTGCCAATCCAGTTGTTGCCGTAGGTTGTCCCGGGCTCATTCCATGCCGGGAAAAATTGGTTCGTAGGCCCGTCAAAAGCGTGTCCGCAGTCCCAAAGGGGCGAGAAGTGCCATTTTTGTTTCTCTCCGTGGTTGCGCATCAGGTAGGTTGAGCCGTGATATGCCTCATAGTGAGAGATTATTTCCTCCACCACATAGTAGCGCGCGGCATCGTCGAGGTCGAGATATTTCCACAGTTCGCTGTCGTCGCTTGAATTGACAAGGTCATTCATCTTGGTGAACTGCTCCTTTACAAAGCGAAGCTGAAGGTCGGAATACTTCTCCGGAGTGTCGGCTGTGACCATAAGGTCGCCGTAATGGCCGGTTTTGTTGCTGTTTGACGCATCAGGTAGTGCGAAAGTGCAGTCGTCATAATAGTTATCGAGCTCCACGAGATAGCCGCCCGATACCAGAGCAGGGTCGCTTACATTGTCGCCCAGTTCGGTAATGGGAAGGCGGCCGTCGCCTACGCGTATCGACTCCGTCAGGAAGTAGATGCCGCGGTAGTCGCCGTTGATTACCACCTCAATCGGCTGCTGGCGGGGAGTCCAGGGGAGTCCGATCATCTCGCCGAGACGGAAGCCGACGAAGTTGCGCATGTAGCCGAACGAGTCGTCGGCGTGTGCGAGTATCGCCCAATGCTTTGACTTGGCGCCTTTGGCATTCATGTTGAGAAGGTTCTGTTTGCTCCCGAGTTTGAGCTTGAACGGTTTCTTCGAGTACCCTTTGCGGGTGAAGTTGCCACGAGCCTTGATTTCAAGAGGGAGCGGGGCATCTTCCGAGCCGACCGAAGTGGCACCAAGATCCATAAGCCACTGACAGCCGTTCACATCGAGCCAATATTCGGCATCGCTGAAATAATTCTTATGTGCGAGGTTCTTGTCAATAATCTCCGGCTGCAAAGTGGAGTGGGTAGCATCGGTATAAACATTGATATAAAGCACCGGCAGCGTTCCCGTAGGCTTCAGCTCCGACACCGGCGGATTTACCGGCGGCGTAACTATCTCGCCTCCGGTATAGCTTCCGTCGGATTTATATGTAGCCCCGTTGACGTAGGTCAACGTTTTTGTTTCGATTCCATTATTGTTATTGTTGAAAATGATGCTTGAAGGAACTACTTTGCCGGCGGGCAGTTCCCAATACCATTTGCCGTCAGCGGTTTTTGTCATTGCATCACCTGGCCAAGTGCCTTTGGCGGTACAGTTGCTTTCTCCGCTCCAGGCCCATACGCAAGGCTGTGCCCAGTTGTCGGTATTGTCGAAATATACGTAATACTGGCCGGGGGTTACATCGCCGCCCTCACCGCCTTCTTCGCCGCCTTCTTCGCCTCCGCTTTCGCTACCCTCTTGCTTGAAGGTGACGTTCAGCGGGTTTGACGGATTGGCTTTGTCAAATGTGAAACTTATGGTCACTTTTTTGAGGCCGCTGGCCGTAGTGTTGGATTCTCCTTTATTAAACGTATAAGTTCCGTCGTATGATATTGCAGAGGAGCAAGTGTGGTTCACTGTCGTCCAATCTTTGTCTGCAATCTTGAATTTTCCGTCAAGACTTTCAACGTAGAGTGAATAGCTATCACCCTCACGGTTGAATTTGTAATCGTTGTTCACGGCAAAATCTCCGGTCATACTTCCGCGAAGGTATATTTCCGGATACCCTTCGGAGTCGTAGGTCTGTGCCGACAGTCCGATAACACTGAACCAACAGCACAGTAGCAGTAATAATTTTCTCATAAATAAAATTGTAATTGGTTTTGTCTCAAATAAATAAAAGTGTATATAGGCAGGGGGAAAAGGGGCGGGGGCGTCTCGCCCCCGTGGTATCCACTTATCCTCCGTGTTGTCCCCGTATCACTTGTGGCATCCCTTACGCCACAAGTTATCCAAATTCGTATCAGCGCATCACTTCCTTGCTGACCTTGTCGCCGCGGCGCACGATATACACGCCGCCCTCTGCGGGAGCCACGACACGGCGTCCCATGACGTCGAAATATTCAGCCTCAGCATCAGCCGCATCCTCGATTACGATGTCGGCATCGGTGAATTTGCCCGAACGGTAGTAGATGTTTCCGTCGGCGAGGGGGAAGGTCTTGGTCTGCGTCGCGTCAAGGCCGCCGTTGATTATGATGCAGGCTGTCGCGGCAAGTTTATGTTCCGGCTCGAATGAGAGCATGTAGCCGCTTTTGCCCTCGATTGTCGCGGGCTGCATCGCGGTGCCAGGCCATGTGCCGAGTGCCTGATAGTTTTCGATGCCGTCCTCGGTTGGACCGTACACGTAGGCATACACTTCGTCCCACGGCTCATTGCTGTCGTCGATGAAATATACCGTGATGATCTCCTCGGGCTGCGGCTCGCGGGCATAGGAGGGGAGGGGTTCGGCGGGGGTGGTGTCGCGTGCCGGTTCGGGATAATTGCCGCCGATGGCGCCGAAATCGTTTTGCTGCGCGAGCCAGTTTATCTTGGCGCTGAGGTGACGGAGCACGGTCTTCTTGCACGATTCCATGTCGCTGTTGTCGGTTACGGCCTGTCCGCCGTCGGGCGTGGGCTGACCTTTCCAGCGGCGTGCGTCGGCTTTGGCGGCCTCGGCTATGTGGCTGCAATAGGTGTTGATGTCGTCGGTAAGGCCGGCGTATCCGCCCTGTGTGCCCATGAACCATTGCCAGGTCTCTTTTACCTTGGCGTTGAATGTGCTGTTCATGCGCAGCGACGGTATCCATGTGTTGCCGAACGGGTCGCAGTCATAGAAATAGGCGTCGGTCAGTCCGTTGAATGCGTTGCCGCAGTCCCAAAGCGGCGAGAAATGCCATTTCTGGCCCTCGCCGCGGTCGCGGAACATATACGTCGACCCGTGGTACGACTCCGTGTGCGATATGATTTCCTCCACCACATAGTAGCGGGCGGCATCATCCAGATCCATGTACTTCCACATATTGTCGGAGTCGTCGCCGATGAGGTCGTTGATGGCGGTGAACTGGTCGGCGATGAAGCGGCGCTGCAGGTCGGAGTAGACCTCGGGGGTGTCGAACGTGATGCGGAGCAAGTCTTTGTACTGGTCAGACTGACCCTTTTCTTCCATTTTTATCTGGGCGTCCTCGGGTTCGTCGTAGTTGTCGAGTTCGACGATATATCCGCCCGACACGAGCGCACGGTCGTCGACATTGTCGTCAAGCTCCTCTACGGGTACTCGTCCGTCGCCCACGCGTATCGACTCCGTCAGAAAATAGAGGCCGCGGTAGTCGCCGTTGATTACCACCTCAATCGGTTGCTGGCGCGGTGTCCAGGGCAGTCCGATACGTTCGCCGAGCGCGAAGCCGGTGAAGTTGCGCAGATAGCCCTTGTTGTCGTCGGCATGCGCCAGTATGGCCCAGTGCTTCGATTTGGCTCCGTTTATGTTCATGTTGAGGAGGTTCTGCTTCTTGTCGAGCTTGAGCTTGAACGGCTTCTTGGCGAAAGCTTTGCGGGTGTAGTTGCCGCGTGCTTTGATTTGGAGGGGCAGGGGTGCATCCTTTGTCCCTACTGAATTGGCGCCGAGGTCGATAAGCCACTGGCAGCCGTTGACATCGAGCCGGTATTCGCCATGAAAATACTCTTTGTGTCCTAAGTCTTTGCTTATTACATCGTTATCGAATATTTTGTTGCCGTCGCCGTCGAGGATAAACGATTCTGTGGCGTTGTCATACTGGTATACATTGATATACAGCACGGGGAGTGTGCCCGATACGCCTGTAGCCGGAGCCGGATCCGGTTCGGGGTCGGGTGCGGGCTGTCCTTCGACGATAAATGTTATCTGCGTCGGGAGGGGCTGTCCGTCGTTGAGCTGGAGTCTGAACGATATATCCACGTCATGCAGTCTGACGGCATTGAAGTTATATCCGTTGGCCGCGCCTGTCTTGATTGCCGAAGCCGATATGTCGGCCGAGCTTTCGCTGTTTGCGCCGAGATTGCAGGTCCAGTCAGCATTAGAGATTTTGAAATGCCCGTCGAGGGCGTCAAGATGCAGGGTATAGGTGTCGCCCTCGCGGCTGAACATGTAGTCATCGTTGGCGCTCCAGTCGCCGGTCTGGTCGCCGCGTACATACATTGTTGGATAGCCGTCACCATCAGTCGCATTCTGTGCATTGACTGTCGGTACGGCCATAAGTATCCCGAGTATCAGGGAGATACAATAAAATAATCTGGTCATGGTTGACTTTGGTTAAAATAGTTACGATGTTGCAAAAAAGGAATGATTCAAGATTAATTTAATGCGGAAATAATTGAGATGACACATCTCTCGATTTCCGAAAAACAATATGCAAAGATACGAAAAAAAGAGCCCGGATGCAAGCGTTTCACCCGCATAAATGCATAATTATATAAATTATTTTCGGATTATACTCGGATTATACTTTTGATACCTCAAAAAACCTCCTGAACTCCTGCTCGAAATTGGGAGTGAATACGCCGCAGCCGAGCGAAGCCCGTATCTCGTCGGGTGTCCAAAAACGTCCGCCGTCAAGTTCGTCGCTCGGATGCACCTCCCAGTCGTAGACTGTGCGGTACACATTGACATATTCGCTTTCGCGCTCATTTTCAAATATATATGAATCCATAAACACCGACTCGAACTCCGTGATGCCCAATTCCTCGCGTACCTCGCGCCGCAATGCGTCGGCGGTCGACTCGCCGTAATCCACATGGCCGCCGACGGCCGTGTCCCATTTGCCCGGCTGAATATCCTTCCAGTCTGGGCGCCGCTGCAGATAAAGCTCGCCCTTGCTGTTGAATACATGCAGGTGTACCACAGGGTGCAGCAGGTGCGATCCGTTGTGGCACTTGCCGCGCGTAGCCTTCCCGACAGTCCGTCCCTCCCTGTCCACTACAGGAAATATCTCCCTCTCGTTATCTTTCATATTAAGAAATGGTTTTGCACGCAAAGATAAGCAATATCGTAGGCTTTAACAATTTTTTGCCGCCCGCTATATATTTATTGCGTACTTTTGCAAGAGAATATAGTTACTTATGATTAATTTTATCGCAATAGACTTCGAGACGGCCACTGCCGCCCGTGATTCAATATGTGAGGTGGGAATATGTGTGGTGCGCGACGGCGAAGTGGTCGAGACGCGTTCGTGGCTTGTGCGGCCTCCCCACAACCGCTACCACTTCTGGAATATAAAGATTCACGGCATACGCCCCGAGGACACCGAGGACGCTCCCGATTTCGCCGAGGTGTGGGACGAAATCGAACGTACCTACCTTGACGACTACGACACCTTCGTTGCCCACAACTACACTTTCGACCGCAGCTGCCTCCATGCCGCAGCCGAACTCTACCGTATACATCTCCCCCGGCTGCGCTGGCACTGCACCCTCGCCACTGCGCGCCGCATCTACGGCATGCGCTGCAACAAACTCGGCTACCTCTGCTCCGCGCTCGGTATCCCCGAAGGCACCCACCACCGTGCCGGAGACGATGCCGAAATGTGCGCCCGCCTCTTCCTCCACGAACTCGCTGCCATTGGCAATTAGTAATTAGTAATTAGTAATTAGTAATTAGTAATGTGGTTCATACAGCCCCTGGAGCGATAAAGTGTAATTTAAGTCGGGAACGAACAATGCACAATTAATAATTGTAAATTATGCATTATGAATTATGAATTTGATTAACTTTGCAGATTGAATTATCCGATACATATTTTGAAATGGCAGCTCTTGACATTCTCATATTACTGATTTTTATCGTCTCGATTGTCTACGGACTGCGACGGGGAGTCATCACGCAGCTCGGCTCGGTAGGCGGTGTCATTGTCGGCATAATAGCGTGCCGACTGTTCTCAGGCTCTGTCACGCGCCTTTTCGCCGGAAGCAATCCCGATGCCAACGACCTCTACGTCAGCGGCGTATTTGCGAGCGTGCTCCTCTTTATCGTAGGTTTTATAGCCGCGCGTCTGGTGGCGAGCCTTATAAAAACGGTAACGCATTCCCTTCATCTTACGGTCATCGACCGCATTGCGGGAGCCCTTTTCTCGCTCTTCGAGTGGTTCCTGATATTCAGTCTGTTGCTCAACATCTGGCAGGCATTCCGGCCCGACATCGACATCACGTCCAACAGCCGTCTCGCCGAAGGCCGCGCGGCCAGGGCCGTGGTCGACTTCGCCCCCAAAGTGCTTGGCAGCGAGACATTCAAGGATTTTGTGACTGCAGTGGCCAGCGTAGGCAAGGACGACGGCCACGATCATAACGATAAATAGCATGAAAGAACAGAATAAAGATATAATCTCCGACGCCACCACCGGCGAGTATAAATACGGCTTTGTCAGCGACATCGACACCGATATTATCCCCGTCGGGCTCAATGAGGACGTCATACGTCTTATCTCGGCGAAAAAGCAGGAGCCGCAATGGCTTCTCGATTTCCGCCTCGAGGCCTACCGCTACTGGCTGACACTCAAGATGCCGCGGTGGGCGCATCTCGACATTCCCGACATCGACTATCAGGCCATAAGCTATTACGCCGCTCCCCGCAAGAAGGAGGGGCCGAAAAGCCTCGACGATGTCGACCCCGAACTGATTGACACCTTCAACCGTCTCGGCATACCTCTCGAGGAGCAGAAACAGCTCTCGGGCATGGCCGTCGACGCCGTGATGGACTCATCGTCGGTCAAGACCACGCACAAGGAGAAACTTGCCTCACTCGGCATAATATTCTGCTCCTTCTCCGAGGCTGTCAGGGATTATCCCGACCTCGTGCGCAAATATCTCGGCACCGTGGTGTCGTACCGCGACAATTTCTTCGCGGCGCTCAACTCGGCCGTGTTCTCCGACGGTTCGTTTGTGTATATCCCCAAAGGTGTGCGCTGTCCGATGGAACTGTCGACCTATTTCCGCATCAACGCCTCGGGTACGGGGCAGTTCGAGCGCACGCTCATCGTGGCCGACGACGATGCCTACGTGAGCTATCTCGAGGGGTGCACCGCCCCGCAGCGCGATGAAAACCAGCTCCATGCCGCCATCGTGGAAATCATCGTCGAGGAGCGCGCCGAAGTGAAATACTCGACCGTGCAGAACTGGTACGCCGGCGACAAGGAAGGACGCGGAGGTATCTACAACTTCGTCACCAAGCGCGGTCTGTGCCGCGGCGACTTCTCCAAGCTGTCATGGACCCAGGTCGAGACCGGTTCGGCCATCACATGGAAATATCCCTCCTGCGTGCTCAAGGGCGACAACTCGGTGGGCGAATTTTACTCCGTGGCCGTGACCCGCAACCGTCAGCAGGCCGACACCGGCACAAAGATGATACACATAGGGCGCAACAGCCGCTCCACAATCGTATCGAAAGGCATCTCGGCCGGGGAGAGCCAGAATTCCTACCGCGGACTGGTGAAAGTGGTTCCCGCTGCCGACGGCTGCCGCAACTACACGCAGTGCGACTCGCTGCTGCTCTCGTCACGCTGCGGCGCGCACACGTTCCCCTATATCGATGTCAAAAATCCGACTGCCGTAGTAGAGCATGAGGCCACCACTTCAAAGATTTCGGAAGACCAGCTTTTCTACTGCAACCAGCGCGGCATACCCTCCGAAGAAGCCGTAGGCCTGATAGTCAACGGCTACGCCAAAGAGGTAATGAACAAACTCCCCATGGAGTTTGCGGTAGAAGCCCAGAAGCTCCTCCAGATCACCCTCGAAGGCTCAGTAGGATAAAATTCATAATTCACAATTCATAATTCACAATTATCGCCCGTCGAGCCCTGTACCCAAAATATGAATTATGAATTGAAAAAGTGAATTATGAATTATGAATTATGAATTATGAATTGAAAAAGTGAATTATGAATTGTACTAATCTTCTTGATGTCAGAAACCTGCACGCCTCAATCGGCGAAAAAGAGATACTTAAAGGCATAAACCTGACCGTGCGCCGCGGCGAGGTGCATGCCATAATGGGACCCAACGGTTCGGGTAAGTCGACACTGTCGTCAGTGCTCGCCGGCAATCCCGCATTTACGGTAACCGAAGGCTCGGCCACACTCCACGGCATCGACCTGCTTGCGCTGTCACCCGAGGACCGCTCGCACGAAGGGCTGTTCCTTTCGTTCCAGTACCCGGTGGAAATCCCCGGTGTATCGATGGTCAACTTCATGCGTGCCGCCGTCAATGCCAAACGCAAATATTTCAACGAGCCCCCCATGTCGGCAACCGAATTTCTCAAGATGATGCGTCAGAAACGCGCCGTCGTGGAGCTTGACAACAAACTCGCCTCGCGTTCGGTCAACGAGGGTTTCTCCGGCGGCGAGAAAAAACGCAACGAAATCTTCCAGATGGCCGTGCTCGAGCCGCAGCTATCTATACTCGACGAGACTGACTCCGGCCTCGACATCGACGCCCTCCGCGTAGTATCGCAGGGCGTCAACACCCTCAAGACTGCTGAAAACGCCACAATCGTCATCACGCACTACCAGCGTCTGCTTGACTATATCAAGCCCGATTACGTCCACGTGCTCTACAAAGGCCGCATCGTAATGACCGGTGGCCCCGAGCTTGCCCTCGAGCTTGAAGAACGCGGCTACGACTGGATTAAGGAGAATTCATAATGCATAATTCATAATTCATAATTACCGAGTTCTCCGAGAGCTCCGGGGGACTCCGAGTACTCTGAGTTCTCCGAGAGCTCCGATTGCTCAGAAATCAACTGATTGTTATGAACGCACTGACTCAATATATAGATTTATATACCGACAACCGCGAGATTATCGATGCCGGCTCGGCGCCTCTGCTCAACGCACAGCGCCCCGCCGCGTTGGCTGCCCTGCGCGGCAAGTCGCTCCCGGAAAAAGGCGATGAAGGCTACGAGATTACCTCGGTAGCCGACCTTCTCGCACCTGACTACGGACTCAACATAGCGCGCATCGACATACCTGTCGACGTGGCCGAGACTTTCCGCTGCGATGTCCCCAACATGTCGTCGCTCATGGGCGTGGTCGCCAATGATAAATTCGTGCCTACCAAGTCGCTGCTGCGCAATCTTCCCGAGGGCGTCACCGTGATGTCGCTCGCCGAAGCCGCCGTACGCTTTCCCGACAGCGTGGCGCGCTGCTACGGCAAAATCGCCCCGCTCGACAACACGCAGGTGGCTCTCAACACCCTGCTCGTGCAGGACGGCGTATACATCCGCCTCGAAAAGGGAGTGAAACTTGACCGCCCGCTGCAGATTGTCAATATATTCCAGAGCGACGTGCCGATGATGGCCGTGCGCAGGCTACTTGTCGACGTCGGTGAGGACGCCGACCTGCGCCTGCTGCTTTGCGACCACTCCAATAACCCCGCCGTTGAGTATCTCGGTCTGCAGGTCATAGAGGCCAACGTAGGTCGTGGGGCTCGTTTTGAAGTCTATGATATCGAGGAATCGGACGCGTCGACCCGCCATCTTTCGCTTGCGTTCGTCCGTCAGGAGGAGCGTTCGTCGTTCCTGGGCAACACTACCACGCTGCTCAACGGCATCACCCGCAACGAATACACCGTCGATATTCTCGGCGAACGCTGTTCGACAGGACTTTACGGCATGGCTGTCGGTTCCGCAGCCCAGCATATCGACAATTCGACCGTCATCAACCACCGTGTCGGCCGCTCCACCTCCAATCAGCTTTTCCGCTATGTGCTCGACGACGAAGCCCGCGGTGCTTTCGAGGGGCTTATTGAGGTATTTCCCGACGCGCGTTTCACCGAGGCATTCCAGACCAACAACAATATCCTTGCCTCGCAGGGCGCGCAGATGCATGCCAAGCCGCAGCTTATCATCAACAATGACGACGTGAAGTGCAGCCACGGCGCCACTACCGGACAACTAAATCAGGAGGCGCTGTTCTACATGCAAAGCCGCGGCATACCGCGCGATGAGGCGCGCACAATGCTCATGCAGGCCTTCATGGTCGATGTCATCGACACCGTTTCGGTCGAAGCCCTTCGCGACCGTCTGCGTCATTTGGTTGAAAAACGTTTTGCAGGCACTTTGGGCGCATGCGAAGGTTGCCGCAAATTATCATAAATGAGTAGTAAAACAAAAAATATCAATCAAATCGCCGTTTTAGGTGTGCAATTATGTCGTAATTGTAGCAAAAAATGATGAAAATGTAGTCGACGTGTTTGGTCGTGAAATGCTAATTTTGCGTCAACGGCAGCAGTAGATATTTGACCCTCAGTTGCCGCAGACCTTGCAAATCTAACTCCAAACCAAACATAATTCACAACATTTCATCATGAAAAAATTATTACTCACAGGCGCGTTTACCATTGTAAGCGCTTTTGCCTTCCAGTGCCTGGCCTGGACGGGCAGCAACTGGATGTCGGAGCTTCCCGACGACGCATACGTCGCACAGGTGTCTATCCCCGGCACGCACGACTCGGCCACCGGCAACGGTACAACCTTGGATTCCTATGCAAGGACACAGGAAATTTCTCTTGACAAGCAGCTGGAATTAGGTATCCGTGCGTTTGACTTCCGTCCGAAAGCCAGCGGCAATACGCTCGAAGCGCACCATGGCATTATCAATTGCAAAATCACTTTCGATGACGCGATGAAAAATGTTATCGGGAAATTCCTGAACGATAACCCCGATGAATTTGTCGTGCTCCATCTGCTTGCCGTCGACAATAACGACAATTATGCCAAGTTGCTCAAGGCTCTCTTTGAGAGCGATGAGCTTAAGGATAAGGTAATAGCATTCCGCCGCGACCTGACTGTAGGCGAGATGCGTGGCAAGATGCTTGTGCTGAGCCGCGACAAATATGCCGACGAACCCTACTTCGGCGGTTTCTTCGAAAACTGGTCGGAGGAATTCAACAACCTCTCCAACCGCAGCCGCATCATCGGTGCCGCAGGCGACGATATGAACAGCTCGAAATTCTTCGTGCAGGACCGCGCCAATACTAACGGTGACAATGCCGAAAAAACACGGTTCATGACCAATCTTCTGGATTTCACTACCCGTCACAGCATTAACGGCGACCCTGCGAATATCGTGTGGGCTATGAACTTCCTCTCCTCTTATTCCAAGAGCTCTACAAGCGCAAGCTATAAGTCAAACGCCACTTTCTTCAATCAGAAGTTTGTTGACTATGTTAGCTCAGACAGCTACATCCCCGGCCCCACAGGCATCGTGATGATGGATTGGGTGGGTATTGACGATACCAACGGCAACGCGTCGGTCAACGCCGTGATTGAAAACAACTTCAAGTATATCAACAGCATCAATTCCACTGACTTGGTCGCTGCGACGGGTGACAATCCACAGTTCCGTCTTGATAAGGCTTGGCTGCAGGGCGAAGGCATGTACTATAACTGCGGCGGCGACAAGGCTCTACCCATTATCGCCGACTTTGACGGCGACGGCCGCATGGACTACTATTGCAGCGGTCAGTCATACGAACACGATGGCTCTAACTGGAATTGGGGCGATGCATCATACATGGCTTTCAACAAAGGCTTCGGACATCCCTACGGTTTTGAGGCATACGACAATTCGGGCGTGAAACGCGGCGAAGCACGTGTCGCCGACAACAACGAGGACTATCTCCCGATAGTATACGGCGCTCAGGTACGCGCATTCGCCGACCTTAACCAGGACGGCGCCGTCGACTTCCTCACGTGGGACTGCGACACGCATGGCTGGGGCACTTACAAAAAATACACCGTGTACGGCGACCCCAACAATCAGGTGTTCATCAATAATGGCGACGGTACCCGATTCTCTCAGATCAACGGTTATCCCAACAATATCGGCAACAACAAGCACGGCGACTGGGGCTGCTCGCTTCCAGGCAAATACCACCGTCTCTCTATCGCCGATGTCAATGGCGACGGCTATCCCGACATACTGATGGTGACCGACAACGGAACTACAAACGAAAACGGCCAGTTCGCATGGTATGACGCCAACGGCACAAACCTCTACATCAACAACGGTGACAATACATTTACCCGCAGACACATTGCCTCCAACCGCAATTTCTACGCCACTTCACTTTTCGGCGACTTCAACTGCGACGGTTACCCCGACATACTGCTCAACGGATATCACGACGCTATAACCGGTGCCGACGGCGTCAGTATAGACGGTGGCTACGAACTTGTAATCATGACCAACGACGGTAAAGGCAACTTCTCAGTGGCTTTCCACAGCAACGACTACTCCAAGAACGAGGATAACGGCAATGAGACCGCAATCCACGTGCTCGACTACGACCAGGACGGCAAAATGGATATCCTGCTCAGCGGAACCACCAACAATAACAGTTTCAACAACACCAACGGCCGCGACGGCAAGGTGGCTTTCATACTCCGCAACGAGTCGGACGGCACCGATGTGAAATTTTCCGAAGTGCTCACCGACCTGCACCCATCGTCAGTGGCTATGACACGTACTTCCATCCTTGCCGACTTCAACGGCGACGGGTTTGTCGATTATCTCGCCGACGGCTGGGGACCGAACAGTGACTGGTCAAACGGCACATACATGTCAAGCAGTACCGGTAAGTACAACGAAAACTATGTTTTCAACAACGGCCTGCTCAAGAATAAGGATTACTACGGCGAAACAGTCGACGAGGAGCAGTCATGGATAACATTCGGCGACATTGACGGCGACGGAATGCTCGACCTCATTTCACCCGCCGGCGACGGTGCTCCCCGCGTATACCTTAACCGTACCCTTGAAGGCAAGAATCAGGTGGCTCAGGTCCCTGCCGCTCCCGACAATATACAGGTCTCTTACGACAAGGATACAAAACGCGTCAACGTTACATGGGACAAGATGTACACCCAATCGGGCAGCAAAGCCATCTACAACACCTACCTGCGCCGCGTAGGAGGCACGTCGCGCAATGCTTCAGGCACCATAATGCGTGTCCCCGCCGACATCAATACCGGCAAACTGAAAGCGTACACCGAGTGGAGCTCGTTCCTTCCCTCCGAGACATGCTTCTTCGACAACCTTGAAGATGGCAATTACGAATTGGGCGTGCAGTCGGTCGGCTACAACTACGGCGCTTCGGAATTCACTCCGTATCAGTTCACCGTCAACAACGGAACAGTAGCAGGATTGGACGAGATAGCAACGGAAGACATGAACGCTCCGGTGAATGTCTACAACATGCAGGGCATGATGCTCAAGCAGGGCGTTGACCGCGAAGATGCCCTCACCGACCTCCCCGCCGGCATCTACATAGTAGGCAACAAAAAAATGCTGAAACGATAAAATTGATACAGATTTAAATTCTGCAAAAGAAAAGGCCGTTTCCTCCATGGAAACGGCCTTTTCAGTACGTTTGGGAGAATGGAGCGGGGGCGTCTCGCCCCCGTGGTATTATTCCGGCATATACCGCACCCAGGGGTTGAGATTACCACGGGGGCGAGACGCCCCCGTTCCATTCAACTTATCCCCCGCTCCATTGCCTTATCTCTTGTAGGCCGGATTAATGTACAGATCAAATTTCTCCGGTGGGAGATGTTTTGGATTGTTTTCAATATATTCAATATACTTCTGTAAGTTTTCTTCGCTGCGTACAATACGGTCGAAATATTCTTTCATCCATATACTGCCTGTGTGATGTAATTTCATATTGATTTTGTGTGCAGTATAGCTTTTGATTGAATGTAGTATTTTTTCTGTTTTTGTCCCCGTATAGAAACGCAGCAACGCGTGGAGGTGATTCGGCATAATTACAAATGCCACCATATCATAAAATTGTTGAGAGTAATACCTTAGCGATGAGATGATTATCTGTCTAAATTCGGCGTATTGCAGAATGCAACTTCCATAACCATTGTCAAGGAGCTTTTCTTCAGCATGTCCCAGCATGTTTTGGTAACGTATGGCGGTGGCTTTGTCCCATGGCTTCGGGTGCTCCTTGTTGAATTTTGTAATCATCAGCCGTAATTCACAGATCTTTGACTGAGGTAATGAATCCGCAAGACGAAATGTGATAAACTGTATCTTACCATCCTGATGCCAATGCGGGAGGTTGCCGTCGTTGTTTATTTCAACCGGCATCGTCCTGTCAAGAAATGGATTCATATCTAAATAAAGATTAGGTAATTAAATGAATTGAAAGATAAGTTTGGCGACTAATGGAGCGGGGTTAAGTTGAATGGAGCGGGGGCGTCTCGCCCCCGTGGTAATCTAAACGGGGTGCAGTATATTACGGAATAATACCACGGGGGCGAGACGCCCCCGCTCCATTCAACTTAGCTTCCATTCCATTTTGCTATCTGAACAACAGGGGGAGGAAGTCGGCGAGGTAGTGGCGCCAGTTGCGCCAGATGTGGCCGCCGTCGCTTTCGGTGTAGGTGTAGGGGATTCCTTTTTCGTCGAGGAGAGCGCGGAAGCGGGCGTTGGTGTCGTAGAGGAAATCATCTTTGCCTATGGCTATCCAGTAGAGGAGGGGAGGATTGTCGTCGAACTGACGTTCGAGTTTTTCCTCCATGTCGGCGTAGTGTGCCTGACTTTCGGGCTTGTGGGGCCATATTGCGGCTGAGAACAGACCTACGTAGCCCATCATGTCGGGGTAGTCTTTGGATATGTGCAGCGAGTGGAAGCCACCCATCGACAGGCCGGCCACGGCGCGCGATGCCTTGTCGCGGCGCGTGCGGTAGTTGGCGTCGACAAATTCCACAATCTCGGGGAATACCTCTTCGAAGGTTCCGTCCATCGAATGTGGCAGATTGGGGTCGGGGAGTGTGAGCCCGAGCGACGACTCGCCGGGAGCTGCCGCCATATCGACATTGCCGTTGGGCATCACGACAATCATGGGGCGGGCCTTTCCAGAGGCAATCAGGTTGTCAAGTATCTGTGTGGCGCGGCCGAGTTCGCTCCATGCGTTCTCGTCGCCACCCATGCCGTGGAGCAGGTAGAGCACGGGATAATTGCGCCCCGATGTCTCGTAGCCCGCGGGGGTATAGACAGTCATGCGGCGGTCGGTGCCGAGACGGTCGCTGTGATACCACGTCTTGCTCACCGTGCCGTGGGGCACATCGCTGACGGCGTACAGGCCGTCGTAGCCCCCGTCGACAAGGAATATGTTGGAGAGTGTCGACACGTCGCGGGCGATGTAGACGTTCGACGGGTCGTTGGTGCGCACGCCGTCAACTTCAAAGGCGTAGCTGTAAAGCTCCGGGGCAAGGGGTACGCCGGTGGTGCCTTGCCATACGCCGTCGGCACCTTTGGTAAGTTCAATCACGGTCGGGACGCTGTCGCCCTCGTCGCGTGCCTTGAAGTCGCCGGTCACCTTCACGCTTTTGGCTTCCGGATTGTTGTAGCGGAATGTCACCACGGCGTCATCGCCGATCTGCGGGGAAGCAAGCTGCGCCCCGCCCCACAGTGCCTGTTGGGCGAATGCCGGCGTGCACGCCAGCATCAATGCCAGCATCAATGCTAATGTCAGTCTGATTTTCATATCGGTATCTTTTATGTAAGTAATTAATACAAATTTAGTAAATTATAAATTATTATCAATTGTATTGACATCTTCTATGCAAAAATGATTAATTTTGCAGTCTAATAGCATAACAATACGCAGCACCGCCATGCTTACCCCGAAAACAGATTCGTTGGTGATAATACCGATGTACAACGAGAGGGAGAATGCCCGAGCTATCATTGAGGCAGTCCTCTCGCTTCAGCCATGCTTTGACGTCCTTGTTATTGATGACAATTCGCCCGACGGCACCGCCTTGATAGTCAAGGAGGTGATGTCGGAGCATCCCGGGCGCGTGCATATTGTGGAGCGCAAGGGAAAACTCGGCCTCGGCACGGCTTATATCGCCGGATTCAAATGGGGCCTGGAGCACGACTACGAGTACATCATCGAGATGGACGCCGATTTCTCGCACAATCCCGCCGATCTGCCGGCCCTCAGGGCGGCATGCGCCGACGACGGCTATGACGTGTCGGTCGGCTCGCGCTATGTGTCGGGTGTCAATGTGGTGAACTGGCCCATGGGGCGTGTGCTCATGTCGTATTACGCATCGGCCTACGTGCGCCTCATCACCCGCATGAAAGTACGTGACACCACGGCCGGCTTCGTATGCTACCGCCGCCGCGTGCTGTCGACGATGAATCTTGACAAAATCAAGTTCAAGGGTTATGCGTTTCAGATTGAGATGAAATTCACCGCAGTGAAGTGCGGATTCCGCATAAAGGAGGTGCCCATCATCTTCGTGAACCGTGTGCTCGGCACGAGCAAGATGAGTTCGGGCATATTCTCGGAGGCCGTTTTCGGCGTCATCAGGCTCAAGACCGGCAGCTGGTTCAGGAAATATCCCAAATACACCGGTGAACAATGAGCAGGACAATTATTTACAACGCCGAGATAGTCAACGAAGGTTCCCGCCGTCACGGCTATGTAATCATCGACGGCGAATTGATATCGAAAACAGGTGAGGGAAATCCCTCGGCCGAAGAATTGGCCGGAGCCGACGATTGCGTTGATATAGAGGGCCGTATGCTGCTCCCCGGCGCGATTGACACGCATGTCCATTTCCGTGAACCGGGACTTACGCATAAGGCTTCGATGGCCACGGAGAGCGCCGCCGCAGTGAGCGGAGGCATCACCTCGTTCATCGACATGCCGAATACGCGCCCCGCCACGACGTCGCAGGGCGCAGTGGCCGATAAAAAACGTATCGCCGCCGAAACATCGTATGCCAACTACGGATTCTTTCTCGGCGCCACCAACGACAATCTTGACGAAATCCTTGCCGCCGACCCGCATGAAATCCCGGGCGTGAAACTGTTCATGGGTTCGTCGACCGGCAATATGCTTGTCGATGACGACATTACACTGTCGCAGCTTTTCGCCTCGTATCGCGGAGTCATTGCCGTGCATGCCGAGGATGAGGCCACGCTTGCCGCAGCCCGCGCACGTCTCGCCGAGCTTTACGGCGACGAGCAGCCGGTATGGCTCCACTCGCAGGCCCGTCCGGCCGAAGCATGCTTCAAGGCGTCGCAGCGTGCGGTAAAACTTGCTGAAAAATACGGTACACGCCTGCATATACTCCACATATCCACGGCGCGGGAGCTGTCGCTGCTCTCGCCGGGAGAAATCGGCAAAAAACGCATCACGGCCGAGACATGCCCCCACTACCTGCTGTTTGACGAGACCGACCTTGCCCGCGACAACGGATTCATGCTCAAATGCAATCCCGCCATCAAGTCGGCCGCCGACCGCGACGCGCTCGTCAAGGCGCTTTCCGAGGGGCTGATTGACACCATAGCCACCGACCATGCCCCCCATCTGCTCGAAGAGAAGCAGGGCACGCTGCTCAAGGCCGCTTCAGGCATGCCCGGCGTGCGCTTCATGCTCCCGGAGATGCTCACGCTTGCTGCGCGCGACGACAATGCCCTGACTCCGGAGCGCGTGGTGGAGCTTACGGCACACAATCCGGCGCGCCTCTACGGCATAGAGCGCCGCGGCTTCATACGTCCCGGCTATTATGCCGACCTCGTTGTGGCCGAGCGGACAGCGCCGTTCCACCCGTCGGTAGGAGAGTACCTTCCGGCCGGGCTGATGTCGCCATGCGCGTGGACTCCATACGCATCGACCGAAGTAAGTTACCGCATAGCCTTGACATGGGTCAACGGCGCCGTAGCATTCGACGGAACACGCGTGCGCCATACCGATGTAAGACCCCTGCGGTTCAATGTCGGATGATTTTTTTGCCTTTACCGAAAAAGTTAGTATATTTGTAAGTTGTGACGGCATAAATGCTTTAGTTGCCGTTTTTGCATATCAAACCAAAAATTATCATATTTCTAAAATTTACTTTTATCATGAAATTGTTGAAGAGTGCGCTGGTTGCCGCCGTTATGCTCGGGGCAACGTCATTCAGTGCCGGGGCCATCGGATGGCCCGCCAATTACGAAGGTGTGATGCTCCAGGGTTTTTACTGGGACAGCTGGAATGTGACCGGCTGGAGTAAACTTGAGGCCAAGGCCGACGAACTCAGCGAATCGTTCAAACTTATCTGGGTGCCCAACTCGGCAAAACCCGCTTCCAATCCCGGCAACGGATATGACCCCGTGTACTGGTTCACCAACCACAACACCTGCTGGGGCACCGAAGCCGAACTGCGTTCGATGATTGCCACTTTCAAGGCCAAAGGCACCGGCATCATCGAGGATGTCGTAATAAATCACCGCTCGGGAGCCACCAACTGGACCGACTTTCCCGCCGAGAAGTGGAACGGCCAGACCTGGAAAATAGGTCTTGACGGAATATGCCGCACCGACGAGGTCAACAGCCAGCCCGGCCAAAGCCACGGCACAGGCGCCGCCGACACCGGCGAGGACTTCAACGGTTCGCGTGACCTCGACCACACTAACGCCAACGTGCAGAACAACTGCAAGAACTATTGCAAATTCCTCCTCGAAGATATGGGCTATGCAGGTTTCCGTTACGATATGGTAAAGGGCTACAGCGGCCGGTATACCAAAATCTACAACCAGTATGCCAAGCCTCAGTTCAGCGTGGGCGAATACTGGGACGGCAGCTACGATTCGGTAGCCGCATGGATTGAGGCTACCGGCAAGGAGTCGGCAGCATTCGATTTCCCCTTCAAATATGCTGTCAACAGTGCATTCTCGACCAACGATATGACGAAACTTGTGTGGAAAGCCAATGGCACCACCAACCAGCCCGCCGGCATGATACATTTCGGCTACTCCCAGCTGGCTGTGACATTCATCGACAACCACGACACATACCGCGACGGAAGCAAGTTTACCGGCAACGTGCCTGCTGCCAACGCTTTCATGCTCTGTTCGCCCGGTACTCCCTGCGTGTTCTATCCCCACTGGACCGGATACAAGAACGAAATAAAGAAGATGATTGCCATACGCAACGCTGTGGGCGTGCACAACAATTCCGCTGTCAATGTGCTCCGGTCGACCAAAGATTGCTACATGGCCGAAGTGACAGGCTCCAAAGGCAAACTTGTGGTTAAAATCGGTTCGGCCATGGTTTCCCCCTCCGGCTACACCGACAGCGACATCAAGGCTACGGGCAACGGTTACTGCATCTGGACCAAGACCGACGTGCAAGGCGGAGGTGGCGGCGGCGATGACCCCGAGGACAACTATCCCTCCAAGCTTTATGTCATAGGCAACCTCAATGACTGGAGCACCACGACTTCCGTAGCTTCCGACGCAAGGGAGAGCGGCGTATATACCTGGAACAGCGTCGAGATGCCCGCTGCAGCCAAGGACACCTACTCATACTTCACGTTTGTCACCGCTCAGGGAGCCGACTGGGATGCTGATGTAAACTCATCCGACCGCTACGGCGCTGCTTCAAACAATGCTCCCGTAACCCTCGGCCAGCCAGCCACTATCAAGGTGTTCAAGGTAGGCGTCAACGCAAGCTCGGCATACTCATGGAAAATCACCCCCGGAAAATACAAGGTAGTTGCCGACCTCAAGAACATGAAACTGACTGTAACGGAAACTGCCGGAGTCGACGGCATAGAGGCCGATGAACCGGATGCCGTCCCCGTATACTACAATCTTCAGGGCGTGCGTGTCGACACTCCGTCGGCCGGCCTGTACATCGTAGTGCGCGGAAATAAAGTGACCAAAGAGGTAGTCAGATAGAGGGTGTTGTAAAACCCCGCTTAACTGAACCGCGGTTGAAAACCGCGGCTACTATATGAAGCGATTTTGATAATCAAGCAGATAGTAGCCGCGGTTTTCAACCGCGGTTCAGTTAAGTTGGTTTTCGCAATGTTACGGGAATTTCGGTTGAATTTTGATTGTTCTTTTACGCATGAAATCAGGCATGGCGATATTGCTGTTTCGATGAAAATTATTACCTTTGTCGGGTGATAGCGTCAGCGACGCGACTAATGAAGTCATTTAAACTTTTTCTTAAATGACTTCACAAACCATCTTCTTCAAGAATTTGGCCTCTTTTTGGCTGCTTTTAACCTCATTTTCGGTCACGATGCCCGCATCGCTCCCTCAAATTCAGCTAAAATCTGCTCAAAAACAGGCTCAAATTCTTTTCGAAGAAAAAGTTTAAATGACTTCAGGGCAGAAAATTATGGATAAATATCGGCAGATTATAAGTAATACTGTTGACCGGTTGCTCGCCGCCGAGTCGCTGCGGCAGGTAGGCGTCAGTGCCGGCGAGAATGCGGCACTTCCTTCACAGTCGGCTGTCGATGAGATAATTGACCTTGTGCGTTCCATCATATTTCCCGGACATTTCGGACATCATATCACTCCGCGGCAAAATCCGCTGTACTGGCTCGGCACAACCGTCGACCGTCTCGGCGAAGTGCTGTCGGCGCAGATAGGCGCTGCCCTCAACATGCTCGGTACTGATGGAGGCGACCCTGTCACCCGGAACCGATGCGACGCCATAGCCACCGATTTCATATCGACGCTTCCCGAAGTGCGCGAGGCTCTCGCCCTCGATGCCGAGGCAATCTACCTCGGCGACCCGGCGGCGGTGTCGGTCGATGAGGTGATATGCAGCTATCCCGCTATCAGGGCTATAACCAACTACCGCGTGGCCAACAGGCTCTATCGGCTCGGAGTGCCGGTGCTGCCCCGCATGATATGTGAGCGCGCCCACAGGGAGACCGGTATCGACATACATCCCGGAGCCACTATCGGCAACGCTTTCATGATTGACCACGGCACGGGTGTGGTCATCGGCGAGACCGCCATAATCGGCGATAACGTGAAGCTCTATCAGGGTGTCACGCTCGGCGCACGCAGTTTCCCCACCGACGAGGGGGGGAACCCGGTCAAGGGGCTTGCGCGCCATCCCGTCATAGGCAACAATGTCATAATCTACGCCAACTCCACAATATTGGGACGCATAACCATCGGCTCGGACTCGGTGATTGGCGGCAATATATGGATTACGGCCGACGTCGAGCCGGGTAGCATCGTGCTCCAGGCGCGCGCCGACAATACAATCAGACTTAACAACAATCTTTCGCGATAACAAACAGATGAACGAAACTTTTGAAATGGTGGCAAAGACCTTCCAGGGACTGGAAGATGTGCTTGCCGAAGAGTTGCGCAACCTGGGCGCCTACAATGTGGAGCCGGGGCGCCGTATGGTGGCTTTCGAGGGTGACCTCGCCATGCTTTACAAGGCAAACCTGTGCTGCCGCACGGCTTTGCGCATACTCAAACCGATTTATAAATTCACTGCCACCGACACCGATACGCTCTATGATGCCGTCAAGGAGTTCGACTGGAGCAGCGTGCTGTCGATTGACAAGACATTCTCCATCGACACAGTAGCCTACAGCGACGAATTCACCCACTCGCAGTTCGTGACCTACAGGGTGAAGGACGCGATAGTCGACTGGTTCCGCGACCGTTACGGAAGCGACAAGCGTCCCGGAGTGCGTCTGCAGGATGCCGACGTGATGATCAACGTGCATATTGCCGGCGACCGTGTGACCCTTTCGCTCGATTCGTCGGGCGAATCGCTCCACAAGCGCGGATACCGCGTGGCACAGACCGAGGCGCCTATCAACGAGGTGCTTGCCGCAGGCATCATACTCCGTTCGGGCTGGCGCGGCGACTGTCCGCTGGTCGACCCGATGTGCGGTTCCGGTACATTCCTTGTGGAGGCAGCGCTGATTGCCGCCAATATCAACCCCGGCATCTACCGCAAGAGTTTCGCGTTTGAAAACTGGAAAAATTTTGACGCCGAACTGTTTGACTCGCTCTACAACGATGACTCGGGCGAGCGCGAGTTCAACTACAAGATATACGGCGCCGACATCTCGCCCAAGGCTGTCGACATAGCCTCGCGCAATATCAAGAGCGCCGGCGTGGCCCGCTATATCGACCTGCAGGTCAAGCCGCTGTCGCAGTGGATTTCGGCTCCCGCCGACGGCGTGCTCATCACGAATCCTCCTTACGGCGAGCGTATCTCGGCCGACGATATGGAGGGGTTGTACGAGATGCTCGGCAACAAGCTCAAGAATGTGTTCAAGGGGTATCACGCCTGGATTATCGGCTATCGCAAAGAGTATTTCGACATGATACACCTTTCGCCGTCGGTTAAAATTCCGATACTCAACGGCGCGCTTGAATGCGAGTTGCGCGAGTATGAGATATTCGACGGTGACTACAAGTCGTTCCGCAAGTCGGGCGGCAAGATACATCACGGAGAGTCGCAGCCCCGCGGACGCGAGAAAGGCGACCGCGACGAGCGCCGCTCCATGCGCAAATTCAAGGACGACCGCCGTCGCAGCGCCGCCAACGACGAGGGCGACGAGGCACGCTACGGTTCGCCCCGCAACAAACTCGAGGAACGCTATTCGTCGCGTGGCGGAGGATTTAACCGCCGTGACAAGTACGGGCGCGACAAGGAGCGCCGCGACGACCGCCGTGATAAATTCTCACGTGACAGCCGCAGCGACAAATATGGCCGTGACGAGCGCCGCGGACGCGATTCGTTCGGCTCACGCGGCAGTTTCGCACCGCGAGGCGAGGCACCCGCCGAAAGCGAGAACCCGCTGGCAGTGCGCCGCAACGAGGCCGCCCTCAAGAGCATAACCGGCCGCCAGCCGTCGCTGGCAAAGCCCGGCGTGAAGATGCGCCCCCGCAACAACAGCAAGTAATGAAGCCCCCGGAGAGCTCAGAGCCCTCAGAGCCCTCGGAGAACTCCGAGATCTCAGAGAACTCCGAGTACTCGGTCAGACCGGTCCGATGCCCCCGACCCCAACCTCCCTCCCCACCAATTCAAAATTCAAAAATTCAAAATTCAAAATTATATGAATATCCTTCTTCTTGGCTCAGGTGGCCGTGAATCGGCTTTGGCGTGGAAAATGTCGCAAAGCCCTCTCGTTGACAATCTGTACATAGCCCCCGGCAATGGCGGCACGGCGCAATACGGTACCAACGTAGCGCTCTCTCCGCTCGATTTTGACGGCATAGCGCGTTTTGTGGCCGACAATGCCATCGACATGATTGTGCCTGGCAACGAAGACCCGCTTGTGGCCGGTATCTATGACCGGTTCGCCGACAGCGTACTTGTGGCCGGACCGTCGAAAGCGGGCGCAGCCCTCGAGGGAAGCAAGGATTTCGCAAAAGCCTTCATGTCGCGTCACGGCATACCCACAGCCCGCTATCAGAGCTTCACCGCCGAGACCATCGAGGACGGCTACCGTTTTCTCGAATCGCTCAAGGCACCATACGTGCTAAAGGCCGACGGCCTTGCCGCCGGCAAGGGCGTGCTCATCATCGACTCGCTCGACGAAGCCAAGAAAGCACTCGCCGAGATGCTCGACGGCATGTTCGGCAAGTCGTCGGCAACGGTTGTCATCGAGGAATTCCTTTCGGGAATAGAGTGCTCGGTATTCGTGCTGACCGACGGCAACGGCGGCTACCGCGTGCTCCCCGTGGCCAAGGACTACAAGCGCATAGGCGAGGGTGACACCGGCCTCAATACCGGCGGCATGGGCGCCGTAAGCCCCGTGGTGTTCGCCGACGATGAGTTCATGCGCAAAGTCGACAGCCGCATCATACGTCCTACAATCGACGGACTTAAGGAAGAGGGTATCACCTACCGCGGATTCATATTCCTCGGCCTCATCAACGTAGATGGTGAACCGATGGTAATCGAGTACAACGTGCGCATGGGCGACCCGGAAACCGAGGCCGTGATGCTCCGTATCGACTCAGACCTCGTGGAGCTGCTCAAAGCGGCAGCAGAAGGAAATCTCGGCGAGATGCCCCTTGACATCAACCCCCGCGCCTCGGTGACGGTGATGCTCGTGTCGGGCGGTTACCCCGGCAGCTATCCCAAGGGAAAGGCAATCACAATCGACGGCACGGTCGACGAAAGCATACTGTTCCATGCCGGCACCAGGATGGACGACAACGGCAACCTTGTCACTTCGGGAGGCCGCGTCATATCGGTCAGCTCGATGGCCGACACCGTGGCCGAGGCTCTCGATAAGAGCTACCGCTCGGCAGCGAAGGTGAATTTCGAGGGGAAGAACCTGCGCCGCGACATCGGCCGTGACCTCCTCCGCCTCGAGTCGGAAAAATAAGTTCTAAAGCATGGACAGGCTCAACCGTTACCTACATTCGCGCAACTGCACCACGCTGATATTCATCATCGCGGCAGTGATGACGTATGCGGCATTCCGTTCGGGCCATGTCGATGAAATCACAGGCAGCCGTGGCACGGTGTTCCCGTCGCCCAACCGCTGGCTCCCGCAGGGCGAGCTGTCACTTGTCATAAGTCTGGTGCTGACCGCCCTGACGGCCATATCGTTCATCGGGCTCAACAAGGTGTTCAACTTCATGCGTGCTCCGTCGGCCCTGACCTCGTCGCTTTATATAGTGATGCTGACGTCGCTGCCCGTGGCGGCGGGACAGTTTTACGGCGGGTCGCTGATGTGCGTCGTGATGCTCGGCATCACGGCCACGATGTTCAGCTGCTACGGCGACATGTCGGCCACGAGGAGGGTGTTCCTGATATTTTTCATATTGTCGCTGGCATCGCTCGTGCAGTATGCGTTCATGTTCTATATCCCGGTGGCCATACTCGGCCTGGCGCAGATGAGAATACTCAATTTCCGGTCGGTGCTTGCCACTGTAATCGGTATCATCTGCCCGGTGTGGATACTTTACGGCTTCGGGGTAATGGAACTGTCGGATATAGGGTGGCCGCAGTTTGAGAGCGTGTTCTCGCGATTGAGCGTGCCGGATATGATTACGGTGTTTGCGGCCGTAGGCATAACGATGATACTCGGTTTCGCCGCTATGTGCGCCAATCTGATGAAGATACTCAGCTACAATGCCAAATTCCGCGCATACAACGGCTTCCTGACGCTGCTGCTGATTTCGACTATGATTTTCATGATAGTCGATTACGGCAACCTGTCGGTATATTTTCCGATGCTGTGCCTGACTGCGGCCTACCAGGTAGCGCACTATTATTCCATACGCCGTCCGCGCGGCGCGGTGTGGGTGCTGATTGGGATAATTGCGGTATATGTCGCGCTCTATTCGGCGTGCTACTATGTGTAAGACCGGCGGGTGTTGCAAAGTTAAACCTTCCGCGGTTAAAAACCGCGGCTACTAAGCAAAGCATACCGGTAATCAGCCGCATAGTAGCCGCGGTTTTCAACCGCGGTTTAAATGCAACATCCTCCAGGGGTGCCCCGATGTCTAATCTTTTGGGGTGTCCGGTCTGTTATTATAATATGTTGTAATGCAGTTATTATGAAACCGAAACTGATAATTGAGAGTCATGTGCCATGCGTGCCCGATGGACTCGCGGATTATTTTGATATAGAGCGTCTTGCACCCGGTGAATTCACTCCGGAGGCTGTGGCGGATGCCGATGCAATGATTGTGCGTACGCGCACGCGGTGTGATGCTTCCCTTTTAGGCAACAGCAACGTGCGCTTCATAGCTACGGCGACTATCGGGACCGACCATATCGACCTGCCATGGTGCGCCGAACGCGGCATAACCGTCGCTTCGGCGCCCGGATGCAATGCTCCCGCTGTGGCGCAATATGTATATGCGTCGCTGCTGAAACTGTTTCCCGAAGGTCTCGAAGGGAAGACGATAGGAGTGGTAGGTGTAGGGCATGTGGGGAGTATCGTGGCCGACTGGGGGGAGAAACTCGGCATGCGTGTGCTGAAGTGCGACCCGCCACGTGCCGAACGCGAGCCTGATTTTGACGGCGTCACGCTTGAAGAGCTTCTGCCGCAGGCCGATGTGGTGACATTCCATGTGCCTTTGACGAAAGAGGGGCGGCATGCCACTTATCACCTTGCCGACAGTGCGCTGTTCGGGCGCATGCGCCGCGATGCGGTGATAATGAATTCGGCGAGGGGCCCCGTGGTAGATAACGATGACCTTGTCGCCGCACTTGAGGCAGGCACAATCGGTCATGCCGTGATTGACTGCTGGGAGAATGAACCTGATGTGTCGCAGCGGCTACTTCAGCTCGTCGACATTGCCACGCCTCATATCGCGGGCTATTCGCTCAACGGTAAGATACGCGCCACTACTATGGCTGTGAATGCGTTATGCAATTATTTCGGCATAGATTACCGCATGACTCCCGATATCCCTGCGGGAGCGGTGGAGAATGTCACCGCCGATGCGGTTGCGAGATCGTATGACCCGTTTGAGGATACGGCAATATTGCGGCAGAAAGCGGGCACGGCGGAATTCGGGGCGCATTTCGAGCGCCTGCGCAACACTTATCCTCTCCGTCCCGAAGTGACCGAGGGGTAATGTCATACAGCGGGGTTGATGGCGTCAAATACGCCTTGAATGCTGCGTGAATACTCCATCAGGCGCGGACTTATGGTGCAGTGGCCTCCGGGGGTGCGTCTGAGGTAGTCCTGCAATGATTTTTCGGCGCGGTAGAAATTTTCCAACGGAAGGATTTCCACTGCGAACGGTGCGTCGTATGAGTCCTCAAGCGCGCTTACGACGTTGAACACCGTATGGGCGTCGTCCATGTCGGTGTAGTAGATGCCGCTGCGGTACTGGGGGCCTACGTCGTTGCCCTGCCTGTTGACCGACGTGGGGTTGATGGAGAGGATGAACAGCTGTACAAGGCTCTCAAGGGAGATGCGTTCGGGGTCATAATCCACTTTGACGCACTCCGCGGCTCCCGTTTTTCCCTGACATACTTCGCGGTAGCGCGGGTTGGGTACAAGTGAGTTGGCGTAGCCGATGCGCGTCGACACTACGCCGCTGAAGTTGCGTATATATTGTTGGGTACCCCAGAAGGAACCTCCGGCAAAGTATATGGTCCTGACAGTTTTCATAATTGCGTTTTTTTACAGATTGGTGCCGTTGTCTCCCTGCCCGGGAAGGACGCGGCTATCGGTTTCACGCTCTTTTTAACATTCAGCGCGTGAAAAAAGTTTGTAAAAAAACGTCAACGGGGTACTATTTGTCGGGGCTTTCGCCGGTGTCGTCGGGGGTGTACCTGAGCTGAGGCAGCGACCAGTTGTAGCGGATGGCGCACGTGCGCAGTATGATGATGGTGGCGGCGCAGAGCAGTTGCGACGTCACGTCGTTCCAGCCGAGCATGGTGCTCCCCCAGTAGGCGAATCCTCCGGCGAGGCAGGCCGTGGCATAAATGTCCTTGCGGAAGAACAGCGGCTCCACGTTGATGAGAATGTCGCGCACCACGCCTCCGAACGAGCCGGTGATTACGCCCATGACCATCGCCACCCACATCGGATAGTCCGCCGCGATGGTTTTCTGTATGCCGATGACCACGAACAGCGCCAGACCTACGGTGTCGAAGATAAAGAGCATGCGGTTCATGCTGATAAGCATGCGCCTGAACAGGATTACAATGCCGAGTGCCATGCCGGTGACGGCGAGATAGAGCCATGTCTGCATCCAGAACACCGGAATGTCGAGCAGCAGGTCGCGGAGCGTTCCGCCGCCGATAGCCGTGACAAGGCCTATGGTGTAAGCGCCGAACAGGTCGAAGTTCTTGTAGGCCGCGAGCCGGATTCCGCTTATGGCAAAGGCAAAGGTGCCTATGACTTCGATTATGAAGAGGAAGGTGGATTCCATGTAGTGTCGTTTTGTATTGTCACTGTGCGCCCGCGTTTTTGCCGAAATAGCGGCAAAGGTCGGTTATAGGGCAGTTCAGGCAGTCGGGGCGCCGCGCCTTGCACACATAGCGGCCGTGGAGTATTAGCCAGTGGTGGGCGCGCGGTATGTCGGTCTCGGGAATGTATTTTACGAGTGTCCGTTCGGTCTGGAGCGGATTTTTTGAATTGGTTGTCAGGCCGATGCGCTCGCTGACGCGGAACACGTGGGTGTCGACGGCCATTGCGGCGCGGTTGAACACCACGGCGAGCATCACGTTGGCGGTTTTGCGTCCTACGCCCGGCAGTTCCATCAGCGAGTCGATGTCGGATGGCATCTCGCCGCCGAAACGCTCTACGAGGGTGCGGGCGGCTCCGACGAGCGATTTGGCTTTGTTATTGGGGTAGGATACCGATCTGATGAACGGAAACACGTCGTCGGGCGTGACGGCGGCCATCGATTCAGGCGTGGGAAATGCCTCGAAGAGTGGCGGCGTGACCATGTTGACGCGCTTGTCGGTGCACTGTGCCGAGAGTATCACGGCTAAGAGCAGATGGAACGGGGTGTCGTAGTGCAGTTCCGTTTCCGGCGAGGGCATTGCGGTGGCAAAGCGCTCAAGGACTGCCGCATAACGTTGTTTTATTGTCATCGGAGTAATTTTTCGGTACAGTTAAAAGCTAACGCGCAGAGTAAAAGTCCGCCTATTACGGTGACTGCCATGTAGAGGACGGCTTCAAGCGTGCGTCCGTTTCTGATGAGGTCGAAGCTGTCCCAGGCAAATGTGGAGTAGGTGGTGAAGCCTCCGAGCACTCCCGCGATGAGCCACTGGTTGAGGATGACGGATGAACCGTAGCGGCCTGCTATGGCCCACGCCGCGCCTATAAGTGCGCTTCCGGTGAGATTGACCGCCACTATGACCCACTGGCGGTAGGAGCCGCTGAGGCAGTATTGCAGCAGAAAACGGAATATGGCTCCGATGGCACCTCCGGCGCCAACACTCAGCAATTGTAACCAGCCCGGCATGGTCGAATGGGATTGAAGTAAGATGATGTCGGACCTGTCGGACGGGTCTGACAGGTCCGACAGGCCTGACTTCCCTTATTGTTATGCGTCAATGAATTCGTCGAGGAAACGGACATCGTTTTCCGAGAACATGCGCAGGTCTTTCACCCTGTATTTCAGGTTGGTGATGCGCTCTATGCCCATGCCGAGGGCGAATCCGGAGTATACTTTGGAGTCTATGCCGCAGGCTTCGAGCACGTTGGGGTCGACCATGCCGCATCCGAGTATCTCCACCCATCCGGTGCCCTTGCAGAACGAGCATCCCTTGCCTCCGCAGAGGTCGCATGATATATCCATTTCGGCCGAAGGCTCGGTGAACGGGAAGTAGCTCGGGCGCAGACGGATTTTGGTGTCGGGTCCGAACATCTCGCGGGCGAAGTAAAGGAGTGTCTGGCGCAAGTCGGCGAACGATACGTTCTTGTCGATATAGAGCGCTTCGACCTGGTGGAAGAAGCAGTGGGCGCGTGCCGAGATGGCCTCGTTGCGGTATACGCGTCCGGGGCAGATGATGCGGATAGGCGGCTGCGTCTTCTCCATCACGCGGGTCTGTACTGACGATGTGTGGGTGCGGAGCAGCACGTCGGGGTTGCGCTGTATGAAGAATGTGTCCTGCATGTCGCGCGCGGGATGGTCGGCGGCGAAGTTGAGCGATTCAAACACATGCCAGTCGTCCTCGATTTCGGGACCTTCGGCCACGGTGAAGCCCAGACGGCGGAATATGGCGATGATTTCCTCACGCACCAGCGAAAGGGGATGGCGTGTGCCGAGGCGCAACGGCGCGGGAGTACGGGTGAGGTCGACGCCTTCAAGACCTGTGTCGGCCGAGGCGAGGGCGTCGCGCAACGAGTTGATGCGCTCCGTGGCAAAGTTTTTCAATTCGTTGAGTGCCTGTCCGATGGCTTTTTTCTGCTCGGCGGGCACGGTGCGGAAATCATTGAAAAGGAGTGAAATCTCACCTTTTTTGCTCAGATACTTGACGCGGAGAGCCTCCACTTCGGCATCGCTGGCGGCTGTAAGTCCTTCTATCGTTGACTTGAGGGCGTTTATCTTATCAATCATCAGTAATTGGGTTTTAACTTTTCCGGAAAAACGGCATGAAGCCATATATGCTTCATGGCGTCGTATTAAGATGTGCAAAGTTACGAAATTTCCATATTATTTGCTATCTTTGTAAAAATTTTTCACGTTTCGTTTACCGCAAGCAATTTTCCAAAGGTATGCTTACACGATTATATTACTTGCTTATAGTGCTTATGCTGGGGGTGACGGCCGTCAACGCGCAGGTCACCAAGAAATATCGTTTCGTCAACGGCCAGTGGGTCGAGGAGACAGTTGCCGCCGTCCCGGTCGATACTGTTGCCGCCGACACCGCCTCCGACGAGGAATGGGTGGACTATTTCGATATCAACGGAGAGAAAGCCGAAGAGAAGGAATTCGAGATAGACACCACGCTCGACGTGCACAACCGCATGCTTCCCACCACGCTGTTCATGCCGATGATTTTTGACTCTTACGACGTGATGCTCACCGCCGACTCCACCGCAATCGAAGGGAGGGAAACGCCCGCACCCGGTCCCCTCGACTGGGTCAACGACCGCAATGACGCCATGCTGCGCTACCAGAAGCTGCGCCAGCGCTATATGATTGACAATGCGCGGCATGTGAGATACAACATCAATACCCTTCCCGAAGCGCCCAAGCGTTTCCGCGCCTTCGTCGACCCCACTACGGCGCATATCACCGTCGAGGAGATTTCTGTCGACAAATCCGAGGTCAAGGGTGCAGTCGATGCCGTGGAAGTGAAGAAGATACACTGGCTCCAGCAGTTCGACGGCATGATACAGTTCTCGCAGGCCTACAACTCGCCCAACTGGTATCAGGGCGGCAACAACAACCTCAATACGATAATCCAGGGCGTGTACAATGCGCGCCTGAACCAGACGTTCCACCCCAACCTTCTGTTTGAGAACACCGTGCAGTACAAACTCGGCCTGAACAGTGCGCCCGACGACTCGCTGCGCAACTACAGCATCTCGGAGGATAATTTCCAGATCAACTCGAAATTCGGTGTGAAAGCCGCAAAACGCTGGTACTACTCGGCCACGTTGCAGTTCAAGACACAGCTGCTCAACAACTACCGCAAGAACACCAACGACCTCTCGGCGGCGTTCCTCTCGCCCGGCGAGCTCAATCTCGGTCTCGGTATGACGTATGAGTATTCCACACCTTCGGGTAATTTCAAGACCAACGCGTCGATAGCGCCGCTCTCCTACAACCTGAAGATATGCACCAACGATAAAATCGACGAACGCCAGTTCGGCATCAAGGAGGGGCATACGTCGGTAAGCCAGTACGGTAGCAATATCGACTGCCGCCTCGAATGGAAACTTGCCTACAACATCAGCTTCAACTCGCGGCTCACGGCCTTCACCAACTATGAGTATCTGCAGGGCGACTGGGAGAATACGCTGTCGTTCAGCATCAACCGCTTCCTGTCGACCCAGATATATGTGCACCTTCGCTACGACTCCACTACAGGGCGCTACGAGGACTCCAAATGGCACAAGTGGCAGCTGCGTGAGGTGCTGAGTTTCGGTTTCTCCTACAGGCTCGGACGGCTGTAACCCACGATATGACGTATGCATGCAAAACCCTCTCTTATTATCGCGCTTTTGGCTGTATTCGTATGGCCCGGCGACGTGCATGCCGCTCCCGACGAACTTGAGCAATATCTTGCCGGAGTGTCGGGGTGCGTCGTGAATATGGATGTTACCGACGCCGACGCGTATTTCGACGGCAAAGCCATGATGCCGGTAGAGGGGATATGGCGTATGTCGGGCAGCGAGGGGCTTTTTGCCGTCGTCGCCGACCCGGGCACGATATTTTTCAGGCTGATAGTGGTCGACAGTCCCGACCGCAATATTCTGCCGGGTACCGTGATGGGCGCATGCACCGCCGCAGGGCGCGCCGACTGCTACGATGCCCGCATATATACTTCGGGCGATACAGGCATACTGTCGAAGCCGAAACGCTTTACCGTCACTCTTGACGACGACGGACGGCTGATAATGGTGCCTGTTACCAATAAACTGAAAGTAAATCTGTGGCGATTCCTCCCTTATATGTTCCGGATGACGGTGACGCGTGTCAATAATCGTCCCGACAATCTTGACGGAGCGGTCAGGGTGTTTCCTCCCGCCGCGGCATCACCTTTAACTCCACGCTATCTATGAGACTTTCGGCAGCCATATTACTGACAGTCTGCATGGCTGCGATGTCGGCAGGCGATGCGCATGCGCGCCGGCAGCGTACCACGCGCGGCAATGTCAGCGGGCGTGCTGTGCGGGCGCAACAGGCTGTCGCTTTGCCCGACTCGGCGATAATACCCGACAGCGCCGCCGTACTGCTCTTCGGATACGACAAGCCGTTACGCAGCCGGCGCGAGACGGTGTTTGTGACCAACCGCACGGATTTCGACATCAACTCCGTGTCGGTCACTACGCAATATCTTGACAGCAAGGGACGTCAGTTTCATGAGACGACACGCCGCGTCCGCGCCGACATTCCGGCCGGGAGCACACGCAAGTTCGACTGGCCGTCGTGGGATACCCAGCAGTCGTTTTATTACGTCGGCTCGAAGCGTTCACGCGTGTCGGGCACGCCGTATCAGGTGCGCCAGTCGGTCGATACCATTTTCGTGAGCCGCACGGTTGAAAGTACGCATTGATTTTTACATATAAGTAACTGTTCAAAATTATTTTGATATTATGGCGAGAGGATTTTTTAGGCGATTTCCAGTGAGGAAGAAGGAGTGTAGCGAGCTACATGACTGATGACGAGATGGAAAGCGGCAAAAAAGACTCCGACAGAATATTAAAATAATGAGAATGGTTAGTATAAAATAATTTTAAACAGTTACTTAAATAAAATTAGGATAATATGCAGATAAAAACGCCGGTCGAGATTACTGATGCCGCTATCGCAGCGGGAAATGCCAAAGTGGCGCGCACGTTGCGCCAGCCTGTATCACTCCTTGTGTCGGCCATGCTTGCCGGCGCTTTCATCGCCATAGGGGGCATACTGTCGCTGATAGTCGGGTTCGGTTTCCCGGAACTGACAGGGGGTAATCCGTCGCTGCAACGTCTGCTGAGCGGCATGATGTTCCCTATCGGCCTGATACTCGTGGTGGTGCTCGGCGCGGAGCTTTTCACCGGCAACAATGCCATGCTCATACCGGGCTACATGAAGCGCGACTACACGCTGTCGGCCGTGATACGCAACTGGTCGATAGTATATATAGGCAATCTCATCGGCGCGGTGGCGTTTACATGGCTGCTGGTATATTTCGCCGGACTGACGGCCGCGGAGCCTTACCACAGCTCGATAATAGGCATCGGGGTAGCGAAGACATCGATGACGTGGCCGGTGGTGCTCGTCAAAGGCATTGGTGCCAACTGGTTTGTGTGTCTCGGGGTATGGCTGGCGCTGTCGGGGCATACGTTTTTTGAAAAGGCGCTCGGCTGCTGGCTGCCCGTAATGGCGTTTGTGGTGCTCGGCTACGAGCATTCTATCGCCAACATGTTCTACCTGCCCCTCGCCATGCTCGAAGGTGCCCCGCTGAGCATCGACACCTGCCTGACCAACAATATCCTACCCGCCACGATAGGCAACATCATAGGCGGCGCGCTGTTTGTAGGATGCCTGCACACCTACCTCCACCACCGCACCGGCAGGTAATCAGATGTGCCTTATTGCCGTTACAGTATATTAACGTTGAAGTTGGATTTACCGCGGTTAAAAACCGCGGCTACTACTTGCTTGATTGTCAGATATATCAGCGTAGTGGCCGCGGTTTTTAACCGCGGTGAATAGATTCCCGGAATATTATGGTGTGAAAATTTTTTGTGACTTTGTTACAAACGCCATCGTGGTGCGTATTATAGACGAAAGCAATGAAAGAAGAACTCCTGACATCGGTATTTATGCGTATCAAAGGGCGCCTGCAGATGACCGCCCGACGCATTGTAAGCGACGAGGCTGTCGACGATGCTTTGCAAGATGCGTTCGTGCGTCTGTGGAGCCGGCGTTCCGACTTCGATTCGGCTACTGCCGTGGAAGGAGTTGCCGTCACTACCGTGCGCAACATCTGCATCGACACGCTAAGGCGCGATGCGGTGCGCAGGCATGACGACATCGACGACAATCCCTCGGCTGCGGCTGTCACCGAAGACTCCGGAGACGACACGCAGGAACGGAGGGAGCTCTACGGCGAGGTCACCGGTCTGATTGACAAGGAACTTTCCGAACGTGACCGCCGCATCCTCTACCTTCGCGACCGCGACGGCTGGGAGATGGACGACATAGCCCTCGAAATGGGTATCTCCGAAGCCAACGTACGCGTAATTCTTTCGCGCTCCCGCAAAATAATACGTCAAATCTATCTGAAAAGACAACAATGATTATGAAGAATGAAAGACATATAAACGAACATGACGAGCTGCTCGGTCTCATCAACCGCTATTTCGACGGTGAGACTTCGGTTGAGGAGGAGCGCCGTCTGCGCGGACTGCTTGCCGCTTCAGCCTCGCGCGACAGTCAGGTCAAAGAGGCACGCGCCGTGATGGGTGTGTTTGCCTGCGCCCGGTCGGTAGCCGGTACCGCCGTGGAGCAGAATGCCGGCAAGCGCCGCCGCCTGCTGCGCCCGTCGCAATGGGTGGCTGTCTCGGCTGCGGCGTCGGTGGCTATCATTATCGCCGCTGTCGTGTCGCTGACACATTTCGAGAAGATGCCGTCGGGCGATATGCTCGCCAACGCTTCCCGTTCGGGAGCGCTCGCCGGCAAACATGACTCTATCGCACAGCTGATGCAGGGGGAGAAGGGGGCTGTCATAGCCGGAAACCGTTCGGTGGCTATGTCGGGCGGAGGTATCAACCGTCCGGAAAATCCCGACGACGTTGCCGCTCTGATAAGCAGCGAGATGGGATGCATGGCCGAAGCGCAGCGCTCGGTGTATGAATCGATTACCGATGATTTCGTGTCACTGCGTGACATAGTGAAATAGGCGGACTGTAACTATATAAGTAATAAAACAATAATAAAATAATCGTATGAAAGGTATCATCACTTTACTAATGCTCTGGGCCATCGGTACGTCGGCGGCGCTCGCGCAGGACCGTCTCAACATCGGGGCGCTCTTCGACGGCCGGTACCACGATGAGCCACGGGCGAGCGAGACACAGATTTCGGGCGACAAGCTCGAACGGTATGCCCTGTCGCTCTACCGTTCGCTTACCCTTACTGACTATCCGGAAGCCGCGGCCGATATCGAGCCTCTTGTCACCCGCGACGCGGCGAAAGCCGTCGACCGCGAGGTGTCGTACCGCGACGGCGGCCTGTACTACGGTTTCTATCAGCTGAAACCTTCGGGGGTGAAACAGCGCTATCTGTTCTATCTCAACCAGAACCGCAACGGAGGCAACAAGATTATCCTTATCTATCTCGAGGGGATGGCTTCGCGTGACAAAATCAAGGAGATGCTCAAATGACGCGCCGCTCACGACCGCCGCAATTCTTATCAGTAACTTACCAATCAAAGTTTAGATTTATATGAAAACCGTAAAAATCGCAATAACAGCAGTAGCAGGCGTAATGGCGGCATGCATCCCGGCCAACGCCGACACACTGCCGGCCGACACACTCGCTGTAGTAAATGACGCCCATACAGTAGTGGTGACAAAATCTCCCACCTCCAATGTCATTACCGTAATAGGGCAGGGCGATGACGAATCGTTCTATTATTCATACTCTTCCGAGAGGGAGGATTCGCTGGCCGATACTGTCAGCAAGGACGAGTGGGGACTGTCGTTGCCGTTCCTGCGCGAGTATCAGCGCAAAAAGAGCGAAGTCACCTGGGCTGCGCATACACAGTTAGGTATCTGTATGCCGGTCGACGGTCCGCGCGGTCTCGACCAGTCAATCGATATTGCAATGGGCAAGATAGTGGGCCTGAACTATACTCCGTGGAGCAAGGGGCCGACATTCTCGTTCGGCGCAGGTATATTCGCCCAGAAGTTCGCGCTTCACGGCGGCCAAATGTTCGGACGCGACGGCAAGTCGCTCGTCATGGTCGATTTGCCCGAGGGGGCGAGAGATACACACATGCGGTTGTTCAACTTCGGTTTCGAAATGCCCTTTACCGTCACGCAGAATATATATGACGACTTCGGCATCTCGGCGGGTGTGGTGATGAAGTTCAATACCTACACCACGGCTTCCAACAAATATACACTCGACAATCGCTCGTATGAGCAGTCGTTCAAGGGGCTCCAGCAGCGCATACTCACCTACGACATATTTGCGGGCATCGGGTGGGAAGATTTCGGCCTGTATTGCCGGTATTCGCCCGTGGCGATGTTCAAGAGTGGCAACGGCCCGCAGTTTGATGTCATATCATTTGGTATAAACTTAGGCTTCTAATCAAAATATCCCGACACGTTATGAAAAATTATATACTTGCGGCATCAATCGCCTTCCTATCGACCGCCGTATCCGCAACAACGGCTTACAATGACGACACTACCCAGCCGGTCGATACCGTGCTGTGCGTGAAAAACGCCAACTGCGTGGTAATCACCGAAAATCCCGGCGGCGTCAGCATCGACGTCAAGGGAATAGAGAATGACAGTACTTTCCAGACCTCCTGCAGTCTGCCTTACGAGGCCAATTCCGTAATCAAATCGCGCCAGAGTTTCGCAATGCCGCTGGGCCTGAAAGTCAATCGGTGCAATGATATGATCGGTGCCGTCCAGGGGCTTCATTTCGGATTCACGGGCGCCGTCGACGCTCCGGCCGCGATGAACACTCAGATGGGCAAATCGTTTGAAATCGGTATCGACAACCTCCTTTTCTACGCCCACCGCTTCGGACCGGCCCACCGTAATGTAGTGCAGGTGGGCATGGGTATCAACTGGCGCAATTACCGCATGACGGGCGAGAACCGTTTTGACCTTGTCGACGGGACCACGGTAATCACAGGTTATCCGGAAGATACTGAAGGCAAATTCTCGCGTATCAAGGTGTTTTCGCTCACATTCCCGATTTCGTATACCTATTATTCCCCTGTCAAGGCATTGGGCAACTCGCACCTCGGGTTCAAACTCGCGGCGATACTCAACTGGAACTCGCATGCCTCGATGCTCACGCAATATGAACTTGCCGACGGCAGCAAGGTCAAGGAGAACTACGACCGCATAGGGCAGCGCAAATTCAGCGTCGATGTGATGCTCGGCGTGCAGGTGGCGCCCGCAATAGGTCTCTACTTCAAATACTCCCCTTACGACCTTTTCAAATCCGAAACCGGCTCCCCGAAGTTCCAAACCATCTCGACAGGCATAACCATCGGCTTCTGACATCAGTGCAAGCCGACAGTGGGGCGGGGACGTCTCGTTCCCGTGGTAACTTCTTGAAATGAAGAATAATACCACGGGGACGAGACGCCCCCGCCCCTCTCTGCTCAGCTTGAGTAAACACGCGCAAAACTGATGCTATCGGCTGCATGATGTAGGGCTGCTCCCCGGAGCAGCCGGTGGCGAAAGTTGGTTATCAGCTACCTGGCGGCTGCACCGGGGTGCAGCCCTACGAGATGGCGTGTCATATTTGCTGTATATTGGATGTTTTGCAGCGCCCTGCCTACAATTTTGTTCGTATGTTTTGAGGTTTGCAACACCTGCCTACAAGTAAATGCGAATTTTAATTATTGATTGTAGATTTGTATATACCCTTACCTCACTTTGCGAGGCTATGAATTAAACAAAAGCACAAAGGCCCCGGCAGGGTGGGACAAAATCTGATGTTTTGTGCTCCTGCGGGGGCTTTTGTACTTTTGTTAAAATTTAAATTTATACGGGTTTATTTGTCTTTGCGTTTGGCGAGCTGGCGGTCGAGGGCTTCCATGGCGTTGTCGACGGCTTCTTCGAAGGTGTCGGCTGTTTTGGTTGCTACGATTTCGGGCTGCTGGGGCTCTGTTATTTTTATTATTACTTCCTTGTTCATGGCCGATTCGGGCTTTACTACCTTAAGGGTGACGTCGACGGCGGTAATAGCTTCGTTGCGACGGGCCAGTTTTTCCGCTTTCTTGTTGATAAAAGCTGTCAGACGGTCGGCGATGTCAAAATGGATTGCTTGAATACGAACTTCCATATTATCCTCCTTTTTTTTGTGCGCGCGGATGCGCAAGTTGATAATTTTGTTTTAATTCACGGTACGATATATGTGTGTATATCTGTGTAGTAGCCAGTGAGGAGTGCCCGAGCAGCTGCTGCACGGCGTTGAGGTCGGCGCCGTTGTTGAGCATGTCGGTGGCAAAAGTGTGGCGCAACACGTGTGGCGACCTCTTGACCGCGTGTATCTGCTGCGGGTCAAGACTGTCGCTGACAACGGTGTTGACAAGCCGCGGATATAGCGGCTCGCCGTGGCGGCGTGTCAGAAAACAAGGGGCTCCGGCAATGCCTGCCTCCTCGCGTAGTGTGCGGTAATGCTCGATCATAGTCCTCAGTTCATCCCCAAAAGGAATGACTCTTTCCTTATTACGTTTGCCAAGCACTTTTAGTTCGCAGCGCGCGGTGTCGATATTGCGGTCGAGAAGGCCGATAAGCTCCGAGCGGCGCATGCCTGTCGTGTAGAGCAGGGTGAGGATGAGCCGGTTGCGGCTTTCGATGAGGTCGGCGGTATCGTAGGGGGTGTCGAGCAGACTGTTGATTTCCTCGGTGCGTATGAATGTCGGCAGTGTCGAGGCGGGCCGCGCTATCGTTATGTCGGTGGCGGGATTGCGGCCGGTGGCTCCCGTAAGCATCAGATAGCGGTAAAACGACCTCAGCGACTGCACTTTACGACGAAGCGTACGCCGCGAGTCGCCTTGCTGCGAGAGTGATGCTATCCATGCCCTTACGTCGCTGTTGGATACTGTCAGCGGGTCGAAACTGTCAGAGTTGCCGTGGCAGCAGAAATCGGCGAACCGGCGTATGTCGCGTGAATAAGCCGAAACGGTGTGAACCGAATAATTCAGTTCACACCGTAGATATGTCAGATAACGATCTATCAGCATATTATCGTCCGATTTCAATTTCTGCTGCCTGGCCATAACGGCTTCCGCACGATTGAAACTATACGAATATAGACCATTATTTTCTATTTTCCAAATATTCCATCCGAAAAATATCACCATGCGGAAAAATCGGATGGAATCAGAGGGCAGCGTCGCAAAGTAATCTTAACGTTATATTTTGTAGGGAGGATGTTGCAAAACTCGGCTTTAACTTTCCGCGGTTGAAAACCGCGGCTACTACGTAGTTGATTATCAGTGGTCTTTGTGTAGTGGCCGCGGTTTTCAACCGCGGAAAGTTTAGTTCTGCAACACCCTCCGCCGATAGCTGATAATCAACTATCGGCGGCTCCGGGGAGCAGCCCTACATCATGCTGTTGTCACAATCAGTGTCGCAACGCATTGTTCCGGCGTCAGAGAGTCACTTTGGCGGTGCGGGTGCCTGCTTTGACTATGTAGATGCCTGCGTTGAGACGGAACTGGGCTGATTGGGCTGTGAGGCTTTGGATGCAGCGTCCGTCGGGGGTGTAGACGGCTATCGGGAGCTGTTGGCCGGCAATGACGGTGATGGTGCCGTCGAGGGCTGCGATTTCGATATCGTTGCCGTCGGTGATGCTGTCAACGCCGCTCTGCTTGTCCTTGACCGTGAGGTTGTCGACGTAGATGAAGTGCATGCCGCCCATGCATTCGCCGAGCAGTCCGAGACGCACGTTCTTGCTCTTATAGGCTGTGAGCGGTGCAGTGACGGGTACCCAATCGTCGGCTGCGTCGTCAACGGTTGCGAGGTCAGTCCATTCGCCGTTGTCTTTCTGGATCTGGAGAGTCAGACGGGTGTTGCCGTCGGGGAGGTAGACGTAGGCGCTTGCAATGGGTTCGGCAGCCGTAGAGATGTCGATTTTCGGTCCGGCCCAGCGGCTTGATGCGGCACTGTATGCAGTCATATCGGCTGCTCCGCCGTCATTGTCCTGGGTGTTGTCGGCGCGTGCGTTCCACGATGTATCGTAGCTTTTGCCCGATACGACCTCTTTGGTCCAGGGGGTGGTGGAGGCGGTGGCGTCGGCCCACGATTCGGCGTATGGCAATCCGTAGGGTGCGCCCGAGAGGATTTCGTTGGAGGCGGTGGCGGGAGCGGTGGCATTGTCGGCGTAGGCTGCGGCTACCTTGACGGAGTAGAATGCCTGTGCGCCGTCCGAGGGTATCGCAACGGTGGCTGATGTGCCTGTGATGCCTGTCTTGAGCACTGTATTGCCGGTGGCGGCGAGTATGGTGCAGATGACTTTATCGGTGTCGACATATCCGTCGTTGACGCCACGGGCGGGAAGGCTCCAGCCGACGAGTGCTGTTCCGTCGTTGTTGTCGGTGAGCACGACATCGGTCGGTGCGGCGGGGGAGTCTGTGCCGATGAATACCTTCACTTCGGCGGCTTCGCCGTCGCCCTCGGCGTTGGAGAATTTGGCGGTATAGGTATAGATGCCCGATTCGGTCATGCTGTCGTCAACTATGTCCTTGGTTTCGCCGGGGTTCATGGCGGCGGTGCTTATGACTGTCTCGCCTCTGAGCAGTGTGAGCTGCAGCGGGGGATTGGTGGCTGTGCCTGCGGCGGTGGCCAACGGAGCGGTGACGCTGATGTAGGCTTTAAGTTCGCCTTTGGCTCCGGCCATGACGTCAAAACCGTCGGGGACAGCGGGTACGGCAGTCGACTTTCCGGCCGAAAGGCTTACGTTGTCGATGGTGAATGTGCCCTGCGATTTGGCGCTTGTGAGATGGAAGCCGATATAATATTTGCCGTCGGCCTTTGGGGTGACGGTTACGGTCTTGGTGATGACTGAGCGGCTGTCGTTGCTGTATGATAAAGGCTCGTCAATGAGCGATACGGCGCTTTCGGCCTCGGGAGCTGATGCGATGACCACGTCGAGAATGTTGGTATAACGGGTATTGGTGCCGTAGCCGTCGAATTTGAGCTCATAGCTATAACCGGCCTTGAGGCTGAATGCCGGAGTGAAAAGGTAGTCGTCGGCTTTTGTTGTAGACTGGCGGTATTTTACTGTTTTTACTGAGTAGTACCAGGTATTGTTGTCCTTGTTGGCGTCGACTGTGGTGTAGAGGTCGAGAGAGTTGGTGAGGTCGAAATCCTGTGAATATGGAGGAGTGATGGCCGAGCCGGTGATGACGGTGTTGGAGGAGGCCTCGTCGCCTGTCACATCGCCGTTGACGGTAGCGACCGTGTAATAGGTGCTGCGGAGATTGTCGTCGGTGACAGCCTCGGTAAACGTGGTTGCTGCGTGGGCTTCGGCTACGGTGACGCCTTCGGGCATGCGCTTGATGATGTAGCGGAAACCGTCGGCCGATTTCAACCCGTTGTAATGTCCGGTCTCCGGCGCTGTCCATGTCAGGGTGTTGGTGCCGTCGGCATATTTGAGGGTAAGGTCGGTCACGGCGTTCATTTTGTCATAGCCGATATAGGTTGATGCTTCGGCTTCCGGACCGCTTGCGCCGTCCTTGGCCACAGTAATGATGATGGTGGCAGGCTGCGATGCGTCAAGCGCCACTGTATCCGCTACGTGGACGCCCGCTTCGGCAACACCTGTGCGGGTGACGGTCGTCGTGCCTTTTATCACGGCTGTCCATGTCAGGCTGCCTGTCAGCGCCGAGCCGTCATAGCTTGTCGACGGCATGTCAAATGCTATCTCGACATTGTAGGGAGCCGACGGGGTGAGGGTGAGGTTTCTGACAGGCGAGGGAGCCGCGTCGTCATATTCTGTCGGGTCGATGGTAGCGGCCACTATCTCGTCGCCGTTGGGAAAGGCGCTGATGAGGGTAGCTTTGGCCGTAGTGAGGTCGACGGTATAGAGGTTGGCCTCTTCTGCCTGTGTGTTGGCGAGCCAGTAAAATGTGCCGCTGACGGGGTCGATTACGGCCGACTGGTCGTAGTACGGACGTACGCCGGTGTCGCCGACGACGGTCATGGCTCCCGTGGCTTTGTCGACTTTTATGAGGAAACCGCCGTCGGTCGAAGTGGTTGATGAGCTTGCGGTGATGCCCCACAGCTGGCCGTCCTTGTCAAATGCCATGGCTATAAGGGGTGCCTGCATGCTGCCGACAGTGGCTTTGGTGTTGTTGGCAAGGTCCCACGTCTTGAGTTTTACTGTCAGTGTCTTGTCGGCTTCGTTGTATTCGTAGCCCGAGGAGTAGACGGTGCCGCTTACGGGGTCGACGGCGCTTGATACGGCGGCGTGGCTGTAGACCGTGGCGACGTCGTAGCCCATCGATGTGGAGCTGAGCTGCTCGCCTGTGGTAAGGTCGTAGACGTAGTAGCGTGCCGAGTTGACATAGCCGTACTGGATGTCATACTGGAACGTGTAGAGCTTGTTGTCGACTGCCACGCTGCCTCCGTTGGCCGACACGGCGCGGATAGGGGTGAGCAGACGGCGCGTAACTTCGGGGGTGACTGTATATTCATACAATCCGAAATTCTCTACGTTTTTGTCGTTGTCATACATCAGAATGCCCTTGATGCGCAGGTTTTCGAGCGAAGCGGAGCGCGCGGGACCGGAAGGTGAACCGGCGGCCGATGCGGCTATGCCCAAAGCAAGAATCGTGATAAATTGCTTCATTGGTGATTGTTTATGAGTAAATATGTAAAATATCCGTGATATATGTATAATTTATGCAAATATAACGAATTATTATAAAAAACTTCACCATGACAAGTGGAAATGCCTGTCATGGTGAAATTTGATTGTCACACGGCCTTGCGGCTGCGTGTATTGTGTAATTGTAAAGAAGGGGAAATTATTCCTCTACGGTGCGGAGCTTCTGCACGTAAACAGCCTTCATCATTTTCTTACGGTTGGCTACTGAGGGTTTCTCAAAAGCCTGACGGCTGCGGAGTTCTTTTACGATACCTGTTTTTTCAAATTTACGTTTGAATTTTTTGAGCGCTTTTTCGATGTTTTCGCCTTCTTTTACTTGTACGATAATCATATTAGTGATTTGGTTTTATTGTTGATTTTGATTTATTTACAATTTATTATGCGTTTTGCGGGGCAAAATTAAGCATAGTTTTCGACACGGCAAAACTTTTTCGCCTGATTTTTTGATTATTGCGAAAATATTTTTGCTACGGAGTGTCGTGACGCCGCAAGTCGGTGTTGTTGTGATTCAGCTTTTATCTGTCGATATATGCCACCTCCAATCTATGAATGCTTAATATTGGTATAATAAATGGTTGTTTTATTCAAAATCTACGAACGTATCCGTCAGTTTGTATGGCCGCGATTCAATGCTGTTTGCTTAAGCATCTGAGCGTCCGCAGGACGCTGATTATTCGTAATCCCGTATGCCGGAGTGAAGCGGAGGCATGCGGGAATAATGGATATGTGTCCGTGGCGTCCGTAGGACGTCGATTTACTTAGTTACCAGCTTTTTATTATAAAAGAAGTGATGTAAATCGGCGTCCTCCGGACGCCACTCACTATCTTATTACTTGCCACGCACGCCTCCGCAAGCTCCGGCGTACGTGGTTACTCATAATCGGCGTCCTACGGACGTCCTCCCTAAGTAAACAGCAGTGAGCAGCGATAAATCGCCTCCCTGCAAGTTGATACGTTGTCGGTATTGTCGTTAGAATTCGGCGTTGCCGGGGGTACGCGGGAATGGGATGACGTCGCGGATGTTGGTCATGCCGGTCACGAACAGTACGAGGCGCTCGAAGCCGAGGCCGAAGCCCGAGTGGGGCACGGTGCCGAAGCGGCGTGTGTCGAGATACCACCACATGTCCTTCATCGGTATGTTGAGTTCCTCGATGCGCTGCATGAGCTTGTCGTAGTTTTCCTCACGCTCGGAGCCGCCGATGATTTCGCCGATTTTGGGGAACAGCACGTCCATGGCGCGTACGGTCTTTCCGTCCTCGTTCTGCTTCATGTAGAATGCCTTGATTTCCTTGGGGTAATCGGTAAGGATTACGGGGCGTTTGAAGTGCTCCTCGACGAGGAAGCGTTCGTGCTCGCTCTGCAGGTCGGCACCCCAGTAGACTGGGAATTCAAATTTCTTGCCCGATTCCTCGAGTATTTTTACGCCGTCGGTGTAGCTCAGGCGCACGAAGTCGCTTTTCAACACGCTTTCGAGACGTGTGATAAGCTCCTTGTCGTACATCTCGTTGAGGAATTCGATGTCGTCGCGGCAGTTGTCGAGCGCGTAGCCGATGCAGTATTTGATGAAGTCCTCGGCAAGTTCCATATTGTCGGTGATGTCGAAGAAGGCGACTTCAGGTTCTATCATCCAGAACTCGGCGAGGTGACGGGGCGTATTGGAGTTTTCGGCGCGGAATGTCGGGCCGAAAGTGTATATGGCGCCGAGCGCGGTCGCACCGAGTTCGCCTTCGAGCTGGCCCGATACGGTAAGCGCTGTGGTCTTGCCGAAGAAATCCTGGGTGTAGTCTACCTTACCCTCTTCGTTGCGCGGGGGATTCTCGAGGTTGAGGGTGGTCACCTGGAACATAGCTCCTGCTCCCTCGCAGTCACTCGCTGTGATGAGGGGAGTGTGGAGATAGTAGAATCCTCTCTCCTGGAAGAATTTATGTATGGCGAAGGCAAGTGCCGAACGGATGCGCAGCACTGCTCCGAACGTGTTGGTGCGGGGACGCAGATGGGCTATCTCGCGCAGGAACTCGAGGGTATGCCCTTTCTTCTGCAAGGGATATTTGTCGGGGTCGGCGCCACCGTATATCTCAAGCATGTTGGCCTGTATCTCGCATGTCTGGCCTTTGCCCATCGACTCCACGAGCATGCCGGTGACGTGGATTGCCGAGCCGGTCGATACGGCTTTGAGTTGCTCCTCGTCAAATTTGGTCAGATCGAACACAATCTGGATGTTGCGGATAGTCGAACCGTCGTTGAGGGCCACAAACTGTACGTGTTTGTTGCCGCGGCGTGTGCGCACCCATCCTTTGACGCTGACCTCCTTGCCGAGCATGTCGGCTTTAAAGAGGTCGATTATTTTTGTTCTTTTCATTGCAAGTTTTATTTTTAGGGGGTATTATGAAGTCCGATTGCAGGGACGCACGGCTCGTGCGTCCGCCGGTATCATTGCAGCCCCCGGGTAAATAATTCGGGTTTCGCTTTATTCAAACGACCCCATTTTCAGGTAGTTGACCTCTTCCTGGGTGAGGTAGCGCCAGCGTCCGCGGGGCAGGTTCTTCTTGGTCAGTCCGGCGAAGTATACGCGGTCGAGCTTGGTCACGTGATAGCCCAGCGACTCGAAGATGCGGCGCACGATGCGGTTGCGGCCCGAGTGGATCTCGATGCCGGCCTGGTTGCGGTCGGTCTCGGTGGCGTAGGAGATGGCGTCGGCGTGTATGGGTCCGTCGTCAAGCTCGATGCCGTCGGCTATGCGCTGCATGTCGTCCTCCGAGATGTCCTTGTCGCACCATACGTGGTAGATTTTCTTCTTGACGTATTTGGGGTGGGTGAGTTTGGAGGCGAGGTCGCCGTCGTTGGTGAGCAGGAGCACACCGGTGGTGTTGCGGTCAAGACGGCCTACGGGGTAGATGCGTTCGTCGCATGCGCCCTTGACGAGGTCGAGCACAGTGAGACGTCCGTTGGGGTCGTCGCTCGTGGTCACGCAGTCTTTCGGCTTGTTGAGCAGGATATAGCATTTGTTTTCCAGCGTAACGACCTTTTCGTCGTATTCCACAGTGTCGGAGTGCGATATTTTGGTGCCCAGTTCGGTCACTACGTTGCCGTTGACCTTTACAAGGCCCTGAGTGATGAACTCGTCGGCTTCGCGGCGCGAGCAGATGCCGGCGTTGGCCATGAACTTGTTCAGGCGTATCTGTTCGTTGGGATCGGGTATGGGCATTTCATATTCGATGCGCTTGGGACGCGGCGTGAAGCTCTTGCCCTGGCGCGGCATGTTGCCCTGACGGTTGTTGTATCCGCCCTGGCGGTTGTTGTAACCCTGGTTGTTGTATCCGCCCTGACGGTTATTGTTGTTGTAACCACCCTGGCGGTTGTTGTTGAAGCCCCCCTGACGGTTGTTGTTGTATCCGCCCTGGCGATTATTGTTGTAACCGCCCTGACGGTTGTTATTGTTGTAGCCGCCCTGATTGTTGTAACCACCCTGGCGGTTATTGTTGTAACCGTTGTTCCGGTTGTTGTTGTAACCGCCCTGACGGTTGTTGTTGTATCCGTTGTTCCGGTTGTTGTTGTAACCACCCTGGCGGTTGTTGTTGTATCCGCCCTGACGATTGTAGTTGCGTCCCTGGTTGTAGTTGTTGTACTGGCGGGGCTGGTATTCGCCCTCCTGACGCGGACGGGGAGTATATTCCTCGCCTGACGCCTGAGCAGTAGCGGCATTGTCGCCTTCAGCGGCCGGCTTGGGCTGCTCGGCGTTGTAGTCGGGGCGCGGACGGTAGTTGTTGTAACCGTTGTTCCGGTTATTGTAACCGCCCTGACGGTTGTATCCCTGATTGTAGCCACCCTGACGGTTGTTGTATCCGCCCTGACGGTGCTGGTAGGGGCGTTGCTGCTGTCCTTCGCGTTCGCCTCCCTGATTGTTCTGGTAGCTTCCCGGAGTGTAATCTACCTTCTCGAAGTGCGGGTTTTCCCCTGTGGAGCTTTCAAGCATCCCTTTGTTTTCGCCGATACGCGGACGGCGCGGTCTTTTCTCATTGGTGTCCATAACACTGTTTTAGCTTTTTGTTTTAAATTGATTTTTTTCTGCCTCGCGGCAATCTGTAATTGAGAGTCAGTAGTCTGACGTTTCAGATGGTATTGGTTTTAAACTCCTTCAGACACGTAAACTGTTGTTCTTTTTGTTCTTGATTTTATGTTTATTTGATTAAATGGATTTATTTATAAGTCGGTATTGTGCGAGAGTGTACAAACAGATGTCAGATTAACAAATACGGCGCCCCGCCGGTTCATGGCTGACGGCGGGAGCACGGCTTAATATCCCACGTAGGTCGAGGGGGATAGACGGTGGAGTTCGGCCTTCACCTCGTCGCTGACATTTAGCGTCTCGATAAACGCCGCGATGCTTTCGGCAGTGACGGTGGAGTTGACGCGGGTAAGCTCCTTGAGCGTTTCGTAGGGCTTGGGATAGCCTTCGCGGCGGAGTATCGTCTGAATGCCCTCGGCCACCACGTTCCACATGGCGGAGAGATCCTTGTCGATGGCCTCGCGGTTGAGTATGAGCTTGTTGAGTCCTTTGAGCGTGCTTGCGAGCGCTATGAGCATGTGGCCCATCGGCACACCAACGTTGCGCAGCACCGTCGAGTCGGTAAGGTCGCGTTGCAGACGCGATACCGGCAGCTTCGAGGCAAGGTGCGAGAGGATGGCGTCGGCTATGCCGAGATTGCCCTCGGAGTTCTCGAAGTCGATGGGATTGACCTTGTGGGGCATTGCCGACGAACCAACCTCGCCCGCTTTGATGCGCTGCTTGAAGTATTCCATCGAAATGTACATCCACATGTCGCGGTCAAGGTCGAGTATGATGGTGTTGATACGGCGCATGGCGTCGAAGAGTGCGGCCATGTTGTCGTAGTTGGATATCTGTGTGGTGAACTGCTCGCGCTCTATGCCGAGGCTGTCGCGCAGGAAGCCGATGGCGAAGGCCTGCCAGTTGATGGTCGGGTAGGCGGCCAGGTGGGCGTTGAAGTTGCCGGTGGCGCCGCCGAACTTGCCGCTGATTTTCACGTTATCGAGCGCGTCGAGCTGACAGCGCAGACGATAGCTGAACACGCGGATTTCCTTACCCAGACGTGTGGGCGATGCCGGCTGACCGTGGGTCTTGGCAAGCATCGGTATGTCGGTCCACTCGTCGGCGAGCGAGTCGAGTTTCGCAATCAGTTCGGAAAGCATCGGGCGGTACACATCCCTGATGGCCTCCTTGATTGACATAGGCACCGAAGTGTTGTTGATGTCCTGCGATGTCAGACCGAAATGGATGAATTCCTTGTACGCTTCAAGTCCCAGACGGTCAAACTGTTCCTTGATGAAATATTCCACAGCCTTGACATCATGGTTTGTCACTGACTCAATCTCTTTGATGCGCTCGGCGTCGGCCACGCTGAAATCATTGTAGATGGCGCGCAGCTTGGGGAATACCTCGTGGTCTACCCCCGCCAGAGCCGGCAACGGGATGCGGCACAGCGCGATGAAATATTCAATCTCCACACGCACTCTATAGCGTATGAGGGCATACTCGGAAAAATATTTATCGAGGGCCTCGGTCTTGGAACGATAGCGGCCATCGATGGGCGAAACGGCGGTTAATGGGCTGAGTGTCATTGAAACGTATCTTTGAAACCTTAATAATGATTGCTTTTTCCTGCGATAAAAATTACCGGTAAAGTCAATTGCCTGCATCGCTGCCGGCTTTCAGACATTTATACCCTGCAAAGGTAAGAATTTTTTTAATCCCAACTACTATAATTATAGAAATATTTGGATTAAAGTATATTACATAAATCGATGATGACCTTATTCCATAATTCCGACCCGTAATCTGTCAATTAAACGGTTATAGCCAACACCCTGACACACCTCCCTGCCCCCCACCATCAATAGTCATTTGCCCCGACCGTTACCCACCCCTTGCAGGTTGACTGTCAATATGTCGTGCCAGTCTTGGAATATCAGTGATAATTAATTGCTTTCCGTTATTACCTCTTCCTGCGGTTCAAAAAAATTGTCATGAAACATTTCCGTTATCCATTCGGTAGCTTCCGGTTTTGCATTTTCAAATTGGAGGCACTCGCGTTCAATTTTATTCGTGATGGCATAGATTAATTGCCTTATCCGGTCGAATTGGATATTGAAAGGGTCATTAAATGATATCAAGTAATCATAAATATTGATGTTTTCAGTCGTTTTTTTACCATTTAAAGTCAAATTTATATTGCATTTGGCCGACATAGGACATTTTATTCTCCGTTCTGATATATATTTGTCAGCTATAGCTGAATTGTGGTTGGAATAAAGGTCGATTAAAAACACTCTAAATAAATAGTATGTATTTTTGTTCAACTTAATTTTAGTCAATTCATTGTTTGTAGTTCTAGTTCTGATAACTGCATATGAATTATTTAAAACCAATCTGATGTTGGATATACCTGAAGGGAGACAGGCTTCAGGGTCATACTCAATATCAATAATGCAATATATGTCACCGGGATTAGGGGAGTTAACCCGATTGGTTGATTGCGGATTGGAACTCGAAGTCTGTTCTATGTCATTGGCATATGCATTAATCCAAGGGAGAGCAGATATTAAAAATAGAGCGATTATAATTGTATTATTTCTCATTGTAATAATATTTAATGCATCAGCGGAATTATAAATTGATATCTATTGTTTATATTATTTATATGTTGGCGTAATTTGGCATAGTGTCAAAAATTATTGTTTTTTGCTGTTTGCTTCATCGTATGGTTCGTAGAATCTGTCGTGAAATACCTCAGTTATCCACGTGGCTGCTTTAGGTTTGATATTTCTCGATTTGAGGATATCTCGTTCTATTTTATTTGTAATGGCAAGTATCAATTGCATTATTTTGTCGAATGGGAAATTATATGGCTCATCAAAGAATATATAATGCATAAGGTTGCGAGTCTCGTTTATTTTTTTTCCATTTATGTTCATTTTTATCGTACACATATATGAGTCGCAGGAAAAATATTTTTTACGATATTCATCCTTTATTAAATAATTGTGATTGGTATATAGTGTGTATAATAAAATTCGCAGACAATCGGCTGTCTGTTTATTTAAAATAACCTGAGAATATTCTTTATTGAAATATTGATCATGTGTTTGAAACCTGAACACTGCAGACGTATCATTAAATATTGATCTGACATTTATTATTTTGGGTACGCCTTCAATATTATATTCGATATCAATATATCCGTCTAATATGATACTGTCATGATTTATTTTATCCTTGACAGATTGCTCGGCAAATTTCGTGGGATGATTTCCTGAATTGCACGTATTTATTGTATTTGCCCCTAAATTTAAAGAGGTAAAAATTAAAAACAAAAATATTCCAGTAACTCTATTTTCCATCCTTATAGTATTTAATATAGATTTAAGTCTTATCAATGTCAACGTTAGGCTTTTCTCTTATCCGCTTCACAGTCAGCGGCTTCGCCGACGGCACCGAGTCAAGCCCCGTGCAATCTACGGTCAATATGTCGTTCAGGTCTTGGTATATCATTGATAATTAATTGATTTTATATCATTATACGGCTCATAAAACTCCCCATGAAACATATCAGTTATCCATTCCTCTGGGTTATAATCTGTATTTTCAATTCTAAAAATATCTTGTTCCATTTTGACAGTAATAGCATATATTAATTCTAATAATCGGTCAAATTGAGGGTGAAACGGCTGGTCGAAAGTAAATCTAAAATCAAATGTATCGATTTTTTCATTTATTTTTTTTCCAACCATATTCATTGCGATTTTCCATTCAGACTTAACATTAGTTATGTAGCGTGTCTCGTTGAGATATTGTTCTTTGATTGCAGAACTGTTTTTTGCATAAATGTCGTATAGCAATAATTTAAGAAAATCCCTGACGGGCTGGGTTAATGTAACTTGTAATTGATTAACCGATGTTTGTTCTCTGAATAGCGCAATTGTGTCATTTATTAATATTTGACAAATTCTAATACCCGAACCCTCTAAATATTGAATTCGTTCCATTCGGCAATTAAATCCGGAGCTATCATAATTTACAATTTCAATTGTTTTGTCGCTATTGACAGATGCTTTATCATTATCGCAAGCTATTAAAAGCGGCAAGCATATAAGCGTAAGAGCCAATCTATATTTTTTTATAATATTCCACATGTTATATCCGTTTTTATATTTCAGTTATAATTGCTTATAGTCTGCTTCTGGGATTTACAGCATTGAGATGCATTTTGAATAAGCAACATCATTAGATTGACGTTCAATCCATTTGTCAATATCCGTCGTCTTTGAAATAGATCGTCTTGAACTTGGGTCTGAGCACTGGAGTAATTGTTGCAATCACAGGTGGGTAATATTTTTCTAAATTTGTTTCGTTCGCAGTATAGAGTGTCACCGTCAGACCATACCGATACCGTATCCTTTGCCAATATGTTGTTTTTCCGTCGCATATAAACTCACCCGATGAGAGCAGATAATTGTCTGTTACAGAGCTGTTATATATGTGCCGTTTGCGCGGATTTGTTTCTCCGTCATAGAGCTTTGTCCAAGGTTGGCCTTTGGTATACTGAATATCGACAAATGTCGAGTCGGGAAATGAAATTGATGCCGACAGCGTGTCGGTAGCGACTGAGATTTTTGAACCGATTGGCACACGCATATTGACCGAGAGATTCCTTACGGGTATCTTCTCCCATTTGTAACCCTCGCAGTCGTAATCGCCGTCATAAATCAGGTCACGAATGCGCGGTTTCTCCTTAAACTCGCCGGATTCCAGCGCGTCATGATAACGTCGCTTTACCTCCTCCCATCTCATCAGCCCGAAGAGCGAATCCGGATGTTCCGTACGGTAAAACGGCTTATAGTTATATTGCTGTCGTTCAATAATATCAAACGGTTTTATACTATCTGCGGTCAATCCAGTGTTAGTATGTGTTATATCGGGACATATAGCGACAGAATAAAACATTCTCGAAAAATCAATTATAGACTGGTGCGCCATATCTATAATTGTATCTTTAGTATAAATTTCATAAGGATAAAGATTTATATATGTATAGCAATTTGGTAGAGGCATTGGTGGTAGATTATGTAGATAATCAAATATAGACTCCCATTCTTCTTCCGTGAAAAATGAGGTTCGCATATTGATATTGTTTGTCATTATCTTATTAAGATTCCCATCCGGATTATAAAAAATTCTGATGGATAAGCAGGAATTATTCTCATTAATAGCTTTCTCCATATTATCCTTGCCAAGGCAGTCACGGATGTACTCATATATATTATAATCGAGGATTTTCCAAGCCCCCATGTTTGGCTCATACAATGTATTGTGGTATATTGATTTGGCATAAGAATAATATGCTATTCCAATAAAAGATAATGATAAGATTATTAATTTAAAAATTCTTCCTGCTCTCATTTCTGATTGGATTTAAAAAGTTCATAAAATTTTAATAAAGAAAATGGTGGAGATTTCGTTTCAGTTCGATAGTTACTATTTCCTTTGCCGTTTTTGTTATTATAATCAACAAAATTTTTTGATTGAGTCATATAAAATGAAAGAAACTCGCTGCTATTTAATTTTTGATTGAAGTCAGTGGGATAGTAATAATAATCAACACCTAAAAAAGACACCATAGACTTAAAGAAGGGTAAATCAGGATAAACACCATGTGCATTGGTTGTTACTGTAATGCAGGCGAATACTTGAGCTTCATATTCAATGTTATGTGAATCAGTATATCCTGATAAATTACAGTGTTGGAAGCAATGGAACATATCTTCAGCAAAACTAAAATCAGAAGGAGGTGGATTATTTGATAAAGACAGGATGTATTCATTTTTAGCATCTCCTGGTCTAAGTGACATTACGGCAGATTGCTCTTTCCCGTCAGCTGAATTTTCCACAATATTATCCACATATTTTACGACAAATACTTCTGTTGCATTCGCGATAAAATTATATAAAAAGGCTATTTCCGGGCGTCTTTCCATATAATCCTTACTTCCCATTGCTTCAAATTTGGCTCTATCTTCTTCAGATAGGTTGGATAAATCCCATAATAACCCCGTTGGATCAGAGTAATTTATCGGATTAGCTGCACAATACAAATACGGTGATAACTGCGGATATTTTCCATTAAGCGGGTCGGGGGATGTGAAGCGGCAGAGGATGGGGTCATACTGTCGGGCGATGAAGTCGTAAAGGTTGAGGCCGAATGCCGGTTGCCATTCTTTTGCGGAGTATTTGTATAGATTTGTTGAGACAGGATGTCGGTTGCCGCGTGCCACTGCCTTGACATATTCCGTTGATGCCGATTCGCCGAGTAGTGCGCCGTAGGGGTAGTAGTGGTTGTCCTGTACTGTCTTGGCA
>MNQK01000004.1 GCA_001915385.1 Bacteroidales bacterium 52_46 | reverse complement strand
ATCTGCCGAGGGATCCCAGACTAAAACAACGAATTAACGTTATTTAACCAAATTTTCTCATCAAAATATTTGCTCAGGTCAGAGTAAACCCCTATCTATACCCCTTAAGTAAACATCATTGTGCTGGCGCAATAAACCCTTGTTCCCTTGTACTCCTGTTAAAAAAACAGAACGTTCCAAACACCTGTTTTTCGCGCTTTTGTTAAACCCTTTTGTTCTTTTGTTTAAATTTCGGTGAGAGGTGGGGTACGTGTGCGTTAACTTTTGCGACGGTTGTTGCATCGGGGTATGGTGTTTTTTATTTAATTTGCAGGAGATTATCATTTTAATTTTTTTGACCATGGGAACACGATTATTTGCAGGGTACGTGGTTGTTATTGCGGGGATTTTTATGGGTTTGGGTGGCGTCGGCGTACCGGAGGCCGCGGGCGCGAATCCGTATCTGCCGCTGTGGGAGTATATACCCGACGGGGAGCCGCATGTGTTTGACGACCCTGACAATCCCGGGAGGGAGAGGGTGTATATATACGGTTCGCACGACAGCCGCGTCACCGATTTCTGCGGGCGTGAGTTTGTGGTGTGGTCGGCGCCTGTCGACAGTCTCGACCGATGGCGGTATGACGGGGTGATATTCTCGGCGGTGACTGACCGCGACGGCAACCGTCTCAACGACGACGGCCTCGGCGATATACTGTATGCTCCCGATGTGGCGGTCGTGAGAGATGAAGCGGGAGTGCCGACCTACTATCTGTATCCCAACAATCAGCATGAGGGACGGCAGGGTATGATAGCGCGCAGCGCGCGTCCCGACGGGCCGTTTGAGGTGTGCAACTGGAGTAAGGATGACCCTAAACTGACTGACGGCGTGCTTCGTTTCGACCCGGCTGTGCTTGTCGACGATGATGGCCGCGTCTACGGCTACTGGGGATTCGAGGAGAGTTTTATGGCCGAGCTTGACCCGACGACGATGTGCACGGTCAAGCCGGGCACGGAGGTGAAGGTGCGGGCGGTGCCGGGATTTTCGCAGGCGGACAGGGAACGGTTTTTCGAGGCTTCGTCGATAAGAAAGATTGACGACAAGTATGTGTTCGTGTACAGCCGCTCGACGGCCGACGGCGACTTCGGGCTCGGTTCAAGCAACTATACGCTTGCGTATGCCTATTCCGACAATCCGCTCGGGCCGTGGACGTATGGCGGAACCATCATCGATGGCCGCGGGCGCACGATGCATCCAGACGGCAGGGTTATATATACCGCGCATCCCAACGGCAACACGCACGGCGGTCTGTGCCGCCTCGGCGACCAATGGTACATATTCTACCACCGTCAGTGCGGTCTCGACGAGTTCTCGCGCCAGGCCATGGTGGCGCCCGTGGAGGTGACTGTGGAGAAAGGCAAAGGCGGCGCGGTGCATATCAGCGAGGCGGAATATACGTCGGAGGGGTTCGAGATAAACGGCCTGAATCCGCTGCGGACGTATCCGGCGGGTATCGCATGCCACTATACGGGAAAAAGTCCGGCAGTTGAGACGGGATGGCCCCACAAGCGCTTTTACGGCGCGTATATCAGGCCGGGACGCTATGACGGGGACCCTGCTGCGGCTACGGAGGAGGTGAACCTGACGGTCAATCCGCTGGTGAACCTTACCGACGGGTCGGTGACAGGGTATAAGTATTTCAACTTCGACCTGATGGACGGAAGCAAGCCCGCGGAGTTCGTGATGGCGATGAAGCCAACGGGGGCGGCGGGCGCAATCGAGGTGCTGGCCGGGGATATATACGGCGAGCCGGTGGGGCTCGGGCGCATTGAGCTCTCCGGCGCGGAGTGCGCCGTAGCGGAGTATGCCGTACAGGAGCTGCGCGTGCCGGTGGGTAATTTGGAGCGGCTGTCGGGGAAGATGCCGCTGTGGCTGCGCGTCAGCGCCGAGGGGGAGGAGCCGGTAGGCGAGGTGTATTATTTCAGGTTCGAGCAGTAGGGGAGGGTAAGGTCGGTAAGGGCGTTAAGGTCATTAGGGTCATTAAGGTCATTAGGGACGTTAACGTCTTTTTGTCGGACATGTCGGACTGGTCTGACCGGTCGGACATGTCCGACTTGGAGCCGGGGTGTTTAATAAATTATGTTAAAGATTTTTTTTAAGGAAATATTTCAGTAAATTTGCATTGTGCAAGACACAGGCGGGGCGGTAATGCCGCATCTACCCCTATGCAAATATATAACTACTTAATATACTTAAAATTATGTCAAAGGTAACAGTTGTAGGCGCCGGTAATGTAGGCGCAACGTGTGCAAATGTGTTGGTGACTTGCCAGATCGCCGACGAAGTGGTTCTTCTCGACATCAAGGAGGGCGTATCGGAAGGTAAAGCTATGGATATCATGCAGACTGCAAATATCCTCGGATTGCAGACCCGTCTGACCGGCGTGACCAACGATTATGAGAAAACCGCCGACAGCGACGTTGTAGTCATCACTTCAGGTATTCCCCGCAAGCCGGGTATGACCCGCGAGGAACTTATCGGTGTCAACGCAGGCATCGTGAAATCGGTGACCGAGAATGTACTCAAATATTCTCCCAATGCCGTGATACTCTGCGTGTCAAACCCGATGGATACAATGACTTACCTTATCCACAAGACTTCGGGTCTGCCCAAAAACCGTATCATCGGTATGGGTGGCGCGCTCGACTCTGCCCGTTTCAAATATTTCCTGAGCAATGCTCTCGGTGCCAACGCTACTGAGGTAGAGGGTATCGTAATCGGCGGCCACGGCGACACTACCATGATTCCGTTGACCCGCTATGCCGCTTACCGCGGTGTTCCCGCATGCAATTACCTGAGCGAGGAAGTTCTCGGCAAGGTTGCTGCCGACACTATGGTGGGCGGTGCCACTCTTACCAAACTTCTCGGCACTTCGGCATGGTACGCTCCCGGTGCTGCTTCGGCACAGGTGGTAGGCGCTGTGCTCCACAACCAGAAGAAACTCATCTCCTGCTCGGCTCTCCTCGACGGCGAATACGGCGAAAGCGACCTCTGCATCGGTGTTCCCTGTATCATCGGCAAGAACGGTATTGAGAAAATCGTTGAATTCGACCTCAATGATGCTGAAAAGGAACTCTTCCACAAGAGCGCCGAGGCTGTACACAAGACTAACGCAGCTCTCGCAGGAGCGCTCTAACCGGTGTACGTCATGAAGATAATCAAATCAATGCTGATTGCGGCCGTAGCCGTGGCCGGCCTGTCGATGGTAAGCTGCTCGAAGAAAGCTGATGATGCCAAGGACGGCAAGGACGCCAAAACTGAAGTTAATGATAATGCCGCCAAGGCTGAGGTGAAGGACAATGCCGCCGGGGCTGAAGTTAAGGATAATGCCGCCGGGAAGGTGGCTGCCATCATTGATTTCAATGCCACCTGGTGCGGTCCGTGCAAGCAGTTCGCTCCCATATTCGAGGCTGCCGGAGAGAAATATGCCGGAAAAATCGATTTCCGGTCGGTCGACGTGGACGAAAATCCCGCTCTCGCCGAGAAATACGGTGTGCAGTCGATACCGATGGTAGTGTTGCTCGACCAGGACGGCAATGTGCTTGACAGCAACGTCGGCTTCATGGAAGCTCCCGCTTTCGATGAATTGATCGCAAAATATCTTTAAGCCACAACAAAATGCAATAGACGAGGGGTCGCGCATCGCGCGGCCCCTCGTGCTTTATCTAAACAAGAGAACACGGTGCAGTAGTTGGTGAATAATGGCGCGCGGGACTATAAAGTTGTCCGAACGCGATTCAATGCTGTTTAAGTGAGCTGAGTGGGGCGGGGGCGTCTCGCCCCCGTGGTAACTTTCAGGGTGTAAGAATAATACCACGGGGGCGAGACGCCCCCGCCCCATAAACAAATCGTCGCGGTAATTTTTTTGTGGGGTGGTGAACTTTTTCGGGGGAGGGGTGTTTGTTATGTTGGAGATTATTGCTCCGAGAATTAAAGTAAAGCAGATTTGTGACTATGAAAACGAAATGCACCTCTTCCGCGAAAACGGAGACTGTAAAAGACGAGATAGTGGTTGACAGCGCCGATGTGCGCGAGGCCGGCGAGCTGGCTGTAAAACGTGGCCACGGCCGTGTGGAGAACGCTGAAATCATCGTTGATGCCGTAGATGAAAGCACGGATAAAGGTGGCGGCGAGCGCACCGGCAGGTAACACGTCGGAGGTGTGAACACAGATAGCGCCGTGAGGGTTTTCCTCACGGCGCTATCTGTATGGGTAGGTTTTTAGCGGAGATTACTGCGGGGAGTGTTTGTTCCGGGATAGGAATTACAACGGGGGCGAGACGCCCCCGCTCCATCGGCTATTTCTTTTTGCCGTTTTTGTGGTGGTATTTGAGGAGCTGCATGGTGAAGTCGCGCTCTACCTTGCGGAGCTCAAAAAGCTGTTTTTTGTTAAGGATTTCGGCGAATTGCGCGTAGTATTCCTTTTCGAGGGCGGCTTCTTTCTCTTTTACTTCGAGGAGCGCTTTTGTCGCGGTCTCGTATTCGATGTCGGTGATTGAGCCTTCTGGGGCGTCGTAGATTTTGGTCTCGAGGGTGCGTGCGTCGTCGTTAAGGTCGGTTATGGCGTCGTCCATCTTGTCGTAGAGGTCGAAGAATGAGGCGGCCTGCTCGCGGGAGAGATCGAGTTTCTGGCGGAAGTAGTTGTGCTTGTACTCGCGTATGTCGTCGCGGAACTGCTTGCGGTCGCGGTTCTGGGCGGTGGCCGGGAGTGCGATGCAAAGTGCGAGCATTAAGAGGAATATGGAGGAAAAGTGTTTCATCAGGGGCTTTTTTTGACGTGGAAACAATCGGTTCATCAGATAGAGTCGTCGAATATTATGCCGAGGTCGGCCGGGATGCTGTCGAGGGGCATGTCGTCGGACATGTCGGCCGACTGCATGTAGAGGTCTTCCATAAGTTCATACTGGTCGACGGCGGGGTAGATGTAGTCGTGGACAAAAGTGACGTCGTTGAGCGCGGTCATGACGCCGGGATAGTTGTTGATGTCGGTAAGGTCGGGGCCCGGGCCGGAGAGGAGGCCGAACATCTTCATCATGCACCAGATGCCGGCAAACATTGCGGCCATGTAGGCGTAGGGACGTATTCGGTGCCAGAACGTGCGTTTTGGCTCGGGCGCGGCGACGACATCGGGAAGTGCCTCGGACATTTTCGCGACAAAGTTGTCGAAGTAACCCTCGGGTACTGTCATGCCCGAGTGTCGTCCTATCTTGTCAAGTATGTCGTTGGTTTCTTTCATAGAGAGATAACGTTTGTGTTTTGAAGCCATCCGGCATGTCGCGCTGAGAGCCAATGCATTGGCATGATAAGCGCTGCCGGCGGAATTATTGTTTTACCGTTTAGACTCGCGATTGTAAAAAAAGTTTAATCATAGTCGGAAAAATATTGCTCGATTTTTTTTACGGCGAGGTGATAGGAGCTTTTGAGGGCGCCGACCGATGTGCCGAGTATCTCGGCCATCTGTTCGTATTTCATTTCGTCGTAGTAGCGCATGTTGAACACTATGCGCTGCTTTTCGGGGAGGGTGGCTATGGCTTTGCGGAGCTCGAGGGCGAGGGCGTCGCCGTCGACGTTGGTGTCGGCTTCGATGGCGTTGATGAGCATCGAGGCTTCGTCGTCAATCGAGACATTGTTGCGCCGGCGTTCGCGGGCGAGGAATGTGAGGCTCTCGTTGACGGCGATTTTGTAGAGCCAGGTGGAGAGGCGGGCGTCGCCGCGGAAATGGTCGAGCGATGTCCATGCCTTGATGAATGTGTCCTGGAGTATGTCGTTGGCGTCGTCGTGGTTCTCGACCATACGTCTTATCTGCCAGTAGAGCGGCTCGGAATAGGCTGCAATCACCTCGGTGAAGGCGCTGCGTGCGGTCGACGGATCGCGCAGGCGCTCGATGAGCTCTGGGGAGTCTTTGGCGGGTTCTTTTGACATGGTCGGTGAGTTTAGGCGCATTCTACAATGTGGAATGTGGCAAATTGTGGACGTTTGAAGCGTAAAGTTAATCAAATTTTTTTTATTACGCAATATTGACTAACTTTGTATTTTAAAAATCAATTTCTTTGCAGGTGAAAAAGACATTAATTTGTGTATGCTGTTGTGCGGCAGCATCGGTAGTGATACCCGGACAATCCAAGGCCGTGGCGTCGCCCGAGCCGGCTGCGGGGAGTGCCGAGTATCTTGACTCGGTGGTAGGACTCAACGAGGTGTCGGTGTCGGTGATAAAATCGACTTCTGACGCCATGTTCCCTTCGTCGGTAACGACGGTCGACATGCAGACGATAGAACGTCTGGACATCGACGGAGTGAAGGGAGTGAGCGAGGTGGCCCCGAATTTCTATATGCCGCAGTACGGTTCGCGGATGACGTCGTCAATCTACGTGCGCGGCCTCGGCACGCGTATCGACCAGCCTATCGTGGCGCTTAACATCGACAATGTGCCGCTTCTCAACAAAGACAACTACGACTTCACGTTCACCGACCTTGACCGGATTGAGGTGGTGCGCGGACCGCAGAGCATACTCTACGGGCGCAACTCCATAGGCGGTGTTATCAATATGTCGACGCTGTCGCCGCTCAGATATCAGGGGGTGAGGGCGCTGGCCGAATACGGCTCGGGCAATTCGTGGCGCGCCGCGCTGTCGGCCTACGGCAAGCTGTCGCCTGCGTTGGGTCTGGCCGTCGGGGGGTCGTTCAATTCGACCGACGGCTTTTTCCGCAACCTGTATACCGGAAAAAAGGTGGACACGGAGCGCAACTGGCTCGGACGCGTCAAACTGGCATGGCGTCCGTCGGCGGCGTTGCTGCTCGAAAACAGCGCGTGGGTGTCGTCGACACGGCAGGGGGGATACCCCTACGAGTCGCTGGCGTCGGGAGAGATAAACCATAATGATACATGCTTCTATGACCGCACATCGGTGGTTGACGGACTGACGGTGAGATACTTCGGCGAGAATGTGTCGGTATCGTCAATCACGGCGTTCCAGTATATCAACGATAATATGACGCTCGACCAGGATTTTCTGCCTGAAGATTACTTCACGCTCACACAGAAACGGCATGAGTGGACGTTGACACAGGATTTCATCGTGAAGGGTGCGGCGGGGCAATACAAATACCTCGGAGGCCTTTTCGGTTTCTACAAGCGGGGGAATATGTCGGCGCCGGTGACGTTCAAGGATTACGGCATCAAGACTCTCATCGAAGACAATGCCAACACGCCGGGCTCGCCAATGCAGATAAAATGGGACGAGCGCACGATGGTGCTCGCGTCGGATTTCACGACGCCCAACTGGGGTGTGGCGGCGTACCACAAGAGCGAATATGAATGGGGACGGTGGACGGCGTCGGTAGGCCTGCGTCTGGCGTTCGAACGCAGCTCGATTGACTACCACAGCTATGTCAACACGGGGCTTACGCTCTACCGTCAGCAGGGACCGATGCTCATACCGATAAAGCAGATTCCGGTCAATCTCGATCTGGCCGACCGGTTGCATACCACGTCGCTGCAACTGCTGCCGGAGCTGAAGCTGTCGTACAGTTTCAACCGCTCGACGGCCGTTGGCATCGTGGTGTCGAAGGGGTACAAGGCCGGCGGATACAACACGCAGATGTTTTCCGACATACTCCAGCAAAGCCTGATGGGGATGATGGGGGGCGAGCAGAAATATGATGTGGACGAAATCATATCATACGACCCCGAGAAGAGCTGGAGCTACGAGCTGAATGCCACGACGTCGCTGTTTGACAACACTCTCGATCTGGATGCGACGCTGTTTTTTATCGATACGCGCGACCAGCAGATGACAATGTTTCCCGAAGGAACTACGACAGGGCGCGTGATGGCCAATGCCGGGCGCACACACTCCAAGGGCGTGGAGATAGCGGCGACATGGCGTCCCGACAGGCATTTTATTGTCAATGCGTCGTACGGGCATGCCGACGCGCGTTTCCGCCGCTTCAACAACGGGCTGGTGGACTGCAAGGGCAACCATGTGCCTTACGCGCCGATGAACACGCTGTTTGCGTCGCTGACTTACGCTACCGACATCAATACGTCGTGGCTCACGGGTATAGAGGTGAACGCCAACTGTCGCGGCGTCGGCCCGATATACTGGGACGAGGAGAACACGGTGAAGCAGCCTTTCTACGCTCTCGCAGGTCTGTCGGTCAATCTGCGTACTCCTCTGGCCGATATCGAGCTGTGGGGGGATAATATCACCAAGACGAAGTATTCGACATTTTATTTCGAGTCGATAGGAAACAAGTTCGTGCAGCGGGGCAATCCGCGCCGCTTCGGAGTGACGCTGCGCTTCGATTTCGCGATGTGATGCCGGCCGATACAATAATATCCGGTAAACAGCGTTATTTATCTACACCATTATTCAATGCACAAACTTAATTTTATTAAAATTTTTATCGATATGAAAATCATCAAAACCTTTTTATTGACATTTGTTGCTGTTTTCGCCTTGGCTTCGTGCGATTCTGACGATCCGTCGCAGACTGTGCAGTACCGTTACAGCAATAATATAACATACGTGACCGACTATACGACAAACGCTTCGACATCGACCGAAGGCGCGTATTATCTTATGGATTTCGACCTTATCAGCGGGAAAGTCAATATTGAGATAACCAATCTGCGTCTGACGCTCGGCGGCAGCCCTGTAAGCCTTAAAATCGAACAGGCCTCGTTCGGTCAGGACAAGGATACCGGCGCAGCCGTAGTCAATGTGCCCAATGCCACTTCGGTAATAGGCGGTGTGTCGCATAATATCAGCAACTTCCGCCTCTCGCAATCGAATGCTTATTTCTCGGCTGTAGGTCAGGTCGGAACATATTATGCCATATCGTTCGAGCTTGACAACCAATATAAGGTCGTGGCAGTGGCGAAATCCGCATACCTTCCCGGTTCTACCATCATCACCGCCAATGCCGACGGCAGCGTGGTAAACAGCAGTAACCGTCCGTATTACAGCTATGTGCTCGACCGCGATAAGTCGACTGCAACGGTTGCCGTCTATTATCTTGATGACAAGAACAAGATGTATCCCGAACTTGCATTCGAGAACCTCCCCTACACGCTTACCGACCGCGGCATCATAATCAACGTCGAGGATGATGTCACCGCCAAGCAGCCTTCGTCGACGGCTTCGCCTTTCGTGGCAAAAGCCATAAGCATGGAGTCGCACTTCGATTCGTCGACCCAGATACGCATCATGACCGAGGACAATCTCATCACGGCAAGCCTGTCGTATCGCGCACAGACAAGCGACAAGAACTGATATCGGTACGAATGCGGCTCAGACGGGAATTTGGATTGCAATCCTTTTTGCCGGAGCCTGTCGGTCAAGACGCTTTGTCTGTAGTATAAGCCGTGGCTGCTATCAGGGTAACAACCCCCGGCCGATAGCAGCCACGGTTTGGTTTATCTATAGAATCCCGATTTTTGGCGTAATATACTATTACCTATCGATAATTAGCGATTATATATTACCCCACTGTAATGTGCAGTTGTTTTCCAAATCATATCAATAACACGTGGGCGTCCGAAGGACACTCAACGCCGTGCAAACTCAGCATCATGTTACGTCTTTTGGATGAATTTTGCTGTTTAAGGTGGCGACTGTCGAAATGAAGGCGGGTGTGACGGTCGATTTGATATTGAATCGCCGGGATAGAGCCGTGGTGTCGAGCGTCTCGATGTCAATGTCGTTGTCGAGTTTGAAAACTGCCTCTTTGACAGTCCAGATTTTAATGAATTCGACCTCGGGGTCGGAGGCTTGCAATATTGCGCGGCGTTCCCGCGGGCTGAAACAGTAATCAATAGTCTGGGACATCGCTGCCGCAGTATCGGTGGTGATTGCTTCGACATCGCAGCCTACAGGGCAGTCGGCAACAGCGGCCATTACAGCCCTGTCACAGTGGCTGAGGCTGATATGTATGTCATGCCGTCCGGCAATGGCAGGCTTGCCAGTGATACCGTATTCGATAGTGAAAGTTCCCGGTGGGATTCTTAACGTGTCATGGAGCATTTTGGCAAGCAGCTCGTAGGACATGACCGATTGCAGGCAGTCGATGTCTCGGGCAAACGACATTGCCATGCGGCGTCTCCAGAGGGGAAGCCGCATGAGGCGGTTGTCGAGTGTCGCGAAATCAATCGCCGGGTTTATTTCGATTGTTTCAGAAGCCAACAGCATAATCAGTCCATGACCGGGTCGAAGTATCCGAGTCCGGCAATGGCTCGGATAAAGTTCCTGATATATGTAGTGGATGTCTCGCCCCATCTGAATCCGAGATGGTATAGAATGCAGTTGGTGTAGGTTGATGTAAAACCGGCGAAGGTCGTGGCGCCGTTTTCCGATTCATAGGCTACGAGCGGCTGGAGGAACGTCACACGTTCGGACGCTGTTTCCATGGCTTCAGACAGGCGTTTGCCGAACTCGTCATCATCGACAAAGTCAATTGAGACGCCGAGCACTTCGGCCATCACGTCAATCACGTCGGCAAGAGGGATGTGATGGTTGTTGAGAGGATGGAACACGATGTTGGCCGCCGGTGTCGTGGCAAGGTCGAGGATTGAATGCGCCAGCATGTCGACCGGCGAGAACTCACACTCCGATACAAGGTGGCTGTAAGGCACACAACCGAGAGCGAGATAGGCCCTCAGGCGTCCCATGAACGCGTTGTTCTGGAAATTGGCCTGAAATTCGCCGTCGGAATTGCGCGGCGAGATGTTGCCCACGCGCATGATTTTGGCGTTGAGCCGGCCGGCTTCGACGGCGTCGAGTATAATTCGTTCAGCTTCGTATTTCGATTTGACATATTGGTTGGACAATCCCTGTCCCATGTCAAGAGTCTGCTCAGTAAGAATTTTTGTCGCAGCATCGGCCACGTTGACTTCGCCGGCTACAGAAACGGTCGATACATGTACGAGTGGGCGGTCGTTGGCCGAGCACCATTCGACGATGTTGCGGACGGTGTCTACATTGGCGTGTTCAATCTCATTGCCCGGGGCGAAGTGCTTTACGCTTGCGGCGCAGTTTATTGCGGTGTCAATCTTTGCGGAATCAAGTGCGGCAATCGTCCGGGTGTCGTTTAGGTCGCCTTCGATGATGAATATCCGTTTGTCCAGTAGATGCTCGAAGGTGTCACCGAAGTAGTAGAACATGAGCGTGCGTAGCCTTGACGATGCGCTGAACTCCCTTGCGGAGCGCACTATGCAGTAAATCTGTGCTTCGGTGTGCTCTATCAGATGATGCAGCATGTGGATACCAAGAAATCCTGTAGCTCCCGTCAGGAGCACGTTGCCGATTGTCAGCCGCTCACCTTCGTTAAAGGCTTTGACTGTGTTCCCGGCAAGCAGCTTGGCAAACTCGCCGTTGGCGGAGGAGGCTGCGATATCGGTTTTGGGCGCCGGAGAGTCCCCGCTTTGGCCGAGTGATGCGGCGAGACGTCGGGGAGTCTTGGTGTCAAACAGCGTTTTGTAGTTTATTTTCAGGCCTGCTGAGGAGAGTACGGCCACAACTTTTATGGCGTTGATCGATGTGCCTCCTATTTTGAAGAAATCATCGTTGGCGCCTACACGTTCCAGACCGAGAGCGGCACGGAATGCTTCGGCAATCCGGCTTTCGGCACCGGGGGCGGGTTCTTCATACTCGGCTAATTGCTCAAGCACAGGCGCAGGGAGGTTCTTGCGGTCGAGTTTGCCGTTGGGCGTGACGGGTATCTTCTCCACCGGGTTGAAGCTGTCGGGAACCATGTAGTCGGTGAGATGGCGTTGAAGATGAAGTTTCAGTTCTTCCTGACTTATGTCTGTACCTTCATACCAGATGCACAGATGGTCGATATTGTTGATTTTGCATACGTTGGCTACTGACATCTTTACACCCTTGAAGGAGTTGGCCACGCTTTCAATCTCGCCAAGCTCGATGCGTAGGCCACGCAGCTTGACCTGATGGTCGATACGGCCCAGCACATCGACATCTCCGTCGGGGAGCCAGCGAGCCAGGTCGCCGGTGCGGTAAGCCCTTTCGCCGTTGAACGTTATGAAGCTTTCCGCATTTTTCTCGGGCATGTTGTGGTAGCCTTTGCCAACACTGCGTCCGGCGATGACAAGTTCGCCTATGGCGCCGACGGGCAGTTCGCCGCCCCAGCCGTCGAGGATATATTCCTTGTAGTTGTAGAACGGGGGGCCGACAGTGACCGGCTTGTCGGAGGTAAGAATGGCATGGTTGGAGCCGACAGTCGTTTCTGTAGGGCCGTATTCGTTGACAATCAATCCCTTGAATCCGGCGCTGTCGAGTTTGTGAAGCAGCGAATGTGGGATGCCCTCACCGCCGATGTTGAGGAGGCGGCAATCGGATATCGCCTCACGGAATTCAGGCAGTTCGAGCATGGCGGCAAGGCGGCTCGGGGTGGCGTCGAAGGCTTCGACGCGGTTGCGCCGCATCAGGCCGGATAGCAAAGTAACGTCCTTGCACTCTTCTTCGTTGGCGAGGACAAGGGTGTGGCCTGAGGTAAGGGAAGTGCCGAGGTCGACATGCGATGCGTCGAATGAGATTGTGACAATGAGCATGTTGACGCGGGGCTCATGTTCCTTCATCGGACGGTAGATGAGTTCGCGGTAGCCGTAAAGATAGTTGGCGGCCGCGCCGTGATGTATTACCACTCCTTTCGGCCGCCCGGTGCTACCTGAAGTATAAATCAGATACGCCGGGTCGTCGCTTTGCGTGTCGTCAACGGGGCGCGAAGAGTCGGCCGACTCTGCAAGAATTGCATCTATGCAGGCGGCTTTGCCGGGGAAAGAGTCTACGCGGTCAGCGGTAGTTATGATGAGCCTGGAGTCGGAATCCTCGGTGATGAGTCTGATACGTTCAACGGGATAGTCGGGGTCGCACGGGATATATGCCGCTCCCGATTTCATTACTCCATAGATTGTTGTGATAAGTCGGGAGTCGCGCGGGAGAAGCACGACGACTTTATCGCCGCGGCCCACTCCGTTGGCGCGCAGATAGTTGGCGATGCGGTTGGCTTCGGCATCAAGTCCGGCGAAACTTAGGGTGCGGTCGCAGGCTACAAGGGCAGTGGCGTCGGGGGTGGCGTCGACCTGTTGTTCGAGAGCCCCGTGATATGACTTGAACCCGACTTCGCCGGTGACGCCGTTGCGGATAGAGGCGAGAAGAGCGTCCTGAGCGTCTGAAAGGAGCGTTGCCTCTTTGACCGTGGCGGTAAAAGTATTCTTCGATGCGGCTTCTGCCGTCATTTCGAGCAGTACGCTCATGTCGGCGTTGTTGTAAAGCGAGCCGTCATATTCAAGCTCAAGCCTGTATGTGCCGGGGGCCGGTGTGAATATCAGAAGCGTCAGTGGTACCTTGGCAGTGTCAAGGCTTACAGGAATTTTATCCTTGCCGAGCGGCCCGTCTTCGGCGTCGAGTGATACGCCGCCTTCGTAGACGTACATTATCTCGGGACGCAGCCCGTATTTGTCAACTATTTCGGTGAACGGGAAGAAGTCATATCCGCGCGTAGTGTTGAACTGCTCCTGGAGCGACAGTGACATTGATGCCGGAGCCATTTCTGCGGCTTGTTTTGCCGACATCTTTGATACTGCGGGAAGTGTCTTGACAAACATGCCGATGTCGTCGACAAGGCGCACGTCGTTGCGCCCGTTGTTGATGGTGGTGATGGCGACTGTATCGTTGCGGGTCAGACGGTGGAGTGTCTGCATGAATACAGAAAGGAAGAAATTGCTTGGTGTGAGCGCATTGTCACGGCAGAAACGGTCTATGCCGGCTCCGTCAATCTCAATTTCTCTGCGAAGTAGAGTGCCCGGTGTGACTGCTTCCGGCCGGGTACTGTGGGGGTAGACCGTGGTCTCGACGCTGTCAAGCAGTCTGTCGAACCATTGCTCGGCCTCCTCGTATTCGGACGACTGCATGACGGCTGCCTCATCGGCTGCCCATTCAAATGCCGAATATTCCTCTTCCTGAAGGTGCTCTCCGGCATAAGCCTTTGCAAGCGAGTCGAAGAATACCATGGCCGAAACACCGTCGAAGACGATATGGTGGAAATCCATGAACAGCCAGTCGCCTTGCGGTGTGCGAATGATGGTGAAGCGGTACAGCGGGTCGGCGAAAAGGTCGAACGGTCTCACTAATTCCTGCATCTGTCCGCGAGAGGGAGTGCTGTCGAGAGAGAGTTCGGCTACGAGGACGTTTCCGATGTCCCTGCGCTGCTGCATCACGTCGCCGTTGCGATTGACGAATGTAGCGCTGAGGGCCGGGTGGGCTTTTACTGTAGCGGTGAGCGCGTCGCGGAGGCGGTTGAGGTCGGTGTCGGGCTTTAGCTTGATTGCCTGCGGCACATTGTATTGCACGGCATCTCGGTTGCGTTCCCAGTCGATGAGCACGCCACGCTGGTTTTCCGTTATCGGATAGTATTTGCGCTTGTGTATGGTTTTAGCCGCCGGAACATCGGCACCGACTGCCGAAATTGCCTTAACGATACCTCTTACTGTCGGATCGGCCATCGCCTCTTTCGAGGTGATGCGCACGTTCATGCGCTTGGCAATTGTCGCTACAAGGCGCATGGCGAGAAGCGACGTCAGTCCTGTTTTGAGCAGGTTGGTAGTGACGCCGAAGGCATTGTGTCCGAGCAGCTCGGATACAATGCCGGTTATCTCGATTTCCTGTGGCGTTTCGGCTTTGACGAAGTCATCTTCTTCAAGTTTTATTTCGGGCACCGGCAGTGCGCGGCGGTCAATCTTTCCGTTGGGAGTCATGGGCATCTTGTCGAGGCGCATCACAGTGGCCGGTATCATGAATTCGGTGAGGTCTTCCGCCATGAAGCTGCGGAGCTCATCGGGACTTACTTCCATGCCGTCCTTGACAGCATAATAGCCTACGAGCTGGTCGTTTCCGCCGACTGACTTTACTGCGGCGACAAACTGCCGGATTGCTTCGTGGCGTGTGGCTACCGCCTCGATTTCGCCAAGTTCGATACGCAGGCCGCGTAGCTTCACCATGCCGTCCATGCGGCCGAGGAACTGAATGTCGCCGTTTTCGTTCCATCGGGCAAGGTCGCCTGTGCGGTAGGCGCGGGCGCCGTCCGCTTCGATGAATTTTTCGGCAGTGAGTTCCGGCCTGTTGAGGTAGCCGAGGCCGACGCCGGCACCTGTGATGAGCAACTCCCCGGGCACGCCGCGCGGCACGCGGCGGCCGTGCCTGTCGAGTACACGCACGCCGTAACCCGGTATCGGACGTCCGATTACCGTGCCGTCGGTGGCGCCGCGTGGTATGAAATATGTTGCTATGACCGAGCATTCCGTCGGGCCGTAGAGGTTGGCGAAGACGAACGGAAGCTCACCTGTAGGCGGCAGTTTCTCACCGCCGCATGCGAGCCAGCGGAGCGTCGAGAACTCGTAGAGCGTGAAAAGTTGCCATGCTATCTGTGTGGTGAGGAATGCGCAGGTTATCCTGTTTTTTTCGAAGAAGTCATGCAGCGCGTCAAGGTCATGGCGTATCTCATCGTCGAGAATGTAGAGAGTGGCGCCGGCCATGAGGGTTGGGTAGAGGTCCATCATGTGGGCGTCGAAGCCGAAGTTGGCGTATGCCGGGATGCGGTCGGCTTCTCCATATTTCGCTATTTCAACGTAGTCGTGGCTATAGTTGAGCAGGTTGCCGCGGGTGAGTGTGACGCCTTTCGGTTTGCCTGTGGAACCGGAAGTATACAGCACCACGAATGGCGCGTCGGGAGCCGCTTCCCAATTTTCGGGGGTAGCCGTCGGTTGGTCGCCGTCGGGCGCGGTGTTAAGTAGGCGGGCGTCGAGGATGCGGCCTTTGAAGTCGGGCAGTACTTTGTCGGCCAGACCGTCGACAGTGATGATGGTGTTTATGCCTGCGTCCTCAATCATGAATGAAAGGCGCTCCTGAGGGAATGTAGGGTCGAGAGGTGCGTAGGCGGCCTGTGCTTTCATTGCGGCGACGGGTATAAGCGACATCCACTCGCTGCGGGGTATCATGACACCGACAGTGTCACCGGGCACTATTCCGTTTTCGGCGAGGCGCCGCGACATGCGTGTGGTAATCATGTCGACATCGGCGTATGTAAGCGTCACGTTGCCGGCTACAACCGCTGCTTTGCCGGGAATCCTGCGGGCTACCGAGGCGATGACGCCCTCTATTGGCATGGAACGGTCGTAGGGGAGTGCCGGAACTGTTTCGAGCCGTTTCAGTTCTTCTTCTTCCTCGCTGCCGACGAGAGCCAGACGGCTTACCGTGAGCGTGGCATTCGCCGGGTCGCAGAGCTGTGTGAGAGCGAGGTCAAAAGTGGCGACAAGACGACTTACCGCAGCTTCGGAATAAAGGTCGCCGCGCCATATCACGTCGACGTCGAGGCCGTTGTCGGTGACATACATCTGTATGGTGAGGGGAACGCCTGTGTCGCCGTTGTCGATGCGTTCGGCTGTCATGCCGTCAATGAGGCCGTCAAAGTCAAGCAGACGCCCCTGATAGCCGAACAGTACGTTCTGCTCGTATCCGAGCATGGCAGAAAAGTCGGCGAATGAGTATAGGTCGTTGGCACGAGTTGCATCGCGTTGGGCTTTCATTTCAGCAATGAGTCCGGCAACGGTCGTGTCGTCGCCAAGTCTGCAACGGACAGGAAGTGTGCGCACGAGCATGCCTACAGTATTCTCAGTGTCGGGGGTGTTGCGTCCGTGATATACTGTTGTGAAGAGGACATCGTCGCGTCCGGTGAATGCACCGAGGGCTATGCCCATCGCGGCATTGGCTGTGGCCGCCCCACCTTTGAAAACGTCGGGGGAGGTCAGCAGGCGGAAAATCTTATGGTTGCCGGCTGTGGCGGATTCTGTCCCGGTCTTATCCTCGGCTTTTATTTCCCGGGCATCGGGGAAAAGTGCCGTGCCGTCGGAATCAAAGTCGCCGAAGGTGCGTTTGTAATATTCCTTCTGTTCGTCATATTGAGGCGTTTTGCGGCCTGCAATCTCTTTCTCGACGACATCGAATTGTGTAAAAGTCTCTTTCCCCGGATTGTTGCCTTTCAGAGCTGAGTCAAGGTCATGCAGGAAAATTCGCATTGACGAGCCGTCGTAGATTATGTGGTGGATGATGGCTATAAGACAGGTGGAATTCTCGGTACGGATGATGCGGAAGCGGCTCATGTGGTTGCCGGGCACGGCGAGATGCTCTATAAGCATCGGTTTGAGCGCTTCAAACTGTGCCTCCGTCATATTGGCGACGGGTATTTCCGGAATGTCGTTTTCGTCCCATTTCATCAGTGCCTCGCCTTTGTCGTCAGTGTCGATGCTGACATTCAATGCTGGGTGGGCGGCGATTGTTTTGCGGAGCGCAGCAGCGAGGCTGTCGGGATCCGTGTCTGCCGGGAAACGGAATATATATGCAATATGGTAGGCAAGGTCATCACGATAGGCCGAGCCGAGATAAATGCCGAGCTGGGTCTGGCTGAGTGGGGATTGTTTCATGATTTTGGTTTAGATTGGGGGTGAGTCATTTTACCGAATTGTCCATGATCCAGTTCATGGTCAGGATATTCTGATGGAACATATATTCGTATTTCATCTCATCGCATGATTTTTTTGCGATGAGCAGTCCGATGCCGGAATGCGGGTCCTGCTCAATGGGGTTGAACGGGCGGCCTTCGTCGTGGATTATGGCTGTTATGCTGTTGGCATGCAAGGAGATACGCAAATCGACAGACGCTTCCTTGCGGTTTATGCTGCCGGCATGCTTGACGATGTTATTGAGTATTTCCTCGCATGACACTCCGACACGGAAGCGGAGCGCTTTGCCTATTCCGCAATTTTCAAGCCACATGTCGGCTTCCCGCAACTGATTCCCCGTATCCTCGACGGAGGGGACGATGCTTGTGTCATAGACTTTTGCGGCTGATCCGGAGGGAATGAGGAAGAAGGGAATAAGGCCGGGTTTCGGACGCAAAACCGTCAGTGACACCAGTATGAGCAATACCAGCTGTCCGGCCGCAAACCCCCACCATGCGTTTATTCCCGCTGCGGCAAATATCCAGAAGAAGATAATCGGGAGTATGGGCTGTCCTATTGATATTATCATGGCATGACGTGTATTGGCATACACCTGGTAGACCGGAATAAGTAATCCGACGGCGCATTGCAATATAATATTGAAAGCGTAGGCCGGGATAGCGCTGTTGAACATTCCGAGCGTGCTGCGGTCGGTCACGCTGAAAAGCCCGGCTATTATGCCGGGGAAAAAAATCATGATTCCGGCAAAGACGACAAGGCTTATGCCAAGAAAACGGTAGGCTTTGCCGAGTACCATCGCTACGCCTTTGTTGTCGTCGGAGCCGGCAAGGATTGATGCGACAGGCTGGAATGAGTCGATAGAGCCGGTAAGTATAATCATGGAGAGACGCAGCAGGTACATGCATACGGCAAATACGATGACCCCAGACGTGCCCAGATAGTGCATGGCAATAATGTTGCAGACGAAAATTTGTAATGACATCAGCATTGCCGTCAATCCCGATGGAGTCCCCGTCTTTGTTATAGCCAACAGATTGCGGAAATCGTATTTCATAGAGAACCGTAATGCGTTTTTCTTCCTGAAATGCGCGAGAAGTATCACGATTGCCGGTATGTAGCTTATCACGGTGGCAAGTGCGGCTCCCGTCATCGACCATGCGAAGACTTTTATGAACAGATAGTCGAGAATGAGGTTGACCGCTATGCATGTGGAGACAGCGGCAGTGACTCGCCTGGGCTCTCCGTCGAGCGCCACAAACAGCTGGAGCACTATCATCAGCATGTAGACTGCCGCCGACGGGATGGTGATGGCCATGTATGCCCCCGCGTATCCGACAATCGCCCTGTCGGGGCACAGCATATTGATAATCGGGTCAAAAAATACGAGTCCGGCGCCCCCGAGGATAAGGCCGAGTATGACTGCCGACGAAACGGAAAGGGAGAATATGCGTGATGCTTTCTCCCGGTCGTAGTTGCCGATGGCTTTGCCTGCTATGAGAGTGCCGCCGACACCGAGGAGCAGACATAATGAAAAATAAAGCTGAAGTACCGGCGAGCTGATGTTGATGGCGCTCATTGCGGCGTCGTTGACAAACCATGTCACCATCATGCCGTCAATGAATGCGCCCATCTGCGAGGCGGCCACTGTCATGACGGAAGCGAACAGGAAGCTGCGGAAAGCGTGTCCTACGAGATATGATTTTCTTTTCATCGGTTCAATTTTTATCTTTTGTTATGATACACCCTCTTAGCGCGACAGTCAGGCGCAGGATGTTCCGGCCGTCGGAATAGCAATATTCAGCGCTGTCGCATAAATTTCGGATCAGGAATATTCCGAGACCGCCTATGGGGCGCTCGTCGATGTCGGCGTCGATGTCGGCATCTTTTTTCTTCGTAGGGTCAAACGGTTTGCCGCAGTCGGAAATTTGTATAATCAGTTCATCTGACAAATAATCGTGTCCGACCGAAAGCTCGATTTCTCCGGACTCGCCTTCCGGGTAGGCATAACTGATGACATTGACGATGGCTTCTTCAAGGACAAGATTGATTCTGTCGCGTATTGTGTCGTCGAGGCTAAGTACAGCCGCAAGGTGCAGTGTAATAGCCGGAATCCTTTCGATTTCTGTCATGGAGTTGTGGAATACGCGGTGTTCCAGTATTCTCATTCCATGGTTGAGACGAAGACTCAGCATGGTGAGGTCGTCGCTTTGGTCGACTCCTTCGGCAAAATTGCCGACCGAGCCGCTCAGGCGTTCAATCTTTTCTTTTGGGGGCGTGGCCGGATTGTCGGAAAGGGCATCAAGCAACCGTTGGTCGCCATAGAGTTCCTTTGATGAATTTTCAGCTTCAGTCAGTCCGTCGGTATATAGGAATAGAGTGCTGTCGGAAGTGAGCCGCAAGCTTTCTTCCTTATATTCATAACCTGAAATCACGCCTACCGGAATGTTTTCGTTCTCAGCCAGAAAAGATGCACCGTTCTTGTCGATGATGACCGGAGGATTGTGGCCGGCATTGCAGAAACGCAGATGGCCGGTGCGCAAATCGAGCGTGCCTACGAACATGGTCACGAACATGCATTCGGTGTTATCCTTAACTATGGTGTCGTTGATGGTGGATATAATCTTCCCCGGTGAATCGCTTTGTTCGGCCGCCATGCGGAACAGGGTGCGTGTCACGGCCATAAACAGTGAGGCCGGGATACCTTTGCCGGAAACATCACCGATTGTAAAGAAAAGCAGGGAGTCGCGTATGAAGAAATCATACAGGTCACCGCCTACCTCTTTGGCCGACCGGAGCATTGCGAAAAGCTCGAGCCCTTTCCATTCGGGGAACGGCGAGAATGTCCGTGGCACGAGGCCCATCTGAATGCTGCGGGCAATGTGGAGTTCACTTTCTATATGTTCTTTGGCCCTGGTGGTCTCGACCAGACGTTCCATCTGCTCCCGCAGCGAGAACTGCATCTTCGAGAATGCGTTGTTGAGGCGTCCTATCTCGTCAGACGCTTTCATTGCCGGAAGCGTGGTCTCGAGATGGCCCGATGATATGCTGTCGACCGTTGCTGTAAGCCGCGAGAGCGGCCGCATGGAGTATATCACTATGGCACGAATGAGAAAGAGCAATATTAAAAGTCCTGCCACAATTAGGACTACAGCCTTGAATGTGAGTAGGTCGAGGTCGGACATTATGGAGCTGTAAGGCGCTATGCTGCATATAATCCAGTCGGTCAGCTCCATTCTGTGGCACACGAGAAGCATGTCCTTTCCATTCTCGTCGATGCGGAATATGTCGCTTTTGCGGGAATAATTCTTTTCTCCCAGTTCAGAAATCATCTTCCAGCCCTTCTCCTTAGCATACGTTTCGATGTCTTCGGATAGCACCTTGCTCCTGTCGGGGTAGGTGACGAAGGTATGCTCCTTGCTGATGATGAATGCATAGCCCTTGTCAACAGGCTTTAGTCTGGTTATTTCGTGAGTAAGGTCGCCAATGGATATGTCGGCGGTCATTACGGCGATGACCTTTCCTTCCGGGTCGCACAGTGGATAGGAATAGGTGACCATCAGCTTATTGCCGCCTCCTTTGTCGAAATATGGCTCTGACCAGCATGGCTTTCCGGTGCTTACGGCATCGGTATACCATGGCATGGCGGTATAGTCGTAGGCGCTGTCGCCAAGGTGTTTTGACTGCCATTCGCCTTGTCCGTCACGGCTTGCGTATTCCATCATCATGGCGTCGCCTGTCAGCGGCGACGCACCGGGTACCGCAGCTATGCAACCGCCCATTATAAGGGAATCTGTCTTCACGTAACGCTCGACAAACCGCAATATCCGGTCGGGGTGTTCAAGGACACGCAGCGCTTCGGGCGACGAGAGAGCAATGTTGTTTTCTATTCGCGAGAGGTCATAGTCAATCCTGTCGGCGAAATTCTCTATGCTCATAGAGGCGTAGATTGACACGAGACGTTCCTCGCGTTCTCCGCCATAGCGCACAAATATGAAGCCTAAGGACGCAAAGATGACCAATGCCGTAAGCACCAGATACAGGCTCAGCTTATTGGAAAGAGACATGATACGGGGCGCTGCGGTTATTTGATTGTGAACAATTTATGAAAACCGGTAATGGTGAATATGTTTTTGATTTCGTCATTGACGTTTTCGAGGACAAGCGTGCCGCCGTCGTTTTTCACTTTCTTGAGAAGGCTGAGGAAGATGCGAAGGCCGGAACTGCTGATATATCCGAGTCCGCTGCAGTCGATTATATTTTCGTTTCCTGAATTTTTACGTATAGGTTCAAGATCCTTTTCGCATTGGGGCGCGCATAATGTGTCAAGACGTCCATTGAGGCAGGCCCTGAGTTTTCCGTCGGTATTGGAGATTGAAATTTCCATGTGAGATGTTCTTGTTGAATAATGATATTATTGTGATAATGTATTAATTACTATTGCCAATATATGCAAATATACTGCTTTTTCTGCTGATCCCAAAACTATTTGCAGTCATTCCGGCGGTGTCAGCCGGTACAATACAAAAAAAATCTTGCAACCTTAGGTTGCAAGATTTTTTTGTCGGGGTGACAGGATTCGAACCTGCGACCACCTGGTCCCAAACCAGGTGCGCTACCGGACTGCGCTACGCCCCGCCATTATTGTGCTTTTGCGGTGCAAAGATAATGCTTTTTTTTATATTGTGCAAAAGTGATTGCTGTCGGGCGTTATTTTTTATCCGTGGCCGGTTTTTCGGCAGGGGTGAGGAGAGAGGAGTATTCGGCCGGGTTGCCGAAGAGCTGTGCGGCGCGGGCTACGGCGGGGTCGAAGCGTATGCCGTAGGCCACGGCTCCGCGGTTGTAGTAGTAGCGGCGGAGGAGTTCGGGCACGAGATATTCGCTGATGCGTTCGCGCTGCGTGTCAAGGTCTTTGGCGAGGTCGTGCTGGAGCGAGGTGCGGAGGGCGGCAATCTGCTGCTCCACGCTGTCGTCGAGATAGCCTTCGCGGCGCGCGGCTTTTTCAAGCTGGTCGAGGATGGTCTCGCACACTTTGTCGTATTCGATTGAGGCGGGGTCGATGGAGTTCTTGAACTCGTCGTATAGCTCGTCGGTCATGACGAATGTCTCGGGGGAGGGAATCGTAGGATGAGCCGCGGCATATTTCGTGGCGAAATCGAAGTGATGGTTGCCTGCCACGATGTTGTAGGTGAGCCGGCTTATTTCGGGATATTCGATTTTGATGTCGGGGGTGATGCCGCCGCCGTCGCGCACTTGTCGTCCGGCCCGGGTATAGAATATGTTGGTGAGCGAGTCGGGCGTGCGGGCAACCGAGCCGTCGGGGTTGCGGTGGGAGTAGTCGATGGCCTGTATGAGGCGTCCGCTCGGTATGTAGTAGCGTTGCGTGGTCACCTTGACTATGCCGTTGTAGGGGAGGGGGAAGGTGGACTGCACGAGACCTTTGCCGTAGGATCGTTCGCCTATGATGACGGCGCGGTCGAGGTCCTGCAATGCCCCGGTTACGATTTCAGATGACGAGGCGGAACCGTCGTCGATGAGTATGGCGAGGGGGGTAGTGGGGGCTACGGGTGCGGCGGTGGTACGGTAGGTCTTTTCGTTGGTGACGGAGCGTCCGCGCGTGCGGAGCACTTCGGTGCCTTTGGGCACGAACAGGCTGACGATATTGACGGCGCTCTCGAGGAGTCCGCCACCGTTGCCGCGGAGGTCGAGCACGAGACCTTTGACACGCGGGTCGGCTATGAGTTCGCTGACGGCTTTCTTAACTTCGGGATATGATTTCTCGTTGAATGTGGAGAGCTGTATGTAGCCTACCGTGTCGCGTACGACGCCGTAATAGGGCATCGTGGGCACTTCGATTTTGGCTCGGGTGATGTCGATGTTGAGTACGGTGTCGCCGCTGACAAGCGGACGGCGCACGGTGACGTGCAGTTTTGTCCCGGCCTGGCCGCGAAGACGGTCGCGCACCTTGTCGCTTCCGAGGGTGCGCACGGAGTCGCCGTCGATTGTCAGGAACACGTCGCCGGCCTTGAGTCCCGATTTTGCCGAGGGGGTACCTTCCTGCGGCTCGGTGACGTAGGTCTCTTTGGCTTTGTTCTGGCCGATGTAGGCGCCTATTCCGCCGAATTCACCGGTAGAGATGGTCATGAAGTCCTCCTGCATCTCCTCGGGGATATACTCTGTGTAGGGGTCGATCTCGTCGAGCATGGCGTTGATGGCCGTGGTGATGGACTTGTTGGCGTCGATGGAGTCGACGTACATCGAGTTGAGGGTCTTGTAGATGGAGGTGAAGATGTCGAGATTGCGCGACACCTCTTTCTTGTTGGAGGGCGCGGCCGAAATGGCGGTGATGCCTGCTGCTGCGGCTATGGAGAGGAGGATATGCCGGTGTTTCATAATTCGGTAGTTCTGTAGTTTGAAAAGTCAGACAAAATGTCATTCCACTTCGCCGTTGAGCGCTTTGCGGGTGGTGCGGGGTATCATGAAGGATGTGTAGAGCTGTATGGCGGCTCCGGCGAGAGTGAATGCAATCCAGTTGCGCGTGGTGTCTTTCTCGTAGAAGAGGAAGAAGGCGGCCACGCAGAAAAACAGCGCGCTCCATACCTCGATGCGGTATAGGCGCTTCAGACGCAGTATCTTACCTTTGTAGGTGCTGAACAGCCGGCTTACGAGCAGCACTGCGGCTCCGGCCGAGAAGATGTATTTGAACGTGTCGGACATGTCGACGTATGCCGTATGGCGCGCGTTGAGTATAGGTATGAGCGTGCCGGCGGCTATGAGGAGCAGCCCGATGGCTGTGGCGGCTGTCCATACGGGTGAGGCCTTGGGGCCGGTGACATCTTGCGGGTTTATCTTTTTTGCGGATTGCCGTGATTTGTTTTCTTTCATATTCATTCTATAATGAGACACCCTCTTATTCTATAATGTAGACATCTTCGCCGGGCCGCTGCATCCCGTATTTCTCGCGGGCCACGCGCTCCAGTTCCTCCTTGTCGGAAAGGAGCAGGCGGTTAAGCTCGTAGTATTTGTTGAGCGTGTCCTGATTTTCCTTTTTCTCTTTTTCTAAACGTTTGATTTCTCCGTGAAGTTCACGCAGATGTCCGTAGGAATTGTCATTGAAGAACAAAACGTAGACATACAGCGCGAGCAGGCCGACGAACAGCAGCGAGATATAACGCCGGCACCAGCCGATAAACGAATTTTTCGGTTTATTCTCTTCCATGGAGCGGTAATTATTGGCGGGGTTGTTACAAAATTTCCAAAAGTAGGGACGCACGGTCTGTGCGTCCAAAACGCACATTGCTTACCTGTGAATTATCGGACGCACAGACCGTGCGTCCCTACTTTGTTGACCGAAATTTCGGAGTTCTGCAACGACCTCCTACATTGTGTTGTTATATGCAGTTTCAATAGCTTAATGGCTATTGCGGACTTCCGTATTGCAAAAATAGCAAAAATAATTCGCATTACTCTACGCATTAACTATTTTTTATGCTGACGGGGGAGAGAAAACGAGAATATAATTATTATGCTGCAAAAACATTATGTTTGTGGTGCATAATAATTTTTCGCTCTGACTTCTGAAAAATAGAATAAAAATAAAATTTGGCAAAATCTTTGGGTGACAGTGAAAAAGATGGAATTAATGTTGTGGAAGTTGAAAAATCGGTTTATCTTTGTCATGCATATCGCTTCCCGAAGCCCGATATGGGCCAGGGGCGGGTGCAGACATGATACAGGAGCGTTTATCTGCGCTCATTCTTGGCTTTTCGGAATCTCGCAAATTCTAATCTCAGTCAGGAATGAAGCAACGGTAGATGCCTTTTCGGGTATGGTTTATAGTGGCGGCTCAGTGGTGCGCCGGCATTGTCATATCATACAGCGTGAGGCTTCGGCGTTGCTCTTTCTACTGAGATGGGCAATGCGAGAGCCTCGAAAAGCGGGAAGAGTAACGATACAGGCTTTCACGCTTCTTTTTCATAAACCAGTCAGTTCAATCCGGGAGGCCTACAGAACACGGTAATATATTATCATGAAAAAATCAGTATTCTTATTTCTTCTTTTATCGATTTGCTTAAATGCATCCCCAACCACATCTGGCGGATGGTTGACTCCTGATATTATTAAAAAAAATTCTCTGCCTGAACCATTTGCTACATTTTCTGTACCCTGCATCTGCCGTTCATTTACGCCTGACGGAACAGTTGAGAATGAGGGCTCATGTACGTTCGAGGTTATACAGGTTCTAGAGGATGTCCAATTTTCAGTAGATGCAATGTATGGCAATAAACTCCATTTTTTAGGGGATACATATCCAGGTGGAGGGAAGAACTCTGTTAATGTATTTTGTAACAGTGAACAATTCAAATTAAATAATAGTCTTACAACACATATTAAGACTTATTCATTTGAAACAAATATTTGGGACGGGAATTCCAGTATGTTTAGCATATCTCTTCTGGCAACCAATTCTGACCCATCAAATAAAAGATATTGGTTCATTTGGATTAGTAAATGGCGCAATGATGATAGGGATTCAGATTCAATTATAATACTTTATAATGATGAAATTTGGGCTGAAATAGAGAAGGTAATCAATACCTTTAAAGCAAAGGGAACATATTCCAAATGGATAATTAATTGACTCGTTTTTGTATACTGCCGGCGCAAATGGATATTAAAAACAAAAGATTAGGTAAATAGTGCAGGGGGAAATTTTATTTGGGCTTTTGTGCTCTTGTTCTTTTGTTTTTTATTTTTTTGAACAGGAGCACAAGGGGACAGGAGATTTGGCTGGGTTTGGATGGTAAATTTAACCTATCTATTGTTGTCGGGGTTGGGATGTTGTCGTTGAAAAATACATGGCGGGGGTAGTGGAGGTGTGACAAAATTTTCGTAATTTTGTGGGATATTTTTCAAGACGTTATGGAATTTGATTTTGACGTAGATATTATTTATTCACACGTTGCGCAGGCGCTTGTGGGGGTGGGGCTTCTGGCGGCAATCTATTTGATTTTCATATACAGGAGCAAAATCATGAGCGTGGTGAAGCATCACCGGCTTACGTCGCGACTGGCTGCGGGGGGCGTGGAACGCCAGATACCGGCGCTGTCGGTGATAGTGTACTGTAAGGACAGCGCGAGGGCGCTGGAAAGGATGTTGCCCGACATATTGGGGCAGAATCTCGATGTGCCGTTTGAGGTGATAGTAGCTACCGACGGACGCAGCGAGCATGCCGAGGATGTGGTGACGCTGCTGGCGGCTCAGCATAAGAATCTGCGTATGACGTATGTGCCCGACGAGGCACACGCCCTGTCGCGCAAAAAGCTTGCCGTGACGCTCGGAATAAAGGCCGCGAGGTATGATTATGTGGTGCTTACGGATGCCAACGCGCAGATAATGTCGTATGACTGGCTGAAACTTATCGGACGCCATTTCGCGGAGGGGAAGGATGTGGTGATCGGTTCGAGTTTCCCGGCCGGAGAACGTCGTCCGGGCGGAATGAACGGTTTCAATATGCTTGCCGACAAGGTGACATACCTGTCGAGCGCGATAGGCGGACGTGCGTACCGCGGCACGGAATGCAATCTTGCGTTCCGCCGCCAGCTGTTCTTCGACAACAACGGTTTCACTGACTCGGTGGGGCTGCACCACGGCATTGACGATATTTTCCTGAGCCATATCGCCAGCGACGGCAATTATGCCGTGGAGCTTTCGGGGCAGACGCAGACGGGTATTGATGTGGGGGCTTTCTGCGGCAGTTATGACACCGAGCGAGTGCGCCATGAGTTTACCGGACGTAAGCTGAGCCACTGCGCGCGGAGGCTTATGGGCGCGGGTTCGCTTATGATGTGGGTATGGCTCGGAATGACGGTGGCGTCGGGCGTTATGCTGATGCCTAACGTGCTTCCGCTGTGCGCTCTGCTGATAGCGGGAATATTGTGGATAGTTCTGACGGAGGTGGCGTGGAACCGTGCGGCGAAAGCGTTGCATGTGCCGGTCAAAGGATGGCTGATGCCGCTATACATGTTCGCGCGTCCCGTCACGACGATATATATGAGACTTAAAGGGTGCCGGCATCGTTCGGCCAATTACACATGGGCCAAACCTGTGTGATAAACATTGTGTATGATGGCGAAACGCAGAAAGAAATCGACATATATGACGCGGCAGGCGTCGCGTCGCAGGCGCAGGCAGTCGCTGAACAAGTCGGTGCTGTTGCTGCTGATAGTGGCAGCTCTGTTTGCCGGCGCACGCTATATGCTGAGTCAGCATAAGCGGGGCGAGGGGCGTCAGCAGTTCGACAATCTCACATACGTCCGGACGGCACCGGGCCTGAAGGAGGAGATTGTCAACTACAAGGGCATGACAGTGTCGTTCAATTCCGACCTGCACATACCGAACTGGGTGGCCTGGGAGCTGACGGTCGATGAGGCGGCCGGTACGGAATCGCGTGCCGACAGGTTTTACAACGACCCCGACATAAAGGGGTGCGCGTGGCCGGAGGATTACAGCGGGAGCGGATATGACCGCGGACACATGGCGCCGGCCGGCGACATGAAGTGGGATAAGCGGGCTATGGAGGAGACTTTCTGCATGACCAACATCGCACCTCAGGACGGGAATCTGAACCGTGGCACGTGGAAGAAAATCGAGGAGAAATGCCGCGGGCGCGTTGTGGCGGATTCGGCGGTAATCATCGTGTGCGGTCCGGTGCTTACTGAGAAGCCGCGTGAATATATAGGAAGCAGCCGCGTGGCAGTGCCGCAACGTTTTTTCAAGGTGATACTTTCGCCGTGGGCGGAAACTCCGCAGGCCATAGGGTTTCTTGTGGACAACGGGCCGGTGGCGGGCGGCATGCAGGCTGCGGCCGTGACCGTCGACGAAATCGAGGCTCTGACGGGGCATGATTTCTTCTCTTCGCTTCCCGATTCGATTGAGAATCGTCTGGAGTCAACGATAAATTTCACCCGCTGGAGCCGTCTCAAATAATGCGCGACAGGAGGGTGCGCACACACGTTACAGTAAAATTATTCTACCCGAAATGACAGAACAGAAGGATACGATATGCGCCATCTCCACTCCGCCCGGAGTGGGGGGAATAGCGGTAATACGCGTCAGTGGCGATGACGCGATAGCTATAACCGACACATTGTGGCGCGGCAAGAGGCTTGCCGACGCGGCGTCGCATAGCGTTCACTATGGGAGTATCGTGGACGCGCAGGGCGATGTCGTGGATGACTGTGTGGCGGCGGTGTTCCGTGCGCCGAAGTCGTTTACGGGTGAAAATGTGGTGGAATTGTCGGTACACGGGTCGGTGTATGTGCAGAAAGCTGTTGTGGGGCTGCTTGTTGAGGCGGGTGCACGGCTCGCCGAACATGGCGAATTCACCCGGCGTGCGTTCGCCGCAGGCAAGATGGACCTCGCGCAGGCCGAGGGCGTGGCCGACCTGATAGCGTCGCGCAGCCGTGCAGCCCATGATATTGCGATAAAGCAGATGAAGGGCGGATTCTCGCGTCGACTTGCCGCGATGCACGACAATCTGCTCGAACTGGCTTCGCTCCTCGAACTGGAGCTCGATTTTTCGGAGGAGGATGTGGAGTTTGCGTCACGACAGAAACTGCATGCCCAGGCGGTGGAATTGCGCGATGAAATACACCGTCTCGCCGCGTCGTTCGACAGCGGCAATGCCATCAAAGAGGGTATTCCGGTGGCGATAATCGGGCCTACGAACGTGGGAAAATCGTCGTTGCTCAACGCTCTTGTGGGCGACGACCGTGCGATTGTGTCCGACATTCACGGCACGACGCGCGACCTTATCGAGGACACAGTCAACATAGGCGATTTCACATTCCGCTTCATCGATACGGCCGGCATACGTAACACCGACGACCGCATCGAGCAGCTTGGCATAGACCGCAGCCGGCAGGCGATAGGACGCGCCACAATATTGCTGCACGTGATTGATGCCGCCAACCCGCAGAAAGCTGATTGGCTTGACAGCATCGCTGACAATCAGCATCTTGTAGCGGTAATCAACAAAACCGATGTCGCCTCATCGCAGCAGGCGGCTGACATGATACCCGCCGGTACCACGACCGTAGAAGTCTCGGCCAAAACCTCTGCCGGCATTGACACGCTGCGCGACACCCTGACCGGCATAGCGCAATCGCTGCTGACCGACCCCGGCGACATAATAGTGACCAACGCCCGCCACCGTCAGGCACTCCTCAACGCCCTCCTCCCTATAGAGCGCGTAATAACCGGCCTGACCTCCAACCTCTCCGGCGACTTCATAGCCCAGGACCTCCGCGAAGTCCTCCACCATCTCGGCTCCATAACAGGCACAGTAACCACCACCGAAATCCTCACCACAATCTTCTCCCGCTTCTGCATCGGCAAGTAGCCTATTGGTTATAACTGGTGCCATCTGGTGTAAAACATTGAAAAGTCGCTCGTTATCGGGCGGCTTTTTTCTTGCTCATACCTCTTTATAACCGCTTTTCATCCCTTTTTACCTGTGTTTTTGTACCCGATTTGTAGCAAATCGGTCAATCCCGTCAATGCGTGCCGCAAGGTCGTGGACAATTTGCACATGTTTGCACACCATTGCACGCGATTGCACACATTTAACAGAATATTAACAGAACTAAAACGTAAAAAAGGATGAGTAGCACTATTGAAATCACCAAAACTTGCGAGTGGTGTGGCAATAAATTCATCGCTCGCAAATGCACAACGCGGTATTGTTCCAAGCGTTGTGCCGAACACGCCTACAAAGATGCCAAACGGAAGGAACATGTAGCCAGCGAACAGGCGAAAGCCTCCCAACCTAAGAATGTTGATGAAAGCCCTTTTATGACTCCGAGTCAATGCGCTCAACTATTAGGAGTAAGCCGAAGGAGCATCTACTATTATCTTGCATCAAATTCTATCCCCTGTTTCCAATTCAAGGGTAAGACGCTAATAAGCCGAGCAAGCCTTAATTCTTTTTTTGAAGGTACACACCAATACAAGATGCACCCCACCAAAGAGAAAGAACCTATCACCGAGTTCTATACCTCAAAGGAGGTGTAGGAGAAATACGGTGTGTCCAATTCGGGAATATATAAGATTGCCGAGCGCGAGAGCTGGCCGAAGACACAGAGCCGGGGCAAGACGCTCTGGAGTCGGAGCCATGTCGACCGCTATTTTGCCAATCAACAGCCGAAGGAGGAAATATCTGAATGGTACACCGTGGCGGATATTCAAGCCAAGTACGGCATGACCCTGTCTGACATCTATACGCTCGTGTCGAAAGAAGGGATCCCGAAGAAAAAACAGGGAAATTATGTGATGTACTCCAAATATCATTTCGATTTGGCGAAAGGCCAGATGGCACCAAAGGAGCCGGAGTATTACACCTATCCCGAAGCGATGGCGAAATATAACCTGACCCGCGACCAGCTTCACCATTATCTGAAATACCGCAGCATCACCCGTGAGAAGAAAGGCAAATACACACTGATTCTCCGCTCAGAGCTTGATTCTCTGCTTGGTTCTCCGGAGATTTAGCCCGTGGAGTCAGTTTGGAGAAACATTGGAACCACCGGAGACGGCATTGTTCCCCTTTGTTTCTCCCGCTACTTTTGTAGCTAATTTTCAACCATCAAACCCATAAAAGCAATGACAAACACCTGTACCAAAGTATTCCTCCGTCGCCGTCCTTATGTCGGAGGAAAAGTATCGCTCTACCTCGATTATTATCCGGCGATACGCAATCCTCACACCAACAAGATGACGCGCCGCGAGACCCTCGGCATAGTCATCTATGCCGAACCTGCCAACGAGATGCAACGCCGTTTCAATCAGGAAATGGAAGAGAAGGCCGAGGCTATCCGCTGCATCCGCTATCAGAGCCTTATCAATGAACAGTTCGGGTTCCTTGACAGGGCAAAACTGAAGATGGACTTCCTCGCCTACTTCGAGAAGAAAGCGAAGAGCAAGTACGACAAATGGATGTGCGTCTATCTCCACTTCAAGAAATTCTGCGGCGGCAGCTGCACATTCGGCGATGTTACCGCCAGCCTGTGCGAAGACTTCCGGGAGTTTTTGCTTTACGCTCACAACCTCAGACACCCGGATAAGAAAATCCCACTCTCCAACAACTCGGCAGCGGGCTACTGGTCCACATTCCGCTGCCTGCTGAAAATGGCATACAAGGAGAAGTACCTCACCGAGAATGTCAACGACTTCCTTGAAGGCATCAAGTGGCAGGAGGTAAAGAAGGAGTATCTGACGCTTGACGAGATGAAGATTCTCGATGCAACTGACTGTGAGGTGCCTGTTCTCAAACGAGCCTCTATGTTCGGACTGTTCACCGGGCTACGTCTCAGCGACCTGTTGCAACTGCGCTGGGAGAATATCGAACGCAGTCCCGACGGCGGCTATTGCATCAGACTCTGTACTGAGAAGACCGACACCGAAGCCACTCTCCTCGTCAGCGACGAAGCGCTCAAATACTGCAGTGAGCGTGGCGAAGGTCTAATCTTCAAAGGTTTTCGTCGCTCTATGGCACAACAGCCTTTCAAGAAATGGGTCAAGGCAGCGGGCATCGAGAAGAAACTCTCCTTTCATTGCCTACGTCACTCATTCGCTACCATTCTTATCTCGCTGGGCATCGACGTATATGTTGTCTCAAAAATGCTTACGCACCGTAGCGTCAGAACAACTCAAATTTATGCCGATGTGGTCAGCGATAAGAAGCGCGAGGCATCCAACGCCATCACCCTGAAATAATCCATTATCTTTCAAGTAAAGCCATCTCGCATTCCGTGGGATGGCTTTATTATATTTCTGCTGAACAATAGATAGAGGCATCGTGTTTTAACTTTGTTTGTTAAACTCATCAAATTTTAAGACTTATAAGATTAAACAACCACCGTATGAAAGACCTATTCAAAGGCCATCATCCCTGGCTGCTTGTGCTGGTGATAGCTGTCGATATATTTTCGGCACTGGTCATCCGCCACTCCATCCTCTCCAAAGGAGAATCAGAATTCAATGCCAATGTATTCTTTTGCCTGATTATAATCGGCGGACTTGCCCTTTATGCAATACTCGTTGAGTTCCTTTCCGGTAAAGACATGCCGTTAATCGGCGAAAATAAGGAAAAAGAAGAAAAGGTAAAAGCTCCATCACCCCAACCACTTGCAACAGAGTCATCCGTAGAACTGCCTTCCCCTTCTCCTGAACAGGGTGCGGTATCGCGCGATGATTTAGAGCAGATAATGCGCAATGTAATGTCTGACCTGAAACGTGAAGTTGCAGTCCCGACCGGAGCAACGATTTCAAAAGATGAAGATGGTATTGTATCTGTAAACATCAACGAGAAGAAAAATTCGGCATCAGAACTCATACAGACACGGGAAGATGCCGTATATAGATTTGCCTGTGAGTATACCATCGAGGTACTCGGTAGCTACGTCAAACAGCGAGATGTCCCGACACTTCTTTTAAAGCTGGGATTATTTCAGAAAGCTTCCACTCCCAACTGGGATCCGCGTAGCACCGAAGAAATTGAGGCTGGAGGCAAAATACGGAGAATTGAAGTTTCTGCCCCTGTCGAGAAATGGGCACTGCTGCACTATGGATGGAATATGGGAAGACTCTTCGGAAAACAAAACAACTTCATCACCCACTTCCTGAAAACCACATTCCACTATCATCTTGATGGTCTTTCAGACAATCAGCTTCCAAAGAAACTCAAACAGAATCCACGCAAGGGTGTGATCAAAATCGAAGAACGCTTTGACAACAATTTCTCGATTGAAGAATATCGTCTTTCAAACGAAGTTCAACAATCGGAAGCAATCAAGGACACAAAAACAAGTTTCATCTCGGAAGACGCTGGACCGGCGACCGTAGCTCAAGCAATCGAGCCTCCTAATGAGGAAGCGGACACCATTACTCCAATCCAAACAGAAAATCGACCAGTGAGAATGCCTCCGCTGTTTGAAGACGAAGAAAGGCCCGATGACGACGATGAATGGGACAACGAGGACTACGACCACTCTAATGATGATGGGGAAGATGATGAAGACGATGAACCCATGACTGAAGAGGAATTTGAAAATTTCATTGACCGGCAGATGAAAAAAGGCAAAAATTCAAGATGCCTTGATAATGAACTTCTCGCCGGTTAAAATTCACCAATCTCAACAAATCTCCTGCTGGAGAACTCGTTTTTATCCGTCGGGGAGGCTTTGGAGAGGGTTTGGAGATACTTTTGAGGCTCATTAAAGCTTATTGTTCTCCTATTTATCTCCTTATACATTTGCAATCGAATCTTTAGCCCGGATGTGCCACGTTGGCACAGCGGTTTCCTAAGGATTCGGTTGTTTCCATGTTCACAACACCCGTGACTTTCGACAGACTTCCCGAAGCGGTAGTCTATCTCATCGAGCGAGTATCAGTCTTGCAAGATGAGCTGCGGGAGCTGTGCAACGTGCTCGCTCCCCCTTCAACTGACAGTTCTCCTTTCATCACTGCGAAGGAGGCCTGCAAACTACTCGGAGAGTGCAAGAACACTCTCTATGAAAAGGCTCGCGCCGGAATCATCCCGGCATATAAGAATCCCGGCGGCAAAGCATGGCGATTCATCAGGAGCGAGCTTCTGGAATATATGGCATCCGGCAAACCAAAATCTCAGCAAGAGAAATATGATGAAATGGTTGCCGAGATGAACAAAGGTCTGCGCCCCGGCGGACGAAACCACATGAGCCGTTAGCTTATGAGCGATGTGTTTACACCACAGCTCGTGCTCGACAAGGCAATCGATCATTGCAGCTATCACCGGCGGCGGATTTCCCATTAGCCTCTATCCCTCCAAAATCCAACGTATCATCAGGGAGGTGAACGACTGCTATGGATTTCCCGTCGATTATGTCGCGGCGGCGATGCTGGTGGCTGTGTCGGTAGCGATAGGCAACACGCATCTTGCGCTGATGAAAGAGGGCTGGGACGAGAGCGCCATCCTGTATATGGCACTAATCGGAAGACCAGGAGCCAATAAGAGCCATCCGCTGAGTTTTGCAATGCGTCCGTTTGTGGAGCATGACTACGAGCAAAACCGGATTTACGAGAAACAGTATCTGGAATATCAGGACCAACTCGATATGAGCCGGAAGGAACGTGCAGAAAAAGGTATTGAGATCTGCCCCCGTGAACCTGTCCGCCACCGTTTTCTTGTGTCTGATATTACTCCGGAAGGACTGAGTCTCGTTCATTCGCAAAACCGCCGTGGTCTATGTCTATTGTCGGATGAACTCTCGGCATGGGTCAAGAACTTCAACCGTTATAATAACGGTTCTGAGGAACAATTCTGGCTGTCGGTGTTCAGTGCCAAGCCTACCATGTCCGACCGCAAAAGCTCGCGCAGCTCAATCTTCATCAAGCGTCCGTTTGTATCCGTTATCGGCACGATGCAAAAACGCATCCTTTCCGAACTTGCCAAAGGTGAACGCTCTGCCAATGGTTTCATTGACCGTATTCTGTTTGTCCTGCTCCGCCACGAAACTTCTACCCGGTGGTCGATGAAGCAGCCGACATTCGATGTGGCCGCTGAATGGCAGCGCATTTTATCGAGACTCATGGAATTGCAATGCACCGTTGATGAAAACAACGACATTCTGCCGGTATGCATACCGTTTACCGAGGAAGCCATGATACGCCTGTTCAAGTGGCAACACGAGTTGTCTGACATCTGCGACCGAGAGCCAAACGAGACGATTGTCGGTATCTATTGCAAACTCCAGATTTATGCCATACGGTTCTGTCTGATTATTCAGATGGCACTCTGGGCGTGCAATGATGCCGGAAAGGATATGATTGACTTCATATCTGTTGAACGGGCCATTTCTCTTGCCGAATATTTCAAGGAATCAGCAGTAAAGGTTCAGACAATCCTAAAGGAATTGTCGCTTACGGCACAGCAGTTGGCAATAGTCAGCGCACTCCCTCTAGAATTTGAGACCGGAGAAGGCATCGCCATAGCAAAAGCTAATGATATGGCAGAACGCACCTTTATGGAATTCCTGAAAAACAATCTTGGCAAACTATTCCAGAAGTCCTCGCATGGCAAATATCTCAAGCTCTAACTCCATGCAGCTTCCGCAGTTCCGGCAGTTTCATCAAGCAAACTGCGGAAACTGCATAAACTGCACCACCCAAATTTCATAATTAACGCTATGAATAATCATAGATTCATTCTCCAGCCCTATAAGGGAGCCGGAAGCCGCCATTGTTGCCCTGCCTGCCACAAGAAACGCTGTTTTAGCCGCTACATCGACACCGAGAAACAAATCTTGTTTCCTGATGATGTCGGAAGATGCGACCATGAACAGAGTTGCGGTTACCATCTTACGCCAAAGGAATTCTTCGAACGCAATCCGCAATCAAAGCCACAGCACCACGATTTCGCAACCCCGTCAGCATGGCGAGCCAAGCCGACCGAGCAGCGAAAGCAACTCTTCTTCATCAGCGCAGAGACTGTTGCACAGACACTGCGCGGCTATGAGAAAAACAATCTCTATCTGTTCCTCCGCTCCAAGGTCGGAGCCGAGGATGCTCTCCGGTTGATGAAAGATTACCGCGTCGGCACCTCAAAGCACTGGCCGGGCTCATGCGTGTTCTGGCAGACAGACATCAACGGCGGCGTCCGCACCGGAAAGGTGATGCTCTACGATGCCGAAACAGGCAAGCGCGTGAAGGAACCGTTCAACCATGTTACATGGGTTCATTCGTTGCTCCGACTGCCCGATTTCAACCTGCGTCAGTGCTTTTTCGGTGAACATCTCCTGCCGATGAACAGAGGTAAGCCTGTCGCTATTGTCGAGAGCGAGAAAACCGCACTTGTGGCAGCTTATTATCTGCCAGAATATGTGTGGCTCGCTTCCGGCGGGAAAAACGGATGGTTCTTTGCTAACGCAAAGCGGCAAGCCGATGACAATACCGATGCACTCTGTGTTTTCAAAGGTCATCAGGTTATCCTGTATCCGGACATCGGCGCGACCGATCAGTGGCAGCAGAAACTTAGTTTGCTCCGCAATCTCGGTATAGAGGCAAGCATCTTCAACTATCTTGAAAAAATTGCCACTGATAACGAGCGAACAGCAGGACTTGACATTGCAGACTATCTCCTGCAAATCGAGCCTGACCAAGCTGTGCTGCAAGCCATGATTAGGAAGAATCCGACGTTACAGAAACTCATTGATGACCTGCAACTAACTCTTGTGTCAGTTGAACGGTATGACCCGGACACTGATACTATTCACAAACTCTCAAAAACAGAAAAACAATGACTGCGAAAAAATCTCCGTCAACACCCGCATCCAAGTCAACCAAGTTGACTGATGCACCCAAATCCAAAGTTTCACCCCCTAACCCCGAAGTAACAATGAAATCAGATAACTCTATCACCACCTCTTCTACTGTTAACAGCGATAACACTATTAACAGCGCCCCTCCTGCCAACGCGGACAATCTGTTTGACAACGAACAGGCAGCAACCGAGGCCACTTACGTGACTGCTACAACCGGACAGCCCAAGCAACAGCGTATCGGCAAGCAGCAACGCAAATCGGACTTCGCCGATTTCAAGGCTACATATCTCATGCCGTCAAAGCTGGTAAAGCGTCATCCGGTCAACATCGAGGACAGCGTATGGGAGAAGCTTGAACGTATCGCCCGTATCCTCGGCGACCGCGACACTACTGTCGGCAGCTACATCAACGCCATCCTTATAGAGCACCTCGACCTCTACGGTGACGACACCGAAATCTGGCGCAAGCTCTAATGTTTAACCCGACCGCAGGGAGCGGTTATCGTCAACGCGCAACTAAGAAACGATAGCGGATTAGTTGGGGATGCAAGGGTATGTTTCGGGAGGTAAAAAAATTTCCAATCCGAAACCCCTCGCATCCCATAGGACGCTCTCTGTTCCCTACGGTCACCATCCCCAACCCAACGAATGAGAAAGTTCAATCAGGACGCTCCTGGAGTCAAACTCCGTGGGCGACCAAAGAAAGAATCCAGTGATAAAAGAGACCGAAAAGTCTCAGTGAATTTCACCGATGCTGAAGAACGCGAGGTGAAAGCCAAGGCCGCGGCCGCCGGTGTCAGTATTGCCGAATTACTTAGAATCTCCGCCTTCCGACTCACCGTTGTCGGACGACTCACCGATTTTGAACGGGAGGCGATACGCGAACTGATGTACCAAGGCAAGAATCTCAACGATCAGGTCAAGGCTTGTCAGGCTAATGCATGGCCCTCGACAAAGCGAAAAGCGGAGGCTTGTCTCGATGGAATTTTAGCCACTCTTGGCAAGTTGAGAACCTCAAATTCCTCTCTGTTATGATAGCAAAAATACTCGCAAAAGGATCCGCAGCCGCTATTGTCGGCTATGTCATGCGTGAGTTCCATGACAAGGAACAGTACACCGCCGACACTTGGCGAGTGATAGATTCCGACGGGATTCTCGGCAACGATTATCGCAGAATTGTGGACAGTTTCGACATCGGGGCGAGCCTCAACAAGAGAATCAGCAAACCCATCGGACACATAGCCGTGAGTTTCGACAAGGCGGATTTGCCCCATCTCACCGATGATTTCATGGTGCAGCTGGCGAAAGAATACATGGAACGGATGGGAATCCGGGACACGCAATATCTGATTGTGCGTCATCTCGAAACTGGCAAGCCGCAGGGCATACGCTTCTCCGACGGCGAATTTACCTTCAACGGCTCAAAGATTGACCGCGCTTTTTCCTACAAGCGTCTGGATAAATTCTTTGCCAAGAACGCCGGAATCAGGGAGACACAGCCTCAGCAACCGGCACCGATTTCGGTGACAGCGAAGGTCAAGGAATCGCCCGTGGCCAATGTGGTAGAAAACATAATCGAGACCGGTTGTCAGGCTTTGGGCGGACTGTTCCAAGTCGGGCCCGGCTATGACCCCGAGGAAGAAGCCTTCATCCGAGCGATGAAAAAGAAACCCAAAAAGAAAAAAGGAAGATCACTATAATGGCAGACATGTATTCCATCGTCAAGAAACAGGATGAGAAGATTGACGGCCTTCTCAAAATTGCGAAAGAGAACAAGGATTTGCTCACTGACATTGATACCCGGCTGGCATCAGCTACGGAGCAGACGTTAGCCGAACCTGCGGTGCCCGACAAAATTCAAGTCGAGCTGCCTTCGAGCATCGCCACTAACGAGTCGGTGAAAAAGCTCGTTGAGGCCGCACTCGCCAAGCAGAAAATTGATGCACTCAAAAGCCTTGACTTCTCGCATTTCCCGAAAGAACTGGCGGAGGCTTTCGCCAAAGCCTTCAAGGACGGCCTCGACAAGAATGTAAAGAATGCACTTCACAACGGCATCCAGAATGAGTTCACAAGCCAGATTAACGGACTAAATGAATCGGCAAAGCGGCTTACAGCCCAGATGTATAGCATCGTCAACGGCGCTATCTGGGCGGCAATTCCCAAATGGGCGTATGCCGTTGCCGGAGCGTTATTGCTTATCGCAGTCGGTCTCGGCATCTGGTGCTATAATCTCAACAAAGAGAACGAGCATCTTCAGAAAGTCGAGTGGCTATATCGTTACGAGCGTGTGAGCTACGACGCCGAGGGCATCCGTAACATGATGCTCCGCGAAGAGGCGATGATGGTGGGCAACCGTCACGAGCAGGACAGCATAAAGGCAATGACCATCCGACATGAACGCCGAAAGAATGCCGACCGCACCCATGTTTATTTCCGACCCTCCGACCCTTGGACTCCTGAGTCCAACAACCATCTTTGGTAAACTTCAAACTCCCAAATCCCATGCAATCAAATTCTTTCAATCCCATCTCGGCAGGTGCTCAGATGAGCATCAAGGCCTTCTACCATGACTTTTATCAGTTTATGGTAGAGAACTATTCAGCAACTCCCGACCAGCTCATGCTCGACTTGAACTGTGTAGGCGCAACCGCACGATACCACGGACAGAACCGAGCCTTCGAGTTCCGTCTATGGGAGAGCTCCAACGGACATCTCGGAATACCCGACATGACCGTCATCGTCCACGTATTCTACATCTCCGGTAACGTGGCGAATCCTCAAGCAGAATCCGACGCCGTATCTTTATGGCTGCGCGATGCGGCAAAAGCTAACGGTTTCCGCCACATTGCTGACGAGAGCCATGCCCCCACGGACGCTCCCAACCAGATGCCCGGATGTAAAATCGCATGTTTAACCCTTTAACACCTGCAATGCCCATGCAAGAAATCAAATCCACAACCCGCGACGCTATCGTGGACTTCTTCCTTGACTTCCGTGCCTATATCTCAGAAGTGTTCAGCAGCGATCCCGATGAAGCCACACTCGACTGGAACTCCGTCGGAGCTTGCATCCACTACTTCGGCGAGGCCCGCACCATTCAGTTCCGCCTATGGGAACGCTCAGAAGGCCATCTCGGAATCCCCGACATGACACTCATAATCATCCGCATCAGCTTCCGAGGCACACAAGAGGTCATCCACGCCGAGATGAAAGCCTTCATCCACTGGCTGAAACAAACAGCCAGGGCGCATGGCTTCCTCCACTTCGCCGACGAAGACAGCCAGCCCCTCGCCACCAACCAAGTCCCCAGCTGCCGCATCGCCTGTATCCGCCTCTAACGCCCTAACTCTCCCATCCCCTTTGACCGACGCCCCGACAAGACTCACCCTCTTGCCGGGGCGTTTTCAATATGTTTCTCGCCATATTTCATTGCCATGTCGGGAATTATTTATAACTTTGCTATTGTAATAACACCGATATGATTGAATGTCATTTTTGTGGGCAGCAACTGCCTGATAATGCAAAATTCTGCTACAAATGCGGCCAGCAAATTATTTGCAAAGAATGCGGTGAGCGTCTTGTCAAAGATGCTCCTATATGTGTTGTATGTGGCGCAACATTAAAACCGCTCAGAAGTGTCAATGCTCCAAACCACATTATTTTTTCGGAAAGCACAACTGAACGTAAATTTGAAGCTTCGTTTTCCGATGAAACGGCTGGCAATGTGGTGGAAACCTTAGCTGGATTCCTACCCATTAATAACAAATCCAAATTCAATTCATCTTTAGGACATAAGACATTAGAAGTTACGCCAATTTTAGCCGAGCATACAATTGCACCAAAAGTGAATGCTAAGACCAACCTCTCAGCATCACAGTGTACTATTAATGAAGCTAATGTTTCAGGACATAGCGAACCTGCCATTGCAAAAATATTTAAGGAAAAGGCAGATGGTTCCATTATGTTACATATTACAGATTTAAAGGCTAACAGCAAGGTTGATTATGCCTTTAGAGCTACGCTCCTTTACATCTACTATCAAAATGAAGTTTCACAAATATCTGAGGTGCCAAAATCAGATGTAAGATCATTCCTTAAAAGTTTAGGATTCGATAATGATGGATCTTATCGTGGAAGAATTAGCAAGATGAAGTCTATGTTCTCCTCTATGTCGCAAGCATATAGTCTTAGCTTTGCAGGTGAAAACGAGGCCAAGACCTATATCGAGCAAATTATGTCTCCTGATACAATTGGAGATTGGACCATCGGAAATTTGTCAAAAACTTCAGCTACACAATCTGGTAATAAAAAGGGCTCATTAGAAAGTTATTCCTTAGTCACATCACTCAATCTTTCTCCTAATGGGAAAGAATCATTGAAGGATTTCTTAAACAAAAGGAATATCAAGAGTGCTATGGAGCTAAATGCTTTATTTATCTATTATTTGGAAAAAGTTATAGGTTGTTCTGCGATTACCCCCGACCATGTTTATACGTGTTATAAAACTGTAAATAAAAGATATCCATCTAAACTTCGACAAAGCTTAGCAGACACAAAACGTCTTAAAGTATGGATTGACACATCGGATATGGGGAATCTCAAAATTGCGCCAAATGGAGAGAATTTCATAGAACATGATTCGTTAAAATAATGGATATAGACGTATTTGTAGCCAGAATTGAAAATTTCACTGAGATAACTGCTTCTGAAGCCATACCATTTTTCGGTTATTATCTCACTAAAATAAAGAATAACACTTCATTTACTGCAAAAGATATCGAAGAATGCTTCATCGCATTAAGCATCCCGAAATATAGTAATATTTCGGCTTATCTTACTAAAGCTGTCAAGAAAAAAACTTTTGTAAAGAACAAACAAGGAGGTTATAATATCTCTCTTGCAGAATCCAGACGAATTGATGAAATTCTAAATATTCCACGCAAAATAGTTCTTTCATCAAATCTTTTCCCATTGGAATTATTTGACGGTACACGCGATTATCTAAGAAAGACCGCAAGACAAGCCATCTTATGTTATGATATTGAAGCTTACGATGCTTGCCTTGTAATGGTACGTCGAATACTTGAAACATTAATAATCGAATTATTTGAAAAGAAAGGAATATCCGAACGCATAAAAAATGCTAATGGATATTATATGTTTTGTGGTGACTTGATTGATGAATTATTGAAGGAAAAAATTCTTTGGACTATTGGACGAAATACAGTTCAGGCACTTCCCTCAATCAAAACCAAAGGAGACCTTAGTGCCCACAATCGGCGTTTCAATGCTAAGAAAAGCGATATTGACCAATTGAAAGATGGATTACGCATAACAATAGAAGAGCTAATTCATCTAATTGACTATTCTATTCATTGACCCTTGGCGGATGTGAAGACACCGGAGCAGCGGAGTCGCAATATGGCGGCGATTAAGGGGAAGGATACGAAGCCTGAGATGATTGTGCGGAAGTATCTTTTCTCTCGGGGGCTGCGGTTCCGTGTTCAGGTCAGAAAGTTGCCGGGCACACCGGATATTGTCTTGCCAAAGTATAAGACGGCAATTTTTGTGAATGGTTGCTTCTGGCATGGTCATGAGGGATGCAAGTATTTCCGGTTGCCAAAGTCCAATGTAGAGTTCTGGAAAGAGAAGATTGAGCGCAACATAGAGCGTGATAGAGAATCAATGCAGGCATTACTTGATTTGGGATGGAAAATAATACGTGTATGGGAATGTGAATTACGCAACAAGACGAACCGAGAGGAAGCTCTCAATAAGATTTATATCAGCATCACATCGTCTGAAGGAAGCGGTTATAGCTTTGAAGAGACCGATGTACCAATGGCGGCAGAACCGGAAGCTGACTATCCCAGATAATATTTCATTGCATTTAATGCAATTTATTGAAAGAGCCATTCAATTTTATGGCATGACATAACTTACTTTTCGGTAAAAATCATTAACTTTGCATTTATGAACAGGACAAAACATCATGGGCAAAGATATAAACCGAATCAAAGTCATGCTTGTGGAGAAGAAGCGGACCAACAAATGGCTTGCCGAGCAGCTCGGTAAAGACCCCGCCACAGTCTCCAAATGGTGCACTAACACAATTCAACCGAGTCTCGACACCCTTCTCAGGATAGCCGAGCTCCTTGATGTGCAGATCCAAGAACTTGTAAGAATGCCAAAATAATACATTTCATGAAAGGCGATACTCTTATTTTAAAAGTCGGTGATTCATCCGCCGATGGAAAAATTCACATTATCGATGAAGACCGTTTATGCTTTCAAGTCAGAGGTACGAACGGCAGCATCCGTACCATCTCGAAGGATTTGCTCCGCGAGTTTATTGAATATTTTAATCAGCATCCTAATGCTTCATCCACTGATGCCAGAAATGACCTGACTGGCAAAACAGATATTGACAAATTTGAATACGGTTATAACGGGACTCTAACCAAACTTAGTGAACTCAATAAAGTTTTATCCCAGAGAAAAGAACAGTCGGCGGAGTCCAGCAAAAACAAAATTACCAATTTACCATTACAACAGATATTCTTTGGGGCTCCCGGAACGGGCAAATCATTTGTGATAAATGAGGTTTGTGCCGATTATGAGAATTATCGCACCACATTTCATCCCGATACAGACTACGCGACTTTCGTTGGCTCTTATAAACCAATTACAATTATGACCAATGTCAGAGACATGACAGGTCATCCTGTAACAGAAGATGGTAAGGAAATCACGGAAAGTCGTATCGTTTATCGCTATGTGATGCAAGCATTTCTTAAGGCTTATGTTGCCGCCTGGCGAGAGCAGCAGAACGATGAACCTAAGCCCGTATTCCTCATTGTCGAGGAAATCAATCGCGGTAACTGTGCCCAAATTTTCGGGGACATCTTCCAGTTGCTTGACCGTAATGCAGCCGGATTCTCCGACTACCCCATTGTAGCCGACGATGATCTCGCCCAGGAACTTAAAGGGATTCTTGGCGAGTTCAGCATTGCAAAACACGATGCCATCAATGCGCTTTACAGTGGCGGCAAGGATGTTGTCGGCATGGTGAAAAACGGCGAGTGTCTACTGTTGCCGAACAATATGTATATCTGGGCGACAATGAACACAAGCGACCAGTCGCTCTTCCCCATTGACTCAGCATTCAAACGCCGTTGGGACTGGAACTACATCAAAATCAAGGATGCCGGCGAAAACTTCAAGATCATTTTCTCAAACGGCAATACATACGACTGGTGGAACTTTGTCTCTGCCATCAATGAGCGCATTGAGGGCGGCGAAATCCAGCAGGAAGATAAGAAACTCGGCTACTTCTTTGCAAAGGCAAAGGACAAAGTCGTTACGCCGAAAGTGCTTCTCTCAAAAGTTCTTTTCTACCTCTACAATGATGTATTCAAGGATTTTGGCCTTGATGAGGATTTCTTCAAAGACGAGAACGGGGAAACTATGTCGTTTGCCTCATATTTCGACCATGATGGTCAAATCAATGAGGACCGCGTAGAAAGATTCGTCACCAATCTTGGTCTTGAATCCGAGTCTCCTAATAATACAGACTTTGTAAATGAACTAACTGTCAATGGCAAGAAGATGCGGTATATCACTGATGCCGTATTTGAGATACTAAGCGAAGCTGCAAAATCGAATACATCTGAAGCTATTTCCGATGCGGTAGATGAAATCTTTGCTGACCGTGATGATGTCATCAAATACATTGATAACCCCGAATCCTACGAGAAGGAAAACCGTTGGAACAAGACACCGATTATTGCTAACGACGGCACTGCGTTTGTCGTCAGCAATCAATGGCATAAGAGCGAAATTCAGCAAGTTAAAGAGCTTGCTGAACACTTCAATATCCCTTTTGATTATGCCCTTGGCGAATCTGACAATGTGGATGATGCGTCAGAACAGAATGACGGTCGAGATTACACAAAGTATAAGATTAACGGCCAAGGGCGATACTCCAAGAAGATGCTTGCCTATGAACTTGTCAAATTATATGTAGAGCAGCATCCCGATATGTCGGCTTTCGAGGTTGTTAAGGAATGGTCTTCTCTTGGCAATATAGTCAGTCATTTTGTAGAACTAAAGGAGGCATACGACAAACGCAAAGGGACAGACAAGGCAAACCGCGTAGCTATCGTAGAATGCAAAGGCGAACCCATATACATTTCAACCAACGGTTGGGGCGGCAAATCAAAGATCCAAGAGCTGATTGATGCTGTTCAATCCAAAGGTTGGGGCATGTCAATAAATGAAATAATCTGATGAAACTGTTGATTGAGGGGTATCCGTACCCGATAGGACTGTTGCAGGAACTGTTCCCCAATGTTGATGAACTCGACGTGGTGGACGGTGTGGCCTCCGTGAATTACGTAGGCTACTACTATTTTGCGTCCAAGGGCACGGCGGTGTTCATCCTTCCGAAGGTCGTTCTCAATCAACAAGACAAGGTATTCAACCGTTACAACCCCGAAGATATTGTCAATCTGACAGATAATGACAATCCTCTGTCGCAGGGCGAACGACAGTTTATCTACGGGCTGTCGGTATGGATTTACCGTGCAATAGCCGTCTACTACGACTACTGCCGCAGCCATGACGTCGACCATACCATAGTCCGCAGACAAAGTGCCATCAAGGTTGGCAAGAGCAGGCGTCGCACAAGCAACACTTTCCTTGACATCATCCTTTCACTCATTGAGTTTAATAAAGAGAACCGCGACTGGTTCCTCTTTATTCTCAAGAACGTGCATCGCGGTTTCAACAAAATCAACTGGAGCCGGACAATCAACAAGTCGCAGCTTGTAATTCAGGACAATCAACCCGTCTATATCAATCCGGTTACCAAACAGCGCGAAGTCAACTTTGACGAGGAGCTGCTTGTCATATTCTTTTCCATACTCCACTATATCAAAAAGGAATATGGGTTCCCGGTTGAGATAAACTTCAATTACGATCTTATCACCGGCAAGCGTTTTGAAATGTACTTGAACAAGGGTTTCGGCGTGCGTCGTCTCCGTCAGATCAAGTATAAATATTTTTCCGACAAGGCTCTGCGCTTATGGGAACTGTGCTATGCCTTTTTCGAGCAGTCGAAGCAGGTAAAAATCAACGCGCAGCTTAACGAATTTCTACTTGTTAAAAACTTCAATATCGTTTTTGAGGCAATCATTGACGAGCTTATCGGCGATCACGCATTACCTGACCGTCTGAACAAGAAACAGGCCGACGGCAAGGAGGTAGACCATTTATTTATATGGGATAGCCTTACGGCACCGGAGGAAGAGAAGAAACGTGTATATTACATTGGCGACTCCAAATATTACAAGCAGAAGAATAGAATCTCCGAAGAGTCAGTGACCAAGCAATACACATATGCCCGAAATGTCATTTCGTGGAACCTGAATCTCTTCTTCGGAGATGACGCTGATGACCGCAACCTCGAAACCGGCTTCTGTCTCCGAGATGAAATCACGGAGGGTTACAATGTCATACCCAACTTCTTCATCAGTGCCACGGTGCCCGATGACCTTTCGTATGGTGATACCATTGAGGTGACGAAGAAATCAGCGCGGACATTTACCTCGCAGCAGTTCCGGAACCGTTTATTCGACCGCGATACGCTCCTTATCACTCACTACGATGTAAACTTCCTTTATATCGTATCGCTTTACGGGCGCAATAATGCCGTGCAAAAACGAGGCTGGCGTGATAGGGTGCGCAATATCTTCCGCGATAAAATCCGGCAGGTACTTGCTGATAAATATGATTTTTACGCGATGCAAGCCAAGCCGGGAGTCGTGGCTCCGGAATATATAAGATCGCATTTTCAAGATGTATTAGGGAAAGTCTACCGTCCTTTCGGCAAAGAACACATATATGCACTTGCGCTTGACAAATCCAAACGGTATATGGAGGATAACAAAGCCTTGAAATCTCAGCTATCGGAATATTTTGACATTGTAAATTACACTCTCGGGAAAGACCCGACTTCCAAGCTACCAAAGTATTCCAGTGCCGCATCAGTCCTACCGTCTCTTAGCAAGGATGGCGTGTTTATGGTGATGATGGAGAATTACGCGGCAAAGTCTCTGAAGTTTTACGAAACCGGCAAACTTGCCGTACCTATACATTACACTGCCGACGGTATGGAGCTTATCAATAATGCCGCTTTTATCGGCTCGATACTGTTCCACACGCGAAAGCCAGATGGTCAGCATCTTTTCCGCCTAAGGGAAGATGTAAAGTTTGAGCCAAAAACTCTCATTCCACAAGAATACTACCTCTCCGTTCAGAATCCCTCGCCCCGTGATACCGGGGAAGATACAGTATTCCTCTACGCTCTCATTGACCTTGACATGACAGATGAATTGGATTCATCGATGCTGAACTGTCAGAATAAACCCTTTGCATCACAAAAGGAACGCTATGATGCGCAATATTCAACACTAAGTGAACTCTATATCAGAGATGCGTCTCAGCAAAAAATTATCAAAACAAATACGCCTCCTATAAAATGAAGCATAAATCTCCACTAAGATATCCTGGCGGGAAGGCAAAGGTCGCCCCATTTGTCAAATCTCTTATCATGCAGAATAATCTGAATGGTGGTTCGTATATTGAACCATATGTAGGAGGAGGAGCTGTAGCCATTTCCCTTTTGTTTGAAGGAATTGTTAATGATATTTATATTAATGACAAAGACAAATCCATATTTGCATTTTGGTATTCTATACTATTCGAAACAGAAATGTTTTGCAAGAAATTAAGAGATGCAGAAATTACCATTGACAATTGGTACGAGCAACGAGAAATACAAAGGCATAAGGAAACAGCCAATATATTCGATTTAGGTTTCTCGACATTCTTCCTAAATAGGACAAACCGATCAGGTATACTTTCTGGCGGTGTAATTGGCGGATTGTCTCAAAATGGAGAATATAAAATGAATGCGAGATTTAACAAGGCTGAATTGATTGCGAGAATTGAATCAATAGCTCAATTCAATAAGCACATTCATGTGACTAATCTTGATGCTATTGATTTTCTTACCATGACAATTCCAACCTTGACTAAACGCCCTATGTTGATTTATCTTGACCCCCCCTATTTTGTGAAAGGCAAGGGCTTGTACATGAATCACTATTCTTCGGAAGACCACAAAAAAATTGCTGAATATATAAAAGAACTTGGCGAAAACATACCATGGATTATGTCGTATGATAAAGTTGCTTTTATTGAAGATTTATATAGGAATTTTAGAATTACTCCATTCGAGTTGATATATAGCGCCAGTAATTCCGGTCGTGGCAAAGAAATAATGATATTCTCGAATAATATCGAAGTTCCGACTTCTAAAATAGTAGAATATAACTCATCATGCAAATAATCAAGAAAATAGTATTTGGTGAACGACCATTTCGTATGTTCAAGAATCTTGAGGTGCCCATCTCCGAGCGGCTCACAGTTATTGCCGGACATAACGGTAGTGGTAAATCCACTTTATTAGGACTCATAGCAAATGGTTCTGAACTGAAATCCACGTTTGGGAAGACCTTGTTTAATAGGGCCTTTCAAGCTCAACTTCATGAACTATTTTATCTTGATGAGCAGAGAGACTATGTTGAGAAACGCAACCAGAAACCTTCATTCGAATTACATTATGAAAATGGCAGCGGTAATCTATTGATTAAAACCTGCAATGTTTCTAAACATAGTGATAAGAGAAAAAACGAACAAAGACTTAAGGTCGTTCCGAGAGGATCTGCTGAGGGCTGGGAAGTTGGTAATGAAGCTAAAGTTCCTATTCCTACCTTGTTTTTAAGCATGAGCAGGATGTTGCCTGTTGGCGAATTCTTTGAAACTCTAAACGCACAATTAGAGAAAAAACTTGATGATATTGACAGACAATATATACGAGAGAAATTTTCTACAGTTATATCTCACAAAGTTGCTGATTCATCAAACATAACAAAACATGAATTAGCAGGAACGACTAAGCGATCACTTCTTCCCGAATTTGATCATTCTTCAAGGACTATCTCTTTGGGACAAGATTCACTAAGTAGCATAATTACCGCTTTAGCTTCTTTTAATCATCTTAAAAGAACATGGCCCAATTATCAAGGAGGTATTCTTCTTATTGATGAAATAGATGCAGGCTTTCATCCAAAGGCTCAAGTAAAAATGATTCAGCTGCTCAAGAAAGAAGCCAAGGATTTAAAATTACAAATTATTATGACTTCTCATTCTTTAACTATCGTCAAGGAAGTATTGGCGATCAGAGATGAGACGGCTAGAAGCGGCAGAAATATTGATAGTGTGGTTTACATAGAAGATGTTATATCACCACATTTAATGGAGAATGTTTCCTATGAGAACATAAAGAGAGATATGTTCAACTGTTTTCCCGTCCAAGAAGAAAAGCGTCCAAGACTAAAGATATATTTTGAAGATGAAGAGGCAAAATGGATTTTCTCCCAAATAATAAAAGCCGAGAAAATCGATTTAGAGGCATTATATCAATATGACTTCGTTTTGGTCGCCGCAAAACTTGGATGTAATAACCTAAAACAATTGATTCAACAAGACGATTATTTCAAAGAAATAATCGTGATTTTCGATGGTGATGTGTCTTTGAAACCAGATGTCATAAATATGAAGGCCCAAATTCCAACGATTGCGATTCTGCCTGCAAAAATTCCATCCGACGTAAAAGCAGAAGATGATGAGCGATTAACTCCAGAGTATCAAATATACTCTTACCTCAAATCACTGACTCAAAACTTTGACCATCCTTTTTGGAATAATCTACCTTCAGGCTATCATAGGGAAAATATAGTAGAAGAAATAATTAACACTTTCCCTTTGAAGTCTACGGATTTTGGTACCCAAAAACCAAGAGAAGTGAGAAAAGATTGGTTCAATCAGCATCGTTCTCATTTTGAGGCCATCAACCTTTTCACATATTTAGTGCAGGATTTAAGAAATGAAATAAATCCATTTCTAAATGACTTAAAGTCTGGAATATCATATCTCATTGATAAACGTGATGAAAGTACACGCAATGCTTAATCGACTTGGAGAGTCAATATAATTATGGATAGGAAATTTGAGATACTGAAAAAGCATTGCGGAGTCCCTAATCTTTCAGATATAGGGATTGGAAGATGGTGTGTGTAATGTCGAATCAAGATGAATGCGGTACGTTAAACAACAGAGGAAATTTCGGCAGTTGATAAAAACATGATATTATGGCAGACGAAAACAGATATAAGGTGTTTGAACAGTGTCTCACTTCCAAGGAACTGGAAGTGGAGGAACATGCGCGTAACTGGTCTATGGCGATTGTCTTGCAGGATGTTGACAGGTTGAAGCCGTCGGAGTTTATGCTTGAACAGACTGTAAGAAACAATATTATTAATGCGATTTTTTAACTGATTTGCGACCATTATGTCGAAGAAATTTGAGATACGAAATAGTACGGCGGAGTTCCTGATCTTTCAGATTGAGGGGAAGGAAGATGGCGTGCAGGTTGTCTACCATAACGAATCTGTTTGGTGTACGCAGAAAGTTATGGCGCAGTTGTTTGACTGCACTGCTGACAACATCGGGCTGCATCTGAAAAATATTTACGAGACCGGAGAGTTAGCGCAGGAGGCAACTACCGAGTATTTCTCGGTTGTTCAAACCGAGGGTGAGCGTCAGGTCAATCGCAAGCTGAAATTCCATAATCTTGATGCTATCATAAGTGTCGGGTATCGGGTGAACAGTACCCGGGCCACGCAGTTTAGGCAGTGGTGTACATTTATTTTGCGTCAGTTTGCCATCCGTGGATATGTGATTGACAAGAAGCGTATGGAGAACGGCTCGTTTATAGGCGAGGACTATTTCGAGCATCTGTTGGCTGAAATCCGCGAGATACGTCTAAGCGAGCGGCGTTTCTATCAGAAGCTGACGGATATTTACGCTACAAGCATCGATTACAATCGTGATGCGCCCACTACTCGATTATTCTTCAAGAAGGTGCAGAATAAGATGCACTACGCAGTTCATGGTCATACTGCCGCTGAACTGATAATTGACCGGGCTAATGCTGAAAAGGAGAATATGGGTCTCACAACATGGGAGAATGCTCCCAACGGGAAGATTGTTAAGCCGGATGTCAGCATTGCCAAGAATTATCTCAAAGAGAGTGAGCTGGAGGATATGGGGCGGATTGTCAACTCATTCCTTGACTTGGCGGAAGATATGACAAAGCGTCATATTCCTATGACAATGGAGGACTGGGCTAAGCGTATTGACAAGTTTCTTGATCTTACCGACCGTCCCGTTCTGACTGACGCCGGACATGTATCAGCCGAACAAGCTAAAGAATACGCTGAGACTGAGTTTGAGAAATATCGCGTCATTCAGGATAAACTCTTTCAGTCCGATTTCGACCGCTTCAACGATGACAATCTTATCCCTTTAGACATAGAATAAATTCGTAAAGGATTTTGAGATGAAAGCATTGACATATACTGCGCCGGGACGGTTTGAATTGATTGAGAAACCGAAACCGGAAATTTTGGGCCCTAAGGATGCTGTGGTGAAGGTTACTCTTTCAAGCATCTGTTCGTCGGACCTTCATATTCTGCATGGGGCTGTGCCTCAGGCGGAAGTCGGTATTACTGTGGGGCATGAACTGGTTGGAGTCGTGGAGGCTGTCGGTTCAGCGGTCACCAAGATCAAGCCGGGCGACAGAGTTGCCGTGAATGTAGAGACGTTCTGCGGCGAGTGTTTCTATTGCAAACGAGGGTATGTGAACAACTGCACGTCCGGCGGATGGATGCTGGGATGCCGCATCGACGGCGGTCAGGCGGAATATGTCCGTGTACCCTACGCCGACAATGGTCTGACTCCGATTCCCGACAACGTGAGCGATGAACAGGCTCTGTTTGTAGGCGATATTCTCGCTACGGGTTATTGGGCTGCCAAGATTTCTGAAATTTCCGAGGAAGATACTGTGCTGATTATTGGTGCCGGTCCGACCGGATTATGCACTTTGGAGTGTGTGCAACTTTATCACCCTCAGCATATTGTCGTTTGCGAGGCTGACAAGAACCGTCGGCATTTCGTGCGGCAGCATTATCCTAATGTCAATGTTGTCGAGCCGACAGAATGTCTTGATGCCCTTTGCAAGTTTAAGGAGGGTCGTGGTGCAGACCGCGTGATTGAGGTTGCCGGAGGTGAGGATACATTTGAACTCGCATGGCATTGCGCCCGACCGAATGCCATCGTCACGATTGTCGCCCTCTACGAGAAAGAACAGATATTGCCCCTGCCGTGGATGTACGGCAAGAACTTCACGTTCAAGACCGGCGGCGTCGATGCCTGCGACTGCGAAATAATCATGCAGCTCATCTCCGAAGGGAAGTTCGACACAACCCATCTGATAACCCACCGCTACCCACTCAGCCGCATCCAGGAAGCCTACACCCTCTTCGCCATCCGCGCCGACGGCGTCATCAAAACCGCCATCCATCCGGGCTAAAATCACCTCTAAATATGCTTATTCAAAAAAAGGAAACTAATAAAAAAAGCTTCGGTACAGAGAATTTAAGATTGTATCTATGAATCAATATTTCCCAAGTCCGCTGACAATTTCAGTTCTATGATTTGGTGCTAAAAATGGATGCTTTCCCTCAAGCGTATAGATATATTTTATAAGGCTAAAATCATTTTTATAACTGAAAACATGCCGTGTCGCGTACATATATCTAAGAAAATTCTGCCTGCGAATTTCTTTGTTTGCAGCCTGAATAAAACTTCCATCTAATACTTTCTTATTTTTGAAATATTCTCTGTCAAATATAGAAAGAACAAGATTTGGTGATAATGGGAAAGTCAATTCACCCCCATATTGAGCTAAACCCATATACAGAGGTGGTACATTTTGCACATATGGTGAAACTACAATGGGAAAATCAGAAGTATAGAACACAGGGGCATCACTTGTCCAAAAAATGAATATATTTTTGGCTATTGCATCTGCGAATTCCATCATAAGTTCTCCATCAAGAAAAGAATGGTTAGCGTGAAGTGCGGCTTTTTCACATGAAATTCCTATATCTAAATTCCGAAATTCATTGTCTCCCGCTTGCTTTGCCATAAATTCCTTCATCATATCAATATATGCACGTTCTGTCCGAATAGAATCATCCACTATATAGTTGCCTATTTGAGGCAATCTAAAATATTGCGTTACAATATGTAACGCTAATTCCCTTTTCTCAATGAATTGAAGTCGGTAATGCTCTTTCCCTGTTTTCCATTCTATCATAATCTCATCTAACTGTTTTAGGAATTGAGCATAATAAGGTTCTACAGTATTAGCAAAATGATCAGATTCAATTGATAATTCATTTATAACACCGTGTCCCTTCTCATTATTACTTTTCACGTACTCTTTAGATAGTGAGTAAAGATCGTCCTCACAACATACTGACATTAGCGATGCATTGTAACTTTCACTTTTGCATTTATCGTATGTAAAAATGCTTCTCTCATTATTAGAGAATCGCTTGAGATAACATCTAGGAATATAATGTTGTTTCATAATCAATGGATTATTATTTTTTATAAAAGAGTATATATGGAGGGCGACTAAGAAATGCGTTTATTGATATTCTCTGTTTTATCATATATTTGTCGCAGTACCTCCCTTTAATACAGATCTCCAAAGATTTTTCACTGCATAATTTCTTTAAGTCATTCGTACTATCAAGTAAATAATAAAGTTTATCCCCGGGCTCTATAATAACAGGTTCATCATTCAGTATCTTTAAATACTCTTTATTCTTCATATGATTGGGCAATACATCAATAAAATCGCCATTTAAGCTTATTCGAACATTCCAAGCACATTGTTTACCAATGTTACTTAGACAAAGGCATGTGTGCAAGTCATCGCTCACTAATGTCCCATGTACCCTAGCTCTGATATCCTCATTCCTCTGTTTTTCTATCCTTATTTGCAAGATGATAGATATAATAATGGTTATACCTGTAAGTATTACCATCATTACGCCTGAGTTATTTATAAGCCATGCCCAAATCTCATTCATGACCTTTTTATTCTTGTTTATTATTAATTAAATACTTATCACAGCAGAATCGTTGAAGCCGGTATTTTCTCCGAAGCATACATAGCCGAGTGGATTGCTGATGAGGTGGGTGTTGCCAATCATAAGGTCGGTGGGATGATGCGAATGGCCATATATCCATGCAGAGATTCGGCTGTCGGCTATGTAGTTGCCGAGTTCAGTTGCATGTGCAGCGTTCAGTACGTCACCGGCATGCCTTTGTTTGAGTGCTGAGAACGTGGGGAGATGATGAGTTACGACAACTATCTTCTCCGCATCGCTCTCTTTGACTGCCCGTTGGATGAAAGCGAAGTTCTTTTCAAACTCATCGTTTATGTTTTGGGGAATCAAGCGACGTTTGTTGTAGAGAATCTGCGAATAATCGTTCATGCCATTCTGGATTGAGAACTCATCGACAATCGGTATTCTTGACCATAGGGTTGAAAGAATGAAATCGACATTGCCGATGCGTACCACCTTATTGTGATAGTAGCCAACGTTCGGCAGAAACATCTTTTGCCAACTATCGCCCTGCGCTGCTATATCACCGTTGTTATAAAACTCATGGTTGCCGGCTATCATCAGAACCTGACGATAGTTTTCAGATGCCCACTTCCAGAACTTGAGATGCGGAATGGTAGAATCCACGAGATACCCTACATCACCGGCTATGACAAGCACATCGCCGACCGGCTCAAGCGGCAGCGATTTCATGAAGCGCATGTTCTCATGAAACTCCATGTGCAGATCGGAACAATATTGTATTTTCATTTTCAGGGCTTTCTTTAGTTTATCCTCCGATAGGATTACACTTTTTCGACCGAATAGATCAATCCCCGTTACATTTTTTCAAGCGAATAATTGCAGGGTCGCTACATTTTTTCAAACGAATCAGCTTAAATCCGGTGTCATCACATATCTTCCAAAGTCAATAGCTTTGTCTCGACATCATATTTCATGAGGAGACAGGACTTGATGCGCTCTACCTTCTCCATAAATGCCTTATGGTCGTAGTTGCGGCATTGGCGTTTTACTTCTGCGACCACAGCAGCCTTGTCATCGACCTTGATTCCAACTATATCTATTTCGTTGGCTTCTTTGCCTTTTTTACGCTCCCACCACGAGCCGATATTCATATATTCGTGGCTTTCCATCATCTTGAGACGGAAGTATTTTTCAAGGATATGACCGGAATAAGTCGGATAATCTGACACGACAATTTCACGAAGGCGGTCATAATTGCCCATTTCAACCAATGTCTGGTTGCGGTCGAAATAGTTAAACCAGAATTTCAGGAAATTGTCGGTTATCTCATATTGCACATTCTGCGAACGCGGCTTCGACATGATAGGACGTACCCGCTTGATAAGTGAATAATCCTCAATCAACCGCTTAAGATGGCCTGCCACAGTCACACCTCCCAATGCGCTTTCAATCGCACCCTGAGTGTTCGTACCGGCTGCGATGCAGCTGAGCACTGAGAAATATAGCCCATAGTCCTTGCCGAATTCTTCTATCAGCAGGTTGCGCCCTTCATCTATAAACGGCGAGTTCTCCCTGACTACATAGTTGAACATCCCCTCAATCGATAAATCCGCGTCCTCGCACAAGAGTTCTATATACTTCGGTACGCCTCCGGTTATGCAGTAGAAAGCGAGCAGTTCGTCATTGGTGTAGTCCGGACGGAAATCTCGCATAATTTCCTTCATGGTTTCCGTTCCGAAACCGGACAGACGTATGGTAGCGTCCGCTCTGCCAAACAACGGCTCGTGATAACTTTCAAAAATCTTGTGCATCATCGAATAAACCGAACCCATCAGCAGAAGATTCACATGCGTATCGTTGCGGTATGTATCCCAGATATTCTGCATATCGCTGAATACCGACGGATAGACATTGAAAAATTCCTGAAACTCATCAATAATCAGATTAAACTTGCGAGTCTTTGCAAGTTCCATCATCATCTGAAACAGCGACTTGAAAGTCTTTATTTCCGACGGCACATAGCAGCTGAGAGCTGATGAAATAAGTCCGGCGAACTCTTCGCACAAAGCCGCCTCGTTTTTACGACTTACAAAAAGATACACCGTAGGATACTCCCCCTGCGTAGCCCGCAGAGCAAGCGATGTCTTGCCTATGCGACGCCGACCGGTTATCACTGTCATTCTCGACCGGGATTCAAAGGCTCGCCCTTGTATCCGCTTTAATTCCTCTATTTCCTTAGTGCGATTATAGAACTTCATATTTTATTACCACAGTAATCATTACCACGGTAACAAAGTTATAAATAATCTTTGAGATGACCAAATCAAATTAGGATATTACCCTGAAAATCGCTATCTTTGCGGGTACAAAAACATAGGCCCGGGAGGGTCTGAAAAAGCGATTTTCAGAAGGTAAAAACGGAGCAATTTCGGGCTTTTGTACCCGAAGGATTGCAATCCGTTGAGCGGCAACGTGGTCTACGCACTGCATCGGGAAATAGTAGGTTTATGGAAGCTGTGAGTCGTGGTGAATGCTCGTAACTGGTTGATTGATTACTGATTGTAAGACCCCAACTGATTAAATTTAAATAATGTGGTACGATTGAATTTGACGAATACATAGCCCATGGGAAACCGGGACAGAAGGAGAAAGATGATTCTTGGCAGACTGTTTTCGGTCTTACTCCTATCTATCGACGCATATTTGAGGATTATTTTGGGTTTGCCGTCAACTTAGAAATGTGGAATTTTCTAAAAAGGAATGGGTATACCCGCACAACATTCATGGTGTTTTCGCAATGCACTTGTAAGAGCATCATATAAGTGGATGAATATCTCGCTTACGACTGAATTTGTGGAACGATTCTTTCGCAATTTAATTACCGGCGAAAAGAATGAGTTTCAAGCATTCACAGTCAAGAGTATTATCTCAGGTCTCGTTGAGAAAGGAATAATAATCCGCAGTAACTGTCGTCGCAACGGTTGGTGGGAAATCTTGTCAAAATAATAACGGAAGAATTTGAGATGAAAGCATTGACATATACTGCTCCGGGGCGGTTTGAGTTGATTGAGAAACCGAAACCGGTGATTTTGGATCCGAAAGATGCCGTAGTGAGAGTTACTCTTTCGAGCATCTGTTCGTCGGATCTGCATATTCTGCATGGGGCTGTGCCTAAGGCAGAAGTTGGCATCACCGTTGGGCATGAACTGATAGGTGTTGTTGAGTCGGTAGGTGCGGAAGTCACCAAGGTAAGGCCTGGGGACAGGGTTGCCGTGAATGTCGAGACATTCTGCGGCGAGTGCTTCTATTGCAAACGGGGGTGCGTGAACAACTGCACTTCCGGCGGATGGATGTTGGGATGCCGCATCGACGGCGGTCAGGCGCAATATGTCCGCGTGCCGTATGCCGATAATGGACTGACGCCGATTCCCGATAACGTGAGCGACGAACAGGCGCTGTTTGTCGGCGACATTCTCGTAACAGGCTATTGGGCAGCCAAGATTTCTGAAATTTCCGAGGAAGATACGGTACTGATTATCGGTGCCGGACCGACAGGGTTGTGCACTCTGGAATGTGTGCAGCTGTATCATCCGCGACAAATAGTGGTATGCGAAGCTGATGAGACTCGTCGTGAATTTGTTCGGCAGCATTATCCGGGTGTCAATGTAGTCGAGTCGTGGGAATGTGATGAAGTTCTTGATGAACTGACTGATGGCCGTGGAGCCGACCGCGTGATTGAGGTCGCCGGAGGTGAAGATACGTTTGAACTCTCGTGGCATTGTGCACGACCCAACGCCATCGTCACGATTGTCGCCCTCTATGAAAAGGAACAGATATTGCCGCTGCCATGGATGTATGGTAAGAACCTGACATTCAAGACCGGCGGCGTCGATGCCTGCGACTGCGACAAAATCATGCAGCTGATTTCCGAAGGCAAGATTGACACAACCCATCTGATAACCCACCGTTACCCTCTCAGCCGTATCCAGGACGCTTACGACCTCTTCGCCAACCGCGCCGACGGCGTCATCAAAACCGCCATCCATACCGATTAAAGTACATAATCGAAAACTTTATAAACATAAAGACAGCGGCATCTCGTTTGCTAACAAGACGCCGTTGACAATGTTGATGCTTATTCTGCTTCAAGCTGCTCGCGAAATACCATTTTGGTCTCGCACTTGAAGTCTACACGGCTGTATCGTTCGCCGGAGCACATCTCACAGCTGCAAGGTTGTCCAGTGGTTCGATACACCTGACACCATTTCACCTTCTGGAGTTCTTTCCACGTTTCGGCCTCACGAATTGTTTCGGTAGCGGGATCTTCAATGTATGCCGGTGAAAATGCTCTGAAGATAATGCGTAACCGATTACGCCACACGCGTTTCTTCTGAATGCGTCGCCACGCACGAGTTGATGTTCTGTCCATCGTCACGTTCAATTATTGATCAATACCAGCCTGCATGTCAATGGCGATGACTTCGGTCTTGACGGGGGACTGTCATCTGATGTAGAAAAGAGCGACGTTTACGACAGAACCGGCCACCCCTGTCGTCTGGATTTTGAGAGATTCGGAGAGAATCGGCTTGGTAAAAAAACGGATAGACAGAATCTTAAACAAATACACTGGTTTCTCTAAAGGCTCAAAGCAACTGGTTGACCGCAGTTTTCTCACCGACAAACTGAAGCGCAATTATGTCCGCATCGTAAACGAGCGCATAAGCCGATTCAACAGAATATACGAGATATAAGACTCCTACAAATTATGAAGCTTATAAACAATATCAGACGTTTTGGAGATAACATCTCTCAATGGTTTTCTTATCTTCCAGTTTTATGGAGAGCCTACGATTTTGATTACTCCAGCAAATAATATTGGTGCCGCAAAGATATTATAAGACACTAACCCCTAAGCAACTTTCAGAAATCGCTGAAGGGAAACCTTTTCAGAATCCGACCTGTTTGCTTAAATGCAAAGCTCCGACTTATTTCGTTTCTGTTCATGGGATAAAAAAGTCAACTTTTGTAGTTTTGCAGCAGGCAAAGAGCCATTGCCGAGCCTCGACTATTCGGGTATGTGTGCGGCAATATCTAACGTTATTTTTAGAGAGTGTTTGGATTTAAATCAAATTAAGGCTGAGAGGATTTTTTGAGGGAATTCCGCGAGTTGAAGAAGGAGCATAGCGAGCTATGCGACTGATGAAACTTGGCGGAATTGACCAAAAAAGACCTCAGGATTAATTTGAAGTTTTCCTTGCATCTTCTTTTATTGTTAATACGGTTTAAATTCAAACGCTCTCTTAGATTATGCATAAATTTAGATCATGCATAAATAATGTACAGTAATAAGCAACTTCTTTTTGAAAATGCCTATTGAGAAGACGGTCACGTTGTGGAATAGTATTCATTCTTACGTACCATTGCGTCGGCTGTCTGAATAAATTGCTACTTTTGCATATTGCTATTCTTGATATGTTTGGTGACAACACAATAAACCATTCATGGTTGAATCCTATAAATGTAATCAGTCCTAATTTTTAAATTGTCTTATGAAGTTTAGCTGACAGTAATGATTTACAATTTCCCTGATAATTTTTTGACTGGATTTCCTCGTTCAAGTTTGTCATGATTGCTCCACTGTCGGTACAAAGAATCGGCTTGGGCTTTATCATTCCGGCGACATAGTTTAAGTAGCAGGCGTTCACGGGCACGGGCTTTGTTTTGCGACTGAGAACGTTCGTCCGAGCATTTTACCGCAATTCCGGATGGAATATGGGTTGCGCGGACTGTGGTCTCTACTTTATTGACGTTCTGCCCCCCTTTTCCTCCTGACCGACATGTTTCGTAAACGATATCAGATTCGGCTATTTCTGGCAACTCTACTTCGTCAAAGAAATTGACACCCACAAACCAATTGCTGCGTTTGTGTCCGGGGCGATAGGGATTTGCTGTTGAACGCCATAATACAGTACCTTGCCATTCTTTGACGATGGTTTCGGATATAGGCTCGTCTGTGACGAATGTCATGGACATATAGCAGCCTTCAACCTGATTATGCGGCTCGCAATCGGCAAGTTGAAGTGACGGGATAGCCTTGACAATCTCACGCGCGACGAGAGTCACGGCTTTTGCGCATTCCACCGGCCCACGACCCGCGGTGACCTGTATATAGTGTTTCATTCTCCGTTGTCTTTGATATTAAGTTTGGGCTTAATCATAGATATTATGTCAACTGTTGGTTTGATGAGATCCAGGATCTCATCCGTCGGCTTGTAGGCCATAGGAGACTCATCGAGCGTTGCTTCGCATATAGATGTTGAGAACACCCCCGACATAGTTAGTCTGTATTCGTCCATATTAATCTGTTTTTTGGCTTGAGTCCGGCTCATGATGCGTCCGGCACCGTGGGGTGCGGAATTGAGCCATTGTTCATTACCTTTGCCGACGCAGATAGCAATTCCATCGCGCATATTGAAAGGAATCACAACCTTTCTCCCTTCGGAGGCATCAATCGCACCCTTTCGGAGCATCGGCCGTTCGTCGGTCATTGAGATATAGTTATGCGTGGTGTATATCGACTCCGTGCATTTGGCCTTGCAAAGCTTTCTGAGGATTGCGAAGATGCGGTCGCGGATTATCTGATGGTTATATAGTGCGTATGCCTGCGCAATCACCATATCCGAGAGATAACCCTTGAGCGAATCTCCCCAAAGGAAACCTATGTATTTGGCACACTTGGGATTCTGAGCTATGTTATGCCAGTGGTTTGCTTCCTTTACGCCGAGATTGCGCGAGCCGCAATGAATCGTCAGCCAGCCTTCGCCTGAAGCTTCATTCTCTCCGTATTCGATAAAATGGTTGCCGCCGCCGAGGGTGCCGATACTCTTATAGAATATACCTTCCTGCAGTTTTATCCGGCGGCAGAAGTCGGTGATAAATCGCGAATCAATCCGTGGAGCTTCGTTAATAAAATCCGGAGCGGTGGAACGTGCTTTCTGATATTGAGAATTTATGAAACGGAATAGTTCCTTCTCGTTGAGTGAGTTATTTGCGCAGATCTCAGTTCCCATTGGAATCGCCTCCCTGATACGATGGTCGAGAATGGGAAAATCCTCGGGGTTGACCGGAGCCGATAGCCGGTGTATGGAAATGGTGCAACCAATGTCAACGCCGACATGATCGGGATTGACATACATTCCAATTGGATATGCAGTGCCAACATTGCAGTTGTTTCCGGCGTGAACGTCAGGCATCTGAACCATCGGTACTTTCTCCATTGCCGGATGGTCGCAAAGTTCCTTAAGCCAGTCGATGGCCGTCTCTTCAATATTTTCGGTGAAAATCTCAACCGAAGTTGTTCTTCCTGTAATTATCATATTTTTTTCACTAATCTTTTTCAAAAAATTCTGATGAAAACCATGCCACGATATCCCAATTCTCAGGAGTAACAGACAGAACGGTATCATTAGAAGCGAGTTTTACCTCGTTTCGTTGTTTCTGCTCTTCAGTTTGTTCCAACCGACGATAAACAGGTTCAATTTCTATGTTGCCCTCTCCATCCATTGCGCCCCACAATCCATCATCTCCTTGAAAAAGGGTCAGGGGCTTGACTCCTGAAAAATTAGGCAGCGGTTCAGGCTTCGGCTTATATTTGCCGGGTAGATGTCTTTTTCTTGCAGGCATTTTTATAGACTCTTATTTTTATATAAATAAATCCTTTAAATCCTTTCCATCGGGACGCCACCAGTCGGCTCTGTGTGCACGTTTCCTATCATTACGAATCAACTGGAAAGAACAGTCACGACTGTCGGTCTCGTACGAATCGTAAATAATTTTAGAATATCCATAGTCCGTAAGGATTCCGACTTTATTTCCAATCCGCAGCATGAAGAACATAGATGGCATTTCTTCGGGATCATCAACCATAAAGTCATCTTCATATATGTCATCAGCAATACATGGCATCAATGACTCTATTGTAACAAGGGATTTTGCATCACGGGGTTTAGCATTTATAGATTGCCTTATAGCTCGGAGCACACCCCATTTCATGGTCTTATAATCCTGCACGAAAAACATTCTCCGCTCCCAACGTTCGGGGATAATGGCTGTATAACAAAATTCTGTCATCAAAACAGGAGATGGACCAAGTGAAACGAGTGCCCATCCTTCACCATTTGATACCGGAACAAAGTCTGGTTTATCGCTTACTGCATCAAACTGAATAAAGATGTCCTCAAAATTATTGGGAAGCAATTGCTCTCCGGTCGGGGAAACGAGACCTGTAGAATGTGCTTCACCTGATTTACAGGGGCGCCAGTCATAGTTGTTTTCGTATGCTTGCAATTTATTATACCTCTTACGCTCTTCAAGACGCCCAAACATAGATGGATTTTCTTCTTTAAGGTTCAAGTATTCACTGACCTCCTCTTCTGTCGGGAGAATGCGAAGATTTGTATTATAAACACAACTTCGCCAATAATTCATATACCCATAATAACCTTTCTGTCCAGGTAAGGTTGTAATAGGAATAACCTCGCGTCCAAACAGTTTAGCAATCTCCACAATCATTTTTTTCTCATCATTTTATCATATTGCTCCATGTCAGGAGTCCATCGAAATTTGCCGTCGCCTTGCATACACCACACGTCCATTACTTCTTTGACATGGTTGGGCAGTTGGTAATCAGTGCCAATACGCTGATGCTCCAGACGGCGAAAACGTCGATTACACTGGCGTTTACTCTGTTTCTGCGACCGACCGGCATAGGTAGTTACCGGTGTCTTTTTTCTACTTCGTGACATGGATAAGTTACTTGATGTTACGAAATGAAGTCCTGCGGTCGAACCCGGCAGACTCCGCCTTTTGAATGTCGGTTCTCTTGTCCGTTATCTCCGTATCATTCAAAGAGGATATGTAATTGCTAAGCTCCTGATATAACTCTTGCGGGGGAATTAGCGAGGTGATTGGAGTACCTGCGAGGACAGGATTAGGGATAGCATCATGCTTCTTAATCCTTATATCCCATTTCTCTTCACGCCAAAAGGTATAATTGGCATAAGCCGAGAAAAAAGTTATAGGAGTTTTCCCTAATCTCTGACTCTTGGCTATCTCTTTTGTCTTGACTATTTCCCAATCCAGGCATACCTCATCGGATTCATTTAAATAACGGTTGACTTGAAAGAAGTACCATTTTAATCCAACCTCAAGCATACAATGCAGTTCAGTCGCCAGATATTCGGTTACCCATTTCCAATGGCGTCCAATCCATTTACGAGTTCGGACTTCTTTCTTTGGAGCATCTTTTTCGAGTATTGCATGATTAAAGAATACCGAGTCGGAATTTGACAGCATGGTAAACTCGCGTCGGTCATAAACGACCTTATCGTCTATACCGTAAATTCCTGTCAGGTAGTCATAATAATCTTTGTTGTTGCGTGCTGTCAAGATTTTCATACAATGAACTTTTCAATTATTTTTCTGGAATAGCTCCTCATATAACTTGATGTTTTCCAATTCATCCCAGACTCTTACTTTCGAAGGAGTCTGGTCAAGGTCATAAATAAGAGCATCGGCTATTGCAAGTAAAAAGGGGGAATGAGTGGCAATAATAAACTGACAATTAAAGAAACGTGTATAGTCAACAATCATTTTTGCCAATTCTTTTTGGAACTTAGGCGACAGACTGTTTTCGGGCTCATCCAGAATCACCAATGTGTCCTCTGTTATATTGCTTTGGAAATAATCAAATGCCAATTCTCCATTACTGCGTGCTTCCTCATATTTTTCAAGTGCGTTGTAAATCCAGCGCTCGTAACTCCATATGTATCCGGGGGTACTTTCGAGATTATTAAAGAATCTGTCATACAATTCGGGGTTGGCATTCCGGATATGTTCTTTCACCCGCTCGTTGTGCTGACGCACTTTCACGATACCATGCATCACATCCTCGCTGCGGATAAAGCAGCTTTCTTCCGGTATATCACAATGCTCGTTAAAAGATGCCGTGACTTCATATCTGCAACTGTTGATAAATGGCTGCATGGATTCCGCATCATTTCCTTTATCATTCATACAGATATTCAGCTTTCTCGCTATTATGTTCAGTAAGGTGGATTTTCCCGAACCGTTGCTGCCATAGAGTATCGTTATGGGGTCAAACACAAGTTCCTTCATTTGCTTGGAGGCAAGAAGACCGTAAGGATAAGATGGTTTATTCCCCATTTCGGGCAATATGAATCTTTTCAAATATAATTTCATCTTCCACAACTATATCTGTCCGACATTTTAGAAATAATCGATGCTATTTCATCCCGCAATGACTGTGGCGCGATAACTTCAAGTTGGTCGCGGTGAAGAAGCAGTTCCTGGATGAAATCGAATGTCGGGACAAGACGGAGGCTGAAGTCCGTATGTCCGTCATTCGTTTCCAGTTCATGCTGCGTCGGATGCAACGGCAGAGAACGGAGATAGCCCGGCAATTCAGCGTAGGCGCGTATATGGATATTCTGTACTTTACGTTCCACGCCAGCAATTATTCCATATACGTCACGGAAATAATCTGCGGGTGAAAAGTCATTCGGATATTCAAATTTCTCGCCTGCAATGTCAAGGCTTGTGACACGGTCAAGAGAAAAAATTCGGTAACGGTTATCATACACTAATGCCAACACATACCAGCGACGTTTGAATAGCTTAACACATAACGGACTGATACTTCCTTTGAATTTTAAACCGACGAAATTTTCGTATTCAATATTCAATTTGTGATTTTGTTGAAGCGCCCGTAAGATTGGTTCAAGCCATTCACGACCTGATGGTATGTATTCCAACAAAATTTTATCTGCGATGGCAGCGTTGCCGAGCAGTAATTCTCCGAGTGAAAAACTGTCGAGAACCCACTTTGTAAGAGTATTTCTTTCTATAGTTTCGGGATTAGCGATGGAGTATAGATTTAAACCGCGCCCTCTGCGACATTCGATTTCAATCCCGAAATGTCGAGCAACTGCCTGACAGTGATTATAAAATGTGCGTTTTGTAATAACGGAGCCATTATCGTTGAAAGAAGATTGCTCCCAACGCTCTGCAATCTCATCGAAGGTCATCTCACCATTGCTATTCAGTGTATTGATGAGCCAAAGATAGCGCTTCAAAAGTAATTCAACCATTGTAGTTTTTCCTTAATAAATTAAAATGGAGTTATATTATGCTCTCGCTTGATTGTTTCTAAGATTGGTGTTATATCATAAGATTTCTCAAAACTTTCTATTTCTTGATTAATGATGTATGAATAATACGTGTTTAGATATTCTATTTGATAAAGCAGCCATCCCAAAGCAAGTGAGAAATCATAGTCTAAAAGGGATTGTGACCGGAGAGATATGAACTCCCAGATTTTACAAACCTCCGATTCCTCGTATCCATTCGACACACCTGATTTGACAAACTCATGTCCAAAGCTTCGAGCTTCAGCATCACACTTCCTTAAATTCCGCACTAAAATATGGGCCTTTTCTTCTGTTATACCTGAAATGTGTGTAATCAGTTTCTCAGCTTGTTCCCGATAGACAAGCAGGCCATTCGTGTTGTTTGTAATCTCAGAGAATAATGAGTCATCCTTGGTTATTCCTGTAAACTTCCTTGAAAAGTATTTTTCAATTAGACTTTCAGCATAAGTCGGCTCAATCTCCATGCAAAAATTATAGGACAGTGCAATCAGAAAAGTCAGATCCTCAAAGTTTAGATTTTTATATTTTATTATCTGCTTGATGATTGTTCTTGAGAGAGACATAGAGAACCAATGGGCACAGCTGTTTAAAAGGTGTTCGATAACTGTAGAGTCATTGGACTTTATTTCCGGATTCCCAATTTTGTCAAGTAACGCGCCGAATGACTGATGCATTACTGCCAGTCGTGGCTTAGCCGACGCCTCCCCCCAATAATGAGAGAACCATTAATCGGCAATACCGTTTCCGATTAAAATCAAAGTAAAAAAATCGGCAAAATTATTTCTGCCGATTCTCTAAATGCAGGCTATTCGGTCAAAGTTACTGAATAGTGAAGGCGCTCGTTGAAATGGAGATACCCGTGATTTTTATACCGAACTTATGATCGCAGACGGCAAGAATACCGTATACTCATTCCTTCGAGATCTGTACTGTCGTTCCTTTAGCGATGCTTTTGCTGCCGCCGATGTTGCGGTTGACTGTAACTTTAAATGCGTATGGTATAGTTTTTTAGTTTTGGTCTCCGGCAAACATAGAACTTAATGATACGACATTCGTTCCGATGACCACATATATCTCTACTTATTTATGTGCTCGAAGATTTTATTCAAATATAATTCCACCTGTCGGTCTACATCAAGTTTTCCATCCTCTCTAAAATATGC
>MNQK01000003.1 GCA_001915385.1 Bacteroidales bacterium 52_46 | reverse complement strand
CCATTTTGAATGAGCGAGATTAAACCAAGTTGGCATATCAATACCCATGGCAGCTCCCCCCTCTTTTCCATTCCGTTCCATGTACTCTCCTCGAATACTTTGGAAATAGTGATGAGTTATAGGAATTGGAACTGAAGTTGTGTCCTTATAGTTATTATAAGGCATGAGACCATCACTGAATTTCCATTCATTGCGGTGTGGATATTTCTTCTTCCCATCTTCAGTTACATTGTTAAAATTTAACTGTAAATCGTTATAACGTCTTAGTATCAGATCTTGCTGGTCTGTACCCAAAAGATAATCGGCAACTAAACTGCGTATTTGGGAAAAGCCGTTATCGTCAAAATTATCAAGAAATTTTTGTTCCATTTTACTTATTAATTATCTGTGAATATTATGTTCGGTATATTGAGATTTGTATAATCAGCGTTCATAATCGCTCCATTGGAGAATGTTACACGGTTTTGTCCCGTGATTCCATGCTGGACATGTATATGTCCAAAAAGATGGGCTTTTAGATTATGGAGTGATGGAAGTCTTTCCAGTATTTCCTCCGAGCCATAGTTTATATTATCGTCGAAATCAAGGATTCCATAGGCTGGTGAATGGGTAATCAGAATGTCGGTATCTGTTGGAATTTTGGCATAGTTGCGGCTTTGTCGGTCTGTCACGCAGTCGCCCATGAACATCGGGACGCCGTAGAATTTCAGTCCGTCAATCTCAATGCCGGAGTTGCACAGGTAATGCACATTATCGTCAAGGCCGTCGATGTTGGCTCCATAAAGGCAGTCATCGTGATTGCCGCAAATGAAAATCTTATGGCGATACGGCAGATCGCAGAACCAGTTTAGAAAGTCAATCGCTTCCTCCTCGCTACCGACCATGCAGAAATCGCCGGAATGTACCACCACATCGGCCTCGGGCAAATCCCGAAGCCGATGATGGCAACCATGAGTATCAGAGAGATGGAGTATCTTCATGTTCTTAAAATTTCAGTTCACGATATGGGAAGATATAAATCCGCTGAGCAGTGGTATCGGAAGATGTTTCTATAAATCCAGTCTTAACTTTAACAAGAGGTCTGACGATAACAGAATCCCAGTCCCAATCACATAAGTCAGAAACAAATTTATTTATCTTTTTCTCATCTACCACTCCGTTTTTCCTATGACATTCTTTGAAAAACTCCTCTGATACCGGGCCAACAAATGTACATGGCATAAGCACTTCATTTTCAATAATGGCAAGGACTTTATCTCCAGGAGAAAAGGCACATTTTTCTTGATAGCTGTTACCATCCGGGGCATGCTCACCCTCTGAATATTCGGAGTATTCAGAGAAATCCGGATTATAGACTACATATAGAAACGGAGCCATATCTTCATCGGATTCAATAGCGTAGCCCAGCAAACGCTTTGGAGCATACACGACATGATGTAATGCAAAATCGGCATCCTTCCAACATTGGAACTCACCAAGACTACGTTCATCGAGAGCCCAATATCTTAATCCTTCAGGATTGTCAATTACCGTGTCCGATTCCTCCGGTTTTTTATACGCGTAAATTATTGCTTCTGTGGTGTCAAGCCAAGAATCTCTTATCGCCGAGAAAGATTCCCCGTCATTAAGAAGAATCACGGGCCATTTATCACAGAATAAATCCGCAAAGGCACGTGGATTATCAGTGTGGATAGGAATAATGGCTTTAGGGTCAAGTTCCGAAATCAGCTCGCCGAGACTCTTCATGTCACAGTGTCCGCTTGTGTGCTTATACCGATATTCATTGCCGACAGATTTTGCAAGAGCAGGATTATATGCTGCCTTCGACTCATCGAGGTATCCATCCCACATAGAGAGGTATTTTACTCTACCTTCATCTGGAAGTTTATTCAGAAGATTATCAAAACGCTCGCCCTGTCGTGCGACAAGTACATATCCGTGATTAGTAACGAAATCTATAAATTTATTGTTGGCAACAAATTCGGTGCCTCGCTGTATAAGTATTTGTGGTTTATGTCCTGCTATGTAATTATAGAGAAATGATTTTCCCCAGACGGCATCTCGTCCGGCTACAATATCCATGATTCGTTTCTGATAAGCATCTACATAAAACGGTCGATGTGCTCTTATGGCCGCATGATATAGACTGAACAAACGGTCTATGTTTGTTGACGAGACATATACAACATTGTATTTATTCTCTGTAAAAGCCTTTTCAAACTCCTTTTGAAGTTCATGCTCAGGTATAAGAGTGGCTTCCGGTCTATTGACATTTGTGGCTTCACAGACAACGTAATCAGCCCTCTCTACATATCTTTCAATAACCTTTCCCAACTTACCGCTACGGAAACCGTGTTGACGGAAATCGCCTGAATGAAAGACCTTCAGTCCTTTAGCCTCAATGCAGAACGCATACGCATCAAAGGCCGAGTGGTCAACCACTATCGGTGTAATTTCAAATTCGCCGAAAGTGAAACTTGTTATGGGTGTAAATGTATTGACACGGTTAAGACGCTCAGACATCTTGCGACGCTCTTCACTGACTCCGCTTAAATGATCAGCAAGTACTGATGCTATTTCCCTTGCCATATTACCTATGTATATGGGAAGTTCAGGCGGCAATTCAGTGATTTTACCGATATGATCACCATGATAATGTGTGATTAGAAGAGCACTTTTTCGTATATCGCCACAGGTCAGTCCATCTATCTCCAACTTATTGTCAGAAACGGGAGCACCAGGCAACTGTTCGCCGTAATCGACAAACAGCTTCCATCCATTAGACTCGTATTCCGTTACGCATCCTCCTATCTGATAGGAGCCGCGATGAACTGTGATTCTCATTTTAATTTTTCTATTAACTGTTTGCGATTGAGCATGGAACTTTCATAAAGGCCATATCCCATAAACGAACTGGTTGCAAAAATGAAGTCATTATCAAACTGGCTTATCTGCTCCATCAGAGTTGTACTTTTCTGCTTATAATCAGCTATAATAAAACCAAATTTAACAGAGACATTTTCTGCCAGCATCTTTATGGCTTTATCGTCTTTAATCAACTCCTTAACATACTTTAATCCACCAATTTTCGAGTTAAAAAATCCAGTTAGACAAGCCTGCTGAACAAACATAGTGATTATGTCCTCCTTAAATTTCTTCAATTGGACAGAGTCGTTTTGGAAGTTGGCGAAGTCTCTTATGTGACTTTTAAGATCTGCTGATTCACTCGTTGCATTTTTTGTACCTCCTACAGCGCCTTTACCCAATTTTAACTCAAAGACAGCAATCTCGATATTAAATTTCTTAAAGTTTTTCCTTTGTTGTGATTCTGATAGCCATTTGATAGTTACCAAATCAAATTTTGATGTTTTACCTTCTACCGTTACACCATACTCTTGGTCAACAACGAAATAATCGGTATCATTTGCCTCTCGACTACAATTGTTGACTGTTGCGATTTCTTGGCGTATGCGTTCTTCCTGTCGCTTGTTATCGCGCCTGCTAATCAGACCTATTGCCAAATCAAGATAGTCTTGCAGATTACTTTGAGTAATTCCAGATTTAATAATAGATTCCAATATCAGCTCTGATGTTTTTATATATTGTCTTGACAGTGGTGTCAGACAAAAAAGCCCGGTGCTCTCGTCATACTTGATGGACAATATTTTGCAACCTTGAAAATATACTCTCAGTGATGTGCCATCCATTGCCAAAGAGAGGCATCTATATTGTGCAATAGTTGAAAGTATCTGACTTCCAACTGGCGTTTGAAGCCATACAAAGAATTTTTGAGTTAGTCTTCTTGCCATAAATATCCTTGTGTTAGTATTGCAAATTTAGTGATTCTCAGTGGGTTTACAAAGTTGGTTGTTATAATTCTCAATGCCAAGGATTGATTTTAGGTCCTCTTATAATAGCGATGCAAAGTTAACAATACAGTGTCTCATTTATCGAGACATAATAGGAATAGAATAATAAGAGGGTGTTTCATAACAAAATTTTCGACTCCATGTTTAACTTTTGTTATGAGACACCCTCTAAAATAATAAATTGTGCTGTCCCGCAAAATGCTACACTCTCGGTATAATTTTGCGTTCACGAAAGATGTTTGAGATTAGTTTTTAGTGCACAAAATGGTTGCGCAGTAGCAATCTATCTTTGCGGCATAAATCATAAAACAATTTAATATGAAGACAATAGAAGGGTATGACGTGAAAATTTTCACGGACAACATTGAGGAAAATGCGTTGGAGCAGATAAAGGAGCTGCTCTCGATAGATGTGTTCTCCAACAAGAAGATACGGATTATGCCCGACGTTCATGCCGGCGCCGGGTGCGTGATTGGTTTTACCGGCGACCTTGGTGACAAGGTAATACCCAATATCGTGGGCGTTGATATCGGCTGCGGTATGCGTATTCTCAACCTCGGTAAATTGGCAGACATCGACTATCATGCTTTCCATGAGCATATACGCGGCAATGTCCCTTCGGGCAAGATTGTGCGCGAGGATAAGTTTGGCTTCAATCCACTCGTTGACGAGGAGATGGAAATCTATCGAGAGGCGAAGAAGCTTGTGACAGAACTCTATTGCTACCGTGAACTCAAGGATTCGGGGCGCATCAACAAAGCGATAGGATCACTTGGCGGTGGCAATCACTTCATTGAGCTTGACAAGGATGATGAGGGAAATGTGTATCTCGTAATCCACACCGGCTCTCGTAATCTCGGCAAGCAGGTCGCCGAAATCTATCAGGCAAAGGCCGTGAAACATCTTACTGCCGGGGCAGATGAGTTTGAAGAAACAATCAAGCGCACAATCGAAGAGTACAAAGCTGCAGGGCGCCGCTCCGAATTGCAGGGTGTCATAAAGAAAATGCGAAAAGAACATGAGGCAGCCGAACCATCGTTGCCTGCCGACTTATGTTATGTCGAGGGCGAGGCACGTGAGCAGTATCTTCATGATATGCGTATCTGTCAGCGTTGGGCTGCGCTCAACCGTAAGCTCATATCTCTGTTGCTCATGAGGTTCTTCCCGGAGGTGTCAGTTTTGGATGAGTTTGAATCTGTTCACAACTACATCAGCGATGACAACATAATCCGAAAAGGCTCCATTTCGGCTGCCTTAGGCGAACGTTGCATCATACCTTTGAATATGCGCGATGGCTCATTACTATGTACCGGCAAAGGAAATACCGACTGGAACTGTTCGGCACCTCACGGCGCCGGACGAGTATTGAGCCGCACACAGGCCTACGAGAAAATCACTATGGAAGATTTCGAGGCTTCCATGCAGGGCATCTACTCGGAATCGGTCAACGACTTCACCCGTGATGAGTCGCCGATGGTCTACAAGCCCGCTTCGGAGATTATCGCCAACATCGGCACCACCGTCACAATTGACACTATCATACGTCCAATCTTCAACTTCAAGGCATCATAATGAAAACGATACATTCACCCGAAGGAGTCTCGCTCTTGATGGAAAATTTGTGGCTTCGTCATAAAGCCGGGATCAAGCAGCGTCCGAGCAATGTCTATATGGTCGAGTTGCCTCCGCCAACGGAGGAAGAATTGGCTGATGCCCGACGCAAAGCAAAAGAGAACAGTCGTCCCGATGATGACCCTGAAGAGCTATACGGAGCATGGATCTAACTGACTTGTATTTGTTTAAACGAAACTACAGAATGACCATCGATTATGTTGTAAAACATAATCGATGCCTGCGGTGGGACTGAGAATAATTCGTAATTTCGCGATATTAACCAATACCTTGAATATACGAAACAGACAGTTTAGATATACATATTGCAAAAACAGATACCAACCATTTTAAATAATGATATTATTATGAATTTATTTGAAGAAAATGAGAAAATTCTCAAAGAATGGAGGATTTTAGCCGAGGAGTATCAACATGGAGATGTATCTCCGGATGGCGTTTATTATAAAGGGGCAATTTACCTTAATTCTGATGCCAATCAAATGTGGCGATATACTGGAAACGAAGATGAACAATGGTCAAATGCAAAGCGCCGTATACTATTTGTCTCAAAAGAACCCAATGAAGAAAATAATGCGTATGATATGAAGGCCATCGACTTGACTACAAATATAGACGGCTCAAAATCATTTGGTTGCCGATTCAACAAGAATCTTCTCCGTATCACAACTGGATTGAGTACATTAACTAAATCCGGGTATGATTCTTGGGAAAAGGTTAATGACATTGATTACGTAAGTAAGATTTGGCAAGAAACTGCTGTTGCCAGAATTAACCTCAAAAAACATTCCGGAGCTTCAACAACCGATATGAACAAGCTCTTTGAACATTTAGAACTTTATAAACATTTGATTCTGTCTCAGCTTAGATTGTTGTCTCCGAATATTATCGTGTGTTGTGGCGGCAGTAGTAGAATCATGAAATTTATTATTGAAGAGTTCCTAAAAGAAAACCCTTCGGATTTAAAGTCGAAAACAGATAATTGGATTTATTATTCTCCATACAAAGATATCTGGGTGATTGATTCTTATCATATGAACCCTATGTCCAATTCGACTGACGAAGATCTTTATGAGAATGTTATGAAAAACTTATGGCAGGGACTAAATCGAGTTGAGAGTAAAATTTAGATACATTTGCTACTTTGGATCACACATTGCAAAATAATCAAAACTATATTATTTGTAACTTTCGCGGTTTATGTCAAATAAAAGGTAGTCATTAATTTTGCAGAATCGATACATTGTACCGCAAAATGAGACATCGCTGTCGTAATTTTGCGGTACAATAGTATCAGCCCGGTGGCGAAATTGGTCAGACGCGCTTTATATTAGATGGAAAGTGTACCGGAAAGGACATTGTCGGTTCGAACCCGACCCGGGCTGCAAAACAAAAATGCTGCGATTATGAATCATATTGACATGACAGATGAAGAAAGAAGGCAACGTGCAGAAAAAAGGAGGCAAATCAGAGCAGCGAATGCGCAACGGTTTGCTGATTTGCGAGTCCTAATTACCCAACAACGCAAAGACACCATTGAATTGATTCGGCGTCGCCACGCTTACTATACCAAACTTATTAATGACGCCAAAATCAAAACTGCCCAAGATTTCTATGATAGATTCAAAGAGGATTTTGAAATGTATGGAATCAAATTGGAACTCTCAGATGATAAGTCGAGTTGTTCAATCTATCTTGAGCTCGGCGATTACGACTATGAGCAATACTGGGTAGAAGACTGCCTGAATGATAATTTGGCAGTGGTAAGCCCAAATGTTGCCTTCAAAGATTGGTTTACCAATCTCGAAATCAATATATTTACAGGGGAATATCTTTAATATTAAGACAGACAGCTTTTGGCAGTGCTTTACAATAACTTCGCACCATGTTATACAAGGAATACTTCAGCAAATCAGATTTTGAGGACGTCTGGCATACACTTCAATCCTATTATCATGAGCCGGACAGTATCAGGAAATTGTATAAGACACTGTTTTATACAATCCGCAATATGGAAGTCGACGAGACACATTCGAGTACTCCGCTGAAGATTGAGTTTGACTTTGATAATATGATTCATATTGCCGGAGCGCCTGATCCTATAGAACGGCTTGTGGGGCGTGAGGTCTGCTTCGATAAAGACGAAATGATTGAAAAATACACATGCGATGGATCGGCCTTGCGAGTGCCGACAACAGCAGAGTTTTCGGCTCATCTTTTGTATTGGTCTACGTTGTATGATTTCAGGACACAAAATCGTCATCAAAAGGATTTTCAGCAGTTCCTGAATTCATGTGTTGACGGGACTCGGGAGTATTTTCTTGAAAATCCGGGGAAAAAACTAAGCCTAAAGCGGAAAGCTTGTTATTACTGGAAACAGGCCATTGCCAATGACTCGGCCATCGACTGGAGCTACATCCTTGACATTTTGCGCAAGCGAATTGAATATCATATCGGTTATCATAGATATACCGACCGGTTCGTAAACAGCAAACATTATGTATCTCGTATGGAACTTTGCTGCCGGCTGCTTGAATTAGCGGCTGCTGATTACTATGATATGGTTGGAGTGTATGTAAATGCCCAAAACGCATCCCGATACATCGGTCCGATATTCAATCAATATCACTATGATGAAATAGGGAAAGACAACGACAACAATGATTATCCGCTGTCGGAGTTGCGCCGGGCAAAGGCATTAAAGATTCTTTGGAAATTTCTTGACCACAACCTCACCTACTGGTGGGACTAAAATTATATTGAATATGTTTAGAGTAATAGCTTTAGGATATTGGGCCGGCGAGATTATTGACAGATTGCGAGCCAACGGCAATTACGACGACATCCGCTTTGTCTTCTGCGATACTGACAAAAGGCAACTTATGGCGCATGGCAATGAGAACGATGAGCATATCCTGCTTACAGGTATTGCGCAATGTCGTGAGGAGATCCACGATGACAACGAACTTATGACTGTGCTTGTCACAGACTTAGGTGATGAGGTTGTCAGTAAGTTCACAATTGAGATTATCTATGAATTGTGGAGTTATGCCGACCATACATATTGTTTTGCCGGCGGGGCAAAAACAAACTCCTTGGGTGGAAATGATCAGGAGCTGGAACAAATCTTTAAGTGGATAACTGATTATGCTGAAATTACAGTGCTTCAGGATAATGGTCGACTTCATTCAGGCCTTGACAGGTACAACGGTGTTGTACAGTTGCTGAGACTCATCTTACAGCATCCCCGCAAGGGGAGGAGCGAAAATCGTGATGAACTTCCGTTCGGAGTATGGGCTACGGAGAAACAACTGTTCATGGCCCTTAATGCCATGTATTCCAATAATTCTGCGATGGAAAGCTATTACAAAGCAGAAGTGTTTTCATTTCATAAAAGCACGCATGAGTATTGATATGACACTGCATAAACTCTTAAATCAGGTCAAATTTGACAAAGTCTTCTCCGACATTCTGTGTAATGTGCCTGAAGTGGAGAACAAGAAAGTCCGATTCAGATTAGCTTTCGATACTCTGCTCTCCGTTACCCCGGCAAGGGAGAGCGATGTTGTCATTGAAGTACAGGAACAAGATTACTTGGGTAAAGGTGTTCATGGTATATGGATCAATACCGACACAGACTGCGATTCGAGACTTTGGGAGAGGCTTCTTGCCGGTCACATAAGGCGAGAACCGACATTCAAAAGGCTTGATACGAGTAGTAAAATAACCAATGAGATGATTGTTGCGGATTTACTGTGGCTGTTGGTCTCTTTCGATTTTCCGAAGAAGGCGACGGCTTTTTCCGGTTTTTTACTCAATAACCGAAGACAGCCGAAATCCTCCTTAACGGAGAGAATCGAGGAAATCTGCAGCTATATCGATTTACATCAGGTTTCAGAAATATCCCACGAAGATATCTATCATTACAGAGATGCAGGGAATTTAGCGTGGATTGCTAACCTTACCTCATATTCGTTACCGCGAGATAAGTCTTCATACGACATGATCTGTTTTCTTGATGACTTTATGTGGTTCAACAACGAGACAAAAACATTCTTAATCATTTCATCTTCTGAAGGCTATGAAAATGAGGCCTCTAAGATAGCTGAATTTGCCAACAGCATGTTGAAGAATCCAACTATTGTACATGGCAAGCCATTGCTTCCAGGAATAGAGATCATGGCAATTTTTATTACTGAATAAATATGATGGGAAAACAGGGCCAAAGTATACAATCCACGTTCTCTCCGAAACAGATTGAGATAATCAAGACCGGAATAGCGTTAAAGTATTCCGACAGTCAAGGTGCGAGTGAGATAATCAACTTTAATAAGAAAGATACGACACCATCATCAGATCATTCTTCTACTTTAAAACCTGATTATAAAAAGCTGAAAGATGTATCGCAGAATGATACCGGAAATGATTATCTTTACAGAGTAAAAGATCACATAGATTAGAATATATATGAACCAACTGCAAAAATATACATGGTTGATTGATAAGATCCGCCGTGCCGGAAAGATTTCTCATAAGGAATTATCTGAAAAATGGAAACAAGCCATCGAGTACAGCGATGGCGACCCCCTTCCCCGTGCCACGTTTAACCGTTGGCGCGATGCTATCTTTGAACAGTTCAGCATCATTATCGATTGTCAGAAGGTCGGGGGCTATCTTTATTATATAGCCAATCCCGAAGACATAGATGAGGATAAGCTGAAAAAGTGGATGCTCGATTCCTTTGCAGTGGGCAATCTTATCGGGGAGAACCTATCTCTGAAAGGGCGCATCATAGTTGATGAGATACCATCCGGTCGCGACCACTTGACAACTATACTCGGAGCGATGAAAGAGAATAGGGTTGTCAATATCACATATCGTCCTTTCAAGAAATCGCACGGATATACATTTCCCATTGAGCCGTATTGCGTGAAGCTGTTTGAAAACCGCTGGTACGTACTTGCTCGCAACAACCGCGATGAAATCAAGATTTACGGCCTTGACCGTCTGGAGGATGTCGAGATTTCGGATGATAGATATAAGCTTCCGGATAATTTTGATGCCGACAGTTATTTCGCCACAACCTACGGAGTAGTTATCGGATATGATATAAAGCCCGAGCGCATCGTGATACGGGCAAACGATGACCATAAATATTATCTGAAATCATTGCCCCTGCATCACAGCCAGAGTCTGATTGAGGACTATGGTGAGTACGCCGATTTTGAATTGTACTTGTCTCCGACTTACGACTTTATCATGAAACTGTTACAATACGGTTCAATGATAGAGGTAATAAGTCCGGTATCATTGCGCAGGACGATAAAGGGATGGATTTCAGACATGAGCGAACTCTATAAAAACGACTGACCATGCAGGACTTTGTAGCAATAGATTTTGAGACAGCCAACGGGCGACGGTCAAGCGTATGCAGCGTCGGCATTGTGGTGGTGCGAGGTGGCGAGATAGTCGATAAGTTCTACTCTCTTATTCAACCGACTCCCAACTATTATACATATTGGACAACCGAGGTACACGGTCTCACTCGCCGGGACACAGAAGGGCAACCCACATTCCCGGAGGTTTGGGCACAAATCGAGCCGTTCATTCAGGGCCTACCGCTTGTCGCCCATAACCGACCTTTTGATGAAAGCTGTCTGAAAGCAGCCTTTGCCGAGTACGGGATGACATATCCAGACTATGAATTCCACTGTACGCTCGCCGCATCGCGTCGATGTCTCGATATTCCAAGCCATCAGCTGCACCTTTCGGCAGCGGCATGCGGATACGACATGGTGAACCATCATCACGCCCTTGCCGACGCAGAGGCCTGCGCTGCCATAGCATTAAAAATATTATGACACTCTCGATAATTGCAGTAGTAATTCTTCAGATTATACTTTGCAGAAAGTCGTGGCATTAATATGATTTCGGACGGTTTGTTGCGATTGCAATAATGAGCGGTCCTTTCAAGTATATATATTAAGTTAATATCTGCTTGCTCTCAAGACTTTAATCCATTATATTCATATATAAGACGGTTAAGATTTTCAAGAATTTGCGTCTTGTCTATTATATCCTTTGCCTTAAACATAAAATATTTTTCCATATCATTTTGGCCATCTTTATTTCGGATTATACAATCTGAATCAATATCAGAGGTGAGATAGATGTCATCATTGCTATACCATCTGAAATGATAAATTCCGTTGTAGTTGTATAAGAAATTAATATTGGAACCAAAAAGCAGGCCCGTGTCTTCAACAGAGCAATTCTGTGCCAATGAAATTCCATCTGTTGTCTGGAGGAATTGGTCTCGGAACGTTGCATTTAAGAAAATACCAGTTGAACTTGGGTATATGGCCTTATGGTTATGATAGTCTCTGATCCATGGGTTTGGCATATTTTCCGCTACATAATCAAGAAGACGTGTTTGAGACAACAGATAAAGAACATTATCCTCGAATGCATACTTTGTCGGTTTCTTATACTGACGCAACGGGGCTTCTGTCATAAGATGATGTGCCGCATAAGACATATCCGGATGGTTCAAAAGATGAAGCCATGAGTTGTCATTATTGGAATACACATGATACTTCCACCACATAGCGTTCCGGAACCCACAAACATCTGTATAACTATAAAGCAGTTTCAGCAAATATGCATTGTTTTTAGTCCCATTGACTTCATTTGTAGACAAATAATATCCATTGTCTTTTGAGAAAAAATTTTCTGCATTTTTACTTTTTTTGTCAAAATCATCCCAATTAGCTACTCCTTTCTCATTATGGTACAAGAAACGAATGGATCCTTTGAAAAAACTAAATGTTTCATATTTATTAATGGCTTCTTCCCATGTTTTGAACCTATTCTCAAAGGGATAAACCCTCAGTTCAGATCGGTCATCATCTAATATTTGACGGGCTTTCTCTATTTCCTCATTAAAACGCAGATTTAATGGCTTTGAGTAGTCCTGGTTAATTTCTTGTTTAACCAGATCATCGTATATCTTATGACTGTCAAGAATGGCGAGTTTGTCAATTACTATTCGCACCTGCTCAACACTTCTTATTTGCGGACTGCCATCCTCATCCACACCCGATATTAAGTTGCTGACAACCCGTATCCAGCGTTGAAATGATATATGGTCATATTCTCCTTCTTTGAAATATTTTGTAATTGCAAAGAAAAAGATGCGTCCAGATTGAGTGATTTCTTCTACCACTTGGACGTTTTTACCTCCTTTTTCTTTGTCAATATATATTGGTCTATAGTTAAATGCCTTTTGATTAGGAACTTCAACCTCTCTATTATATTTTCCAAAGCGGTTTAATACAGTTATTAAATCATCAAAAAAAGTAACTGGAATTGCCCCTTTATCATAAAGATACGGAGAAAAATCATCAAATACAGCTCCATTATCCTTATTTAAGTGTATGTAGGATATATTATTTTCGAGAGCAATCCCCGTGATGAATAATTCATTCCAGAAAAATCTGTTGAGGAACGTCAAAAATGCTTCGTCAATTTGATTTACAACAGAACGATATTTCCAAAACAGATTCGCCCATGTTGTATCCATCAAAATAGGCACCCCATCTCTCGGGTCAACAATTCTTTTCCAAGGCAAATCGACAGTTTTCAATTCATCAGGAGCGATGCTCTTTTCTTTTTTTTCCTCTTTTTCGCGTTGCCCAAGCATATACCCTACAAGATCCGCCTTAAAATTTTCAAAAGGAGTAAGAGCCTTGCCTCGGGCATTCATTTTAACATACAGGTCGTCAGATAGTCCGAACTTATTCAGGGAAAGGTGATAAAATACAATAGGAGAGCGATCGCTTATCAGCAACTCCCAGTATTTTATAAAGTTTACCTTGGGGGTAGACGCAAATATTTTCTCAATAGCATCATTATCATGATCAATCTTCAAATCCTTTTTATTTTTGCGCTTTCTTCCATTTTCTTCGCTCTCCTCTTTGTCGCTACTCAACATTCTGAGCATGGATTGTATTGTAGGATCCTGTTTCCACTTGGAGTAGAACCAAGTTCTTGTTTCAATGAAATCAGCTACTCTCGGTATCGTTTTATTAGTTTCACCTGATTCATGTTTAGATGCCTTATTTACATCTTTTAAATCATCATTATTTATGCAGGATTCATCTTTTTTTAAAGGGTTTTCATAATCCTTTATTTGTTCTAAAAACGCCTCGAAATTTTCAACAGCACACATTTTCTCACAAAAGGTTCTTGATGAAATGCGAGTTTCATAACTGAACCTCATCAAAGTATTTCCTGCCTCTGCTAATTTTCCGGCACGAAGGGCTATATACCAATGAAGGAGCCATAGTGTTGTCAGCCTTTGTTGACCATCAAGAGGCTGAATGGTTATATCTCCGGAATTTGTAGGAGGCAAAGTCGAGCCATATACAAAATCCAGTTGTAAAGGTTTATAATCGCTTTTAGCACAAATGGCATCGTCCAAAACCTTTTTTAAGCTTGTCAAAAACGTTTTACGTAATGCTTCTTTTCCAATTCTTCCCTGAGCATAGTCTCGTTGGATGATAGGTATCTCTATGGCTTGATCTTTGAGATATTTATAGAATGATATAGGTCTATTTGCCATCGGTAATATATTTAATCTTCAGATAATTCGTTAATACAACGCTGAATATCTTTCAGATACTCGGTGCAGTCATGCTTTGTCCAATAATTGGCTGCATTCGAAATCGTTGAATAATACTTAAGGAAAACATTCATAGTGCAAGGTGGAACAAAAGCAGACTCGCTTTTTACCTCATCCGGAACGTCAATCTTTTTATCCTTATCGCGAGTCAAGTGAGGCACACCAAGCTTTTTCCCTTGTTGCTTTCCTATTAACACCCTACGCTTTGCAGAGAAAATTGAATTACCATAACTACGATTACTTGATGAGTCAAGCAATGTATAGTTCCATATCCTGTTTTTTTCTTCAGGTGTCAATTCAGCTTCTTCTGATTCTATATTAATCTTTGCTTTCAGTTCAAGAAATCTTAATGATTTCTCTTCCGGTTTTGACTCGAAATAAGCTTTAATCTCATCCTGTAATTCCTTATCAACAGCAATATAACAGTTCATCAACCATTCCTTCTGTGTGTCTATATCTGTTTCCGGATTAGTAGTATTGGAGCTGATATGTTCCACGTCCCAGCCTTCTAATTTATATAGGTGGAATGGGAATTTGTAGAATGTAGACAAACCATATCTAACATTCTCTTTCTGAACCTTGTTCTGATCAATTACAGTTTGGATATTGTGGAATAGCAATGTGCGTCGGGTTTTCCATTTATCATTCCCATCAATATCATATTGTTTGTCTAATGGATAACATAAAGATTCATTACATACAACAGATTTGATTTCTCGCTTTAAATATTTAATAAATGAGGTCTTGCTATCGCACTCAGTCCATTCCTTTAACAGCACTTCCAGTTTTTTTGCGCCGCAAGCAATGAGATAACCCACATAATGATATATTTCCGACTCATCATACCATTCTGAGAACGTTGAGAAACGATGTAAAACCTTTTCCCAACAATATTTCATCGAATGATTTGATGTGTGGGTGAAATACTCATAGAAATACCTGAATGTACGATATTCATCAGTTCCTATCTCATCAAGCTGCTCCTTTGAGAGATTTAGAGCGTTATGTTCGCATATTAAATCAAATATAAAATCAATACGGGTGGGACGATCATATCCAGCTTCATGCAAAAATAGCCAAAATTCATCGTTTTGAAGAGTGTATTCAATATTGTCCCATTCTGAGGCAATTTCCTGTTGACGCAATTTTAGTTCACTTTCTCTTCCCTCAAAGTTTGAACTTTTCAGCAACAGAGCTTTTATTAGTTCTGCATTGGTCAAAGAGATTTTCCCAACATTAAGTCGTGTGAAAACTTTAATGGGATCCTCATTTTCGCCCAATTCATACCAAATAAACCGAACATTATTAGCATCATCTTTCTTCTCTTCGTTTGGCTTTTCGTGTATTTTTGCAGTTACAAGCGCATCATAGAAGAGAGACATTTTTCCCTTAGTCATTGTTTGCCCCCGCCTTTTTTTTATCCATTCAGAAATTTCAGAATATGCCTTTCGAAAGTGAAAACTATCAATGTCGTCCAACGTCGGATCTAATGATATTTCTCCATTTAAATTACGCTCGTATTTAATGGTAAATATTTCAGATGGGTAATCTCCTTCTGAATCGACAAATTTTTGATGTAAGAAGCTTAACAACAGGAAAAATGTCGTCAATCGTTGCTGGCCGTCGACAACTTCATACCATATTGAATCATTCAATCCATATTTTTTTCTTGCGTCATTATCCATTTTCTTCACTACCAAAGGTTGAAGACAGTAAAACTGGCCTGGATTTGGAGTATTAGCAGTCTGAGTTGAAAATTCATCAATATCATTCAGCAATTCCTTGACTTGCTGCTCAGTCCAGCGATAACCACGCTGATAACTTGGTATGAAAAAATTCATATCAAGAAGTTCTCTCAATGACTTCAATGTGATAGAGTTATCCAAATCATTCATCTCATATGCTTTTTTATACTCATTTATACTCATTCTCATTCATAATTTACACCGGTATTGTTAATACCCACAAGTTTATCGGCAATAGTTCAAATCAATGATGCTTTTTCCTGACGGTTATCGTTGTTAGTCTTTCGGCGGACTGTCTTGTCATGATATTATTGGGTATTTACAAGTAGCTCCCGGATATTAATATTAAGAAGTTTTGGTATTTCAGCCAATGTCTTCAAATCGGGCTGAATGGTATTAGTACACCACTTGGGAATCGTCGTCGGGGCTTTGCTAAGTTGCTCCGCCAAGCTTTTTCGCTGCCTGCCATTGTCGGTAAGCCCTGATGCATTGAGTTTAACGATTCCCTTTCCGACCGGTTGGTATATGATGCAAATTTACAAATATTATTTGAGCGCCCCAACAATAACAGCGTTATTGCACAAAATGAGCCTGTAAATAATGTGCTCAAACCTATAATTTAGACAAAAATCAATATTTTTTTAAGAGAGTGTTTGAATTTAAATCAAATTAAGACTGAGAGGATTTTTTGAGGTAATTCCGCGAGTTTCATCAGTCGCATAGCTCGCTATGCGACTGATGAAACTCGCGGAATTAACCAAAAATGGCCTCAGGATTAATTTGAAGTATCTCCTCTAATTCTCTTTTATTGTTAATACGGTTTAATTTCAAACACTCTCTAAGTTTTTATCCGCTACGCAGATAGGCTGCATCCAGCCCATTTAACTTTGCAGTGTCAAGAGGAAGCATAGGTGAGCGGTCGTTATCGGCTTGCCGCCTTTGGAGAAAGAATCCAGCCATCTGCTAAGGGGTGTAGCCTCTCAAAAGGCTCCGAAGGTTTGTTGCCGTCTAGCAGATGCCTATGGCTTCCTGCATGATACGTTTGGCCCGAGCTTCTGCCATTGAGTCCCAGAGACGGGAATCCTGAAGTTTGGCCATTGGGATATATTGTTGGAAGCGAGCGAAAAACTCCAATGGCTTTTCTATATTCCAGTTCGTTATGACCTCGCTCCAGTCGGCCTTATCCGCAAACTTTTCAAGAAGCGCCCAGTTGTTGTAGAAGCAGTCTCGATTTGAAATTGCTTTCCAGTCCCAGCGGTTGGCAAACTTTTGAAGAGTGACTTCGTTGATGATGTGGTCAGGGCAGCCCTGAGAGAAGTTGCTCCAGTTTAGGCGGTAGGCAAACTTGTTGATACCTTCGAGTGTCCAGATGATGTTCCGGTTTTCGCTGATTTCATCCCAATCCAGTTTGTCGGCATACTTATCAAGTATATCCATACTGAGCGATTCATTGTCGGAAATCTCTTTCCATGCGTCAGATTCGAGGACAGAGTTAAGAAACTCATTGTTAGTGATAGATTCCATATCTTGTTGCTTTTAATGTTTACACTGCAAAATTATCACTATGGTGTATCAAATATCGATACAGAAGAACCTTTTTTTAATCCCATCATTTTTTTAGATAAATTCTAATAAATGTGGCTGAATTTTATCGACCATTACTATTTCAAAATCAAAAATTAATGTGCTATTTTGTATTAGATTAAATGTTAATATTTAACAGTAGTTTGTGCTTTCTTGCACCAATACTAATTCAATATCATTAATTTGTAAATTTAACGAATATTATATGAGCAATCAGTCCAATAATCTTCTTCTGCTTTATATACTTCAATGTCGCAGTGAAGATTTCATAAAAAGATTTGAAGAACAAAACAACCATTGTTTCATTGGCGTATATTCTTTATATCAATTGGCATACTCAAATTATTTGATCTTATCTGATGACGAATGGAGCCAGTCTGCTATCCCGGTAATAGAAATTTGTCGCAAGAGATGCAAGGAAATACTTTTATACCTTAAGAATATAATCGCTGTTCCCACTTCTTTCGAATACGACTTAAGAAAGCATCTTAAATGCTTTGCATATTATAGTGAGGACTATGATTTTGAATTCATGCTTGACGGCAGTTTACCCCATTTATTATCTCTTGGATATAAGGAGGTCGATTGCAAGTTGTACGAAGCAGGTATGAAGCTTGATTATTCTGAGGTTGAACGATTACTAAATATCGGCGCTAACCCTAATGTATGGATGTCCGGTGATTATAATCCTGAAGACGCCGTAAAAGCAGGTATTGATTATGTTTATTGCCTGACAGATGATATAAACACAATAGTATGTGATGCTGTTGATATCTATGGTATCTATTCCTATTGGGAAAAAGGTGTAAGGAATGAAAAACAATCAGTTGATATAGAAAATCTAAATTTTTTATTTCAAGGAGCAGCATATCAATTGATGGGAATGCTCATCTCGCGGAAATCTTTAATTATTTGATTTGCCAGTCTTAGAGTATGATTGAGCTCCCCTTCTCTAATTCTCTATCCAAACACTATCTAAGTCTGAATAATGTGGATTTCGCATCGCAGATTTATTCTAAAAATTAGCGTATTTTTGCTACCCTTGTGGGTTAAAATGGCAGCGATATGGCTGTGGGAATGGAGGCTGTGACAGTCCCGGAGAAGAGGAGTGCTAAGATGCTTTCTTACTGCAAATGGATTTAACCCTGTTAAACATCAACGTCTTGACATGTAAATAGTTGCTGAAACTGCATCGGCAAAATGTAGAGGGTGGATGTTGTGGAGGTTATTTGCGGTGGGGTGTTTAAATATCAATGCTGTAGAGCACGTGCGTGCGTAGGGGAGAATGGGACGGGAGTTTTGGGTGTGCAAATTCTTTGATTTTTTGCATGCCGATTTTTTGCATTACGCGTTCTGACGGGATATTGATTTTTGCGGTGAACGAATATAATCGCTTGATTCCCGACTCTTTGGCCAGTGTCAACACTGCTTTGGCAGCTTCGGTCGCGTATCCGTGATTATGATAATCAGCGGCCAGGCGCCAGCCTATCTCAATGCCCGGCGTGAAGTCGGCCTCAAATCCTATTTCATGCAGGCCGACATATCCGATGAACTCTCCGGTCGCTTTAATTTCTACAGCATACAATCCCCGGCCGTCACGGTCGAACTCATCTTGTATACGATTGTAAAATGCCGTCGTTTCTGTTTCACTCAATGTTGCCGGGAAATAGCGCATGACACGTTTATCCATATTCATTGCGATGAATGCCGGCAGGTCCTCCGGTTTCCATGAGCGTAAAATCAGCCGTTCTGTTTCGATATAAGTCATGACTAACTAAAACCATTTGCGGGTATACCCGGAGGTTAAGTGGATTTGGATTCACAAAATTAATTCAATCGGCCGACATTGGCAATATGCGGAGAGCGGGCACATAGCGCGAAAGCGGGGTGGCGGAGCTTTTGTATTTGACTCAGGGGCTGTTAGCGTCGCGGTTTTGCCCGACAATACTATGTCGTTATCAAACTTTTTTATGGGGCGGGTGTTTTTATTATTGAATCGGATGCCGGGGATACTCCTTGGAGTATGTCCCGATCGTACGGCGGCGGTGAGCTTTTTATGGGATATTCCCTAAAGATTTTCAAGAGCACTGCGTGACATGCGGTTGCATGACTCCGAGATTATTATCAACTATGATTTCTAACGTTTAATTCCTAAAGTATTATGAACACAGCTCCTCTTCAAGGTATCAAAGTGGTGGATTTGACCGAAGTCCAGTCCGGCCCGTCATGCACACAATTGCTCGCCTGGCTCGGCGCAGAAGTTATTAAGATAGAGCGTCCCGGCAAGGGCGACGCCACGCGTAAGGAACTGCAGTTTGACCCTGATCTGCCAAGCTACTACTTCCTCCAGCTCAATTCCGACAAGAAGTCGATTTCTCTTGACTGCAAGACTCCTGACGGAAAACAGATTCTCACCGACTTAATCAAGGAAGCCGACATATTTGTGGAAAATCTTCACCCCGGAGCTGCCGACAAGCTCGGTTTCAGCTGGGAGGCTGTCCACGCTCTCAATCCCAAATGTATCTATGGTACAATCAAAGGATTCCCCGTAACATCAAAATATAAAGACCTCAAAGCATACGAGCCTGTGGCACAGGTGACAGCTGCCGCCGCATCGACCACCGGCTGGTACACCGGCGAATATAATATCCCTACACAGTCGGGTGCCGCCCTCGGCGACTCCAATACCGGCATGCATCTTACCATCGGTCTGCTTGCCGCCCTGCTGCAGCGCGAAAAGACCGGTGAAGGCTGCTTCGTGTATCAGTCGATGCACAACGCATGTCTTAACCTCTGCCGTATCAAGACACGCGACCAGCTCACACTTGACCGAATCGGTTATCTTACCCAGTTCCCGCAATATCCCAACGGTAAATTCAACGGTACTGTGCCCCGTTCGGGCAATACCGAAGGCAGCGGAGTGCTCGGCTGGACTTACAAATGCAAAGGCTGGGAGACCGATGACAATGCATACGTATATGTGATACTCCAGCGTGATGCCAAATCGTTTGAACTCGCATGCAAGGCATTGGGATTTGAAGACTGGCTCACCAATCCCGACTTCAACACTGCCGACGCGCGCGACCGTCATAAAGAGGAAATCTGGGCACGCATACAGCAGTACTGTATAGATAAGGATAAATACGAAGTCACCGACCTGCTGTCGAAAGCCGGAGTTCCCGTAGGTCCCGTTATCTCGACCAAGGAACTCATGTCAGACGAATCGCTTTACGACGGCAACACCCTCGTCAGAATCAACCAGGGTGGCAAAATTGGCGAATTTGTCACCGTCGGCGTGCCTTTCACGATGTCAAACTTCCAGCCTACCTACGGCCCTTGTCCCGACCTGGGCGGCAATACCGCGGAAATCCTCACCTCTCTCGGATATTCTGAGCAGCAGCAGGCCGAGTTTGCCAAGAACGGTACCACCGAACCGCTTCCGAAACCTGCACAACCTGCAAAATAAGCATTTCTGCAACGCGTTTGCACCTGCATATACATCAAGCCTGCCGCCGATTGCCGGCGACAGGCTTTCCAGACAAACGGATACATTTACCGCTGTGACAGCAGGGGAGGACAGACCTTCCGGTGTCACGGTATAAAATATTTTACTTATGTCAACTACAACACCAGGGGCTGCGACGCCCCAGACGGCTCCCCATTATCCGGAACAGGTGACAGGCATGTATATTCTTGCCCGCGCCCTCCGTGAGGTCGGTCTCGACACGATGTACGGTCTGGTCGGAATTCCCGTTACCGAAGCCGCATATATCTGCCAGGAACAGGGCATCAAGTTCGTATCTTTCCGTTTTGAGCAGCAGGCTGGTATGGCTGCCGCCACCCACGGCTACCTCACCAAAAAGCCCGGAGTGCTCCTTACCGTATCGTCATTAGGATTCATGAACGGTCTGACCGCCACGGCAAACGCTACTGTCAACTGCTACCCGATGATACAGATTTCGGGGGCGACTGACCCGACGATGGTCGACATGAAGATGGGTACTTACGAAGAACTCGACCAGCTCAACACTGCCCGTCCGCTCGTCAAGGCAGCTTTCCGCTGCAGCAAGGCCGAGGATATACCTTCGGCAGTCGCAAGAGCTTACCGTGCAGCCGTGAGCGGACGTCCCGGCGGAGTATATATCGACATGGCGACACCCGCTCTCGGCCAGATTATGAACCGCGAGGACGCCGAGAAACTGTTCTATAAGCCTGTCGACGTATATTCGCCCGTAGCTCCTAATCAGGCATCGGTCGACCTTGCCGTCAATACAATCCTCTCAGCCAGACATCCCGCCATACTTCTTGGCAAAGGAGCCGCCTACGCGCAGGTCGATGATAAAATCAAGACTCTTGTCGAGAAATACAATATTCCCTACCTACCCATGTCGATGGCCAAAGGGCTTATGCCTGACAACGGGCCGCTCAGCGCGATTTCATGCCGTTCCACAATTATGGAGCAGGCCGATGTCGTGGTGGTAATAGGCGCGCGTCTTAACTGGATGCTCTCGTTCGGAAAAGGAAAGTGGAATCCCGCTATCAAATTCGTCCAGCTCGATGTCGAGCCTCAGGAGATAGATGTCAATGTCCCGATAGCGGTGCCTGTAGTAGGCGACATGAGCCTCTCGCTCGATGCCATTCTGGCCGGACTTGAAGGCAAAACGATGTCAGCCGACCCGGCATGGGTCAGCTCGCTTCAGGCTGAGACAAAGGGCAAAAACGCGAAATTCGCGGCTCGTCTGGCCGAAAATGCCAAGATTATGCCTATGACCCACTGGTCGGCACTGAGCGCTATCAAGCCGATTATCGAGAGCAACCCCGACGTAATACTCATCAACGAAGGAGCAAATACGCTCGACGACACACGCGATGCCATAGACATGAGTCTGCCCCGTCACCGCGTAGACTGTGCGACATGGGCAATCATGGGCATGGGCATGGGGTCGGCAATAGGTGCCGCCGTAGCCACAGGCAAGAGCGTAGTGGCCATAGAAGGCGACAGCGCGTTCGGCTTCTCCGGCATGGATTTCAGCACCATCGTCCGGTTCAATCTCCCCGTCACTGTCGTCATCTTCAACAACGGCGGTATCTACAACGGCGCGGGTGTCAACATGAGCGGCGGCAGCGATCCTGCTCCTACCACTCTCGACATTCATGCCCGCTACGATAAACTCGCCGAGGCTTTCGGAGCCGACAACTATTATGTCACCACTCCGGATGAGCTTTCCGCCGCGCTGACAGCAGCCATTGCGTCGAAGAAGCCGTGCCTTATCGACGTCCAGCTCGCCTACAACTCCGGCAAGGAGAGCGGCCATATCGGCTACCTCAATCCGGCCCCCCTGCAGCAGGTGACAGTATGATAAGTAATCATAATCAACGATATTTATTAACAGTGAATTTGTTGTTTTGACAATTTATGGGGGACAAACGAAAATGCTGACTTTCCCACGAATTACTGAAATCTGACAAAATCTCACGCTTCTAAATCTATTTATTATGGACCTTTCCCACATAATTTTGTATGCGATTGTCCCTATCATCGTAGTGATGTTAGCCGGATATCTCTCGGGCAAGAAAGGCATTTTCAACGGTCAGGACGCCAAGAAATTCAACAAGGTAGTGCTTGACTACGCATTGCCTGCAGCATTGTTTGTCTCCATCGCACAGGCCAACCGAAAGATGCTGGCCGAGGACCTGAAGCTCTCCATCATATCTCTCGTAGTGCTGATGCTCTGCTTCATGATAGTGTATTTCGTGTTCCGTTACTGCTTCAAGAAGAACACACAGGCCGATGCGGCAGTGTCGGCATTGATCAGCGGTTCGCCTACTATCGGCTTCCTCGGGTTTGCGGTACTTGAGCCTATATTCGGCACAAACGCATACGTGGCCCTCGTGGTCGCCATCGTAGGTATCGTGGTCAACGCTGTCGGTATCCCGGTGGGGCTGGCACTTCTTAATGCCGGCAACGCTAAGGCGGCCGGCAAGAAGGAGAGCCCTTGGAAACCTGTCATACACGCGTTGGAGCAGCCGGTGGCCTGGGCGCCTATCCTCGCCGTCATCTGGGTTGTGGTAGGCATTCCGTTCCCCAAATGGCTTGCTCCGTCGTTTGACCTTATCAAAGGCGCCAACGCATCACTGGCAGTGTTCTCGGCCGGTATAACCCTTTCCGCCGTTGTCATCAAAATCAACTGGCAGGCAATACTCGGTTCTATCCTTAAGCTCGTCATGATGCCGGCCATGATACTTGTAGCCGGTCTTATCTTCAAGATGGAGCCTGAAAACCTCAAGATGCTTGTCGTCGCTGCAGCTCTTCCGCCGGCATTCTCAGGTATCATCATCGCCGACGAGTACGACACATACGTCGCCACGGGTACCACCTCTCTTACCCTGTCGGTAATTCTCTTCATGGGATTTTGCCCGTTGTGGCTGTGGATTACCGATGCATGCTGCAAGGCATTCCTGTAAGCGGAACGTTATAATTTGTTTGACACAGCATTCCGGAGGGCGTGAGCGGGTGTTGAGGCACTCCGCCACGCCCTCTTGTATTTATTCAGATGATTGACAGAGAATATGGATAGTCAGAAAAAAAAGATTGTCGACGGTGGCACTGCTGCCGCTTACGTGGCATACGCCATGAGCGAGATGGCTACGGTGTATCCCATAACACCTATTGCCGAGATGGGTACCATAGCCCAGAAATGGGCTCTCGAAGGCATTACCAATTTCGAGGGGATGCCGATGGAAGTGCGCGAAATGGAATCGGAACTCGGAGCCGCGGGTGCCACGCACGGCGCGCTGTCGGGGGGTACGCTCGCCACTACGTTCACCTCATCGCAGGGATTGATGCTGATGATACCCAACATGTTCAAGATTGCAGGCGAACTGCTGCCGGCCGTGTTCCATATAGGGTGCCGCTCGGTTGCCACGCACGCACTGTCAATATTCGGCGACCATTCCGACATCATGGCTACGCGTTCCACAGGCTTCGCCATGCTTATGTCGGCCTCCGTGCAGGAAACCCACGACCTTGCCATTGTGGCGCATCTCGCCGCTGTCGAGGGCAGCGTGCCCGTGCTGCATTGCTTCGACGGCTTCCGCACCTCCAATGAGATGTCGACAATCAGCATGCTCCCATACGAACAGATTTTCTCGCTGATTGACCGTGAGAAAATTCTGAAATTCCGTCAGCGAGCCATGAACCCCGAACATGCCGATATACGCGGCACGGCTCAGAATCCCGATGTCTATTTCCAGAATCGCGAGGCCTGCAATCCATATTACGATGCGTTTGCCGGAGTGGTGGAGCGCCAGATGGAGCGGGTGGCAGCTCTGACCGGACGGCCGATACATCTTTTCGACTACGTCGGTGCGCCCGATGCCGAAAACATAATCGTCTCGATGGGCTCGAGTTGCGAAGTCGTAGAGGAGACGGTCAGTTATCTAAATGCGCGCGGCTACAATGTCGGCGCGGTCAAGGTCCGCCTTTACCGGCCGTTTGCCATCGACCGGTTTCTTTCCGTCATACCCCCGACGGTGAAGAGAATCGCCGTGCTCGACCGGACGAAAGAGCCGGGTGCCGTCGGCGAGCCGTTGTTTGTCGACGTGGCGTGTGCCGTGCAGCGGTCGGGGAGACAGATAAAGGTGATAGGCGGACGTTATGGGTTGAGCAGCAGGGAATTCGACCCTACGATGGTGAAAGCGGTCTACGACCACCTCTCCTCACCCGAGCCGTTCACGGGATTCACTGTCGGAATAAACGACGATGTCACTCATCTGTCGCTCCCGGCAGCTGACCCGATATTCATTTCACCCGCGGGAATGATACAGGCGCAGTTCTACGGCATAGGAGCCGACGGCACGGTCGGCGCTACGAAGCAGGCAGCGTCGATTATCGGCGACTCCGACAGATATTACGCACAGGCTTATTTCCAGTATTCGGCGAAGAAATCGGGCGGATATACCGTGTCGCAGCTGCGTGTGTCGACAGCTCCTGTCAAGAGCGAATACTGCATCGAGAAGGCCGACTATGTGGCCTGCAACAAGGATACCTACGTCAGGAAGTTCGATTTGACCAGCAATCTGAAGGACGGCGGCATATTGGTGCTTGCTTCGTCGTGGAATGTGGATAAGATGACCGAAATATTTCCCGCATCGCTCAAGCGCGACATTGCCCGTCGCGGCATAAAGCTATATAATGTCGATGCCGCGGCAATAGCTCATGCGGTAGGCCTCGGCGAGCGTATCAACACGATAATGGAGACGGTATTTTTCAAACTGATGCCAGTCATACCGTTCGATACCGCCTACGCCGACCTTAAGCAACGCATATCTACTGTCTACCGTCATGAGGGTAATGCTGTCGTCGAAAGCAATCTTGCCGCAATATCGCAGGCTGTCGGGGCTATAACACCTGTTGCCGTGCCCGCCGGCTGGGCCGATGCCGTCGACGCACCGGAGGCGACTGCGGGCCAATTGCCGGAATTTGTCGCAAAAGTGGCTCAGCCTTGTCTGCACAGGAAGGGCAACGAATTGCCCGTGTCGCTGATGTCGCCCGACGGGTTCACTCCTACGGGCACGACAGCTTATGAGAAGCGCCGCATAGCGCGCTATATCCCGCAGTGGGATGTCGACAAATGTGTCGAATGCACCGAGTGCTCCCTCGTATGCGCCCACGCGTCAATCCGCCCCTATCTGCTCGATGCTGCGGAGCGTGCCAAAGCTCCGTCGGCAATAATAACGAAGGAGGGGAAAGGTGCTCCGGTGCTGCATGATTACCAGTTCCGCATACAGGTGTACCCCGAGGATTGCACGGGGTGTGAATCATGTGCCGTAATCTGTCCCGGAAAGGCGCTTACAATGGTGCCGATTGAGCAGGACCTCACGGCCGAGATTGCCAATCTCGACTATCTGCAGAAAAACGTTACCGTCAAGGATAATCTTATTCCGCGTGACATAATCAACGGCTCGCAGTTCCATGAACCGCTGCTCCAGTTCTCCGGAGCATGTGCAGGGTGCGGCGAGACACCTTACGTAAAACTTCTCACGCAGCTTTTCGGCGAACGTATGATTATTGCCAATGCCACAGGATGCTCCTCCATCTGGGGCGCTGACTTCCCGTCGATGCCTTATGCGGTCAACAGCCGCGGTTTCGGCCCGGCGTGGGGCAATTCGCTTTTCGAGGATAATGCCGAATATGGCTACGGTATTGCGGTCGCTGTAAAATACCGCCGCGAACGTCTGGCAAAAAGCGTGGCTGCCCTCACCACCTCATCCGATATGCCTGACGCCGTCAGAAATGCCGCCTCACAGTGGCTTGTCGCCAAAGATGACCCCGACAAATCGTACACTTTGGGTCAGGAGTTGCTTGACGCCATATCGAAGTCGCCCTCATCACCGCTGTTCGACCGGATCATTCCCCATAAAGACCTTCTCGGAAAGAAATCCGTATGGGCTATAGGCGGCGACGGCTGGGCCTACGACATAGGTTTTGCCGGACTCGACCATGTGCTGGCTCAGAACATGAATATAAATATCCTCGTAATGGATACCGAGTGCTATTCCAACACAGGCGGCCAGATGTCGAAGGCTACCCCGCTGAGCGCTATGGCGAAATATGCCGCCGACGGCAAGCGCAACTTTAAAAAGGATCTCGGCCGCATGATGATGGCCTACGGCAACGTGTATGTGGCTTCGGTAAGTCTCGGGTACGACTATCAGCAGGTTATCGACGCGATGGTGGAGGCCGAGGCATGGGACGGTCCGTCGATTGTGATAGCCTACTGTCCGTGCATAGCGCATGGCATACGTGCCGGAATGAGCCATACCATAGTCGAGGAGCGGCTCGCCGTGCAATGCGGCTACTGGCCGTTGTACCGCTTCAATCCGGCGCTTGCCCGAGAAGGCAAGAACCCGTTGACGGTGGACTATACAAAACCCGACGGCAATCTCATCGACTTCATCAACGGTGAAGACCGTTATGCCGACCTTAAGATGACCGACCCTAAGGAGGCTTCCATTCTCCAGCCCGAATTACAGCAGCATTGCGACTATCTCTACGACCTCATGACCTCCCTGTCAGCAATTTCGCCTCAATCGGAGAATACCGCGCCGGCGGCACACAATTAAACGGCTTCATTTCCGTTCAGTAATCAGACGGGGGGACGTAATGCGGCAACGTCGCCGCACCACGTTTCCCCCGCTGCTGACCGGTATGAAAACGATAGCACCCGCCTTTGCCATTCTCTCATCATTTCTTCTGCTTGCATGCGGTTCGTCCGATGACGAGTTAGTGACGCGACCGGAAAACAATCCGTCACCCCTTGTCTCATCGATATCATCGGAATATGGCGATGAAAAATACGTGTATGATGAAAACGGCCGTCTGGCAAGCTGGGAATTCATACCGGTAGAAAATTCATTTTATACCTTTGCCGATTATTCATGTAAATATGAATATCCCGATGACCGGACAATAAAGTCCTGCCTGACTCAAAAATATCTCGTTTTTTCAGATACTGAAACACGGATATACGATGCTGTAATGACTATTGGCGACAATGGGTATGTAAGTTGCGTCGACGGTTTTTTCACTCTATATAAGAATGATTATCTTGAAATGTACAAGAAATACCGTCATGAATTTGAATATGATGAGTCGGGGGCTCTTGTAAAATTGATTTGGACTGAGTGGTCACCGAAGTGGGGAGGAGACTGGGATTATGAGCATCCATGGCGGTGGGAAAACCTTCTTACATGGGAAAACGGCAATCTTATCAGGTATGTGGATTATAACGGCAATAAAAAGCCGAATCTTATAACGGAATATTATTATTCGGGCATCCCCATGACGACAGTCCGGCCTGTAGCAGTGCCCCATATATCACCTATGTACAGTCCGCTTCAGTGTCGCGGACTGTTTGGGGTGCAACCGAAAAACGAAGTTATGGCCTATCGTTTTTGTGACAGAGTCTTCGGAGAAGAACGGCATGTCGAATATTCCTACGAATTTACTGAAACCCCTGCCGGTACGTTAATCACTCGCTACTGGCAGAAAGTCAATGACCTCGATGCGGTTGGGTATACTGTAAGTTGGCGATAATATTGTCGATATGAGAGTAAGAATGGATCGGTTTAAACGTTGGGTAGCTTCGCTGTCGTTTCGGAGCGGCCTGGTTGTCGCCGGATTTTGTGTGTTATTTTATATCCTGTCGTTCGCACAGATGCTTCTGCCGGTATCGGCCACCGTTAAAGGGACATTATGGGTAATACTGTTCGGTCTTGCCAAGACCGCGCAGTACACGGCTTTGCTCATATTGGGCAAAGCCGGTGTGGCGAGGATAAAAAGCTATTTCAGAAAATCATCTGCTGCCGGCGACTGAAGCCGTCTTGTCGAGAACCATGATTTTTATGGGGCATGCGAGGGCGCATTTGCCGCATTTTATACAGTCGGGGTGGAGATAGCCCGACTCCTGTCCGCGGCTGTCGTAGGGCGTAAGCTGCATGGGGCATACGCGCGCACAGCTCTTGCACTTCATCTGGCATGTCGAGCTGACAAATATCCGTTTGTACTTCTCCGGCAGTTTGCCTTCACGAGGCGTCACCCACGACGACAGCGTACCCATAGGGCAGAACGAGCACCATGTGCGCGGCGCGAATATGAATGAAAGCGTTATGCCTACGACGGTGGTGACAAGTATGATGGTCCAGAACACGCGTCCCATTGCATCCCAGTCGCCCCATGCGCGATACATCTGAATGCCGAACATGGTGAAGATGAACAGTACCATGAAGATGCGGAATCCGCGCTTACGCACAAATGCCGGAATAGGCTTGTGGGGAGAATACCGCGACAGCAGCCGGTCGTAGAAATTACCGCGCGGACAGGCATTCCCGCACCACCAGCGGCCGCGGCGCACGGCGAATGCCACCGGAGCAATCATGCATATCAATGCGAGAAATCCTATTACGGGGAAAAAGTATCCCGCGATGAGGTAGGCTATAAGTATTAGGTAGAGTGGGTAGCCCTTTACTTCAAAATGACGGTGAAATCTCTTTTTTGCCATAAAAAAAGTCGTTTATTGCGTAGTTTTTAATAAATTTTATTTCTCAGCACAAATTTAGCGGTTCTATTATAGGCTTACAAATGAATTTGTCTATCTTTGCATAGAGACATTCTATTGTTATGACATTGCAGCAACTAAAATACGTAATAGCAGTTGACCGTCACCGAAGTTTTTCAAAAGCAGCCGAAGCATGCGAAGTCACTCAGCCCACTCTGAGCGGTATGCTTGTAAAACTTGAGGAGGAGCTTGACGTGCGCATATTTGACCGTACAAACAAGCGTGTGACCCCGACTGTCATCGGTGAAAAGATTATACGCCAGGCCATCAGGGCGGTGGCAGAGGCCGAGCGCATATCCGAAATCGTGAGCGAGGCGAAAGGCAGTGTAAGCGGACGCCTCGCCATCTGTATAAGTCCCGGTATCGCACCGTATGTCATACCGTCGTTTATACGCATATATCTCAATGACTATCCGGAAGTTGACCTGACCATAGAAGAAATGAAAGCCTCGTCGATGGTGGACGCGCTTAGGAAAGGAACTGCCGATTGCGGCATCGCTACAGCAGGTCACGCCGCCGACGGCATATATGAAATACCGCTCTATACCGAGCGGTTCATGGTATACCTCTCCGAAAACTGCAGCCGGCGTCTTGAGGCATTCAGTCCCGATAACCTCGAGCATGAGAATATGTGGATAATGAAGGAGAGCCAGTGCCTGCGTCAGAGCGCCTTCAGTTTCTGCCGGGAGCGAGCCAAAGGGCGGCATATCTATGAGGCCGGCAATATAGAGACACTCATACGTATTGTCGACGCCAACGGCGGTTATACCATAATCCCCGAGATGCATCTGCCGCTTCTCTCACCGCGTCAGCGTCTCAACGTGCGCCATATCGACGGTGACTATCTGTCGATGCGCCGTATATCGCTGTATATCAAGGATGATTATATCCGTGGCAAGATGCTCAATACTGTCGCCGATACTCTTGTGAAGTTTATCCCCCGACACATGTTTGAACCCAATATCCTGAAATACGGCATAAAACTTTGACGGTTTACCCAAGTATTCATCTGATATGGACCCGAGAGAATGATATGAACCCGAGAGAAAAAAGAATTTATAAAGTTACGCTGGTCGGTTCGGCTGTCAACGCAATGCTTATCGTGCTTAAGTTTGTCGCAGGTATCGCCGGCCGCAGTTCGGCTATGGTGGCCGACGCCGTGCATTCGCTCAGCGATTTCATCACCGACGCCATAGTGCTTATTTTTGTGAAAATTGCCGGTAAACCGCGTGACATAGGTCACGATTACGGCCATGGCAAATATGAGACGCTGGCTACACTTGTCATAGGCCTTATTCTGGTTGCTGCTGGCATCGGGTTGATGGTAAACGGCATAAAGGAAGTCGTTGACAGTATTGAGGGAGTGCGGCCGCCTCGTCCCGGAGTCGTGGCGCTCATAGTCGCTGTTGCGTCGATAGTGTCAAAGGAATGGCTTTATCGCTATACGGTGAAAGCCGGTAAGGAGACCTGTTCGGCTGCCGTCACGGCCAATGCGTGGCATCACCGCAGCGATGCGATATCGTCGGTCGGCACACTTGTCGGCATAGCCGGTGCTATGTTCCTGGGGGAGGAGTGGCGCATACTCGACCCTCTGGCCGCTGTCATAGTCAGTCTCTTCATTATAAAAAGCGGCTACGATATTGTCCGTCCGTCGGTCAGTGAGCTGCTTGAAGCATCGCTGCCCGAGGATAAACAGAAAGAGATTGTAGAGCTTGCTGTTTCTGTCCCCGGTATTGAATATGTCCACAATCTGCGCACACGCCGTGTCGGCAACATCGTGGCCATCGACTTCCATGCCAAGATGGACGGCAACATGAGCCTCTCCGAAGCCCATGCGCTTGCCACCCGCGCTGAGAACGCCATAAAGCAACGTTTCGGAGCAAATTCAATAGTCAATATCCACATGGAACCGATTCCGTCCGGCGCATCCGCCGCCCGACAGCGATGCGAAAAACTGAATAAATGAAAATCATTTATGAGATTCCAATGAAAAACGATATTGATATAAGCGCCCTCCACACTACTCCGTTGGGGCTCGACCGGATAAGACGTAATCTACAGCTTCCCGGTTCAGCCGACGTCGTAGCCCTGTGCCGCGGCATAGTGTGCGACAGTACGGCATTGATTGAGCGCAAGGGGAAAAACTGGTATATAACCGCACGTCAAATCAAAATAACAGTCAACGCCGGCAGCCACACCATAATAACCGCAAAGAAATCGGAGTAAAATTGTGTTGTGATATTTCTGCACGTGAACGGGTTATGGAAAACGGTTTTGACGGTTGAATTTTTTTTATTACTTTTGTAGGTTAATCGTTGCCATGTGATTATGCTGCACGACAGCATGCATGGAATATAACAAAATTTGGAAAATATCTGAAAATGCCGGAAGGTGTTGCACAACTGCGGAATTTCGGTCAGCATTGTAGGGACGCACGGTCTGTGCGTCCGGTAGTCAGCTGATGGTCAACGTGCATTTCACGGACGCACAGACCGTGTGTCCCTACTGCTAAAGTGGTTGCGACACGTCAGTGCAGTGAGTAGGTATTTGGAAAAATGAAGCAATCGAAGTAATAATTTCATACGTCAGTATAGATATGAATTTTGCAATAATAGCCGCCGGTGAGGGTTCGCGGCTTCAACAGGAAGGCGTTGCGACGCCGAAGCCGTTGGTCTCGCTCAACGGACGTCCGATGATAGGGCGCCTTATCGATATATTCGTCAACTGCGGCGCCGAATGCATCTCGGTAATTGTCAACGAGCAGATGACCGAAGTAAGGGAATATCTTGAAAATCTCGCCGTCACTCTGCCTGTCGAACTGCGGCTCGTAGTAAAGTCGACGCCAAGCTCCATGCACAGCTTTTATGAAGTGAGCAGCGTGCTCCCCGAGGGACGTTTCATCCTCACGACCGTCGACACCATATTCCGTGAGAACGATTTCCGCCGATATGTCGAGGCATTCGAGCGGGAAGGGGAGGATGTCGACGGACTTATGGCCGTGACATCGTATATCGACGATGAAAAGCCCCTTTATGTCGATGTCGACTCGCAGATGCGCATCACGGCGTTCAACGACACGCCGTCGGCCCACGCAAAGTATATATCGGGCGGCATATACGGCCTCGACCATACCGCTGTCGGCGTATTGCAGAAATGTATCGACGGCGGAGTGAGCCGCATGCGCAATTTCCAGCGCGCGCTTGTGGCCGACGGTCTCAACCTGCATGCCTACGACATGGGCAAGATAATCGATGTCGACCATCAGTCGGACATCGAGAAAGCCATAGCACTCATCAATGGATAAATAACAGATACTTAATAACCACCAATCATGGCTGATATAAAAATAGCGGCAATCATGCGCGCGGGAGCCTATTCTCCCAACCATATAGGCAACGATGCCGCGATTCTCAATGCCGTCACCGAGCAGCTGCGCAAACGCGGCTGTGAGGTCAACATCTACTCCGAGGAGCAATTCATCAACGGCAACGTAAAGGAAGATATAATCGTCAACATGTGCCGCGAGCGCCGTTCAATCGACCTGCTCCAGAAACTCGAGGACGAAGGACGTCTCGTCATCAACTCCGGCCACGGTATCGAAAACTGCACCCGCGAACGCATGACGCGCATACTCATGGGGCACAATATCCCTTACCCCGACAGCCTCATGGTCGATACCGACGAGGTCGTGAAGGGCAAGCTCATCAAGGCGGGATTCACACGCTGCTGGATCAAGCGCGGCGATTTCCATGCAATGCACAAGGAGGATGTCTCCTACGTGCGCCATCCCGAGGAGGCTCAGGAAGTGCTGCAGGAATATTTCCTGCGCGGTATCAAGCGTGCGGTCATCAACAAGCATCTTGTGGGCGACCTCATTAAGTTCTACGGCGTGTCAGGCTCGCGTTTCTTCTACTGGTTCTATCCGTTTGACGAGGGGCACAGCAAGTATGGCCACGAAGCCATCAACGGCAAAAGCCGGGGACTTGAATTTGACAAGGACAGGATGCGTGAAATATGCCAGCATGCATCCGATGTGCTTGATGTGAAAATCTATGGCGGCGACTGCATCATCTCTCCCGAAGGCGACATACGCATAATCGACTTCAACGACTGGCCCAGCTTCGCGCCGTGCCGCGACGCCGCAGCTCCCCATATCGCCAAGTATATTCTCTCTGCCATCAAACAGCGCTGAGTATCCGCCCTCCCTCTCCGACAACAGTATAAGCGGCTGACTTCGCCACGCCGCACATCAGTATAAAGAGAAAACGAAATCAGCAAATGAGTCAACAATCAACGCAATCGCGCAAAAACGCAGCCGGACAGGTGTCGTACCGCGACACCCTCAAGTCGATGGACACCGAAGAGCATATCGACCTCTGGTTCTACCGTCCGATAGGCTACATGTGGGCCAAGCTGGCCGCACGACTGGGTGTCACTCCCAACGCCATAACGATAGCTTCGATATTCCTCGGCGTAGGAGCCGGCATCGCGTTCTACTACAACAATATATGGATCAACATACTGGGTATGGTGCTGCTCGTGTGGGCCAACTCGTTTGACAGCGCCGACGGACAGCTCGCCCGTATGACCGGTCAATACTCGCGTCTGGGCCGAATACTCGACGGACTGGCCGGCGACATCTGGTTTATCACGATATACTTCTCGCTGTGTTTCCGCGAGATAGTCACGTCGCCATTCTTCATCGAGCACCATTGGGTGATATGGACACTTGCCGTCACCACCGGTATATGCCATGCCAAGCAGGCCTCGATGGCCGACCACTACCGCCAGTTCCACCTTTTCTTCCTCAAAGGCAAGGACGGTAGCGAGCTTGAAAATGTCGACGACCTGCGTGCCCGCCAGAAAGCCACTCCATGGAAAGGCAATTTCTGGAACAAGGTGACCATGGCGTTCTACATCAACTACACCGTGTCGCAGGAGAAGATGACACCGGCTATGGAGGCTCTCCGCAAGGAGTTGCGCGAGCGTTTCCACGGAGGTGCCATACCGCAGCGGTTCCGTGACGATTTCCGCGCCATGAGCCTTCCGCTGATGAAGTATACCAATATCCTGTCGTTCAACTGGCGCGTGATAGTACTGTTCATATCGCTTTTTGTAAGGATGCCGTGGATATACTTCGTATTCGAGTTCACGGTGCTCAACTCGCTGATGGTCTATATGGTGGTCCGTCATGAGAGAATTTGCAAAAAGATGACGCAACGCCTTAAAGACGGTGATTATGACAAATGATATAAAAGGTATAATATTTGACTACGGCGGCACAATCGACAGCCACGGCGACCACTGGAGCGAAGTAATCTACGACGGCTACCGTGCCTGCGGCCTTGATGTCGACAAAGATGAATTCCGCACGAGCTATGTGTATGCCGAACGTGAGCTTGCCCGCACGCGCCATATCTTTCCCGAGCATACATTTCTCGATGTGATGGAGATAAAGATGCGGCTTGAGCTTGACGACCTCGCTGCCCGCGGCATAATCACCCCCGCGGTGGCAGCCGAAAAGGCGTCGCCGATAGCACGCTATTGCTACGAGCGGGCGCGCGAGTCGGTCAATGAGGCTCGCCCCGTGCTTGAGAAGCTGTCGGAGCGCTATCCGTTGGTGCTTGTATCCAACTTCTACGGCAATGTAGAGAGCGTGATACGCGACATGGGCATACGCCGGTACTTCCGCGGCATTATAGAAAGTGCCGTCGTGGGAGTGCGCAAGCCTGACGCCCGCATATTCATGCTCGGCGTCATCGCCCTCGGGCTGAAGCCTGAGGAAGTGCTCGTGGTCGGCGACAGCATGCGCAAGGATATACTTCCGGCCGAGTCGATAGGCTGTCATACGGCATGGCTCAAAGGAAAAGGATGGACTGCCGATGAGGATGCCATGACCCATCCGTCGCAGATTGGGTCGCTTGCCGACCTCCTGGCATTGACCTGTACGGACACCGTGAAATAGTGCAACATATTCACTACCGGGAATTAACACAAGTGCAATGAAGAAGAAAAAGCTTAAATCCAAATTACTGCAGGGCGGGGGCATATTCATGTTCCTGCGTTCGGTCATTACATCGCAAATCTCGGCATATACCGATTTCATCGTCAGCTTTATATTCTATGCACTTATTTCGCTCTCCGCTGGTATCTCGGCCATGATTGGCGCCACTGCGGGAGGTATAGTGAACTGCCTGATTAACTATAAGTTCACGTTTAGAATGCGCGAGAGCTCGTATCTCGCGATTGGCATCAAGTTTTTCCTCGTATGGCTCGGAAGCCTCCTGCTCAACACATTCGGTACGCAATACTTCACCAATCTCCTTGACCAGAGTTCGCTCCTCGACTCTCTAAACATGATTGACAACATCCGCTTCACCATCGCCCGAATCGTAACATCAATAATCGTGTCGGTGCTGTGGAATTTCATGCTGCAACGCTATTTCGTATTCCGCTCCACGGCATTCGACAATTTCATCGACCGCTGCCACTACTTTCTCCACGCCACCTTCTCCAAACGCTATTGATGTCCAAAGATGAGTTGAGTGGGGCGGGGGCGTCTCGCCCCCGTGATAACTTCCTGCGATAAAAAAAGAATACCACGGGGGCGAGACGCCCCCGCCCCACTCGGTTCCACTTAGCTCAGCTTGAACGAACTCCATTGAATTGTAGCCATACGATTTCAGGCTCCGGATGCACCATTGCGTCCCGGAGCCTGAAACGGTCAAAGTATGAAAAAATGTCTGTTTTCTGTTATTTTAAGTTTCCTGTTATTTTAAGTTGGTGCAGGCTCCGTTGAGCAGTTGGAGTGTTGCCGTCGTGTTGCGGAATTGCGGCTTGGAAATCATACTTTTCAATATCTCGCCGGCGATTATCTTGTCTTCCCGCGTGACGGATGTGGGTATCGATTTGGTATGTTCATAGATTTTGGTTGCGAGGGCCTGTTGCGCGCCCGGTGTGGTCTGCTCCATTGCCTGGACGTACCCCATGAATTTGCTGAACCATGACGGATTTTCGTTAGTCGTGCCTGAGTACGTTGTCGTGTTGGTGAAAATCTTGAATTGCGACCGTTCGCTCTGCTCCTGGCGATATTTCAGTGTAGTGGCGTATGTGACAATCAGTTTGCCCGTAATTACCCCGTCTTTTGTCTCCCAGTTCATGCCGTAGGCATAGCGGTAGTTGCCGTCTTTATTCTCACTGTCGGGTGCGAGGAAACAGGAGTAGATGTATTTACGGCCCGGGGCGTTGACGCGAGTCCCCATTTCACCGTTGCCGATGGCCAGACTTATCTCACTGTCATTTTTTCCGGTTGTGCCGCTGCTTGTGGAGTATGCCATGGCTTCATCCGATTTAAAAGCCTTGAGGGCGTTGTCTATAAGTGAAGAGTTGGCGGGAAGGGTAAAATCGTATATGTCATACTGAGATTCTTTCTGCCCCGTTTTTGTGTCCTTTTCCATCGAATGTTTTTCGGTGTACGTCACGTCGGAGCTTTTGAGTATTTTGTCAAAGGCTTTGATGATATTGGTCTGCGACGATGACTGCAAAGGCACCGCGATGGCGAGCAGACATAAAATTCCGATAAATCTTGTTTTCATAATCATTGATTTTTAGAGCATTGTTATTTTATTCAGATCGATTCTGTCGGTATATGAATTGTTGTTATTTTCTTCGGTTGACGGGTTGCCCTCGGCCATATTGAAAACGCAGTCCGCTTCGAGCGAGGCAAGGTATTCGGCTTCGTACACTTCGGCCATTGCCATGGCTATTTCGTTGTCAATGCGGGCCTGCTCTATTCTCAGGTATTCGTCAAAGTCAGGCGTTGCCGTCGGAGTTGAGGAGGATTTCGCTTTCTTTGGAGAACGATTCTTGTCGGACTTTGAGGCATCTGCGATGTGTGAGGCGTCGTTTTTTAAAGTTGTGACAAGTTTATCGTTTTGACAGCGGATCGTGTCTGCCGGGCTTTCCGTAATGTCAGTGTTGACGACGTCGGCTGTCAGTGACGGGTCGGGGGCTGACGGAGCATATCCGGTGATTTTGACGATAACTGCCGATATGAGCAGCAGGCCCGCTACGACGGCCGCTGTCTGTACGAGGCGCAGGTAAAGTTTTTTCTTCGGCCGGCGCATGCTGAGCCTGCGGTTGAACATATCCCATTCCTGCGCCGCGGGTGTCTGTGGCACCGGCTGCAATGTGTCCTGTAGCTTCGTTGATATTTCGTAGAGTTCCCGAAGCTCCTCATCGCTGCAGATTGCCATGATTTCGTCTGACGTAAGTTCGTCCGGACGGTCAATCATCTTTTCTATCAGTGTATTTTTGATTTCCTCGGTCATTTGATGTGAGTTTTGAAATGGGTTCGTAATTTTTTTAGAGCGCTTACAATGCATTTGTTAATCAGGGCTACCGATACGTCGAGACTGTCTGCCGTCTCTTTGTACGACATTCCCCGGGAGTATATCCTGTCGACGACCTGTCGTTCGCGCGGAGAGAGGAGAGTCTCGACAGCAGATTGTATTTCGCGTCCGTGTATGTCGGCATCTGTATCGGAGCCGTCAGCTTCGTCGATAGAATATCGGCGAGCGAATCGTTCGCGTGTGTCGGTGGCAGCGATGCGGTTGAGGCAGACATTGCGCACCGACCTGACGACGAATGCCATCGGATTTTCAACATCCGTATCCGTTTCCCAAAGTTTGATAAATACCTCCTGAACCGCGTCGCGGGCATCGTCCTCGTCGTGCAGGAGGCTTACGGCAAGCCTAATTGCCGGCGGAAAGCAGCGGAGGTAGATTGTCTCGAACTCTGTGATTGAATAATGCATTTATATCGTCGTTTATTGTGTAGACAGGCAGGCACGCGATTTCATTACCGCAATTTATAATTTTTTTCCGACAGTTGAAATATTTGTAAAGTGCAAGGGCTGTGAATTTAGTCGCCCAAAGCGGATTGTAATCTCTCCGAAAGGCGTGCAAAACTGATGTTGGCAGCTGCATGATGTATGGCTGCACCCCAATGCTGTTTACTTAAGGCGTCAATATCGGCGGGTATCCTGTCGGGCGCCTTTATCCTTAAGTAAACTGCATTTAACACGCCTTGCAATCCTTTCACGAATATAAAATCAGTCCCCGGCTTGACGTTGTGATTGTCGGGCCGGGGACTGTGGTATGGGATGTTCTATTCTATTATCGGGGATATCAGGCTTCTATGGCTTCGGCGATGCGGTTGAATATTTCGTCGATTGAGCCTGTGGCATGAATCGAACGGTATTTGCCTTCGTTGATGTAGTAGTCGCGCAGGGGGAGGGTCTGGTTGTGGTATACTTCAAGACGCTTGTTGATGGTGTCGAGATTGTCGTCTGAACGGCCGGATTCCTGTCCGCGTTTGAGCAGGCGCTCTACAAGTTCGTCCTCAGGGACTTCAAGGCCGATTACGGCGTCGATTTTCATGCCGCGTTCCGCGAGCAGGTGCTTGAGTGCGCGAGCCTGAGGTATGGTGCGGGGGAAACCGTCGAGGATAAGTCCCTTGGATATTTCGGGGTCGTTGTCGATGGTATGGGCAAGAATCTCAATCATCAGGTCGTCGGGGATAAGCTGTCCGCGCGAGCAGTATGAGTCGGCCACGATGCCGAGCTCGGTTTTGCGCGCTATGTGGTCGCGCAGCAGTTCGCCCGTTGATATGTGACGGAGATTGTATTTTGCGATAAGGCGTTCGCTCTGAGTGCCTTTTCCACTTCCGGGAGCACCAAATATAATGATATTCGACATAATTAAGTTGTTTATATTATTACACAATATTGACTTTCGGCTCCATCGCAGGCGAGGAAGCCGGTGCTTTACCCGGTATTTTCGTGTTTAAGGTTAATCTGTTGCCCTGTTCAAGGGGGAGACAGCCGTGCCGGACACGTCTGCCGTAGGAAATCAATTGTTCTCTTTGAGCACGTAGATGTCGTCGAGATTGCGTGCAAGTCCGTCGATATCGAGGCCGAAGCCGATGATGAATTTCGGCGGTATGGCAAATCCTACATAATCGGGTTTGACGTCCACTTTAAGCGCGTCGGGCTTGAAGAGTAGGGTAGCCACTTTGATTTCTGCCGGTTCTTTCTCTTTGAGAGTGTCAAGAAGCCGGGTGATTGTGTTGCCGGTGTCGACAATGTCTTCCACGATGATGACCGTGCGGCCTTTGATGTCCTCGTTGAGGCCGATTACTTCTTTCACTACACCGGTCGATCCCATTCCCTCATAGCTTTTGAGCCTTATGAACGAAATCTCGGCATCGAAATCCACCGCTCTGAACAGGTCGGCAGCAAATGGGAAAGCTCCGTTAAGCACACATAGGAACAAGGGATTTTTGCCTTCGCATTCGGCTGAAATCGTGCCCGCTATCTCCTTTATGCGCTTGTCGATTTGTTCCCGTCGGATGTATGGCTCGAATGTGAGCCCGTTGTATGTTACTTGATCCATTGTATTTATGTAAATTAGTGCAAATTTACGTAAAGAATTTTATAAATCATCTACGTTGGGACAAGTTTTTTTGATACGCTAAAAAAAATGTGTAAATTTGTAGTCAACTATGTGTATGGATAGATGAAGATATTTACTAACAGCGAAATACGTCAGATAGATCAATATACTATTGAACATGAGGATGTTAAGCCCATTGAGCTGATAGAGCGCGTGGCGCGTGCGGTGACCGATGAGATAACAGCCCGGTGGCGTCCGTCAAAGCCGGTAGTCATTTTTGCCGGACCCGGCAACAACGGTGCCGACGCATTGGCCGTGGGCGCGCTGCTGTCGGAAAGCGGATACAAGATACATGCCTATCTGTTCAATATCGGCGGCAACAAACTGTCGGCCGAGTGTACCGTATGCCGTGACCGCTTCGTGCAGTGTCAGGGCGTAGGCATCACCGAGGTAATCGACACGTTCATGATGCCCGACCTGCAGCGCAATCTGCTCATTATCGACGGACTTTTCGGTTCGGGGCTGCGCGACCCGCTCAAAGGCGGTTTCTCATACCTCGTGCAGCGCATCAACGAGGCCAATGCCACGGTAGTATCCATCGACATCCCGTCAGGCCTCGCCGGCGACTGGAACCCTACGCTTATATCGCGTGACGTAATCCACGCCACCCTTACGCTTGCCATACAGCATCCGCGGCTGGCATTTTTCATAGCCGATAATGCCGAGCTCGTGGGCGAATGGAAAGTGCTCGACATCGGGCTGAGCCGGGCTGCCGCGGCTGAAATCAAGGCGAAATTCTATCTCGTCGAGGAGGCCGACGTGTACCGTTCGCTCAAGCGCCGTCCGCTTTTCTCATCGAAAGCCGATTACGGCTCGGCGCTCATATATGCCGGAAGCTACGGCATGATGGGTGCGGCGGTGATGGCAGCCCGCGGGGCATTGCGTTCCGGAGTGGGAAAAGTCACGGTCGAAGCTCCGAAATGCGGTTATCCTATAATTCAGTCGGCCGTTCCCGAGGCATTGTATAGCGCGAATCAGGGGGAGATGTATATCGACCGCATGCGTCCCGCGCATCAATACAGCGCTATCGCAGTCGGTCCCGGCATCGGCACTAATGAGACGACATTGCGCGCCCTCGAGGAGCTGTTGCTGTCGTCGAAGTCGCCGATAATACTTGATGCCGACGCTCTCAACTGCATCGCAATGAAGCCCACAATGCTCAATTCCCTCCCGATGCTCTCAATCATAACGCCGCATGCAGGCGAGTTTGACAGGCTGTTCGGTCCTCACGCGTCGATGGAGGCACGTCTGCGCAAGGCATGCGAGGTGGCGCGCCACTATCATATACTTATCGTCCTGAAGGGACATTATACATCGATAATACGTCCCGACGGCAAGATATATTTCAATTCGTCGGGCACTCCCGCAATGGCTACACCGGGCAGCGGCGACGTGCTCACCGGCATGCTCGCAAGTTTCATGGCACAGGGGTACAAATCGGAGATTGCCACGCTGCTGGCTGTATTCCTGCATGGACTCGCAGGCGAAATCGCAGCCGAGGAACATGGCGACTACGGCGTTGTCGCTTCCGACATTGCCGATAATATAGGCTGTGCCATAAAGGCGATTATGGAGCCGATACGTTAAACTATATAATTTAACGCTTATGAAAAAAATCAAGACAACACTTATAGCGGCGGCACTGGCGGCCACGACAGTCGCTCCTGCCCAGCAGGCCCAGCGCTTCACCGCCACAAAAGCCAACGAATACGGCATAGCCTACACATTGCCGGTGACTGCAGTAGACATCACGATTGAAGCCGAATTTACACGCGAGGAACCGGGTGAGTTCTATAAATACGCCCTCAAATATCTCAATGTCGACGATCCGATAACCGAGCCGTCGCTCAGCGCGTCGGTCAAAAGCGTGACCATCAGCACCCACGGCGTGCCTGACCCCGACAAACGTTACCTCGTGACGCTGAAAAGCAATCAGGCTCCCTACATAATAATCGGTGAGGACAATATTCCTCTCTCAATCAATACTGAAAAAGTGTATGAGACAGAGAGTCTGTCGTTCCCCGAGGCACGTAGCGCGGAGCCGACTCCGCTACAGTCGGAGGCTGCCCGGCAGGTCATAACCCAGGAAATGCTCCAGAGCCATTCGTCGGCCAAACGCGCCGAACTTGCTGCCGAGCAGATATATGCGTTGCGCCAGAGCCGCACCGACCTCATCACGGGACAGGCCGAGCAGATGCCGCCCGACGGCGCGGCCATGAAAATTGTGATGGACAATATCGAGGCACAGGAGCAGGCGCTCATGGCGATGTTTGCAGGCACCAAAAGCACGTATACCGAGGTGCGCACGTTTACCGTCGTGCCTGACGGCAATATCAACCGTCAGATAATAGCGCGCATATCGGCCACTGGCGGCATTGTCGATGCCAACGACCTGAGCGGGTTCCCCGTATATCTATCTATCAAGGAATTGGAACGTGTCGGCATGCCTGTCAATGACAAGGGTGAGACACTGCCGTTCCCCAAAGGCGGCGTGGCTTACGTCATACCCGGCCGGGCGCAGGTCACCGTGACGGCGTCGGGCAAGGAACTGGCGCGGAAAGACGTGGAACTCGCGCAGTCGGGTGTCGTGTACGGCATGGCTCCATCTAACTTCACTGACAAGAAAGCGCCCGTCTACCTGCTGTTTGATCCCGCTACCGGCGCCGCAGCCGAAGTTGGTCCGGCATTGAAATAGCGTGTCGTCAAAACATTCCCCAAAAACATCATGAGGCGGTAGCCCCCTTTACTTCAAACCATCTGCATATATGGCTGAGGATAATTTCACCACACCCGAAGAGGATAAAATGATTGAGGATGCCTTCAATGAGGTGCTTGAAGGTTATCTGAGCAGCAACCACCGCAAAAAGGTGGAAATCATAAAACGCGCGTATAACTTTGCCAAGGAGGCGCATAAAGGTATCCGGCGACGGTCGGGCGAGCCTTATATCATGCATCCGATAGCTGTGGCGAAGATAGCGAGCCAGGAAATCGGACTCGGTTCCACTTCGATATGCGCGGCGTTGCTCCATGACGTGGTGGAGGATACCGACTACACGGTCGAGGACATCGAGCAGCATTTCGGCAAGAAGATTGCGCAGCTCGTGGCCGGCCTGACAAAAATATCCGGAGGCATATTCGGCGCGCAGGCCTCGGCGCAGGCCGAGAATTTCCGCAAACTGCTGCTGACCATGTCGGAGGACATACGCGTGGTGCTTATCAAGATGGCCGACCGCCTGCACAATATGCGCACTCTCGGCTCGATGGCGCCCAACAAACAGTACAAGATTGCCGGAGAGACGCTTTATATATATGCCCCGCTTGCCCACCGTCTGGGGCTCTTCGCCATCAAGACGGAGCTTGAAGACCTTGCTTTCAAATACGAGCACCCCGAGGCCTACAGGAAAATATCGGAACAGATACGGGAATCGGAGCAGCGGCGCACCACCGAGTATGAGGACTTCGCGGCGCCCATACGCCGCATACTCGACGACATGGGGCTTGAATACACCATGAAAGCACGTGTCAAGTCGGTGTATTCCATCTGGAACAAGATGGAAACGAAGCATATACCGTTTGACGAGGTATATGACCTTTACGCTGTGCGCATCATATTTGACTGCGACGACCCGTCGAAAGAAAAAGCGATATGCTGGCAGATTTATGGCGCCATCAATGAGCTTTACCGTTTCCATCCCGACCGTACGCGCAACTGGATTGGCAAACCGAAGGCCAACGGATACCAGGCTCTCCACATGACGGCCATGGGCCCCGACGGCAACTGGATTGAGGTGCAGATACGCTCGCGCCACATGGACGAAATTGCCGAAAAGGGTTTTGCCGCCCACTGGAAATACAAGATAGGGGAGGGTGACGAGGAGAGCGAACTCAACGCGTGGCTCCGCACCATCAAGGATATTCTTGACAATCCCGAGCCCAACGCCATTGACTTCCTTGACACGCTCAAACTCAACCTGTTTGCATCGGAGATTGTGGTGTTCACGCCCAAGGGTGAGCTTATCACGCTCCCAAACAACGCTACCGTGCTCGACGTGGCATTTGACCTCCATTCGCAGATTGGATGCCACTGCATAGCCGGCAAGGTTAACCACAAGCTCGTGCCGCTCAGCCAGAAACTCCGCTCGGGCGACCAGGTGGAAGTGCTTACCTCGCAGTCGCAGACCCCTAAGGAGGAGTGGATGGACTTCCTTGTGACCGCAAAGGCAAAGACGCGTCTGCGTTCGGCTCTCCGCAAAATGCAGCATCCGGTCATAGCCAAAGGCAAGGAGATTTTCGATAAATTCCTTGAGCTGCATGGCATTACAGATACCAACGAGGTGGTGACGAAGCTGCAGGGCATGTATCGTGTGAACAATCGTGACGAGCTCTATCTGCTGCTTGGACGTGAGGAGATTGTCCTGTCTGACAACCTTGTCAAGTCGCTGAAAAAACAATCGTCATCAAAGGGCTTGTTCAGCAAAATATTAAGATTGCCGCTTGCAGTGGTGCCGAAGTCAAAGGAGAAGGAGGACCGCGAGCCGTCCGTCACCGTTCCCGGGCAAATCAATACAAAGGAGACTTATCATCTGCGTTATGATGAAAACGGGTCAAACTTCCGTCTCGCCGAATGCTGTTCGCCCATTCCGGGCGACAATGTGCTCGGTTTCATCGATAACAATGGCGAAGTCGTGGTTCACTCGGTCGACTGTCCGCGTGCCATCGCGCTGAAAGCGAGTTTCGGCTCGCGTCTGCTGTCGACATGCTGGGACGCCACCAACGGGAAATTCCTCGCCCATATCCATGTGGAAGGTATCGACCGTTTCGGTATACTTCAGGAACTCATACAGACTATCTCGACACACATGTCAATCAATATCCGTTCCCTTCATATTGTCGCGGAAAACGAGGTGTTCAGATGTGACCTCACTGTCCTTGTCGATGATTCAGACGTAGTGTCAGAGCTGTGCTCGCAGGTGAAACGTATCGAAGGAGTCCGTAGGGCCACAAGAATACATTAATATTGCTGTGCGGGATAATATTACTGTATGGAACTGCTTAGGTTCGTACAATAAACATATATGACCCGTATATTGGTTAAATTTAAAATCACTGTTATTTCTCATGAATATTCCGTTTCATATCCCGACCGATAAGAAATTCTGGACAACAGCCGCCGTCTATGCGATTGCGGGGCTGATAATAATATTCTTTCTGCCACGCTCGGAGAGGGTGGAGCTGTCGTATGAGAAAAATCGTCCGTGGAGCAATCCGCAGCTGCTCGCTCCGTTTGACATACCGTATTATCTTGCTCCCGAGATAAAGCAGGAACGCACCGACAGCATCGACAGGATACTTGTGCCGGTCTACGACATCGATTCGTCGGTACAGAAGAATCTTGTGGCGATGATCAACGGGATGGACAGCGCGTCGGTGCATCAGCGCGACGCCCTTATACGGGCCGTCGAGGATATATACAAGACCGGTGTGGTCACTTCGGAGGATGCCCAGCGCATTGCCGCAGGCGAGATGCAGCGGATAAGAATATCATCGTCTTCGTCAAACGAGGGAGTACCGACTGCGAAGATGCGCACCTCGCGTCAGGCTTACGAGCATCTGGAGAAACAGTTCGGCAAATCGTCGCCCACATTCTGGCGTATGCTTCAGGAGAAAAATCTCAGCACTTACCTGCTCCCAAACATAAAGGAGAATGCCGAGAAGACGGCCGACCTCCGCAACAGTCTGCTGACACCCGTAGAGGCCGTGCAGGGCATTATACAGAAAGGGGAGGAGATTATCAACCGCGGCGAGATGGTCACACCGCAGCGTTACCAGATATTACAGGACTATGAAAAGGAACTTGCCAAGAGGGACAAGGAACGCGGCATCTCGAAGTTCAACGTCGTGTTCGGACGTATCCTGTTCGCCGCTTCGCTGATGCTCATCATATACCTGTTCCTGCGGCTGTACCGTAAGGAGGTGTTCGACAGTCTTTCGCATACTATATGCCTTTTGGCCATATACGTGGGATTTTATGCGTTCTCGGTATTTATGTCCGACCTGTTTGTCGACGGACTGTATATCATGCCGTTTGCCATACTCCCCATCCTGCTCGTCGTGTTCTACGATACGACAGTGGCGATGTTCTTCCTTACGATGGAAGTGATACTGTGCTCGATGATAGCGAAGCTGCCTTTTGAATTCTGCTTCATAGAGTTTGCCGCAGGCATGACGGCGATATATTCGATGCGCGAACTGTCGCGGCGTTCGCAGCTGATGCGTACGGCATGCTATGTCTTCGCGGCATACGTCGTCACGTACGCGGCGGCGGAGCTTGTGCAGATAGCGTCGCTCAATACATTCTCATGGAAGCTGATAGGCTTTTTTGCCATCAACATGGTGCTCACATCGTTTGCCTACATACTTATCTTTATCGTCGAGAAAGTGTTTGGTTTCATATCGGTGGTCACGCTTGTCGAGCTGTCTGACATCAACAATCCCATACTGCGTGAACTGTCGGAGGAGTGTCCCGGCACCTTCCAGCACTCTATGGCGGTGGCCAATCTTGTCACGGCTGCTGCCAATCGCGTCAATGCCAATGTGCAGCTCGTGCGTGCCGGCGCATTGTACCATGATATAGGCAAGACAAAAAATCCGGCGTTCTTCACCGAAAACCAGCATGGCGTCAATCCGCATAACTCGCTTACTCCGGTACAGAGCGCACGTGTCATAATCAATCATGTGACCGACGGCCTGCGCATGGCCGAAAAAGCGAAACTGCCCAGAGTGATACGCGACATGATAGTGCAGCACCACGGCAAAACTACGGCCCGCTATTTCTACAATACTTACTGCAATGCCCATCCGGGTGAAGAGGTCGATCCGACACCGTTCACATATCCCGGACCCAATCCGCAGTCAAAGGAGGCATCTCTTCTGATGATGGCCGACGTGGTCGAGGCGGCATCGCGTTCGTTGCCCGACCATAAGCCTGAGACGATAGCAGCGCTGGTCAACAAGCTTATCGACGCTCAGGTAGCCGAAGGTTTGCATAAGAACTCCCCGCTGTCGTTCCGCGACATAACCACCATCAAGAAGGCATTCATCGATTCGCTGCTCACGATGTACCACGTGCGCATAGCGTATCCCGACAAAAAATAGCTGTCGGCAGTTCCCTCTATACGCTCCGTGCATGTCAATTCCGAATTATGCATTAGAATTATGTATTATGCATTATGAATTATGAATTATATTAAGTTTCTTTTCATCACACTTGCTGTCACTTTTACAGCGCACATTGCGGTAGCGCAGCGTCCCATACGCCTGAGGGTAAGGCCTGAAGTATTGCCTGACTCCATTGATTTGACCTATTACGGTAAAAAGAATCCATGGACAGCTGCCGGTGAAGTTGTCGGCCTCAATCTCGGTATATGGGCAATTGACAGGTATATACAGAAAGCGGAATACGCATATATCAATGCCCATACCATCAAGCGCAATTTCAAGCGCGGTTTTGTGTGGGACAACGACCAGATGGGCACCAATATGTTCCTGCATCCTTATCACGGCAATCTGTATTTCAACTCCGCGCGTTCCAACGGTTATAATTTCTGGCAATCGGGGTTGTTTGCCCTCGGCGGTTCGGCAATGTGGGAATTCTTCATGGAGAATGAATATCCCTCGGCCAACGATATAATTGCCACTCCTGTAGGTGGCATGGCATTGGGTGAACTTACTTATCGCGCTTCGGATATTGTCCTGAAGGATAATTCGACAGGCTGGGAGCGCTTCGGACGTGAGGCGGCCGCATTTCTTATTACCCCCACACGCGGGCTTACGCGTATCATCAACGGCGATGCATGGCGACATCGCCCTACTACGGGGCGACAGTTCGGCATTCCTAACGTTGCGATAGAATTTTCGGCCGGTCTGCGCACTATTGAATTGGAGGACGAACTGTTTGATGAAGGAGCCGGAGGCGTATTTCAGTTCAATCTTGAATATGGCGACAGGTTTGAGGTTGCCTCTACGCCGCTGCCGTATGATTATTTCGCATTCAATGCCGAACTCAATATGCAGAAATCACAGCCTGTGCTCGGGCAGCTGAATATAACCGGACGACTTATCTCAAAGGAATTGCTTGACAAATATTCCACCTCGATGAGTATAGGCATGTATCAGCATTTTGACTACTATGACAGTGATACCATTTCCGATGTGTCGGCCAAGGTACCCTATAAGCTTGGAGTGCCTGCAAGTGTCGGTGCCGGACTGATGTTCCGTGATATACAGCGCGGCTTCTTTGCATTTGATGCATACCTGCATGCCAATGGCATTGGTCTCGGCGCCATACTTTCCGACTATTATAATGTGGACAACCGAAACTATAATCTTGCGTCAGGCTTCTCACTGAAAGGTGGAGCGAATATGGTATTCAAACGGGAATTCCTTTCATTAGCCGCATCTTACGAATATTACCGCCTTTTTACCTGGGACGGTTATCCGGAGAATATCGACTGGTCGATGGTCAATCCGCATACTCTCGACGCGCAGGGAGACAGGTCGGTGGCATCGTTCGGGGTATTCTCCGCGCGTGCCAATATAAAATTATGGCACCGTCTTTATGCCACGGTCCACTTTTCCCATTATCTGCGTTCTACACACTACCATTACCACCCTTCGGTGCATTCTTCCACCTACGCACTCCGCCTCATGCTTTCCTACAAGCTGTAGGAAGCCCCACTCAGTGCAGTATACCTAAGTATAAAGAGTATAAAGGCGCCCGTCAGGTCGCCGATTTAGTAGTAATCGGGTACATCGGAGCATGGCGGAGATGTGCCCGGGAAATATGCGGCGACTTCAGCGGCGCCCGAAGGTCGCCGATTTAATTATGACTCCCCGTCTGCCACCGAGACAGATGTGATGTAATCGGCGGCCTTCGGGCGCCACCACCATGTATCGGCCTACCGGGCACACCGAAGCATAGCGGAGGTGTGCCCGGTTACTGATAAATCGGTATCCTGTCGGACACCCGCCGATATTGACACCTATGTAAACGGCATCGGGCCTCCCCTTTATACTCCCAGGCTCTTTTCGCAGATAGACTGATTGCTGTTGTGATAAAGCCACTTGTAGTCCGTTATTCTGGAAGTCAGCAACCAGTAGAGGAGAAATATGAATGAGCCGGCGTATAGTATCCAGCCTTCAAAAAAACCTTCAACGATTAGAAATATAAGCAGTGCACCGTATTTGGCTGCGGTAGTGTCGCCGTTGCGTCGGCGTGTGCGGATCACGCGCAGCAGGCCTATATTCCAAAGTGCAAGTATGGCGAACCCTATCACGCCGGTGTTTGACAGAACGCAAAGCCATGATGACCCCGGCTCCTCTCGCCGGTCCGGGCATGAATCTATGATTTTTTTATTGTCATATAAGGTCGAATAATATGTGGCATTTGTGAAGCCTATGCCAATGACGGGACTGTCCTTGAATTCATCGATACGTGACTTCCAAAGCTGTTGACGCGAGAATATGAGCGAATCATGCTCGATGGCGATTTCAAATTTCTTCTTGACTCTGTATGTCGTGTCTCCACCTATCAGTACTATGGCGGCGAGGGTGGCGATAATCGTTACCGGCAGCCAGCGCATCCCTTTTCTACGGTGTAAAAGTGTTGCAAAAAGATATATTTCTGCCAATATGAAACTGATGATAGCGCTTCTTGCTCCACCCCATATCATAAGCAGAATGGCTGCAACCAGAGAAAATATATTGAAGGCAATGACATATTTATCGATATTCTTTTTATTTATGTTCTTGTCTCGGTTCAGTAAACGCCACGTAATGACGATGCTTACAATCGCAGCCAGTGTGCTCAGCAGCATCGGGTGGCCGATGATTATGAAAGGAGAGCCCTTGCCTGTGAAGGCCAGTGTCCATAAATAAGCAAAAATTGACAGTATAACCAATAATTGACATAAATATATCGCATATTGCCACAAATATTGCCTAAATTGACGCAAAGGAGCACTGTCTACAAGGGGCGAAAGCAGGCAAAGCATCCCGCAGAAAAGAAAAAAACGCAGCGATGACATGTAGTTGGTGACCGGATGGTTGAAAACCAATGAGGCCGCGCCCGCTATGCAGAACAGCATCAGCATGTAGTTTACAGTAAATCGGCGCGAATTTATAAGTAAGACTATCGGGATGAGGCAAAAAAATAGAAAGAACATAGTGGGGGATATTATTCCGCCGAAAATGTTCAGATATGGCGACAGGCGTCCTGCTTCAATAAGTACAACGATAAGCGAAACAAAAGCGAGTGTTTTTGCCAGTATTTCCTGCCTGCGGGTCAGGCATTTTCGATACTCTGAGAAATTCATGGTCTTAGTTTGTTTTTATCTCCATCTGCTTTTGCCATCATGCCGGCCGTGAAGTGGCCGGCGTGATGATTAAGCCGGTACGGGAGATTGGGAGAGAGGTATACTTATTAATAAGAAAGGTAGAAGTTATTGTGAAAGGGATAAATTAATTGTCTTTCTTGTGTTCCTGACCATAGCCATAACCGTAGCCATAGCCATAGTATCCGTAACCGTAACCGAAGCGGTTGGCGCGGTTCATGCGTGAGGCGGTGGGGTCGAGGGTACCGTTGAGTATGATGGCCATATTCTTGTACCTGTTCTCGTTATAGAAGCGTTGTACTTCTCCAAGCATACTGCGCTCAAGGAGTCCGGCGCGTATCACAAAGAGTGTGACATCGACCATCTTGTTTATAATCTTGGCGTCAGCTACGACTTCGGCTGGCGGGCAGTCGATTATAACATAGTCATACTCTTTACGGAGCATTTCTATCATCGATTTCAGCTTGTCGGAGTACAGAAGTTCCGCCGGGTTCGGTGGAATGGGTCCGGCAGGATAAACATCTACATTTTCATAGCCGTTTACCTGTTTGATTACGATGTCGTCAAGCGACATATTGCCTGCAAGATAATTCGACATGCCGTGGTTCTTTGCGCCTACCGCTGCTGATAGGGAGCCTTTGCGCAGGTCAAGGTCGACCAATGCTATGCGTTTCCCTTTAAGTGACAATACTGTGGCAAGATTGAGAGAGATAAATGTCTTTCCGGAGCCGGGATTCGCACTCGTCACCATTATCACCTTGGTGTCCTCATTGACGCCCGGTGTCATGAATTCCAGATTGGTGCGTATTACTCTGAAAGCCTCGTTGATAACATTGTTGCAACCTTTCTTTACGACTATGTCGGCCGTGCGGTCGGTGGTTTTTTTCTTGCCCAGAAGTTTACCGGTGCGAGAATGCGGTTTGCCGTTCTGAGGTATTTCGCCCACAAACGGTATTGTAAGTTTTTCGATGTCGCGGCGTCCGCGTACTTTTGAATTGAGCATTTCAAGCAGGAAAATAAGACCGCCCGGCACCAGCAGACCGATTGCTATGGCCATTGTCATGATTTTCTTTGAGTAGGGCCCTACAAGTCCTGACACTGTAGGTGTCATCATGATTTTGGTATTGTAGGCGGTAAATGCTTGCGAGAGCTCATTCTCCTCGCGTTTCTGGAGCAGATAGAGATAGAGCGATTCTTTCACTTTCTGCTGGCGCTCCTTGTCGAGAAGATGCTTTGCCTGTGTCGGGTTGCTTTGCAGCCGTGACGATGCTGAAGAAAGTTTTGAACGGGTAGCATTGATTTCGGCATTGAGCGAAGCGATATAGCCGTCGACTGCCGACAGGATATTCTGACGGGCGAGGCTTAACTGATAGTCCCGGTCCTGAACCAACGGGTTGTCTTCCGATGAATTCTGTACCATCAGGTTTCGTTGTACCAGTTCTTCGTTGTATGCTAAAATCTGACTCTCTACATTCCCGTTGCCGAGGGCTGAGGAAGAGGGGAGGGGCTGGAAATTTTTCGCTGCATTGCTCAAATGGTCGCGTATGGTGCGGGCAAGGCTGATTCTTACCGATAAATCTCCTAATTCGTCGTGTGCGGTCAGCGTACGCTGGAAATATGCCTCGGAGGCTGCTCCCGAGCTTGGCAACTGGTGCTCCGCCTGATAATCGGAAATCTGTGAATCGACATTTCCAAGTTCGGATTCTATGACGCCGAGACGTTCGTCAATGAAGTTAGACGTTGCTACAGATATCTGGTTCCTGTCCTTGATCCAGTTCTCGTTATAGCAATCTATCACGGCCTGCAGCTCGTCGACTGCACGCTCTGTATTTGTATCATCGAGCGAAATGTGGATTACTGACGAATAATTGTCGCGGACCTCAGTCTTAAGTCCGCCCAAACGGCTGGCTCCTGCGGCATATCCGATTCGGTCGACCAATATGTCGACATCCGACGGAACGGTTGCGGCGTTGAATTTTTCGTTAGGAAGAACGATAAGTTTGCCGAGTGGCGTATCAATGGTGTCGGAGGCAATATCTGCAAGCTTGATTTCAATATTGGCGCTGTCATCGGCTTCTTCAATGTCTTCGCCTGCGGCAGCAAACGGTCCGAGTACCAATGTCCCGTCACTGCTATATTTCATTTTGACCTGTGCTCTTCCGTTGTCACCGAGGTCAAGAAATTTTATTGATGCCGGAAGTGTCGTGCCGTAAAGAATCCGTGTGCTCAATTTATCTTTTACGATATAATTGACGTCAAGGCCAAGTTTTCTTGCCACTTCGGCCATGATGATGGGCGATTTCAGCGCCACCATCTCGTTGTTGAGGTTGACGTTGGTCCTGAGCAAGGGCATGTCGTCGAATGCCTGCGATACGTCGGGAGAAGCTCCTGCGCCGTCTTTTACGAGTATGGCTGCCGTAGCGGAATATACTTTCGGGGTTTTGGCCAGATAATAATATGCATATCCGCAAGTAATCGCAAGCGCGATTACAAACCAATACCATTTGGATACGCAAAGCCATAAAACTTCTTTTATGCTTATTGACTGTCCCTCCTTAGGCAACTGTTCTTCACTATTTTCCATAGCACACTTATAGCGTGAATAATTGATGGTTATTATATGATTGTACCGGAACTTATTATGTTAAGTCCCGGTATCGCTTACTGTTTTATTTTACAAATAATAGAGCCACAGTCATGGCGAATGAGGCCAACGAAATCCAGAATGCAGGCGTGAATGTGGAATTGCCAAGCGGCGTCGTGTTGCGTTTCTGCAAATTGTTGGGCTCTACATATATCACATCATTCTGCTGGATGTAGTATACAGGTGATGAGTATACGCTGTTGGGGTCGGTGAGGTCCACGGTGTAGGCCTTTTGCTTTCCGTCGACCATGCGGTAGACCTTGACATTCTGACGCTGGCCGTTGATTTCAAGGTCTCCGGCAAGAGCGATAGCTTCTACAAGATTGAGCTTGTCGCGGTCAAAAAGTATACGTCCCGTATTACCGAGTGCTCCGAGCGCTGTAAACGAATGGTCGATAAACTCTACGGTTATTGTCGGATCTTTTAAAAGTTTTCGGTTTACAAGCTCGTCTTTGATTTTCTGGGCTATTTCCTGCCGGGTGAGGCCGCCGATATGTATCGTGCCGAGTTCGGGGAATTCAATGTCCCCGTAGCTGTTCACCGTGTATGCTGAAATCTGATTGCTGCCCGAACGGGATGAAGTCGACCCTTTGCCGGTCGCGACTGTTCCCTGCTGGCGGGCCTGTATCGGCAGGTTGAATATTTCGGCAAGTTGCCCGTCGCGGGCGTGTACGGCTATTGTCAGACGGTCATCAGGTTGTGCTGTAATGTAGTTAGGGACTACCACATCTACTGATTGTCCGTTTTCCTGCCCCTGAAAATAAGTTATATCTTTCGGAGTACGGCAGGAGGTGACGCTTGCAATGATACCGGCCGCTATTAACAAACTTTTTAAATATGACATACCAATTGGTTTAATTATTACGAACAGATAAAATTTAACTATGACAACTTCTCAATATATTAACCCGAATAATAATTTTGTGATAATTGTCATAAAACGATAAATAAAAATAATTTCTCTTTATCCCTTGTCTTGAAAATATTTTTAATTCTATGTGTCTATTCTGTATTGCGCGGGCGGAAGCCTCTCCATTGCCTGATGATTAAACAACAGTGCTTTCGGTTAAGCTAATAATTACACCAATATCTCACCAAACGTGTGCTCAAAGTCTTGTCTTTTAGAGAAATATGGCGAAATTTAAATGCAAGTACAGACTTCCCGCAAAACAGTTTCGCGACAAAATTACAAAATTTCGACCAATTGACCAACAACTATCACTGTTTTTGTCAAAAAAAAATTAACAGGAAAGATTATATTTTACACAAGCTCTTAAAGCAACTGGAGGATGTTGCACAACTTCCAATTGTAGGGACGCACGGTCTGTGCGTCCGGAAGCAAGCGTTGATTATCAGTGCATTATCGGACACACAGACCGTGCGTCACTACTTTGTTGGCCGAAATTTAGCAGTTTTGCAACACCCTCTCCATTAGAGATAACTTATCCGCGAACAGTCCCCCGATGTCTCCAGAGTTGCCGTTGCACCGTGAAGCACAGGCATATTTTCGCTGATATGTCCTATGGGAGCGTCAAAGGCCACCGGTATATGCAGCCCTTCAAGCAATGGTGCCATCATGTCATATATGTCATTGAAGTTCTTATCTGCCTGATAAAGCGTAAAACGTCCTATTATCAATCCCTTAAGGCGGCTGAGGCGTCCTGAGAGACTAAGTTGGTAAAGTATGCGCTCAACTTTATATATAGGCTCGGCAACATCCTCTATAAAAAGTATTCTGTCGCTGAATATGTCGTACGGTGTATCGATCAATGCCTGTAAAACGGCGAGGTTGCCTCCCGACAGTGTTCCTGTCGCAGTGCCGTTTCGGTTGTATTTGTGGGCGGGAAATTCCAGTGCCGGGCGTTTTCCCGCGAGCATGTCCAACAGCATGACGTTGAAAGGCGAATTATGCGGATAGAGGGCAAGTGCCTTTGCCATTGAGCCGTGTATGCTGACAATTCCCCGGCTTGCCATAAGCGCATGCAGTGCCGACACGTCGCTGAAGCCGATAATCCACTTCGGGTCGGCGTTGAGGTCGAGCTCGGCGAGTCGGTCGAGCAGATGCACGCACCCGTATCCTCCGCGGCTGCACAATATCGCGCGCACCTCATTGTCGAGCAATGCCGCAGTCATGTCCTCAAGCCTTTCTTCTATACTTCCGGAGTATGACCCGTTCGCCCCCAAAGCATGGGGCATTACCCTGACATTATATCCCAGCAGTTTAAGCGTAGCGCTCGCACGCTCAACAAGCGTCGGGTCGATAATACTTGCGGGCGACACTATTGCAATCGTATCGCCTTTGCACAAAGGGGCGGGAAATATGGGCATCGGACTGTTTCGTTATTAAATTAAATTCGTTATACTGAGGATGTCGCAAGACTGATGCTGGCGACTGCATGATGTAGGGCTGCTCCCCGGAGCAGGCGCCTGACAGCTGATAGTCAGTCTTTGCTATCGGCTGCTCTGGGGAGCAGCCCTACAAGATGACGTATCGAATTTTCAATATATTATTAGTTCTGCAAACCGGCGTGGTTTAGTTCTGCAACATCGTTTTGGCTATCTCCATAACTCGGCTTTTCAACTGACCTGCACGCATATCCCTGCCTCGCGGAAGCGGCCGGCAATCATTTCGAGTTCCTCCCGTCCCACTTTCACAAGATGTTCGGCCGGGGTCTTGCGGTCTATCGAGTAGAGCATTACCTCTTTTGGCGCGATTTCTTTATACGCATCGATAAGCGCTTCGATTTCGCTGTCGGTCGTATTGTCAATCCTGACTCCGTCATGCTCTCCGCGGAGCATCATCGTCTGCACTATGCATTGTCCGTCAAACTGTTTCATCCCCGCAATCACATCCGCTACGGTGTAGCTTTTGCCGACGGGGCGGTCGATTATGCGTACGGTATCGTCGATTGCGGAGTCAAGTTTGAGTATGTTGTTGTCGACCTTGCGCAGTCCCTCCACTACTTCGGGCGTATGCAGCCGTGTGGCGTTTGACAGTACGCTCACTTTCGCTTCCGGATAATATTTGTCGCGCAGTCTTATCACATCGTCGACCACGCCGTTGAAATCGGGGTGGAGTGTCGGCTCGCCGTTTCCTGAAAACGTGATGACGTCAAGCGGCATATTGCCGGCATGCATCTCCCTTAGCTTGTCTTCGAGCAGGCGTGCCACCTCTTCGCGTGGAGGTATGCCTTTTTTTCCGGGGCCCTGGGCGTTGAATCCGGCCTCGCAGTAAAGGCAGTCGAATGAACATACCTTGCCGTCGGCCGGCATCAGGTTTACTCCTAATGAAGTGCCGAGCCGTCGGCTGTGTATGGGGCCGAATATTGTCGATGTGAACAGTACTGTCTGCATGGTTAAACAGAAAATAAATGAAAAATTGTGTGACCAAACCGTGACGCCTTTGACTAATCGGTGTCATCGGCGTAATCCGATTTCCCGCGGTTAAAAACCGCGGCTACTATATATTGGCTATCAACGCCGAATATTGGCTATCAATGCCGGCAAAATAGTAACCGCGGTTTTTAACCGCGGTCACGTAAATTATTTTAACGCACTGTTTTATGCGGTAATCCCCGCTTTTTTTACACAGTGAGTATCTCTTTCTCTTTGGCGGCGAAAAGCTCGTCGATTTTCTTCAGGTATTTGTCGTGGAGCTTCTGAGCCTTACCCTCGGCGTCCTTCTCTACATCCTCGGGCATACCTTGCTTTATCGCTTTCTTCAGCCCTTCGATGGCATCGCGGCGTGCGTTGCGCACCGACACTTTTGCCTGCTCGGCCTCGGCTTTCGACTGTTTTACAAGCTGTTTGCGTCGTTCCTCGGTCAGCGGCGGTATTGATATGCGTATTACTTCGCCGTTGTTTTCGGGCGTAATGCCGAGTTCGGAGTTGATAATGGCCTTTTCAATCTCTTTGAACATCGATTTCTCCCAGGGGGTGATGGTGATGGTGCGTGCGTCGGGCACTGCCACGTTTGCTACGTTTGAGATAGGTGCGGCGCTTCCGTAATAGTCTACGCGTATGCCGTCGAGAATCTTCGGATTGGCTTTTCCGGCACGGATATGTGCGAGCGCTTCATCGAGATATGCTACCGACATTTCCATCTTCTCTTCTGCCGGGTCGAGGTATGTGCTGGGGTTTGTCATAATGAGGTTGTATTCTGAATGTTAAAAATCGGATTTATTGCTTTGTCAGGGCAGGATGCTTTAGTATACAAGCGTTCCTACCGGTTCTCCGTCAAGCACTTTCTTGAGATTGCCCGGAGTGTCCATGTCAAAGACGATGATGGGGAGATGGTTCTCCTTGCAAAGTGCTGTTGCCGTGAGGTCCATCACTTTCAGCCCGCGGGTGTATACTTCGTCGTATGTGATTTCGGAGAAACGGGTTGCTGTCGGGTCTTTTTCGGGGTCGGCGGTGTAGATGCCGTCCACGCGCGTGCCTTTGAGCATCACGTCAGCCTCCACCTCGATGCCACGCAGGGCCGAACCGGTGTCGGTCGTGAAGAACGGATTGCCTGTGCCTCCCGCTATGATTGCCACTTCGCCGGCGTTCATTGCCTCGATGGCGCGCCATTTGCTGTAATGCTCCCCGATCGGGAACATGTTGATGGCAGTGAATACTTTGGCGGGTTGTCCGATGGCCTGAAGCGCCGATGACAGGGCAAGTGAGTTGATTACCGTGGCAAGCATGCCCATCTGGTCCCCTTTCACGCGGTCAAATCCTTTTGACGCGCCCTGCAGGCCGCGGAATATATTGCCGCCGCCTATCACGATGGCTACCTGTACTCCCCCCGACACTACAGCCGCTATCTGGGCTGCGTATTGGTTCAGTCGGTTGGTGTCGATGCCCGAGCCTGTGCCTCCGGCAAGCGATTCACCGCTCAGCTTGAGCAGTATTCGGTTGTATTTCTTTCTCATATATGGTTATTGTTTTTTCCGGATTATCGGAGCGATTCGCTCCCGGAGCGTCGTTATGACCTGGCCGATGGATTCCGATACCTGTTGCCGGGCGCTTCCTGTTCACAAAAATAGACAATATTGTAATATCTTACAAATCTAATGGCCCATAAATTTTGTTTGACGACGGCATTTTCGTTATCTTTGCTGATATGAAGATAGGATACGACGCCAAGCGTGCGGTCAACAACAACACCGGGCTTGGCAATTACAGCCGCCTCGTCATCGACACCATAGCATCTTCAGGCGATGACTCTTTGCTGCTTTATGCTCCACGGCTCCGCAACAATCCGCGATTGATGCCGTTGCTCGAGCGTGAGAATGTCACATTGTGTCTGCCCGATACGCCTTCCGGACGACGTTTTCCCTCACTGTGGCGTTCGCGCGGCATCACAGGGCAGTTGCTGCGCGACGAAATCGACCTCTATCACGGACTCAGCAACGAGCTCCCGCTCAATATCATCTCCTCGGGCATCCCTTCGGTCGTGACCATTCACGACGTTATTTTCCGTCATTTCCCCCGATGCTACCGATTGATTGACCGTAAGATATACGATTATAAATTCCGTAAGGCCGCGCAACATGCCACGCGCGTCATTGCAATTTCCGAATGCACCCGTCGTGACATTGTCGAATTTTATAATATCGACCCTGCGAAAATAGACATTGTCTATCAGGGATGCGACCCCCAGTTCGCAAGACCAGTCGACCCTCTCCGTGCTGACGGTGTGATGCATAAATACGGTATTACCCGGCCGTACATCGTAGGCGTCGGCACAGTCGAGGAGCGTAAGAACCAGCTGCTGACGGTCAAAGCCCTGCGTGGGCTTCCTGACGACATAATCGCCGTTATCGTAGGCCGACGCACCGCATACGCCGGGGAAATTGACAGCTATATCGACCGTTATGGTTTGCGCGACAGGGTCATATTTATCGAGAACGCCGATTTTGCCGATTTTCCGGCGCTATATGCCAGCGCGCTGTTCTCCTCCTATCCGTCGCGCTATGAAGGTTTCGGTATACCGGTAATAGAATCGTTGAGCGTGGGTACACCGGTCATCATCGCCTCCGGTTCGTGCCTTGAAGAGGCGGCCGGCAGTGAGGCTCCCGTGGTAAGTCCTGATGATGTCGACGCATATATAGCCGCCGCGAGGCATATTATTGACGACAGCGGTTACCGCCGTAATCTCGTGGACGCCGGCCGCAAGCATATCACGCGTTTCTCGCAGCAGAATTTTGCCGACGGCCTCCGTGACAGCTATCGGAAAGCACTTGACAGTAAATAAAAAATAATAGAAAATATATATATGAAAAGGTTACTCGTAATAGGCGCCGGCGGATTTATCGGCGGCTTCATTGCCCGACAAGGGCTCGAACGCGGCTATGACGTGACTGTAGCGGTGAGGGCGTCGACTTCGCGCCGCTATCTCGATGACCCGCGACTGCATTTCCTTGTGCTCGACTACGACGACCCGCAGGCCATTGCCGCCGCCATGCGCGACGCTCTCCCCGACGGCGAACGCTGGGATTATGTAATCCACAACCTGGGAGCCACGAAATGCGCCAATTTCCGCGATTTCGACAAAATCAACTATCGTTACCTCGTAAATATCATCGATGCGCTCAAATCCTCCGGCAAGGAGCCTGACAGATTCCTGTACATGAGCTCGCTCAGCGCTATGGGGCCTGTCGACGAAAAGACATATCGTCCGATCACCAATGCCGACGTGCCTCATCCCAATACCCGCTACGGACTCTCCAAAATGAAGGCGGAAGAATACCTCCGTTACCGTTCGGGACTTCATTATATCATTTTCCGCGCGACCGGAGTCTACGGCCCGCGCGAAAAAGACTATCTGATGATGATAAAAAGCATCGACGGCCATATCGACGTGGGCATGGGCTACCGCAAGCAGATGCTGACATTCATCTATGTCGACGACCTTGTCGGAGCTATGTTCGATGCTCTTGCCTCCGGCGTCAGCGACAAGACCTACATCATATCCGAGCCGCAGGCATATACACAGAAGGAATTCCGCAGCATGGTGTCGGAGGCGCTTGGCGGCCGCTGGGTCCTGCCGCTCAAACTGCCCATGTGGGTGGTGCTTGCAGTATCTACGGTAGCGGAAAAATTTGCTGCATGGCGCGGAAAAGCCTCAACGCTCAATAGAGATAAATACAAAATCATGAAGCAGCGCAACTGGAATTGCGACGTCAGTGAGGCTCAGGCCGATTTTGGCTTCCACGCCGACTACCCCCTGCAGCGCGGAGTCCGCGCCACAGTCGACGCATACCTCGCCGAAAAGAAAAAATTCAAATAATCTCTCCCGTTTCCATCCTTCAATGTAGTATTTGTATAAACGCGATTCAATGCTGTTTACTTAAGCTGAGTCGAGTGGGGTTGAGCGGGGCGGGTGCGTTGCAAAACTGCGAAATTTCGGCTAACAAAGTAGGGACGCACATCCTCTATTATCTAATGGTATATCCGTAGTAACTAACAGTATAAGGATAATACTACGGAGGCCGGACGCCCTCGTCCCAAAGCTTATAATTGCATTTCATCTTAAAATCCTGTCAAGATATGAAACAACCTTCAAGAGTGCCCGCGTGGATGACCGTGATTATAATAATCGCGGCACTTCCCGTACTCGCTTTCCCACTTATGCTCTCTATGTCGCACGATATTGCCGGAGGTAATCGGTATTTTCTTTGGTTGTACCCTGCCTATGTAATTGCTGCTTCCCTGCTCGCATGGCAATGTTATGGCCGGCGGACAGTCATGACGTGGATTATTATCGCCCTTATGTTGCTTACTCATCTGTCGATGTGGGCGTTGGTAGGTGTCATTTAACCCTCGATTTAGTTAAATTTTATCCATAAATCAAATGTTGAAAGGTGATTTTACAAAGTTTAACATTAATTCGGGCGATTTTATCAGTTTTTTAGTAAATAATTTGTCTGTTGTTTAAAAATAAATTTTTACATTTGCGAGCCGTTGCTACTGAGCATTACGCATGTTGAAAGCAATTTAGTGCATATAATACTTTTATCTCTCATGATAGCTAATACTCGTCCTTGACATTTCAGTTATTCTTATTTTATTTTCAACTATTTGATGCAATGTCTGGAATTAACGTGTTGGTTTCATTATCATGGAGCTGATTGGGGTAGTGCAGATATAAAAGCGTATTCGGGACCGGTACTGATGGTTTCTCAGGGTAATGGCTATGGGATAATAAATGGGTTGTCTCATGTTTTTTAGAAGGAAAAAGCGGTTGGTTTTTCAGCCTGTCGACTATAATCGTGTACTGATCGGCCTTGTCGGTGCGGTAAGTTAACGATAAGGCGGATTGATTGACAGGCGGTTTAATCGACCATTAGATAGGGTAATAAAGTGTGATAGGCGGCACGGTGGCCGCTGCTGACAGTACCCACCGTGTCAATCGTGCGAAGGCAACCGCATACTGCGATTGCCTTCGCCTTCGTTTTATGAGAATCGGAAGAATGCCTCAATCCGAAATCGCAGTGCATGACAATATGACAATTGCAGGCTTTATTGTCCGCGGTTAATCATCGCCTTTGGCGCTTTGCTATGCAAAGAAACCGCGGCTACTACGTAATTGATTAATAGGATGTTATAATAGCCGCGGTTTTTAACCGCGGAAAGCGATATTAAATGGGAAGTGGAATATGCACTGTAATTTCGGATTGTGGCGGAAGAATCTTTCATGGGGTGCATTCTGAAAATATTCTTCACAGTTTTGTGAAGAATTAAATACTTTTCATACCTTTGTCCTGTAATATAAATATATGATAGTAGAATTCGGGGAAAAATATCTGAGAGACCTCTATGATAAAGGAGAATGTAGCGATAAGAAACATCGCTACAGGATTGATATAATCAAGCGCTATAAGCGTAGCGTTGATTATCTTAAATGGGCTTCTTGCAAAGAAGACTTGTATCGGATTAATTCTTTAAATTTCGAGGCCTTGAAAGGAAATAAATCCGACCGATTTTCTATTAGAGTTAACAATCAGTATCGGATAGAGTTTACCATGCGCGAAACTATTGAAGAACCGATTTTGACCATTTGCAATATTGTTGAACTTTCAAACCACTACGATTGATATGATTACACTTTCGGGCATTGCCACCGACATGATAGCAAATAATTTGACTCCGTTTGAGCCTACCCATCCGGGGGAGCTTATTCACGATGAGCTTGAAGCAAGTAACATTACTCAGGCAAAGCTCGCTGAAAGTATTGGAGTAAGTCCCTCCCTCATTAATGAAATTATTAAAGGGAAGAGAGGCGTTAATACGGAAATGGCACTTCTTATTGAAGCGGCATTGGGTATCCCGGCTGATTTGCTCCTCAATCTTCAGCGCGATTATAATATGCAGGTAGCTAAGTCTGACGCTTCATTTATGACACGCCTTTCATCAATACGTAATATCGCTGCGATATTATAAGATATTGAAATCAATAGAGCAGGGGTGTAGCACTTTTGCTACACCCCTGCTCTATTGATTTCAATTCAGATATTTTTCGTATTCTTCCGGTGAATTTATTATCTCCAATGCTTCGCGGTAGATGGGGTTGAGCAGCGGATTAACTATTCTGAAATAGGTCGATGTGTCAAACAGGTCGCGCCCTATTATTCCCTTTATAATGGCGGCGATAAGAGTACGGCTGCGGGCAAGCTCGTTGTCATTGACAGGCACACCGTCTTTTTCCCCCTGCGCCACAAATTCTCCCATCATCTTGTCATCGACATCGAAATTCTTGATGAATTTATCCTGCGTATCATATTTTTTTTGCAGTTCTTTCCGATGGTCGTTGGTGTATCCGAGGCAGAAGGTATTGAATACTCCTTTCGCCATCAGGTCACGGTAGTAGGGCGTATAAAGCGCGGTATCGAGGGGCACGAACTTGTCGGGCATTATGCCGCCCCCACCGTATACCGTGCGGTGCCGGTGCAGTGTCGTGTATTTCAGCGAGTCGGGAAACGATATGCTGTCGGCACTGTAGAATTCGCCGTTGTCATAACGGGCCTTGATGTCGGCCGCATAGTCCTCGGCTTTACCACGTTCGTAAGGTTTCTGTATGACGCGACCGGAGGGAGTGTGGTAGCGTGCGACAGTCAGACGTATCATCGATCCGTCGGGAAACGGAAACGGCCTTTGCACAAGGCCTTTGCCGAACGTGCGGCGCCCCACTACTACGGCGCGGTCGTGGTCCTGAAGCGCACCCGAGAGTATCTCGGATGCCGATGCGCTGTATTGGTTGACGGTCACGGCCACGGGCAGGTCGGCGTAGCGCCCTTTTTGGCGCGATACGTAAGGCGTTGTGCCTAATTTTGGCGACTCCGTATAGGTGATGAGGTCGTCCTTGTCGAGAAAGAGTTCTGCTATCTCGGCTGCTGCTCCAAGTATGCCGCCTCCATTATCCTCCAAGTCGAAGATAAGGCGTTTCATACCCTGCTTTTCCAGTCCTTTGAGAGCCTCGAGGACCTCGTCGTATGATGTCTCGGCGAAACGTGACAGACGTATGTAGCCTGTGCCGGGCGACGCCATGTAGGCGGCGTCGACCGAGTTGACCGGTATATCGTCGCGGGTGATGCGGAACTCTATCGGCTCCTCCACATTGCGGCGCGCCACTTTCACGTCTACACGCGTGCCTTTCGGCCCACGGAGAGCTTTCATTATCTCGTTGCGCGGGCGTTTTACTCCCGATATCATAGTCGTGTCGGCGCTCAGTATCTTGTCGCCGGGGAGTATTCCTACTTTCTCCGACGGACCTCCCGAGGTGGTCTGTATCACTATAAGTGTATCGTTGAGCATATTGAACTGGATGCCTATCCCCGAAAAATTCCCCTCGAGCGGCGTTACCAGTTCCTTGGTCTCTTCCGGATTGGAATATAGCGAATGCGGGTCGAGCGTCTTGAGCATCGCTACGATGGCTTCTTCGGCAAGTTTGTCATTGTCGATGCTGTCCAAATAGAACGATTCGATAATACGGCTTGTGTAGCCTATTTTGTCAAAGCCCTTGAGAGGCTCGTTTTTGGCCGCGGCGTCTACAAGGCATAGTAAGGCCGCGGGCAACAGAAGAAGGTATTTTGTTAATTTCATATCGGTTTTTTCAGTTGAATACCACCGTTTTGTTTCCGTACGGCAATATCTTGTGTTGGAGATGCTTCTCGACTGCGCGCGCCAGCACAATCTTTTCGAGGTCGCGACCCTTCTTCACCAGATCGTCTACTGTGTCTTTGTGAGTGATGCGCACGATGTCCTGTTCTATGATGGGACCTGCGTCAAGGTCGGCTGTCACGTAGTGGCTTGTCGCTCCTATGAGTTTTACTCCGCGCTGGTGGGCTGCATGATATGGCTTCGACCCGATGAATGCGGGCAGGAACGAGTGGTGTATGTTGATTACCCGGTTGGGATAACGGCGTGTGAAATCGTCTGACAGCACCTGCATGTAGCGGGCAAGAACTACAAAATCGATATTGTAGTGCTCAAGCAGCGCGAACTGCTGCGCTTCGGCCTGCGGCTTGTTCTCGCGGGTAACGGATATTACCTCAAACGGTATGCCGAACTGGTCGGCCACATATTTCAGGTCGGGATGGTTGCTGACTATCACCGGTATCTCCACATTCCACTCTTTCCATTCACCGGCTCTGTAGCGGGCAAGCAGGTCATAGATGCAGTGCGACATTTTTGACACGAAGATTGCCATGCGCTGGGGCGTGCCGGTGAAATAGAGGTTGTAGCTCACCTCAAAGCGTTGTGCGTAAAGAGTGTCGAAATAGTCGCGTATCTTTTCGGCGGGGATTGCGAACCCTTCAAGATCCCACTGTACGCGCATGTAGAATACCGAGTTGACACGGTCGACATACTGGTCGAGATAGAGGATATTTCCGCCGTTGGCATTTATGAATTCGGTGAGTATGGCGATGATGCCGGGTCGGTCGGGGCAGTGCATCAGCAGCACCGCCGTCTTTTCTCCGGCCTGTGCCGCTTTTTCTGGTGTGTCGGTCTTTTCCATTTGTAGTTTATATATTGTACCTGGTTGGAAGTTGTCTTATTATTCGTTGAACGCAGTTTCGGCGGTCGTTGTTTATTCTTCCGAATCTCCTGTATTCGGCATGAATTCGCTGACGTCGTGTCCGTAGTGTTGCAGCTCACGTACTGTCGACGATGACACTGCCGACAGTTCGGGCAGCGTGAACAGCAGCACGGTTTCTATGCCCGATATGCGGCGGTTGATGTCGGCAAGCGACCTTTCATACTCCATGTCGATGGTGTTGCGTATGCCCCGAAGCAGGAATTTGCATCCGTGCCGGCGTGCCGCGTCTACCGTAAGTCCCGTGTAATATGTCACTTCGACACGCGGATTTCCGGCATACAGCGCTCTTATCGGCTCGAGTCGGGCGATGATTTCCGCCTCGGACACCTGCTTCTTGGAACTGATTCCTGCGGCAATGACTACCGTATCAAACAGTTCGAGTCCGCGGTCCACAAGCGACTGATGCCCGATGGTAAACGGGTTGAACGACCCGGGGAACATTGCTCTGCGCCCTGCGGCCGCCTCTCTTTCCGTTATGTCATTGCTGTCCGTATGCATCAAAACATATTTATGAAATAATTTTTACGATATGGCCTCGTCATCCTCGATTACAAGGTTGTCGATGATAAATGTCTGTCGTTCCGACGTATTCTTGCCCATATAGAATTCCAGCAATTCGGCCACTCCGTCCTCCTTGCGCAGCGTCACGCGGTCAAGACGCATGTCGGGACCGATAAAATCGCGGAATTCCTCCGGCGAAATTTCACCGAGACCTTTGAATCGGGTGATTTCCGCCTTGTTGCCGAGCTTGTTGATGGCTTCTATCCGTTCGTCGTCGGTGTAGCAGTAATATGTCTCATCTTTTTTCTCCCCTTTCCCTTTGCCCTTGGCGCGGCGCACGGTATCGCGGTTGCGCACACGGAACAATGGCGTCTGCAATACGTACACATGGCCTTTCTTCACAAGATCGGGGAAAAATTGCAGGAAGAAGGTCAGCATCAGCAGGCGTATGTGCATTCCGTCGACATCGGCATCTGTTGCGATGATTACATTGTTGTAGCGCAGTCCGTCGATGCCCTCCTCGATATTGAGAGCCGCCTGAAGCAAGTTGAACTCCTCGTTCTCGTACACTACCTTCTGTGTCAGTCCGTAGGAATTGAGCGGCTTGCCTCGCAGCGAGAACACGGCCTGTGTCTCCACGTTGCGTATCTTGGTTATCGAGCCGGCGGCCGAGTCACCCTCGGTGATGAAGATTGACGACGCTGCTTTCTTCTCCTCGTCGCCCTTTACGTCATTCAGATGTACGCGGCAGTCAAGAAGTTTGCGGTTGTGCAGGTTTACTTTCTTGGCGCGTTCGCGGGCAAGTTTGGTCACACCGGCCATCGCCTTGCGTTCGCGCTCGCTCTCCTGCACCTTCTTGAGTATTATTTCCGCTGTCTCCAGATTTTTGTGGAGATAGTTGTCAAGCTCTTTTTTGACGAAGTCACTGATGAATTTGGCTACCGTCGGACCATCCGGCCCCATGTCGCGTGAACCGAGTTTCGTCTTTGTCTGCGATTCGAACACCGGCTCCTCCACCTTGATGGCGATGGCGGCAATCATGCCGTTGCGTATGTCGGAATACTCGAAATTGCGGCCGAAATAATCCTTCAGCGTGCGTGAGACAGACTCCTTGAAAGCTGCTAAGTGGGTGCCACCTTGTGTGGTATGCTGGCCGTTGACAAACGAATAATACTCCTCTCCGTACTGGTTGGCGTGGGTGAGGGCTATCTCTATATCCTCCCCTTTGAGATGTATGATGGGGTAGAGGGGTTCTTTGGTTATGTTCTCGCGCAGAAGGTCAAGCAGACCGTTGCGCGAATGGTAGCGTTTGCCGTTGTATATGATTGAAAGTCCGGTGTTGAGGAACGTATAGTTCTTGAACAGCGGCACTATATACTCCTCGCGGTATGCGTAATCGCGGAATATGGTGCTGTCGGGGGTGAAGTTCACGTATGTGCCGTTCGGTTCGTCGGTGGCGAACGGCTCTTCCTCCGACACCAACTTACCCTCGCAGAACACAGCCTGGCGTGCCTGTCCGTCGCGCACGCTCTTGATGATGAAATCTGACGAAAGCGCGTTGACGGCCTTTATGCCGACACCGTTCAGACCCACCGATTTCTTGAACGCCTTTGAGTCGTATTTGCCGCCGGTGTTCATTTTAGACGCTACTTCGATGAGTTTTCCCAAAGGGATGCCGCGGCCATAGTCGCGTACAGCAACGGTTGTCTCCGTCACGTCCACGGTTATCTGCTTGCCGTAGCCCATCATATATTCGTCGATGGAGTTGTCGAGCACCTCCTTCAGAAGCACATAGATGCCGTCGTCGAAGTTAGATCCGTCGCCGAGTTTGCCGATATACATACCCGGACGCCGCCTGATATGCTCCCTCCAGTCAAGGGTCACAATATTATCTTCGGTATACGCCACTTCCTCCCGAGCATTGGCATTCTGCTGCTCGTCATCCCCGAAATCACTGCTGAATATGTCGTCCTGCTCCATGTGCGATTTTTTAATCTTTTTCCGTACGAACGATAATTAAAATAATCTATTTTTGCAAATATACGAAAAAAATCACAAGGAACGATGGCGAATTTTTACATTTTTCAATCTCCTTGCGTCATAATGCTGTTTACTTAAGCATCTAAGCGTCCAGAGGACGCTGATTATTCGTAACCCCGTATGCCGGAGTGAAACGGAGGCATGCGGGGAATAATGGATAT
>MNQK01000033.1:68987-83890 GCA_001915385.1 Bacteroidales bacterium 52_46 | reverse complement strand
CCACTCGAAACTTGCAAGTCGCTTTAGGGTTCGTCGACAACTACGCCCCTTATGGACTTTCACCACAGATGTATGACATGCCCGCCATACCAAAAAAAGCTGCCGCAAAACCGCGGCAGCTTTTTTTATTGTATACCTCAACCCTCCCCATCAGCATCAGCACCAACACCAACATTACAGACAAAGACGTTAAAGTCCTTAATAACCTTAGAGACTTTAATGACCTTAGTGACACTAATGACCTTAAAGACCTTAAAGACCTTATTGTCCCCCCTTCCCCTTCCTCATCTCTTCAAGCAGCTCCGGCGTCAGCACCGTATGCTTCGCCGAAAAATGCATTCCATTCATCTCCAGCGCCGTAAGCTTCACGGCACTCGCAAGCTCCGGCCGCTCTATCTTCTTGACTTTCCTCTCCATGACTCACAATTTTATTTATCGCCTCCGATTTTCGGCATAAACCGGTTCAACGCCAGCAACACCGTCACATAGCACACACCCGTCACGAAGAACGGCATCCTCAGCGGGAAAATCCCGTGCAGCCAGTCTCCGGCGAGATAGCACGCAAACGACAGCCACAATATAGCCTGCACACTAAGGCACAGCGTACACCACGCCTTCGCCCTCGTCTTCTGATACCACACGCTCCAGAACGAAAACGGCAGGCAACATATATTGATTGCACCCAAATAGTTAATATCATCCGGAAACACAAGCAGCGCAAGCAAGCTCACCGAAAAATACGCGAACCCCACCTCGCTCCAGCTGAAAATACCGAAGAAACTCGACGCCTTCGTCTCAAGCACATCATCACAGCCACCCTCCTCGACGACACCGCACACGCGGTCAGCAAATCGGCTGTGTACCTTCTGCGACTTCAGCAGCAACAGATATGTCGCCCCAAGCCCCGCGATATTGAGCAGCGTCAGTACCACCGTCGACACATGGCGGTATATCCCGTTAGATATAAACAGATACAGGAACAGCGCCGCGACGCATCCCCACAGCACCCACACCTTCGACCGCTTGACCATCTCTATATCGGCATGCGCCCTGTAGTCAGGCTCCCCGGCATCGGCGTCCGGATAAGCCAGCAAAGCCACTCCCGTCCAGGCATCGACAAAGGCGTTATATGGCACCGTCTCCGCCACCCCCTGCGTGACGTAACTTACACTGTCGTCACCTACAGCCGTCACAATCACAAACCCCTCGGGAGTCTGCGCCAAAAACGGCACACCGAGTTTCCTGATTTCACTCTTGTCCGAAATCCTGACACCCTCGTTGGGCACCCCATACTCCTCAAGCAGCTTCGACAACCCGAACAACGACTTGAACGGCATCCCGGCAAACCGCCCGTCAGAATAATCCACCGTATGCGGCACGCCCAGCTGCGCCAGAAAATCACTGAACAAACTTGGATTCTTCGACAATGCCATAACTCCTTAAAAAAATTACAAAATCAGCTATATATCACCTATCCCGGCTACAATAGCTACAATAGCTATATTAGCTACAAAGCTATAAAAGCTACATTAGCTATAATATCTACCCCAGCGCCGACTCAAGCCGCCCCAGCAGCGCCTCGCCATCAACCTCCCCGGTATGGCGCCACTGCTCCAGCCCGCTCTTATAAATGATAAAAGTCGGTATCGACTTCACGCCCTGCGCATCGGCCGTAGCCTGATTCTCATCTATATCAAACTGATACACCGCCACCTTATCGGCAAGCAACTCCCTGACCTGCTCCACCACCGGCATCATACGCTTGCAGTGAGGACACCACGACGCATAAAACTCCACCAACACAACACCATTCACATTAATAGCATCACTATAAGTCATAAATCCTAAATTTTAATAGATTAAACATTCGAAAAAATATATCTCATTCAACAAGCCCCATTACTCCCATTCAACCCATTAGCCCTATTAGTCTAATTAGTCTAATTAGACCTATTAGACTTATTAGACCTATAAGACTTATTAGCCTTATTCGGCCCATTTGCCCCATTAGCCCCATTCATCTCATCGAATCTTCAAATCTACAACGCCATCTCCCCCATAAAAGTTGTCACGCCCCTCCCCGGTGCCCCGACCGCCCATATCGCCCATACCCTCATCCCGTCCACCCCATGGTATTATAGCCAAGTGATGACGCGTAAGCGGAATAATCCACATCTGCTTCCGTAAGCAAACCTCAGCCACCCTCAATTACAACAAAATCTTAAATTCCACCCGCTTCTCCCGCATAAAAGTTAAATCAAGTTAAATCACCACATTTTTTCACCCAAAAATTATGTTGTATAACATAAATCCCTTACCTTTGCATCAGTTTTTCATGGTATTAGATTTAAGGTAAGAAGATTATTCGTCGAGACGACGAGTAATTTTTTTTATTTTATTCCTGCCCGTTCCCGGGCATGCGGTCCGAAACCCTTTCATCATGACACCAATCAGTCGCTTTAAAAAGATTTTTGCTTAAATAACCACCCATAACCGCAACAAAATGCAAATATACACCTCCAAATAAAAACTTTTTTCATATATTTGCAGCATAAATATACCGGAAAAGTCCCTACGGTTAATATTACAGTATTAAGGGACCTCATTATCACATAAACATTTTATGGTCAAAATCTTTACCAGACCGGTTTTTGCAGGCATGGCCGCACTCTTACTGACGAGCGCCGCGCCGGCAAACGCCCAGTTCAAATTCAATGCCGTGGTTTCATTCCCAGCTGAAGCCGCAGGCGTCTACGGGTTTACGACCGCAGAGTACAACCCGACGCAGATCAAGCGCAACGTCTACGCCAGCGGCGGCGGTATCGCCTACTCCGACGGCTACTTCTACGGCGTACGCGTGGCCTCAATGATGGGTATCACAGCTGTAGAGCAGACTACCTACAACATGAGCACATGGGAAGTCGACGAGAAATACACCGGCAAGATTGCCGATGTCGCCACCGCCGTCGCCTACAGCCCCGACTTCGGCACCGCCTACGGCTGCTACTTCAACGAAGACGGCGAGACATTCCGCTTCTGCTCAGTTAACGTTCCCTACTGGGGCAAAACCAAAATCGCCGACCTCCCCAAAGCATGGGGCGCCTGCGCAATCGATGACAAAGGCGTGCTCTACGCCATCGACGAAGACGGCATCCTCGGCACAGTCAACACCGACAACGGCCGGCTTACCGAAATAGGCAACACCGGCCTCGTGACCGAATGGATCACCGGCGGTATCATCGACACCACGACAGGCGAACTCCTCTACGCCATTAAAAACTCCACCGAGGCCGCACTCTACTCCGTCAACCTCACCACAGCCCGCGCCACCAAGCTCTACGACCTCGCCAATGAGGAGCAGCTCGGTGGTTTTTTCATTCCCGCCAAAACCTACGAGGCCAAAGCCCCGGGCGCTGCCTACAGCAACCCGTCACCCTCGTTCAGCAACGGCAGCCTCACCGGCACCGTACGCATCTCGGGGCCCTCGGCTTGCGTTGACGGCTCGACCGGAAGCGGCGACATCACCTACCACCTCTATGCCAACGGCAAAGAGATAGCCACCGGCACACGCGGCTACGGTTCCTACTCCTACACAACCGTCAACGTGACCCTCCCCGCCGAAGGCTCCTACTGCTTCGCCGTATCATTCTCCAACGAAGCCGGTGAAGGTCCCCGCAAATATTCCGACGTGAAATACATCGGTATGGACACACCCAAAGCGCCCGCATCCGTTGCCGTAAGCTATGCCAACGGCGCCGCTACCGTAAAATGGGGTTCCGTCACGTCGGGTATACACAGCGGCACCATTGACCGCGCCAACCTCGTATACCGCGTCACCCGCTGGCCCGAAGGCGTTGTCGTAAGCCCCGCCGACCAGAAGACAACCACTCTGACCGACGAACTGGCCGCCCCCGACACTCGCACCGACTACTGGTACACCGTCGAGGCCGTCGCCGGCGACAAAGCGTCAGCTCCGGCCAAATCGGGCACCTTCGCCCTCGGCCCCGTAGAACCTCCCTACTCAACCGACTTCGCCAACGCCACCGACTTCATCGGCTACTCTTCCCTCTCGCTCGACGGCAAGGAATGGCAGTATAACTCATCATACAAATGCGCCTACGCCAACACTTCGGCCAAACCTGCCGACAACTGGCTCATACTCCCCGTCGCACGCCTCAAGGCCGGAAGCAGCTACGAGTTCACCATGAACGCCCACTCCTACGGCAGCAACTACACCGAGTCGTTCGAAGTAAAATTCGGCAAGGAAGCCACCGTTGAGGCCATGACCGGAACAGTAATCGAGAGCACCACAGTCACCGGCACGGCACCCGTCGCCTTCAAAGGCAACATCTCGGCCGACGACGACGCTCTCTACTATATCGGTATCCACGCCACCACCCCTGCCAACGGCGGCTATCTCTACGTCGACGGCATTTCCATCGCCGCGGGCATCTCCAACCGCGCTCCCGCCGCCGTCAGCGACCTCGCCGTTGTAGCCGGTGCCAACGGCGCGCACACCGCCACCGCCACATTCACCACGCCGTCTCTCACCATCGGCGGCGAACAGCTCGATGCAATCTCCCGCATTGACCTCCTCTGCGACGGCAAAGTGGTAAGCAGCCTCACCGAAGGCATAGCCACAGGCGCCGAAATGAGCATCTCCGACACTGCCGCTCCCGCCGGCACACATACCTACAGCGTAGTCTGCCATAACGCCGACGGTGCCGGCACCGAGGCCAAAGCCGAAACTTTCATCGGTTTCGCCGCTCCCGTGGCTGTAGACCTCGTCACTATGACCGAACCCACACAGGGACACGTAGTCGCCACATGGTCGCCCGTCACCAGGGACGCCAACGGCAACACCCTCGGTGAAGGCGATGTGAAATACAACGTCTACGAATACCTCGCCGGCGACCTCTACACTATCGCCGAAGGTGTCGAAGGCACCACTTACGAATACGACGCATTTGCCGAATTCCCCGGCTTCGACGACCAGCGTTTCGTACAGACCATCGTGGAGGCTGTCACCGAAGGCGGCACCGCCAAGAAAATACCTTCGGCAATGACCCCTGTCGGCAAACCTTACAGCGCACCATGGAGCGAATCGTTCGCCAACTGCAGCGTGAACTCTATCTTCGCCAACGAGAAAATCAAAGGCGATGACGTATGGAAGATGGTTCCCGCCGACGATTTCGGCACCACACCGGCCGACAACGACGGCGGCATGATGTACTTCGAGGCTTACGGCCGCGGAGCATGCGGTCTCGTCACAGGCAAGATTGACCTCGGCGACATCGTATCTCCCGCATTCATATTCCAGGTATTCAACTACCTCAGCTCGTCGCCCAACGAAAACGTTGTCACTGTCGACGTCAACGCCGGCGACGGTTATGTCACCGCTTTCACCTCCACCGTGATGGAATGCGGCACTCCCGGCGAATGGAACAAAGTGGTCGTTCCCCTCGAGGAATATGCCGGCCGCACCGTGCAGATACGCATCTCGGCCGCCAACAACACTTTCGGATTCACTCATATCGACGACCTCCGCGTCACCTCGGTAGCTACCTACAACCTCGGCATCTCGGCTGTCACCGCCCCGGCCTCGGTTGAACGCAACACCGACTTCAGCATCACCGTCGACGTCGAAAACCTCGGCATCGAACGCGCCCTCGGCTACAAGGTCAACCTTATCCGCGACGAGCAGCTCGTGGCCACTCAGAACGGACAGGCTCTCGAACCCGAAGCCAAAGCCTCGTTCACTTTCACCGACAATGTCGACGTTCACGCTCCCGAAGCACTCCTCTACACCGTACAGATCGAATACGGCCCCGACATGTTTGAGAACGACAACACCCGCGAAGTTACCGTGCTCGCCCGCACAAGCGCCCTCCCCGCCGTCGTCGACCTTGACGGACGCGCCGAAAACGGCACCGTGCGCCTCTCGTGGAGCGAACCCGCCGACCTCTCTGTAGGCGCTCTCGAGACAGAAACTTTCGACGCTCCTTCGCTCTCTTGGGCTACCCAGATTGAAGGATGGACATTCTATGACCTCGACGGAGGCACAATCGGCGGTATAAGCAGCAAGCAGCTCCCCGTATCCGGACGCCAGTCGTTCTTTGTCCTCAATAATACCCTCCCGACGCTGCAGACCGGCAATGCCGCCGCATTCAACGCCCACTCGGGCAATCAGTATCTTTGCTCGATGTACTCACGCAAAGGCAGCACATTCGTCCAGAGCGACGACTGGGCCGTTTCTCCCGAACTCTCCGGCCAGCCCCAGGTTGTGACTCTCTATGCCACCAGCTTCCCGGCCGATGACGACCAGATTCAGTACCTCGAGACATTCCAGATACTCAGCTCCACCACCGGCAATAAGCCCGAAGACTTCACCCTCATCGAAGAGTTTGCCAACATCCCCGCACAGTGGCGTCAGTACAGCGCATACCTGCCTGAAGGTACCCGCTACTTCGCTATCCGCTGCGTCAGCCTCGACCAGTACATGCTCTTCGTCGATGATGTATGCTTCGCCGCCAAAAACGGTAACACGACTCCTGTCACCCTCAACGGCTACAACATCTACCGCGACGGCATACGTCTCAACGCCGAGCCTGTAGCTGAAAACGCCTTCACCGACAGCAGCATAGAGGACAAGAAACTCTACAACTACACCGTCACCGGCGTCTACGCCGAAGGTGAGTCCAACCGCTCCAACACCGTGACTGTTGACACCACCGGCTCAGGCATCGCCGACATCACCGCATCGGGCATCGCAATCACCGGTACCGAAGGCTTCGCCATCGTAACCGGCGCTGAAGGTCTCCCCGTCGAAGTATTCAACGCCGAAGGCAAGATCGTCATAGCCCTCACCGGTAAAGCCCGTACAGCGATACCCCTCGCCCAAGGCTTCTACATAGTGAAAGCCGGCACCACCGCCGCCAAAATCATAGTGAAGTGATGCAGCTTAACAACATTGCCAAACAATAGCGGAATAAACACACTCCGCTAATCCACAAAACAAAAAACCGCGCCTGTCCCAAATCGACAAGCGCGGTTTTTTATTACGCGTTTTTTATATAGCTACGAAAGCCACATTCAAAGGTATTGCAAGACTCGAAATATACAAACTAACTTGTAGGAACGTAATTCATTACTGTTTACTTAAGCCAAGTTGAGTGGGGCGGGGGCGTCTCGCCCCCGTGGTAATTTCAACTTATTTAACTTGGAAACTTGGTTCTGTATCGTGCTCCCGCTATCCCCTGAATTGCCGGAGCTGCCACACTATCATCACTATCGTGACGACAAATGCCGCGATGTCCGACGCCGGGAAACACAGCCATATACCTTTCAGTCCGTAGATGCCGGGCAATATCAGCAACGTCGGTATCAGAAACAGCACCTGTCGCGTCAGGCTCAGGAATATCGACTTCCCTACCTTACTTATCGCCTGGAAAAACGTGGTCGACACAATCTGTATGCCCACCATCCAGAACATCGACATAGCTATCGTCAGATAGCGTCCCGTATCCTGCACAAGCACCTCATCGGTCAGAAACGCGCTCGCCAACTGTTCGGGCACAAGCATGCCGAGACCCCACCCCACGACGCTCACAGCCGTAGCAACCGCCGCAGCGAGCAGGAACGCACGTTTCATACGGCCATACTGCTTCGCGCCGTAGTTATAGCCCGCAATCGGCTGCATACCCTGGCATATACCGATGATAAACGCCACCACAAACGCCGTGACCGTCACAAACACACCCGCCGACGCTATCGCGTCCGACCCGCCGTAGCGGTTGAGCGTATTATTGATGAGTATATTTATCAGGCACCCCGCCAGATTGACTATGCACGGGGCTGCACCGATGCCCACTATACCCAGTATGATGCGGCTGTCGGGGCGATATATGCCGCGCCTGAACCGCACTATGCCTTTCCCCCTCACGAAATGGCTCATCACAAACACCGCCGATACCGCCATAGCTATGTCGGTGGCTATCGCGGCTCCCTTGATACCCCAGCCGAGCACGTAGATGAATATCGGGTCGAGCACCACATTGACACCCGCACCGATAAACATCGTCACCATCGCACGCGTAGGAAATCCCGACGCACGCATTATATTGTTGAACGAGAAAGCGATATTGGTAAGGAAAAGACCCGGCAGCACATACAGCATCATGTCGCGCGCGTACGGCAGATTGGCCTCCGTGGCGCCAAATAATTCCAAAAGGTCGTCGAGGAAGAGGTAGAACAGCGCGATATACACCGCCCCGATGGCAAGTGTCAGCACGAGCGAATTGCCCGTGACGCGCAGCGCCGACTCCTCATCCTTGTTGCCGAGCATAATCGACACACGCGCCGACGCTCCCGCGCCGATAAGCACACCGAGCGCCGTCGATATATTCACCACCGGAAATGTGATTGCAAGCCCCGCCATAGCGTCGGTACCCACCACCTGGCCGATAAATATACGGTCGACGATATTATACAGCTGCATCACCACTATGCCCACCACAGCCGGCACGCTGTAGCGCAGCAAAAGTTTTCCCACCGGCATTCCGGCCAGTTCCTGCAATCTCTTGTCCATAATGATCATTTCAATTATAAAAGCTATTTTAGCTATAATCGCTATTTTACTAAGATAGCTACTATAGCTAAAAGATCCCCCTTAAAAAAACACGAGAGGGCGCAATCATGCGCCCTCCGCTATATCGTTGTCCTGTTCCTGCTTACTTCCCTGCAAGTTGCTTTGCGCGCTCGAGGTCTTTCTCGATATTGAAGTATGTGTTGCTCATGAACTGGGGATATTTGTCCATGATTTCCTGATATACGGCGGCCTCGTCGCTGTATTTCTTCTGCTCGTGGTAGATGTGCGCGAGTTTCACCATGAATATCGGAGTGTAGTAAGGATTGCCGTCGCTTTCCGAGATAGCGTCTTTGTAAGCCTTGACGGCATCTTCGAGTTTGTCGGTGTTGACATAGCAGTCGCCGAGGAGCGAAAGCGATGCCGGACCGATTATGGCGTCTTTCACGCTGTAGTCCTTCAGATACTTGATGGCTTCCTCATATTTTCCCTGCTTGTAGAGACCGATTGCAGCCATGAGCTTCGCACGGTTGGCGGCATCGTAACTGCCTTCGGCCACCTTCTGGTACATTACGGTGGAAGTGGAGTCGTTGCCGGTCATCAGCATTTCGCGGTCAGCCTGGCCGATGGCGTTGTCCATCTTCTTGACTGCCGGTTTCTTCACTAAGAATATGTATACTATTACGCCCACTACAATCGCGGCTATCACGATGCCGATGATTGAGAGGACCTTCATGTTTTTCTGCACCTTGGCGCCTAAGCCTGTGAGAGAATCGTTAAGGTTGTCGATTGATGTGCGAGTCTCCTCGCCGGTTGTTTTCTTTGACATTACAAGTGATGTATTGTTGGTATTTTACTATTTTTCTGAAGTGCAAAATTAAGCAAATATCAGTAATGCGCAAAATTTAACGCCTCAAAATTTTGCTTTTTGCCATGAAATTTGTTTTATTTGCGGACTAACCCCTCCCGCAATTCTTTTAACAGGTTTTTAATCATGAAAAATATCGATATCACCGTCCCCGTAATATCAGCCTCATATTCCGAACTGACACCCGTGCAGCAGCGCCTTGTCGACCTCGCCCGCGAAGCCACGCACCGCAGCTACGCGCCCTACAGCCGCTTCAATGTCGGCGCCGCCATACTCCTCTCCGACGGCAACATCGTCACCGGCGCCAACCAGGAAAACGCAGCCTTCCCCTCCGGCACCTGCGCCGAACGCACCGCATGCTACTATGCCGGAGCCAATTACCCCGACGCGCGTTTCGAGAAAATCGCCATAGCCGCCCGGGGCACCGACGGAAAGGAAGTGGAACTGCCCGTACCACCCTGCGGAGCATGCCGTCAGGCTCTCCTCGAATATGAAAAACTTGCCGGACACGATGTCGAAGTGCTCCTCGCCGGCCGCGACGAAATCTACATCCTCCCCTCCGTCAAAGCCCTCCTCCCCCTCTCCTTCTCCGACTTCTGACCATCCTCCGTGCCTACCTTGTTTTAACTTTTGTTAATAAATACGCACCAACTTTCGGCACCTTTTTCTTGTCTAATATACAGAGGGTGCCGAAAACATTGCATTATGTAGTTTCCCACGACACACCCTCCCTACTGTCAACGAAAGGAGGATATTATGAAAAAATCAACAGGCATACTGGCGCTGTCGGCTACAATGGCCGTCACGCTCTCAGGCTGCATGGGATGGACCACCACTGCCACCGTCGACGGGGGTACTGGCTGGTACGCAGGCGACTACGCGCCCTACTACTGGAGCAACTGGAACGGCATATCGCAGCCCCCGCTCATAGGCAACGGCCCAGGAAGCATATTTCCCGGCGGCACCGGCCCGGGTTACTATCCCCCGCAGTATCGCCCAAACGGCTCTCCCGGTCCCGGTCCCGGCAACATGCGTCCCGGCGGCACACCCAACCGTCCCGGCATGCCCGGCATAGTCAACCCGCCCGCACAACCGCCCTCCGTAGGCAACGGTCCCGGGAGCAATCCCGGCTCCCCGCAGCAAGGCGGCTTCCGCGGCGACAAATAATTCCCATAGAAAAACTCATCTTTCCACGGTTAATCACGCCTTTAGCGCGTTGCACCGCGGTTAGAAACCGCGGCTACTACCATGCTGACTGTCAAATCGCTTCATGTAGTAGCCGCGGTTTCTAACCGCGGAATAAATAATGCACCACTTCTTTTTCAACTCGGCTTCATACCGGCCTACTGCACTTTGACGGTACGTGTCGTCACGCTGCCGTCGCAGTTCACTCTTACCACATAATATCCCGATGCAAGCGGCACAGCTACCGATTCTGTGAAATCCACATTGCCCTTGCACACCCCGTTGAGCGCGTACACTGCCACATTGCACCGGCTCTCTGACGGCGCCGTGACAGTCAGCATATTGCGTCCGGTGACAAGTTTGACCGGCGCCTGCGTCACCGCATCGACCGAAGCCGGGTCGGCCGACAGTTGCAGCGGTATCAGCTGCCAGTGGCGGTGTGCCTGCGACGCGTCGCTGCCATATTCCCATACTCCCACCGTAGTGCCGGCATCGCTTTTGCCGTTCTCGAGGTCGAGCGCGCGGTTCTCGCCCGCAAGCGTGATTTTATAACTGTGGTTGTCTATCCTCGTGAAATTGAAATACCCGTTGGCATCGGCGGCCAAGTCGTCGGCCGTAGCACCGAGATAGTATCCGATATTGCCGTAGAGCCTGTCACCCTCCATATTTTCAAGCATATAACTGCCATTACCTTCGGCATGCAACTGCCATGTCTGATTGGCGGCTATAGGTGACATCGCTTCGCCCGCGGCATTCGCTTTCCAGCCGTCGGGATATGCCACATCGTCCACTTTCACCGCACCGTCGGCTGCCGTAAGCGCCACCTCACGGTTGTATTGCGGCTGTATCATGTAATGTGCGCCGTCGCGTATCTCAACCGTCTCCTGCTGCGGCTTCTTCATCGGTATGATGAACGTGGCGATACTCAGGTCGGGCATTGTTATCGACAGCACCCCGCCGGCATACTCGCACGATGTCTTGACCATGCTCCCCGTCGCCGTCGTCATATACACTGACGGCGCGGCTGTCGGCTCGCAATTCATCAGGCGGCACTCATGGCGCACCCTGACCCTTCCAGGGTTGATTGCCACAAGCACGAGCGTATCGCGCTGCTCGCTGACTGCGGCCAGCGTCAGGTCCTCCGACGTGGCCACAAACCTGTAGCCGGGCTTTATGAAACGCGTCACCTGCTGTCTGACATAATAATTCTTTACACGCTCATAGCTCTGGTTGGCGAAGCTGGCCTTGACCATGCACCACTGGTCGTTCCACTCCTCGATATACTGCCAGTCGTGCCACGACTCGCATTCGAGATAGCGCACGTCGTCAAAGAGGCGGTGCACCATGTCGAGATTGCCCTTGATACCGTCGCCTCCGGCACCTGTCTCGCTCATCCACAGCCGTTTGCCGGCCCCGTGCACAAGGGCGTTGAGCTGCGTGCGGCTGCGGTTGTCGGCATTATACGTATGCGTGTTCCACTGTCCGACCATATCGAGCACTCCGCCGTCCCTGTAGGCATTGAAACCGCCCACGGCACCGCTGACCCAGCACTCGTCCGATGCCGAAATCACCGTATTGAGTCCCGACGCCTTGAGTATCGGATAAAGCACCTTCAGAAAAGCCACCTGCGACGCATAGTCGAAATGACACCCTTCCTGACCGCCGTTGCGCCCCCAGTAGTCGGTAAGCGGTTCATTGAACGGCTCGAGGGTACGGAACTCAATCCCGTATTCATCCTTATAATGCTTGCACACATCCACAAGATAATGCGCGAATTCCTCGTAATATTCCGGTTTGAGATTGTCTTTCCCGGCATTGTCATTGCCTGCCGAACAACCGCTGTAAGTCATGTAATATGGAGCGGAATTGCTGAATGCCTCGAATATGGCGTCGGGGCGTTTCTCCTTGATTTTAAGCATTATTTTGCGCTGTGCGGCGTCGCGGCTCCAGATATAGCCGCCGTCGGTCGCGTCCTTGAAGCCTTCCATCTCGGCGCGCTGTCCCTTACCGCTGCGCATGTGGCCGGCGTCGCAGTTGCGGTGCTGCGGGTCGTCGCCGCCGCCTATATTATAGCGGAACACGTTATAGTTCAATCCCGTCGGACTCACGAGCCAGTCTACGATTTTGTCAATCTTGTCGTCGCTCCACTTGCCGCACATGTTGGCCCACCAGCACAGCGACACGCCCCAGCCTTCGTGCACCTGGCGCAACGCCTCGGGATTGAGCAGATAACTGACAGTCTCGGCCTCCGGCTGCGTCTCCGACACCTCCGCCACATACCACAGATGTTTCGACGACTTGCCGTCCTTGTCGCAATACACCGCCGACCCTAAACGCGCATCGTCAGTACCCACATACTTACCGTTGCCGCGGCATTTCAACAGCGAATATCCACCCTCTCCCTGCTCTATGAGAAAATCGGAATTTGCCGTCGAATTGTCATCGGCGAACACCAGCTCGCGGTCGCCCGTAAGCGTCAGGTACCTGTCGCCGCCATCGTTTTCGATAATGATATTGTAATAATTGCGCCACGACCGCTTCAGGTGATACTTTACCGTCTTGTCAACCCTCTGCAGCTGTGCCTTCCCCGCGCTTCCCTCGCTGAGATAGTAACCGCTGTAATGTCTGACAAACCTGTCCATCTCGGCCTGCGCGCCTGCCACTAAGCACGCCGACAGACAACACAGCATTACAACTCCCCGCAGTAAAATCATTCGTCCTTTCATGATAGATTTTCCGTTCATGGTAATTTATTAAATGTAATAATAATCGCATTTCGCATCATAAAATTACCAATTAAATTCCAATCATGCAGCCACATCCATCCATTTGACACCAAAATACCACCAATTGACCCCGCAGAGCACAAATCACCCGCACCGCAACCCCCGATTCCCATTCTATCCCATCCCCCGCCACCACGGCCTTGCATAGCCCATCAGATAAGTCAGACAAGTCGGACCTGTCCGACGTGTCCGACCCACCTCCCCACAAAAAAAAAGCATCGAGCCCCGAGGAGGGACACGATGCCATTTTATACGTGTTAACTACGTTTAAGCTTCGGCGTGCGGAGCAACATTGATGAAGCGGCGGCCGTTCTTCCCTTCCGAGAATACAACCACACCGTCAATCAAAGCGTAGATTGTGTGGTCCTTGCCCATACCCACGTTCTGACCGGGGTGGTGCACTGTACCGCGCTGACGCTTGATGATGTTGCCGGCTTTGCAATTCTGACCGCCGAAAATCTTAACACCGAGTCGTTTGCTTTCCGACTCACGACCGTTCTTCGAACTACCTACACCTTTTTTATGTGCCATTTCTTCAAGATTTTAGGGGTTATGCAATAACGTCTTTAATCACAATTTTGGTGAAATACTGGCGGTGGCCATTCTTCACGCGGTAACCTTTGCGGCGTTTTTTCTTGAAAACGATCACTTTGTCACCTTTTACAAGAGGAGCAGCTACTTCGCATACTACCTTCGCACCTTCTACGGTAGGCGCGCCGACCTTAACGTCACCGTCGGCATCTGCAAGAAGCACGCGGTCGAACTCTACCTTGTCGCCCTCTTTTACCTCTTCGCCGAGATAGTGTACATACAAGAACTTGTCTTTTTCAGCTTTGAACTGTTGTCCTTGGATTTCTACAATTACAAACATTTTAACTTGTTGGTTTATATGTTACTCCGTCGGGTGGAACGCCATTCCGTGGCATCCGCTTCCTAATCGACCCGGTGCGGAAAAATTTAAGCACACAAAGGTACAACATTATTTTTTCTCCACCAAATTTTTACCGCCTCATTTCCAATATTTTTACCTAAAAATTCACCAATTCCGCAAAAACAGTTGTAAAATCCAAAAATTTACATTACCTTTGCCCTGCAAAAGCCCGGATGGCGGAATCGGTAGACGCGCTGGTCTCAAACACCAGTGGGGCGACCCATCCCGGTTCGAGCCCGGGTCCGGGTACTGATAATGACTGAAAATCACTTGATTTTCAGTCATTATTTCTTTTACAACGTGTACTAAAAAGGATCCAATCCGAATTTAGGGTCAGCTGCAAAACCCGGTTGAAATGTTAAAAAGCAATACGAATAAAAATCATCACCCGAAATGCCCAACCTCCCAAATCATTTTCTGGAGCATAATCGGAGGGCCGGAGGCTCGTGAATTGTTATTAACCCCGGCTCGGAGAACGCGGAGCGGGCGCAGACCGGGGCACAATGCAATACAAACAGAGGATAAGCCCGGGACGGGCGGTTTGTGGTT
>MNQK01000033.1:0-68971 GCA_001915385.1 Bacteroidales bacterium 52_46 | reverse complement strand
GCGTACCGTCCCGGTACTCCGAACCCCGGTTAAGCACACCCTCGAGCCTCCGGCTCTCCGCTGTCGGAATTTTAACAACTGAGTTTTTGCATTGATCCCGAATTTACGGTGCATATTGCAGTTTCAGGGGTGAGCCTCAACCGCGCTCCTGTTCCCTTGTACTCTTGTTGAAAAAAACAAAAGTCCGCAGGCACCGGTATTACCGGATTCCTGCGGACTTTTCCTGTTGTCTTACCTGGATTCGAACCAAGACAGGCAGAACCAAAAACTGCAGTGCTACCATTACACCATAAGACAATCCTGTTCGCTCAAGCGCATAAAGAGCCTAAAGCGCCACAAAGTTAGGCACCTTTCGCCAATTATCCAAATTTTTTAGAATATTTTTGATTTACGCCACAACGCATCCCGAACGCCGCAGCAGCGCAATCGCCTGCCGCTGCGTCACACACTCTTTTGCCCCGACATCAGATAGCGGCGCAGGTTTTCGCGCGCGACGTCGGCCAACGCGCCGGCACGCATGCCGCGTGTCGCGGCCACCGAAGCGATTACGCCCCGTATCTCTTCTTCAGGCAGCTCGTCGGTCTCCAGAAGCAACAGATTGCGCGGTATCTCACGCACGGCATCGGCATTATATTTCGGCCCCACCGACATATATATGCCCGCGTCGGCAAGCTGGCGCGCCACTTCGGCGTTCGACCTGAACCCGTGCACCGCCCATGCCGCCACCGGCCGGAACTCCTTGTGCAGCCTCATAAGTATATCGAAACGGCGCACTATATGGAACATCACCGGCATACGGGCCTCGTTGGCCACACGCAGCTGATACTTCAGCAATTCCAGCTGGCGCTCCACAGGCGCCCCGTGAAGCGGGTCTATGCCCACCTCCCCGATAGCCACTACGCTCGGGTCGGTGATGGCTCCCGACAACACATCAAAAGCCTCATACATATCACTCTCCGTGGTATCCCACGGGTGCAGCCCTATCATCAGACGCTGGCCGTCAGCCGGAATGTAATCCCGGTAATCATCAAGACTTAAAGTAAGCAACTTCGCGCCACGGTCGTGGCAATGTGAATCAATATCTGCAATATTCATAATTATCAGGCACCCTCTAAAGAGCTACAACGGATTAAGGTACGGGGTCATATCCGCAGCCTCCCCACGGGTGGCAGCGCGACAGACGTCTTATCGTCAGCCACAGCCCCTTTACCGGCCCGTGCTTGCGCAACGCCTCAAGAGCGTATTGCGAGCATGTAGGCGTGAAGCGGCAGCTTGCCGGCAACATCGGCGATATGCAATACCGGTAAAAGTATATCGGCAGCGACAGAACGGCGCTAACCGACCGGCTTATCATTTTCAGCAGCTTCATCCCCTTCAGGCGATTTGTTCCGGACCTTATTGTTTACATTATGTATCTTTATGAGAAGACGCTCCATCGCTGCATGTATTGCCGACGACGGCATCACGCGGTTGGCAACATAGACAAACGCCATGTCGACCGGCGTCTCCCCGCCTGCCCCGCCGCACGCCTCCTCAACCCGGCCGTGCGTCAGACGGTAAGCCTCACGTATGCGCCGGCGGGCAGCCACCCTGTCGACGGCATGACGCAGACGCTTCTTGGGCACCGTGATGACAAACTGATATTGTGCGTCCCCTCCGTCGCGCCGCTCACCGTCGCGCCATACACCTCTTAAAGGATAGCACAACGCGCTCTTAGAGTCGGCAGCGGTAAACAGTCTGTCCACCGCGACAGCACCGCACAACTTATGTCGTTTACCCAATTCAAATTTTTTCATGACACTAAGGTAGAAAAAGTCTGCGGTTCCCCACAAATCGACGTCCTATTTTAACACAAAATTCACAACTTTGTAACTCTTGTCGCGTGCTCCGGCTAAAGCCACAGCAATTACCGTCACTATCTGCGACATACATCAGCGAAAGGAAAGGCCAGGGCCACAGACCCGGTTTGTTGTATTCCAACTCCCAGTCGTCACCGCTGCCGTAGTAGACATCAAAACGGTCATTATTGGTGAAATCCGCCACGATAGGACGTGTGTGGTTTGCAGGACGGAACTGGTTGGCCTGTTCAAACAGTTACCAGCTTCCCTGATGTTCCCAATTGGGCTTTTCTGCACTTGCGTTAAGGCCGGTCATGGCAACGGCCGAAAGCATAAGCGCGGGGTAAAACTTTTTCATTGGATTTTTTGGCTTTAGGTTATTGTTAAGGTTATCGATATGTCGGTTTGTTTCGTAATTTCCATTTTCCTCCGAAAGCAAAATTCACTATTTTTAACCCGAAACTACAAGATTTTTACGTCATTTTATCGCACGAATAAGCCATTTTGCACCATCGCCGTCATTTTCGGAATCTATATTGACACCAACCACAGCGTTTTATTTCATTTTATGCCGCATTTAGAGCTTGTCTAAATTTATATGATGCAGATTTTGAGGAGGATTGTCAGATGGATTTTTGCTTGTGATGAGGGAGCGTAGCCGTAGCTACGTGACTGAAGAGCAAGCAAAAAGACACTGGCAAGGCCCTCAAAAGCAAAGTGATATGAATTTTAAACAAGCTCTCATATAATAAGCAAGGTGCGCCCGCTGCGGGCGCACCTTGCATGGGTATCATTAATCAAACGATAGCGTTATTTTATCCACCAGTTTTCAGGATTTGACAGGCGGGCTGCCGCAGCAGCCGGATTGTCGAAACGCTGCGATATCTTGTCGACCATCAGCGCGGGGTGGTCGGCGCGGTGGTGCGACATGCGCATAAGGTCGAAGAAACGGTTGCCCTCGAAGCAGGTCTCGGCCGCCATCTCGTAGAGAATCTCGTTCTCAACCCACTCGATGGAGTCGTTGAGATTGTCGAACTCGGGTATCACGTAGCCGCTCTTGAGCAGGCGTATGCCGTAGCCGCGGCCGCGCATTGCGGTGCCCTGGTTGTTCTCATACTTGCCGTTGTCGAAATTGATATAAGGCTCACCCTTGCGCTCCCACTGCATCACCAGCGTGGAGTCGTTCATCACCTTCTGCTTCAGGCCGTTGGTGATTACCGCGAAGGCTATCGACGGCTTGCCGGCACGGTTGATGGCCTCGGCGTAGCGCAGATAGAGCGACGGCTCGCGGTACACGGGTACCGAGCGCAGCTGGCGCACCGACTGCCTGTCAAACATCTCGTTGTCGGGATTGCTGACCGACGCATTCTCGCCGTTGTTGTAGAACTTCGTGATGAGTATGTCCTGCTGTTCGTCCTTGACATGCGTATACCCGTATGCACCGGCGAAATCGCCTTTGTTGTCGGCATATATGGCCATGCCGCGGAGGTCGCCCTCGAAATTACCGGTGATCAATATAGAGTTTTCGCCGTCGGCATAGTAGTGGAGGGCCTCCTCCATCTGCTTGATGAAATGCTTGGCCGGCACCATCTGCGGCACGAGCGAATAGGTCTTGTTGATAAGGTCTGCGCGGTAATCCTTGCCGTCGCTTGAGAACGGTATGCGAGATATGACTTCGTTCTTGTAGGCGTTGTTATTGTTGGCCCATACACCCGTACGGGTATTGTTGCCCCAGCGGTTGGCATAGCCGGTGGTGATATACCGGTTGTACGTGTCGATATAGTTGTAGTAGAGCTGCGCTGCCCTCTCGTAGTTGTTCTTGTAGAGACAGATGTCGGCCGCGATGAGCGTCGGGCGCACGAACGCCTGCGTCGAGTTGTAGTCGCCCACGTTGCCGAAGTCGGGCACATCCATGCCGATATACGGCTCTATGTCCTGAAGGATACGGTCGAGTGCCGCATCAAACGGAAGCACCGGATAATTGGCGTTGGCACCGTCGACCGTCGTAATCGGGTCGGTATACCATGTCAGCTCGCCGAAATTGAGAGCCACCTGCATCTGGGTCCATGCGCGCACCGAGCGTATGCCCACATAGTCCGACATCATCACCTTGTTGTTGTGGAGCACTATCGAGGTGTCCATGCGGGCTATGGCGTAGTTGCAGTTGTTGATTACGTTGTAATAGTCGGCGCGCGACAGATAGTCGTTGTCGGCGCTGATGTTGAACTGCGCAATTTCCTGCAGCGAGTAGTTGGCCGTCGGGGGCACTTCCACAAGGTCGCCGCGCAGCTCGCCGAAGAGCACGTAGCGCTCGGCAAGACGCTGCTGCTGGGCAAGGATGCCCATCACCGAATAGAGCGAGTCATTGGCTGTGTTGATATGCAGGTCGTCGTCGAAGATATAGTCGTCAGACTTCGTGTCGAGCATATCCTCACACGAACTGACCGCCCCGGCGAGCATCGCCGACACTGCCATCATTGCTATATATCTGAAAGTTTTCATTATGGTACTGAAATATCTGAATTGTTTGTGAAACAGTGTGGAGGATTACAGGTTGACTTTCACTCCGAAGTTGAACTCGCGGGCCTGCGGCACCATGCCGGCGTCGACTCCGAGATAGAGGGGCGAGTTGCCGAACGCGAACTCGGGGTCGGGACCGAGATACTTGGTCCAGGTGCAGAGGTTGTTGACGGCGAACGAAAGCGTCACACCCTGTATGTAGGGCGACGAGATGGGAATACGGTAGTCGATTGACAGCGATTTCCATTTCAGGTAGCTCGCATCCTCGATCCAGCGGTTGGAGAAGCGGCCGTTGCCCATCGGGTCCTCATAGACGGCGCGGGGCACGTCGGTCACCTGTCCGTTGGCCACCCAGCGGTTGAGCATCGCGGTGGTCTGGTTGAAGATGTCGTCGCCGGCCTCGAGTTTGGCGCGGAGAGCGTTGTAGGCATCGTTGCCCACCGAGTAGGTGAACACTGTGCCGAGAGTGAAGTTCTTCCATGTCAGGCGCAGGTTGAAGTTACCGAATATGTCGGGGTTCGGGTCGCCGATGATTTCCTGGTCCTTCGATTCGATGACACCATTGCCGTCGCGGTCGTGGAAACGCATGTCGCCGGCCTCGAAAGGTGTGAGCGAACCGTCGGCGTTGCGTATCGACAGGTTTGCTGCCGCTGCGTCGGCCATGCTTGAATACACTCCGTCGGCCTTATATCCGTAGAACACGCCCACGGGATTGCCCACTGCGGTGAGCACCTGGCCGCCGCAGATGTCGGTCAGTATCTGGCCGCCGGGAAGCGAGGTGATTTTATTCTTGTAGTGGCCGATGGCGGCGCCGATGTCGAGTTTCCAGTCGCGCAGGTTGAGGGCGCGCACTGTGGTCGAGAAGTTGATGCCCTTGTTGGTCATGTCGCCGCCGTTGCTCCAGTAGTATTCGAGACCTACCTCGTCCTTGGCGCGCTTCTGTATCAGAAGGTCGCTGGTCTTGGAGGTATAGAAATCAAACGACATTGTCCAGCGGTTGGCGAAGAGGCTGGCGTCGAAGCCCACACGCCATGTGCGCGTGGTCTCCCACTTCAGGCGGTCGTTGCCTATGTTGGCGATGACCTGGCCGAAACCGTTGTTGTTGAGGTTTTCCGACGCGAAATAAGTGCGGTTGGCATAGAACGGTATCTTGTCGTTGCCGGCTATGTCGAGGCTCGCGCGGAGCTTGAGAAGGTCGAGGAAATTGACATTCTGCATCCATTTCTCCGAGGTCATCAGCCACGCTGCGGTCACCGAGGGGAAGAAGCCCCACGACACTCCGCCTATGTGGGCTGCGCCGGGTGCGTTCTTGCCGAAACGCGAGTTGCTCTCGAGCACGGCGTCGACATTGAGGATATAACGCTGCATGAATGCATATTCACCCGACAGGTACCACGCCATGTTGCGCCATTCGAGGTCGCTGCCCTCGGTGAAGTGGAGCGACGACGAGGTGTTGCCGAGGTCGTTGATGAAGTCGGACGGCGTGTTGTGGCCTTCGCCGTACGAGTGGACGTAGGTGTCGTTCTGGTAACGGAAACCGCCGGTGAAACCGAGACGGTGCTCGATGCTGCGCAGCGGATTGTAGAACAGGTGCAGGTCGGCGATGAACGTGGTGTGGCGGTTCATGAGGCTCTTGACCACGTTGCGGCTCTCGGCATAGATTTCACCGTTTTCATTGATGAAATCACGCTCGTCGACACCATAGTCGGGCACAAACGAGTTCTCCTTGATTTTGTCGAACGTATAGGCCACGAGACCTTCCACCGTCAGCGCGTCGTTGAAGCGGTAGCGCGGTGCCGCATTGATGTTGAAGCGGTAGTTGCGCCCCTCGCCGATGCCGAGGTCGAGGATATTCATCGGGTTGGTGACATCAAGCTCGTCCTTGTCGGCGTATTTCGATGTCAGCGAACCGTCGAGCGCCAGGATATTGGGGTGGTAGAGCGGCGACTTGATCATCGAGATGTAGTAGGGCGACGAATAGGCGTTCATGCCGTCGTCACGCAACTTGAAGTTGTCCTGCGCGTATGCCACGTCGAATCGGAGCGACGAGCCGCGCCACAGGTTGATGTCGGAATTGAATCGCACATTGATGCGGTCGAACGATGTCTCCTTTATCGTGCCCTCGTTCTTGGTATAGCCGAGCGAGAACATATAGAGGGCGCGGTCGTCACCGCCACGTACGTTGACACCGTAGTTCATCATCACGCCGTCACGCGTCACGAGGTCGAGCCAGTTGGTGTCGTTGTGGGTGTCGTAATACTGCGACGATGTCGGGTCGTCGTTGAGGAAGCCCAGACGGTCGATTGTCTGCTGGTTGTCATATTTGTCCTTGATGATGTCGGAAGCGTAGGTGCGGTACTGCGCGGCGTTCATCATAGGTATGGTTTTGGCGGCATGGCGCCAGCCCACGCGTGCGTACGCCTCGATTTCGGTAGCCTCGGTCTTGGCGCGCTTGGTCTCGATGATGACAACGCCGTTGCCACCCTTGGCGCCGTAGATGGCCGTACCGTTCTTCATCACATAGATGTTGGCTATGTCGTCGGGCGAAATCAGCGCCAGCGGGTTGTTGAAATGGCCGTCCATAATCGACGTATTGTCGTCGGCCACACTCCATACCACGCCGTCGACCACATAGAGCGGCTGCGACGACGAGTTGATTGAGTGGAGACCCTCCACATACACCGCATGGCCTGCGCCGGGCATGCCCGAACGCGATATGGAGTAAAGATCGCCCTGAAGGTCGGCCACCGAGTTGTCGGATACGGTCTGGCCGATGGCGAACTCGGTGCGGTCATTGTGGGCGTCGGCCGTCAGCGCGTTCTTGTATATGTCGCCCTCCATAGGCATGGAGAGCCTTATCGTCAGCTCTTTCTCGCCTCTTACAGGCACAAGTATGTCGGCAAAACCGGGAGCGGTCACCTTGAGCGTGGCGGCTCCGTCGGGCAGATTAAGGGTGAACTTGCCGTCATCGCCGGTCATCGCCATAGCCCTCGAATCGACTACCGACACACGGGCGCCGGGCAACGGCAATCCCGTCGACGAGTCGATGACAAGGCCGGCAAGTGTATTCCCGACTACAGTCTCTTTGGCTGAAACCGGTGCCCCGGCATCCTGAGCGGCCGCCGGCATACCGAGTCCCATTACTGCCGCCACCGATGCGCATACCACCGGCCGAAGCATTTTCTTGGAAGTATTATATGAGTGTTTCATGATGGTCGTTTATTTTTTGATAGGCACAAACACTACACGGTCGATGCGGAACTTGCGCACCATCTCGTTGCGGTTGAACTCTGCGTTGGAGACATCGGTCTTGATGAGCAGCCTGGTGGTGTTGACCCGGTCGGCCTGCGTGTGGAGCGGATCGATGAGCCAGAGCATGTCATAATAGTTGGATACGGGGAACGATACCGGCTCGTCGTTGAGCTTCATCCACGTCATCTCTTTCTCGCTGGTCACATATTTGGTGCCTTTCTGGTCGCGGAACGTCTTGTTCTGCGTGCGGCCGTTGGCTCCCATGTACGACAGCGTGAACGTCAGTCGTGTCTTCTCGATATTGAGCGTATCGCTTACCGTTCCGGGCACGAACGACACGTAGATGTCGTATTCGGTCGACAGCACATTGGGTATGGTGACGGTGACACCGGGCTGCGTTGCAGTAGAGCCCGACGATACCACCTCGATGTAGCGCGCCTCGCTGATTGAATCGTAATAGATGTTGTCGGAACCTATCGAACGCGTATAGATGGTACTTGCCTGGGCGGCCTGACGTCCCTCCTGATTCTCGCCCTCTACTTCGAGAAGCCTGTTCCAGGTGGCCACGTTGTCATAGTTGAGCGACGATGTCTTGTACATGATACCGTTTGAGGCATCCTCGCGCGTGGTGCCTGCGAAAAGCACCTGAGGTTCCACCACTTCGCCGCCGCGGGTCGACCAAAGGTCGGTCTCGGCCATCGGGTTCTCGATGACACGGCGGTAGACGAGGTCATGCACGATGGCGAGCTTGGTCTGCACGTCGCCTATCGAGTCGGCCACTTCGGGATCCTTGTCATAGACGGTGTAATACGGGCGTATGCGCTCGTAAGCCTTGTCCCATGCCTCGTTGTCGGGAATTATCATGGTGAAGAGCGAGTCCTCGTCGGCTATGTCGCCGATACCGTACCAGCCGTGCTGGAGCACGGGGTTGTAATCATACATCACCGAGTCGTATACGGTGGCGCCGTTGGCGTCGACTCCGATGGGACGCGATGCGCCGAGGTCCATCTCGCGGCGGTCGTAGAGCTTGAGGAAGGCCGACATCTTCGAGGTAGACTCATGCACGTCGATATACTCGCGGAAGTTGTAGGAATAAGGTATCTGCTCCGACAGCACATGCAGAATGCCGTTGTTGGCGATGATGTCGGTACGCTCAAGGCCCACGGAGCCGAACGTGTCGCCGTCAAAGGCGAAACGCTTGCCGTTGTACATCTTGACGGTGTGTCCGTCGCCCGAAGCCGTCGAGTTGTTGAAACGTGCTATATGGTTGAGCACTATGCGCTTCACGGCATCGACATCCTCCAGGTCGACATCGGCCAGCGCCTCGTTGGTCGGAGCGAACACGGTGAACGTCTGCGACGACGCAAGCAGGTCGTCGTAGCCGGCTATGTCAAGCATCTTGGCGAAGGTTGAAAGCTCGGGGTCGGTCTGGATAAGTTCCATCACCGATTCCTGCGCCACCTGGTCAGATGGCTCATAGTGGTTGTCCCAGTCCTCGGAGCATGATGCCATGACTCCGGCGACTGCGAGCAATCCGATTGATATATATGACTTTTTCATTGATGAAATCTGTTATGGGATGATGGATTAATATATGTCTTCATATTCGATGAGCGATACGGGCACGAGCTCGATGAGGTCGCCGTTGTATTCGTTGCCGGGCGAGAGCACGTTCTTGGCGCGCAGATAGTGTGCGCCGTATTCCTGTACGTTGAGGTTGCCGATGATGACACGCAGGTAGGCCTGGTCGTTGCGGAGCACTGAGTTGTAGTAGTAGTTGATGGCCGAGGCCGGGCCTTTCATGTAGCCGCGGTTGCGCATCGCCTTGTCTATTTCCTTGTCCTCGGGGCCTCCGGTATCCTTCACCCAGCCTACACGGGGGTCGTTGCCCTCGATACGCAGGTCGCGGGGTATGCCCTGGATTTCGCCGTCGAGGAAGAACTGTGCGATACCGCGCCACCATACGCGCGAGTAGCCCATGCGCACTTCCCAGTTGCCCGGCGGTACGGGCGGCAGGCGCAGCGTGAAGTCATACCAGCCGTTGAGCTTGAGCTCGTCGGCCTGATACATTGTCCAGCCTTCCGATGCCCACATCACGATTTCGGTCTCGGGTGTGAACGAAAGATGCTTCAGGCAGAAGTCGTGGGGTATCGTACGCGCCGATGCACCGTCGGCCGGCGACTCCGTGCAATGCCAGCGTATGTTGTTGTTGGTAAGCTCCGGGGGAATATTGTACATGTCGGTGCGTATGCGGCAGTTGAGCACGTCATTCTCCATCACGTCGCGGTCGTAGACCAGAAGGTCATTGATTGAATGCACGTATCCGTTGGCACCGCCGAGATTGCTAAGTCCCTCGACTACTTCGACGCATTTGCCTGATCTCTGGAGGTTGAGTTTCGGACCCACATTGATTTTCAGCAGGTAGAACTCACGCATGGTCTCGTAGAACTCAACGCGGTCCTTCATCGAGTTGGGCACGGTGTTGCGGCCCGGATAAAGGAACATGTTGGTCGACATCGAGCGGTCGAGTATGTGGTAGGCCACAAACTGGTTCAGAGCGTTGGAGCGGTCGGTATAGTCGTCGGAACCGTTGTCGTAGTACCGGCGTGCCACCTGCTCCATATCGGCGAGCGAATGTATGCCATGGGCTGCGTACACTTCGTCAGGCTCCACGAACAGCGTGTAGCCGTAGCGCTTTGTCTTGGGGAGAATGCAGTCCCAGCCGGCCTGCGTGATGTGCGCGTTGCTTGTGGGGCACACATAATTGAGGTCGTAGGTACGTTCAAGCGAGTCGGAGAGGTGGGTGACGCGCAATGCCTCGGCAAAGAGGTTGAAAGTCTGGCTGTCGCCGATTACCTCGGGCTGGGTGAGAATATCGCTCACATAGTCCTTGTTGGGCGAAATGACGCTGTTGACCAGATGTACCACACCGTTGTGCACCTCGATGTCGCGCTCGGTGATGAGCACTGTCTTGTTGACATAAATCTCAAGACCCGACATCTCGGGGTTCGACTTGTAGGAGATGACGAAGAAGTTGTCGGACATCGACGGCTCGGCCAATGCACCTTCCTCGAAGTTCTCCGACATATAGTCGCGTCCCGGACTGTTGATCACATGGTTGTAGACTATCTCGCGCATCTGGTCGGCCGACATCGTCTCAAGCGAGAGCCCGTTCTGGCGGAAATACTCCTCGAAGGCGGCGTCGTTGGGAAGGAACAGCGTGTAGTGGCCGTAGGTCGACAGCAACGCGTTGGTGCCCGTCTTGTGCATCATATCCGCAAAGATTGAGAACTGCGGGTCGCTCTCGATATACGAGCAGACGGTATCACCGGTAAATGTATAATAGGCACCCTCGTCGACATCGTCGGAGCATGATGTGAGAGCACCCGTTCCGGCAGCCAGGGCGGCTATAAACAGTGATTTTAGCAGATACTTATTCATGGTGTTAAGTGGATTAGCTTGGAAGATTAGTTTTTGACATCAATGTCGGTCGACATTTCGTAGAACGGATTCTGTTTCAGCTGGTGGTTGGCCTTGAGCTCCGAATCCTTGATAGGCATGTAGAGCGCATCCATGTTCTTGAGCTTCGACGAGATGGTAGCCTGGTCGAGCGTGACATATTTGGGTGTCAGATAGGTGCTTACTATGAGCTGGAAACGCGACGGGTCCTTGCGGATGGCACGGAGCAGGTCGTAGTAGCGCTTGCCTTCGAACATGAACTCGCGCTGGCGCTCGTCGAGCACGAGCTGGCGCATTGCCTCCTGGTTGCCGTACGAGCCTGTCAGGCCGTCGGTAGAAGCCGAGTTGGCACGGTCATACACCATCTTCACAAGGTTGAATGCCTCGCCCAAGTCCTTGTTCTGCTCGGTAAGGGCTTCGGCTTTCATCAGGTATACATCGGCCAGACGGTAGAATATCCAGTTGGTGTTGCCCGCGTTGTCGCCCACGTCGTTGTAGTCCGACTCGCGTATCTGGTTGGGTATGTCGTTCTCGCGGCGGTATGACACGAATTTCTTGATGGGGAACGTACCGCCCGCCACATCGGCGAAATAGAAGTCATACTGGCGCTCGTCGGTATCGTCCCAAAGCTCGGTAGTGGTGAAATCGTATGCCACCATCTGCTTCTGCGGGCCGCGGCCGCCGGCTGTGCCGTAAAACTCGCACACCGCATAGTTGGGTATGATGCCGCGGTTGAACTGAAGTTCGAAGATGCTTTCTGTAGAGTTGCCGTCGATGAACACTCCCTTGTTGTAATTGTTGGGCGAAACAAGTTCCAGCTCCGAGTTGCCATCCATGAGTATGCGGTTGCAATACTCCTCGGCCTCGGCGTAACGACCCTGCCACAGGCACATGTCGGCGATAAGGCAGCGCACCGCGTTCTGAGTGATACGGCCCTTGGTATAGGATACCTGGCTCCAGCGGGTGATGGCTCCAGGCTCGGCGGCCTTGAGGTCGTCGATAAGGAAATTTATTATCTCATCGGGATCTGACTGCGGCAGACGCATAGGCACCGTGTCGTCGATGGTAGGCTCGGTGGTGAAAGGTATGTCGCGGAACGCGCGCACCAGCGTGAAGTAGCAGTAGGCGCGTATTGTCTTGACCTCGGCGAGGTAGCCGTTGAGCTGTCCGAGGGTGAAGTTGGGGTCGCGCTCGTAGGCAATCGGAGCGAAATGCTCCACGGTGTTGCACAGGTTGATGACTGCGTAGAAATCGCTCCATGAGGCATAACCGTTGGAGGGTAGGAGGTTGAGGTTGGCGATGTTGTTGAGGTCGCCGCCGTCGCCGCTGCCGAGGATACAGTTGTCGGAACGGAACTCTCCCCATACGAGCAGACGCTGCATGAAGCCCGGCTCCTGCATGGAGCGGTAGCAGCTGCCGACAACCGACAGCGCGTCTGACTCATTCTGCCAGAATTCCTCGAGCACCATCTCATTCTGCGGCTTCAGATCGAAGAAGTCTTCGCACGACGCAGCGCCCGCGCCCAACAGTGCTATCGTAAAATATTTCAGTATCTTGTTCATGTCGTTTATGTTTTTTCAATGGTTAGAAACCTACAGTCAGACCGAATGTAAAGTATTGCGAACGCGGAGTCGAACTCCAGTCCTCGCACACGCCGGTCATGCCGTTGGGTGAGATTTCGGGGTCTACACCGGTGTATTTGGTCCAGGTGCACAGGTTGTTGAGGGTCAGGTAAAGATTAAGTTGCTGCAGACGCAGTGCTTGACATACTTCCTTGGTAAACCCGTAATTGAATGTGAGATACTTGAAGCGCAGGAAGTCGCCGTTTTCCACGAAGCGGTCTGACGGCATCCAGTTGTAGCCGTACTGGTAGAGCGCGCGGGGCATGTCGGTGACATCGCCCTCTTTACGCCAGCGCCAGTTGGTGGCGATTGACTGGTTGTCGTTGGTGTACATGTTCTCGGCGCGCATGCGGGCGTAGTTGGCAATCTTGTTGCCTGTACGGAAGTTGAAGAACGCGTTGACCGAAAGCTGGCGCCAGCGGAACGTAAATCCGAAACCGCCGTAGAGCTTGGGGTTACAGTTGCCTAAGTAGACAATGTCGAGCTCGTCGATTGTACCGTCGTGGTTGATATCCTCATAGATGGCGTCACCGCCGCGGAACTTGTAGTTGATGCCGCCGTAGTCATAGTACATGGGCATCGGGTTGCCGTTGGAGTCCTTGATGTACTCGCCGTCGGCGTTCTTCACGAACGGGCAGGTGCCCTCGCGGCCTTCCACATAGTCGCTGTACTGGTACACACCCTTGTAGCGCAGACCGTAGATCGAACCGTAGGCGTTGCCGAGCTGCACGCGGTTGACGAAACGCGAGTCGTTGGGGGTCTTGACGAACTGGCCTTCATACGACTCGAGGATTTCGGGAAGCATGTAGGTGATTTTCGAGTTGTAGTTCGACAGGTTGAAGTTGAAGTCAAACGAGAAGTCGTTGAACTTAAGCAGGTTCTGTGTCCAGAAGTTAAACTCCCATCCGCTCTTCTCCATAGAGCCGCCGTTGATGTAGCTGATGGAGCCGAAACCGGTCGACGACGGGATGGTCTGGTTGGAGAAAAGGAGGTCTTTGTTCTTGTCCTTGAACACGTTGAAGTCGAAGTTGACCTTATAGTTGAACAGGTTGGCGTCGATACCGAAGTTGACCGAGTTGGCTGTCTCCCACTTGAGGTTGCTCAGACGGATTGACGCGGGCTTGAGCGTGGAGATGTCGATATATGAGTTACCGCCTCCCGAACCGTAGTTTGAGTTGTAGCGCGCATAGTGCAGGTACTCGGCGTCGGGCATACGGCCGGTCTTACCGTAGCCGGCGCGGATACCGAATGTATTGAACCATTCCCAGGAGTCAAACCACTTTTCGTCGGAGAGAATCCATTTACCTGACACGGCAGGGAATGTACCCCAGCGGTTGCCGGGACCGAAACGGGTGCTGCCGTCGCGGCGTACGGTCACGTCGAGGATATAGCGCTCTTTGAACGCGTAGTGCAGACGTCCCATGTAGGCCATCGAGTGCCATTCTCCTTTGCCTGAGCTGAACGAGCGTTCGTTACCGGGCACGGTCGGCGACTCGATGCCGTTGGGCATACCGTATTTGCGGAATTCCTGAGCCTGCGAGTTACCCGAGGTAAGCTCCCACGCTCCGAGCAGCATCAGCGAGTGGCCGTGGCCTATCTGAGGCATGAACAGGAGTTCGTGCTTGGTCTGCATGTTGAGCGACTCGGCGTCGCGACGCGACACGCGGTTGACGTTGTCATTGTTCCATGCGTAGGAGGTAAGCTCGCGCGGAAGCACTCGGTCGTCCTTGCGGTTCTCGATATCGAACTGCACGTAGCCCTGATAGCGCAAACGGTGCTTCTCGGGATTGAGTATGTCATACTGCACGCGCAGTGTCGGGATGATACGCATCGATGTCTCGTCGTACTTGGCAAGATGGGCCATAGCCACGGGGTTGACAAGGTTTTTCTGCGAAGCGTCGAGCTGCGACGACTGCGGTATGATGTAGAAATCGTTGGTGAGGGCGCCGGTGTCGTCGCGGCGGTACACGCCTACGTTAGGCATCTTGCGGTAGGCGATGTCGAGTATGTTGCCGTACTCGTCATACGTCTTGTGATTCTTGGTGTGGGTGAGTGAGAACTCGGTCGAGAATTTCAATCGGTCGGATACCTGATAGTCGAGGTTCATCAACGCCGATATACGGTCGAGTTTCTGCTCGATGATGGTACCGGTCTGTGTGAGATAGCCGAGCGACGCGCGGTATTTGGCTTTCTCGCCGCCACCGTTCACGTTGACGGTATTGTCGTGGGTATAACCGTATTGTGTCACTTCGTCGACCCAGTCGGTGTTGTTGACGAAGTTCCAGTATTCGGAATACGTGGGGTCGTAGTTGTACTCGGGTATGTTGCCGGCGTTTTCATCCTGTCCGGGATTGAAATATGCCTGCTTCATGAGCATGGTGTAGTCGTCGCCGTTGAGCATCTTACGTCCTTTGGGCTGCTTGTGCATGGAGAATTTGTAGAGGTACTGCACGCGGGGCGGACCTTTCACACCGCGCTTGGTCTTGATGAGGATGACACCGTTGGCACCGCGTGCACCGTATACGGCTGCGGCCGCACCGTCCTTGAGCACGGTGATTTCCTCGATATCCTCGGGGTTGATGGCCAGAAGGTTGGCGAACTGTTCCTGAGTGGCGTTGGAGAAGTCGAACGACTCGTCGACGTGGCTCTCGTAGGGGATGTCGTTGAGCACGATGAGTGGCTCGGCGTTGGAGTTGATTGAACCCGAACCGCGGATACGCATCGATGAACCGGAACCGAGGTCACCTGAGTTTGACACGATGTCGAGACCTGCCATACGTCCCTGGAGGGCGTCGTCGATTGAGGTCACCGACAATCCCTCGAACTCCTTGGTGTTGATGGTCTGTGTGGCACCCGAAAGCTCACGCATGGGGATAGGCATCGAGCCGTCGTTGCTCATACGCGAGGCCGTCACCTGCACTTCCGAAAGCGTCGAGGCGTCCTTCATCACGATGTGCATGTTGGGCTTTATGGGAAGTGTCTGAGGCTTGAAGCCTACGTACGACACTTTCAGCTTATTGTTGGGATTCTTGATTGCTAAGGAGAACTCGCCGTTGAAGTCGGTAGCCGTGTTGGAGTATACACGGTTGTTCTTGTCCACCTCATGGAGCTGTGCGCCGATGATTGGCTCGCCATTCTCGTCGACCACCGTACCTCGGATGATTGACGATGCCTGGCCGTAACTGAGCTGCGTCACAGCCAAGAGCATCAGCATTAATAATAATCGTAGATTTCTCATGTGTATGTGAGGTTAGCTTGTTTATTTTTTAGGTGTTAAAGCACGGTCGATAAGGTGGATGACTGCGCGTGACGATGCAAATATACGGGTTGCGTCCTGCGGGTCTTCGGCGTTGCCGATGATGTCGCGTGCCATGTAGTTGTAGCATCCGGTCGAGGTGAGCACTCTTGCGGTGTGGCCTGTCTCGTCGCTGATGGTCATGTCGTGGCCGTTGGAGCCTATAGTCAGACGGCGGAAGCGGTCATATTCGTTGCGCGAACCTGTTTCGTAGACCATCGGTCCGTAGGCTGCGCCCGAGATATAAGCCGAGTTGTCGACGAAGTGGTAGCGTAGGAATGAAAGCAGGTAGAGCGCTTTCTCCTTCTTCACCGCCATATCCTCCTCAGCTGCGATTTCTTCCCATGTCCACAGGTCGGAATCGGCTGCGAAGGCTGCGTCGAGAGCTTCGTTGGTCGGTACAAGAATGGTGTAGCGGTAGTTGTTGAAGTTGTTCACTACGTGGCCGATACCGCATATTTTGGCTTCCTTAGAGTATTTTGTGCCGAATATGTCGACAAAGTCCTTGTCGTCGATGAAGTTGGTCGATACCTGCTCGTCGCCCATACACAGCTCGAAGAAGCGGCTGAACTCCTCATGCTCGCCGAGCACATCGTAGACGTTCTTGACCGGGTCGTGGAGTATATGGTCGATGAAGAATGTGCGTCCGTTCTGCGAGTCATACAGGCACGGGTGGCCGGTCTCGGTGTAGACCACATGTGCCGGCTCGATGCCCATCTCCATGTCGCCGCCGCCGTTGAACACTACGTCGGTGCCTTTGCCCGTGGCATAGATTGTGGCGCCTCCCTTGGTCAGGAAGTAGTTGGCGTTGGAGTCGTTGACGTAGCCTCCGAGGGTCGTGCCGTCGTTGGTGCCGATGACGATATTCATGTCGATGATGTCGGTCAAGCGGTTGCGCACGATGTTCTGGTCTGTCATCTTACGCTCCATCTCGCCTTTCTCGCCGTTCTCGTCCACATAATATATATCGGCGTAGACGGCGTTCTTGTCGGCATCGTAATAGAATTCCCAGATGCGGCGTGCGGCTCCGCCGAGCTGCCATGAAATAGGCTCGCGGTAGTTGAGGAGCGCCTCGTCGGTGGGAACGATGAGGTTGTACATGTTCTCCATCGAACGCAGGTACATGAAGAAGTACATTGCGTTTTCATCACCGAGGTTGTTCCAGTTGTCGGTCAGCGCCCATTTCATCACCTTGGTATGCTCCGAAGTGAGGGTCGAGGCGTAAGTGGCCTTATAGTCGATGGGAGGTATGACCTTGTCGATGACGAATACCACGCCGTTTGATGTCAGCACGGTATTGACGACGTTGCCTTCGTTGAGCTTGATGGCGTAGCTCGTCTCGTCGGTAAGCGTTGGCCACAGGTGGGGAAGCGATGCCATGAACGAACGTTTCTGATGGTTTTTCAGGAAAGTTGCGAGCAGGTCGGTGGGCACGTTGTCCCAGTCGCCGTAAGAGTCACGCAGGTAGCCGCCTTCCGAACCGTTGAAATATTCCATCATGGCGGCGTCGGTGGGCACGAACATCACTCCCATGTCGGAGTTGCCTCCGAAGGTGGTGTTGTTGGGGTCGTAGTAAAGCATACCGTATGACGAGAGGCCTTCCCCTTTGGGACCTGTCGATGCCGTCTGCTCGTTGAAGTAGCGCTTCACGAAAACGGAGTCGTTGGCCGAAAGCCCCGGAATGACGGGACGCAGGGCGGTCGAACCGTTGTAATACTCTTTGACGGAAGCGTCGATGCCGCCGTCGTAGTAAGGAGCGCTGAATTTGTCGAGCAGCTTGTTGAAGATCGTGGTATTGTCCAGACGGCCGATGGCCTCGGCCATTGTCTCCGACGGGAGCGCGACCTCTTCCATCTCATGTATATAACCGTTCTTGCAGATGATGTCGGGATGGATTACGCGTACATTATTAACAAAAATATCGGAACCGTTGTACGGCTGTCCGAAGAAAAGATTGAAATCGTTGCTCGTGATGCCCTTGGCGTTCATCATCTGCGGCGTGAAGTGCACCATCATGGGAGCCTGGGCGGTCAGGAACACTTTGTCGTCCTTGAAGCGTTCCCAGAAAATTGTCTCCGGAAGGGTCGTACCGGGTATGGCCTGCACCGAGTCCATATTGGTAGATGATGTGCCGCGGCGCAGCGCCTGGCCCTTTCCGCCGTTGTCGGAATTGTCGGGATTGGAGGTGTTGGGAAGCATGTCCGAAAGGTAAGCCATGTTGATCATGCTCGCGTTCATGATGATACGCTTCTGCGACACCGTCAGCTCCTCGTAGCTGTGCGCGCCGTAGGGATTGGATTGGTAAAAACGCTCGAAAGCGGCGTCGTTGGCGGGGAATAATGTCTTGGAACCCGTCTTGACGAGTGTTTCACGGTAACCGAGGTCGTCAATAAGACGCAACATGTTGGTAAAGTTGCCTTGCTGCTGAAGATACTCATAGATGCTCGCGCCGAGATAGTCCGGCTCATGGTCATCATAGATGTAATCGTCCTTGCAAGAGGTGACGCTTACTGTCGTCGACGCCAATAAGGCGGCAGCCAACAGCTGCACCATTCTTTTCGGTACTCCTAAATGCATTGCGATGTGGTTTTAGATATGGGTTAATGAATGGTTTGTTTGTCTGGTCATGTCCCTGACGAGGGAATGTCTTTCATGGCGTATCCGTTTCCGGAGCGATTTCCGGCCGTAGATACGGAATGACACGCGACAAAATTATGCACATTATAACAATATTTTTAGAAACTTTTAGGTTATTTACAAAACTTTTGACGCGTTAACGCGCCGTGCGACGTTTTTAAACCCTGTCTATATATTTATGACGCAAATTTATCATTTTTTTAATTTTAAAACAAAAGCGCCAAACATGTTTTATAACATACGAATGAAACCGCTTTTTACTCAAAGATTTCGTTTATTGCCAAAGATTTTACAATTTATTGCACCGCTTGCTATTAATTTTGCAATATTGACAAATCAGTCAAATTTTTAAGCCGGCGACCGACCTATAAATTCACCTGCGGCCACACCCTCCGGCAGGTTAACTTAATTTTGCTTAAAACAAGTGCCGCGCATGATGCCGCCCACAACCGCTTAGCACAATAGTTACATAAAACCGACATATTTATTTTAAACAAACTACTCATAAACCAATACCAAAATTCAACCCATGAACTTTAAGACAGTCATTATCTCCGCATGTGCGGCCGCAGCGGCCATATCGGCCGGCGCCGCGCAATCCGAAGCTGTAATGTGGTATCAGACCCCCGCCAAAGAGTGGATTGAGGCTGTACCCTTAGGCAACGGCCGTATAGGCGCGATGGTCTACGGCGGCATCAACCGCGAGCGCGTGGCCCTCAACGAAATCACCCTCTGGGCCGGACAGCGCGACTCGCTCCAGAACGACTATTGCGGACCGGAACACCTCGCCGAAATCCGTCAGGCTTTCTTCGAGGGCGACCTGAAGAAGGGCAACGACCTCACCCACAAATACCTCGACGGGCACAATGTGTCGTTCGGAACACACCTCCCTCTTGGCGACATGGTGATTGACTTCCAATATCCCTCGCAGCAGATTACCGACTACCGCCGCGACCTCGACCTCGCCACTGCCGTAGCATCCACTACATTTAATGTAAAGGACGGCGACAACACCATAAAATACACGCGCGAATACATCTGCGACTATCCCGACGACGTGCTCGCCATGAAATTTTCGGCCGACAAACCCGGCAATGTAAACTTCACCCTCTCTACCGACTTCCTCCGCGACGCCGAATTCAAGGCTCAGGGCAACGAACTGTCGTTTGTCGGAAAGGTAGACTACCCGATGTTCGGCCCCGGCGGCGTGAGCTTCGCCGGCACGTTCCGTATCGTCACCGACGGCGGCAAAGTGGTGCCCGAAGGCAACACACTCAAAGTCACCGGCGCTGACGCAGCCACAATAGTATGGGACATGCGCACCGATTATGACAACGACGCTCCCGCACAGCGTGCCAAAGACACAGTGGCCAAAGCCGCCGCTCGCGGATTCGACGCCCTCCGCAAAGACCACGTGGCCGACCACTCCGCCCTCTTCAACCGCATGGAGATCGCCCTCGGCGGCGAGATGACCAACTCGCTCCCGACCGACGTGCGCCTGCAGCTCGCCAAAAACGGCGTTGTCGACCCCGGATTCGACGCCATCTTCTTCCAGTACGGCCGCTACATGCAGATTGCATCATCGCGTCCCAACTCAACGCTCTGCTCCAACCTCCAGGGCATCTGGAACGATAACCTCGCCTGCCACATGGCATGGACCTGCGACTACCACCTCGACATCAACATCAACCAGAACTACTGGTCGCCCAACAAGGCCAACCTCGCCGAGTGCAACGAACCGATGTTCAAATACGTAGCCCTCCTCGCCAAATACGGCTCCGAAACCGCCAAAAAGCTCTACGGCTGCGACGGCTGGTGCTCCCACACCATCACCAACCCCTGGGGCTTCACCGCCAACGGCGGCTGGATAGGCTGGGGACTCAACGTCACCGCCGGCGCATGGCTCGCCACCGAACTGTGGAGCCACTACCTCTACACTCTCGACGAGGATTTCCTCCGCGAGACAGGCTACCCGCTGCTCAAGAGCTGCGCCGAATTCTTCGTTGACTACATGGTGGAAGACCCCAAGACCGGTTACCTCGTGACAGGCCCCTCCATCTCGCCTGAAAACGGCTACAAACTCATCGACGGCGACGGCACCAACTACCCCGCCGCCATGATGCCCACCATCGACCGATTCATCGTGGAGCGCATCTACACCGCTGTAATCGAAGGCTCCAAAGTGCTCGGCGTCGACAAGAAATTCCGTCAGCGCCTTGAAAAAGACATCAAGCGCATGCCCCCGGTCACCGTAGGCAAGGACGGTCTTGTAAAAGAATGGCTCATGTATGACGCCGAACGTACCGACCCGTCGCACCGCCACTCATCGCACCTTGTCGGCCTCTATCCCTTCGGCATGATTTCGCAGACCAAGACTCCCGAACTCTTCGAAGGCGCAAAACGCAGCCTCGCCAAACAGACTTCCGACCCCAATTGGGAAGATACCGAATGGAGCACAGGCAACATGATTTGCTTCAACGCCTTCCTCAAGGACGGCGACAAAGCCCACGGCTGGCTCCAGAACCTGTTCAAAGCCTTCACCCGCGAAAACCTCATGACCGTATCACCCGCAGGCATCGCCGGCGCACCCTCCGACATCTTCAGCTTCGACGCCACCGAAGCATCGGTAGCCGGTATATGCGACATGCTCATGCAAAGTTTCGACGGCTACATCGAGCTGCTCCCCGCGCTCCCGTCGGCATGGCCGACAGGCTCGGTCAAAGGCCTTTGCGCACAAGGCGCATTCACCGTCGACCTCAACTGGAAAGACTCAAAACCCGTATCAGCCGACATCCGTGCCGAAAAAGCCAACACCGTCAACCTCCTCGTTGACTACGGCACCCCCTTCACCATGACCGTCGACGGCAAAACCGTAACCCCCAAACTGAAAGGCAACATCGCCTCCATCGACCTCCGTCCCGGCCAGACCCTCACCCTCCGCTACTGAAATTTCCAATAGCATAAACATATACACACAATTCGAAAACGTCGGAATGCCCCCAAAGCGTCCCGACGTTTTCCTTTTTCACCCCACCTACCCCTACCCCCAAAATCCCCGATTGTGTATAATTTCCCGATTATAATCGGGGAAAAACGCACAAAATGCCGGATTAACCGATTATAACCGGAAAAAAGAGCATTCATCCGTAACGAAATTATGACTTTGATTACATGGGTGTTGCAAAATAGTGATTTCTCCCTATTTTTACCTTGTTTATCAGACCTGTCTCAACCAATCCATTGAGATAACGTGTTGCCGTCGGCCTACTGACCCCCAATTCCTTTTCAAGAAATTCATAAAACAGTAAAATATTGCGCTATTTTAGCTCCACGTCCAAGTCATAACAAGTCCTCCTTCATCAGAATGTAAAGGTCGAATTCTTATATATGGCTTATCAGAAGATGGTTCATACAAATTCCAGTGATAATAATTATATTCCGGATCACCTTCATCATCTATAAAGGGTTCACCATAATATGAGGATATTTTTGACACCAGTGAGTCAATAGTTTGTTTGTCTTGTTCACTCGTTATAAAAACAAAACCTCCATTGAGCGCAAATTTGACCCCCGCAAACTCAATCACAGCATATTCGAACTCTTTATCGTTGATTGTGTCGCACTTTAATATTCCTGCAGCTGACAGCTCTCTCATGGCGATTTCTTCATCTAAATGAATTGATGTGTCAAATATGCAGACTGTTGAATCAATATTTGCAACCTCTTTGGATTGATTAGATTGTGAAATTGTTTTTAATGTATTTGAATGTGCATCACTTTTTATTGAACAAGAGGTTATGAATAATGCAAATAAGCTAATAAAGTATAGAAAAAGTTTCATCAGTAAATTTACTTAATTTTATTCTTTGTGTATTATTCCGGCTATTTGGGAATCTGATTATGGAAATAATGTTCTGCCTCAGACTTAGTAGACGTCAAAGTTGCCCTTGCCGAATTAGTGCTACTGTTATTACCGTACTTATTTTCAAATACCTTAAGTGCATTATTAATAGAATTATATTTTTCATTGAAATCTTCCAGTGATGAAAAGGATGTTATCTCATTTTTAAGTGTAGATGCTCGTTCGGCAATATATGCCGAAACGGAGTTTTTTGCTTTTTGAATTGCTGAATTTAACTGTGAATTCAGATAGGTATCATTTGTCAACGGATAACGTTTATACGCTTTAACTTTATTCTCAAGTTCCTGTATACCCGCAACATTCGTTACATACCCTGCACTACTGCATACTCTCAAAGCTGCATGATAATCATTTATATTGCCAATAATCTTCTTTAAATCAGGCTCATAAAAATTACCCTGCGAATAAAGATTCAGATAATAAGTAGCTTGAGATTTGAAATCTTCAAGAGGAAAAGTACCCCATCTCGAAGAAGGGTATAGCTTATCCGTATCAACAATAAGAGCCTTAACAGCGGTATTATAGGCCAACAGCTTAAGAGAGTCAATTTCAATATCAGATGTAGGACGGCTTCCATCTTTAAGAATTAACTTCCCCTGTATATCTATCATCGTATATATAGAATCAAAGGCATTACGAGCAGTTTTGTAATCCTTTCCTTCAATTCTCTCTGAAATAGCGGCAGAGGCTACAGGCTTAAAAGGATCAGAATGGATAGAGGTTGCCTCATACCCTTTGATTGCATCAAAAAGCCATAAGGTAAGAAATGCCAATCCGACTACAAACACTGCTAATATTATCAATTTATTTATTGCGATTTTCATATTCAGAAATCTTACGGTTAAATTTAGTCATTAATGGAATTCTCGGTATCACCTTCTGAGTTTGCCTGCTTGATTATATTATCCAACTGATCCAAATTTATAATAGACGTATTTTTCCTCAATTCTTTCGAAATTGAGCTTTTTTCATTTGGATTGCAATTTATAGCGGCATCCTTCAAAATTGAACTACCGGCACAATCACCAAATGTTTTATCAGTTCTTATTTTATCTAGATTCCAATCTAAAACATTCTCAAAGAATACTTTTGCTTCATTCGATTTCAGATTTGCTTTATTCCATATACGATTCTCTTTAAAGTATTTTTTATCTTCCTCAATATCATTGCTATTGTTTTGACTAACGACTTGCACTTGTTGGGGCTTATCATGTTTTTCCGGATTTTCAGACGTTTCAAATAATAACGATTTGACTAATAAAATTACCCCTATAACCAAAACGACAAGTCCGAAAATTAGAAGAAAGTTCTTAAATAACCGTCCAGAATCTCGAGGCATTTTGTCTGCTTTCGACAGTTCGATATCCCGTCTTTGATTATTTGATATTCTTTTTATTGTCTCATAGGCAGGTGAAGCGCTATCTACTTTTACCGTTATCGGAGTTTCTTCAAAATCAGAGCCTGATACTTTGATTATAAATTCGGCTTCTTCTGCTTTAGATCTAACTGTCATGAATCCTCTCTTTATATCGTTTTCTGTAATTATAATTATTTCTTTCTCTCCGTCTTCACAAGTCAACGATATGGATTTATTTATATCTTTATAATCCACTGTATAAATTCCTTCTGACGCCTGAAGACAGCGAGTTTTTTTAGTATGACCAAATGCACCTTCGATTGTCCAATTGATTTTAATTTCGTATTTGAATTTGATTCCTGCTTCTTCTGCAGTTTTTTGATAGACAAATCTGTCTCCAACATATTTCAAATATGTACTATCTAATCCGGTAATCTTTCCATGATGAATGTAAGATCTATCAATTATTGGATCGAAATATTCCATTTTAACTTCACTTTCCGAGAGTTTTAATGAATACAACCTCGATTTAAGTGATTTATACAGATAATTACGAGAATTGGCTGCTGTTTTAACAATATCATTCGGCAATTTGTCACTTGTTATATCATTCCAAGCAGACCAAATCGCACCTTTTGATGAAATTTGTCCTATTTGATAAGGATTTTCAAAGAAATGTTCTACTGACGAAACCTCTGTCAGGAAAATTTTTTTATCAGACAAAGCATCTTTAACAGCAATTTTCTCTATTTCACAGAACTGGCACTCTTTTTTTATTTCATTTAAATCAGTATCACTTAAAGGATTTTGAAACGGGCCTTGGATATTCCCGGCATCACGTCCGTCAACATATTTTCCGATGGCAGTAAGTGTTTTTTCGGCCATCTCATTAAGTTTTTTTACCAAAACGTCTCCTTTGTTTGGAATCATCCATCCGGCTCGTAAAAATATTGCGACAGCTGGTCTTCGAGGTCCGTATTCTATATTCAGGAAATGAATTCCAAAATCAAATCCATCTTCAGTTGTCCTTATAATATATGTATAATCTCTTGCCTGATTACTCTTATTGCCTAAGTTAATACTTCTGGGATCAAAATTATTGAAGAAAGGTATATCTTCACAATTAAATTTAAATACTTCTTCACTCTCGCTTCTTTTGCGATCAAACATTCCACCCTTTATAATTATCTCCATAACTATCGATTTTATCCCTTTAATATTTTTGTCCACCACTTATCACTTTCCGGCTTAGATTTCAAGAAAAGCTTTCGTAGCACTTTCTCAGTATCTTCACCATTAAATTTGCATATTTGCTGCGCATAAACATCGCCAATTGAAAACGTTATCCCGCAAAAATCCCCAATATAGGATTCATTACATATTTTTTCAAGATTAGTTTTAAACGAAGAAAAATACTCATCAAAATATTCTTCCGCATTTACCGGCCTATCCTCTTTATCGCAAGGCAACCGATCGGCTTTGGTCATAAGCAGATAAATTCCTACTGTTGACTTTGAAAATACCTTGAGGTCTTTTAAAACTGACATTAATGCCTGTAAGCAATCTGGGATTTCAACCCATTGTCCATTGATTTTTATTGCTCTGTCATGGGAACCATACTCAAAAATAAAGAAATGAATTTTTGGCCTATTTTTATCTTTCAAATAATTTAAGAGTATATTGAAATTTTTAAAATGTGGTTCGTCGCTCGTTAAATCTTTTATAAGTACTTTTTCTACCTCATCCTTCGTTTTTCCTTGCAATTCATAAGCTCGGTGAATTAATTCGCCAGGCAAATCAATAAACGTAAACGGTGTATAGCGCCCATCAGGATTTTTTTTCTTATCAGGATTTCTCAACAATAAAGACATTTCATGTATTTGTTCTTCATCGGTGGCTGGAGGTAATATACATAAAGACAAATTTCTTCTAAATAGATTTTTCAATGCATCCCTATACTTGGCTCCCTTACAAGGTAATGGTGTGTATAATCCTTTTTTATTTATGTAGCTGAGAGCTGTTCCCAATGCACACGTTTTACCACTTCCCTTTATCCCCCAAAAGTACACTTCAGTTCCGTTACCTGAAAGACAATCTGGTATTTCCGAATTAGGTAATATCGGATCATCTTCATAACTCTTGATCATCTCCGTAATTGCCTCTCCAAAAACTTCTGTTATATCACTCCAAGTCACCTTATTATCCTTGACTGCTTTTTGAATATCAAGTATACGTACAGAATTTTTATTTTGTCGTATTCTATTTAAGAATTTATCTTTTTGACTTACATTATCTATTCTAACTCTCGCCTCCGGCGCAAATTGTCCATTGGGAAATTTGAGTAAATATTCACGATAACCTTCAGTTCCTTTGCTTTGGCAATTTTCCCAGGTTTTCTTGTCTTCATAGTTTTTTATAAGACTGTCTATCTCTTGGTCATGTACGCCGGGATGGTTTATCCTGTAATTAGAGTAAGCCTCAACTGTATCCGTTTTTTTCGCCAAATACCAATCAAAGTCTTTTAATATATCATTACAGTCTCTATAATGGTTGCCTTTGGGAAAATCAGATTTATATTGTTCAAAATCCGATTTTCGATTGGAGTCTGCAATATCTTCCCATGAGCTATTATCAAGGTCTTTCAAAATTTTTTTGGCATTTTCGACATTTTTGCCTTCTCGGAAATCCTTTATAAAGTTATTTAATTTGCGTGGAGTTAGTGAGTTTTTTGCCTCTTCAAATTTTTTATTCTCAAAATCTGAAAGAATTTTTCTGATTTCAATAATTTTTTCCACCGGGAAATTATTTAAATCATATAAATCAGAAACTGTTATATCATAATCATGCGATTTAATCACATTGGCTAATACCGATGGGGTAAACTCTGTATGATTATTGTTTAATTTATCGAGAATTTCTTGTCTTGTAGCCATAACTCAACATTTTTAAATCCATGTAAATTCTTTGGATGTTTTGTCTACCTTATTATTTTGTTCATCTACTCCATATTCCCAAGAATCTGTAAGGAAATATGGAAGCAGAATAATTCCGAAAACAATAAAAGTTATCAGAATAGCTATTATTGAAGGAAAATGATAATGGGTAAATTGAGCCGTACATGTATCGATTGAAGTTGAAAATTCCTTTTCAATAAAAGGCTCAAATGATTCATCTTCGAATCCATTTGATGACAATGTACGGTATTCATCAATCCAAGAAGACACTACTGACCTCAACTTGCGAAGGTTGTCGGGTGTGGCTACATTCCAAAGACTCATTTCCTTACTGTTATCAAGCCAGTAGTGACGCCCTTCAACTATTGACCGACGCGATTCCGGCAGAATGATACGACGTAAAGCCTGTGACTTAACTGAAATTACATAATCATATTCGTTTTTCGAACGAGTTGTTAGAAATGAGTCCCCTGATATTTCCTCTTCAGGAGAAAGTATATTCTCATAATCTTTTATTCTTGAATTGGCATATTCGGCATAGCGATTATCCAGATTGCTTGCATAATCGAATACTTCTTCTACATTTTCTTTTATATCTTCCGATTTACCTAATACATCCAGAAAATTGGTAAATGGAATGGCAGCCAAAACAAGAACGACGAATATAACCGTCCCCAAAGCTATCTGCACGCTCTTTCCAAGGAATTTGTTGCGTTCTGCTTTTCCATAGCACATTCCGAAGCAACACAAGGATACAATTACTAAAATCCCAATAGCAATCCACACAGGAGTTTTAGAACTTGTTGTTTCATGATACAGCATTCCTAAAAAAGCAATGTAGCTAAAAACAAGCACTGCCAAAAGAGCCAACACCATAGCCCAGTTGAATCTTTTCTGTCCTATCATTTACAAGAATTTCATTCGCCTGTCCCCTCTGACGATATAAAAATAAAAAGCGTGGGAACTTTACTTACTGCTTGTTCCACGCTTCGAGGCTCCGGAATTTGCCTATTACTGTCGAACAAGCAACGTAGAGCCCACGCCGATATGGGTTGAAGAATTCAATTCATACCGATGGAGACATCTATCGCTGCCTTGTCCTTGACAGTAATTGAAATTTTCCGGATTTCGAAGCGTCAAGAACAAAGCGTCAATAAACGCTTTTTTCTAAAAAACATGTACCCACCCCGAGCCCGATACTTCAAACAGTATCATATCGGCGTAGGCGTTACAGATAATTATGTAACAGCGACAAATTTACATATTTATTTTAAAATATTATTTATTTAAAATATAAAAATTTGCCCTAATAAAATTTCCTTATTCATTCTACAATAAAATTTGGCACAGATTTATCTTTAATACGGAAAACGCCGTTTTTTGAGGGGGTATTTTTATAGGAAAACGCAGTAAAATGGGGTGAAAAAATTATGGAAAACGCAGTTTTTCGGGGATAGAGCTGTATATTTGCGCCGATAAGAGCCTGATTATAGGATATATAAGAAAAGTCACAGAACGAGCGAATTTCCGAGATGTTGGTGATGCGATTGACGTATTTATAGACCAACAGGAGCACAGGAGGCGATGACAATAGCACAATTATCTGTACTTTTTGTCAGGGCTCCTGTGCTCCTGTTTGAACTTATCTGTACGCGTATGCGACGGTATCAGTGGCAGCCGCAGGCATCGTCGCTGCAGTGGTGGCCGTGGGTGCAGCCGCAGTCGTCGCCGCAGTCATGGTCGCCGCATCCGCATGCGTCGTCGCTGCATCCGTGGTCGTGACAGCCGCAACCGCAACCGTGGGCGGGCTGAAGTTCCTCGGGTGTAGCGTCGCGTACGGTCTTCACCTCACCCTTGAAACGCACGTCCTTTCCGGCGAGCGGATGGTTGAAGTCCATGACTACCTGAGTGTCGGTCACATCCTTGACGAGACCGTTGATACGGAAACCGTCGGCGGTCATCATAGGCACGAGAGCGCCCGGCTTGACCATCTCGGCGTCAAATTTGCCGTCGACCATGAAGATGTCTTTCTCCAGAGTGACAATCTGCTCGGGGTCGTAGGGACCGAAAGCCTCACCGGCCTTTACCTTGACGTCATATTTGCCGCCGGCTTCGAGACCGTCGAGAGCGGCTTCGAGAGGTTCTATCATGCCGCGGGTCACGCCGAAAACAAACTTTTCGGGGTCTTCGGGGTCAACCTGATGTACGAGTTTCTCGCTGCCGTCGGGATTTATCTGATACAAATCGTAAGTGATTTCGACATATTTGCCGGGTTTGATTTTTTCCATAATTATTATATTTGATGTTTGTAAACAAGTCTCTATGAGATAGAACAAAAACTGTGCCAAAAAGTTAACGCGCCGACAGGGATGCGATTCAATATTGAATGGAGCGGGGGCGTCCCGCCCCCGTAGGAACGTTTGTGGTTAATGAAATACCACGGGGGCGGGACGCCCCCGCTCCTGTCACTTTCCTGTTATCATCTGCTGGATGTCGTTGAGCTTGTTGAGGGCATCCATCGGCGTCAGGCGGTTGATGTCGAGGCCGGCGATGGCGTCGCGTACCTGTGCCAGCAACGGGTCGTCGAGCTGGAAGAACGACAGCTGCATCCCTGCGGGCGCCTCGAGCGTGGCGAGCTGCTTTTCCGGCGCGAGACCGTCACGGCGGTTGGCTTCCTCGAGATGGCGGAGCACCTCCGAGGCGCGGCGCACTATCGATGCCGGCATGCCGGCAAGCTTGGCCACATGTATACCGAAGCTGTGCTCCGAGCCACCGCGCGCCAGTTTGCGCAGGAACACCACCTTGCCGTCAATCTCCTTTACCGATACGTTGTAGTTGACCACGCGGGGAAACTGCCGCTCCATCTCGTTGAGCTCGTGGTAGTGGGTGGCAAAGAGCGTCTTGGGCTGCATGGCCGACTCGTGGATATGCTCCACGATGGCCCACGCTATGGATATGCCGTCGTAAGTCGACGTGCCGCGGCCGAGTTCGTCGAAGAGTATCAGCGACCGCTGCGACATGTTGTTGAGTATGGAAGCCGCCTCGTTCATCTCCACCATGAATGTCGATTCGCCGAGCGAAATGTTGTCGGAAGCGCCCACGCGGGTGAAAATCTTGTCGACAATGCCCGTTTTCATGCTCTCTGCCGCGACAAACGACCCCATCTGGGCAAGCAGTACGTTGAGAGCCACGGAACGCAGGAGAGCCGATTTACCGGACATATTCGGACCCGTTATCATCATCACCTGCGTGCCGTCGTTGGCGAGGCTGACGCTGTTGGATATGTAAGGCTGTCCCGGAGGCAGCTCCTTCTCGATGACGGGGTGGCGTCCGCCGGTCATCTCGAGCGACAGGGAGTCGTTGACCACGGGGCGGTTGTAGCGGTTGTCGAGGGCGGCGCGGCTGAATCCGAGCAGGCAGTCGAGGCGTGCCAGCAGCGTGCAGTCGAGCTGCACGGCGGCGACATATTCGTTGAGCCACGACACTAAGGCGTTGTATATGCGCGTCTCTATGACGGCTATACGCTCCTGGGCGGTGAGTATTTTCTCCTCGTATTCCTTCAGTTCGGGGGTGATATAGCGCTCGGCGTTGACGAGAGTCTGTTTGCGCACCCACTCCTCAGGCACCTTGTCCTTATGGGTGTTGGTGACCTCGATATAGTAGCCGAACACGTTGTTGAAGCCGATTTTGAGCGACGCTATGCCGGTGGCCTCGCTCTCGCGCTGCTGTATCTGCGCCAGATAGTCCTTCCCGCGGTAGGCGATGTCGCGGAGCTCGTCGAGCTCGGTATCGACGCCTGAGCGCACCACCGCGCCGCGGTTGAGGGCAGCGGGGGCGTCGTCGACAATCTCGGCGCTGATGCGGTCGATCATGCCGCGGCAGGGATTGAGCTGCTCACCTATGGTGTGGAGCGCGGGCAGGTCGCTCTCCATGCATAGACGCCTCACAGGCTCGATGGCCGAGGCCGAATTGCGCAGCTGCACCACCTCGCGGGGCGAGATACGTCCTACGGCCACTTTCGAGATAAGGCGCTCGAGGTCGCCCACCACCGAAAGCTGACGCGCAAGCTCGTCGCGCATCTCTGTGTCGCGGAAGAAATACTCCACGATGTCGAGACGGGCGTTGATGGCCGTCACGTCCTTAAGCGGGAACAGCAGCCATCGGCGCAGCAGACGGGCACCCATCGGGCTGACCGTGCGGTCGATGACGTCGAGCAGGCTCTTGCCGTCCTCGCCGAGGCTCTGCACGAGCTCGAGATTGCGCACCGTGAACCGGTCGAGGCGCACGTAGCGCTCCTCGTCGATGCGCGATATGGAGGTGATATGCGATATGCGGGTATGCTGGGTGATGTCGAGGTAATGCAGGATGGCGCCCGACGCCACGATGGCCGACGGCATCGATTGAATGCCGAACCCCTTGAGGCTCGCCGTCTCGAAGTGCTTGAGCAGGCGGTCTTTGGCGCTCTCGAGGGTAAACACCCAGTCGTCAAGCTCCATGGCGAGGTAACGGCCGTTGAAAGCCGACTCGAGGCGGGCGCGGCATTCGCGCTCCACGAGCACCTCCTTCGGGGCGAAATTCGACAGCAGTTTGCCGATATAGTCGTCCGACCCTTCGGCGGTAAGGAATTCGCCGGTGGATATGTCGAGAAACGACACGCCGGTGGCCTGTTTGCCGAAATGCACGGCGGCGAGGAAATTGTTCTCGCGGTTTTCAAGCAGGTTGTCGCTGATTGACACACCGGGGGTGACAAGCTCGGTTATGCCCCTCTTCACGAGCTTCTTGGTGAGCTTGGGGTCCTCGAGCTGTTCGCAGATAGCCACACGTTTGCCGGCGCGCACGAGCTTGGGGAGGTATGTGTCGAGAGCGTGGTGGGGAAATCCGGCAAGCTCCACCGACTGGGCCACGCCGTTGGCGCGCCGCGTCAGCGTTATGCCGAGTATTTCCGACGCCGTGATGGCATCGTCGGAGAATGTCTCGTAGAAGTCACCCACACGAAACAGCAATATCGCGTCGGGATGACGCTGTTTCATCTCGATATACTGTTTCATCAAAGGTGTCTCGACAATTTTCTTTGCCATGCCTTGTTGTTTTTGTATTGGTTTGATTTGCTGTAGGGACACTCACTGCGAAATTACAACCTCCGCGGTTAAAAACCGCGGCTACTACGCATGCGGTCTGCTAATTGAACCGATAGTGGCCGCGGTTTTTAACCGCGGTCTTAATTTTGCAGCAACTTTGCGCCCGATATGGGTAATACCGTCATCGGGATGCTGACGCGATGAATCGCGTCCCTACACGTTCGTATGTTTTGAGTTATACCACCCATTGCATTTTATTTCAACGGGTCGGGGTTGAGCTGCTTGAAGGCGAGGGCGTAGAGGCGCATCTGCTTCACCATGGCGAGCAGGCCGTTGCTTCGGGTGGGCGACAGGTGGGTCGACAGACCTATGGCGTCGATGAAATGGAGGTCGCTGTCAAGGATTTCCTGCGGTGTATGGCCGGAAAGCACGTCGATGAGCATCGAGATGATGCCTTTGACTATGATGGCGTCGGAATCGGCGGTATAATACACCTTTCCGTCGCGGTATTCGGCATTGAGCCACACGCGGCTCTGACACCCCTCGATAAGGTGTTCGGGGGTCTTGTATTTCTCGTCGATGGGGGGGAGCGCGTTGCCTAAGTCGATAATATAGGCATAGCGATCCATCCAGTCGTCTATGTCGGCGAACTCAGCTATGAGCTCTTCCTGTTTATCGTTGATTGTCATGATGTTATTTGAATATGGTATTGATGACTACATCGCCCACCATCTTGAGTGTGGCGGGGTCGATGTTGTCGAGATTGTCGTCAAGTGTATGCCATGTAGGGTTGAACGAGCCTGTCGACGGGTTGGCCGACTCCACAATATCCACGGCGGGAATGCCTACGCGCATGATGTGTATGTGGTCGTCGTTGAGAGCGCCGCCGGGAGCATCGGGGAAACGCTCGCCGTAGCCTGCGCGGCGTGCGGCATCCCACACTAAGTTGTTGACATTGCGGGCGTAGCGGTCGGAAAAATACTCGCGGTGGAAACGTGCGTCGCGTGCACCCACCATATCGAGCAGAATGGCGTATTCGGGTACACGGCGTGAGGTGGGGTCGAAAGCGTCGGCCCATGCCTGCGAACCAATGCACCAGGAGAAATCATCGTCGTAGGTGCCGGCGTCCTCGGCGTCGACAAAGAGCATCTCGACCTCGACATCCTTGGGGAGACGGTTCATCAGGCGCGCAATCTCAAGGAGCACGCCCACGCCGCTCGCGCCGTCATTGGCGCCGTCGATAGGGGTGCGGTGGAGGGTGGAGTCCGCCTCCTGGTCGGCCCATGGACGCGTGTCGTAATGCGCCAAGAGCAGCACGTGGCGCGGCGCTCCGGCGTTGAAACGACCGATGATGTTGCGCACCCGCTGCGGCTTCATGGCGCTCCCTGCGGGCGCGAAAATGGTATCCTGCACCGTCACGTCGGCACCTGCATCCTTCAGCCGGCGCATTATGTAGTCGACGCAACGGCTGTGCCCCGGAGTGCCGGGCACACGGGGCCCGAATGCCACCTGCTCGGCCACGCGGACATACACCGAATCGGCGTCGGCCATCACGTCGAGCACGGCCTGCCGCGGGGCGACAGTATCCTGCGCGGGGTCAGCCTGCCTGTCGGCCGATTTGTTGCCGCAGGCCGATGCCATAAGGGCACCGACGGCCAATATCGAAGTCAAAAAGAGATGTTTCATACCCCAAATTTACACAAATTTGAGCGAAAGTCGTATATTTGTGTATGAGTTTTTTTCACACAACAGAGTTTTACGTGATTTTGTTTCTCGTGGCGGCGGCGATAGTGGCGTTTCTCGCCAAGCCGAACACCACGAAGGAAGCAAGCGAATATCTCCTCGGCGGCGCATTGTCGCGCGAGGACAATAGTGATGATGAGAAAGAGCCTGCCGTCAGTATCGATTGCGACGACAGCGGCTGCGTGTGGCTGCGGCGCACAGGCATCGAAGGGGTCGACGCATCGGGCGCCGTCAGCGCAAAAATAGTAGTGCGAGGCAACAATATAACGGTCTACGAACGTCTGACCGAAGGGCGCTACGGCGACGGACCGATTGACACCGCCCTGTTCAGCCTCGATTTCCTCAACGCCGACCGCTACTGGCTCCGCTACGAATCAGAAGCCACCAACCGCACCGCCACCCTCTCCTTCCGCAACATCCCCGGCTACCACTCCCAAGCCCCGCTCAAACAATAACACCCAATGACACGGAAGCATAGAGTGGAGCGAGGGCGTCTCGCCCTCGTGGTATTATTATACACTGAAAGTCACTACGTACACTGAAAGTTACCACGGGGGCGAGACGCCCCCGCCCCACTCAGCTCAGCTTAAATAAAAAGCGATAATAGCGTCTATACAAATCCGATTGTGTGTCCGACGAGTCCAACCGGTCAGACTTGTCAGACATGTCCGGTTCAGAATATCGAGAGGAACCAGGTGGAGATGAAGACGTAGATTACGAGGCCGACTATGTCGTTGGAAATCTGGATGAAAGGGCCGGTGGCAAGCGCGGGATTGATTTTCAGTTTTTCGAGCGTCAGGGGCACTATGGTGCCTAAAAGCGTGGCAAACATCACCACTATGAACAGCGATACGGCCACCGACAGCGTCACGGCGAAATCGTGAGGTATCATAATCAGATTGTACACGAATATCACGCCGGAGATGATTGTGGCGTTGAGCAGTCCTACCCTCACCTCCTTCCAAAGCTGCTTGGCGAACTCCTTGATATCCAGCGTGCCGTTGGCCAAACCCTGCACCACGATGGCCGACGCCTGCACGCCGACATTGCCGCCCGTGCCGCCGATGATGGGGATGAAGATGGCGAGCGTGGTGACAGCCTGGAGCTGAGCCTCGAAGCCGGTGAGGATGAGCGAGGCGAGTATGCCCGACACGATACCGATGAGCAGCCACGGTATGCGCGCCTTTGTCTGCGCGAGGATGGAGTCGGATGCGTCGACGTCAGACGACAGACCTGATGCCAGCTGATAGTCACGTTCCGACGATTCGCGCACCTGGTCCATGACGTCGTCGACGGTGATACGTCCCACGAGGCGCCCTATGGAGTCGACCACGGGCATAGCCACAAGGTCATATTTCTCGAAGTCGAGGGCTACGTCGTCAATCGGGGTGTCGGTCTTGACCGATACCGGTTCGCACTCCATGATATGCTTTATCTTGGATACCGAGGGGTGGGTGATGAGCGTTTTAAGCGGGAGTATACCCTTGAGGCGGTCGTCATTGTCGACCACATAGACGTAGTAGATTTCGTCCATATCCTCGGCCTGCATGCGCATCTGCTTGATACACTCGGGCATCGACCAGTTCTCGTTGACCACAATCATCTCCGTGCCCATCAGACCGCCGGCGGTGTCCTCGTCATATTTAAGGAGGTCGATGATGTCGCCGGCCTGCTCCACGTCGTTGATGTGGGAGAGGATTTCGTCGCGGTCATCCTCGTCAAGCTCCTGGATAAGGTCAACGGCCTCGTCGGTGTCGAGGTGGTCGATGACCTGCGTGGCAATCTCCTTGGCAGGCATGTTGGAGAGGAGCTTGCGGCGGTCCTCCTCGTCGAGCTCCATGAGCACGTCGGCGCGTGTGTCCTCGTCAAGAAGATTGTAAAGAAATTCCGCCTCTTCAAGGTCGAGTTCCTGATACAGTTCGGCAATGTCGGCCGGGTGCATCTGCTCGAGCTCGGTACGCGCCGCAGCCTCGTCGTGGCGGCTTATTATGTCGCGCATTTCCTCGATATATTGATCGGTGAATTCTTTCATTGTCGCAGCGAGCTAACGAGATTGGTCAGTTGTATGAATTGGTCGACGGAGAGCTGTTCGGGGCGGAGAGCCATCAGCGGGTGGTCGGGGAGAGGTGTGCCCGAGGGGAGGAGCGGACGGAGGGAGTTGCGTATCGTCTTGCGGCGCTGGCCGAAGGTGGTCTTCACCACGGTTTTGAACAGGCGCTCGTCGCATCCGAGCGATGTCACGCCGTTGCGCCGCAGCCTGATGACACCCGATTTCACCTTGGGCGGGGGATTGAACACACCCTCGCTTACGGTAAAGAGATATTCTATATCGTACCAAGCCTGAAGAAGCACGGAGAGAATGCCGCGCGTACGCGAACCTTCGCGGGCAGCAATGCGTTCGGCCACCTCGCGCTGGAGCATGCCGGAGCACAGCGTCACATTATCCTTATAGTCAAGGATATGGAAGAATATCTGCGACGAGATGTTGTAGGGATAGTTGCCTATGACGCAAAGGCGTCCGTCGGCGCCGGCGAAGCGGGTAAGGTCGAGCTGCAGGAAGTCGCCCTCGACAATGCGTCCGTCGAGCGCGGGATAGTTCTGCCGCAGGAATGCCACGCTCTCGTCGTCAAGTTCGACTACGGTGACATCGCGTCCGGCTTCAAGGAGATATTTGGTGAGCATACCCATACCGGGACCCACCTCCACCACCGGAAGTGCAGGCTCGCAATCAACGGTAGCGGCTATGCGCGCCGCCACACTCTCATCGGTCAGGAAATGCTGTCCGAGCGCTTTTTTGGGTCTGACTTTCTCCATATAGCTGCAAAATTAATTATTTCCCGCGAGTTTTCGCGCATCATGCGCGGTTATTTTTTGGAAGAATGCCCCCGAAATAATATCCTCCGGCATGATATTTTTCAGCTGGGGAGTAGGGACGCACGGTCTGTGCGTCCGAAAATATCGGTTGATTATCTGCCGGTTACCGGACGCACAGACCGTGCGTCCCTACAAATTACTGCGTCTTTATACCCGCTTCACTGTCATGATATAAATAAAAAGCGATGGCGTCGAGCCATCGCTTTTTATTAGCTGATATGTTAATCAGATTATTTTACGAGTTCTTTGGCTACTTTGCTGCCGCGGACCACGATGTAGAGGCCGTTGGTCGGCTCGGCAACGCGTACACCCTGGAGGTTGTAGTATACGGGAGCTACATTCTCTTCAACTTCGATGCCTTCAACTGCATCGAGGCCTGAAGTTACAACAAGTTCCATTGTAGCCGCATTGAATGAGAGAGTCCATTTACCCGGGGCGATAGAGAAGTTTACGCCGTCAGACTCAGCCTGAATACCGCATGCAAAAGTACCAATGCCTGAGATTTCGTTGTTTCCTGTAGCCCAGATCCAGTTTGACTGAGAGCCGTTGGTAAGTTCACGGATACCGAAATCGCTCTGTGCGGTAACGTTAACATCCTTGGCTACCCAGATATCGCCTTCCACATTTGTAAGAGTAGTTGCGCTCCAGGCTTCAGCTTGGTCAGGAAGATTGCCCCAGATGTCGTATGTGATTTTAACTTCAGCCTGCTGACCGGTGATGGTAAGGGTTCCGTTATTTGTATCAAGAACGAGATGGGGATTGTCTACCACACCTTCTTCAAGAGAAATATCGCTCGTAGAGCCGCCTACGCCATAATTATAAGGCGTGCCAAGCACGAGTTTTGTACCGTTTGAGCCAAAATTAGCAGCATCATTGCCCCATGTACCGTCGTTGATTTTGAATCCGGAAGTCAGCTGGCCTTCATAATCAAGAACGTATGTACCGTCGCCCTGAGCTTCAAACAGACAAGTCGGATCTTTTAAAGTCCAGACATTGGGTTTCTGGAAACCACCGATCAGATAATAATCAATTGCACTTGCTGACATTACGCCGAGTACGAGCGCTACAAGAAAAAAGTAAAATTTCTTCATGAATAAAAAAGGTTAAGTGTTAATAAATTAAGGTTAATATATTCAAATTGTGAATAATTTCAGTTTTGCAAACAATAATTACAGAATTTCATGTAAGTATAGCAAACAACATACCATCTATTGCCAAGAGTGTGTGATGCTACTTATTGCACATTGTAACAATGACATATAAAAAAAATTCGAGGGGATTTGCTTAACAAGTGCCCTCTAATTTCAATTTTTTTTGAAAAAAAATCATTAAAATAGTTCTGACTTGTAAAAAATTATATATATTTGCACCGTAATTATTATCTCTTGGCAAGAGACATGTATATCAATATCGTACTTACAAGACGTAAACTAAAATAATTAACCTTAATAATTTATTAACACTTAACCTTTTTATTCATGAAGAAATTTTACTTTTTTCTTGTAGCCATGCTCGTAAGCGTGGCCGCTTCGGCAACCTCAGTGTATTTTGAAAACACCCTTGGCTGGAGTAGTGTAAATTGCTATTGTTGGGCTCCTGAAGTTTCTAAATGGCCCGGTGATGCAGTGACCGAGACAATTACTATTGACGGCCGTACATTCTATGTATACAACGTGCCCGGCGACCAGACCAATGTAATTTTCAGCGGCGATGGTGCTCAGACAAAAGACCTTGCTACAACTGATGGTGCGGTTTATAGCGGAAACAACGTCAATTCAATCGATCCTATCGGCACAATTAAAGATGGTGTTTTCACTCCCGCCGGAGAAGTAGTTATAAACTATGCAAAAATTTATATTCGTGTGTCAGAATGGGATAAAGCCGGATGCTATATCTATTCTTGGGCTCCCTCGCTTTTCGGCAGCTGGCCCGGTAAAGAAATGTCAAAGGTCACTATTAACGGCGAAGAGTATTGGACTATTGACATAGATTCACGTGAACTCACCGGCAGTTCAATCAACTGGAAACTCAACTACAACGGTGATGAATCAGACAACGTAGAAAACGCTTCAATGTTTGAAGACGGCCATGTTTATAGCCTCGACGGCACAAGCGGTCTGATTACAGCAGTTGAAGGCATCGAAGTTGAAGAGAATGCAGCTCCCGTATACTACAACCTTCAGGGTGTACGCGTTGCCGAGCCGACCAACGGTCTTTACATCGTAGTTCGCGGCGACAAAGTTGCAAAAGAACTCGTAAAATAATCTGATTGACATATCAGCAAACAAAAAAGCGATGGCTTCGAGCCATCGCTTTTTTGTTTGTAGTGGAGCAGAGTGTTGCAGAACTAAACTTTCCGCGGTTGAAAACCGCGGCTACTATGCGAAGATTCCTGACAATCAGCTACGTAGTAGCCGCGGTTTTCAACCGCGGAAAGTTAAAGCCGAGTTTTGCAACACCTTCGTAATAACTTTCCATAATACCACGAGGGCGGGACGCCCTCGCCCCTATCAGCTACGGGCGGATTTGGCCGGTGCCGGCGATGAGCCATTTGTAGGTCATAAGGCCTTCGAGAGCCATGGGGCCGCGGGCATGCATTTTCTGGGTGGAGATGCCTATTTCGGCGCCGAGACCGAACTGGGCGCCGTCGGTAAACGATGTCGGGGCGTTGGTGTAGACACATGCGGCGTCGACCTCGGTGGAGAAGCGGCGTTTTACCTCCTCGTCGGCGGTGACTACCGACTCGCTGTGACCGGAACCGTTGCGGTCGATATGGTCGAGCGCCTCGTCGAGGGTGTCGACGGTGCGTATAGCCATGGCATACGACAGGAATTCGGTGCCGAAGTCGGCATCGGTTGCATGCCGGAGCAATTGCGCGGGATAGCGGCCTTCGAGAGCGCGGTAGGCACGGTCGTCGGCATGGATGATGACGGATGAGGCCGCCAGAGGCTCACAGATGGCCCCTAACGCGTCAAGAAGCGAGCTGTGAAGGATGATACAGTCGAGAGCGTTGCACACGCTTACGCGCCGCGTTTTGGCATTATTGACGATGTCACGTGCCATCGCTATGTCGGCCGAAGCGTCGACGTAGCAGTGACACACTCCGGCGCCCGTCTCGATGACCGGTACCTGCGACTTCTCACGGACGCTGTTGATAAGGCTGCTGCTGCCGCGGGGTATGATAAGGTCGACGGTGCCGCGGGCGGCGAGAAGCGTGTCGGTGGCCTCGCGGGTGGCGGGGAGCAGAGTGGCTACGGCGGGGTCGATGCCGTGGCTGCGGAGCTCGCGATGGATCACGTCGACAATGGCGCGAGAGGAGTCGTCGGCGTCGTGTCCCCCCTTGAGCACACATACGTTACCGCTTTTGAAGCATAGGGAGAAGACGTCGGCGGTGACATTGGGGCGCGCCTCATAGATGACGCCGATAACGCCGAATGGGACGGCCACGCGGCGGATAACCAGCCCGTTTGGACGCACGCGGCGGTCAATCTCCACGCGCGGCGACGGGAGCGACGCCACGTTGCGCATGTCGGCCGCGATGCCGGCTATGCGGTCAGGGGTCAGTTTCAGCCGGTCATATTTGGGATTGGCCGTGTCCATGCGCGCCAGGTCGAGGGCGTTGGCGGCGAGTATGTCGTCGGTGGCCGCTACGAGAGCGTCGGCCACAGCGAGAAGTACGGTGTTGATTTTTTCATCGGAGAGTCCGAGAAGCTGCCGCGATGCACGGCGCGCGTCAATAAGCTGCTGTTCAACCATTTTTAAGCGATTTGTAGGGACGCGATTTATCGCGTCAGCACTGAGGGGGTTAATGATAAAGTTATTGGTCTAATTAGTCTAATTGGACTAATTGGACTTATTCAACCTATTCCACATAGAGGTAGTCGTAGTGGATTATGGGGCGCTGACGGTGCTTGCCGGCGGCTTCGCGGGCTTCGGCTGCGCCGTAGGAGGAGCGGCCTATGGCTATGAGGTTGCCGGCGGTGTCGAGCACTTTTATCAGGTCGTCTTTCTCGAAATCGCCGATTACTTCAGTTACGCCAATCGGGAGCACCGAGGCGGCGTGGTCGGAGTTGACAGCCTCGACGGCGCGGTCGTTGATTCTGATGGCGCCTTTGGCGAAACCTTCGCTGTGGGCTATCCAGCGCTTGAGGCTCGAAGCGGGCACTGCGGCGGGGGCAAACTCGGTGCAAACGGTGTCGCCTTCGCCCGATATGATGTCGGTCAGTATGTTGTCGCGCTTGCCGTTGGCTATGATTACGGCTATCCCCTCGTCGGCCACCTTCCGGGCGATACGGTATTTGGTGACCATGCCTCCGCGGCCGAAGCCCGAACGCTCGGTCATGATGTAGTCGGTGAGGTCGAGGTCGGGGTCGACACGGCGTATCACCTCGGCGCCGGGCTGACGCGGGTCGCCGTTGTAGATGCCGTCGATATTGCTGAGTATGATGAGCGCGTCGCAGTCGAGCATGGCGGCCACGAGTCCCGACAGCTCGTCGTTGTCGGTGAACATCAGTTCGGTCACGCTGACGGTATCGTTCTCATTGACAATAGGTATGATGCCGTTGCGCAGCATCACCATCATGCAGTTGCGCTGGTTGAGATAGTGGCGGCGCGTTGCGAAACTCTCCTTCATGGTGAGCACCTGACCGACGTGGATACCCCGGTCGCGGAACAGGTCGTAGTAACGGTTGATGAGCTTTACCTGTCCGACAGCCGAAAAGAGCTGGCGGGCGTCGACATTGTCGAGCTGCGGCAGCTGCATGCCGCGCAGCTCGGAGCGTCCGCACGCCACCGCTCCCGACGAAATCATGACAACCTCGATGCCGCGGGCGCGGAGGGCGCACACCTGGTCGACGAGAGCCGAAACGCGGGTGACGTCGAGCGTGCCGTCGGCACGGGTCAGCACATTGCTGCCTATCTTTATGGTGACTCGGCGATAATTCCTCATTTTCTGACTGGGGTTAGTATGGCATTGATGACTGCGGAGGTAAATCCACTGTGTTCCAACGCATTGATACCTTTTATAGTCATGCCACCGGGTGTGGTGACCTTGTCAATCTCGGTCTGCGGCGCAGCGCCGGGGAGCGAAAGCATGGCGGCGGCACCGTCGACAGTGGCGCAGACGTAACGGAGGGCGTCGGCGGGTCTGAAGCCAAGTTCCACACCGGCCTGCACGCATGCCTGTATGAACTTGTACACGTAGGCTATGCCGCACGAACTGAGTGCTGTGGCGGCATCCATCAGGCGTTCTTCGATTACGGCTACCTCGCCCATGCGGCGGAACAGCGACTCGACAGCCTGAAGAGTGGACGCGTCGGCGCGACGTCCGGCGATGAAAGTCATCGACTTGCCTACGGATAGTGCGGTATCGGGGATGACACGGCACACGGCGGGCAGTTCGTCGCCGCGCACAAGCATGGCGTCGAGAGCGTCGATGGAAACGCCTCCGGCAAGCGACACTATCGTGTTGCGGCGGTAGACGAGGCGCGGTTTAATCTGGTCGATAACCTGACCGAGAAGCCATGGCTTGACGGCAAGGATTACGACGTCGGCGTCGATTACGGCCTCGACGTTGTCGGTAGTGACCGTTATGAATCTCTCCGGAAACTCGGCCTTGAAGGCCTCGAGTTTGGGTAGCGTGGGGTTGGACAGCGCAATTTTATACTCGCGTGTCGCGGCAAGGGCGCGCGCTATGGCTCCCCCCATGTTGCCGGCACCTATTATCGCGACTTTCATAGTGATTCGAGTATACGTTTGAGCACTACTTCGGCAGAAATCTCACGGTTGGCGGCTTCGGGTATGACAAGCGAGCGGGGCGACTCGATGACGTCGTCGCTTACAATCATGTTGCGCCGCACGGGAAGGCAGTGCATGAAGTAGGCGTTGTCGGTGAGCGCCATCTTATCGGCAGTCACCGTCCAGGAGCGGTCGGTGGAGAGCACTTTGCCGTAGTTGGGGTCGGCGTATGCGCTCCAGTTTTTGGCGTAGACGAAGTCGGCACCGCGGAGTGCCTCGTCCTGGTTGTGGTATACCTTGGTGTCGCCTACAAATTCGGGCGCGAGGTCGTAGCCTTCGGGGTTGGCGATGACAAACTCCACATCAGCCGCACGCATCCACTCGGCAAACGAGTTGGGCACGGCCTGCGGCAATGCCTTGGGATGGGGCGCCCATGTCAGGACAACCTTCGGACGCTCCTTGGTCTTGTACTCCTCGATGGTGATAAGGTCGGCAAACGACTGCAGGGGGTGGCGCGTGGCTGCCTCCATTGAGAACACAGGGCGCCCTGAGTATTTTATGAACTGATTGAGTATAAGCTCATTGTAATCGTCGGCTTTCGACTCGAAACGGGCGAAAGAGCGTACGCCGATCACATCGCAGTAGCATCCCATCACGGGGATTGCCTCAAGGAGATGTTCGGGCTTGTCGCCGTCCATGATGACGCCGCGCTCGGTCTCGAGTTTCCATGCGCCCTGGTTGACGTCGAGCACTATGGTGTTCATGCCAAGGTTCATGGCTGCTTTCTGTGTGGAGAGGCGTGTGCGGAGCGACGAGTTGAAGAATATCATCAGCAACGTCTTGTTGCGGCCGAGATACTGATAGGCGAAACGGTCGGCCTTGACCTCCTTTGCCTCCTCGACAGCTTTCTTAAGGTCGCCTATATCGGCGACAGTCGTGAAATTACGCATATTTAATTACTTTTTGCTTACAAAATTAGCATTTTAATTGCATTTTGAAAAAATAATATTCAAAATTATTGGAGAACTCGGAGGACTCGGAGTGCTCTGAGTCCTCTTATTATTTCCGGGAGAAGTAGTAATCGAGGATGTCGCGGGCGGCGGTGAAGGAGCTTTGGCGGTTGGAGAGGACGAGACGTTCGCGGTCGGCGAGCATGGCGGCGATTTCGGGGTCGTTGTAGAAGTGGGAGCGGAGGCGGTTGTCGATGGTCTCGTACATCCAGTAGCGTGCCTGCTGCATGCGTTTACGCTCGAAATAACCGTTGTCCTTGACGAAAGCAAAGTAGCGGTCGATCATATCCCACACTTCGGCTATGCCAAGTTCGTAGTACCCGGAATAGGTCAATACCTCCGGCGCCCAGCCCGACTCGGCCGGCGGAAAGAGATGCAGTGCCGATTTGAACTGCGCCTGCGCGAGCTGAGCAGGACCGATATTGTCGCCGTCGGCCTTGTTGATTACGATGCCGTCGGCCATCTCCATGATGCCGCGTTTGATGCCCTGCAGCTCGTCGCCGGTGCCGGCAAGCTGTATGAGGAGGAAGAAATCGACCATCGAGTGTACGGCAGTCTCGCTCTGCCCCACTCCTACGGTCTCGACGAAGATATTGTTGTAGCCGGCAGCCTCGCACAGCACGATTGTCTCACGCGTCTTGCGCGCCACGCCTCCGAGCGAGCCGGCCGAGGGGGAAGGGCGTATGAATGCTCCGGGATGCTGCGACAGTTTTTCCATGCGCGTCTTGTCGCCGAGAATAGAGCCGCGGGTGCGTTCGCTCGACGGGTCGATGGCAAGGACGGCGAGCTTGCCGCCGTCGCGCAGCACGTGGAGACCGAACACATCAATCGAGGTGCTCTTGCCCGCGCCGGGAACGCCCGTTATGCCGATGCGCCGCGAATTGCCCGAATGCGGCAGACATTTCTCTATGACCTCCTGAGCGAGCGCGTAGTGGTCGGGCTGGATGCTCTCTACGAGCGTCACGGCGCGCGACAGCATGGTTACGTCACCTTTCACGATGCCGTCGACCATCTCGCCCACGGAGGGGAGGGGCTTGCGGCGGTGACGTTTGAGATAGGGATTGACCGACGGGGGCTGCGCCACGCCGGAATTGACGGTCAGACCGATATATTTTTCGTCGTTTTCAGGATGGGTCATAGTAAGGTGTTTTTACGGACGCAACAGTGTGCATCGCTATATTCAAATTTAATATTAATTCAGAATCCTTCGGGAAGACCTACGGCACGGACAGTAAGATTGGAGTGGTCGGGGTCGTTGGAGATAATGGAGATGCGGCCGTTGAGCACGCCGTCGCCGAGGGCCTCGGGGGTGACCGTGACGGTCACTTTAGCCTGTTTCCCTTTCTTTATCTCGGTCTTGTCGACCGATACGCCGATACCCTTGTCGGCGGTATAGACACGCCGCAAAATCAGTGTATTCTTACCCTTGTTGGTAATGGTAAACTCATTGGTGACCGCGGCGGAGGGTGTGAAGGTGCCGAAGTCGAGACGGTCGTCGCTCACCGAAATGACCGGCGCATTGATGCGGTCAGCGTCGCTCAGGCGTGAGAAATCCTCGACGACTATGCCGACTACGTCGACTTTCACCGGCTCGGCGCCGGGACCTGAGGCTATGAAAAGGCTGTCGGTGACGAGTCCGTAGGCCGGCGCTTTATAGCCGGAGAACATCAGATTGTAGACGGCCTGCTGTCCCGGAGCGATTTTATTTTCGAGGGGAGCCACGCTTACGTATGACGGGATGTTGCTCCACACGGGCACGATTGTGTCGTGCGACGCATTGTATACCTCGAGGAAGTCGCTTTTGGCGGCGACATTTCTGACGTTGCCGAACGGTATGACCGACGAATGGATACGCATCACGCCCGCATCAATGGGATACCGCGACTGCAGGGTCTTGGTCGTGCCGATGACGACACCATGGACACGAAGCGACGTGCGCGGAACGTCGTCGGAGAAATTGACCGTCACTTTCTTTTCAAACTTGCCGGGACGGCCTGTCGGGTCGTATTGTACGGCTATTACAGCGGTGTCGCCGGGGCTGACAGGCTCGCGCGGTATCTGCGCGGTGGTGCAGCCGCACGATGTGTGTACTCCTGTCACGCTGACCGGAGCGTCGCCGGTATTAACAAAGCGGAATTCGCCCTGAGCCACACCGTCGGCTTCGGCGATGGCACCGAAATCGTAGTCGGGATTGAGCCATTGCACGCGGGGAGCGGCCACTGCCACGCCGGCAGCGGCAAGCATCATGCCGAGTATCGTTGATTTATATTTCATTTTATCGTATTTTGCAAGGGCGCGATTCATCGCGTCAGCGCCATTAATTACATATTGGAACTGATGGCGGGGTAAGTTTAGCGGCGGTACGGGAGGACTACGCCGGAGATTTTGAGTTTTGTGGTGCGGTGCTTCTTGTCGTTGGTCTTTACCTTTACCTCTTTGATGAATTCACCGGGACGTCCCTGAGGATGGTAGGTGACTTTGATTTCACCTTTCTTGCCGGGAGCAATCGGTTTCTGGGGGAACGACGGACGGGTGCAGCCGCACTGTGCCGTGGCCGAGATGATGACAAGCGGCGCATCGCCTTCGTTGACGAATGAGAATGTGCAGCTGACGGGACCGCCCTCCTCGGGGATGGAACCGAAATCGTGAGACGTCTCCCCGAAGCTGACCACAGGAACCTTGTCCTGCGCAAGAACGGGAAGCAATGCCACGACAAGCATTGTAAGAAATATCGTTAATCTTTTCATATCTTTCAGGGTAATCTGTTTTTATTCTGTTGCGGCTTCGGCGGTGGCTTTGCCGGCAAGCATGCCGCATGCCGCCATGATGTCCTCGCCGCGCGAGGCCCGAATTGTAGCCGTTATGCCATGGTCATTGAGGCAGTCGCGGAAACGCTCCATAACCTGTGTTGTCGACGGACGCAGGTCGGAACCGGGGATGGCGTGGAAGCGGATAAGATTGACTCGGCAGTCGAGACGTCCGATGAGTTTGACGAGCGCTTCGGCATAGCGGATGGAATCGTTGACGTCGCGCCACATGATGTATTCGAACGACAGGCGCCGCTGATGGCTGAAATCGTAATTGGACAGCAACGCGATGACGTCGCGTATCGGATAGGCCCTCTCCACCGGCATGATGGCTGCACGCTCGGCCGAAAAAGGATTATGGAGCGAGATGGCGATATGCACTTTCGTGGTGTCGAGAAGCGTGCGCAGTTCCTTCAGTTTACCGATGGAGCTTACCGTGATGCGCTTCGGACTCCAGCCGAGCCCCCACGATGCCGTCAGGATTTCGATGGCATTGAGCACGGGCTGCAGGTTGTCGAGAGGTTCACCCATGCCCATGAACACGATGTTGGTGAGCGAACGCGACTGCGGTATGGAGAGCACCTGATTGATGATGGCGTTGGAGGATAGGCTGCCGTTGAAGCCCTGCCGCCCCGTCATGCAGAAACGGCAATTCATCTTGCAGCCGGCCTGCGACGATACGCACAGCGTGGCACGGTCGCCGTCGGGTATATACACCGACTCGATGTCGCGGCCGCCGACACCCTCAAAAAGATATTTTACCGTTCCGTCGGCCGACACGGCGGCATCTTTCGGTTCGGTAAGTCCGATGCAGTATTCTTCAGCGAGACGTTGACGCACATCCTTCGGCAGGTCGGTCATCATGTCGATTGATTTGGCGCGCTTCACGTAGAGCCACGATGCAATCTGCTTCGCGGCGAAAGGACGCAACCCGACAGCATCGGTTATATCGCGGAGCTGTTCGAGCGTCAGACCTATCAGCGTTTTCTTCATCATTACAGAATAAGGGAAAAAATCGGTCAAAACATAGATTTACAAAAATACATAATTTATGACACATTCGCCGAAGAATAGTTTAACAATAAAAGTTAAATTTAAACAACCCGTAGGGCCGTACTGACATCTACCGCACTATTTCCGCACTATACACATAAAAACCGCATTTTTTCCGCACTGTACTGAGAACTTCCGTACTTTTTCCGCATTTTTCCGCACTATGCATATAAAAACCGCATTTTTTCCGCACTGGCCAAATTATCACCCGGCATTGACAATCGGGACTCCGTTATTGCCGTTGAGAATAATTTTTTGACGATTAACCGGCCGAATAAGAATGAATTTTCAAGCCTCGGAGTTAATAAATGTTAACATTAGACGGTGAACTATTTGAATTTCAATGCAGTTATATATTTCACAACAGTTTTCTAATAAATGAACAAAAAAATAATGTTATGAAACGTTTCGGCTATCTCTTCACTTTTTTATGCATCGTGCTCCTTTCGGCATGCAAGGAGGATGAACCGGTGCTGATTTTCCATTCCCATTCGGGCACCTACTCTATCGGAGGAAACAAAGCGCTCGTCGTGACTCTCGACGGCGTAAGGATAACGGAGAAGGGAGGCGAAGTGGTATTCGAGACCCCCGACAACAAAATCGGCAACATAACGATCAACGATATTATTCCCGGCCACGGTTCGGTGGCCATAGCGGGAATCGAACTGAGTGAGACTCCGGAAGGAAACGGTATAGAATTCAAAGGCGAAGCGGCCATATCGGAAAAGGAGAAGATTGTGTTCGCCGGCAGTATAATCAATTTCGTACTCACCATCGACATCCAGACGGTACCGATTACGCCTCCCGCCGCATCATAACACCGGTTGTGCCGAGCGTCCGGACGGACGCTGATTATTAGTAACCCTGTACGCCGAAGCACAGCGAAGGCGTGCAGGGAATAAGGATATAACTTGGGTGGCGTCCGGCAGGACGCCGATTTACATCGTACACATTAAGGACAATATTTTGCAGATTCCGTAAATCGGCGTCCGGACGGACGCCACTACTCTTGCCATCTATAACCCTGCACGCCTTCGCCGTGCTTCGGCGTACAGGGTTACGAATAACCGGCGTCCGAACGGACGCCCACTCGTTATTAACGCGTCATTAATATAATGCATCTATTGTTGCTGCGAGGCTCCGGCGGAGGCTTCTTCGGCTGATGTGCGGTCGATGAAAAATTGACGGATGGTGCGTGCTTTTGCTTTGCCCACGACTTCAGCGAGGGAGTCTTCGGTGGCTTCGGATATTTTTTTGACGCTGCGGAAATGCTTCATCAATGATATGCGGGTGGCCTCCCCTACCCCGGGAATAGAGTCGAGAATACTTACCGTCTGCGATTTCGAGCGACGGTTACGGTGATGTGTTATACCGAAGCGGTGGGCCTCGTCACGCAGATGCTGCACCACGCGCAGTGACTCCGAATTCTTATCAATATAGAGGGGAACCGAATCGCCAGGGAAATATATTTCTTCAAGACGCTTGGCAATGCCGACCACGGCTATCACGCCACGCAGACCGATTTCGTCGAGCGCCTCTACGGCCGACGAAAGCTGACCCTTGCCGCCGTCGACAACTATCAGCTGGGGCAACGGCTCCCCTTCGTTCATCAATCGTGTGTAGCGGCGCGTGAGCACCTCTTTCATCGACGCGAAATCGTCGGGGCCTTCCACCGTCTTGATGTTGAAATGACGGTAATCTTTCTTTGACGGTTTGCCGTTCTTGAACACCACGCACGATGCCACGGGATTTGTACCCTGTATGTTCGAGTTGTCGAAGCACTCAATATGGCGTGGCTGTTCGCTCAGGCGGAAATCGGCTTTCATACGCTCCATCAACCGCTCGGTGCGCTGCTCCGGATCTACCTTTTCAAGGTGCTTGAGGTAGTCGATTTTGGCCTGACGGGCATTGCGCGTCGACACGTCAAGGAGCTTCGCGCGGTCGCCGCGCTGGGGTATTGTAAATGAAACTCCGTCGAACTGCACATCGGGAATTTCCGGTACGACCACTTCATCGTAGACGGCGCCGAGACGCTGGCTGACCTCGTTCATCGCATACGCGAGAATCTCCGCGACGGTCTCTTCCAGACGGCGCGTATATCGCAACGTGACGCTGCGCACCACCGCCCCGCGACGCAAGTGCATGTAGTTGACATAGACATTACGGTCATCGTCATCTACGCCGAATACGTCGATATCGTCGAGCACCTGCGATATAATCACGCTCTTGGCGCGGTAACGCTCCACGAGCTGATACTGCTCCTTGAGGTGCTGCGCTTCCTCAAATTTCAGTTCTTCGGCACGTGCCGTCATCTCGCTTTTCAGATAGTCCATAAGCTCGCGCGTCTCACCGTTGAGTATCTGTTTTACGCTCTCGATATAGCGTGCATACTCCTCCTGCGACACCATCCCCTTGCAGCATCCGAGACACTTTTTCAAATGGTATTCGAGGCACAGGCGTCCTTTGCCGCGGTCGATATATTCCGGTGTAATCTGATGGCGGCAGGTGCGCAGCGGGTAGAGCTGGCTGATGAGCGAGAGCACGGCTTTGGCGGTACCCGCTTCGGTGTAGGGCCCGTAGTATTTCGAGCCGTCCTTGATGCGGTGACGCGTCATGAACACGCGTGGATAATGCTCTTTCGTGACGCATATCCAGGGGTAGGATTTGTCGTCCTTCAGCAGCACATTATAGCGCGGCTTGTACTCCTTGATCATGGAGTTCTCGAGGTTGAGTGCGTCCTGCTCGGTAGGCACCACGATATACGACATGTCGGCGATGGCTCTCACGAGAAGATTCGTGCGCAACGAGTCGTGCGTGCGGTTGAAATATGAGGATACGCGGCGCTTCAGATTTTTTGCCTTCCCTACATATATGACAGTACCCTCGGCGTCATAATAGGTATATACGCCGGGGGTAGTCGGTAGGATTGATATTTTCTCTTTGAGAGCTTCGCTTTTGTCGTGTTTTGCCATAGATGGTAGTCAATCGTCGCCGGGAATGCGCTGCAAAATATGTATGGACGCACGGTTCGTGGCGTCCGAAATATATGAGTTAATATTCGGCCGATTTCCGGACGCACAGACCGTGCGTCCCTACAATTCGAGCCGAGATTTTGCCGCCCATCACGGGATATTATCAGTATTTAATCAATGAGGTCACTTCGGCATCGGCGGGGAGCTTTGCGCGGCCGCCGAGAGCTGTCAGTTCGATGATGAAATTGACGTAGACTTTCTTCGGGTTCATGCTCTTCACGAGGTCGTAGGCAGCACGCATCGTACCGCCGGTAGCAAGCACGTCGTCATGCAACACGACGATGTCGTCGGGGGTGATGGCGTCGCGGTGTATCTCGATTACATCCTTGCCGTATTCCTTGTCGTAGGAAGCCTGAAGAGTGTCGGCGGGGAGCTTGCCGGGCTTGCGCACGGGCACAAAACCTGCACCGATTTCAAACGCGAGAATTGAGCCGCCGATGAAGCCGCGCGACTCGATGCCGACTACTTTGGTGACACCTTTGTCGCGATAAAGTTGTGCGAGATCCCAGCCGATGATATGGAGGGCACGGGGGTCTTTAAATGCTGTTGTAAGGTCTTTGAAAAGGACACCTTTTTGCGGGAAATCCTGAACGTCGCGAATGTGTCGTTTGATGTATTCCATGATTCTTTTTAAGTTTATGTTGTTGTAAAAGTTTTGTTTACGGTTTTATTGTTTCACGTGAAACAATCGGTTGTCATCGTCCTAAGAGCAAAAGCAGTATATTAATATCAGACGGCGACACGCCGGGTATACGCGATGCCTGTCCTACGGTCTGCGGCCGTATGCGGGCCAGTTTCTGGCGCGCTTCGGTAGAGAGCGACGTAAGCGACGCGTAGTCGAATTTATCGCCGAGCACGAGTCCTTCGAGGCGGCGTGCCTTGTCGGCGAGCAGCTTTTCGCGTTCCAGATAGCCGCGGTATTTCACCATGATTTCAACAGCCTCGATTATCTCGTCGATACGGTCGTCGCCGAGCGAAGCGATGAAGTCGGCAAGCGGTTTAATGCCTGCGGCAAGTGTACGCAAATCGAGAGCCGGGCGCAACAGAAGCTGCGTCAGTTTGCCTCCCTGCTGCATCGGGGTCTCCCCTATCTTCACAAGGTAATCATTGATGAGCGCAGGCTTCACGGAGAAGTTGTTTATGAACTCCACAAGGCTGTCGCGACGTCGCATCTTGTCGCAGAACGCGTCGTAGCGAGCGTCGTCAACAAGACCTATTTCACGGCCGCGCGGAGTGAGGCGTGCGTCGGCATCGTCCTGTCGGAGGAGTATGCGGTATTCGGCACGGGAGGTGAACATGCGGTAAGGCTCGTCGACGCCTTTTGTCACGAGGTCGTCGATAAGCACACCTATGTATGCCTCGTCGCGTCCGAGCGTGAACGGCTCGCGTCGGAGAGCGGAAAGAGCGGCATTGGCACCCGCGACGAGCCCCTGTCCAGCGGCCTCCTCATAACCGGTCGTTCCGTTAATCTGACCGGCAAAATAAAGCCCTGCGACGAGTTTCGTCTCGAGGGTGTGACGCAGCTGCGTCGGGTCGAAAAAGTCATATTCTATGGCATAGCCGGGACGGTAAATCTGCACGTCGCGGAATGCCGGAATGGTATGCAGCGCCTCGACCTGGATGTCAATCGGGAGCGACGACGAGAAGCCGTTGAGATAGTATTCCTGCGTATCCTCACCTTCCGGCTCGAGGAAAAGCTGGTGCTCGGTCTTGTCGGCGAAAGTGACAATCTTCGTCTCTATCGAGGGACAATAACGGGGACCGATACTTTGTATCTGGCCATTGAAAAGTGGCGAATCCGGGAGTCCGCGGCGAAGCACTTCGTGAGTCTGTTCGGAGGTGTAGACGGTGAAACACGGGCGCTGCCGGAGGGTGCGCCGTTCGCCGGGGAGGTATGAGAATTTGTGAAAATCGCCACCTTCGGAGAAGGCGTCGTCACCGTCCTGCGGGGTGGTGAGGGAGAAGTCGACAGTGCGTCCGTCGATGCGCACCGGTGTACCGGTCTTCATCCTATCGGTTGCGAATCCGAGATTGCGGAGCGACTCGGTGAGACCGCACGATGCAGGCTCGGCTACGCGACCTCCGCGTATCTGCGTGCGCCCGATATGCATCAGGCCGTTGAGAAATGTACCGTTGGTGAGCACCACGCTCCTGGCGTAAAAACGAACGCCCATCGCCGTGACGACACCTTTTACGTGACCGTCCTCAACGATGACGTCGACCACATCGTCCTGCCACATCGACAGGCCGGGAGTGTTCTCAAGAATATGACGCCACTGCGCGGAAAACTTCATACGGTCGCACTGCGAACGCGGACTCCACATTGCCGGACCTTTCGAACGGTTGAGCATACGGAACTGTATGGCCGAGCGGTCGGTCACAATTCCCATCATTCCGCCAAGCGCATCTATCTCCCTGACTATCTGACCTTTGGCTATACCGCCAACGGCAGGATTACAGCTCATCTGAGCTATTTTGTTCATATCCAGGGTGATAAGCAGCGTGTCGGCGCCAAGTTGTGCCGAAGCGTGGGCAGCCTCACATCCGGCATGCCCCGCACCAACCACTATGACATCAAATTCGTATCTCATCTGTTATCTAATAGTTCTTCAAAAAATCCTTTGAGGAAATTTTCGTTATATTTATCTGATATTAAATATATTAAATAAATTTTTGGTCGTTTTTAACGCGATTTCCGTGCGATATTTTCACTTTCGCGCACTCTCGTCGGCAAATCCGGCATTCTCAGAAGCCTGTTCGCCAAAGTGCGAGAGCATCATTCTCATGCGCTTCCATGATTTCACGTTCGCCGGGACCCTTGTCGTTGATGCCGCAAAGATGGAGAATACCGTGAATGATTACGCGCATCAGTTCGTCGTCATACGTCGTGCCGACAGTCTCGGCATTTGAGGCCACGGTATCGAGGGATATGAATATATCGCCGCGGATGAGTCGTCCGGTGGTATCGTCAAACGTGATGATGTCGGTGAAGTAGTCATGATTGAGGAATTCCTTGTTGACCTCAAGAATCCGCGCATCGTCGCAAAAAATATAAGTAAGCGCACCGGTGCGGCGACCGTGCCGTCGCGCCACTTCAACAATCCAACGCCCCACCTTCTCCCAGTCAAGCGCCGGTTTCTCTACATTCTGTGACAATACTTCTATCATAACCTAAAAATTGGAAGTCAAAAACATGTTGCAGGGACGCGATTGACCGCGCCGGTATCAGTCTTGCGGTCTCCAAAGATTACCGAGTGAATGCGCGGACGCGATTAATCGCGTCACTACACCCCTCGGAATGAAGCCCAAAACTTCCACAAAAACAAATTACAAATATATGGAATCTCCCCGAAAAATCCAACACCAAATTTCATCCTGCCCCATCGCAGAAAAGCAACCACTCCCCTACCCTATCGCCCGCCAAATATTTTCTCGGGAAAACAGTCATATCGGCCACACATCTGCGCTACTCCCGAACACCCCATAAGCAACCCTCTTTTCACCCTGACGGACTTTTTCAGGTCGTTTCAGATGAAAAAACGGTCAAAAATGACGCGTTTAACACTTGAAACGGACTTTTTCAGGTCGTTTCAGGAATTTTTCTCCCGTTCAAGAGTATCGATAAACAGATGTAAATTAGATGACGGATTGTCCGGCCACATCAATTTTTTTCCTCGTTCACATGCTATGATGCGATTTTTTACAAGGTGCGCAGCCTGATTTTCAGTAAATCTACCTTTAGTATAACCGGCCCAAACACTATCGGACGCGATAAGCTTTCTGACAACCTCTTTCGATTCTATATAACCGACATGATTTAATGAGTGGATTAGAAACCAGTATTCGATACAAGGAGTCGAAAGAATCAATGTCCCTTTCAAGCTATTCAGTCTGTCTACGACTGCCTTGACATCGCCATCATACATTAGAAAAACAATGCACTCATATTCCTTATCCAATCCCAATTCAGCAATATATTGGTTCAGCAATTTGCTGTTTATCCTGTTGCCGCTAACCTTTGTCTTAACCGTAATGGGAAGACGATAATAACGCTTAAGCATCTCGACATAGGCCTGCTCAGTATCTCCCTCACAAACCACAAATATCATTTTATGCGGTTTGCGTGTCTTTTTAAAATTACGTGTCCTCATTTTATTTACCGAGTATACGTAATATTGATTCATAGCTCCCGGTAAATGGGACAGCATCAAAGAGACCGGCCAGATAGGCTTTCTGAATATCCGTGTTCTTTCCTACTCCCTCGAAATCTGAAAGCGGAGTAAACTCCGAACTGCCGTCAGGAAGTTTATTGACAAACACTATCTGCTCATCGCGCAAATTATTGCGGTTTATGAGAGAAGATTTGTGACTTGTAAACACAAACTGTCCTCCTTTCGAAGCCCTGATGACATCAAGTATAAATTCGGCTAACCGTAAATGGAGTTTCAAATCAAATTCATCGAGGAACAATGTCGCGCCATCCATTGACGATTCAAGAAGAAACAGAAGAATGGACAACAGGCGTTTGGTCCCCTCCGACTCTTCCGTAAGAAAGTCAAATGCTATGTCAGGATTTTCCTTATGGAAACTCATAATCATGGGACGACCACTTCCGGGCTGAGATACCTGAAGGTCGATTATGTCGCTATCGCTTATCTCCAGCGCTTTAAGCACCAGTTCTTTATGTTTATTAAAAAAAGTCGGGTCAAAATTAGAGAAATTAAAATCTCCAATACCCACAAGGAATTTCGTGAGAAAATACCTGTAAACCGTACGTGGTATTTCACGGTTCATCAGGCTTGCGCGGCTCAAAAACAATGTCCGAGACGATGTATTGGCCTCAATCTCGGTAGGACGGGGAATTGCTCCTTTTCCATAGGAATAAAGGTGTGTCCTTTCCCGGCAAAATACCTTTGCCCGCCGACGATTTGGGAAATAATTCAGATATTCCGACTCCACTTTTCCACCGGAGAGCACGAAGCCATACTCATATTCAATACCTTCACAGATAAAATCAATATGAAACTCCGACTCCTTATCCTCACTGAATTTGAATGGCTGGTATCCGAACGGCTCACCTTCACTGTCAAATTGCGAGTAAAGAATCAGTTGTCGGCAAAAATCCACAGCCTTTATAAGATTGGATTTACCGGCAGCATTGCTCCCGAAAAGCCCGATGATGTTGACAAATTTATCTTCGCCGACTTTGATTATATTTTCCGATAACGAGCCGTCCTTTTTTGCCCCCGAAGATTCTGCGGTAAAATCAAGAGCAATCTCATTATGGATTGAATAGAAATTTTTTAAACGGATAGAGATAACCATGAAAAAGCGTTTTGTGCAAATATATAAAAAATCGACCACGATACCATCATATAAATGCATTTAAATTTCACCCTGACGGACTTTTTCAGGTCGTTTCAGATGAAAAAACAGTCAAAAATGACGCTTTTAACACTTGAAACGGACTTTTTCGGGTCGTTTCATGGATTTTTGGCTTAAGAACAAAAGGACAGAAGCCCTGGCAACATGACAAAAGAAAAATAGGTTTTGTATCCGGCATGGTGCCGTTATATGGCTTTTTCATTTTTACTTCAAAATAAAAACAGGAGCGCAATGACGGGATTGTGCTCCTGTTTTTATATTTTGTATAATTGTTTAATTCAGTATCAGGATAAGGTGACGCTGCTTGTGGAGATTATCTTGCGATGATTTTTTCCACGCGTGTGCCTGTGCGGCGGATGCAGAGTGTGCCCGGGGCCGGATTGTCGATGCGGATACCCTGCATATTGAAATATTCGGGAGCCGCGTGGCAGTCATCGGCTGAGATTGCTCCGATGCCGGCCGAAGGGGGAAGCGTCACCAAGAAACGATTGTTGGTGTTGCCGTTCATAGGCGTTCCTTCGAGGTAGTTGGAGAATGCGACCTGCAGATAATACCATTCGTTGTCGGGGAACGTGATTTTTCCATCAGCGAGCTTGCCGAACTCGATGCCGTAATCAGGATCCAGCAAATCCTCGAACGTGAAAATCTCGCTATAAATATACAGACCGACCATGCAGCTTACAGCAACATTGCCGTAACTGCCGACACCAAAACCCAGATCCTGCCACTCCATCCATACATGCTCGGGGTCCTCGGCGTGGATATAAAGGTCGTTGGCTTCAAATTTGTTATTTTCGCCGAAATAGGGGCAATTTCCGTTGCCGAACGGATTGACGAGACGGTAATAGCCCGGAGTGGTTTCACTCTCCTCTATTTCCACATCCCAAGTGTCAAGATAACTGTTGTCAAGAGCCGAGAACATGTCGTCGCAAAATGAGCCTGTGCCCAACTGTTTCCAGCCGTCCTGCTTGTCGCGGGCACCGGCAGAAAACGAAATAACTGAAATCAATGCAACTAAAAAGTAGAATTTCTTCATGCAAAATGTAATTTAATGTTGGTAATTCATAATCAATCTGACGCAAATTTAATACATTAGCACAACTTATGCAACATCATACATAAACAATGCATACAAATACACATTTCTATCCACATGCATCCCGCTTCGTATCCCGATAATTTCCGGAAAAACGCCACGCAATTCCATTGTCAATGCCGATAACTGGCAATCGACACGCCATCAACAGTAGGCATATTCTCACCGGCATAAATCACTGATTTTTGTCTGACCAAATCGGGAAAAGCTTTCTCAAAATTTTTCAGACCTTTCATGAAATCAGGATGAAAAGTAGAAGATGACTTTATCTCATAGCAATCATATGTACTTCCAGACTTTACCAACAGATCGACTTCATTGCCGTTTGAATCCCGATAATAATAGAGTCCACCGTTCTTTCCTTCATTATATACACGCTTCATATAATCCATTATCACCATATTCTCAAACAAATGTCCCCGCATCTTATCCCGGTTGAGCATTTCGGGCGAATCAATATCAAGCAAATATGCAGCAAGACCACAATCTGTAAAATAGATTTTGGGACTCTTGGTGAGACGCTTGCGCGTATTTGTAAAAAAAGGAGGCATAAGATATATCAGATATGAAGCCTGAAGCACCGAGAGCCATGAATTAATAGTATTTACTGCAACGCCAAGCTCATTTGACAACTCTGATGCATTAAACACGCTTCCGATACGCGCCGCACACAGTTTTACAAAGCGCTGGAATACATCAAGATCTTTTACGGCCAGAATATTCCGTACGTCACGTTCCACATAGGTCTTGACATAATTAGGGTACAGGAGTTTGGGAATGTTTTTTCCACTCCATATTGCAGGATAGAATCCTTTGAAAATAATATCATCGACAGTATTCTCCATATCCAATTGCGATATTTCACTCAAAGATAGGGGCAGAAGTTCAAATACTGCCGATCGTCCGGCCAACGACTGGGACACCGTATGTAAAAGCGAGAATTGCGAACTACCGGTGAGGTAAAATTTCCGACCGGGATTCTCATCTACTATTCCCTGTATGTATGACAACAGTTCCGGCACATGCTGCACCTCATCTATAATGACCCCTTCGTGAAATTGTGCCAGAAATCCTTTGGCATCGAAACCAACCATCTGCCGCAAATCCGGATCTTCCATCGAGAAATAAGGAACGTCATGAAATATGTGACGCAGGAGCGTAGACTTACCCGACTGACGTGGACCCGTCAATGTTATCACAGGAAAGTATTTTGCCGCTTCTTCGATAGCAGCCGCTATTGTGCGCTGGATATATTTTTCTGCCATAGGATGTAAATTATGTAAATTTTCAGTAGTACTGCAAATTTACATAATTTACATCTAACCTCCAAATATTCAGGTATAATACTCTAAAAGAATAATATATTTATCCTGAATATTTACTATGTAGATGAGCCAGAGCCTTATCCTTATAATGAGTTTTAACCCGTTTATATGGTTGCGTTTTCAGTTCGGGAAGGGCTTTGTTCAGGTTGGTGCGGTGAGATTTTGGCGGAGAGGGGATTATGTGTCGATTAAATTTAGTAACTTTGTGGGATATTAATATTATAACAATTATGCAGTTGCCGTCATTAGCCGGTATCAAATCCGGATTGATTGAGTTTATACGGAACCGCCAGACTCGCGGGTTCCTCTTTTCAGTGGTCATCATGGCCATTATTTCCGTAGCATTTTTTTATCCCGACAATTTCGAGGGTAACGACCTGCGCCAGCACGATATGCTGCAGGGCATGGCCAACGGTCAGGAAATAAAGCTGTATGAGGAAGCCACCGGACAGCAAAGCCGCTGGACCAACGCGCTATTCTCCGGCATGCCCACGTTCCAGATAGCTCCGACATATCCCTCCAACTCGCTCTTCGCATGGTTTACCAAGGTCTACGGCCTCGGACTTCCCTCCCCCTCCAACCTGCTGTTCATGATGATGGTCGGGTTCATGATAATGATGATGGCGATGCGCGTGCGGTGGGAGTACGGCCTTATCGGCGCGATAGCGTGGGGATTTTCCACCTATTTCGTAATAATCATCGGCGCCGGGCATATATGGAAATTCGTCACCCTCGCCTACATACCGCCGACAATCGGAGGCATCATGCTCGCCTACCGCGGACGTTATCTCGCCGGCGCGGCAATAGCATCGTTCTTTGCCATGATGCAGCTCAATGCCAACCACATACAGATGACCTACTACTTCTGCTTCGTCATCGGCATACTCGTCGTGGCATACCTTGTCAAGGCATTGCGTACCAAGGAGATGAAAGATATGAAACGCTGGTGCAGAGCCACCGGAGCACTCGCCGTGGCCGCCGTGCTTGCCATCTGCGCCAACCTCCCCTCCATCTACCATACGTCGAAATACGCCAAAGAGACGCAGCGCGAGCAGAGCGAGGTCGACAACAATGACCCCGCTACCGCCGACCGCCTGAAACGCGACTACATCACCCAATACTCCTACGGACGCAGCGAGACATTCTCCCTCTTTATCCCCGACGTGAAAGGGGGCGCCTCCATACGTCCCGAAGCGGGACAGTTGAAACCAATGTCGCTTGCCGACCTCGACGGAGCCGAAAAATATACCGATGACCCGTTCGTCGACCTCTACCTCAACTACTCCACACAATATTTCGGAGAACCGGAGATGACCAACGGTCCTGTCTACGTGGGCGTCATCATCTTCGCCCTGTTCATAATGGGATGCGTGGTCGTGCGCGGGCCCGTGAAATGGGGACTGCTGTTCGTGCTCCTCGTCACCGTCATGCTGTCGTGGGGACGCAACTGCCAGTGGTTCACCGACCTGTTTATCGACATGGTGCCGATGTACAGCAAGTTCCGCACCGTGGAAAGCATTCTTGTGGTGGCTGAATTCATCATACCGATGCTTGCAGTGCTCGGACTCTACCGCCTCTACAATCCGGCTCCGCGCCTGCAGCCCGCAATTCCGGCCAAAAGCAATGTCCCGGAACCCAAACGCGCCAAATTCCTGAAAGAGAAAGGCGATATAGCCATTGCCGCCGGATTCGGCATCGTCGGCATCATCTGCCTCTTAGGCGTGCTCAACCCCGGAATATTCGGCAAAGGCTACAACGAAATGACCGAGCAGCGCACATCGCAGATGATTGCCCAACAGCTCTCCTATCAGGGCTATGACGACGAAGTCATAGCGCAAGCCAGCTTCGAGAATCCCAAGGTACGTCGTGCCGTAGAGGAGCTGCACCTGTCGCTTGTCAGAAAAGACTGCGTGCGTTCGCTTATCTACCTTCTCTTGGGTTTCGGCGCAGTAGGCGTATGGCGTTTCAACCTGCTTAAGAACAAGAAATACAGCACAATGGCATCTGTAGGCGCCATCGGCATACTGGTCTTTGCCGACCTCTATACCGTCAACAAACGCTACCTCAGCCATGACAGTTTCTTCGTGCCAGAACTCAGCGCCGCAACCGAAGCCATCGAGCCGACGGCCATCGACCGCGATATACTTCAGGACACCGACCCCAACTACCGCGTGGCCGATTTCGACCGCTTCGGCGACGCCGGTCCCTCCTATTTCCACAAAATGATAGGCGGCTACCACGCAGCCAAACTCGGCCGCTACAACGACCTCATAAACTCCGGTGCAATATCATCCGAGCCGGTGCTCAACATGCTCAACGCACGCTATATCGTCGGTGGCGGACAGCTCTATACCAACGACCGCGCGCTCGGCAACGCATGGTTCATCGACAATATCCGCTATGTCGACAATGCCAACGACGAGCTCAACGCCCTCACGGCGCTCGCTCCCGAATATGAGGCCGTAGCCGATAAGTCTATGGCCGCGATACTCGGCAATGCCGCTCCGGGCGACAGCACCGACGTAATAGTCGAGACATCGTACGCGCCCGACCGCCTGACATATAAGTCGACCGCATCATCGCCGCGCGTGGCCGTATTCTCCGAGATATATTTCCCGTGGGGCTGGGAGGCGACCATTGACGGCAAGCCGGCCGAGATAGGCCGTGTCAACTATGTGCTCCGCGCGATGGCAATCCCCGCCGGAACGCATGAGATAACCATGACATTCGACCCGGCGTCTGTCCACACCACCGTCACCATTGCCACCGTGGCCATAATCGTGATATACCTGCTGACGGTTGCTGCCATAATATGCAGTCTGTCAGGCTGTCAAAAGGATAGGGATAACGAATGATATCGCTACGCAGGACAATCACATGGCCCAAACGACGCTGGCGCGCGGGTGGATTCGGCATCCACTCCCCTTTCGCCTACTCGTTCGTCACCGAAGTTCTTTCCCGACGAGGCGCGGCAGGCCATGAAAAGCTGCTTGACGGCCTCAACGGCGATGATTTGCACTTCGCGTCCCTGATGCTCCGCTGCATCGAGTATCTAAAGCCGGCAACCATCGCCGTATATTCCGATTCCGACAACAGGCTCCGGCACATCATCAATGCGACGGGACGCGACATTAGCGTTGTCGGTGACGACATGACCGTCGTACCCGACATGACCGTCGCAGGAGCCGCCGGAAGCCCCTTGGAGCGCGACAACGGTTCGCCCGTGTGCATCATCACCCGGATAAACAAAGAGCCGTCACGAAGCCTCTGGAAGCGTGTGACGGCCACATGCAGCCGCGGTATGGATTTCAGCGACCGCCGCACGGGCATAATATGCCGTTTCAGCCACCTGCCGCGGCAGTCATTCAAAATAGTCATCAAATAATCAGTCATTATCTTGGGGCGCGTATTACCATCAGCCGGAGATTTGCTCGACCGTTTCACGGTGCATCTGCGTCTTGAGCGCGGCATGTCGGCCAACACGGTCGAAGCCTACGGCGAGGACGTGCGCAAATTGCTCAACTATTGCAGCAGCGCCGGACTGACCGTCGACCGCATCACCCTCACCGACCTGCAGCAGTTTGCCGCCGACTGCTACGACCTCGGCATCGCCGTGCGCACCCTCGCTCGGATTATTTCCGGCGTCAAATCCTTCTTCCGGTGGCTTGTACGCGAAGATTACATCGACACAGACCCTACCGAGCTGCTTGAAAGCCCACGCATCGGACGCAAGCTCCCGGAAGTGCTGTCAATCGGGGAAATCGACGCCATGATTGACGCCATCGACATGTCGAAATTCGAGGGCATACGCAACCGCGCCATCATCGAGACACTCTACGGCTGCGGACTGCGTGTATCGGAGCTAATCAACCTCGAGATTTCACGCATCTACACCGACGAGCAATACGTGATAGTACGGGGCAAAGGCGACAAGGAGCGCCTTGTACCGATGGCACAGGTGACAATTGACGCAATAAAGGATTACATGGAAGTACGCGGCGACATAAACATCAAACCCGGCGAAAGCAACATCCTGTTCGTGAGCCGTCGCGGCGGACGCCTCACCCGCATGATGATATACTACATAGTGAGCGGCCTCGCCGAAGCAGCCGGCGTCAGCAAAGAAATATCGCCCCACACCATGCGCCACTCCTTCGCCACCCATCTCCTCGAAGGGGGAGCCAACCTCCGCGCCATCCAGCAGATGCTCGGCCACGAATCCATCTCCACAACCGAAGTCTACCTCCACCTCGACCGCTCCTACCTCCGCGAAGAAATCCTCACCCACCACCCCCGCAACACAAGGTAAATCGACGACCTGCGGGCGCCATTTTATGCTTATAAATAGCGAGTTATTACACAGGTTGTATCGGTTATTCCTTTACGCCGTAGGCGAGGTCGCCGGCATCGCCGAGGCCGGGGACTATGTAGGAGTGGTCGTTGATGTGCTCGTCGACTGCGCCTACCCAGATTGTGGTGCGGTCCTTGGGGAATGTTTCGGATACGTAGTCGATGGCGCGCTGCGAGGCTATTACGGAGGCTACGTGGATGTGGCGCGGGGTGCCTTTGGTGAGCAGTGCGCGGTAGCTCAGTTCCATCGAGGCGCCTGTGGCAAGCATAGGGTCGGCGATAACCACTATCTTGTCCTCGAGGTTGGGCGATGCGAGATACTCGATGCAGACGTCAAAATTCTCCTTCTCCTTGTATTTGCGGTAGGCCGACACGAATGCGTTTTCAGCATTGTCGAAATATTCGAGAAAACCCTGATGGAACGGTACCCCGGCACGGAATATGGTGGCAAGCACAACGGGATCGGCTATGCGGTGGCATTTCGACACTCCGAGAGGTGTGGTGACGTCGACCTCCTTGTAGTTGAGCGTGCGCGATATTTCAAACGCCATAATCTGGCCTATGCGCTCGAGATTGCGGCGGAAGCGCAGACGGTCATTCTGTATGTTGACGTCGCGCAGTTCCGACATATACTGGCTTATCAGGGAATTTCCCTTGTCAAAATTTATTATTTTCATCGTATATTTAAGATTTTATTTTCTCAAAGATACGAGTTTTTCCCCGATAAAGTTTCCCCCATCGGCAAATTTTTTACATTTTCATTCAATGGTGTTGATTTATATGTTACCTTTGTGCCGAATATTCCCGATATATTCATTTATGCATAAATAATTACATAAAATCACGTATATATGTCAACAAATACAACTGACAATCAGCGTAAAGTCACTACATTGCGGCTTACTGAAATGAAACGCCGCAACGAGAAGATAGCCATGCTTACGGCCTACGATTATTCGATGGCACGCCTCATCGACGAAGCAGGAATGGATGTGATACTCGTAGGCGACTCGGCATCAAATGTCATGGCCGGCAACGTAACTACCCTGCCGATGACTCTCGACCAGATGATATACCACGCATCGAGCGTTGTAAAAGGCGTTAGCCGTGCTCTTGTGGTGGTCGACATGCCGTTCGGCACCTATCAGGGCAACTCTAAAGAAGCTCTTGCCTCAGCTATCCGCATCATGAAGGAGTCGAATGCCGAAGCCGTAAAAATGGAGGGTGGAGCCGAGATACGCGAATCAATCGAGCGCATACTTTGCGCGGGCATTCCCGTGATGGGACACTTGGGACTCACACCCCAGTCAATCAACAAGTTCGGCACCTACGCCGTGCGCGCCAAGGAGGAAGCCGAAGCCGAACGACTCATCAGCGACGCCAAGATGCTTGAGGAGATAGGCTGCTTCGCCCTCGTGCTCGAAAAGATACCGGCAGCACTGGCAGTTCGCGTGGCATCGGAACTCACCATACCGGTAATAGGCATCGGAGCCGGCAACGGCTGTGACGGGCAGGTGCTCGTGATGCACGACATGCTCGGCATCAACAAAGGATTCTCCCCCAAATTCCTGCGTCGCTACGCCGACCTCGCCACAGTCATCGACTCGGCGGTTAAGGGCTACATCAACGACGTCAAGGACGGCGACTTCCCCAACGCCAGCGAGCAGTACTGATAATTGTAACGAAACAACAAAGGCGTCTTTTCCGAGTGGAAAGGACGCCTTTGTTATTTATTGTTATGAGTGACGGTATCAGTTGATGTTCATGCCTGATACGACGTCGTCGCCACCTTGGGCGTAGACTACCACGAGTCCGGCACCGGGCATATTGACGCTTACAAGGGCGCGTGTGCGGCCGTCCTCCTGCTTTGCAGCGTAGCCTACAACATGGTTGTTGCCCTGAGCTTTCTCATCGACTACGACGGGGTCGGTGACTTCGGCAAGCACTTTCTGCACTTCGGCGATAGTGGCGGGAGAAGCTCCGATAAACATCACTACCTTGCCCCAGTCCATACCCTCTTTGGTACAGTCATATTCAGGTACATCGGAAAGAGCCGCGCCCGGGATTTCGGTAAGTTTGTTGTAAGCCTCGTCAACATTGATAGCCTTAACAGAGACTGCAGCGAGTGCCACAATCATCAACATCAGAATCTTTTTCATAATTTCGGATTTTATCGTTGGAATATTAAAATTGTTTTTCTATTAGACGCAAAAATAACAAAAAAGTTACAAATACCCGCAGTTTCTGTAAAAATTAAATGATTAAAGAGCGTAGGAATTTGTTTTATCAACAGAAAAAGCATATCTTTACAAACTGATAATATTTTATCAGTTAACACTTATTTTATCGATATATGAATAATATATTATCAATTTTAGATAACTTCGCATTTGAAAACAGCGATGATATTGCGAAGAATATTGCCAACGATTTCCGCAAACGCCGTATCGAGAAAAACATGACTCGGGTTCAGGTTGCCGAAAAATCGGGAGTGGCACTCAGCAATATCGTACGATTCGAGCAAAAAGGACTTATCTCGCTGAAAAATCTCATTGGCATAGCAGTCGCCCTGGGATACACGTCGGAGATAAAAAACATTTTCAACGAGGCGAAGTATTCCACAATGGATGAACTGCTTCAGATTCACAAGAATACCGGCAAGAAAAAAGCGCATAAATCATGAAAAGCCTTGACAAACTTACTGTTGGATACCATGACAAGGAAGTCGGCACTCTCTCGTCTACTCCCGACCGCAAACTGTGCGTTTTCGAATACAGCAAACAATGGCTTGGAGAAGGATTCAGCATATCACCGCTCGAACTTCCCCTGCGCCCGGAGCTTTTCATAGCCCGTCCACAGCCGTTTTATGGCAATTTCGGTATTTTTGAGGACAGTCTGCCCGACGGTTACGGACGCTATCTCCTCCACAAGGCTCTCCTCAGGGAGGGCATCGACGACCGTAACCTTTCAGCCCTTGACCGGCTCAGCATAATAGGAAACAGCGGAATGGGAGCGCTGACCTATCAGCCGCAACGACCGGTCGCAACAGAAAAAGAAGTTCTCGATTTCGACATCCTGCAGGCCAAGGCTCTTGATGTGCTGAGGGAGAAACAGGACAAAGACGCAGGCCTCCTCCTTTACAACAGCGGTAACAGCGGGGGATGTCGCCCGAAAGCCGTATTTTCGGACGGAGAAGGGCACTGGCTCGTAAAATTCAGACATACTTACGACGATACGGATATAGGACTCCGTGAGTATCACTACAATGAAGTGGCACGCAGATGCGGTATTAATGTACCCGATTTCAGATTGCTTAACGACAGATATTTCGCTACAAGACGATTTGACCTGACCCCGACAGGCGAACGCATTCATGTGGCCACGGCCGGAGCATTGCTTGGAATCTCGCTGTCGACTCCGGTATTAGACTACGGCAACCTGCTGGCACTGACGGGCTATCTGACTCAAAGCGCAAAAGAAGTCGAAGAGATGTTCCGCCGCATGGTATTCAACTACCTGACTGAAAATAAAGACGACCATTGTAAAAATTTCAGTTTTCTCATCACGAAGGATACGGAAGAAAGATGGCGCTGGCAATTGGCTCCGGCCTACGACTTGACTCTCTGTACCGAAGGATACAACGGCCAGCATGCTACCTCGGTCAACGGAACCGGCAAACCGACTGCCGATGATTTCATAGCCGTAGGCCGAAGAATAAAAATTCCGGAAAAACGGTGCCGGGAAATAATTACCGAGCTAAGTGACAGTTGCGGCGATCTTTTACGGTACAAGATTTAGAAAGATACGGAAGCGTAGGGAAAATCAGGGTATATAGCAGCTATATTACTGATTTTTTGTATCTTTGTGGTTGATAACTATAAGTAGTGCAAATATTATAAAAATCAACAACGAAAATGTCAATAGACAGAATAATAGCACAGGCAGTGGCGCACGCTCTCAAGGAGCTGTACAACATCGACGCCGATGCCGCCGGTATTGTACCGGAAACAACCAAAAAGGAATTTGAAGGCAACCTGACGGTCATCGTGTTCCCCTGGGTCAAGACAGCCCGCAAGGCTCCCGCGATGGTAGGCAAGGAGATAGGCGACTGGCTCGTGGAAAATGAGCCGGCAGTGAGCCGCTACAATGTGATAAACGGCTTCCTCAACATCGTCATCGAGCCGGGTTTCTGGTGCTCCGTGCTCAAACATATCGAGGACACCCCCGACTACGGTATCACCAAAGCTACCGACGACTCCCCCCTCTATATGGTGGAATACTCGTCGCCCAACACCAACAAGCCCCTCCACCTGGGTCATGTGCGCAACAACCTGCTCGGTTTCAGCCTCTCGGAGATACTCAAGGCTTGCGGCAACCGCGTGGTCAAGACCAACATCGTCAACGACCGCGGTATCCACATCTGCAAGTCGATGCTGGCCTGGAAGAAATGGGGCGAAGGCGCCACTCCCGAGTCGACCGGCAAGAAGGGCGACCATCTTATCGGCGACTTCTATGTGCTCTTCGACAAGCATTTCAAAGCCGAGGTCAAGGAGCTGATAGAGAAGGGCATGACCGAAGATGAAGCCAAAGCCGCTTCACCGCTGATGAACGAGGCTCGCGAGATGCTCGTGCGCTGGGAGCAGAAAGACCCCGAGATACGCGGTCTGTGGGAGATGATGAACTCATGGGTATATGCCGGTTTCGACGAGACATACAAGCGTATGGGCGTCGATTTCGACAAGATATATTACGAGAGCCAGACCTACCTCGAAGGCAAGGAGAAGGTGCTCGAAGGGCTCGAAAAAGGCATCATGTACCGCAAGGATGACGGCTCGGTATGGGCCGACCTCACCGCCGACGGCCTCGACCACAAGCTGTTGCTGCGTGCCGACGGTACTTCGGTCTACATGACGCAGGATATAGGCACGGCCAAGCTGCGCTATCAGGACTATCCTATCGACAAGATGGTCTACGTGGTCGGCAACGAGCAGAACTACCACTTTCAGGTGCTGTCGCTGCTCCTCGACAAACTCGGCTTCAAATGGGGCAAGGACCTGGTGCATTTCTCCTACGGTATGGTCGAGCTTCCTGAGGGTAAGATGAAGAGCCGCGAGGGCACGGTGGTCGACGCCGACGACCTCATGGATGAGATGGTGGGCACAGCCCGCGAGGTATCGCGCGAACTGGGCAAACTCGACGGCCTGACCGAAGCTGAAGCCGAGGAAATCGCCGAAACGGTAGGTCTCGGAGCACTCAAATACTTCCTGCTTAAAGTCGACCCGCGCAAGAACATGACCTTCAACCCCAAAGAGTCGATCGACTTCAACGGCAATACCGGCCCGTTCATACAGTATACATACGCCCGTATACGTTCGGTGCTCCGCAAAGCGGCCGAGCAGGGTATCACCGCGTTTGACTACACCGGCGTGACACCCAACGAGAAAGAGGTGGCACTGATACAGACACTCGCCGACTTCCCCGCAACGGTGGCCGACGCCGGCAAGAAATTCGCTCCCTCAGTCATCGCAAACTATGTCTACGAGCTTGTAAAGCAGTACAACCAGTTCTACCACGACTGCCCCATCATGCGCGAGGAGAACGCCGGAGTGCGTGCCCTGCGTCTGGCATTGAGTGAAACTACCGCCCGTGTCATAGCACAAGGCATGGCATTGCTCGGCATCAAGGTACCCGAACGGATGTAATTAAACCGAAAGGGCATAATTAAGTCTAATATATACTTGCAGATGCAACATTTTCGTTATATTTGCGTATATAAAGTAAATACACTTAACAATCAATCAGAAATGAATTATTCCAACTATTCCGACACACAGTACACCCAGGCGCTCGACAGCAGGGTGTCGCAGGTGATGAAACGTGTCTATTTCAAAATGTTTCTGGCACTTTTAGTGACGGCACTCACCGCTCTCTGGGTGGCAAATTCGCCCTCCATGGCCTACAAAATGCTGTCATCATCGTCAATCTACTGGATTCTCGCCATTGTTGAAATCGGTCTGGTAATCGCCATTACAGCGGCTATCAACAAGATAAGTTCGTCGACGGCCACGCTGCTGTTCTTCCTGTTCGCGATAGTCAACGGCTTCACGCTGTCAGTGATATTCTTCGTATATTCACCCGGCTCGATAGCCAAGACATTCTTCATCACGGCAGGTACATTCGGCGCGATGAGCGTGTACGGCTACTTCACCAACCGTGACCTGACGAAAATCGGTTCGTTCCTTTTCTTCGCACTTATCGGTCTGATTATAGCCTCGATAGTCAACATCTTCGCCCACAGCGACACACTCGGCTGGGTCATCTCATTTGCCGGTGTACTGATATTCCTCGGCCTCACCGCATGGGACACTCAGAAAATCAAGCAGATGGCATCGGTAGCACCCAACGAAAGCTACGGCAAACTCGCCACTATCGGCGCCCTCTCACTCTACCTCGACTTCATCAACCTCTTCCTCTACCTCCTCCGCTTCTTCGGCGACCGCGACTAATTAGAGGAAAAGAAATAACAGAATCGAGTAGGTCGGGAAACGAAAGTTTTTCTGACCTACTTTCGTTTCCTTCCCTCTCACACCACCGTACGTGCCGTTCGGCATACGGCGGTTTCGCGC
>MNQK01000018.1 GCA_001915385.1 Bacteroidales bacterium 52_46 | reverse complement strand
AATACTCTGTGTGGGCAACAATCCCGACCGTCAGAATATCTACGGGGCCGCTCTCGGTCTGTATAACTCCCGTATCGTGAAACTCATCAACAAGAAAGGTATGTTGAAGTCATCGGTCATCATCGACGAGCTACCCACTATATACTTCAAGGGGCTGGACAACCTTATCGCCACCGCGCGAAGCAACAAGGTTGCCGTGTGTCTGGGATTTCAGGACTTCTCGCAGTTGAAACGTGACTACGGTGACAAGGAGGCCGCCGTGGTGATGAATACCGTAGGCAACATCTTCTCCGGTCAGGTGGTGGGCGATACCGCCAAGACGCTTTCGGAGCGGTTTGGAAAGGTGTTGCAGAAGCGGCAGTCCATCTCCATAAACCGGCAGGATGTTTCCACCTCCATCAACACGCAGATGGACGCGCTTATCCCGCCGAGCAAGATTTCCGGCTTGACACAGGGAATGTTTGTCGGTTCGGTGTCCGACAACTATGGCGAGCGTATCGAGCAGAAGATTTTCCACTGTGAGATTGTCGTGGATGCAGGGAAGGTGAAGCGCGAGGAGAAAGCCTACAAGCCGATACCCGTCATTACCGATTTTACTGACGAAAACGGCAACGACTGCATGAAAGAAACGGTACAGGCGAATTACAGGCGCATCAAGGAGGAGGTGAAACAGATCGTGAAAGACGAGCTGGAGCGTATCGCGGGTGACGAAAATCTGAAACATCTGTTGCAGCAGAAATAACCGGTAGGCGACAAAAACGGGCGGGGCAAGTTTGATACCTTGTTCCGCCGGTTATCTTTACCCTTCGTTTTTCGGATTCTCTTCTTTCAGCAGTTTGTTTATGGTCGTTATCGTATGGGTCTGAAAGTAGGTCTTCAGTTCCGCGTCATCTTTCAGGAGTATGCCGCATTCCTCATCATAGGTTCCGATAATATACTTTTTAAGTTCGGAAAAACTTTCCGCAAACGGTATCTGTCTGTTTTCCTGCCAGTATTCGGTTACCACTTCGGAAATAAACGCTTTTAACACGGCTTTTCCCTCTTTGTCCAGTTTCTTGAAACGTGTCGTTTCACGGCTCACGGGCAACGGCTCCGGCAGAATATCCTCCGGATTCTTGCCGCTGCGCATGGCGGACATGCAACTCTTGCAGATATGTTGCGCGTGACCTTTGCCGCTGAACTTCTCGTTCGCCTTGTAGTCGCCGCAGATACGGCAATAGTGCCCCTGCTGTTTTTTCTTCTTTTTCGCCATGCCTATTGCTGTTTCAACAATTCCAAGCCTTTCTCTGTAAGGCGGTATTTCTGTTTCGGATGGCTCGGCTGTTCCGGATACAATGGTATGACATAGCCCTCATTCAATGCAGGATGCAAGTAGTTTGTCCTGAATGTGGGGCGATGGTTCAGTTCCAATGCCTCCATTATTTCTTTTACGGACAACTCACGCTCATTCAGTATTTTCACCAAAGCAAGGACTTGGTCGGTGCTTGGTCGGTACTTGGTCGGTGCCTGGTCGGTGCTTGGTCGGTTTGTAACCTCACATTTGAATATCAGCGTTACACTGTCCGCCCATATCCTGTATTCAGGTTCGGGCAATCCGGCTTTGCGACACTCGGACATCATCAGTCCTATGCCGCGTCCCCAGCTTTCCAGAACCTTCCGCTTGTACAGGACATTGGCCAACAATGGATTTTGTGGTTTCGATTCATGCTCTGACCTCATTTTCTCCGCATCCCAGTCGGGCGGGAAAGTGCCGGGGTTTTCTATCTCCACGCGGTCATCATAAATGGCTATGCCCACCGAACCGCCGGCTTCTTTGTACGACCTGTGGGTAAGGCTGTTCAACACTCCTTCTCTTATCGCCTTGTAGGGGATGGTCAGATGCTCCTCCCGTTCCAATGTGTCGGTTGTGCCGGACAAGGAAAGATGCTTGAATATAAATGCCATTGCCGCGTTGAGCAGTTGGAAAAAGTTCCCCTGAATGCGTTGGCTGTCCATGAATACAGTTTTGTCCGTGCCCTTGAAACGTGCCAACCGGAGCAGGCATTGGGGATATTCCATATCCTCATGTTTTCCAAACAGCACGGCTGCCGCATTGTTCAACACCCCGTCTTTCAATAGCCCGAACTTCCCTAATATGGCAGGAACGTCAGTACCTGTATCCTCCGGCAGACGGCCGCATTCTATACCTAACCTTACTGTCTTCAACACCTCGTTGGTGTCCAAGTGCTGCAAGGTTAGGTTTCTGTTCTCTAAAAGTTCCCAGCGGTATCTGTTACCGTCACGCTGCAACAGCAAGTCATTATATGCAGTCTGCGGCATCGTTGTTGTCGCGCTTTCCACACGCATATAGGGTCGCCCTTTATAGCAGAACGGACGGTTGAGCGTTGAATCTTCAACACGGAAAATAATTACTTTCTTCTCACTGTCCGGCAGTGGAGCATAAGATATTCGTACCATTGCTACCGGCTCCAGTCGGTTGATGGCCTCCGCCATATCCCGTTTGGTCTTGTCGCTCACTTCCTGTCCGATAATCTTTCCCTTGTCGTTCACACCGAACAGCACCGTGCCGCCGTTCCCGTTCAGGAAGGCGCAAAGGGTTTCCATGCCGCGCTCCAACTGACCGGTGGTTTCCTTGAACTCCACCTGCCCGTTTTCCTTTTCGTCAATCAGCCGTTTTACTATATCGAGGTTTTCTATAATCATATATGAATCTGTAACGTAAATGCAAATGTAGTGTTTTTCGCTGGCTTTCGGGCGAATAGATGGAGAAAAGTATCTGCATGGCATGGATAGCCTATAAAAAATCAGAGGATGACACCCCGTCACCCTCTGTCTTGTCTATGGTACAGACTATCTTCTCATCCGTTCCAGCTCCTCGTCACGCAGAATCTTTCGGTTGAGTTTCTCCTGCATCCTGTCAAGGAAATAAGTGCGGCTTTCGTTCTTCCGGCGTTTGATGTCGATGTAGAAACGGTAGCAGTCTTTGGCTTCGATGCCGAATATCCGGTACAGGAGCGGGGCAAGCTGTTTGAGCGGCATTTCACCGTTGTTGATACAGCCCATTTCATTGATGCCGTAGATAAGTTCCACGAGGTCGATGGCGTTGCCCGTCCATTGCAGGGGCGAGGCCGGGTTTTCGGTCGTGTTATTGGTGGAGGTACGGATAGCGGATAGTGGTGGCACTTGGATGTGGTCTGCGGCAGCGTGTTTCTGCATCTTCCGTATGAAGGAGAGGGCTTTGCGGACAAACAGATTCACGCTGTTCTCTGAATCTTCATACAGTGTATGATGGTGCTGCAATTCGTTTTCGGCGTAAGCCATTGCGATTGCGGCATCTGCACTATTGCCGTTCCCGTAGCACAGTGATATGACCGATTCCACAAAGCCGTTATAGGCAGCTTCCATGTTGTTGCCGTTCCCGGCTCCGTTTATCAGGGCGAAAAACTCGGTTTCCGCCAGTATGAGGTAGTTCATTTTCTTTTCCTGTTTGAGGGTTTAACACTTGATTGTCAGTGTGCGCACATATACTGATAGTGCAAAGTGTTCACCGACAAGCAGGAAAAAAGCCGGTATGATTCGGTATCACACTGGCTTACAGTTGTATAAGGTTGAAAAATATTTTTAACCCGGATTTTTGCCTCTGAAAAATGTGTCCAGACTTTGGGCATCTGTGCATTTTTCGGGCACGCATCCCTTAAAAATGTGTCCACAGGCCGGACACATCGGTATCTCAACGGCGTTTCCTGTTTCTCCGGTATGTCAGGCGGATTATGCCGCCACCATATTTCCGGTTCTCCGCCAATGTCCAGTCAGTCGGGAACAGGCCGGACTTGAAAAAGTGGTCGCCGGTTCCGATGATGCACGGCATGATATAGATGATGATCTCATCCACCGCGTTCATCCGTATCAGCCCGTTGGCATATCCCACTGTCTTTGCATCCGCTTCCAGCAGATAGCAGGTGTCGTCCTCTTTCTCCCGCTGGTCTTGCAGTATCGAAATGGTGTAGTCGGGTGTCAGCCTGTAAAGGGCTTTGCCCCGTATCTCCTCCATACCGTAGTCTTCGGGGCTCCTGAACAACCGTTTTTTAGGGTTCAGCTCCGAAAGGCATCCGTCCATCGAAAGTATGGCAAGTATCTGTACCTTTCCCATAATGGTTTCCTTTTTATCGTTTGCGGCGAGGCAAAAAAAGTAGCGTGCAATCCACGCTACTTCTGATGGAGGCTCTGGAATGCCTTGAAAGAAAATAGGTGAATGCACGCTATGCGTAGGCATAGCATAAGCAATCACGCAATGTTTTCTTTCGATGTTAATTTTCCAGATTCCCATCAGAAACGCCTTGCGGTCTTATGTCTATATATCATCGGCGAATGGCTTCCCAGTCGCCTGCTTTTCTCTTAAATATGCCGCAAAGATAGCGAATTATCTTCATTTGCAGGCATATCCGGTCAGTTTTCTTCGTTCAATCCATATTCGTCCAGCTTGTTATACAGCGTTGATCTGCCGATGCCGAGCATCTTGGCGGCGAGTTTCTTGTTCCCTTTTGCCTGTTTCAAGGCACGCAGGATGCGTTCTTTGTCCTCCTCATCATTCCTTAATGTAAAACTGGTAGGAAAGGTCGTTTGTTCACTGCCGATTTCCAGATCATCCACGGTTATGGTATCGTTTTGGGCTTGCAGTACCGCCGTCTGAATGGTTTGCTTCAATTCACGCACGTTGCCCGGCCACGGATAGGTGAGCAGGGCGTTACGGGCGGTGACTGTGAAGCCTTTAATGTTGCGTCCCAACTCCTTGTTTGCCGTTTCACGGAAAAACTCCGCCAATGACAGTATGTCTTCTTGGCAATCACGCAATGGCGGTACTGTTATCGTGTATTCTTTCAGGCGGTAGAACAAATCTTCCCGAAACCGTTTATCGGCTACAGCTTTCTGTAAGTCCTCGTTGGTCGCCACCACTATCCGCACATTGGCGGTCTTGTCCTCCTTTGCCCCGATGGGACGGTAACGCCGTTCCTGTATGGCACGGAGCAGCATCTGCTGTGTTTCCAACGAGAGGTTGCCCACCTCGTCAAGGAACAATGTGCCGCCGTCGGCTTCCTCAAAATAGCCTGTCTTGTCGTTGTCAGCACCCGTGAAAGCCCCTTTCCTGTGACCGAAGAAAGCGGATTGAGCCAGCGTCGGGGACAATGAGCCGCAATCCACCGGGACAAACGGCTTGTCCGACAGCTTGCTTTGGGCGTGGATGTGCTGTGCGATATGCTCCTTGCCCGTTCCGTTCTCGCCCAGTATCAATACGCTCAACCGTGTGGGAGCGACAAGGCGGACACGCCTCTTGATTTCTTGGTATGCCTTGCCTTGACGTGTGAAGATGGGGACTTGGGAGTGTTTCTTCTTTTCCTGCATCTTGTGCAGTGAACGGACAAGCGGAACGAGTTTGTCCTCTACCAGCCGTTTGGGTATATAGTCGGAAGAACCGAGTTTCATACTCTCCACCGCCGTATGTACCTCGGCGTAATCGGTCATTACAATGAAAGGTTGCCGTTTGCCATTGGCACGCATCCAGCGTAGCAGGTCGATACTCTCACCGTCGAGCAAGCGTAAGTCTGCAAGCACGATGTCATCATCTTCCGCTTTTGCCAACAGTTTCCTTGCGGTTGAAAGATGGTATGCCTGCATCGTGTCGAAGCCCTCCTTTTTCAGCAGGTTGCAGACGTAATCGTTATAGACGGGATTATCCTCAATCACATACACTTTCATCTGACTTCCTCCTTCTTTTCCTTCCTCGCCAGTTCGATTATTGCCGTACCCATGCGTAACACTCCGTTTACGGAATGGCGCAATTCTTCATCGGAACATTTTTCATCACGATGCAGAAGTTTATGCAGTTTCCATAATGGTCCGTCCGCACGTATTACCGCCCATGAACTGCGCAGGCGGTGTACCTGTTCGTCCAACGCCTTGCGGTCAAGTCGTCCAAAGGCTTCCCTCATGGCTTGCATATCCTTTTCCGTTTCGGTTATCAGGCGGTCGAGCATGGCAGTTTTATTCCCATAGGCAAGCAGGGAGGACAAGTCGGGATATTCTTCCACATCTGTTTTCTGTAAAAGGCATTTTTCTGAAACATCTATCAGTTCCGCCATATCGAAAGGCTTGAACAGGCAGGCGGTGAAACCGTGTGCCAACAATTCCTCTTCGGTACAACTGCCGGAAGCGGTTGCCACGATTACGGGAATGGTCTTGGAGTTGCCAATGTCGGATGAACGCAACAGTTCCAACACCTCGTAACCGTTGGTTTCCGGCATTTTCAAGTCGGTAATCAGCAAATCATAATTTCGTGTGCGTACTGCCTCCATCAAGTCGCCCGTGTTGTCACACGCATCGCAACGGATGCCACAGTGGGCGTACATATCCCTTACCATCGAAAGAAGAATGTCGTTGTCGTCCAGCACAATGACCGAGAATGACCGTTCAAAACGGCGTTCCGGCTTGTACTTTTCTTCATCGGAAATGCCATCCGCCGTATTCATGGGGACTTCCACCGTGAAACGGCTGCCCCTGCCTTTTTCGCTTTCCAAACGGATTTTGCCGTGCATCATATCCACGATGCGTTTGACGATTGACAGCCCCAGCCCGAAGCCGTCCTGCGTGGCGGCATTGGAGAGCCGTTCAAACTCACCGAATACCCGTTGCTGTTCTTCCTCGCTCATGCCGCTGCCCGTGTCCTCCACGATAAGGGCAAGCGTCTTTCCGTCATAACCCGAATGGAAAGATACGCTTCCGGCTTGTGTGTACTTTATGGCATTGGAAAGCAGGTTGTCGCCTATCTGCATGATGCGCTCTTTGTCACCCATAAGAATAACATCGGTACTGTTCTCCACGATAAGTTTCAAATCCTTGCTTTCTGCCATAGGTCGGAACTCTGCTTCAAGTACGTCCGCTATGCTTTGCAGGCGGAACGGGGAAATGTTCATTCTCTCTTTTCCGTTTTCCAACCGAAAGAAACTCAACAGGGAGTTGAGCATGGCTATCATCCGCTTGGAGGCTTGCAGCACGCTTCCCGCATGGTGTTGGATTTCTGCCGTACCGCTTTTCCGTATCAGTTCCGCATAGCCGTGTATGGCGGTCAGCGGTGTACGCAGCTCATGGGTGATAGTGTACATCGTCTTCTGTCGGGTGGCGGTCAGCTTCCCGTTCATACTATTCGATTCGCTCAGTTGCGCTATCAGCGAGGTCGTCTCACGCCTGTAGCGGCTTATCCGTCTGGCGTAGCGGTGGATGATTATGTATGACATTATCAGCAGTAGGAGTATAAATCCTGTCAGACCGCCTATCTGCATGAACGAGCGTTCACGCATGAAGGTTATCTCCGCTTCCCTCCTCAAAAGGTCGGTCTGCACTTTTTTGTCCATCTGCTTGATTAAGGTTTGCAGTTGGTGGTTCAGTTCCGCGTTCCGTGCGGCGAGGCTGTCGGCGTGATCGGAAAGGCGGCGGCTCTGCGCCTTCTGCTGCGTTATCATGTCACGGTTGAGCGTGTAGAGCATGGTGGTTGTGGCGGTCGGTTCCGGCTTTTCCCTCTTGCCGAATATCCCGAACAGTCCCTTGCGCTTCGTTTTCTTCGGCTCTTCCTGCGTACTCTTCCATGCGATGACAGGCACACGCTCGGCAATCCTTTCATTGATGTCCTCCTGCTCGTCAAGCACACGCATGATGCCGCACAGTTGCTTCTCCTTGTCTTCCAACAGCCGCCGCACGCTGTCGATACGCTCCGCAGGGTAGATGTTTTTGAAGCGGCAGAGTAGGCTGTCCACCGCCTGCCGCTTGTCCCGGTATTCCTCCACGTCCGCCACCTCCCATTCCAGTACGGTCTCGCCGAGCAGGGAGAGTTCCACCACACGTACATACACGTCATGCACCTCCATACGCAGGGCGTTTATCCGATGATTCTCCGTCTCGAATGTCTCCAGCTTCCGCCACTCGTCGACCCATAAATGCACGATACCGCCCACCAGCAGGAATATCAATATATATCCTGCGGCTATCTTCGTGCGGAGATGTTCAGTATGCCTCCCTTGCCTCTTGTCTGTCATTCCCGTTTCCATATCCTGTTTTCCTTATTGTCCGTCACCTTCTTTCTGCATCACTCCATCCTGCCGCAGCCTCGCCTTGCAGGGCAAGCCCGGTGACGTGGCGATGGGTGGTGTATATGTCCTCGTACATCCTCCACAGCCGTGCCACGCCGCCTTCCACCTCCCGCATCTGCCGCCGCTCATATATCAAAATGGCGATCATACTGCCTATGACCGCCACTAAGATGATATATCCGAAAATGATTTTATGCTGCAATGGC
>MNQK01000032.1 GCA_001915385.1 Bacteroidales bacterium 52_46 | reverse complement strand
ACCGCCGTATGCCGAACGGCACGTACGGTGGTGTGAGAGGGAAGGAAACGAAAGTAGGTCAGAAAAACTTTCGTTTCCCGACCTACTCGATTAATTTTGAATTTTGAATGTTGAATTTTGAATTTGATCGGGCGGTGAGTGCTAATTGGTAATTTGTCGGACGGGTCGGACGGGTCGGACTGGTCTGATTTTGAAGTTGGCGTGAGTGGGGCGGGGGCGTCTCGCCCCCGTGGTAAATATGATGCTGCGGGGGCGGGACGCCCCCGCTCCACTGCCCCTGTAATGAAGCAGTGCGGGGCTCGCGCTCCGCACTGCTATTGTATTGTTCTAATTACTATTTTTTGTGACTGTGTGTCGGTAGGCTTAGATTTGTTGAGTAAAGATTTATTCCTAAAGTGCTACAAAGGTAGTGTGCCAATGTGACAGTGGGGTTACAGATGTGGCACAAGAATTTGACAACCCCCCCCCCTTGATAATTAGTAATTAGTAATTTTAGGGGGGATGGGTCTAATGGGTCTAATGGGGCGGATAAGGCCAATAGGGCCAATGGGGCTAATGGGTCAATGGGGTGATTGTAGAGAATGGGGGGATTGCTAATTACTAATTACTAATTACTAATTAATTGGGGGGGGGTGTTAAATTGTGTTAAGGATTGGTGGAAATTTTTGCTTTTTTTGAATTATTGAGTATATTTGCGGTCGATTGGTTGCATGCAGGTGTGCCTTTGTGAGCCGGATTCGGAAGCGGATGCCGGGGGGCGGGGCAGGCTGCCGGCAGCTGATTGGAGAGACAATTAACCTGAATTAAAGCTGAAAGGATAGCGGGAGTATAAGTAGGTGTTGTGCCTTTTTTTAGACGAGAGATGCCTACCATGAATAAACTGCTTGAATGGACAGAAAGATGACTTGACGGACTGATGGCAGTGCGGGAGCAATGGTTGCACCGTGCGGCGTTGTCGGTATCGTATAATAGGAGAGACAAAAAGTATAAACCGATAAATCAGCATCCTACAGACCGTATCAGCGTCAAAATAACGTAATGCGCAATATAGAAATAGTAAATTATAAACCATTAATCAAAAGTAATTTAATAGAGGAAAACAACAGGGAAAAGTAACTTGGAAACCCACAAAAAGCAAATATTTTAATTATAATACTTATTTAATCATGAGAAAAATTGTATCATTTTTGGCTTTGCTTGTGATAGCTTTCGCGCTGCCACACGGAGCCGATGCAAAAACTGTTTATTGGGACAACAGTACTTTAAAGTGGGCAGCCCCCCATTGCCATTATTGGGGCGGAGCTAATTCATCTACATGGCCCGGCGTTAAAATGGAACAAGTTGTAGGCACTATCTATAAGCTGGATATTGCTGATGATGCGACAAACATTCAGTTTAACCCCGGTAACAATTCAAAGGAAATTCAATTTAACGCTACTGACGGGCATCTGTACAAAGAGGGTGTCGACGTTGTTTATTCCACTATGACTATATATTGGGATAATACTAATAAGGGATGGAGCCAGCCATACGCTCATTTTTTTGGTGGATACGGTGCAAGCGCTTGGCCCGGTTCAAAAATGACAAAGGTAAGCGGAAATATCTGGAAAATTGAGATACCGTCCAACACAACCAAGGTTATTTTTGATGTCGGTGGCAATTCCGACCAAACCGGCGAATTTACAGCAAAGGCCGGTTATAAATATAACGAGAGTGGAGAGCAGGGAAAATATAATGAAATTCCGGAAAATCTATATCTCTATAAAAAAGTAGATGATAGTACGGTTAAGCAAATAGGTTCGTCTGCTTCAAGTCAATCGGCCTTTACGTTTGACCTTGAACTGGAGAACGGTGATTTGCTGTTCCTTTCTACTGTAAAAAATGGTACGACCTGGGGAAATGTAAATATTACAGATGGTCGTTATAACCCGACAAACAATCAGGTAATAAATATCCCTGATAATGAGACTTCAAGTTTTGCTGTCAATCCCCAAACTGACGGTAATAAGGACGGATTGTGGAAAGTAACAAAATCCGGCAAATATACCATAACGGTAAATTGGGGAGATCAGAAATTGACCGCAGTCTGGGCGCCTAATGTCACTTGGAATCTGAATGAGAAGATCTGTCCCAAGAAGGTTGTGCTTACGGGCAAGACGGGTACTGTGGGTACTTGGGATATGGAGTATAATGCCAATGGTTTCAACCACTGGAGCTGCAAGATGATAGCACAGCGTGCGTGGATAAACTTCACGCTTGATTTGTATAGCAGCGACACTCAGTATGTCACTTACGGAAAGAACGGCGTGCTTTCAAGCACGGTCGGAACATGGTCGGGCGAGCAGACTCTTGACAACAATGCCAAAAACGGGCAATACCAGCTTACCGGCCTTACGATAGGAAAGAAGTATCTTATCGAGATACAGGGTGCGGGTGACAATAAATTTCAAGTACGTGCGGTTGAACTCGAAGGTGAAAACAAAATTTACCTTTATGTAGCTTCTGAAGCTCCGACGGCTACCAATGTCGCTGTGACAGAGAAAGCTGTAGCTGAGGTGGGTGCCGATGGAAAATGTACGTTTAATGCCGACATGACTGCCGACCAGTATTTCCTGTTGTCGCGTAACGGCAACGCAAGTTTCGTGTCAGGACTTTCGTCGCATTCAGGCCGATATAACCCAACGTCGATGACCGACGCTCCGTGTACTGACATCGCATTCTCTAATGTGAACTACGGTGGATGGAAAGTAACCAAGAACGGCAAATATACAATCAATGTAGACTGGACGAACAAGACTCTTACCGCCACGGTGCAGGAGGCCGCTCCGACTACAATTTATCTGTACAATTATGGAGACGTTCCCAGCAAAATTACTTCGGCGAATGCTGATGCTGACGGTATATATACTTTCACCGGTGTGAATTTGGCAGTAGGCCAGTGCATCGGTCTTTCATTGCGAGACAATGTGACAAGTTGGAATGGCAATGACGGATTTAACTCGGGTACATATAAAGACCGTTACAATCCTTCGTCGGATGTAATGATGCCTTGTGAGAATACCGGATTCGCTTACACTACCACCGGCTCATGGAAAGCGGCATACGCAGGTCCGTATGATATAACAGTAGACTGGAACACAAAGAAACTGACAGCAGTATTCAAAGGGGAAGTACCTTCTGTCGATGCTCCGGAATGTCTCTATCTTTATTCAGACAAACCAGCTTGGGCTAATAAAGTAGGGTCTGCTGCTCCTGATAAATTCGGTATCTTTAAATATGATGTACGATTGAGTAAAGGTACATGTTTTGTCCTTTCTACTAAAGATGCCAAAACCGATTATAACGGATTAAAGGAAGACATATACACCCACGGCGCCGGTGAGACTGGTATCGCATACGGTGATGAAGCTTCTTCATTCTCAAACACAAATACCGGTTGCTGGAAAGTAGATAATGACGGTTTCTATACTATTACAGTAGACTGGGTAAACAAAACGTTGTCCGTAACGTCATTCAAAGAATTACAGTCGCTTGACCAGCACCTGCCGCTTACTTCGAAGGATTTTGTCGACAAGTCGCATTACTTCCTTGTGGGCGAGCGTATGGGTGAATGGCACCTGCAGCCCGAATGGGAATTTGAGAAACAGGGCAATGAACTCGTGCTTAAAGACCGCTATATCTATACCGGCAAATTCGCAGTAGGTATGGTGAGCGACTTTAATGACTATAAGGTGCATAAGTATAATTACTATGCAATAGACTGTACATTCAATGCAGATGTGCTTAAGTGCAGTCAGGATTTCTCCTCAAACGAAAGATCTTATGCAGTTAAAACGGATGCAACAAACGGGAATCCCAGTAATGTATTCATGTCGGAGATGGACGGTGGTGACTATGTTCATGGACGCGGCGCCTTTATGAAGGAAATACGCGTAAAACTGACTGACGACGGCAAGCCCAAAACCATCGAATTCGTACCGGGTACGACTGAAGAGGCGGCGCAAAACCGAATCTTCACTCTCCTTGGAAGCAATATATACAATCAGGAATATTGCAACAGTTCGTCGAAGACGCATACCACGATGTATAATCGTAACTACTGCACTGACGACGGCTGGCAGGAGGCATGGATACAGTATGACCCCGCAACCAACAAGCCCTACGTGGACGGTAATGGGGAATATCTTTACCATACGTCATTCACTCCCGACTATCTGACAGCCAATCCCGTGCGATTCAGCCAGCCGCTGGCATCCAGAAGTGATTTCACATTCTCGTCGGCAAACATCCAGTTTGTGGAGTGGAATAAACTTTCAAATCTTGACAGTGACCCCTACAAAGGCTTCTATCAGGCATATACAAAAGATCAGACAATAGAAACAGATGAAGAAACTGTCAAGGCCGGTGAGGGATATAGATTCTATCCGAAGGTAGACGGCGACAAATCGTTTACACCTACTGCCGACTGGCACTGCTATGTGGTGCGCGACATGTGGATTACTGGTCAAATCAAGTTCTGGTCCGGCTGGGGCGGCAATACGTTCAATACCCATGGCACTGATACTGGAGCAGACTGGTTCGGACCTAACGGTGGTCCGAGTGTTGCTGCCGGCGGCGTTAAACCCGTGAAGGGTTATGATGTCAATGCAGGCACTAAGGCAGTATTGTATCCCAACCAACGTCAGGTAGCGTCGAACTATAAGGTGTCGGACGGCAAGCCGGTATACTTCAACCGCGTGGTGCTGTGGTTCAACAACACCGACGGTGTGGGCGAATCGTTTATCCAGTTTATACAGGAATCGTGCGGTCCGGCTATTCTGGCATACGCAAGCACAAACGACAGCTATCCCGACAAGAAGAACTATATCGACTACAACTGGTACCTCAACAAGGAGGCAGAAGGCCAGGAAGAGAGCATGGAGGAGAAAATTGTCACCGGCTACAGAATCCGCCGCTACCGTGTGGAGAACAACGCGATGGTGTTCATGGGCTATACCGAGGGCGATGACAACAACTTTGTAGATATCTCGAGCTACAAGGCGACTGTCGCCAGCCTCTATGAGGAAAATGCCGACCAGTATGAGTTTACGAAATTCCATGACAAGGGTGTCCGTGACGTCGAAGGTTTCGCACCCGGTCTGTACCAATATGACATCTACGTGCAGTTTGAAGACGGTAAGGAGAAGCTCGCGGTATCCAACCGTGTGCCCATCTACGGCGATGACCTTGTGAATCCCGACGCTATCGCCATGCAGCTCGTACAGCTCCGCGATGAATACACTGACAAGTACAAGACGAACCATGCCAGCGGCAAAACTACACTCGAGAAGGCTCTCGGACTTCCCGAAGGCAAATTTGAGACGCAATTTGAGGGCGGCTTGACCGACGAGGTAGAGATTACTGATGCTGACGGCAAAGTAATCGGCCATGAGCAGAAGGTCAGTGTATACCTGACGTACCGTCCGAATGACAATGTCAACTTCTATGTCACCGCGATGCAGGAGAATACTGTAGTGGTAGGCGGTACAACTTATACAAGCACCGTGCCCTACAAGCCGATGATTGTCGACTCCAAGAAGGCGTTGGCATTCATGAATGAGAATCCTGACAAGTTCTGGTGGACATCAGACTACTATCTGCGCTGTCTCGACTGGAACCAGTATGAGTCGTTGATGAACAGCTTTATCGATGCCGGTATTATACAGGCCGGTCCTGAAGCAGGTGTCCCCCTGCCGGAAATTTCAGTGACTGAGGATATAGCTCAGGAGGGTTCGGATAAGCCGTTGACGCTGACCCATGGTCGCGCCGTCAAATATGACTTTGACAACAATCAGTCGTATTACGCTACAATCGTGAAACGAGGCGGTACGCTTGCAGATGCCACTTTCAACGTAGTGCTTGATTACAGCTACAAGGGTGCCAACGGTGAGGACAAACACGAGACAGCATCGACAGGTACGGTAATCAATCCTGTTGTACCGCGTCCGTACTGGCCGCTTTACAGATATAATTACCGCAGACTTGAAACAAATCCGAAGGATAATTATGACTATGGCAAAATCCTTGTACCTGTAGGCGACATAACCGGAAAGACTCAGCAGGAAGCTATTGACGCCGGATTGCTTAAAGAAGCATACATAAAATTTGAAGGCGAAGAATTTACCCCGCGTACATTTGACCTTCAGGTAGATTTCTACCGTCCGAACGTCAACAAGGATATATATACTTTCTATGATATCCAGTATGATGTGACATTGGAGAACTCTAAGGAGCTTGTACCTCTGAATATGGAGGCAGTGCTCCACGATGTGGACTATGAGGAAAAGAAATATCCCAACCGTTACCGCATGGAGTTCTACGGTATGCACCCGCGTAACGATATCTATCCCGTTGTGACGTTCGTCAAGACTGAGTATATACCGCGCAAGACCGGCGACGGTCTGCCCTCCAACCCGAATAAGTTCAAGACACAGGTTGGAACATTCGGCGAAAAGCTTGTGATCGAATGCAAACGTGCTATCGATGTCATTACCGGCGAAAAGGGTCTTCAGAATGTGCACCTCGGTTGGATCAAGCGTTCGGAGGGCAAGTATGACTGGATGTATAAGGGTCATGAGGATTTCGAAGACCCCAACGAGACTCAAAAACCGGTGGATAACAAATATGAGGACAAAGATGCCACCAACAGTTTTGAACCGTTATATTATCTGATCGAGGTAGAAGGTACTCAGGGCGAATACTCGATGTACAACTATCTCGTGCCTCACCACAAGAACCATCAGGATGGTATGAAGGATGAGACCGGCAAAGTAGTAATCAAGACTGACCCCAAACTCGGATACATACTCAACGATACAGACCCGCTTATCGGTACGTATATTGCAAAGGACTTCAAGACCAATGAGTTCCCCACGGTGAAGGCAACTGCGATGTATATCTTCCAGCGTAATATAACCGGAGCTGACAGAGATGATGTGATATCGACCAACTTCAACCGCCTCGAAGTGATTTCGCAGGAATTCAAGAGTGCCGGCACACAGAGCAGCGCGAATGCTCCCGCCCGCATAAGAGAGGATGCTACGAATTCTGACTGGGCGAATGAGGGTGCTGGCGACCTCCCGTATGTAGGCACTGTTCCACAGGTTGATGAATCGCGGATACTCGATATGTCGAAACCTGATGCAACTACAGGTTACAATGCCTTTGTCGCTGCCCGTGGCGCTACATATTCAAGCACTCCGATCAAGGACAATGTTACCGGCGTGGAGGATGTGATTGCCGATGGTGAAAACGGCGAGAGCGTTTACTACAACATGCAGGGTATGCGCATCGAGAAGCCTGAGACTCCGGGTGTATATTTCCGTGTCGACGGCAAGAAGGTGACTAAGTTTGTTGTGAAGTAAGATTGAAGCAATCTATATGTTGAGCGCCGGGGCGAATGCTCCGGCGCTTTTTTTATGCTAATGGGGGTGAATGGGGCTAATGGGGCGAATGGGGCGAATGGGTCTAATAAGTCTAATAGGGTAATTATGAATTATGTTATCGCTTTAGCGCTTGCGCAGCAAGAATTGTGAGTTGGTTGGGTTGGAGGTTAGGGATTTTTTTGTTTTCTTTGGGGTATTATTGTTTTTAGTTTACTTTTGTTTCTTTGATTTTATTTTTTTGATTATGGAGACCGGATGTGTTATTGATATGGTTATGGGTGGTACGGGGATTACGGAGCTTAATGCGATGCAGCGTGCAATGGCTGCGGATTGCAGCAGGCGGGTGGTGCTTGTGGCTCCTACGGGGTCGGGGAAGACGGTGGCTTTCGTGATCAGGATGCTGCGTGAGGTGGTGCCGGGGAGGCCGGGGGTACAGGCGGTGGTTGTGGTGCCTACGCGTGAGCTTGCGCGGCAGGTGGCGGGGGTGGTGAGGGGGATTTTGAATTTTGAAGGTGGAATTTTGAATTTTGGGGATTCCTCCGCTTACGCGTCGGCACGGGGCTGTAATAGTGGGGAGGGGGTAAATCGGCGTCCTGCGGACGCCCCGTCGGTGGGGAGTGGTGGCCCCGCACGCCTTCGCTGCGCTTCGGCGTACGGGGTTACGAATAATCTGCGTCCCCAGGACGCCTGTGCGGGTGCGGGTGCGGGTGCGTGCGGGACGCGGTTGGAAGCCGGGGGTGCTATGGGTGATGGGAGCGGTGCACGGGATGGGGGTGACTGTGGGGGTGCGTGCGGGACGCGGTTGGAAACCGCGGCTACTATGGGTGATGGGGGCGGGATGAGGTGCGTGTGTCTGTATGGGGGGCATGAGATGCGGACGGAGGTGGGGGAGCTTGAGGGGGCTATGGCTGCGGGGGCGGCTGTGGTGGTTGTGGCTACGCCGGGGCGGCTTGTGGACCATCTGAACCGGGGGTCGGTGGATCTGTCGGGGGTGAGGGTGGCTGTGGTGGATGAGTTTGACAAGTGTCTGGAGTTGGGGTTTCGGGAGGAGATGGGACGGATTTTGAATTTTGAGGGTGGAATGGGGAGTTTTGGACGAAATGGGGGGAATGGGGGTAATAGGGGTAATGGGACCGATAGGACCAATGGGGCTCGCAGGGGCAATGGGGTGCCGGCGGGGGCGTGCGTGGTGCTTACTTCGGCTACGGGTGTGGGGGAAGGAGGAATTTTGAATTTTGAAGGTGGAATTTTGAATTTTGGGGATTCCGCTTACGCGTCATCACGTGGTTGTAATAGTGGGAGCGGGACGGGGTGCGGGGGATGGCGGGTGTATGAGTTTGGGGCGGGGGAAACGGCTCCTGTGGAGGAGGTCGAGGTGACGCGGGTTATGGCGGAGGATGGGGATAAGGATGGGGCGCTTGTGGGGTTGCTGCGGTCGGTGGCGGGGGTGTGCGGCCGGGTGATTGTGTTTGTCAATCAGCGGGTGGATGCTGAGCGGGTGTGGAGGTTGCTGCGGGGGGAGGGTGTGGCTGCGGTGCTGTATCACGGGGGGATGGACCAGCAGAGGCGGCGTATGGCGGTGGAGATGCTGGCGAACGGGTCGGCGCGGGTGATGGTGGCGACGGATCTGGCTGCGCGGGGGCTGGATATCGAGGGTGTGGATGCTGTGGTGCATTATGATGAGCCGGAGGATGTGGAGACGTGGACGCACCGCAACGGGAGGACGGGGCGACAGGGGGCGTCGGGAAGGGTGTATGTGATTTTGAATTTTGAAGGGGGAATTTTGAATTTTGGGGATTCCTCCGCTTACGCGTCGGCACGGGGCTGTAATAGCGGGGAGGGGGTAAATCGGCGTCCTGCGGACGCCTGTGCGGGTGGGGAAGGGATGCGGTTGGAAACCGGGGATAATATGGGTGATGGGGGCGGTGTGGCGAAGGTGGGATTGAACGGGGGCGGGACGCCCCCGCCCCTACGCTGCACGCTGTATATCAATGCGGGGAGGAAGGAGAAAATCTCGCGGGGGGATGTGGCGGGGTATGTGATGAAGCAGGGGGGACTGGCGCGTGAGGAGGTGGGGAGGATTGCTGTGGAGGACCATTATGCGATGGTGGCTGTGCCGGCGGACCGGGGGGAGGAGCTGGCGCGTGTGCTGTCGGGACGGAAGATCAAGGGGGTCAGGGTGAAGGTTTCGGTAATTAGTAATTAGTAATTAGTAATTAGTAATTACTAATTAGGAATTAGGAATTAGTAATTAGTAATGAAATCGCGCCGGGCTGCTGTTTTTTTGCCCGGCGCGATTGTTGTGGGGATTAATCGGGATTATTCCTGATTATCGGGAGTTATCGAGATTTATCAGGATTTATCGGGATGAGGCTGGATTTATCCTGATGAATCGGGATTTATCCTGATTAATCGGGATAAGGTTTATGTTTTTTTACTGGAGGCCGGTGGTTGTTACGGCGCGGTCGATTTTGGCTATGAGGCCTTGGAGGACTTTGCCGGGGCCGAGTTCTACGAATTCGGTGGCTCCGTCGGCTATCATGTTTTTGATGGTCTGGGTCCAGCGGACGGGTGCGGTGAGCTGTGCCACGAGGTTGGCTTTGATTTCGGCGGGGTCGGTGTGGGGACGTGCGTCGACGTTCTGGTAGACGGGGCATACGGGGGTGTGTATGTCGGTGGCTTCGATGGCTTTGGCGAGCTCGGCGCGTGCGGGTTCCATGCAGGGTGAGTGGAATGCGCCGCCTACTTTGAGTCGGAGTGCGCGTTTGGCTCCTGCGGCGAGGAGTTTTTCACATGCGGCGTCGATGGCTTCGATTTCGCCGGAGATGACGATCTGTCCGGGGCAGTTGTAGTTGGCGCATACGACGGTGCCGGGAATTTCGGCGCATATCTGCTCGACGGTTTCGTCGGGGAGTGCGAGTACGGCAGCCATTGTGGAGGGGTTGAGCTCGCATGCTTTCTGCATGGCGTGTGCGCGGGCTGCGACGAGGCGGAGTCCGTCTTCAAATGCCATTGCTCCGGCTGCGACGAGTGCGGAGAATTCGCCGAGGGAGTGGCCGGCTACCATGTCGGGGTTGAAGTCGGGGCCGAGTGTCTTGGCGAGGATTACGGAGTGGAGGAAGATGGCGGGCTGGGTGACGGAGGTCTGACGGAGGTCTTCGTCGGTGCCGTTGAACATGAGGTCGGTGATGCGGAAGCCGAGGATTTCGTTGGCTTTCTCAAACATGTCGCGGGCTACGGGGTTGTTGTCGTAGAGGTCTTTGCCCATGCCTACGAACTGGGCGCCTTGGCCGGGGAATACAAATGCTTTCATTTTTTAGTTGGTTTTTTTGGTTGGGACAAAGGTACGAAAATAATTTTGAATTTGGAATTTTGGATTTTGAATGCGGGTTGGCGGGGGGATTCCTCCGCTTACGCGTCGGCACGGGGCTGGAATAGCTTTTTTTAGGTGAAATGATGGTAATTTATGTGAAAATTTGTAACTTTGCGGTTGCAACCGGGTTGAGTGTTGTAAATCGGCGTCCTGCGGACGCCATTACCGAGGGTAGTTGCAGCCCCGCACGCCTCGCTGCGCTTCGGCGTACGGGGTTACGAATAATCGGCGTCCTGCGGACGCCTGCACTGGTAAGGAGGACCCGCGGTTGGAAACCGCGGCTACTACGGGTGATGGGGCTGGTGTGTGGGCCGGTGGTATCGGGGGTAATGGGGCGGGGTGTCGGCGAGAGCCGACGGGTTATGTATTGTATGTAAGGTAAAAAAGTAATTTTGTTTATTTATGAAGATTAACGGTGCAATTGATTTCAGGCCGAAGATTTTGTCGAGCCTGAAGGGGTATGATGGCTCGCGGTTGCGTGCGGACGTGATTGCGGGTGTGGTTGTGGGTATTGTGGCGCTGCCGCTGGCTATCGCTTTCGGTATCGCGTCGGGTGTGAGTCCTACGATAGGATTGATTACGGCTATCATCGGTGGTTTCTTAGTGTCGGCATTGGGCGGATGCTCGGTGCAGATCGGGGGGCCTACGGGTGCGTTTATCGTGATTGTGGCGAATATCATCGCTACTTACGGGCTTGAGGGTCTGGCCATCGCTACGTTTATGGCTGGGTTGATTCTGGTGCTGATGGGTGTGTTCAAGCTTGGCACTGTCATCAAGTTTATTCCGTATCCGATTGTGGTGGGTTTTACGGCGGGTATCGCGGTGACGATTTTCTCGACGCAGATGAATGACTTTTTCGGGCTGGGCATCAAGGGGTTGCCGAGCGAGTTCCTGCCTAAATGGGGTGAGTATTTCCGCAATATCGGGAGTATAGACTGGGCTACGCTTGGAGTGGGTGTGGTGTCGTTAGGCATCATGATCGTGACGCCGAAGATTTCGAAGAAGCTGCCGGGGGCGCTTATCGCGATTATTCTTGCTACGGCGGGATTGTGGATATTGGGGCTGGTGACTGATGCGTTTGACGGTGTGGCAACGATCGGGAGCCGTTTCGGTAAGATGTCGACGGATATTCCTACGCCTCACGGGTTCAAGCTGGATATGGCGACTATCAATATGCTGCTGCCGTCGGCGTTCACGATTGCGGTGTTGGGTGCGATAGAGTCGCTGCTGTCGGCTACGGTGGCTGACGGTGTGACGGGTTCGAGGACGAATTCGAACACGGAGCTTATCGGTCAGGGTGTGGCGAATGTGGTTGTGCCGCTGTTCGGCGGTATTCCCGTGACGGGTGCGATAGCGCGCACGATGACGAATATCACTAACGGGGGCCGCACGCCTGTGGCGGGTATCATACATGCGGCAGTGCTGTTGCTGATATTCCTGTTCCTCATGCCGCTTATCAACATGATACCGATGGCGTGTCTTGCAGCGGTGCTTATCATGGTGTCGTACAATATGAGCGGGTGGAGGACGATCGTGCATATCTTCAAGGCTCCGAAGAGCGATATTTCGGTATTAGTGGTGACGTTTATCCTGACGGTGATATTCGACCTTACGATTGCCATCGAGATAGGGCTGCTGTTAGCTGTGGTGCTTTTCCTGCGGCGTGTGATGCAGAATTCGGAAATCAAGGTGTACTCAGAGCAGCTAGATGTGGCCGAGGGCACGGATTCGGACAATCATGAGGTGCTCGACGTGGCGAAGGGTGTGTCGATATATGAGATTGACGGTCCGTTCTTCTTCGGTATAGCGACGAAGTTTGACGAGCTGATGCGTACGAGCCTGGCGGATAAGCCTGTGGTGAGGATCATAAGGATGCGCAAGGTGTCGTTTATCGATGCGACGGGACTGCACAACCTTGAGGCGCTTGTGGCGTCGTCGGAGGCCGAGGGGATAGAGGTGGTGCTGTCGGGAGTGCACGAGAATGTGCGCCAGACGCTCGAGCATGCGGGCTTTGACAAGCTGCTGCCGAGGGAGCGCGTGTGCGACCATATCACTAAGGCTGTGGCGATGGCCAACAGTATCGTGGCCGGGAAAAAATAAAAAAATCGTGGAAAAGCGAAAAATATTTGAAAAAATATTTGCAGATGAAAAAAAATGCTTAACTTTGCAAAGTTTTTGAAGCACAAATTATTGTTTTATTATTTAATTCTTAAGAAAAAATGAAAAAAGTATTTTTGTCACTCGCTGTACTTGCTTCTGTAGCAATGGTATCTTGCAACAAGAAAGCTGCTTCTGAAGGTGAAAACGCAGACGCTGCTAACGATTCAGTAGCTGCTACTGAGGCTGTTGTAGCTGAGGAAACAGTTGTTGTTGAGAACGATTCAATCGCCAACGATTCAATCGCCAACGATTCTATCGCAAAATAATCTAAGTATAGCGATACTTTAAAACAGCATAAAAGCGGCCGCACTATGGTGCAGCCGCTTTTTTTAATTTTGAAGGGGGAATTTTGAATTTTGAATTTTTGGGCGGCAGGGGAGGTAAGGTCATTAAAGTCTTTAAGGTCATTAAAGTCGTTAGGGTCTTTAATGATGAGGGGGGAGGGGGAGAGGGGAACAAATTTTTTTTGGTGGGGAGGGTGGCGGTGGGATTTTTGGGTGGTTTGGGGAACAAATGGATATATTGGTATGTTTTTTTTACGAATGCGGTCTTATTTTTTTGAGGCCTACATGTGATATTTACGTTTCTAAAATATATTGATATGTTTTCACAAAAACGAGGGCACATGCTGCATGGCGTGCTTCTTATCGCTCTATTTTCGTGCGCGGCTTTCTATATCGGAAGCGCGCAGGTGTTTACGGCGCTGTCAATCAGTCCGTTGATTATCGGTATCATATTGGGTATGATTTATGCAAATCTGCTGAGGATGCATCTGCCGGAGACGTGGGTGCCGGGCATACAGTTCTGCTCGAAGCGGTTGCTGCGTATCGGTATCATACTGTACGGGTTCAGGCTTACGTTTCAGGATATCGCGGCGGTTGGCGTGGCGGGTATCACCGTCGATGCCATAATAGTGACGGTGACGATAATCGGGGGATATTTCTTCGGTAGCCGTGTGCTGAAGATGGATAAGGATACGGCGATGCTTACGTCGGTGGGGAGCGGAGTGTGCGGTGCGGCGGCTGTGCTCGGCGCCGAGGCTACGATGCGTTCGAAGCCGTACAAGACGGCAGTGGCGGTGGCTACGGTGGTGATATTCGGCACGGTGGCGATGTTTGTGTATCCGGCGGCTTACCGGTCGGGTGTGCTTGACCTTACGCCGACGGAGATGGGTATATTCAGCGGGTCGACTCTGCATGAGGTGGCGCACGCTGTGGGCGCCGGCAATGCGCTGGGCGACGAGATTGCCTCTACGACGGTGATAGTGAAGATGATACGCGTGATGATGCTTGTGCCGGTGCTGTTGCTGCTCGGTGTTTGGGCGGCGCGCAGGGCACGCGGCGGCGAGGCAGGTGCCGAGGGTGGCAAAGGCAAGGTGGCCGTGCCGTGGTTTGCTTTCGGGTTCTTAGCCGTGATAGGTCTTAACTCGCTGTCGGTGTATCTCAATACTCTGTCGACGCCGTTGGGTATACCTTCGTGGGGCAGCGATCTGATTAATTATGTGGATACGTTCCTCCTGACGATGGCTATGGTGGCACTGGGCGCGGAGACGAGTTTCGACAAGTTCAAGAAGGCGGGCGCGAAGCCGTTTATTCTCGCCGGGGTGCTGTTTGTGTGGCTTATCGGCGGCGGGTATGTGCTGGCGAAGTATCTGGCTCCGGCGCTGATGTAGGTGGTAATTTGGGTAAGTAGCTATTATAGCTAATATAGCTATTGTAGCTATTATAAATAAGCCGCGCTTGCTTTTTGGGCAGGCGCGGCTTGTTTGTTATTTTGGGGGTTATTGCTATCAGTCGGCGATCAGGTTGTGGCCTGTCATTTCGGCCGGCTGGGGAAGTCCCATTATGTGGAGGATTGTGGGGGCTACGTCGGCAAGGATACCGTCGGCGATTTTTGCGTTGCGGTCGGTGGTGACGTAGACGCAGGGCACGGGGTTGAGGGAGTGGGCCGTGTTGGGGGTACCGTCGGGGTTGATGGCGTTGTCGGCGTTGCCGTGGTCGGCGATGATGATTACCTCATAGCCGGCGGCTTTGGCTGCCTCTACGGTGTCGTTGACGCATTGGTCGACGGCTTTTACCGCTTTCTGTATTGCTTCGTAGACTCCGGTGTGGCCTACCATGTCGCCGTTGGCGAAGTTGACCACGATGAAGTCGAATTTCTCGGAGCGGATGGCGTCGACGAGTTTGTCCTTGACCTCGAATGCGCTCATCTCGGGCTGGAGGTCGTAGGTGGCTACCTTGGGCGATGCCACGAGGATGCGTTCCTCGCCTTCGTAGGGGGCTTCACGGCCGCCGTTGAAGAAGAAGGTGACGTGGGCGTATTTCTCGGTCTCGGCGATGTGGAGCTGCTTTTTGCCGAGCGAGGAGAGGTATTCGCCGAGGGTGTTGTCGACGTTCTCCTTGTCGAAGAGGATGTGCACGCCGGTGAATGAAGAGTCGTAGGGGGTCATGCAGTAGTATTGCAGGCCGGGGATGGTGTGCATGCCTTCTTCGGGCATATCGTGCTGGGTGAGTACGATTGTGAGCTCTTTGGCGCGGTCGTTGCGGTAGTTGAAGAATATTACAGCGTCGCCTTCCTTGATGGTGCCGTCGACGTTGGCGTTGTTGATGGGTTTGATGAACTCGTCGGTCACGTCGGCGTCGTAAGAGTCCTGCATGGCTTTTACCATGTCGGTAGCCTGGGTGCCTTCACCGTTGACGAGGAGGTCGTAGGCCACTTTGACGCGGTCCCAGCGTTTGTCGCGGTCCATGGCATAGTAACGTCCTATGATGGAAGCGATTGTGCCGGCTGACTTTTCGGTATGAGCCTGAAGCTGCTCGATGAAGCCTTTGCCCGAACGTGGGTCGGTGTCACGGCCGTCCATGAAGCAGTGGATATATACTTTTTCAAGACCGTATTGTTTGGCGATGTCGCAGAGGGCGAAGAGATGGTCGAGCGAAGAGTGGACGCCGCCGTCGGAGGTAAGACCCATGAAGTGGAGCGCTTTGCCTGAGTTTTTGGCGTAGGAGAAAGCGTCCTTGATCTGCGGGTTGTCGAGGATGGAGCCGTCTTTGATGGCCTTGTTGATTTTCACGAGGTCCTGGTAGAGGACGCGGCCGGCACCGATGTTGAGGTGTCCGACCTCGGAGTTGCCCATCTGTCCGTCGGGCAGACCGACGTTCTCGCCGCTTGCCTGCAGTTCGGAATTGGGATAGTCTTTGATGAGGGAGTCCCAGTAGGGTGTGGGAGTCGAGTAGATAGCGTCGCTTTTTGTGTGGTTGCCGATGCCCCAGCCGTCGAGTATCATCAGCAGTGCTTTCTTTGCCATAATATTATGTTGTTTAGTTAGAATTTTGGTTACAAAGGTACGAAATAATTTTGAATTTTGGAGGTTGAATTTTGAATGTGGGGGGTAGTCGGGAGACATTGTTGCCTGCGCAAAAGGGAGGAGCCGATGTGACTCCTCCCTTCACGTTTCAACTATTTATTTATGAGAGCCTAAATATCCAGTATCACTACTCGATACAAAGGACGAGGGATGCTGTTTAAGTAGTCGGCCCCGGCTCGGGAAAATCGCATAGGCGGCCGCCCGCTCTCGTTTCCCGGGGTTTATAATAATAACAAGCCAAAAGGGATAAGGGTGGGGGAAAATCAGCTAAAAGGTATTAAAGTATGTTAGAGAAAAGGGGGCGGAAATGTTAACGGGGCTGTTTTGTGTTAAAATCGGCATGAAATGCGGCTTCTCGGGGTGTGAGGAGGCCTTCGTCGACGAGTGAGCGCACGAGATTGATGACCGCCGGAGCGGGCACGCCGAGTATCGATACGAGGGGGTCGATGCCGATGCCCGAGGGCTGCGAGGCGAGTGCGATGACGCGTTGACGCATCGCGGGTGTGTCGATGGAGCGCGAGGAGGATTTGCGGGCGCGGCATACGTCGCATTTGCCGCAGGGCTCCGCCGAACTTTCGCCGAAATAGCGGAGCATGCCGGCTATGCGGCATTCCTCGTGGCTGAATGCGAAGCGGCGCACGGCTGCGAGACGGAGCGCCGCATGGCGGCGCCGGTCCTCATAGACGGCACGTGGGAAAATCAGGTGCTGCGGTTCCTCGCGCGAAGTGGTGAACAGGATGTAGGGTGACGTGCGGCGCGGTACGTAGTGGAGCACATGCATGCGCGACAGGAGCAGCAGATTGTCGTAGACGGCCTGCTCGGTGATGGAGAGGCGGCGTGCGATGACCGGTTCGCTGATGTATTCGTAGTCGGCGAATATGCCGGTCGATGTGCGCAGGAGAGCCTGCAGCACGGAGTCGGCGGCATCGGGAAGCTCGAGGTCGTAGAGTTCGTGGCGCTGCATGAGCACCATGACGCGTGAACGGGTGGTCACCTCGTCGGAGTATTCGATGTAGCCGGCCTGCGAGAGAATGCGCAGGGCGGGGTCGACCACGCGGGGATGGAAATGAAAACGGGTGCAGAATAGCTGTAGGTTGAATTCAAACACCTTGTTGTAGCCTTCGCCGACGGCAACGTCGAGGAAATTGCACACAAGCTCGTAGATACGGCGTATGATGTCCTTGTCGGGGAAGGCTTCGGAGAGATGCCGCGAAAGCGTGGCCTTGTCGTGGCGGCATGTGAGGAGCACGGCAAAAGAGGGGAGGCCGTCGCGCCCGGCACGTCCCGCTTCCTGGTAATACTCTTCGAGTGAGGGGGGGATGTCGTAGTGTATGACCAGGCGTACGTCGGGTTTGTCGATGCCCATGCCGAACGCGTTGGTGGCCACGATGACACGCGTAGTGCCGGCTTTCCATGCGTTCTGACGTTCCTGTTTGTCCTCGGGCATGAGTCCGGCGTGGTAGGCGGCGGCGGGTATGCCTGCGGCGAGGAGCATTTCGGCCAGTTCGCGGGTACGACGGCGCGAGCGCACGTAGACGATGGCCGTGCCGGGCACCTTGTTGAGTATGTCGATGATTTTACCCTCCTTGTAGTCGGTGTCGCGCACGATATAGGAGATATTGTCGCGGGTGAAACTGCGGCGGAATATCGCCGGCGATTTCATCAGCAGGCGCGATGCAATGTCGTCGATTACCTCGGGCGTGGCCGACGCCGTTAGCGCGAGTACCGGCACGGTGGGGAACATCTGCCGGAGCGTGGCGATACGCAGATATGAGGGGCGGAAGTCGTAGCCCCACTGTGATATGCAGTGCGCCTCGTCGACCACGATGAGGCTTATGTCGAACAGCCGCAACGTGTCGGCGAAAGAGGGTGACTGAAGTTTTTCGGGGGAGATGTAGAGCAGCCGCGCCTTGCGCAGACGGCAGCGGTCGAGGGCGAGATTGATTTCGCGGAGCGAGAGGCCGGAATGGAGATATACGGCGCGTATGCCTACGGCGTTGAGGTTGTCGACCTGGTCCTTCATCAGCGAGATGAGCGGGGTGACGACTACCGTGATGCCGGGCAGGAGCATGGCGGGTACCTGGAAAGTGACCGACTTGCCCCCCCCGGTCGGGAGCAGGCCTATGGTGTCGCGGCCCGACATGATGGAGTCTATGATGTCGCGCTGGAGCGGACGGAACGAGTCGTAGCCCCAGTAGCGGCGCAGTATATCCTCGGGAGCGCACTGCTGTCGGGCGTCGTCGCAGGTATCGTATGATTCGTGGGTGTCCGGCATCATTTACAGGGATGTATGCCCTTGACCTGAAGCTGAATGTTGTCGGAGGCGTTGCGGTGCTTGTTTTCCTCGATGGTGTAGCAGATGTCGAACGGCTTTCCGGCATGAATATGGTCGAAGTGCTCGGCAAGGTTGAACGCGATGCCGTTGAACACCTTTCCCGAAGTGTCGTCGACGAGTTCGAGCTTGATGTGCTCAAGCTGCTTGCCGACGAGTTTGCTTGTGCCGAAGTCGGTGACACGTCGCGTGCAGAACACCGGTTTCTGGTTGCCCGGCCCGAACGGGTTGAAGCGCTTTAGCAGGGATAGCAGGCGCGGGGTGATGTCGGCGAATGTGATGAACGTGTCGATGTCGAGCTGCGGGGTGAGCTGCGTGGTGGTTATGTTCTTTGCCACATACTCCTCGAAGCGGCGTGTGAACTCGGGTATATTCTCCTCCTTGAGCGAGAGGCCGACGGCGTAGGTGTGGCCGCCGAAATTCTCGAGCAGGTCGCGCGCGGCGTCGACGGCTTTGTAGATGTCGAAACCCTGTACGGAGCGTGACGAGCCGGTGGCAAGGCCGTTGGAATGCGTGAGCACGACAGCAGGCTTGTAGTAGATTTCGGTCAGGCGCGATGCCACGATGCCGATTATGCCGCGGTGCCATTCCTTGTTGTAGATAACGATGGATTTCTTGTCGGAATGGAGTTCGTCGCGCGAACTGAGTATGGTGTTGGCTTCCTCGGTGATGCGCTTGTCGAGCTCCTTGCGGTCCTTGTTGTACTGGTCGATGGCCTTTGCCTTCTCGAGGGCTTCGGCTGCGTCGCGTGCCACAAGCAGGTCGACAGCCTCGCGTCCGCTCTGCATGCGTCCGGAAGCGTTGATGCGGGGGCCGATTTTGAATATCACGTCGGAGATGGTGATTTCGCGTCCTGTCAGGCCGCTTATGCGCAGTATCGCACGCAGACCCATGTTGGGGTTGGAGTTGATGCGTCGCAGGCCGTGGTAGGTGAGGATGCGGTTTTCACCCGTCATCGGCACGATGTCGGCGGCTATGCTTACGGCGACAAGGTCGAGCATCCCCTCGAGGTCGATGGGATTGATGCCGTTGGACATAGAGAACCCCTGCATGAACTTATATCCTACGCCGCAGCCCGACAGGTGGGGGTAGGGGTAGGTGGAGCCTTCGAGCTTGGGGTTGAGGATGGCTACGGCCGGCGGCAGTTCGTCGTCGGGCACGTGATGGTCGCAGATTATGAAATCAATGCCGAGCGATGCGGCGTATTTTATTTCCTCGATAGCCTTTATGCCGCAGTCAAGGATTATGACGAGCTTCACGCCCTGCTGGTGGAATTCGTCGATGACGCGGCGCGATATTCCATATCCCTCGTCGTAGCGTGTCGGGATATAGTAGTCGATGTTGGAGTAGTAGTTCAGGAGATATTTGTAGACGAGCGACACGGCGGTGGTGCCGTCGACGTCATAGTCTCCGTAGACCATAATGCGTTGCTTGCTCCCCATGGCACGGTTGAGACGAGCCACTGCGAGGTCCATCTGGGGCATCAGGAAAGGGTCGTGGAGGTCGCGCAAAGAGGGGCTGAAAAACTGCTCGGCCTCCTTTACTGACGTCACTCCTCTCTGTACCAGGAGCTCACAAATGGCTGGTGTGTCGGCATAACGCTTTGCCAACGCAGTCTCCATTTTCTGTTGTTCGGGTGTCAAGGGTAAGTAATTCCATTTACTTATCATTTATGTTGTTTTTTTATTATCATGGCAGGGGCGTCACTGTGGGAAGTATACGCCGAATCCCGTGACCTGTAAGCTCGCCTTGAGGGTCGCGGGTGGAGAGAAGTCAAGTGGCCTGCGGGGAGGGAACCGGCTCCTGTGAAGTAAATCAGTGATAAGTTACGATAAGCAATGGGGAGCCACGGGCCGATGCTTCCCGGTGTCAAGTCGGAGAGAGACCGGTGGAAGCTGAAGGCACTATTATGCCACTATCACGCAAATTTACATAAAATATTCCGATTACTGAACGTATATCCTATATTTCGGACGCGAAATTGTATAAAATAGTGTTAAATATTTAAAAATGGATGAGGTCAGGCTCCGGGCTTTTCGGCGACGTGGTTGATGTGTACGTCCATTTGCGGGAACGGGAAATTGATACCGTGGGATGGCAACTCGTTGTATATCCGCTCGTTGTAATCGTAGAACACGGCCCAGTAGTTGTCGCTTTCCACCCACGCGCGCACCTGAAGCTGCACACTTGAGTCGGCAAGTTCGTTGACTACGACCGAGGGGTCGCGGGTGACGCGCGGCTTAAGAGCCTTTATGTTGTGGTCGCGTGCTTCCTGCCATCGGTCGAGAGCCTCCTTCACTTTGTCCTTGCGCGAGAATATGCGGCGCAGTAATCCGGGCTTGTGCGGTTCGGGCATTATGTCGGACGGGGCGGCGTGTGGGTCATCGGTGTCGTCGAGGAGGTGGAACTCGTCGGACGATTCGCGTATGATGCGGTGGTCGTCGGTGAACATGTCGAGTATGGCCTTGCGGGCAGTTTCCACTGAATCGCCGTAGGATATTGACACATTCCATGCCACCCGGCGGTATTCCTCGCGCGACCAGTTGTTGACACTCGACGTGGAGAGTCCGCCGTTGGGTATGATGATGGCCTTGTTGTCGTAGGTGGTTATTACGGTGTGGAATATCTGTATCTCTCGTACGGTGCCTGCATATCCCTGGGCTTCGATGTAGTCGCCTACCTTGTATGGCTTGAGCAGAAGTATGAGCACGCCCCCGGCAAAATTCTGCAACGTGCCGCTCAGAGCCATACCGATGGCCACGCCGGCCGAGGCAAAGAGTGCCAGGAATGAGCTTGTCTCTATGCCGAGTATGCCGATTACGGTGATTATTAGTATGAAATACAGTACGATTTTGACAAAACTCAGGATAAACGTGGTGAGCGAATTGTCGACCTGGCGCCGCACGAGCACGGAGGCGATAAGGCGGTATATGCGCCGTATGATGAATTTGCCGATGTAGAACACGGCAATCGCTATGGCTACGTCAATGGCAAAATTGACAAGGCGTTGGGAAAGGTCGCTGATGAAATCGTTGAACGAAAAGTTTTTCAGCTGCTCGATGCCTTCGCTCATGTCGATGCCCTTGGCCGGATTGAGGTCCACTAAATCGTTCTGAGTCTGAAACATAGTGCGTAGAGTATAGTTGATACGTTATCTGCGGAGTGCCGACGCTACGTCTGTGGCCCATTGCAGGTTGCCGTAGTTGTAGCCGTCGGTTTCGGAAAATTCGGGAATACCTGTCGACAGTCCGGAGTGATGCGTGAGCGGCAGCACGTTCCATATCCGCGGGGTGGCAGCCTTGTAGACGATGACATTGCCGAGCGCGTTGTCGAAAGCGGCTTTCAGCTCCGGATGCTGCGACGCAAGGTCGCCGACGTATTGTCCGAAATCAAAAAGATAACATTTGTAGGTCATGAATTGTTGGGGCGCGAAGCCGGCGGATGTGACGTTGTTGGCCTCATACACTGCCCGTGTGGCGTCGGCAAGCGCATCGAGTCCGGACGTGTCGATTACTGAAATGGTGCAGGTGCGGTTCTGTCCCGACATGGCATTGTAGAAATCGAAAGTGGTGCGTGCGGCGCCTGCGAGGTCGGCGTCGGCTTTGAGCAGGTAGCGGAGAGTCTCGTCGTATGGCATGCCCGATGCCGGCAGTTCGGTGGATGAGCCTACGATACGGTCGGCACAATCACGCAGCTCGTATGCCACCTCGACGCCTGCCATGTAGCAGCAGTCGAAGTAGATGTAGTCGAAGCCTTTGCCGCGGAGTGTGGCGGCGAGGGTCGTGACGTTCATGTAGCGGCCGCCGTCGTCACCGAACGACAGCGGGCTTGCTTCACCTTCGCTCCGCGCGTTTGGCCGTACGGGCTGTTCCAGTCCGTTTTCAATCCACCCGCTCCCATGACTCCAGAGTATTATGCCGTAGCGCGATGCCGGGGCATAGCGGCGGAAGTCGTCGACCACGCGGCTCATGCGCACCGATGAGACCGAGGAGGCGGATTTGTCGTAGTTGGCTACGATGCGTTCGCCGTAGGCGGTTATCTCCTTGAGCACAGGTGCGGAATTGCGCGCGTGATGGTAGACGAACAGGCGTGAGTCGCCGAAATCGCCCTGCTTTGCGGCAATCGCCATCTCGTTGAGGTCGTCGGTGTCATAGTGCGCGGCGCCGAGCGAATTGTTGGCGACCATGTAGACGAGCACGGCACGCGGACATTCGGGGGCAGGACCGTCCTCATGATCGGAACATCCTGTGAGCATCATGACCGGAACTACCAGAAACAATATTTTTAATATCAGAATTTTCATAGGATTGCAAAGATAGTGAAAATATCCGATACCCGAAAAAAACATGCGGCCCGACAGGGAGATTGAAATCGCCCGCCGCTACCCTTAGGAGCCGCATTTTGTTGCGGGAATGGAAAAAAAGTTGTAACTTCGCGGCGGAAACCCAATCATCACGTTCAGCAACGCATGGTAATATTTTTCAAAAAAGGGACCGGCTTAATCTACGGTATTGAGACCGATCATCGCTTCAACGAGCAAGAGATTGAGCGCCTTACATGGCTGCTCTCGGGTGCAAAACCCTTGTCGTCAACTTCAGTAAAAGGGGTGTATCGCGGACCGCGAAAGGAGATGATAACCCCCTGGAGCACAAACGCAGTAGAAATCACCCAGAATATGGGTCTGAGAGGCATCACGCGTATCGAACAGTTCGTCAGGACGGAACCTGACGCCGACTACGACCGTATGCTCTACCGCATCTACGACGGCATCAATTCGCATGTGTTCGATACCAACCGCAAGCCTGACGAGGTGGTGTATATCGACGATATACGGGAATACAACAAGGCTGAAGGCCTCGCCCTGTCGCCCGACGAGGAGCAGTATCTCGACGAGCTGGCTAAAAAACTCGGCCGTAAGCTGACCGACAGCGAGGTGTTCGGATTCTCGCAGGTCAACTCGGAGCACTGCCGCCACAAGATATTCAACGGCACCTTCGTAATCGACGGCGAGGAGAAGCCCCTTTCGCTTTTCAAATTAATCAAGAAGACATCGCAGGAAAACAAGAACGCCCTCGTGTCGGCCTATAAGGACAACGTGGCGTTTGTGAAGGGTCCGAAGGTCGAACAGTTCTCGCCCGAGCACCCCGACCGTCCCGACTATTTCCGCGTAAAAGACATAGACACCGTAATATCACTCAAGGCCGAGACGCACAACTTCCCCACCACAGTCGAACCGTTCAACGGCGCTGCTACCGGTACCGGAGGTGAAATCCGCGACCGTCTCGGCGGCGGTAAGGCTTCGTTGCCTATCGCCGGAACGGCTGTCTATATGACATCATATCCCCGTCTCAGCCCCGAACACCGCTATGAACTCATGATGAATCCGCGTGTGTGGCTCTACCAGACACCGGCCGACATCCTTATCAAAGCCTCCAACGGTGCCTCGGATTTCGGCAACAAGTTCGGCCAGCCGCTTATCTGCGGTTCGCTCCTGACGTTCGAGCACGAGGAGGACGGACGCTTCTACGCCTACGACAAGGTAATCATGCTTGCGGGCGGCGTCGGCTTCGCGGCTAAGAAAGACGCTATCAAGGGCGTGCCCGGAGCAGGTGAGAAAGTCGTGGTGATGGGCGGTGACAACTACCGTATCGGTATGGGCGGCGGCGCAGTGTCGTCGGTCGAGACCGGTCAGTATGCCAACGCGATAGAACTCAACGCCGTGCAGCGTGCCAACCCCGAGATGCAGAAGCGTGTGGCCAACGTCATACGCGCCCTCGCTGAGGATGACGTGAACCCCATCATCTCAATCCACGACCACGGCGCAGGCGGCCATCTCAACGCCCTGTCGGAACTTGTCGAGGCTACCGGCGGCCACATCGACCTCGATGCCCTCCCAGTAGGCGACAAGACGCTGTCGGCCAAGGAGATTGTCGGCAACGAGAGTCAGGAACGCATGGGCTTCGTAATCAATGCCAAAGATATACCCTACGTGGAGCGCATAGCGCAGCGCGAGCGCGCTCCGCTTTATGTCGTAGGCGAGACCACCGACGACAACCGTTTCGTGTTCGAGGACAAGGACGACAGCCGTCCCATCGACCTCGCAATGGAAGATATGTTCGGTAACTCTCCCAAGACGATAATGCGCGACAATACCGTAGAGCGCACATATACAGCCGCCGACACCGACGAAAATCATATCGAGGAGTATCTCCGCGGAGTGCTCTCGCTTGAGGCTGTGGCATGCAAGGACTGGCTGACCAACAAGGTGGACCGTTCGGTCACCGGCAAGGTGGCGCGCCAGCAGTGCCAGGGCGAAATCCAGCTGCCGCTGAGCGACTGCGGCGTCGTGGCGCTCGACTACAACGGACATGCAGGTATCGCCACTTCAATCGGTCACGCCCCGCAGGTAGCGCTTGCCGATTCGGCCAAGGGCTCGGTGATGGCAATCGCCGAATCCCTTACCAATATCGCCGGAGCAAATCTGGCCAAGGGCTTGAAATCGGTTTCGCTGTCGGCCAACTGGATGTGGCCCTGCAAGAACGAAGGCGAGGACGCCGCCCTCTACCGTGCGGTCGAGGCCTGCTCCGATTTCGCCTGCTCGCTCGGCATCAACATCCCTACCGGAAAAGACTCATTGTCGATGACACAGAAATATGGCGAAAACAAAGTGTACGCGCCCGGCACGGTGATTATTTCGGCGGCCGGCGAGGTGGCTGATGTGCGCCGCACGCTTTCTCCCGTGCTTTCGCCGCGTGTTTCGACATTATATTATATAGATTTCTCGTCGGATGCATTGCGACTGGGCGGTTCGGCACTCTATCAGTCGCTCAACAAAGTCGGTTCCGACGCTCCTACAGTGATTGACCCCGCAAAATTCGCGGCCGCGTTCGAGGCCATGCAGAAACTCGTGAAGCAGCGCAAACTGCTTGCCGCTCACGACGTATCGGCCGGTGGTCTTGTGACGACGCTTCTCGAGATGACTTTCGCCAACACCGACGGCGGTGTGTTCTTCCATACTACCGGTTTCAAGATGTACGGCGAGGAAGATCTCGTCAAGATACTGTTTGCCGAGAATCCCGCTATGGTAATCCAGGTCGACGACAGGAAGAAAGCCGCCGTGGAGAAGATACTCGACGATGCCGGCGTGAAATATTTCCCCATCGGTTATCCCACCGACGAGCGCACCGTAATGATAGAGCATGGCGAGAAGGAACTGCTTCTGGGCATAGACTATCTGCGCGACGTATGGTTCGAAACATCGTATCTGCTCGACCGTCTGCAGAGCGGCGCCGAATGCGCTGCGATGCGTTTCGAGAACTATAAGAAGCAGCCGATACGTTACCGTATACCGGCGTCGTTCAAGGGCACTGTCGAGGCTCTCGGTCTTGACCGCCGTCACAAAGAGCCGTCGAAAGCGCGTTGCGCCATCATCCGCGAGAAGGGCGTCAACTCCGAACGCGAAATGGCCTACTCGCTCTATATGGCAGGCTTCGAGGTGAAGGATGTGCACATGACCGACCTCATGTCGGGCCGCGAGACACTCGACGATGTCAATCTCATAGTGTTCTGCGGCGGATTCTCCAACTCCGACGTGCTCGGTTCGGCAAAAGGCTGGGCAGGCGGATTCAAGTGGAACGATAAGGCAAAAGAGACATTGCGCCGCTTCTTCGCCCGCGAGGACACGCTCTCGCTCGGTATCTGCAACGGCTGCCAGCTCATGATCGAGCTCAACCTCATCAATCCCGAGCATGAGAAACCGACCCGCATGGAGCACAACATATCGCACAAATTCGAGTCGCAGTTCCTCGGGGTCAAGATACCTCAGAATAATTCGGTCATGATGGGTTCGCTGTCGGGCATGAAGCTCGGTATATGGGCGGCCCACGGCGAAGGCAAATTCAATCTGCCCATGCCGCTGAGCGAATACAATATCGTGGCGCAGTACAACTATTCGGCTTATCCCGCCAACCCCAACGGCTCGCGTGCGGCGGTTGCCGGTATCGCGTCGAAAGACGGCCGTCATCTGGCCATGATGCCTCACCCCGAGCGCGCCATGTTCCCGTGGCAGTGCGGATATTATCCCGCCAACCGACGCAACGAGGAGGTGACGCCGTGGATCGAGATGTTTGTCAACGCCCGCAAGTGGATACTTGACAGAACGAAATAATAAAAAGCAGTAGGCGCGGGTGGATGCATCGCAGATGCTCCGCTCGCGCTTGGTTTTCAAATAATAACAATTTTACCGATAGATGCAACCGATGCCGCGTTCAAACGGGGGCGTGGCGTCAATTAAAAGGAAAGATTTATGGGAGGTTTTTTCGGCGTAGCAAAAAAGAAAGCATGCGTCAACGACTTGTTTTACGGCGTGGACTATAATTCCCACATGGGTACCAAACGCGCGGGTATAGTGACAGTGTCGCGCGACGGGATTTTCACCCGTTCGATACACAATATCGAGAACTCTTATTTCCGCACCAAGTTCGAGGGCGACCTCGACACATTTTCAGGCAACAGCGGGGTAGGGGTGATTTCTGATACCGACGCGCAGCCTATCATCATCAACTGCCGTCTCGGCAAGTTTGCCATCGTCACGGTGGCGCGTATCAACAACGTCGTGGAGCTTGAACGTGAACTTCTGCTTGACGGACAGCATTTCTGCGAGCACAGCTATGATATAGTCAACCCGACTGAGGTGGTTGCCACGCTGATATCGCAGGGCAACGACCTTGTCGACGGCATCAACAACGTGTACCGCCGCGTGCAGGGCTCATGCTCGATGTTGCTGTTGTTTGACAACGGCGATGTCGTCGCCGCCCGCGACAAACTCGGCCGTACGCCGGTGATACTCGGCCGCCATATCGACGGAGGCGCCCGTGCGGTGACATCCGAGACATGCGCATTCCCAAATCTCGGTTTCGAAATCGACCATAACCTCGGCCCGGGCGAGATAGTACGCTTCAACGCCGACGGGTTCACCATCCTGCAGCAACCGCTCGACAAGATGCAGATATGCGCTTTCCTGTGGACCTACTACGGGTATCCCCCCTGCGAATACGAGCACCGCAATGTCGACGAGATGCGCTACTCTCTCGGTCTCGACATGGGCGAGCGCGACGAGACGGAGGTGGACTTCGTAAGCCCCGTGCCCGATTCGGGCATCGGCATGGCGCTCGGTTATGCCCAGGGCAAAGGCGTCCCCTATCTGCGCGGTATCGTCAAATATACTCCCACATGGCCCCGTTCGTTCACCCCGAGCACGCAGGAGCGCCGCGAACTCGTGGCTAAGATGAAACTTATAGCCAACCGCTCGCTTCTGAAAGGTAAGAAAGTGGCCTTCTGTGACGACTCCATAGTGCGCGGCACGCAGCTGCGCGACAATGTGAGCGACATCCGTGAGGCCGGCGCCGAAGCGGTGCACGTGCGCATATCGTGCCCGCCGCTCATTTTCCCCTGCACGTTCCTCAATTTCACCAGCTCACGGAGCGAAATGGAGCTTATAACCCGTCGCGTGATAGCCGACCTCGAGGGTGACCAGAACGCCAACCTCGACAAGTATGCCGACCATACCACCCCCGAATACGCAGCGATGGTGGAGCAGATACGCGTGCGTCTCGGCCTTGATTCGTTGCAATTCAATACAGTAGACGATATAGTCAACGCCATAGGGCTGCCCAAGGAACGCATCTGCACGCACTGCTTCGACGGCTCGAGCTACTATTGATCCACCGCAGGCGTATGGCATCCCCGGCATCGGTATCATTTTAGGATTAGGACAAGTCGGACGAGTCAGACATGTCAGACTTGTCCGGCCTGTCTGACCTCTGCGGCAATTCCGGCTTAATTTATAAACTTTCCGACAAATTGACTAATAAAGTGAAATATTAGACAATTTGTCGGAAAGTTTTTGATAAATTGCAAAAATAAACTATCTTTGTAATCTTGAAAATGAAGTGGTTAAGCCGATTATGCGTTCTAAATTCTTGAAATTCAGAATATAATCGCGCCGACGCTTTGTTTGTGGCAATGAGAATAGTAATTTTAAATCATAAAAAGTAAAGATTATGAGTTTAAACATCATTGTGCTGGCCAAGCAGGTGCCTGACACCCGCAATGTCGGCAAAGATGCGATGAAAGAAGATGGCACGATCAACCGTGCAGCGCTTCCCGCCATCTTCAACCCCGAGGACCTGAATGCTCTTGAGCAGGCACTCCGACTCAAGGACGCCAATCCCGGTTCTACCGTTACGCTGCTTACCATGGGACTTCCGCGTGCGTCGGAGATAATAAGAGAAGCTATGTTTCGCGGTGCCGACGGCGGTATCGTGCTGACCGACAGAGTGCTTGGCGGCGCCGACACTCTTGCTACCTCTTATTCGCTCGCACAGGCTGTAAAGAAATTCGGCAACTATGACATCATACTTGGCGGACGTCAGGCCATCGACGGCGACACTGCACAGGTAGGCCCGCAGATCGCAGAAAAATTAGGTATTCCCCAAATCACTTACGCTGAGGATATTCTCGAACTCAAAGACGGTTACGTGGTAGTGAAACGCCGTCTGGAGAACGGTGTGGAGACTGTAAAGGCTCCCCTTCCCTGCGTTGTCACCGTGACCGGCTCGGCTGACGCCTGCCGTCCCCGCAACGCAAAGCGCGTGATGAAATACAAACGTGCCGTATCGCCTACCGAAAAGGCTAAACTTACCCCCGAGCAGCAGGCTATCGTCGACGCCCGTCCCGACCTCAATCTTCAGGAATGGAGCGCCGCCTACGTGGAAGCTGATCCCGAACAGATCGGTCTCCCCGGCTCGCCCACCAAGGTAAAGGCTATCGAGAACGTGGTGTTCACCGCTAAGGAAAGCCTCCGCCTCGAAGACAACGACGAGCAGATAGAGAATCTCGTAAAAGAGCTTATAGCTAATCATACTATCGGCTGATAACGGCCGCCTCAATCAATTTAAAGAAAATGGCAGACAACAATAATCTTATCGTATATTGCGAATATGAAGATGGCAAAGTAGCCGACGTGAGCCTCGAACTGCTTACCAAAGGCCGTCATCTCGCCGACCGTCTGGGAGTGAAGCTCGAAGCGCTTGTCATCGGCGACAACCTTAAGGATGTGGAAAAACAGGTGGCTCCCTACGGCGCCGACGTAGTGTACAAGGTTGAGGACGCGCGCCTCTATCCCTACACTTCCAATCCTCACGCCGCAGTGCTCATCAACCTGTTCAAGGAAATCAAGCCGCAGATATGCCTCATGGGCGCTACCTGCATCGGCCGTGACCTCGGTCCCCGCGTGTCATCGTCGCTCCACAGCGGTCTGACCGCCGACTGTACGTCGCTCGAAATCGGCGACCACAAGGACCCCAAGACCGGCAAGGAATATACCGACCTGCTCTATCAGATACGTCCCGCTTTCGGCGGCAACATCGTGGCTACGATTGTCAACCCCGAATGCCGTCCGCAGATGGCTACCGTGCGCGAGGGCGTGATGAAAAAAGAGGTGTTCGATCCCAATCACAAGGCTGAGGTAATCGACCTCGACCCCAAAAAATACGTTTCCGACAGCGACTTCGTGGTTGAAATCATCGACCGTCACATCGAGAAGTCAAAGGTCAACATCAAGAATTCGCCCATCATCGTGGCCGGTGGCTATGGCGTAGGCTCGAAAGAGAACTTCGACCTGCTCTATGAGCTTGCCAACACACTCGGTGCCGAAGTAGGCGCTTCGCGTGCGGCTGTCGACGCCGGTTATTGCGAGCACGAACGCCAGATCGGACAGACCGGCGTGACCGTACGTCCGAAGCTCTACATCGCCTGCGGTATTTCAGGCCAGATACAGCACATCGCCGGCATGCAGGAGAGCTCGATTATCATCTCGGTCAACAACGACCCCAACGCACCCATCAACACTATTGCCGACTATGTCATAACCGGCAATATAGAGGATGTGCTCCCCAAACTCATTAAATATTATAAGAAAAACTCGAAATAACAGCTCGATATGGCTAATTTTTATACCGATAATCCCGATTTAAAGCAGCATCTTTCTCATCCGTTGATGAAGAAGATTGTCGAGCTCAAGGAGCGCGGCTATGCTGATGCAGAAAAATATGACGACGCTCCCCTCGATTTCGAGGACGCTATGGACAACTACGACAAGGTGCTCGAAATCGTCGGCGACCTTTGCGGTGAAATCATCGCGGGCAATGCCGAGGATGTAGACCATCAGGGTCCCCACGTGGAGAACGGCCGTGTCGTATATGCCGACAAGACCAAGGAAAACCTCGAGGCATGCCGTAAGGCCGGCCTGATGGGCATGTCGATGCCCCGTCGTCTGGGCGGTCTCAACTTCCCCATCACTCCCTATATCATGGCAGCCGACATCGTCAGCCGCGCCGATACAGGTTTCGAGAACCTCTGGGGCCTGCAGGACTGCGCCGAGACTATCTATGAGTTTGCCGACGAGGACCAGAAGCAGCGCTACATCCCCCGCGTATGCGAGGGCGAGACCATGTCGATGGACCTTACCGAACCCGATGCGGGTTCCGACCTCCAGTCGGTAATGCTCAAAGCCACTCAGAAAGAGGACGGCTCATGGGTGCTCAACGGCGTAAAACGCTTCATCACCAACGGTGACTCCGACATCCACCTCGTGCTTGCACGCTCGGAAGATGGCACAAAGGACGGCCGCGGCCTCTCGATGTTCATCTACGACAAGCGCAACGGCGGTGTGACCGTACGCCGCATCGAGAACAAGATGGGTATCAAGGGTTCACCCACCTGCGAGCTCGTCTACAAGAACGCTCCCTGCGAACTCTGCGGCTCTCGCCGTATGGGTCTCATCAAATACGTGATGGCGCTTATGAACGGCGCACGTCTCGGCATCGCCGCCCAGTCGGTAGGTGTGAGCGAAATCGCTTACCGCGAGGCTCTCGGCTATGCCAAAGAGCGTATGCAGTTCGGCAAGGCTATCATCGAGTTCCCCGCAGTGTATGAGATGCTCGCAGTAATGAAGGCAAAACTCGACGCTTCGCGCTGCCTCCTTTACGAGACTTCACGCTACGTCGACCTCTACAAGGCATACGAGGATATCGAGAAAGAGCGCAAGCTCACTCCCGAGGAGAAAGCCGAGCTCAAGCTCTACCGCAAATATGCCGATGCCTGCACTCCGCTTGCAAAGGGTCTTTCGAGCGAATACTGCAACCAGAACGCCTACGACTGCATCCAGATACACGGCGGCTCGGGCTTCATGAAGGATTACGCATGCGAGCGCGTATACCGCGACGCACGTATCACTTCAATCTATGAAGGTACGACCCAGCTCCAGGTAGTGGCAGCCATCCGCCACGTCACCACCGGCACCTACGCTGCTCTCATGGAAGAGTACGCAAAGATGGAAGTGAGCGAGAAACTTGCTCCCGTCAAGGAGATGCTTACCGGTCTCGTTGCAAAATATCAGGCAGCTATCGCCAAAGTCAACGAGGTCAACGACCCCGCCTTCACCGACTTCATGGCACGTCGCCTCGTCGAGATGGCCGGCAACATCATCATGTCGTACCTCCTCATCACCGACGCTTCGCGCTACAACAGCGAGTCGATGACCAAGAGCGCTATCGTCTACGGCAATATCGCCCGCGCCGAGGTAGAGAAACATGTGGAATTCATCGCTAATTTCTGCCCCTGCCTGCTTGAGGTATACAAAGCGTAAACCATAGCCGAATGGTTTCATAATACATAATGTCGGGAAAATCATGAACATTTTCCCGACATTGTTTTTTATTAAAGCAAACGCAAAATTCATTTGATTCGAACATTACAGGGCCGTACACTATGCAGTTAGCGTTAAGAAATGCGACGCATTGAGGCGTCTGTAAGACGCTGATTATTCGTAATCCCGTATGCCGAAGTGAAACGAAGGCATGCGGGGAGTAATCACCAAATAACCGGTGGCGTCCGGAGGACGCCGATTTACATAGTTACCGGTTGTTTACTATAAATGAAGGTGTTGTAAATCGGCGTCCTTCAGACGCCAGTTGCTTAATGCCGTCTTACCGCGCACGCCTGCGCTACGCTCCGGCGTACACGGTTACGAATAATCGACGTCCTGCGGACGTCACAACATTAAGTTAAAAGCATTGTACTGAACCGCATAAATCCGTTTGATCTATGCTAATACGACTGCCCCGGTGTGCTGTCCTAAAAAACAAACAGAATTATTTATGAAAAAGATATTACTTGCCATTGCAGTAGTGCTGCCGGCTATTTTTACGAGCTGTGACCTTATCAATAAAAAATCTGACAATGCCGGTGACGCCGGTAAATCGGAACAGACCGAGGCCGCAGATTCCATCGCGACACCCGGCGAAGAGGTCCCCGAACCCGAAATACCCGTGCCTGACAATACAAAGGCCGAAAGAATAATAGCAAAATTCAATCAGGGACCGGCAATCAACAATATTGATTACGCTGATGCTTTGGAATATGCGGAAATTTACTTAACTTTGACTGCCGACAACGTAGCGGCGCTGACCTCCGACGACAAATCGAAGCACGATGCCGCCGAGAGTGCCATCAAGGATGTGGAAAAGGAATATCCCTACAATGCCGAACTGATACAGATACTCTATCAGGCTGCCGCTCTCGACAAGACCGAAGGCGGACTTGTGCCGATGAACGACGACAACCGCGCACGCTTCGAAGCCCTCGTGCTCAGCTACGACCAAATCGGCAAGAAATGACGCCCCTTCATTTCTCATAAGAAGGAATACCGTTTAACCGCACAAACTATAATAACCTATTTATAAACCAATTAAAATTACAAGCAATGAAAAAGTTATTTTCAGCATTCTTCGCACTCGCAGTAATCGTATCAATGACCATGCTCACCTCCTGCAGCGGCGGTCCCAGCAACGAAAGCGTAGGCAAAATCATCGAAAAATACAACAACGGCGACCAGCTTACCGAAGCTGATTACTCTACACTTCTTGATTATGCCGATGCGGCATTCGACGAGGCTCTCCCCGTAGCTAAAGAAGCCAAGGAAGCTTTAAATAGTGGCGATATGGACAAACTCAAAAAGATTCAGGAAAAATCTGAAAAAATCGAGAGCAAATATAAATATATGGAAGAAGCCATGAATATTGTTGAAAAGGCCGATGATGAAGAGCTTGGCGCAGCTAACGGAGAAAAATTGCTGAAACTGGCAAAGAAAATTACCGACGGCACCGGCATGAGCATGGAAGATTTCCTTTAATAGAAATCTATACCCCATAATTTAATACAAGGAGGAGTCCGGCAATTCCGGGCTCTTCCTTGCTGTTTATGGTATGTTTTAGATAACTTATTGTTATAAGATAATCTTTCAGAATGAATATTTGAGGGAGAGGAGAAGTTCGAGCGGACGCAGGCGGAAGGAGTAGCGGTAGATGTCGGAATCCTTGATGTAGGAATAGCTGTAGTGGCGCGTGTTGGTAAGATTGCGGGCTGAAAGTTCGATGTCGAGCGACTTTACCGGTGTGTATCTTATGTTTGCATCGAGAAACAGGCTGTTCTTATAGATGTCGTTGCCTACATTACTGCGGTTGAAATATCCCTTTGTGCTGATTTCGATACTTTTTACAGGATGCGTGGCGAGCGAAAAACTCAGGGAGGTCTGGTCGGAATGGTTGTTCAATCCGAAACTCGCTATCTTTTGTACGGAATATGAGTAATTTATCTCTAAATCCATTATGAGATAATTACCCAGCGGATTGCTGTTGATACCGACTCGGCAACCGTAGTTGTTCATGCTCATGCCGACGGCACGGTCCTGTCGTATCAGGTCTTTTTGCAGGTATTCATAGTTGCCTTCGATGGAGAAAGAGGTGTTCCAGCTGAATATTTTCTTTGAAACGGAGATGTTGCCGTTGAAGAGATTGGTTTTGTTGTCGGCTCTTTTGTAGGAGGATGTGATGTCGTCACCGTCGTTGATGTCGAGGCTTCCGATGCGGTTGGAGTTGGTGCGCATGAACATGAACGAGGCCGATGAAAAAATCCCCTCGATGACGTTTCGGTGGGAGAGGTTGCAGCGCGCATACCAGTTGTTGCGTTCGTTGAGGCTGCCCGAGCCCAACACGTTGCTCTGACGGAAAGTGACGGATACCGGATTTACAATATAGTCGGAAATGCCTCCGAGGCGGCTGTTGCGCCCCACGGACAGCGCGGTCTTCATGTTGAACGGAGTAGTGTAGTTGATGCTCGCTTTGAAATTCACATCAAATCGGTCGGTCGGAAATCGCCGGTCGTCAGTCACGTCGCGGTATCTGAGGTTGTCGAGAGTAAGCGGCACGGAAATGTTGAGCAGTACGCCCCCAGCCGACCTGTACTGGTAAAACGGCTCGATGCCGGTGGTTATCCTGTATCCGCTGACGTCGTTGCTTTTCACCGGGACCCCGAGGCCGTCAATCGACCGGAACGTGTCGTATTCGAAGTCGAAGGCAGTCCGTACGCCTATATGCGAGCGGGAGTTGATCATCCACGAATAGCCGAAATCCTCATGGTTGCGTATGTGGCAGCCCTCGACATTCTGCGATACTATATCCACGCCGTCGGCTACGGCTGTCAGCCGCGCTACCGGTGTGTTGGCCGCCCAAGTGTCGGATTTGAATTCAAGTACGTGGCCCGACACCCTGAATATCCCCTCGAACCGGTTGCTGACATTGTAATCCCTGACCTTTACGCGCTCCAGTATGCTACGGTCGTTTTGAATGCCGTAACCGTTGGACTTGAAATGACCGGTCAGTGAGAGTTTGTCGGAAATGTATTTTCCGTCGGCGTTGTTCTCGAGATTGAGCTTTAATTTGGCCTCGCGCAGGTGAGGCTCGGAGTCGGACGATTCGCTGATTTCCACACTCTCGTCGTCGCCGGTGGCGTATGTCACCGACCGGCTGTTGCCGTATTCGAAATAGTCGTCGGTATAGTCGGCGATAAAATTAAGTGTGGAGTTTTTTCCGATATGGGTCAATGCATTTACCGATGTCGCGACCGAGCGGTTGTCGTAATAGCGTGATGAGGAGATGGGAGCTGTGCCGAAAGGGGTGTCGGAATAGATTCCGGCTGCTGTTGTCTGTTCGTAGTTGTCGCTTTCGGTCAGCGATGTCGTCTCGCTGCTGTAGGAGGAGCCGGTATTGTTGCCTTTTGCCGAAAGCAGCAGCTGTGTGCGGGGCGATATGAGCATGCCGAATAGTTCGCCGAGCCACGGCATTTTTCCGTCGGCATCAATGCCGGTGCCGGCGACCGCGTAGCCTATCGGACGCAGCATGCTGCGTTTCTTTAGCTTCAGGTTGAGGGCGGCTTTGTCGCTGAATTTGATGTCGCGGAGCACCTTTTTGGGCTGATGGTTCTCGTAGATATTTACTGCGGCCACGTCGTCGGCCGAGATGTTGCGGCTCGCGAGGGCATATCGTCCCGAAAGAAGGTCGAGTCCCTCGATGTAGAATTTGTTGATTGATTCCCCATTGTAATATATTCGTCCGTCGTCGTTGACCTTTATGCCGGGCAGCTTCTTTATGATATCCTCGATAGAGCGGTCGGAGGCGTCGCGGAATGAGTTGACGTCGTAGGTAAGCGTGTCACCCCGTACGCTTATCGGGGGCGCCTTTACCGTTACCTCTTTCAGCGCGAATGCCTCCTCCGTGAGAGTGTGTTCTGAGCCGTTCTTGAATTGGCCGAGAGGTATGACGAGCTTTTGGTAGCCTATGCAGGAAAATTGTATTGTGCCCTCGGTCAGAGTACCGGGGTAGGAGAGGGAGAACGTTCCGGTGGCACCGGTCGACGTGTAGGCTACGTTCTTTTCCTCCCGATTTTTTACCGTGATGATTACTCCGGCCACTGGCTCCCCGCCGCGTTCCTTGACCGAGCCGGTGAGAACGACAGCATCGGTCGCTGTCGCCTGGCAATCGGCAGCAAAAAACGGAATAAGAAAAAGCAATATCAGTAAGTATCTTTTCAACGTTATATTAGATATTATGTCGCGGTCTACTCCTTTTCAATCGGATTGAAGAACAGGCGGTTATTGGGTATAGGCTTCCCATCCTTATTTTTGAGTAGAATAGGTGAGCCTGTAACAAAATCTCCGGGATTCAATTTGTATTCTGAAAGAGCTTTGTTGAATTTCTCGCGTGTCGTCCTTATATAATGTAAATTGATTAATCTGAAGTCATTGTTACTATTTCGTATACTGATTGCTTCAAAAATATGTTCATGGTCATCATCCTCGATTTTGAGAATCAGTCCGGGGAGATTTCCAAATTTCCAGGGTCCGTTGTTGAGCGGTATTTTTTCACTATACCAGGCAGTCCAGTTGCGTCCTCGGAAAGATGCGGTTGCTTTATTACATTTATATCCACAAATCACCTGAGTTTCCTCGCCAAGTTTCCATTGTATTTGAGGAGAGGGCTCTTCGTAGACGTAATAATCCATGAAAACTTTATCGTATGATTTAAGAATTCCTGATTGCAGGTCTTTTACTAAACTTTCGAGTGACCATGTTTTAGTTTTGGCAGCCAGGCTGATTAGACGCGAATGTTTAGCCACGGATATGCCGTCGGGATAATCATTTTTGACTATAGAGTCCATCCAATATGCACCGTATGAGGTGTATTGGCTGAAATTATGACCGATTTCTAGTATCTTGAAATATTCGCGGACATCATCCCATACCGGGTCATAAATTTTATGCGAATATATACATTCAATGTAGCTGGTGTCAAGTGGTATTTTTTCAGCAAGCCGGGCAGGCCTGTTGCCATCGCCGGTATAAGTCTGGGCTTGAACGCAAATACAAGTTATAGCAAGTAATAGTAAATATATTTTTTTCATAGCAATGTGATTGTGATGATGAATTGACCGATAGAAGATGTCGCAAAAATAGCCATAATAAATTCATAAATAAAAAGCGGAATTTAGCTGACGCGGTCTACTCCTTTTCAATCGGATTGAAGAACAGGCGGTTATTTGGTATAGGCTTCCCATCTTTCCTTTTGAGCAAAACAGGTGTGCCCGAGATGAAATCTCCGGGATGTAAATTGAAGTCGGCAAGCGCCTTGTCATATCTTTTACGGGTCGTTTTCAGATAGTTTCTTTTGTGAAGGGAGAAAATGTTTTTACTTTTTCTGATACTGATTGCTTCAAAAATATGCTCGTGGTCATCATCTTCTATTTTGAGAATTAACCCTGGCAGATTACCAAATTTCCACGGCCCGTTACTGATTGGTAAATCGCAATACCATGCTGTCCAATTGCGGCCACGAAATGTTGCAGTCGCTTTATTGCAATTGTATCCGCATATCTTTTGTGTTTCTTTACCAAGCACCCATTTCATCTGAGGGACAGGTTCATCATAGACATAGTTATCCATAAAAATTTTCCCGATTAATTCAAGTGTGCCTGATTTCAAATCTTTTATTACAGCTCCCGGCTTAGGCTTATTCGCTATACTTAGTTTCCCATATTGGGCTAATGTCAGGCCATTAGGATACTCTCTGTCAATTATAGAATCAATTCGATAATATCCGTATGAAGCAAATTTACTTTTATTCTTACCTATTTCAAGTATTTGGTATGTTTCTTGATCTTCGTCTTTTACAGGGTCGTAAATCCGGTATGAATAGATGCACTCAATGTAACTGGTATCAAGCGGCATTTTTTCTGACATTCTGACAGGAGTATTGCCGTATTCTCCTTCAAAGTGCTGACCTTGCACACAAAGTGCAAGCAATGCAAATAACATAAAACAGATTTTTCTCATAAAAATGTGATTATGAGGGCGTTGTAAAACTGCTAAATTCCTGTCTACGAAGTAGGTTTGTACTGTCTGTGCATCTGATAATTCACTGATAATCAATGTGTGCTTTCCAGACGCACAGACCGTGTATCCCTACTTTTGAAGTTTTACAACACCCTCGATTTTACTTATAAATCATATCTAATAATCCGGTATTCGCCATCTTCAACTCCACAGTAGATTGTATTTAACAACTGGTAGTATTCATCTATCTCCTCGGGCGCATCTATAAAGTATTCATATGATACCGTTATTACTTCTGCACCACAGGCGCCAACCCATTTAACTGTTGCAGATGCTCCGATGATGGCTGCAAGAAAAGCCACTGAACAAATAATTTTCTTTTTCATACGTTTTTAGTTTAATTTAAAAAATAATTATATTGAGATATATCCGGATATACAATAATTTTCTGTAACGAAGGCTATCTGAAATTCTCCCGACTGGTTGAAAAGGAAATCCAAAAATTCCTGTTCTTCATTGAAAGATGCAAGACAAATTTCTGATGTTTCGTTCCATACTTCATAAGTGATTATTTCTTCCGATAGTCCGGCGACAGAAATACCCTCGTGACTAACTGTGCAGTAAATCGGTTTTGGCGGTATGCGTCGTCCCTCAGGTTCTTCTTGCTCGTTGGTCCATGTTGTATTGTTCGGTTCTTTTCGCATAGTGACAGTGTAAGAGACATTGTCCGCGGCTAAAACAGAAACCGGAAACATTATACAATTCAATAACATTGAGAGGAGAGCGGTGCAGAAAAATCTTTTCATATAATTTATATTTTTGTCCATTTGGGTCGTGGCAAAATTAGGGATAAAAGATCCAATCTGTTGCAAAAAATAATGCGGAAAAAATGCGGAAATGCAATTTTGGCTATACCGCATTTTTACCGCATCCTATAGAAATTGCTCATAATAAACGTATTATGTGGTCGATGACTTTGGTGCCTATTTTTTCTCCAAAAATCTTAATAGAGAGAGTGGCTCTGCGGGATACAATGGCGCTTCTCGTGCGACCCAATAGAGTCGCCATTTGTGATGGTTGAATATGGCATTTAATTAACAACGCAGTATGATAATCTATCGTGGTCAAATGGCTTTGCACTAATAACTGAAGATTATTTTTGAAATCAGGGGACGACTTGATTATTGTTTCCTCTAATCCTTCCCAGAAAATGTCGTCGTGTGATATAATTTTTTCATCCTTTATATATTCCAAAAGTTTGTTGTAAACATCAGAATCGAGAATAGTTTTGCTGAGAGGCATGTCGCCATTTTTATAGTAGATTGACAATAATTTATCCTTTAGTTTCTCTCGGAGTTCCGCTTCGTCTTCAATATTATTGGTCGAGTTTAAATTGTGGTTGCTCGCAGATATGTTTTCATTCAGTTTGTCTATGTTGTTAAGGGCAATATGCAGTTTAAGCAAGGTCTTTTTTGTCTTGTTTTTATAGTATAGAATGGTAACCGCTAAAATAAAACATAAAAAAGAAATCCCGAAAATGCATTTTATAAGTCGGGCGCTAAATGTCTCGGCTTTTTCCCGTTCTCTTTCGTGCAGTTGATAGTTATAAAAATTTTGTTCATTTATAGCCAGTTGCATTTCATTACTGTCATAATAATTTTCAAGATATTCGCGATACTCCGAAATATATTTATGTATGGTGTCGAGTGGAATAAAATTTCGTAGTTCAGGTGATAATAGTGTTTGATATGCAGTGCCTTTGTTAAGAGAACTTTCTAAATGGAGGAGTTGATATGCATAAATATAAGCTGTGTCCAATATTTCGTTCTCAAGATAGATTTTAGTAGCGTACGCTAATGCATTATTACGTGACATTGGACTTACTGAATCAATAGATTCACGTATCAATACAAGGGCAGAATCTAATTTCCCTTGTTGAAATTTTATTTCAGCCAGTGCCATTTTTGATTTTGCCTTAATGGATGACGGCAAATTAGAACTAAAATTTAGCGCTTTGTTTAATAAGAGTTCGGCACGGTCGAATTCTCTTGCCCTTCGGTATGTTCCGCCTAACAGTTGGATGTCATAGACCATATTGAGAGTGTCACGGAGTTGGTCGCCGATAGCAATCGCTTCTTCTATGTAGGGTACGGCCTCGTCGAAGAGATTGATGCTTGTCAGCAACCGGCCTGTCTGGCTGAGAATATTTGCTTTCAGGTTAAGGTTGGGAGAATCCTCGGGGAAATTGTCCAATGCCTGATGGAAATATTGGAGCGCAGTCGGAGTGTCACCCATATCGGCATATACTCTTCCGCCGTAATATAAGGCTTCGAAGTATAGTTTGTCATCTTTGTCGGAGTAATAGTCGATAACCTTGAGAATGGTTGTGTCGGATGAATGCCTGATATAGTTTTTATCCTGAGCTTTGATTTTCAGGAAGTCAAGATAATATCGGTCAGCTTCCGCAAATGTCGGTCGGGCGATGCTGTCGATACTGTCAAGAAGTGCCGGCGCCTCTTCGGGCGATTCTGCGATAATGGCATCGATGTTCGTAAGCCTTTTGTCGTGTTCCCGTGGCGAACAGCCAATCATTAAGACTAAGGAGGTCAGGATTAATATATGATATATCATTTTTTTAATGCGTATCGTTTCTTTTGTTAAGCAAAGATAGTGATTTTATTTTAATCTGAAAGAAACGACGCGATGTATGGGGAATGGGGCGGGGGCGTCTCGCCCCCGTGGTATTCTTCTTCATATCGCAAGAAATTACCACGGGGGCGGGACGCCCCCGCTCCATATTATTTCCCCGACAGCATTTTGTCGATGGCGGCGGCGGTGTCGCGCCCCGATGCTATGCAGCGTACCACGAGCGATGCGCCTGTCGAGGCGTCGCCGGCAGCGAATACCTTGTCGACGCTGCTGCGGTGCGAGGCATCGACCTTGACATTCTTGCGGGCGTCTTTCTCCACGCCGAGCTGTTCGAGCAATCCCTCCTCCACGGGGTTGGTGAATCCCATCGCGAGAAGCACGAGGTCGGCCTTGATGACTTCCGTCTTGCCGGTGTGCACGAGGTTCATGCGACCCGTTGCGGGATCTTTTTCCCATGCCACTTCCTCTACCTCTACTTCGGCCACTTTGCCGTCGCGGCCGCGGATTGCGCGGGTGTCGAGAAGCCAGCGGCGCTCGCATCCCTCTTCGTGCGATGACGACGTTTTCAATATCACGGGCCAGTAGGGCCACGGGGTTGCGGGATTTTCTCCTACCGGCGGCTTCGGCATGATTTCAATCTGCGTCACCGACTTGCAGCCCTGACGGTGCGAGGTGCCCACGCAGTCGCTTCCCGTGTCGCCGCCGCCGATTACAAGCACATGCTTTCCTTTGGCGGTGATGCGTTCGCCGGCGGGAATGTCGGCCCCGGCGTTGACGCGGTTCTGCTGCTGGAGCAGTTCGAGGGCGAAATGCACGCCCTTGAGGTCGCGTCCCTCGACATTGAGGTCGCGGGGTACGCCCGAGCCTATCGCCACGCATACGGCGTCATAGTCACGCAGTATGTCGGCGGCAGGTATATCCTTGCCTACTTCCACGTTGTAGCGGAATTCGATGCCCTCCTGTTCGAGCAGGGCGATGCGGCGGTCGATGACACTCTTGTTGAGTTTGAAATCGGGTATGCCGAAGCGGAGCAGTCCGCCGGCAGCCTCGCTTTTCTCGAACACTGTCACCGAGTGTCCCTTGCGGTTGAGGCGGTTGGCGCAGGCGAGTCCCGCAGGACCCGAACCTATCACGGCCACACGCTTGCCTGTACGCTTGGCGGGGACATGGGGCGTGACGAATCCCTCGAGAAACGCGCGCTCCACGATGGCGCATTCGTTCTCGCGGATGGTGACAGGCTCATGCTGTTTGTTGAGCACGCACCCTTTCTCGCACAGCGCCGGACATACGCGGCCCGTGAATTCGGGGAAGTCGTCGGTGGCGGTCAGCAGGGCGTAGGCTCCCTTGATGTCGTTTTTGTAGAGGCGGTCCTGCCATTCGGGCTGTTTGTTGCCAAGCGGACAGCTCCAGTGGCAGAACGGTACGCCGCATTCCATGCAGCGCGATGCCTGCAGGCGGCGGTCCTCCGGATTGAGAGTCTGCTCCACTTCGCCGTAGTCGCGTATACGGTCGGCGATAGGACGGTAGCCGGCCTCTTTTCTATTTATAGTCAGAAATGCTTTAGGATTTCCCATATTGTTTTTTCGTTTATGAGGGGGTAATTACGTTTATGTACGCGGTTGAAAACCGCGTCTACTATATATCCGATTGTCAGTGAGGTCTGGGTAGTAGCCGCGGTTTTTAACCGCGGGGGACTGAATTCTGACACTCCTGAGAAAATCTGTCAGTCACGTTCGAGGCTTGCGATTTTGCGCTGCAACGACTCCATCTTTTCATCGTGGAGCACCTTCTTGTATTCGATAGGTATCACCTTGATGAACTGGCCCACATATTCGTTCCAGTTGTCGAGCATGCGTCCGGCAAGCGGGCTGTGGGTGTGCTTGTAGTGGTTGGAGATGAAGCGGTAGAGCTCGCGGTTGTCGCTCATGTCCTCGATGAGCGAGAGTTCGACCATCTCCATATTGCAGTAGTAGTCGAAATCGCTGTCGGGATTCCATATATAGGCTACGCCGCCGCTCATGCCGGCCGCGAAGTTGCGTCCCGTCGAGCCGAGCACTACGGTGCGTCCGCCCGTCATGTACTCGCAGCAGTGGTCGCCCACGCCTTCCACCACGGCTATGGCGCCTGAATTGCGCACGCAAAAGCGTTCGCCCACGCGGCCGTTGATGTATATCTCGCCCGAGGTGGCACCGTAGAGCAGCGTGTTGCCGGCGATGATGTTCTCTTCGGGAGCGAATGTCGAGCCGGCCGGGGGAACGATGACGATTTTACCGCCTGACAGTCCTTTGCCTACGTAGTCGTTGGCGTCACCTTCGAGGCGGAACGAGATGCCGTGGGCGAGGAATGCGCCGAAACTTTGTCCGGCCGAGCCTTTGAAAGTGACCGAGATTGTATTGTCGGGCAATCCGTCGTTGCCGTATTTCTTGGCTACGACACCCGAGAGCATCGCGCCGACCGAACGGTCGGTGTTGGTGATGGGGAAGTCGAGTTCGACCGGCATGCCGCTCTCGATGGCCGGATAGGCGCGGCTTATCATCTTGCGGTCAAGCACGTTGGCGATGTCATGCTCCTGCGACGTGACATTGATGATGGCGTTCTTGTGCGACTCCTCGGGGGTGTATATGATGCGTGAGAGGTCGATATGCGCGGTCTTGGGTGTCACGCATCCCGCTTTCACGGTGAGCAGGTCGCTGCGGCCTATGATTTCATTGAGCGAGCGGTAGCCGAGTTCGGCGAGTGTCTCGCGTATCTCCTGGGCGAGGAATTTGAAGAAGTTGATTACGTATTCCGAACGTCCCACGAACCGGCGGCGCAGCTCCTCGTTCTGCGTGGCTACGCCCACGGGGCACGTGTTGGTGTGGCATTTGCGCATCATCACGCAGCCGAGCACTATCAGGGCGCTGGTGGCGAAGCCGTATTCCTCGGCTCCGAGCATCGACATGATGATGACGTCGCGGGCGGTCTTGAGCTGGCCGTCGACCTGCAGTTTCACCTGTCCGCGCAGGTTGTTGAGCACGAGTGTCTGCTGCGTTTCGGCCAGACCGATTTCCGAGGGGAGTCCCGCATAGCGTATCGAGCTTGCGGGTGAGGCTCCCGTACCCCCTTCGGCGCCGGAGATGGTGATGAGGTCGCTCTTGGCCTTGGCCACACCGGCGGCGATTGTTCCTACTCCGCTCTCCGACACGAGCTTCACGCTGACGCGGGCGTCGGGGTTCACGTTCTTGAGGTCGAAGATGAGCTGGGCGAGGTCCTCGATTGAATAGATGTCGTGGTGGGGAGGAGGAGAAATGAGTGAGATGCCGGGTATAGAGTGGCGGGTCTTGGCGATAATCTTGTCGACCTTGAAGCCGGGAAGCTGTCCGCCTTCGCCCGGTTTTGCACCCTGGGCTATCTTGATCTGGATTTCATCGGCGTTGACGAGATATTCGGTAGTGACGCCGAAACGTCCCGATGCCACCTGCTTGATTGCCGAGCGTGCCGAAGTGCCGTCCTCGCGCGGTTTGAAGCGGGCTGCGTCCTCGCCACCCTCGCCGGTGTTGGAGCGTGCGCCGATGGCGTTCATCGCGATGCCGAGAGCCTCGTGGGCTTCACGCGAAATCGAGCCGAACGACATGGCGCCCGTCACGAAGCGGCGCATGATGTCCTCGATGGGTTCAACCTCGTCGACAGGTATAGGCGTGCCTTTCTTGAAGTCGAGGAAGTCGCGGATGAATATCGGATTGGGCTTGTTGTCGACAAGCGATGTGAATTCCTTGAATTTCTTGTAGCTGCCGAGGCGCGTGGCTATCTGCAGCGTGGCTATCGTCTCGGGGTTCCATGCGTGCTGCTCGCCGTCCTTGCGGAATGAGTACTGGCCGATATGGCGTATGGGAGCTTCGGTGTCGTAGTCGGCCGAGAACGCTTCGGCATGGTCGGCTATGATTTCGCGCTGGAGGTCGGCCATGTCGATACCGCCGATTTTGGAGATGGTCTCGCCGAAATATTTGCGTGTGATTTCCTCGCCTATGCCTATTGCCTCGAAAAGCTGTGCGCCTTTATAGGAGGTGAGGGTGGAGATACCCATTTTCGACATGACTTTGAGCAGGCCCTTGTCCACGGCCTTGATGAAGTTCTTCTCGGCGGTGTGGAAGTCGAGCTGTATCTCCTTGCTCTTGACGAGGCTGTCGATGACGGCGAAGGCAAGATAGGGGTTGACGGCGCTCGCTCCGTAGCCCGACAGGAGGGCGAAATGCATCACTTCGCGGGCGTCGGCAGTCTCGACCACGAGCGCTGTCTGCACGCGTTTCTTGCGGTCGATGAGGTGATGGTGCACGGCCGATGTGGCGAGCAGCGAGGGTATGGGCGCATGCGTCTCGTCGGTGTCGCGGTCGGAGAGCACGATGTAGTTGCACCCTTCGTCGACGGCTTTTTCCGCTTCCTCGCACAGACGTTCTATCGCTTTTTCAAGCGCGTCGCTGCCGCCGTTAATGTCAAATGTCATCGACAGCTTGTGAGTGTTGAAACCCTTGTAGCGCAGGTTGCACAGTATGTCGAGCTCCTGGTTGGTGATGATGGGACGCTTCAGTTCCACCATCTTGCAGAGCTCGGGAGCCGGATTCATCAGATTCATGTTGATGGCGCCGATGTAGCTGTCGAGGCTCATCACAAGCTCCTCGCGCAGCGGGTCGATAGGCGGGTTGGTCACCTGCGCGAAGTGCTGGCGGAAGTAGTTGAAGAGCAGTTGAGGTTCGTTCGACAGCACGGCAAGCGGAGTGTCGTTGCCCATCGAGTTGACCGGCTCCTTGGCGTCGACCACCATCGGCGTTATTATTTTTTCGATTTCCTCGCGGTGGTAGTTGAATGCGCGCAGCAACCGCGGGAAGTTCTCGGTGTCGTTGTTGACCTTGCGTCCCGATATTATCTTGTCGAGCTTGATGCGGTTCTTGGCAAGCCAGTCGCGGTAGGGGAATTCGCCGGCAAGCATCTCTTTGAGCTGTGCGTCGTAGAGCACCTCGTTGTTCTCCATGTCGACCATGAGCATCTTGCCCGGACGCAGACGTCCTTTCTTCTTCACCTCGCCGGCATCGAACGGCAGCACGCCGATTTCCGACGCTATGACCATCGTGTCATTGTTGGTGATGACGTAGCGGGCGGGGCGCAGACCGTTGCGGTCGAGCATGCCGCCGGCGTAGCGTCCGTCGCTGAACAGCAGGGTGGCAGGGCCGTCCCATGCCTCCATCAGGATGGAGTGGTATTCGTAGAACGCCTTCAGTTCGGGCGAAATCGGGTTCTTGTCGTTGAAACTTTCCGGCACGAGCATCGCGAGCGCGTGGGGAAGCGTCATGCCTCCCATCACGAAATATTCGAGCACGTTGTCGAGCGATGCCGAGTCGCTCATGCCCGGCTGTATGATAGGCGTCATGTCGTTGTCGCCGAACGCTTCGGGATGGAGCATGCACTCGCGCGCCTTCATCCACAGGCGGTTGCCGCGTATGGTGTTGATTTCACCGTTGTGTCCGAGCATGCGGAACGGCTGAGCCAGCGCCCATGTGGGGAACGTGTTGGTCGAGAAGCGCGAGTGTACCAGTGCCATGGCCGTGGTGAAGTGCGGATTCATCAGGTCATGGAAATAGTAGCGCAGCTGCAGTGACGAGAGCATGCCCTTGTATATAATGGTCTTTGACGAAAGAGACACGATATAGAATGCCTCCTTGCCGGGCACGTTGCTTTGCTCGATTTTCTTCTCGATGCGTTTGCGCAGTATGTATAGCTTCGGTTCGAGAGGCTCGTTGGTGGCCTCGTCGGCAATGAAAATCTGTTTGATGTCTGGTTCGGCGGCGCGTGCCACACGACCGAGCTGGTCGGAGTTGACGGGCACATCGCGCGGCGGAAGGAACGACAGCCCCATGGCGATAGTCTCGCGCTCGATGATGTCGAAAATCATCTGTCGGGCCTCGTCGTTATCTTTCGGCAGGAACACCAGACCGGAACCGTAGCGACCCTTCTCCGGCACTGCAATGCCCTGAAGTAGGATAAATTCGTGGGGAATCTGTACCATTATGCCCGCACCGTCGCCGGTCTTGGGGTCGGCGCCCTCGGCACCGCGGTGCACCATGTGTTCAAGCACCTGAAGTCCTTTTTCAACAAGTTGATGTGATTTGACACCGCGGATATTGACAAGCAAACCGACACCGCAGGCGTCCTTCTCATAATCGGGACTGTAAAGTCCCTGAGGTAGAGGCAAACCTTTCTGCATATCTTTTACCTTAAATTAGTGAGCCGCGCCATAAATAACAGGCGCAACACTCAAGCCATCATTTATAATTACCCTGCAAATATAATCATTTTGCCGCAAATACAAGTAAAAACACAGAAAAAATCCACAAAATAACACCATAAAATAACAAAAGTGTATAATTGCGTGTTTCTTATGTTGGATTATAAACTGCACTACACGACAAAAATTTGAAAACAGCTAAATTTTGATGTTTTCAAATTTTTGTCGTGTAGCGAAGAAATGAATGATATTTTGAATACTAAATGTTGCAGATTAATGACCGGGGTATATTTCTAAATTTCTGAGTGCCACTATTTGTTGTATTTTTCGTTCACTATCTATCGCTTTGGAGATATTTCCTCCTGGCAAGTTAGTTACTACTTTAATACCTGGTATCAAGGAATCTCCTGTAAATAATTTCTTCCCAATCATCCATGTAATGCAACTCGGGCTATGTCCTGGGGTAAATATGGCTCTTGCTGTCAGACTATTACTGAAAACGATTTCATCTCCGTCATCAACTGTTACAATATTATCGCGACGGTTGAAAATAAATGGCGTTTCATGATAGGCTGACAGATTTTTCTTAGAGTCGGCCAACATATCGCAGCCATAGCTATTGGTATAAATTTTGATATCGGGAGATAAATTTAGTAAATTATTTAATCCATATATATGGTCATAATGTGCATGGGTCAATAATACTCCAGAAATAAAATTTGCAATATCGGCAAATTGGTTTACGTCCCCACAGTCTACTAATAGTTTTTGCTCTATTGTTCCCAAAATATAGGTGCGCGACGAAAAAAAAGAATTGATGACCGTCGAAACATCCATAAGTTATACCTCCACAATGTCTGAAATTTTCAAGTCTTTGAATGGCACTATAGCTGACGCCCAGGTCATACCTACTCCAAATGCACTCAAAAGCAGTTTTTTATCACCTGACATTCTGCCATTGAGTTGATCTGCTATTGTAAGTGGAACAGATACCGATGACGTATTTCCGTATTTTTCCACGGTTGACGGTATTTTTGCAGAATCAAGATGTAATTTTTTTGCAAGATAATGATTTATAAAGTTGTTGGCTTGGTGAAAGACACAATAGTCCAGTTCTTCTATTGATGTGCCGGAATAGGAGAGTAATCGCCTAATGTCTTTCGGTATTTCCGTTATTACGAAATTGAATACATCACTGCCGTTCATATATCCTTGTTCTTCCGATCGGATGTTGCCGTATTCATCAACAACCTTTTCTTTTACAGTTTCCATAGAGGATGGCATTCTGTAACCCCCGGCATTGATTTTTATCAAGTCGCCACGTGAACCATCCGAATTAAGAGAGAAAAAACTTTTCCCGAATTTGTCATTACGTTCAACAAGGGCTGCAACACCACCGTCGCCGAACAGGAATGCAGTGCGTCTGTCTTTGGGAGAATATACTTTCGACCTGGTCTCTCCGTCCAAAATCAACGCTTTTTTAAAATTACCCGAGGACATCATGGAAAACGCCACTGACATCCCGTAAAGAAATGCAGAACATCCAAGATTTATATCAAAAGCTACGGTTGAGTTGGATAATCCGAGCCGATCCTGTAAAAGTACAGAGGTAGCAGGCATTCGGTAGTCGGGAGTTTGCGAAATAAATATTAGCAAATCAATATCAGCCTTGTCAATATTATTATCCATAATAAGCCGTTCGGCTGCGGCAAAACATAAATCAGACGAACATGTTTTATCATCGGCAAACCTGCGCTGATATATCTCTATTTTATCAACAACAAGTTTTACCTGATCCTTATCAAAATAACGCGTATAATTATAATTATCTATTATAGTACTTGGTATGGCAGCGCTTAGCGCTGACACACCAACACCGTTAAATGTCAGATAAGCCATCTATTACAATTTAAATTAAAGAAATGCCACCGTCAATAAACAGACTTGTTCCCGTTACCCATGATGAAGCATCGCTAAGCAGATATATTGCCCCATTCGCTACATCTTCAGTCTTACCATATCTCCCACAAGGATAGCGACTGGCATCTTCCTGTAGTTGCTCTTCTGTCAATGTCCCCCTGTGTATTAGAGGTGTATCTATCATTCCTGGACAAATACAATTTACTCTTATTCGTCGTATAGCGTATTCCAGTGCACAATATTTTGAGAAGGAATTGAGTGCGGCCTTTGTTGCTCCATATACAGAAGTTCCAGGAGAGATATTGGTAATTCCTGCGATAGAATCTATAATGACGATTGAAGCTCCCTTTTTAGCCTTTTTATTTTTATATAACAGTCTTAGTAACTCGGCCGAGGAAAAGAAATTGATGTTGAATACATCGCTCATTTTGTCTGGAGTAGAGAATTGCACTGGCCGAGTCAAACCTCTACCTGCACTCAAAACGGCTCCGTCAATTTCTGTAATTTCTGAAACAATACATTTAATCTGTTCAGTATCGCATAAATCCGCTCTTATTGCAGAATGCCCTTCCCCGATAAGATTTGACAACGTTTCATTAAGTCTTTGCTCGTCTCGGCCAGTTATGATAATTTTTGCTCCCATCTTTGAGCAGTCAATTGCAATCTGTCGTCCTATACCAGAGGACGCTCCGGTGACAAGAATTGTTTTACCGGTAAGCGAAAACGGGTTATAACAAGTGTTCATCGCTGTTTACTTCTACAAGATTTGATATTATAAGATTTTTCGTTTTGAATGCAATTGTACCCCATGATAATCCTACACCAAAACCGCAACATATAAAGGATGTTTCTTTTATGTCGGCCTTTCCTTTTAATTGGGAAACTATTGTTAGCGGAATTGAGGCAGAACTTGTGTTGCCAAAATGAGACATACACATTGGAGCCTTGGCCGGATCAATTTTTAATTTGCTGATAATCTTGTCATTCATCTTGCAATTTGCTTGATGGAAGATAAAATAATCACAGTCTAAATAATTGAATGAATATTTTTCAGCAAGTTTTTTTACTGATTTTGGAGCAGTTGATATACCAAAAGAGAATACATCCATTCCATTCATGCGAGTTTGGAATCCATTGTAAAATTTCCCGTCAATTTCTTCTACATTAAATTGGTCTGGCGTCATAAGGTTACGAGTCCCGCCATATGGTTTTATTATGGCGTTATATCCTGCACCGTCTGTTCCAAAATGGCATTTAAGACCATCGTTTCCTTCGTCATACTCAATTGCAGTTACTGTACCAGCATGTCCGAACAAGGGATCGCCGGTATTGCTAAGTACATATTGTGGTCGTGCGTCCCCACAGCATAAGAGAGCTTTTCTTATGTCCCCATTCTGCATGAGGCCGGCTATAGTGCTCATTCCATATGTCCAGCCTGAACAACCGAGTTGTATATCCTCGGCATAGCATTCTTTTGTCAGACCCAGTTTATTCTGAAGTATGCAAGCCGTGGCTGGTAATATAAAGTCAAGAGATTGTGAGACCATAATGATTGCATCGATATCCTCTGGTTGCCAATTCAGGTCACACATAAGCTGTTTTGCGGCTTTAAAACATAGGTCAGAGGTTGTAAGATTACCATCAAAACGACGCTCTATCACTCCTGTCGTAGCAACAAAATCTTTATTTTCGTAATTTGGAGATATTCGTTCCTTTGCAGTGAGATTGTTTACGATATTAGTAGGGACGCCAGCGGAAATGCCGGCGACCCTGATGTTTTTGAAATGAAAGAATGCCATTATGCTTTGGATGCTACTTTGTTAAAAAGATCTTCTACGGTCACAGCGTTTTTAATGTCATCACCTTTAAGTGCAATATCATATTCTTCGTCTACCATCGCGAGCACGGACAATGCAGTTAATGATGACCATTCTTCGAGATTTTTGAATTCAGTTTCAGCTTGAATCGCTTCAGGAGCAGTCTCTTCAAACTGTTCTGCAAATTTTTTGATAAAATCGTTTAGTTCCATTCTTTTAAATTTTAATTATTGTATAATAAAATGAATTATGCCTTATGGATAATAAATTTTATATTGTTAATCTGCTCAAACTCCTGTTAAATTTTTTTTGCCGGGATTCCAAATACAGTTGTATCGGGCATTACATTACGCAACACTACGCTTGCGGCTCCAACTACGGAGTTTTCTCCTACTTTTTTATGTGGCAAAATATTGGCTCTTGGATGCAATGTTACGCATTTACCTATATGAACACCTCCACCAAGAAATGTAAACGCTCCCAAGTGACTACAGTCATCAATGGTGACATCATGGCCAATATTAGTATAAGCACCGCAATAAACGTGTTTGCCAATCTTTACATCGGGTGATATTGTGGATAATGAGTTGATAATACATCCATCTCCAATTATTGTATTTTGTCCTATGAAAGCTTTTGGAGATATTAATGAAATGAATTTACCTCCCTTGTTCTCAATAATTTCTGTGTAATGCTTTACCCATTTAGGCTCTCCTAATGCACAGATAAACACATCGTCATTCTTTGGTATATAATTTTCTGCAGAAGATATTATTGGAGGATATCCCATATATCCATCGAGTGCGTCCATCTTGTCATCAAGGAATCCTCTACATTCAATTTCTCCAAGGGTTTCTTTGCATGGCTGAAACAATCCATAAGTTTCGCGTCCGCATCCTCTTGCTCCAATTATGTATAAATGTTTCATGTCTTAATATGAGTTCAGCTTCGGATCCCTGATAAACTCTCGTTATTTGATAGTGTCAGAGTGAAGCGTTATCCCGATTTTCGGACAGATTCTCCTTGGCCCAGAGATTATTGCCCTTAAGTTTAACATTGGCCAAGCGTACTTCTAAATTTAGTTTTAGTGTCAAAATTGACAGTGATTGTTTAAAACTAAGGTTTTAAGCACGTGATTTTATTTGAATTCAAATTTCAGGTGTTTTGGAACATTAAACTGAACACCCCAATAAATAGCCTGTTATTTTTTATGCCCGTTCATGACCGCCTCTTATAAAGAAACGGATTTATGGTTTGCAAAGATAATAAAAATGTCTGAATATATAGCAAAAGACAGTATATTTCACGTAATTAAAAGATTGGCATCATACTTACTGTAATGTTTTGACAATAAAGTAAATTTAGAAAATTTTCTTATCTAAGAACCATAATTTGTTGATACTTAGTAGTATATTCATTATAATCCGTTTCTTTATAAGAGGCGGTCATGAACGGGTATAGAAAATAACAGGCTATCTCTTAGAGTGAGGTCCTCCGGCTTCAATATCGAAGACAATTGCTTGTACGACATTTAATGTATCACAACCTGTCTCCATAGTCTACGTGGCTTTGGCTTTGTCATAGATGGTTTGGAGTCACATGGATATAAACTTTAATAAAATCAGAGTATATAAACATGTTCATCTGGCAAAATCATTTGTCAAGATGAACTTAAGAAAATAGACTATGTCTTGCATAGGCCTTCACGACAAATAGATTTTGATTCTCTCAATTTCTTGTCATGAATTAAAAATGAATTTATAAGATGAAAAATCTCTTGATAATTGGAGCCAGAGGACTGGGGCGAGAAGTATATGATTTGTCCTGTTCATGTCAAGGTTACGAATCTGAATTTATTGTAAGAGGATTCCTTGACGATAACGTTGATGCATTAAAAGGATTAAATGGATATCCGCCCATTATATCGAGTGTTGAAAATTATGTACCTCAAGATGGCGATATATTTGCTTGTGCATTGGGTAATCCCATACACAAAAAAAAATATGTAGAGATTATTCTTGAAAAAGGAGGAGAATTTATTAATTTAATTCATCCTTCGGCTCATATAGGACAGAATTGCAAACATGGCAAAGGGCTGATTATGTTTAATAATTCCCATATAGGTCAAGACGTGCGATTGGGCGATTTTGTCACATTCGACGGACAAGGATCTGTAGGACATGATTGCCACATAGGCAACTATACTCATATTGGAGCTCAATCATCCGTAGCGGGTTTCTGTATGATTGCTGATTGCGTGACGATAAATCCGGGAGCACATATTATTCCCCACTGCCAAATAGGCGAAAATGCGGTAATAGGGATAGGGAGCATTGTCATAAATAAGGTCAGGCCGAATACTACTGTATTTGGGAATCCTGCAAAAAAGATAGATTTGTAAAAACTGGGAAAATTAAAATTATAAAGATATGGAACTGAATGAATTTATTGAAAAATTTGCCGATATCCTTGAGGATATTGATGTAGAGTCACTATCACCTGCGACTAAATTCCACGAATTGGATGAATGGTCAAGCCTGGAGGCTCTTTGCGTGATATCTATGGCTGCTGATGAGTATGGCGTACAGATTTCAAATGCAGACCTTAAGGCATCGGAAACGATTGAGGATTTGTTTAATCTGATTGTGTTAAAGAAAAAATAAGTTCCTGATGAAAATTAATCTTATTGAATGCCTCGAAGAAACGGTTAAACGCACCCCCGACCGGATTGCTGTTGTTGAAAATGAGCGTTCGGCAGATTTCAAGACATTAAACCGTAATGCCTACGCCGTAGCGCATAGAATCTGTGAAGCTGGCATTGACGTCAATCGCCCTGTTGCAGTCTTTCTTGGCAAAAGCATTGAAAGCATCACCGCAAATCTCGGAATACTTATTGCCGGTGATTTCTATATGAATCTCGACATAAAGACACCGGCCGAAAGAATCCGTAATATACTGAATCTCATCAATCCTGCTGCAATCATAAGCGATGAAAAGCATTTCAATCTGATTAACGAAATTATTCCGGACAATATCAAATATATTGATATTGACAAATTAAGCGTCGATTCAGATGTTAGGAAAAGCAGGATAGACAAGCGTAGGTCACAATTGATAGATACTGATCCGTCATGCATCATCAATACATCTGGTTCTACCGGAACTCCTAAGGGTGTTGTACTCAACCATCGCAGCTTCTTTGATTTCATAGAATGGAGTCTGGATACATTTAACTTCGGAGAAGAGATGATAATGGGGTCGCTGTCGCCTATGGTATTTGATATTTACAGCTATGAGCTTTGCATGCTTATGACCAAAGGCGCGACGCTTGTCGTAATTCCGGATACACTGTCGGCCTTCCCCGCCAAGATACTGGATATACTGAATAAATACAGCGTTAATTTCATCTTCTGGGTTCCGACTATCATGGTCAATATCGCTAATATGGATCTGTTGTCGGCCTTTAAACTTGACTGCTTGCGCACAGTATGGTTCGCTGGCGAGGTATTCCCTACCAAGCAATTCAATTACTGGCACAGGCATCTTCCCGAGGTAACGTTTGCCAATCTATACGGACCCATAGAAATAACTCTCGACTGCACGTATTTTATAGTTGACCGTGAGATACTAGATGAGGAGCCTATTCCAATAGGCAATGCTTGTCGAAATACATCCATTCTTATTCTTGATGAGAATGACAGGCTTATCTCTGAGTCGGGCAAAGAGGGCGAACTATGCGTCAGAGGGTCATCCTTGGCAATGGGATATTACAATAATCCTGAAAAGACGGCTGCTGCCTTTACTCAAAATCCACTTAACAACAGTTATCCTGAAACCATCTACCGTACCGGCGACATAGTCACATATAACGAACGTGGTGAAATAGTGTTTGTAGGACGTCGGGATAATCTGATAAAACACATGGGATACCGCACTGACTTGGGCGAAATCGAGCATATCATAATCAATAAACTCAAGTTAGTGAAAAACGGGTGCATCTGCTATAATACTCAGGCCAAGAAAATTGTGCTTTATTACGAAGCAGAGACCGAAATCTCCCCGGCTGATTTCAGGAAAGCAATCGGCACAGAATTACCCAAATACATGCTTCCTACAGAATTTGTCTACGTAACTGAATTAAAGCGAAACACTAACGGCAAAATCGACAGACTGCATTACCGAAATATTACAAACAAAAAGTAACATGGAAGATAAAGTACTTAATATCATTAATGAAATACTTGAGTCAAAGGATTTGAACAAACTAAATTCTCTGTCTGAACAATTAAGCCTTCGAGATGATCTCGGTCTAAGTTCATTTGACCTGGCAGAACTTACTGTAAAACTTGAAGATGAATTTGATATAGATATATTCGAGGACGGATTAGTAAATACTATCGGCGAAATTTATGTCAAACTAAAGAAATGAACGATATATTTCTAAAGAATGGCAATTCGACTAAAACTTATCATGAATTGGTCGAGGCCATAAACAGTTCTGAATTTTATTATCCCGTTATCCGAACAAATGATATTTTTGAATTATTCAAAAATATCATTATTGGAGTAATCTATAACCAAGAGCTGACATTGTTGGACTCTGACATTTCTTCCAATGAAATTGTCGAGATAGACTCTAATCTAATAAACCATAAGAAATACCTAAATCAGGTAATATCAGTTTCATTGGAAGTCATTATGCAGAAGATAATGGTATCTGATGCATCAATAACGATATTCACTTCAGGGACAACCGGACAGCCCAAAAAAGTCAGCCATTCAATTCATAACCTGATTCGATCAGTACGCACTGGCATTAATCATAAAGACGATGTCTGGGGATTTGCATATAATCCTACCCACATGTCTGGATTACAAGTATTCTTTCAAGCTATACTAAACAAGAATTCTATTGTGAATATATTCGGGCAACAACGTACAGATGTCCTTGCAAGTTTAAAAGCGAATGAAGTAACACATTTATCTGGGACTCCGACATTCTTCCGCCTATTGTTGCCTACTGATATTGTAATTGATAGTATCAAAAGAGTGACATTCGGAGGAGAGAAATCAGACCAAAAATTATATGATAACGTTCTTCACATGTTCCCCAACGCAAAAATTACAAATGTTTATGCCTCTACAGAAGCAGGCTCGCTTTTTGCGGCAAAGAATGATTGTTTTCAGATACCGAACAGTTTATTAAGTCAAATAAAAATTGACGATGGAGAACTTTTAATACATAAGTCACTTTTAGGACATTCTGACAGCTTTACATATAAAGGTGATTATTACTGCTCAGGAGACATTATTGAATGGGTTGATCAGGAAAAAGGTCTATTCAGATTTAAAAGCCGTAAGAATGAGATGGTCAATGTCGGAGGTTATAAGGTAAATCCTGCCGAGGTCGAGGATTTAATATCAAGTATGGATGGCATTAGGCAAGTCGTTGTTTACGGCAAACCGAACTCTATTCTTGGGAATGTGTTATGTGCTGATATCCAACTCGAAAATGGTGTCAATATCAAAGAAACAGATATTAGGAAAAAATTACGTGATAGGCTACAGGATTTTAAAATTCCACGAAGAATAAAATTTGTAACAGAATTCTCTGTAACAAGAACAGGAAAAATCAAAAGGATATGAATTATTTAGTAACCGGGTGTTCCCGAGGGGTGGGACTTGAAATATGCAGAAGCCTTCTCTACGAAGGGCATACAGTATATGGCATAGCACGTACACATACCCAAGAATTTGAAGCACTTGAGAATCAATATAATGAAAGGCTCCATTTCAAGAGTGTTGACTTATCTGACTGCGATTCTGTTCAAAAGACGGTTTTTAAAGAATTCATTACAAATTCAATTATTCTGAACGGATATGTGAATAATGCAGCAATGGCATATGATGACATTGTTACCAATATTAATTTAGCACGATTACGCAAGATGTATGACATCAATGTCTTTACCCCCATGCTGCTGACAAAATATGCGATAAGGAATATGATATTGCATCGTACTAAAGGATGTATAGTCCATATTTCTTCAATAAGTGTTCATACCGGCTACAAAGGATTAGCCATGTATGCATCGAGCAAAGGTGCAATCGAAGCTTTTTCCAAGGATACAGCTCGTGAATGGGGGGAACTTGGTATTCGTTCGAATGTTGTCGTTCCCGGTTTTATGGAAACAGCCATGAGTTCAACATTGAGTGAATCGCAGAAGGAACGAATATATAATCGAACGTCCCTAAAAGCTGCGACCTCAATAAAATCCGTAGCTGAAACAGTATCTTTCCTTTTATCCGATAAAGCCAGTTCAATAACAGGCCAAAACATACATGTTGACAATGGAACAATTTAATGGACCAATTTCTCAAAAAAAGGCCAGGATTCAATCTCTGAAAAGGGATCCCAAGATTTCGAATTATTTCAATCAGGCCATAGAAGATAACGACATTCTGTTACTGTCATCAGTTTCTGCCATCTTATTAAAAAGAGAGAATGATTATTTCCGATGTTTCATTGTATCTTCAGACAGCGAAGATTTAAAAAATTGCTTAATACAACTAAATGATTACCCCCTTGTAATTAATTTCCCTACAAAATCCCCAATTGACTTATTTGCACAGATATTACAGGATGTAGGATTTTCATCTTATAAGAAATATATCAGATTGCATAACACTAAAATAAAGAAGCGAGGAGTACTTTCTCAAATAAATTATGCAGTTGCTGATGATATACCGGATATTCTGGAGATATTGAAGTCAAACTTTGTGGATTTCCTTGACTATTTACCGGACAAAGAAGAATTATCAGGATTAATTTCAAAAAACAACGTAATCGTAAACCGCAATGCTGAGAATAAAGTTATCGGCGTCATGATTTTTGAAATGCAAGGTGTCAAATGCTATTTAAGAGCGTGGCTCGATTTATCAAACAATGGATTAAAATTATTATATGACGTCTATACAATAATGCATGAGACCGGATGTAAATATGCATATTTTTGGGTAGATTCAGAAAACATTAATGTATTGAGAATACACAAGTTGCTATCTGCAGTAGAAGATGGGCTTTATGACTATATTTTCATAAACAATAAATTATTAGAAAGACATGAATAATCAAATCATTTCTATACTTAATGGTATCCGTCCGGAATTTGATTTTTCGGAGGATGTGAATTTTATCGAGGAGGGAATACTCGATTCGTTTGACGTAGTAAGCCTCGTTTCTGAATTGGAAGAAAATTTCGGCATCAATATCAATGGTGTTGATATTTTACCGGAAAATTTCTCTTCAATAGAAAATATCAAATCACTCATCAATAAGAGCGAAAAGAAATAATGGACTTACTGTTCAGAAACAAGCGGATTTCCGGCATCCTCACAATCGTACCTCGAAAGGAAATTTTATTTGAGGACGAAATGGCGAACTTCAGCTTTTCGCCGGCGAAGTCGAAGAAACTTGCTCTCGTCATGGGCTATAAGAAACATCGCATAGCCGATGAAGGGCAGACATCTGCCGATTTTTGCCTTTTCGGACTGGAATACCTAATCAATAACGGACACCTGAAAAAGGAGGAAATAGACGCGTTGCTGTTTGTGTCACAGACTCCCGATTACCAGATGCCGCCTACGAGCAATATAATACAAGGGGAATTAGGCCTCCACACAGATTGTATCTGCATGGATATCAATCAGGGATGTGCCGGATTTGAAATCGGTATGATGCAGGCATTTATGTTGCTTGAACAGCCGGCAATAAAAAAAGTGGTCCTGCTAAATGCCGACGTACTGAGTCAGAAAGTGTCTAAATATGACCGCAACAGCTGGCCATTAGTTGGAGATGCCGCCTCAGTGACCATTGTAGAGAAAAGTGCTGACGACAGCCCCATACAAATGACTGTCAATATGGACGGACGAGGCTGGGACGCGCTTAAGATACCGGCAGGAGGCGCAAGAATGCCCCATTCGGAGGAAACGGCAAAACTTGTTGAAGATGAGGCTGGAAACAAGAGATCGCTCGACAACCTGGTGATGCAGGGTGATGAAGTGTTCAATTTCGTACAACGCGAAGTGCCTCCGATGATAAATCACCTGATGGAGATATCACAAAGCGATTTGTCGGTTGTTGATTGGTTTATGTTTCACCAGCCTAACAAATTCATGCTTAACAAAGTTGCTGATGCTATCGGAGTACCATACGCAAAAATGCCGGCAAATATTGTAGAGAATTTTGGCAATCCGAGCGGTGTAACTGTGCCATTGGCAATCACTTACAATCTTGGCGACGAGCTTTGTCGGAATGAGAAACTTTTGTGTATGGCCGGTTTTGGCGTAGGTCTTAGCTGGAGCAGTATTCTAATGAAAGTAGGTAACCTTGATTTCTGTAAACTAATAGAACTGTAAATGGACGATTTATTGAATATTCGCGACAGGCGCTTTCTGATAACCGGCGCCGCTTCCGGTATAGGTAAGGCCACAACCCAAATATTGGCAAATCTCGGTGCCGAACTGATATTAGTGGATTATAATGAAGAAGGGCTGCACCAGTTTATCAAACAACAGTCTTCCGACAAGCTACATCCATTGGTACTGGATTTAAGTGAGCCGGAACAGATAAGGCCGGCAATCGAGAATGCCGTCAAGAAATATGGCAAACTCAATGGGATGGCACATATCGCGGGAATCCCATATATCACGCCATTGAAAGCCATTCAAAGGGAGAAAGCCGACAAACTCTACCGCGTAAACCAATACGCCGCGGTAGAATTAATTAAGACATTCGCATCCAATAAGATACACAGCAATGACGGTGGATCTGCAGTGCTTATTTCATCAGTCTACGGAGTTGTCGGATCAGCCGCCAACGTGGCATATGCGATGACCAAAGCTGCAATAATAGGCATTACGAAAGCGCTGTCAATAGAACTGGCTTCTAAAAGAATAAGAGTCAACTGTATAGCTCCGGGATTTATCAAAACGAAAATGATGGAGGAAAATTCATTCCGGTTTGATGACGAATACATGCAGCGCCTGAATAATCTTCATCCACTGGGTCTCGGCGAGGCAGAAGATATAGCCAATGGTGTCGTATTTCTGCTTAGCGATATGTCAAAGTGGATGACGGGAGCTGTAATGAATATTGACGGAGGCTTTACTGCACAATAATATGGAAAAGAAATATGTGTTAGTCACCGGTGCATCATCAGGTATCGGTGCGGAAATAGCGAAGACATTGTCGTCAACCTGCAATGTCATACTCAACGGAAGGGACGAACAGCGGCTTAAGGAAACGATGTGCGCCTGCCACAGCGAAGGTCATCTGATATGGAAATATGATGTCGGCAATGTAAGTGAGATTGAAGATGCCCTTAAACTCTTCTTGGAAGAAAACGGTATATCGATATCTTATTTCGTGCATAGCGCAGGATATATGAAAACTCTGCCTATCAAGGCCATTTCAAGCGCTATACTGACAGAGTCATTCAACACAAATGTCATTGCTCCTGCACTGATAACCAAAGTGCTTGCCAATAAAAAGACAAACAAGGGAGCCTTGGAAAGTATCGTATTCATCTCGAGCAATATAAGTAACTTCGGAGCAAAAGCTTTCGCCGCCTACAGCGCATCGAAATCAGGACTCGACGGGCTTATGCATTCACTGGCCATTGAGCTTGCGCCTAAAGTCAGGGTCAACTCCGTATTGCCCGGCGGCGTGAGAACTCGCATGACCGAGCACATGTATGCCGATGATGAACTTATTCAACGAATGGCCTCATCATATCCGCTCGGGTTGGGGACTACAAAGGATATTGCCGATACAGTGGAATTTCTATTATCAGAAAAATCCCGTTGGATTACAGGTCAACAGATTACAGTCGATGGCGGACGCACAATCAATATAACAGGATAAAACTTCGCCAAGCGATGCTGACAGTAGAAAAGATTGTCAATAATCCAGTATCGTCATGTTGCTATATCGTGTACGATTCGGCAATCTCCCAGGAATGCATAATGATAGACCCGGCTTCGGAAGATATGACACAGCTATTGACATTTATTTCATGTAACAATCTGCGTCCAAAGTATATAATTCTCACGCACGAACATTTCGACCATTGCCTGAGTGTCAACGCTCTGCGTGAGATTTTCCACGACATAAAACTTATATGCAGCAGGGAGTGCAACGAGGCAATAGGGAGTGAAAAGAAGAACTGTTCAGTATTCTGGGACAATGAAAAGGCCTTTACCATATCAGAGGCCGACATAATTACCGACACTCTTGATAATAAGCTCGACTGGAACAATCATATAATAAATTTCATTCCGACGCCGGGCCATACACGTGGCAGCATCAGTATCATGATTGACCGTTTTTTATTTACAGGCGACGCTTTAATCCCCGGCCTGAAAACTGTGACAAAACTTCCGGGAGGGGATAAAGCCCAGGCCAAAGAAAGCGAAAACAAAATCAACGGACTTATAAGAGATTTCAACTTAGAGATATGTCCTGGGCATTGAATCGATTAATGTTAAATATTTAATAGTAAAATATCCTGATATTCAATTTATTCAATCAATGATATCTCCCGGTCGTGCATTATGGCGGTGAAGTTTTCGAGCGACCAGTTTATCAGAGAGTTGAGGTGGGGGAGCAGGGTAGTGGCTCTTTCAGTTAGGGAGTATTCGACACGAGGGGGTACTTCGGCGTAGATTTTGCGGTTGACGAGGCCGTCCTGCTGCAGGGTGCGCAATGTGGTGGTGAGCATCTTTTGGGAGATGTCGGGCACGGCGTTGTGGATGGCATTGAAGCGCATGCATTCGCTGTCGGCGAGGGTATAGAGAATGAGCATTGACCATTTGTCGCCGATACGTGCCAGAATGTTGCGTATCGGGCAGTCGGGGTATAGCAGGTCGCGGGCAATGATTTTACGGTTCATAATAGATGCTTTACGTTATATATTATCTTGATTTTTAATATTGGTATACAAAAGTAAGCAAATGTTAAACATGTTGCAACTATAAAATCGACATCATGTTAAAAATGATAAAAGTCGCATAATGTATCCCGCTGAATATCTGCAATAGTTACCTTAAAGTAACCTGATTACTCGGATTATCCTTCTTGCATGTCAGGAATCAGGCCGTTAAATTTGCATCATCAAACCCAAAAAACTATTACAGATATGAGCAATTACAGCAAAATCAGTGTTCCCGCCGAAGCACGCGTCGAACTGCACGACGTGCTTCATCTCACAGGAGCGGAAATTTCAATCAACAATCTGCCCGCAGGCGCACAGGTTCCCTTTGTGCATTCCCACAAACAGAACGAGGAAATCTACGGCATCCTTTCCGGCAAAGGCACAATGACACTCGACGGTGAAAACGTCGGTTTGGCCGCAGGCGACTGGTTGCGCGTGGCACCCGAAGTTAAGCGTCAGCTCTCCGCGGCTCCTGACAGTGCAATTTCATATATCTGCATTCAGGTCAAAGCCGGCTCTCTCGAAAACTTCACCATGACCGACGCCATAGTATAACCATTCCCGTAAAAGTTAAAAAGAGAGTGATGCAAAACTAATTTTACGACAGCATGATGAGGGAATTGCAACATTTCCAATAGTAGGGGGCAAAGCTCGACTTTAGCTGACCGCGGTTGATTATCGCCTTTGGCGCTTTGCTCTGCAAAGAAACCGCGGCTACTACACGGCTGATTATCAAGAGCCTTTGCATAGTAGCCGCGGTTTTTAACCGCGGTCAGTTTAGGCTTGCAACACCCTCCGGGAAACAGATGTTGATTATCAACGGATTATCGGACGCACAGACCGTGGCTAATTTCGAGTTTTGCAACACCTTCTGCTACACAAAGCGAATTGGCATATCCTTACTCCTCCGGCATCCAGTATTCACTGCGCGGATTCGCACGGTGCCGTTCCACCCATTCGTAGAGTGCGGGGAGAGTCCTTACTCCGTCGGCAATCACCGCCTCGTAATATTCCACACCGCTTATTTTCATATCGTCGGGCGTCGAAAATTTCAATTCCAGTATCAGCTCCCTCAATTCCGGTGTAAGCCGGGCTTTGATTCGTTCGGCCATCTCCTCGAAGAACCCGTCGTAGCGCGAGCCCTCCCCGATATGGATTATGTCGAACTTCCACATTTCGCCGTCGCTACATCGGTAATTGATGTGCCATGCGATGCACCGTTCATCGGTATGAAGCCCGTTGATACAAATGATTTCCGTTACATCCGGATTGTCGGCAATCTCGGCCATAATGGCAAAACTGCCGGCGGTCGTTACCCCTTTGCTGTAGACATGCAGGTCGATATCCTTGTGCGAAGCGATAAGTCCCATAGCCACCGAACCGATTACATTCACTCTGCACCCGTGCCGTTGCAGCGTTTCCACGATGCCAGACTGAGCCATGACACGATAAGCCCTCTCAACCGCAGCATCTGATTTTTCAGAATTTTTCATCTTTCAGTTATTTTTAGATAAATCGGCAAAGATACATTTATTTCCCGTATAAATTTGACATAAATGAAAAATTGTGTAATTTTGCGGGGAACACAGGAGGGGTGTCCTCGTTGGAGGACTGAGATTATACCCTATGAACTTGATGCGGTTAGTACTGCCGAAAGGAACTTGTGAGATTGTTTTTGCATTTCCCCGTAACAGGATTAATTTCCCCTCATTGTGTCCGTCGCCATATCGGTGCCGGATAATTTTTTACAGACATATCAGTCAGATGAAAGTAGAGATTAATCGTATGGAAGTCCTGTTGCCCGAAGGGTGCGATACACTTACCGCACTGCTGCAGAGCCAGGGCATCAGTGAGAAGGGACATGCCATAGCTGTCAACAACCGCGTTGTCCCGCGGGCGCAGTGGGCCGAGTATACCATTGCCGACGGCATGAAGATAACGGTAATAAAAGCCGTGTGTGGAGGGTAAAGGTATGCGCGCTATCGCAATCACAGTTCCCGAATTTTTCGACGGCGAGGCAGCGGCCATTGCCTCCCTTTTGCGCGATGACTGGTACTGGCGCGTGCATATCCGCAAACCCGGAGCCACCCCCGCACAGGTCGAAGCCCTCGTAAAATCCATTCCCGCGGAATTTTACCCGCGCCTCACTCTCCACGACCATTTCGACGTCGCCCGGCGCCTCTCGCTCGGCGGCGTGCATCTCAACAGCCGCAATCCACAGCCTCCCCACGGTTGGAACGGCCTGATAAGCCGTTCGCTCCACACTATCGCCGAGATAGCCGACGGAAGCTACGACTACGCATTCCTCAGTCCCGTCTATCCGAGCATCTCCAAACCGGGCTACAAAGGTAATTTCGATTTCGACGAGCTCCGTTCGGCTGTCAACGACCGTATATTCGCGCTCGGCGGCGTCACCCCCGAACGATTCGATGAAATCCGTTCGCTCGGTTTTGGCGGCGTGGCGATGCTGGGCGACGTATGGCGTGCCCGTATCGACGCCGATGCGTTCCGCCTCCAGTTCATCACGCACCCAGTCCCAGGCACCTCGCTTGCCTCGCAGGTAGAACGAGCCCTTGCAGGCGGATGCCGGTGGATACAGCTGCGCCATAAGGATGCCGACACCGCGACCCTCCTGCGCGAGGGCCGGGAAATCCGCACCCTTTGCGACTGCTACGGAGCCACCTTCATCATCGATGACCATGTCGGTCTGGTTGAAAAAATAAATGCCGACGGTGTCCACCTCGGCAAGAACGACATGCCCGTGGCAGAAGCCCGCGCTATCCTGGGCGTACGCAGGATAATCGGCGCGACAGCCAACACGTTGGCCGACATTCAGTGCGCCGCACAGGCCGGGGCCGACTACATAGGCCTCGGTCCCTACCGCTTCACCACCACCAAGGAGAAACTCAGCCCCATGCTCGGCCTCGAAGGCTACCGCGCTATTACCGCCGGTTGCCGCGCCGCCGGAATAACGCTGCCGGTTGTGGCTATCGGCGGCATAGAACTCGCCGACATCGCCCCCGTCATGTCGACCGGTGTCAGCGGCGTAGCCGTCAGCGGCACTATCCGCAATGCTCCCGACCCCGCACTCGCCACACGGGAAATAATTGACCGAATACAACAAACAATAAATTAAATAAATATGTCAGAACTTATTATCGGCGGACGCGAATTCACCTCGCGTCTCTTTGTCGGAACCGGCAAATTCCGCAGTAATGAAATCATGGAGCAGGCCATTCTCGCCTCAGGCACTCAGATGGTCACCGTAGCCATGAAGCGTATCGACATGGACGACCGTGAGGACGAGATGCTCCACCACATACAGCACGAAGGCATCCAGCTTCTGCCCAACACCTCAGGCGTGCGCAACGCCGAGGAAGCCGTCCTCGCCGCCCAGCTCGCCCGCGAGGCGTTCGGTACCGATTTCATCAAACTCGAGATACATCCCGACCCCAAATATCTCCTTCCCGACCCGGTTGAAACACTGAAAGCCACCGAAGAACTTGCACGCCTCGGATTCGTCGTACTTCCCTATATCCAGGCCGACCCCGTGCTTTGCAAACGCCTTGAGGAAGCCGGTGCGGCTACTGTCATGCCTTTGGCCGCACCTATCGGCAGCAACAAGGGACTCGTGACCCGCGAACTCTTGAAAATCATCATCAGCCAGAGCCGCGTCCCCGTGGTAGTCGACGCCGGCCTTGGCGCTCCCTCCCATGCCGCTGAAGCGATGGAGCTTGGTGCCGACGCCGTGCTCGTCAACACCGCTATCGCCGTTGCCGGCAATCCCGTGGCTATGGCGCGCGCATTTGCCGCCGCAACCGTAGCAGGCCGCGAGGCATACCTCGCCGGACTGGGTGCTGTATCCGATTGTGCGGAGGCGTCAAGCCCCCTGACCTCATTCCTCGACTGATATGTTTTCCGACGAATTATTGAAATACGACTGGGACGGGACCACCGCCGCGATAATGGCGATGACGGCGGCCGATGTCGAGCGCGCCCTTCAGGCCGAACGCCTCACTGACCGCGACTTCATGGCTCTCATCTCACCCGCCGCCGCCCCGTATCTGGAGCAGATGGCCCGCAAAAGCCGCCGCCTCACCGAGCAGCGTTTCGGCAAGACGATGCAGATATTCATCCCGATGTATATCACCAACTCCTGCACCAACTCCTGCGTGTACTGCGGCTTCAACTGCCATAACAAATTCAACCGCGTCATCCTTACGATGGACCAGATAAAGGCCGAATGCGAGGCCATCAAGAAGCTCGGGCCTTTCGAAAACCTGCTTATCGTGACCGGCGAAAACCCTGTGAAAGCCGGTACCGACTATCTCGAGCAGGCGCTTCAGGTATGCCGTCCCTACTTCGCCAACCTCACCATCGAGGTGATGCCGCTCTCTACCGAGGACTACGCCCGCCTCACTCATTCTGGTCTCAATGGCGTCATCTGTTTTCAGGAGACTTACAACCGCGCCAACTATAAGAAATACCATCCCGCGGGCATGAAGTCCAATTTCGAATGGCGCTGTAACGGTTTCGACCGCATGGGCATGGCCGGAGTGCATAAAATCGGTATGGGTGTGCTCATCGGCCTTGAGGACTGGCGCACCGACGTCACGATGATGGCGCGCCACCTGCTATATCTGCGTAAAAACTACTGGCGCACGAAATATTCCGTCAACTTCCCCCGCATGCGGCCGTCGGAGTCCGGTTTCCAGCCCAATGTAGTGATGACCGACCGCGAACTCGCACAGCTCACCTTCGCCTTCCGCATCTTCGACCCCGATGTCGACATCTCGTATTCTACCCGCGAAAACCACGCTTTCCGCAACAATATGGCCACCCTCGGCGTCACCACCATGAGCGCCGGCTCGAAGGTCGACCCCGGAGGCTATGCGTCATGCACCGACTCCCTCGAGCAGTTCACCATCAGCGACGACGCCTCCCCCGAGAAAGTTGTCGCCGACCTGCGTGCGCTCGGACGCGAACCGGTATGGAAAGACTGGGATCGCATATTCGACTGATATGGAACGTTATCAGCGACAGACAATAATCGATGGGTTCGGCGAGGCCGGTCAGCAGAAATTGCTCGCCTCCTCCGCCCTCATCGTCGGTCTCGGAGGCCTCGGTGCCCCCGTCGCGTCCTACCTCGTGTCCTCAGGCGTTGGCCGTATAGGTCTGTGCGACCCCGACACCGTCAGTCTCACCAACCTCCAGCGCCAGATACTCTACACCGAGCGCGACCTCGGCCGCCCCAAGACCGCTTGCGCTCGCGAAAGGCTATTGGCCATGTCGTCAGCCACAGTCATTGATGTCATTGACGCGGGACTCACTCCGGCCAATGCCCCATCACTGATTGCCGGCTACGATATCGTAATGGACTGCACCGACAATTTCGCCACACGCATGCTCATCGACAGCGAATGCGCGCGGCATGGCCTGCCGTGGGTCCACGGCAGCATCGACGGCCTTTACGGCTGCGTCACCGTGTTCAACCATCGCAACCGCCGTCGCTACGTCGACCTCTATCCCGATGCCGACAGTTTTGCGCCCCGTCCCGGACGTATGATAGGTACGCTCGGCCCCGTCCCCGGCATTGTAGGCAGCATCCAGGCGCTTGAGGCAATCAAGGTGCTCACCGGTTGCGGCGAATGCCTCGACGGACGTCTCCTCGTGCTCGAACTCGACAAAATGTCGTTCACCACAATTGATTTTTAAAAATAAATAGATAAAAATAATATATATGGCTACAAGTTTTGATGAATACGCCGGAGCGTATGACCAATGGTTTATTGAAAATTCCAACGTGCTCGCCTCCGAAGTGGCACTCGTTGCCGCGACGCTTAAAGACGCACCGCGCCCCATACTTTCGGTAGGATGCGGCAGCGGCCTGTTCGAGGATATAATGCGCAGGGAGTATGACATTGATGTCACCGACGGCGTAGAGCCTTCCACCGGCATGGCCGAAATAGCCCGCAAGCGCGGCATGGACGTAGTTATTGCCACCGGCGAGGATTTCGATTATCCCGCAGGAAAATACGGCACGATAATATTCAACGGCTCACCGAGCTACATCACCGACCTCCGCGGCATCGTGGCAAAAGTGTATGACGCACTTCCCGCGGGCGGACGCATCATCCTCGTCGATGTGCCCAAAGAGAGCACCTACGGCATAATGTACAACCTCGCCAAAGCCCTCGGCACATGGGACCACCCGCTCCTCGCCGGCGTTTATCCCCCCAATCCCTATCCCATTGAATTTGTCAACGTGGCCAATTGGCGCACCACCGCGGAAAAAGTCGAATACCTCAGGGATGCCGGTTTCAAGGATATACGTTATCTCCAGACTCTCACCACACATCCCCTCTACTCCGACCTCAAGACCGAATCCCCCGTAGAAGGCTGTGACCGCGGCGACTACGTAGCCGTAATCGCTCAAAAATAACCGCTGTGATTATGGAAAAATGGAGCAATTTGGCATGGCAGGCATCCCTGCCCCTCATTGAGCAAATCAAGTGCCAGCCGTTCATTCGCGGACTTGCCGACGGCACGCTGCCCGACGACATATTCCGCTTCTACATAAGCCAGGACCGCCTGTATCTCGATGTCTACACACGCGTCCTCGCCCACATAGCGTCGCGTCTCCCCGACATGGCCGACGTAGAGACATTCCTCGGCTTTGCCGTCGATGGGGTAGCGGTTGAAAAAGAGCTTCACGCACGCTTCAACCCCGACAAAAATGCCGTCAAATCGCAGGCATGCGAGTTTTACACATCGTTCCTGCGCGCACGTTCCCACGACGACATTGCCGTCGAGGCAGCCGCGATATTGCCCTGCTTCTGGGTCTATCTCGAAATCGGCCGCTACATCCTGTCGATAGCCCGTCTCGATGGCAACCCGTACAGGGCGTGGATAGAGACATACTCCGACCCCGCATTCGATGTCAGCACCGAAAAAGCCATTGACGTCTGCGACCGCCTCGCCGCCACCGTCTCCGATCGCGTCCGTAGCGAGATGACCGCAACCTACATCGAAGCCACCCACCTCGAAGCCCTCTTCTGGCACTCCGCCTACAACAAAGGCGCCCCCGACCACAGTATCCTGATTTAATCCTCCCGAAGTCTCACTCAAAGTCCGACTTGTCCGACCGGTCAGACCTGTCCGACTCGTCCGACCAAAAGCATCTAAAAAATGAAAAAATACCCCATAGCACTCACCATAGCCGGCAGCGACCCCTCCGGGGGAGCCGGCATGCAGGCCGACCTCAAAACATTCTCGGCCCTCGGCGTCTACGGCGCATCAGCCATCGTCGCCCTTGTCGATGAAAACACGCAGGGCGTCTACGGCGTACACCCCGTGCCCGCACAGTTCGTCGCCGGCCAGATACGCTCCGTCATCGACGACCTCGGCGTCGACGCCGTCAAAATCGGTATGCTCCACGACTCCGAACTGATTAACACCGTCCGCGACACCCTCGCACAATACCCCGACGTACGCAATATCGTCCTCGACCCCGTGATGGTAGCCACCTCCGGCGACCCGCTCCTCCTCCCCGAGGCCGTCGAGACCCTGCGCTCGGTGCTCATCCCGTATAGCCGTATCATAACCCCCAATCTGCCCGAAGCCTCATTGCTGCTCGGTCAGACCATCGACAGCCAGGACCAGTTAGAGGACGCCGCCATAGCCCTCTCCAAAGCCTCCGGCGATGTCTCCGTAATGCTCAAAGCAGGCCACCTCGAGAATGATACCCTTGTCGACATCTTCTACAACGCCGAGACTGGCAACGTGATGCGCCTCTCCGCGCCCCGTGTCGACACCCGCAACACCCACGGCACCGGCTGCACCCTCTCCTCCGCAATAGCCGCATGCCTCGCCAAAGGCGCCACCCTCGACGACGCCGTCCACACAGCCAAATCCTACCTCTCCGCCGCCATCACCTCCGGCGCCTCCTACCAGATAGGCAAAGGCCACGGCCCCGTAAACCACTTCCACGCCCTCTGGCCCGCCTGATGTAAAATGGTAGGAACGCACTATTCAAGCTGATTTAAGTGGAGGAGGGTGTTGCAGAACTCGATTTTAGCTGACCGCGGTTGAAAACCGCGGCTACTACACAGCTGATTATCAGGAGGCTTTGCATAGTAGCCGCGGTTTTTAACCGCGGAAAGTTTAGTTCTGTAACACCCCCGTAGTAATTTTCCCCTTGCATCCCTGCTATGATTATCTCCTCGTCAATAAAGTGATTTTTAGCCAAGTGATGACGCGTAAGCGGAATATCCACATAAAAACAAATTGAGCGAGGACGCAACCGCGTCCTCGCTCATCGTGGTATGGCGGGCATGTCATACATCTGTGGTGAAAGTCCATAAGGGGCGTAGTTGTCGACGAACCCTAAAGCGACTTGCAAGTTTCGAGTGGTGACGCT
>MNQK01000017.1 GCA_001915385.1 Bacteroidales bacterium 52_46 | reverse complement strand
AATTTCTCTTCTTCGCTGTAATGCTCATGTTTTTTGCGCATAATAATTACACATTTTATTGTTATTGAATGTGTCTACCTATATCAGCATAAGACAAACAGAAAGCGCTACTGATCCTTTTTCCCAAATCCTTTGTTATACTAAGAATTAATGGTTAGATTTGTAACTGTTAATCTTAAGAAAGGAGGAGCTATATGGACCGTAGTAAAATGATTTCTCAGTTGGAAGACCCGTCTGAAGTCTTTGATTTTCTTGTGATCGGAGGAGGGGCTACCGGCATAGGTATCGCTCTGGATGCTTCGACAAGAGGATATAGAGTCGCCTTATTCGAACAATCGGACTTTACGAAAGGAACTTCCAGCCGTAGTACGAAGTTGGTCCATGGCGGTGTCCGTTATTTGGCGCAAGGAGATATCTCCTTGGTTCTGGAAGCCTTGCGGGAACGAGGCCTGCTACGCCAGAACGCTCCCCATTTGGTAAAAGATCAAACCTTCTTAATCCCTTGTTATCGTTGGTGGGAAGGCCCGTTTTATACGATAGGCCTGATCCTATATGATGTGATGGCTGGAAAATTAGGTCTGGGACGTTCGGTTTGTATCGGTCCGAAACGGGCGCTCCGTACCATTCCGATGCTTCGTTCGAAAGGGATGACCGCCGGGGTGCTTTATCATGACGGCCAGTTCGATGATTCCCGTCTTGCGATTAATATGGTCCGCAGCTCTATCGACGCTGGCGCTTGTATCTTGAACTACGCGAAAGTCATAGGGCTTCTGAAGGACGGCGACCGCAAAGTATCCGGCGTTACGGTTCGAGATGAGGAGACCGGTACGGTTTATCAAGTAAGATCCCGTTGCGTGATCAACGCTACCGGTGTCTTCGCCGATGAGATCTTGCAAATGGATGAGCCGGGTAAACGCCCGACCGTTCGCCCCAGCCAAGGAGTCCATTTGGTATTGGATTCCTCTTTCCTGCAAAGTGATTGCGCCATTATGATTCCTAAGACATCGGATGGACGTGTGTTGTTCGCCGTACCTTGGCATGATAAAGTCGTGGTAGGGACAACGGATACCTTGATGGAATCGCCGGAAAAAGAGCCGGTAGCCTTAGAGAAAGAAATCCAATTTATACTCGATACGGCCGCTAACTATTTGACCCGGCCACCCAAGCGAAGCGATGTCTTATCCGTGTTCGCGGGGCTTCGTCCGCTCGCCGCTCCCCGTAGCGAAGGTAAAAAGACAAAAGAGATATCACGTAGCCATAAATTGATCCGGGAGAAATCCGGCTTGATCACCATTATCGGAGGCAAATGGACAACCTACCGGAAAATGGCTCAAGATACCCTAGACCTAGCGATACGTTACATGCATATTCCTACAAAAGACTGTATTACCGAGCGTTACCAAATCCATGGTAGCCGGAAGAATCCGGATTTCTCCGATCCTTTATACGTATATGGTACGGATGCCGACGAAATCCGTAACTTAGTGGCCTCTTCCCCCGCCATGGCGGAGAAGTTGCATCCGGACTATGCCTATACGGTAGGAGAGGTAACTTGGCTGGTCCGTAATGAGATGCCTCGTACTTTGGAGGATGTATTGGCCCGCCGTTTGCGTATCTTATTCTTAGACGCACGGGCGGCGATGGCGATGGCTCCTAAAGTAGCGGGGATTCTGGCTACGGAATGGGGGAAGGACGAGACTTGGACCTCTGCTCAGGTAAAGGCGTTTAATGAGGTTGCCTCGAATTATATACTGAATTGACAAATTGATAAACGATACTAATATAGAAGGATATGAATTTTCGAAATAAATATGTGTTGGCGATCGATCAGGGAACCACTAGCTCCCGGGCTATCCTGTTTAATCATCAAGGAACTATTATTACGTTGGCTCAGAAGCCATTCCAACAGTATTTTCCGAAACCGGGCTGGGTAGAGCACGACCCGAATGAGATTTGGTACACCCAATCGTCTGTCATCAAGGAGGCGATGGCAAAAGCGGATGTCACGGATAGCCATATCGCCTGTATCGGAATCGCTAACCAACGGGAGACTACCATCATCTGGGACCGGGAGACTGGCTTTCCCGTATACAACGCGATCGTATGGCAGGATCGCCGTACGGCGGATTATTGCGAGGAACTTAAATCGCAAGGCTGGGCGGAACGTATCCAGCAGAAGACCGGATTGGTGATCGACGCTTATTTCTCCGCCACGAAGATAAAATGGATATTGGATAACGTAAAGGGTATCCGGGAGCGTGCGGAGCGGGGAGAGCTATGCTTCGGTACGGTAGATACTTGGCTGGTTTGGAAACTTACCCGGGGCGCTCAATTCATTACGGATGTGACGAACGCTTCCCGTACCATGCTTTTCAATATCCGTACTTTGCAATGGGATCAAGAGTTATTGGACTTGTTTACGATACCTGCCTCGATGTTACCGCAAGTGAAAGCCTGTAGCGAGGTTTACTGCGAGACATCAACTCCTATTTTTAAGAAAGGCATCCCGGTATCCGGTATGGCCGGCGACCAACAGGCGGCTCTGTTCGGCCAGCTCTGCGTAGAGGATGGTATGATCAAGACAACCTACGGAACCGGCTGCTTTATGATCCTGAATACCGGCAAGGAACCCGTTCTTTCCCAGAATAACCTATTGACAACGATCGCGTGGAAATTAGGGGATCAGACGACCTATGCGCTGGAAGGTAGTGTCTTTGTGGGAGGTGCCGTCGTTCAATGGTTGAGGGATGGGATCGGCTTGATTCCGAATGCCTCGATTACGGAGCAAATGGCGAAATCCGTCAGTGATAATGGGGGTGTTTATTTTGTGCCGGCGTTAACGGGTTTGGGTGCGCCGTATTGGGATCAATACGCACGTGGCGCTATTATCGGGATTACCCGCGGAACTACGGCGGCTCATTTAACCCGTGCGGCTTTGGAGGGCATCTGCTATCAAGTATATGATGTATTGATGGCCATGGAAAACGATATTCACGCCAAGCCGAAAGAGATTCGGGTAGATGGCGGTGCTATCGCTAATAACTTCTTGATGCAATTCCAGTCCGATATCTGCCGCTGTCCGGTCGTACGTCCGAATGTATTGGAGACGACTGCTTTGGGAGCCGCTTATTTGGCGGGCTTGGCGATCGGCTATTGGAAGGATATCGATGAATTGAAAGAACAATGGTGCTTGGATAAGGTCTTTAACCCACAAATGAAAGAGGATACCGCCCGTAAATTATTGAACGAATGGCATAAGGCGGTGGGGCGTTCTCAGAATTGGGCTGAATAATGAAAATCATCTTATAGGCAGATTAACAAGTTAACAAATTCTTAAATTATTATCTTATGTCTCCATTTTTAGCGGAATTATTAGGGACTATGCTCTTGATCCTGATGGGAGGAGGAGTTGTAGCGAATGTCTGTTTGTCGAAAACAAAAGGCAATGGAGCGGGCTGGATAGCGATAACGACCGCTTGGGCTTTAGGCGTATTTATCGGTGTTGTGGTAGCCGGCCCTTATAGTGGCGCACATTTGAATCCGGCGGTATCGATCGGCTTGGCGATCGGAGGGACTTTCCCTTGGTGTGATGTATGTACTTATATAGCCGGGCAAATGATAGGTGCCGCTTTGGGCGCTTTATTGGTCTGGCTGGTTTATAAGGATCACTTCAACGCTACGGATGATCCGGATGCGGAATTAGGCGTATTCTGTACGAGTCCTGCTATCAAAGATTATCCAATTAATTTCTTAGGTGAGATGATCGGTACGTTCGCCTTGATGTTTGTCGTATTTTTTATAACGGACGGAGAACTAACCTACGAAAGCAATAGTACCTTGCCGATAGGTTTAGGTTCGGTAGGTGCCATTCCGGTAGCGTTTACGGTCTGGGTAATCGGCCTTTCCTTAGGTGGAACTACCGGTTACGCGATTAACCCTGCCCGTGATTTAGCTCCCCGGTTCATACACTTTATTTTGCCGATCAAGGGAAAAGGCAGCAGCCATTGGGAGTATGCTTGGGTACCTGTTTTAGGGCCGATAGCTGGGGCCGCTATTGCCGGTATGCTCTATTATGTATTGAAATAATCTCTTGTATCATCCGGATCACTTTCGGAACCGCCGCCTTTACCTCGGGTGTCAGATCCATTCCGACCTCGTTGATATTGAGGGCGGAGATGACAATGAGATGGGTTTCCGGGAGATCGTCGGTTAGGATCATGGCGTCGATCATATCTTTTAGACCGATCTCGTGGGCGCTCATGAGCGGGGGAAAGTCGGTGGCGTAACGAGGTTGGATCAGACGGACGGTGCCCGGAGGGTTATTATCCAGCGTGGCGTCGATCATGATGATACGGTCATATCCTTGCAGCCAACTTAATAAATGAAGTCCTCCCGTGCCCCCGTCCATCAAATGGACGTGAGCCGGGAGCTTCTCGTTTTCTAAAGCCTTGATAACGTGTATGCCTACACCTTCGTCTTTCAGCAATAAATTGCCTACTCCTAATACTAATGTTTCCTTCTCCACTTTCATCCTTTTTTAGCGATCTTAGTGATAGTCTCGGCAGTCTCGGTTACCTCTTCTTTGTCCGCTATGTCTTCCTCGATAAACTTCCAGCCACCGATGATGGACGAAGTCTCGCCACGTTGCTCGATATAGTCATGATAAAATACCAGATAAATATGAACGATAGCGAAAAGGATGAAGAACCACATCAGGAAATGATGAATCTGGCGAGCCATCAAATCCCCGCCCATCAACGGGATGGTCCATGCGAACAATTGCGGGAAGAAAGACTGACTCATCTTGGCGTATAGGCCGAATCCTGTGATACTTTGTAACAAAAATGCCCAGAAAGTTCCGAAATAAATTAAGCTAGCCAAGGCGTTATGCCCGATACTGTCTACCGGTTTGTTCTTAATCATCAAGATATCTACCTTGATCACCTCCAATACCTCTTTCCATTGAGATTTCTTTAAAGGGATGAAGTTATTCCATCTGGCATAACGATTCCCGACGAATCCCCAATAAAGCCGGAATACGAAATTGAAGAAGAATACGAACGCTGTTACGAAATGGATAAACCGAACCACGCCGAACCAATAGCTGAAATAAGCCTCCGAAGCGGACATGATCGCGGGAGGATCGGCGATGATAAAGCCTGTCACGCAGAGTATGACGATACAGAGCGCATTCACCCAATGATAGATACGTACGGGTAATTCCCATACATACACTTCTCTTAAACGTTTCTTACGACTCTTCATGGCTCTATTGTTTTTTAGAATGTATCAACTTGGTGCACATATTTTCCTTCCTCGTCATACAGATGCACGGCACAAGCCAGACAAGGATCGAAAGAGTGGATCGTCCGAAGAATCTCTAAGGGTTGCTTCGGATCGTATATCGGCGTACCGATCAAAGCGGACTCGTAGGCGGACAATACGCCGTTCTCATCCCTCGGTGAGGCGTTCCAAGTAGTAGGCACTACCATCTGGTAGTTCTTTACCCGGTTCTTGTCGATCACGATGAAATGGGCTAATGCTCCACGGGGAGCTTCGGCTAATCCTACGCCTTGCTCATGATCGGGCCAGTTCTCCCGTTCCCATTCGGCACTGTTTGCCATCCGGGAATCCCCGTTCTCTAGGTTCTTGATCAATTGGTTGAAAAACTCAAGGGCCCAGTCTGCTGCCATTCTACATTCCAATCCACGAGCAGCGGTGCGTCCTAGGGTAGAGAATAAAGCATCTACCGGCAAGTCGAGCTGACGTAAAGTCTCGTCTACGATACTCTTTTGTGGCTCCTTCCCTGCGGCGTAAGCTACGATCAAACGGGCTAACGGACCCACTTCCATTGGTTCCTGTTTCCACCGTGGTGTCTTGATCCAACTATATTTATCCTCTACGTCCAATAACTTATAGGGGGGACGAGGGCCGGTATATTCCAGATGGGTCTCTCCCTCGTAGGGATGCAAACCGGCTTTGTCTCCTTGCGTGTATTTATACCATGAATGATAAATGTACTCCTTGATTTCCTCCGGGGAGTTAGCGTCTACGGGATGTACCTTACTTAGGTCACGATCCAAAACAATTCCTCTGGGGATCTTATAACTTTCCACTTCCCCGAGATCGAACATCGGATAGTCTCCGTAAGACAAATAGTTTCGTACTCCTCCGCCAATCTTACTCCATTTGTCTTTATAAACATTGGCGATCATCAATAAATCCGGGATATAAACTTGATTGATGAATGTTTTCGCCTCCTCTAGTTTCTGCTTTACCAGAGCGAGTCGATCTGCGTTGATCGCATTGGCCTCATTTAAGTCGATGCTGCAAGGCATACCGCCTACGATATAGTTTGGATGCGGATTCTTGCCCCCGAACACGGCGTGTACCTTGACGACCTCTTTCTGCCATTCCAACGCGTCCAGATAATGGACGGTAGCGATAAGGTTCTGTTCCGGCGTAAGTTTATAGTCCGGATGTCCCCAATACCCATTGGCGAATATACCAAGCTGCCCGCTGGCAACGAACTTCTTTAGCCGTTGTTGTGTGGCGGTGAAATACCCCTCGGTATTCTTTGCCCATGGAGAAAGTTGCTGGGCAAGTAAAGCGGCGGCTTTCGGATCGGCTTTTAAGGCGGATACCACATCTACCCAATCCAATGCATGCAATTGATAGAAATGCACAGTATGGTCATGCATATACAATACGGCTTGCATGATATTACGAACCATACTGGCGTTGGGAGGGATCACGATACCCCGTGCGTTCTCGACCGCCCGTACCGATGCTAGCGAGTGGATGGAAGTACATACGCCGCAAACACGGCCTACGAAAGCCCATACATCCCGGGGATCCCGGTCTTTTACGATATTCTCGATGCCCCGCACCATGGTACCCGAGCTATAAGCGTTCTTGATAGTGCCACCTTCTATTTCAGCCTCTACCCGCAGGTGGCCTTCTATACGGGTAATGGGGTCTATGACAATTCTTTCTGACATGATAGTATTGTTTTATTAGATCGTAGATTTACTTTCCGGCTCATCATTGTCGATAAGCTCTTTTTTCCGTATGTTAGTCGCTACGGCATGTACGGCGATACCGGCGGCGGTAGCGGCTCCAAGAGCCAGACCGATCTGATCCGCCGTGGCCTCGATACCGAATCCGTGTATATCGGGCATACGTTTATAGAACGGGCTGTTGTCCCAGAAATTCTCCTCGCTGCAACCTAAACAGGGGTGACCGCTTTGGATTGGGTAACTGGTGCCCTCGTTCCATTTGATGATACCGCACGAGTTATAGGTGCTTGGACCTTTGCATCCCACTTTATACAGGCAGTAGCCATGCTTGGCGTTCTCATCGTCGAAGCTCTCCACGAACAAACCGGCGTCGAAATTCGCACGGCGGTAGCACGTATCATGTACCCGGCGTGAGTAGAACATCTTCGGACGGCCCAATCCATCCAATTGTGGCATACGATCGAAGGTCAACATATAGATAATGACACCCGCCATCACGTCGGCGATCGGAGGACAGCCTTGTACATTAATAATAGGTTTACCTTTGATGACTTTATGGATACCTTTAGCGCCGGTAGGATTCGGGTTCGCCGCTTGCACGCAACCGGCGGAAGCGCAGTTGCCCCAAGCGATGATCGCTTTAGCTCCTGCGGCGGCCTCTTCGGTGATCTGCAAGGCACTCTTGCCGCCTACGCAACAATAAGCCTCGTCTTTTGTAGGTAACGATCCCTCGATCATCAGCAGATAATTGCCGTAATATTTTTTCATGGTCTCTTCCTTAGCGGCCTCGGCCTGTTCGCCGGCGGCGGCCATCAGCGTCTCGGTATAGTCTAGGGAAATCTTGTCTAACAACAAGGTAGCCACGATCGGGTGGGCGGCACGGATAAACGATTCGGTACAACAGGTGCATTCCTGTAGGTGTAGCCAGATGATCGGAAGGCGGGGTTTCGTCTCCAAGGCATTTACTACCTGTGCCACTCCCGAAGCCTCCAATCCCATCAGGGCGGCCATGGTGGTACAGAACTTCAGGAAGTCCCGGCGGGAGATGCCTTTCTGACGGCACTCTTCGTAAACGGACGGTCTTTTATTTTCCATATCTCAGCAATTAAGTATTCTAACAAATACGGGGGAGTTGCTCCCCGCTTAGCATATCGATGATCCGGTAGTTACCGTATAATGTCTTCATCTTGACCCGGGCTTGCTCTCCGCTTTGCTTGGTGATACGGCCGATAACGGTCGCTTGCCTGCCCTCCTCAAAACGTCTCATAAGGGGTAACGCTTGTTCCGCAAGGCTTTCCGGCAGGATCACAAGAACCAATCCTTCGTTCGCTATATAGAGTGGGTCTAATCCTAGCATCTCGGATGCGGCACGTACCGCTTCCGGAATAGGCAGGGCGTCTTCGTCCAGCAGGATATCCACACCAGCGTCTTGGGCGATCTCGTTGAGGGTTCCGCTTACGCCACCTCGGGTGGGGTCACGTAAGACATGTACCTCTCCTATAGTATGTAACAGCTCAGAAATCATAATGTTTAGCGAAGCGGTATCACTTTTTAGATCCGTCTCGAATCCCAAGCTTTCCCGTGCGGAAAGGATCGTGATACCATGTAGACCAATCGGGCCGCTACAAATGACGACATCGCCGGGAGTCGCTTGGTCTGGGGCGATTCGTATGCCCGGAGGGACGATCCCGATCCCACTGGTGTTGATAAACAATTTATCGCATTTGCCCCGTTCCACCACTTTTGTGTCTCCTGCTACGATCTGTACGCCGGCACGCTCCGCCGCACGTTTCATGGATTGTACGATACGCTGAAGATCTGCTAGAGGCAAGCCCTCTTCCAGTATAAACCCGGCGGTCAGATACAAAGGACGGGCACCACAACAAGCCAAATCGTTAACGGTCCCGTTGATCGCCAGATCACCGATATCTCCTCCGGGGAAAAAGATTGGGTCTACCACGAAGGAGTCGGTAGAGTAGGCCAGTCGCCCTTCTTCCATAGGGAACACGCATCCGTCATGATCCTGCTCCAATAATGGGTTCCGGAAAGCCGGATAAAATACTTGGCTGATCAGTTGGTGTGTCATGCGTCCTCCCCCTCCGTGCGCTAGTAACACACGGTCTGAGTCGGTAAAAGGAATCGGGCAATTCAAGTGTATATCCATATCTTTCTATCTATTTATATCTATAGTAAGCGGCACAAACCCCTTCCGAGGAGACCATCGGGGCTCCCAGCGGATGGGTGGGATGGCAGGCCTTCCCGAAATGGGGACAGTCCGAGGGTTGTCTCAAACCTCTCATAATCAGACCGGCGATGCATTCGGATGCGATCTGGTTTTCTTCCGGACACAATTGAAATCTCATTCGGGAGGAATATCTTTTATATTCGGACCGAAGTTGAAGCCCGCTGGAGGGGATGATTCCGATGCCCCGCCAGTCTTGGTCGCAAGGTTCCAACATCTCGTCTATAAGTTGGCGGGCGGCGGCATTCCCTTGCTCGGGAACGGCCCGTTTGTAAGCGTTCTCTACCTCATAACTTCCGGCTTCCAACTGGGAGACACAGCGATAAATGCCATATAATAGATCTACCGGCTCGAATCCGGTGACGACCATCGGGATTTTATAGTGGGCGGCTAATCGGTGATAGGCCCTGTTGCCTGTGATGGCGCAGACATGTCCAGCTGTCAGGAAGCCATTCACTTTGCTTTCCGGATCTGATAAGATAGCCTCGATAGCGGGTGGTACCGTGAATAAGGAAGTCAATATGGAAAAGTTCGGAAGTCCTCTGCGTATGGCCTCTTTCAAAGCCATGAGGTGGACAGGTGCGGTCGTCTCAAAACCAATCGCGAAGAATACGATTTCCTTATCCGGATTCTCCTTGGCGAGTGATAGGGCATCCAAGGGCGTATATAGCATACGGATATCCGCTCCTCTCGCTTTTACACTCAATAAATCCTCCTTACTTCCCGGAACTCGCATCATATCCCCGAAAGAGGCTAAGATCACATTCGGCTGTGTCACCAACTTCAAGGCGTAGTCGATTGTCTCGACCGGTGTTACACAGACCGGGCAGCCCGGCCCATGGAGCAGTTGAATATCCGGCGGCAACATCTCTTCCAGCCGATAACGGGCGATAGCATGTGTTTGCCCGCCACAAATCTCCATGATATACCAAGGTCGTGTCACCTTTTTGCGGATGGCCTCCAGAAGAGTTTGTACCTTCTCGTTGCTTCTATATTCGTCTACGAAACGCACTTTTGTAATTCTTTAAGGTCTTTCAGTGTTTCCTCCGCTTCTTTCTCATCTACCACGGATATAGCGATCCCTGCGTGAGCGAGGATATAATCCCCCTGTTTCACATCCACCCATTCAATACATATATTCTTTAGGATGCCTCCGAAATCAACTTTAGCCATGGTCATTTCGGGGATGCTTCGATCGATTGAGATAATCTTTCCGGGTACCGCTAAACACATATCGTTTCAATTTATTTAATAACCTCAAAGATACTTAATATGTTTAAGAGGGAAAGATAAAATTGATAAATATTATTTATAAGATGATAGATAATATCTCTTTAGTAAATACGATAGTCGATTCGTGTCTGATTAGACATTTATTATTATATTTGTTGTAATCTGAAGTATCTTATTTGATTATCAACGCTTTGTAGAAAACTCGCATGAGAACGGGCAACGGATAAGAAAATTCCAAGCTGTTTA
>MNQK01000016.1 GCA_001915385.1 Bacteroidales bacterium 52_46 | reverse complement strand
TATCCGGTTGTTTTCATTCAGATTGAACATAGCGTTTTTGACTGCTAAGTTCGCTATCTAAAACGCTATCTAAAAGTCGGCCTATTTCGGACGGTTACTGAAGAAATAACCCCTCCCACAACCACCGCCACAACACAGACAGTTTTTTTCATACTCCGGAAAGGGTGTTGCAACCACAAATATTGACTGTGGTTTCCTAATGTAGGGCTGCTCCCCGGAGCAGCCGCCAATCAGCAAATAAACAATTTTCGCTACCGGCCGCCCCGGAAATCTACCCTACATCATGCTATAGTCAATATAGGTCTGCAACACCTCCTTCATTTTTTGGAGGTCGCTCATCCCCGGCTCACTTAACATAGTTTTTTCTGTACCGACTGGAAAAAAGGATTCCTAACATAAAATCTTTTAGAGATTGTCTAACCCTTATAGTTCATCATACCCATCTTTATTAATAATGGGGTCACCGTAATAATCGTACTTCAGTTGTACAGTCGGGGGTTCCATAAATCCGCCATTACCAAGCGGAGTATTGGTTGTCCATGCTTCTACGGTAATAAAAACACGGTCATCCTGTACCATAAGTTTATAATGATTGTTTGATTGTTTATAGTCACTTATACTGGAACCATATTTATTTAAGAGCACTTCTTCCAATATGTCATAACGTTGCTTTATCACACTTTCAATCTCACTTTGATAAGCAAATAATATTTCTCGAATAAATCCATTGGTAAACAAAAAACTAACTTCCGGCCATGAAAATCCACCGAAGTCTACCGGTTGGGCGGCATACAGCAGTACATTCTGTTGCAATTCATCTTCATCAATCCCCGTAGTAACAGAAATGCCCTGACTCTTTAGAATATCTTTCGCTTGGGATACCCTGGTTTCGCCTAATTTCAATCCTAATATGGTTCGCTGAGCCATACAAGGCAAAGTGCTTATAAGAACTAAAAAAAGTAGAAATATTTTCATATTTTATAAGTTATAAAATTGTATCTCATATTTATTACTCTAATATCTTTCAACGAATCCTACCTCGTAGGACGTCACATTGCCTCCGCAAAACACTCCACCCACCTTTGACTGCTTATCAGGAATGACCATTACAGCGGTTCGGTATTTATTGCCACCTGCCACATAATCAACTCCGACAACCAGTTCAATATTTGACTTATTTGTAATAAAGAGAGCATCGACTCCGCCCCACCCATCGTCCTTTAGTTCACAACTTACCAAACCATCATACTTATGTGTTCGCACAATCGATACTCCCATCGATGTGACATACTCCATACGCCAATCCCCAGTATCGGGAAGAATATATGAAATTTTGACTTTGGCATCAAAAGCATTTCTGTCACTGCCCAAGCGCATGGAGGCAATAATTATATACTCTTTGTCATTATCGCGTATGACTTCTTCTATAGTGAAATTATCAATGTTGTACTTTGAAATATTCCAGCGCTGACTATCACTAAACCAACATTGATCCTTATCCAAACCTTCTGTAATGGTTTCGGTCACCAAATCATTTTTGATTTTATCTATGTCCGGTTTAGAAGGAATAATCGTCATAATTTTCGCCATAACCGACCGGGGATAATCCACTTCATTCAATTTCTCCAAGACCCGGGCCTCAAGCGTACGGTCAAGAGTATTTTCATAGGCCGTTTCAAATGCTGCCAAATTTTTGTAGTCCTTTCTGAGAAGTTCTCCCTCAACATCATCGTATTCTTTTAGGACTTCATCACGTATGCTCTGGAACTGTCTGTCAACATCGTCAACAAGCAGGTTATATTCTTCCAACGCTTCTTCTCTATTCGTATATCTGGAAGGAGTAAAGTTATTGACATAATTTATCTCGACCTGACTGCGGTCAACGAGATATTGTCCCCAATTTTCATTCATTCGTTCTGCCAACGTTCTGCCTTTGGACTTAGGTGATACGCCACAAGCCGTGAAAATCACAAGAGCCATCAACATTACCGTTGAGATATAAAAGGTCTTTTTCAACATTTACACTTAATAATGAGATTAATGCAGACACGTAATTAAAGTCAGCTAAAAGTCATTGTAATGACTTGAATCAATCTGTAATTCCCCGTGAAACATATACGTTAACAAAATACTACGATATTTACTCCCTAAGAACGGCTTCCCGAGAATGTTCGCGAACAACTCAATAGTAGTGGAATATTCGTCCAAATATAGAGTAAACATTCTATATCCCTCAGCGTTATCATCTTCGTCATTAGCAATAAACGCCTTTGGATATTTTTTCATTAATACTTCACGTATAGTTTTATAACGTTGAGGCTGGTACTCCGGTGAAATAAACCTCGCCTGTATAAAGAACCCGTCCTTGAACTGGAAAAGGATCGTTTTCCATGAATATCCCCCGAACTTCACATCATGAGACCTTAATGTATAATCAATATTCACCTCGTTAACGTTATCTTTAATTGCAGAAATACCATTTCTTTGTAAAATCGACTCTGCTTCCGATGGTCTAATCTCAGTACCTAATGTCAAACCGAAAATTTTCCTTTGGGAGTAACCTGGCATAAAACAGAGAGCCAATAATATGGCAACCAATAGCTTTTTCATTGCAATCGATATGTGTTTAAATTTTTCCTCTATATCCCAATCGGCGCAAAAATAATATATCTATATATATATATCCAAATTAGAGGACATGTTTTACAACATGTATTTAGCGTCTGTTTTTGTATGGCATGGTTCACAACTAATTAGATGCCACACATTTATGCAGCCACCAATCAATTGATAACTATCCCCTATCCGCTACTCTCGGTAGGAGCGCTTATGGGGCGGGGGCGTCTCGCCCCCGTGGTTACTTTAAGGGTGTAAATAATACTCCGAGGGCGAGACGCCCTCGCCCCTATCTATACCCCTTAAATAAATCGCATTGACCTGCACCCTTACATTCCGCATGAAAGCACGAAATCATACCCGCCCGCATGATGGAAGCCGTCGAATGAAAATCCGGCGAGGAGTTCCGGCGCGGCAATGCGGTTTTCGATGATATAGCGTGTCATCGCGCCGCGGCACATCTTGGCATAGATTGTGACATTTTTCAGGCGGCCACCCTCTTCGACCTTGAAATCGGGAGACACGACGGTAAGCTCTTTTTCCACACGCTTCCAGTCAAACATGTTGCGGAATTCATTGCTCGCCAGATTGACAAGCACCCCGTCATCAGCCTTGACCTTATCGATAAACCAGTCGGTAAGCACCGGCCTCCAGTAGTCAAACAGCGTGGCATGCGACGTGACAGGCAGCGACACCTTCCCCTCAAGCCGATACGGATTGATAAGATCGGTCGGACGCAGCAGACCATATAGAAACGACGCAATGAAAAGATGCTCCGACGCATATTGCATGTCGGCGGCAGAAAAAGTCTGAGGCGACAGTTTATTGAACACCATTCCGTCGTAGGCCATCACAGCGGGCGTAAGCGTAGTCTCGTCGTGCCACGCCTGATAGCGCAGCCTGTTCTCAGCCGCAATCTTCTTACCTACGCCAAGTATCTCCTGCAACTCCCCGGTATCATACACCGCCATCTGAGCGGCTATCATCGCGGCATTGTCAATAAAATGAGGCACGGTGGCTACAACGCCACCGCAAACCTGCGGCACAACCCGCATCTTCTTCGCGCATCCTATAAGTATCTGCATATCACTTTATTTAACAGTATGGACGCGACTCAATGCCGTTTACTTGATAGGGGCGAGGGCGTCTCGCCCTCGTGGTATTTCTTACACCCTGAAAGTTATCACGGGGGCGAGACGCCCCCGCCCCTATCTACTCAGCGTAAGTAAACAGCGATCAATCGCGTCCCTACAATATAATACGTATCTTCGTCAAAACCGCGTAAATTACGGCTTGTACGTGAACTTCACCGACTGCAACTGCGCCGCGTCGGAACTGCTGCCGTAGCGTATGATGTAGTCGCCGGCAAGGGGTAGCATCTCCTCGTTGGCCGGGTCAAACCAAAGGAAAGCGTTCTCGTCAAGCTTGAACTCCACCTTCTTTGTCTCGCCCGGACGAAGCTCAACGCGGGCAAAGTCGCGCAACTGCATCGACGGGCCGTCAACGTCGGCCGGACGGCTCACGTACACCTGTACCGTCTCCGTTCCAGCCATCTTGCCTTTGTTGGTCACAGGTACCGTAAGAACGGCGCCCACACCCTTTTTGTTCTTGATTTTTGCTTTACCTATCTGAAAATCGGTATAGCTCAGGCCGTGTCCGAAATGATAGAGCGGCTTGCCCTGATAGTAGCGGTACGTGCGGTTCTTCATGCTGTAGTCCTGAAAGTCGGGAAGCTCGTCGGTCGAGGTATAGAACGTAATCGGAAGTTTGCCCGACGGATTGTAATCGCCGAAAAGCACATCGGCAACGGCTTCGCCGCCGGCCTGACCGGGATACCATGCCTGAAGCAATGCAGCTGCCGGTACGGCTTCATCGGTAAGGGCGATTGCCGAACCCGAATAGTTCACAAACACCACCTTCTTACCTGCGTCGCGCAACGCTGCAAGGAGCTCACTCTGACTCTTAGGCAACTCGATGATTTCACGGTCGCCGCCACGGAAGCCTTCCACACTGACAGCTTTCTCTTCACCCTCAAGCTGGGGTGAGATACCGCCCGCAAACACCACTACATCAACATCGGCTAACCGGTTGATGATTTCCTGCTTGTCAATAGGACGCTGGGAGCCGAAATCGAGCGACAACGCGTCGCCGGTCATATCCTCGCAATAGTAGTGAATATTGATATTGTAATCTTTGCCTGCCTCTACCTGATATTTTGCAGCCTCGCCACTCTTGCAGTCGTTGCCCCAGAACAACCCCTGACCGTTCACCTCTATCCACGTCCAGCCTATGGTCTGCACGCTGAATACAATCTCGCCTGACTCGCGCGGCGTGAATACCGTTGAAAATTCGGCAGCAAATCCGCCGAGCGCCACGCCGGGAGCCCACACTGTGGCACCCGTCGACGAGAAACTGATGGGCTGCGATACTATGGCCGTCACGTCGGGAGTCCTGTTTTTGTTTTTATCATTCCAGTAACGGGCATCAAAACCGGGAAGTCCGTTAGAGGCACGAGTCTGGTCGAAATAGCTGTTGATTACCTTATCCGATGTATAGGAAATACCCGGCACATACACTAAATTCTCTTCCGGCACTCGGGCTGAAAGTTCTGAAAGCAGTGTCGATGTCGACGTGGGATAACCGTTGTAGTTGCCCCACTGCATTATCGAGTCGTTGGCGTTCGGGCCCAGAAGTCCGATTTTCATATCCTTGGAGAGGGGCAGCGTGCCGTCATTCTTCAACAGCACTATCGACTCAAGCGCCATCTGCCGAGCAAGAGCCTTATGCGCATCGGAGTCAACCACATCGGCAGGTATTTTAGTCCACTCCACGAGCGCGTCATCGTCCATCTCGCCGAGACGGTAACGCATATTCATCACGCGCGTCACTGATTTGTCAATCTCCTTTTCATCTATGATGCCCTTGCTGACAGCATCGACGAGCCAACCGTACACGCCGCCGCATTCGAGGTCAGTACCTGCACGCACCGCTGCCGTTGCCGCATGCTGCGGGTCCGGCTCCGTCTTATGGCAGCCGTCATTATAGAAATCGCCGATGGCGCCGCAGTCCGACACCACGACGCCGTCAAAGCCCCATTCGCCACGCAATATGTTTTGCAGCAATTGGTTGCTTCCGCAGCACGGCTCGTCCTCGTAGCGGTTGTAGGCACACATCACCTGCTTCACGTCGCCATCCTCCACAAGCGATTTGAACGCCGGCAGATACGTCTCACACAAATCGCGCGCCGCGATATTCTTGGCATTGAAAGAGTGACGGCTCCACTCCGGGCCGCTGTGCACGGCATAATGCTTGGCGCAGGCCATCAGCTTGTAGTAGTTGAGCGCCCGATCGCCGCGATAATTGCCACCCTCAAACGAATCCCCTTGCAATCCGCGCACCACGCTCAGACCCATGCGCGAGGTAAGATAGGGGTCCTCGCCGTAAGTTTCATGGCCGCGTCCCCAGCGCGGGTCACGGAAAATATTGACATTAGGAGTCCAGAAAGTCAGCCCCTGATAGATATTTAGCGGACCCTCCTTCTTCGCCATACTGTTTTTAGCACGCGCTTCGTCGGAAACGGCAGTGAACACATCGTAGAGCAGACGGTCGTCAAACGATGCCGCCATGCCGATAGGCTGCGGGAAAACTGTTGCTGTGCCCGCGCGTCCCACGCCGTGCAATGCTTCGTTCCACCAGTTGTACTGCTTGATGCCAAGTCGCTCTATGGCCGGCGACTGATGCTGCATTAGCGACACCTTTTCCTGCAACGTCATCTCAGCCACGATGCTCTCCGCCCGTTGGTGCGGCGTAGCCGTCGGGTCCTTATACACCTGTCCCGACGCCGACAACACCGTCATCACGCCCAAAATAGTCAGAATTTTACACTTCATCATCAAAATATGTTAGGCTTTGACAATTAGTAATTAGTAATTAGTAATTAGTAATTATCGTTAGTTAATGGTTTGTTTGTTTTTATGATTTAGAGATTGTCTAAATTTATATAATGCAGATTTTGAGAGGGGTTGTCAGATGGATTTTTGCTTGCGATGAGGGAGCGTAGCCGTAGCTACGTGACTGAAGAGCGAACAAAAAGACGCTGACAAGACCCTCAAAAGCAAAGTAATATAAATTTTAGACAATCTCCTATTCTTTATTTTAAGTTTTCATTTATTATATAGCGTTTTAGTTATGGATTGAAGTAGCTTAATCAATTCACGGCAATCCGTCAACATGCTTTCTGCCTGAGATTTCGTAATATAATCTTCGTCTCCAAGTAATTTCAACCAAAACTCGGTTTCGGCGGCTTCCTTTCGCGCAATCGATAATTTACTGGCAAAATCCATTTTTGTCTGACCATATTGACCTTCAACGATATTTGCGCCAATACTTGTCCCGCTTCTTAACATCTGCTTTGATAAGATATATTCTTTTTTCTCCTCGCACAGATACCTGTAAAGCCTCACACACCTTCGCGCGAACGCATAACTCTTCTCAACCACTACGTTCTCCTGCTTCATCCCAATCAGTTAATTAATTACTAATTACTCATTCCTAATTACTAATTGACTAACGCCATTGCCGGTAGGCATAGCCGAGCATTTTGTAGGCTTCGCGGTCAAGCTCCTCGCGGAACTGGGGTGCGGCAATCGAGATGAGCAGGCGGGCGCGGTCCACCATGTTGCGGCCGCGCAGGTTGACGGCGCCGTATTCCGTCACTACCCAGTTGGTCTGGAAGCGGGTGGTCACCACGCCGGCGCCGGGAGTGAGTATCGGCTTGATTTTGCTCATACCCTTCGAGGTGGTCGAGAGCATGGCGATGAACGACTGACCGCCCGGACTTCGCGACGTGCCGTAGATGAAATCCTGCTGTCCGCCCACGCCCGAATAGATGCGCGTGCCGATGGAGTCGGCGCACACCTGACCCGAAAGGTCAATCTCCAGACATGAATTTATAGCGACGGCATTTCTGTTCTGCGCGATGATAAACGGATCGTTGACCCACGATATGTCGCGGAACAGGAACGCACGGTTGTAGTCCATGAAGTCATACAGCCGACGTGTGCCGAGCGCAAGCGACGCAACCGACACTCCCGGCTCTATGGTCTTGCAGGAATTGTCGACCACTCCGCTTTCTATCAGATCGACCATACCGTTGGTAAGCGCCTCGGTGTGAATGCCGAGATGACGGTGCGAGTGCAGCGAATGCAGCACGGCGTTGGGCACCGAGCCGACACCGACCTGAAGCGTCGAGCCGTCCTGTATGTGTTCGGCCACATAACGGCCGATTGACATCTCGGCCTCCGTCGGCTCCACGTCGGGTGTCTCGGCCAGTGGGTCGTCCACCTTGACGAGAGCGTCGATTTTCGATATATGTATCACCGAATCGCCGTACGTGAACGGCATCATCGGGTTTATCTGCGCGATGATTATTCTGGCACATTCGATGGCCGACGGCGTAAGGTCGGCCGACACGCCAAGCGACACATTGCCGTATTCGTCGGGCAGCGAGCAGTTTATCAGCGCCACATCCAGTTTTATCGTGCCGTCGCGGAACAGGATAGGCACCTGCCCGAAAAATCGCGGGGTAGTCGTGGCATACCCTTCGTTGACCCAGCCGCGCACCGCGTTCGACACGAAGAACGAATCGATGTGGAATGCGTCTTTCAGCGCGGGGTCGCACAGCGGAGATACCCGTCGGGCAAGGGCGAAGGCATTGTAAAGTATCACATCATGGAGTTCATTCCCACGCTTTGCCAGTGCCGCCACCAACGCTTCGGGAATCGAGCAGCTACCCTGCACAAATACGTGGTCGCCGCTTTTAATCAGCTTGACTGCCTCGTCGGCTGTCATATATTTATATTGTGTCGCCATTCGGTTGATTTTCGGTTAGTTGATATTTTTCACGGTTTTTTGGCCATAAATGACAATGTAAAGATAGGGAATTTTTTTGCAGCAAACCTGCCTGTTATGATTATTTGACAATTTTTAGTCAACTTCGGAACAATAAAATGCGTTATACCTGTAAATAACCTAATACTATACTCTATCAGGTGGGGATGGCAATCCCGCAGGGCGCTGTTGGAAGCGACGCGCAGCCTGACACGACAACAAAGAGGGTGACAGCATACAGCCGCGTCACCCTTTTTCAGCGTTTATAAGCGGTATATATGGTACATACTCCGAAAGTCATGCGGCGGAATGCCGTGTCGCTCAGTCCGGCCTCCTCCATAAGGGCCGTCATCGCCTCCCCCTGTGCCACGGCGGCAATCGATTCGGGCAGATAGCTGTAGGCGCGCACATCTTTCGACACGATACGCCCCGCTACCGGTATGACGCACCGTGTATAGAATTTATAGAACGGACGCACCAGCGCCGACGGAGGTGTCGACAGCTCGATTACCACAAGCCGCCCACCCTTGCGGAGCACACGCGTCATCTCGCGGTAACCGTCAAGCAGATGCTCGAAATTACGCACACCATACGCCACGGTGATGCAGTCAAACGATTCATCGGCAAACGGCAAATGGAGGCAGTCGGCCTGCTGCAGCGCGATACGCTGCTCCAGCCCTGCTTTCGCCACCTTGCGGCGACCTACGGCGAGCATCCCTTCCGAAAGATCGATGCCCGTGATGCGTGCCGAGGGGAGCCGGCGGGCGAGCGCTATCGCCACATCGGCCGTACCTGTGGCCACGTCGAGTATCACGGCTGGCGAGCCGGCCTCCACCTCTCCGATAGCTTTTCGGAGCCAGCGGCGGTGAAGTCCGAAACTCATGGCCGAGTTCATAAAGTCATAGGCCGGAGCGATGGAGTCAAACATCGCTTCGACCTGTTGTGTTTTGTCGCGGCTGTCGCCGGCGTATGGATTGATGCGTTCGGCTGCGTCGCCCATCAGAACATTATCCTTACAGTTGAAGATTGGCGAGACAGTCAAGCACGTTGCGCTCGATGCGCTCGGTAAGATGCTCTTCGGGAGTGCGCACGAACTGCTTGCCCGTGATATGCTCGTAGAGCTCGATGTAACGGTCGGTCACCGAAGCGATGAACTCGCCGGTCATCTCGGGCACCTGCTGGCCTGCCTTGCCCATGAAACCGTGGTCGATGAGCCACTGGCGCACGAACTCCTTGGAGAGCTGGCGCTGCGGTTCGCCCTTCTCGAAACGTTCCTGATAGCCGTCGGCGTAGAAGTAGCGCGACGAGTCGGGAGTATGGATTTCGTCGATAAGTATCACCTTGCCGTCACGTTTGCCGAACTCATATTTGGTATCCACAAGTATCAGCCCTTTGGCAGCGGCCATCTCGGTACCGCGGGCGAAGAGTGCGCGGGTGTAGCGCTCCATCACTTCATAGTCCTCCTTCGACACGATACCCTGCGCAATGATTTCCTCGCGCGATATGTTCTCGTCGTGGCCTTCGTCGGCCTTGGTTGTCGGGGTGATGATAGGCTCGGGGAAACGTTCGTTCTCGCGCATGCCGTCGGGAAGTTTCACTCCGCACAGTTCGCGGCATCCGGCCTGGTATTCACGCCATGCCGATCCGGTAAGGTAGCCGCGGATTATCATCTCCACGCGGAATCCCTCGCACTTGTAGCCCACGGTGACCATCGGGTCGGGCGACGCGAGCTTCCAGTTGGGCACGATGTCGGCGGTAGCGTCGAGAAATGTCTCGGCTATCTGATTGAGCACCTGACCCTTGTAAGGAATTCCCTTGGGCAGGATTACATCGAAGGCCGATATGCGGTCGGTGGCAATCATAACCATGATGTTGTTGTCGATGGTGTAGACATCGCGTACTTTGCCATGATACACGGCAGTTTGTCCGGGAAAACGGAAGTCAGTGGTCAGAAGTGTCTTATCCATAAAAGTCAAGTATATAATGTGTTAATGATTTGTCTTTGCAGTGTCATTCGCCGGGCGACGGTGCGGCATCTGGCGCCGGAGCCTGTTTCTCCTCCTTGTGCGTCTTGTCGTACTGCTCGTAGGCCTCGACAATGCGCTGCACGAGGTGGTGGCGCACAATATCTTTCTGGCCGAACTCCACCTTGCCTATCCCCTCCACTCCGTCGAGTATGCGGAGCGCCTGCACGAGTCCCGACTGGGTGGAACGCGGCAGGTCGATCTGCGACGTATCGCCCGTTATTATCATCTTGGCGTTCATGCCCAGACGCGTCAGGAACATCTTTATCTGGTGGGTGGTGGTATTCTGTGCCTCGTCGAGCACGATGACGGCGTCGTTGAGCGTACGGCCGCGCATAAACGCCAGCGGGGCTATCTGTATCACCTTCGTCTCCATATACTCCTTGAGCTTCACGGCGGGCACCATATCCTCGAGCGCGTCGTAGAGCGGCTGCAGGTAGGGGTCGATTTTGTCCTTCATGTCGCCGGGAAGGAAACCGAGCTTCTCGCCTGCCTCGACGGCCGGGCGCGAAAGTATGATTTTGCGTACCTCGCGGTTTTTCAGCGCCCTTACGGCGAGAGCTATCGCCACGTAGGTCTTGCCCGTACCGGCCGGCCCGAGGGCGAACGTGAGGTCGTTTTTCACGAATGTCTCGACAAGACGCTGCTGGTTGGGCGTACGGCCGCTGATTGGCTTGCCGTTGATGCCGTAGATGATGACATCGTCCATTTTCAGGTCCTTGGGCGCCTCCCCCTTGACGATGTCGAGAATGACATCTTCGGGCAGTTTGTTGAATCTGACGCAATAAGCCTCAAGCTCCTTGATTTTCTTCTCGAACTCCGAGGTCTCCTTGTCGTCGCCTATCACTTTGATTACCGAACCGCGTGCCGCAAGCCTGAGCTTGGGGAACAAGTTCTTAATCAACTGCATATTGCAGTTGTTCACTCCATAGAAGCTGACGGGGTCAACACTGTCGATGATTATAATCCGTTCAATCATACAGATAGATTTAAGTGCAAAATTAACAAAATCGGTGCAATATCATGCATATTTCCGACTCTTTTTTATCCCTCTCGCGCCGGATACGCGCCACCCCATCCCTTGCGCTGTCAGTTACGTCCCTCCGCAACGTTAATTGCAACCGCTCAGACTCGCATCCGCTCTACTTAAATAATGCATTTCTACCCCGATTGGTTTACCGGCCACACGTTACAGAAACATTTTATTGTAGCGGAGGTAGGCGTCGCAAAACTGATGTTGACGGCTGCGCGATGTAGGGCTGCACCCCGGCACAGCCGATGGCTAAGTCTGATTATCAGCTGCTTGGCGGCTACACCGGGGTGCAGCCCAATGCTGTTTACATAAGGGCGTGACGTCCGCAGGACGTCGATTATGCGTAACCCCGTACGCCGAAGCTTGCGAAGGCGTGCGGGGCAAGTAATCATATCGGAAGTGGCGTCCGGAGGA
>MNQK01000002.1 GCA_001915385.1 Bacteroidales bacterium 52_46 | reverse complement strand
GCATTTTTAGATATGGATATGTCAACCTACTGCACGACTTTTGGTCAAATGTTAAAAACGAAGCGGCTAAAACGTCTTAAAAATGTCATGTGCTATGCAATCCACCCAAATCCCATAATTCCCCCGTTAAAAAAATATCCAACAACCAAAATGGTAATATAGCCTCGTGATGACGCGTAAGCGGAATGCCCCCATATTTTAGACAAGCTTTTAACATCTCAATGTTAATGAAACATAAAATCCATCCCAAAATAAAACATTTTCCTCCTCCCCGCGTTATCCTAATACATAGCAGAATTACTTTTTCCGTTGCAAGAAATGTGATAATGATTGGTTTATTATTAATAACGAAGGGCTTCCGTGAGGAAGCCTTTCGTTATATCCGCTCATCCCGAAATCCCCCCTCCCCAAAAACACCCGACCCAAAACTCAAAAAAATATGAGGAAGCCCCCAAAAAGGGCGCTTCCTCATAAAGAAATCCAAATTATAAATACTCTCCCCCTAAAATCCCAGACCCATTAGCCCCATTGGCCCCATAAGCCCCATTGGCCCCATAAGCCCCATTAGGCCTATAAGCCCTATTATCGGCTAATCAGTCAACAATCCAACCGGTCCTGTCAACTTTAAAGACCTTAGTGACCTTAATGACTTTAGTGACCTTAAAGACCTTAAAGGCCCTACCCCCTTACTCCTCTACTTGCCGGATACGATGAAATTCTTGATCTCCCAGGTGTCGGCACCCGAAGCGCTCGAACCATACTTGAAGCCGATTTCAATCTTCTTGCCGGCGTAAGCCTTGAGGCTGACAGTGCCCGACGATACGAAAGTCCACGCGCCTGCCTCGGGCCATGTGGGGATGCTGAGCGAAGTCCATGACGAAGCGCCTGCCTCGCGCACCACCATTCCGCAGAGCTGCTTGAGTGTGGTCTGGAACTTGGCCGCGTGGTCGAAAGTCACGCTGGCGTCGCTCTTGCCCGAAAGGTCTACCGTGGTGTAGGCGATAGCCTCCGAAGCGTAAGCCGTGCCGCTGATGTAGCCCGATGCGTTCAGGTAGCCCGAGCCGTTGTACTCTCTCCACGACCAGATGCTTGTAGCAGCCTCCGGGAGAGTGATGTTGTCAAACTTCCAGTCATTGCTGTTGCTGACGAGACCTTCATAGATGGTACCTTCGCCCGAGGGGGGATTGGGCGTGTCGCCGCCAGAGCCGGAGCCGTTAATCTCATATTTCGATGTATTTTTCAGGCCGGGACCGCCGCAATACTTCATCACGTCGCCGTAGAGCAGCACTTCAGCGCCTAAATTGCCGGGATTGTCCTGAAGGTTGAGCGCGGTTCGCACGGCTCCCGAAGGAAGCTGAATACTGATACATTGTGTGTAGTCCTTGCAGTCGGCAGTCGGACCAAGCACCATATTTGTCTTGACGTCGGTCGGAACACCGAATACGGTGTTGGACAATACTGTCGTCGGCGATGTAGGCATATATCCCACGATGTAGCCTTTCACCCATACGCCTGCGCCACCGGGGGCAGCCTCTTGCGTCGATGTCGGGTTGAGGGCGATTACGTTGGCCGCAGTGTAAGGCTTTTCTTGTGTGCCGTCACCGTCACCTGCCGGAGGTGTCGGAGGAGTCGGGGTGTCGCCGCCCGTACCCCCTGCGAGGATGGTGTATTTGGATGCGTTCTTCAGACCCGGACCTCCGCAATATTTCATCACGTCGCCGTAGAGCGCTACCTTGGCACCGAGATTGCCGGGATTGTTCTGGAGGTTGAGCGCCGTGCGCAATGCTCCCGAAGGAAGCTGTATGGAAATACACTTGGTGTAGTCGGTGCAGTCGGCCGTCGGACCGAGCACGATATTGGTGGCAAGGTCAGCCGGAGCGCCGAATACCGTATTGTTCAGCGTGGTCGACGGATTTGAGGGCATATAGCCTACGATATAGCCTGCCACCCATACGCCGCTCTGCACTGCATCCTGCGTCGATGTCGGGTTGAGGGCGATAATCTGCGATGCATTGTAGGGTTTGGCCTCTGTACCGTCGCCGTCGGCTATCGTGCCGCCGCCGGTCTCTACGCCGTCGATGCGGAATTGCGATGTGGCACCCGAATTTTCGGTGATACCCCATGTGCCCATATACTTCTCGAGCGAGCCGTAAAGCCATATCTGCTTGCCGAAGTTCGAGGGATTGTCACGGAGGTTGCCGAGTTCGCGGAGTTTCGTATCCTGCGGAAGCGAGATTACAAGGCACTTGTTGTAGTCCGTGCAGTCAGCTGTCGGACCGATTACAAGCGTATTGGCGAGAACTACCTCGCTGCCCCATTCTATATCGGCGTTCGAACTTACTGTCGTCACCTCGGGAGCCACGGCACCTACTATGTAGCCCGTTGTCCATCCTTTGGCGCGGCGGCCGGCCTGCTCTACGGCGATGGCCTGCTCAACGGTGTACGGATTATCCTCGCCGCCCGGTTCGATGGTCGGGTTGCCGAAGTTCATGCATCCTGCCGCATCAAGCAGCGTGAGCTGCCAGGGGTTGGAATCGGAGTCGTCCGATGTCGAGTAATAGTCGAGGATACCCACAACGTCGCCGTTGCCCTCCGGGAGCATCACGTCGCGGAATGTGGCATAGCCCGATGTGCGCACCGTCAGTGTCTGGCCGTTGGCGTCCTTCAGCAGTCGGTTGGTGGTTACCTTGTATCCGTCGGTGAAAGCGACCTTGCCTCCCTCCACGAAACTTACGTTGTTGAATCGCACTAACTGCGACTGCACGCCTGCTAAGAGCGACGGGTCGGTGGGCAGTTCGCTGAAGTTGCGCATGCTTATGGTGTCTATTTCAGCCGTGTTGGGCAGCCCGTTGAGTTGGCTATGTGATTCGAGCAGTACCGGGGGCATGAACGTGGCTTCCCACACCTGGTTCTTCTCGTAGAACAGCGGATAGCCTAACTGTTGCGTGCCGTTGTATTTGCCTATGTACATGTCGGTCAGGTCTATGACAATCTCCTGCCCGGGAGCATACTTCGTATACATGCCGGTGGAGTTCACCGAGATGGCAAGCGCTGCCGTCCCGTCCTGTATCACTAACTTCTTGTACACGTTGCCCGTGCGGTCCGATGAGATGACGCGCCCGCTGATTATGTAATGCGAGCCGTCATCTTTCGTCCTGATTGTGTCGATATAGTTGACAGTATTCTGCCAGTATGCCTGCTTCGCCTCGAGAATAGTAGTGTTGGGCGTCATTGTGGCCACCGGTATGTCAAGACCCGGCTGATGGTCGTCGAAGTCATCCTGACATGCGGTAAATCCGACTCCCGTCGAGAGCGCTGCGATGCCTAATATATATTTTTTCAGACTGTTCATATTGTTTGAATTTTTGTTGATGAATCCGTCAAGACAAAAAATTACTAATTACTAATTGCTAATTACTAATTATCAAAGTCCTTTGACGATGAAATTCTTGATCTCCCAGGTGTCGGCACCCGAAGCGCTCGAACCGTACTTGAAGCCGATTTCAATCTTCTTGCCGGCGTAAGCCTTGAGGCTGACAGTGCCCGACGATACGAAAGTCCACGCTCCGGCCTCGGGCCATGTCGGGATGCTGAGCGAAGTCCACGACGAAGCGCCGGCCTCGCGTACCACCATTCCGCAGAGCTGCTTGAGTGTGGTCTGGAACTTTGCGGCGTGGTCGAAAGTCACGCTGGCGTCGCTCTTGCCCGAAAGGTCTACTGTGGTGTAGGCGATAGCCTCCGAAGCGTAAGCAGTGCCGCTGATGTAGCCCGATGCGTTCAGGTAGCCCGAACCGTTGTATTCTCTCCACGACCAGATGCTCGTCGCAGCCTCCGGGAGAGTGATGTTGTCAAACTTCCAGTCATTGCTGTTGCTGACGAGACCCTCGTAGATGGTACCTTCGCCCGAGGGGGGATTGGGCGTGTCGCCGCCCGTACCCGAGCCGTTCATCTCATATTTCGAAGTGTTTTTCAGGCCGGGGCCGCTGCAATACTTCATCACGTCGCCGTAGAGCAGCACCTCAGCACCTAAGTTGCCGGGATTGTCCTGGAGGTTGAGCGCCGTGCGCACTGCTCCCGAGGGGAGCTGAATGCCGATGCACTGGCTATAGTCTTTGCAGTCGGCCGTCGGACCGAGCACGATGTTTGTCTTGAGGTCGGCCGGAGCGCCGAATACGGTATTGTCAAGCGTGGTCTTGGGGCTCGAGGGCATGTAGCCCACGATGTAGCCTTTCACCCATACGCCTGCGCCGCCGGGGGCAGCCTCCTGCGTCGATGTCGGGTTAAGTGCAATCACGTTGGCCGCGGTGAACGGTTTCTCCTGTGTTCCGTCGCCGTCACCTGCCGGAGGTGTCGGAGGATTCGGGGTGTCGCCCCCTTCGGTCTTGCCGTTGAGGCTGATGATTTTGCTCCCCTGTGCAACTTCCGGTGTGGTATTGTACTTGATGAGCTTGCCGAGTATGATTACCTCGTCGCCTACCTTGATGGCATCGGCCGAAGTGAACTTGTCGCCGTTGAAATAATATCCGCGGAACACCTCGAGCTGCTTGTTCGACGTTCCGTCGTTGGAGATATAGTAGGTGGCGTTGCCGAAGTTGCCGGTATCTATTTCGTCAATCTTGGAGATTTTGCCCTTGATGTAGACATCGTTCTGCGACATGCTGCCTGCCTCGATGATGGCGAGTGCGCGCACTGCGTCATAGGGCGATTCGAGTGTGCCGTCACCGGTACCCTCGGTCACATCGCCCGGGTCGCTCGGTTCGCCGGGGGTGAAGTCGGGCTGTATGGCCGGGTCGTTGGCCATCTCATACAGTTCCGGAGCCTTGTACTGCTCGGAGAGGCTGGAGTAGATGCCGTATGACTTGTAGTTGGTGTCGTATGCCAGGATTGAGCCTGATGCCACGTTCGATATTACCCAGCGGCCCTCGCCGTTCTTAACGGGTGCCCAGTAGTACGCCGTGTTGTCCTTCTGTGGATTCTTTGACACGCTCGGACGGTTCGACCAGCCCGATCCGTAGGGAGCCTGATACAGGAACATGCCCTTGTAGTCGGTCATGTAATACTGGCCCGAGCCTTCCGATGTCTCGGTGAACATGAATCCGTATTTCTCCGATGCGTTGAACTTGTTGCCTGCGATTGTCACTGCCTCGGTATAGAGGAAGCCGTTGTCGCCTGCTGCTGTCACGGTCTGTGCGGCCGTTCCGTCGGTCACGAGCGCGTATGCGCGGCCCGACTTGATGTCGCCCGTAAGCAGCGTATAGTCCGATTTGCCTACCTCGACATCGCCTGTGTCTGTGCCGAGCGGACCCCACTCGAAGTGGGTCAGCGAACGCATGCCCGGTATGCCGAGATACTTGTCGATATATCCGCGTACCGTTACCTCGCGGCCGAGGTTCGACGGGTTCTCGTTAAGGTTCAGTCCGTTGCGTACCACACCCGACGGAAGCTGGAGGGATATGCACCGGCTGTAGTCAGTACAGTCGGGGGTCGGAGCCAGAAGCAGGTTATTCTTGCTCTCAAACGGAGCCGCGAACGCCGCCGTCTGGTCGTTGCACACGAATACTGTCTCCGTAGTGTTCACGCATCCTACTATGAAGCCTGTCACCCAATAGTATTTTTCCGTATCGGGGGCGCTTGAATAGTATGCGTTGTAGTATGCGTAGGCGCCCGCAACGGAGAGGGGCGCGTCCCACTTGCCGTCGCCGCCCAGGTCGGGGCTGATGACGGGGGGATTGTCAAAATTGACGTCGCACGATGTAATTCCCATACCTGCGGCAAGGGCTATTACCGACGCGTATAATATTTTATGCAGTTTCATAAACATTTTGCTTTTGTTTGGTAATCTGTTGTTCGTGAAGTCCTGATTGTTATTTTCGGCATGTCGCTTAGAAACGCACACCGACGTTCAGGAACAGACGTATTCCCTGCGCGTACTGATATTTGTTGGGGAATTTCTGCGCGTCGTAGTTGGTATAGTCGAAACGTCCCTGCTGGAATGCGTTCGTCATGATGTCGCGGTTGTTGAGCAGGTTGGTGGCCGACAGGTTGAAGTTCATCGATACCGAGCGGTTGATGTACACGAGCTTGCCGATCGACGCGTTGAGCACGAATGCGTTCTTCATCTTGTCCTGCTGGGCGAGCGAGTGCATTTTTGCCTCAAGCTCCTCCTTGTTGGGATAATGCTGCCACAGGTCGGGAAGCTCCTCGTGGCGTATCGGTGATACCTGCACGTATGAGTCGCCCATCCATGATGCGTTGACGTTGAAGAACCACTGCTTCGGAGCTGCCCAGTCAAGGCCTACGTTTATTGCCGTCTGCGGAGTGCCGCCGATGAAGAAGTTGTTCAGATATACCTTGGTCTCGATGTCGTCCATCATGCCGTTTTCGTACGACTTGATGCCCGTCGGACGGTTTTTGTACTGGTAGCGTGCCCACGTGCCGGCCATAGTGGCGGTCAGCGACGGGGTGATTTTGTAGGCCATGCCGAGCTCAATGCCCTTGTACTGGCGGCGTACGCCTTTGAGCACGTAGTTCATGAATGTGCCGTACTGGTCGTCGTAGTATGAGAATTTCTCGGTGAGGTCGCTCATGTGTGTCCAGAATGCCGAGATTGCACCGCGGAAGCGGCGGTAGTTCCAGGTGTAGGAGATGTCGCCCGAAATGATGCGCTCGGGAGTCAGTCCGTTGATGGCGGTATCCTTGATACGCGGAGAGATATAGGCATATTCAAACAGGGGAGAGCGGGTCTCGTACGATGCGTGTGCCGATACGAAGTTGCGTCCGTCCACCTTGTAGGTCGCGCCGGCCTTGAATGCGCCGGTGTCGAAGCGATGGGTCTCGCCTTTGCCGTAAGAGTTTTCGGGTGCGCGGCCGTTGCGCATGTGGCCGTCGCGCTGGAACTGCGTGTACTGCATCTTCAGGCCGTAGTTGATGTCCCACTGCGGCAGGGTGATCATGTTCTGCAGCCAGCCAGTCACCTGCACGGCGTTGATGGTGTAGTCGTAGCCGAAGCGGTCGCCGTCTTTTACGCGGCGGTTCGGATTGTTGAGGTCATTCTGCAGCACGTCGGGGTCGCTGGGGAAGTCACGTTCGGCAAATGTGTCGATGTCCTTCCAGAACTCGCCGCCGAGAAGGTCGCGTACCGTCTTGAAGTAGTCAGCCGACGTATAGTTGAGCTGTACGCCACCCTGAAGGCTCATGTTGTCGTTCAGGCGGTGGTTGACCGTCGAGTTGAGGTGGAACTGGAACTGGTTGCTGACGCGGTTCTCGAATACGTATACCGAACCTTTGCGCTCGCTGTAGGGCAGTCCTTCCTGCTCCATGTTGGCGAGGTAGTTGGCCTGATAGAGGGCGTCCCAGTTGATCTGGCGGTCAAACGGTATGCGTGTGCCGTCGGGGCTGGTCATGTAGCCGTTGCGCCATGCGTCGGCCACCAGTTCCGATTCCGGGGTCGGCATGCCGTTGTCGAAGTATGACGATGGGAGTCGCTTGTAGTAGTCGGGGCGCGGGTCGGGCGAGTTGCCGCTGCGGGTGAGTCCCGTGGTGCTGTAATGTGTCCAGCGCAGGGCGGCGCCGGTGTTGACTATCGTGCGGTCGTTCTTGAATATCCAGTTGAGCATCGCGGTGGGGTCGAACTGCTCGATTACCTTGGCCGAACGTTTCTTGCCGTCCTGCCAGCCCCAGTTGGGGTTGTAGGTGTTGTCGTCCACAAGGTCGAATATCTCCTGGTATGACGCGCCCGTGCCGCCGCGCTGTATCGGGGCGCCGAACGCGGTCAGCGTCAGCGAGTGGTTCTTGTTGATTACTTTCTCCAGCGACATGAACGCGCCGAACGAGTTGTAGAACGTTCCGTCTATCACGCCTTCGTCGGCCCAGCGGCCTATCGCGCTCAATGTCAGTCCCCAGCCGTTCTTGTTGATGCCGGTGGAGTAGGTCGCCATCGCGCGGAGCATATAGTTGGAGTTGGTATAGGCTACCGAACCGTTGAAGCCCGGCGAGTAGCTCGACGTGATGGTGTTGAAGTTGGTCGAGCCGGCGAGGTCGCCGAATCCGTAGGCGGCCGCACCGAGTCCTATCGTGTTCGTGCGGTTGCGGAATGCGCGCGATGTCATGCCGCCCAATGTCGAGTAGCTGAAGCGGCCACGACCTAAGTCATTGAGCTCAATGCCGTTGAGATAGACCGACTGATACTGCGAGTCAAGGCCGCGGTAGCGGAAATACATAGGCTGGAAGTTGTAGTTCGAGGCATTGTAGTAGATGTCGTCCGAAGCTCCCGTGAGCGCCTGGATTGACTGCGCGCCACCCTCTTCGTCGTCAAGGGCGTTCTCGTCATACCACATGTCCTGTGCTTCCTCGTAGTAAACCGAGTTCAAGTCATTGTTGGCCATCGTGATAGGACCCACGTTGACTGTCTGGTTTGCGAATAATTCTACCTGTTTTGTTGCGTCGGCATAGCCGTAAGCGATTGTTGTCAGGGTCGTGACCCCCGGTTGGGCATTTGAAATCAGGAAGTCGCCGGCAGGACCGGTGGTGACTGTAATCCCTTGATTTTGAAGCGTCACTAAGGCGCCGGCAATCGGATTGCCGGTATCGGCCTCAACTACGCTGCCGCTCACCGCTGCCCGTTGGGCCAAAGCGGGGACTGCTGCCGTCAACAGCATGAGTAGGAACAGTTTTAGTTTCATAAATGCGTGAGGTTAGTTAATATAATTTTTCATTTTGTTACGGTAATTAAATTTTTGGGTAACGAATTTCAAAATTATTTAAAAAATACATATTCACCAAATATTTCTTGCAAGAATTTTGTCAAAAAGCCCGCATTTTTATTCACCTTCAAAATAACGGTTTTTCCATGAACTTTCCGGCGTTTCCCTTGTTAGGATTCTATTAAAAGCGTATTAATAATTTATTAAATACATAGACAATGAAAGCACAACTATTAATCGCAGCAGCGGTCTCGTTTCTGACTTTTACCGGATTCTCTGCCGGAGCACAGGCCCCGCAACAGTATAACTCGCTCCCCGGCATAGCCGTGGCCGGCTCGCAGGATTACGACAAAATTCCCGAAAAGGCAAAACACTTCATCTCGAAGCATTTCAAAGGTGTCAGCGTCACCAAGTGCGAGCAGTATTTCGCCGAAGGCAAATATGAAGTCGAACTCTCCAACGGCGTCGACATAGACTTCAACAACGACGGCGAAGTCCTCGAGATTGACGCTCCCGACAATGCCGTTCTCGACCCGGCACTCGTGAAAGACCTGCTCCACGACACCGCATTCCACCGTCTGGCAAAGGACGGCGTCAACAGCAAAGTCGAATCAATCGAATTCAAAAAAGGAAAAGTCGTTGAAGTAGAAGTAATGATACCCGACCCCGACACCTACATCTTCGTAGTAGACGGCGACTTCATCGGCTTCGGCGACTGACCCCCGCGCCACCTCTCACACTTCCATCCCCCCAACCGCCACATCCCGGCAAAAAAGCCAAGGCCGCCCTAAATAAAAAATCCACCGCAATCAAAGAAAACCGCGGCTACTGTCCGTCCGACCGGTCTGACATGTCTGACTTGTCCGACCGGTCCGATTCCGACTTAGTAGCCGCGGTTTCCTAACCGCGGTGGATATGACGATATAATCCTTTTGATTTATTGCGTTTTATCGATAGCCAATAGGCAGGGCTTATGCTTCTCAGGCCTATTTCAGGTAGAATTTACGACCCCGGCACACTACAATGATGCCGTGAGCGTCATCGATATTAATACGGCGCCCGTTCAGGTCGTAGCAGTCGGTCGGATCGAGTTCTTCCGCTACAACTTCCTCTATGCCTGCCGGCTTATCGCCTTGGATATATACCTGATAATTTGTCGGGTCGGCAGCGGGAATTTTTGCGTCGGCATTGCTGTGGCAGAATTTTATACCAAGCATCTGCACGGTGTATTCTCCGGTAGGGATGGTGCTTTCGGCAATAAGACCTACGGTGAAAAGCAAGTCGAGCGGATTGCCCTCCTCATCATCTTTGTAGAGATCGGAGTTCATACTCGAATCGCAGAAGATACGTAAATCCACGCCGTCCACAATATTGCATGCAATGGTGTGGGTGGATGTGGCGCGTTCGGAGAGGAATATGTCGTTGACTGTCTCACGTCCCTGTTTGACCTTATTGATGCGGAAACCTTCAGGAAGAATGAATTCCATATTGAAGGCAGTGTAGTCCAGATCGTCATCGTCATGCTGATAGACCTTGATATAGTTGACGGTCTGGCCGTCAGCTATTATTTTATCAGGAAATTCAGCCCACACGCGCAGATGGTCGGTTACGGTGACGTCGAACACTGCCTTGGCTTGCGCCGAGCACAGCAGTATGGAAAAAATTATAAGTAGTTTTTTCATTTTGAATTGTTTAATCTATTACGTTTGATTAGGTTAATCTTGTCGCCGAGGTAGATGTTGCGGATTGCCGTGGCATCCTGCGTGTCGATTTTCCCGTCGGCGGTGACATCGGCATTTTTTAGATTGATTGTCGTGAGTGTGCCGGTGTAATAACCGCGGGTAGCTACGGCGTCGTTGGCATCGACACCGCCGTTGCCGTCTGCGTCTCCGGGCAACCCATTTATGGCGGCTTCGCTTTGACGGTTGCCGGCCCGGTCGGTGGCTATCACGGCAAACGTGGCGCCGGCGAGCTCATGTTCCGCGGTATAAGTCACAGCGGAACCTTCTATGCCTGAACTTACGAGAGTCCAGTCCTGAGTGCCCTCTTCACGCATATACAGGTCGTAGAACCATACGCCGGAACCGCTGTCGGAGCCTTCAATCTCGATGTCAAACGTGATATTGTCATCTGTATTAACGTCCGTAATGCGTGATTCCGGCAGAGTGAAATCGGTGACATTGGTCCACACGGGTGTGCTGATAGGCTCGTTGTTGTCGAACACAATCTCGGCACTGTTGCTTATCTCGGTACCGTCGGTCACGGAGCCAAGCAGGTCGATTGAATATGTCAGGTAGCCGGTACCGCGTCCTGACGCATCGTTGACAGGCAGAATTCCGTCGTCCATATAGCGGGTTGGTTCAAGGGTCATCGGGTCAAGTGAGCGCAGCGACCATTTCGCATGGCCTGTAGCGACCTCGAAGTCGAATGTAAGTTCGGCTATCGCATTGATTTCCGGACGCATGTCAAGTGTTTTGACGAAATGATGCGTACCGGGCAGCCCGATCTCCTTGCCGCCCAGAATCAGTTTGAGTGGCTTGAATGATGCGAGGTCGAGGGCGTTCCCGTCAGGAGTGTTCTCTACTACGATGGTTGAAGCAGGAGCGTTGGCAATCTCCGGAGAGTTTTCAAACTCGATGGTATAGCTGACTGTCTTTATCCCGAGCGGAATGTCCTTTGATCCGGACGGCGAGATATATCCGTGCATATCATTTGGATCGGCCGACTGGAATGGAGCAACCTGATTGCACGGAGGCATAGGTGCGGAGCAATCCGGCGAATCGTTCAGGAATCCGTTCGCAGCATTGTATATATCGGATAGGCCTAATGCCTGCGCTATTATGCTGCCCGGTGTAGGCATTGCCGCCGCTACTTTGCCGCGATAATTGTCAAGCGACCCGTAAATCCCGGCGCTCATATCTATGCCGGTGGCTGCCATGGTGGCATCAATTCCATGAAGGCGCCCTCCGTTCTCAATGCCGCCAAGAGTCATACCGACGGCCTGCGCTACATCGCTGGCCCGCTCCGCAGTGGTGTGGGCTCGATTCAATTCCTTGCGGAAACTTGACTTGGATATTGCCTTGTCGGAGGAACCTTCGGGCGCCGACAGGGCGTCAAGATATACAATCATGCGGGCTGTCAGTAAATTGGTGGGGCTTGGACAGTTCGTTTCTTCAAAATCAAACCCATCTGAAAGAATTTCCCGGAATTCATCACTCCAGGGAGTGCCGCACCATACGAAGGTGTCGAAAATGTCGCGCGCATCCGACAGAAGTCCGATAGTGAGACGTTTTGTTTCATTAGGTCCGAGATACGGTATCACCAACGGAACGAAAGCGCCGGCACTACCGCGGCCGAGCAAATTGTCTGTTTCGAAGTGTGCCGGAATGGTGCTGTTCTCGACATCGAAATCTGAAAGATAGAAGTCGCGATATACAAGCGCATACCCGTCGCTGTTGCCGCTGATTGCGAAATTGACGGGTACCCCCCAGCATGGCTGCGTGCTGTTGTTGGTAATATCGATATAGAAATCGTAGGGCACATTGGCTACGCGTGGCTGCACAAGGGTCACGCTTACGTCGGCATTGCTTCTCTCCACAAAGGCGAGTGCATTCGGGCGGCGCACTGTCTCCGAAGTCCCATCGTTATCCTTGAATGTGGCTACAAGACTGTAACTTCCGGTTGGAGCCGAGGCCGCAGTGACATCGAATCGCATGGACAAGGCGTAATTGCTTCTTGCGTTCCACTCCGTCGGCTCAATCCTTGTGCCGCCAAGCTCTAAAGCAATATCCGTCAGATTGTGGAAGCCGTTGCCGATGACATCGACAAACAGCATTCCCTCTTGCGACGATACCTCGGGCGAATTGGAGAGCAAAGCGAACTTGTGGATATGGCTGAAATCTATTGTAGCGGAATTTCCTGTTGCTAAATCGTGTATTGCGACATAATGGGTTCCGTTTTGCCGTATCGTAAAAGTGCTGTTGTTGGTTGCGTCGGCACCTGAGACTTTTATAAGCGTTTCGGCTGATGGAGAATACAGCTCCATCATCGCGGCCTTGTTGACACGGATATTGATGGAATCGCCGATTTCCGCGTCGAATTTGTATACCTTGACAGTGTTTGAATCGATTGTGCCCGTATAGATATTATTGTCTGTCTCGAGGGCGTTTATTTCGCTCGGTTTATATTTTACGCGCATGTCGGTAAAGGTGCTTCCTGCGGTGGTGACGCGTCCGTCCGGATCGATAAAACGGATTTTGAAGTCGTTGCAGGCATAAAATACCGGAGTGTTTTCTTCAACGGCAAATGAATAACTCTTTGAACGGAACGGCTGCTCTGGAACATCGATAAGTCTCATCAGGCTGCACGGGTTGCTTATTTCAGGCAGATTGACTGTCTTAAGTGTTTCGTCATTGTCGTTGAGCCAGTAGGAATATTGTTTGATTCCTTCGCCGCCTTCCGGTATTTTGACGAACCATGCTGATTTCACCGAGGTGGCCATGCCGTGGGGACTCGCCATATATAGAGAGACGGAATGTAACCCCGATGTAAGCGACGATGCATCTATGTCAAGATGCACGGCCTGACTGCTTGTCGATGTGTTCAGTACCCCTTTATATTCCCCGTCGAGATAGTAGTAGGCGTTGAAGGTGGAGCGTTGCAGGTCAGTCGGGACACGCATGAAAATGCCGCTGCGGTATCCTGCTGAGTAACCGTCAGTGTCGGAAAGTGCCAGTCCGATTGTATGCATGCCGAGATCGACCGTACTCGTATCAAGGTCGAGGCTGAATGTGCCGTCGGCACCGACAGCAACTTTTTGTGTCTGGAACGGCTCTCCGTCTACATAGAATATGCACGTCAGGGGATTATTATCATTGAGCACCCTGCTTTGCTTGAGAAACCAACCGGTATGCGTGGCTGAAATATCAGCCCCGTTTTCAATATATGCATGAATGGTGTGAAAACCGTCAGCAAGCCCGTCGGTCGTTATTTCAAAGTTGCCGGGTGTAAAAGGATAATGCTCTCCACCGAAATCAAACCAGTAATGGCCGGTAATGCCGTCGCCGTCATTGCTTCGGACATTCAGGCTGCCGATGGCAAATGTTATGCAGAGGAAAAGCCTTAATACGGATTTAAACATATCGCTTTATTATTTGGCATTTACTTCGATATCGACGGATAGCTTGCCGTCGGCAGTCGTTTTGGGCGCAACATTGAACTTCGTGATTTGAGGATTGGTAGGTGTAGGGTCAAAGCCCAGCGAACCTCCATAGATACCTACTTCAGTGCCGTCGTTGCCGATATAGTTCTTTGCTTCGTCAGAGAGCTGATAGAATGTGCCTTCTTTGAATACGTTCATTCCATCGGGAACAAATGCATTATTATGTGATTCAAGAGTAGTATTGAAAGGGCAGTTTTCCGCATATTTGCCTATCCATATTGAATTTGACGCGTTACCTCTGTTACTGCAATATTGATAATCAGTTCTGTTAATGTATATTGAGTTTTTTACCACGCAGGCATTATCATCGAAAGTGTTTTCGTCATCCAATAAGCAGTTTGTGAGAGTAAAAAGCGAATTGTTTCCTGAAAAAAAGGGCTCTTTCAGATAGCAGCCGTATAAATTCATGCTTGCATTGTAGCAGAAATTTGCGCTTTCATAGACTATGCAGTTTATGAAAGTCACATTTGTAAAACCTCCATGCCCGGTTTCATAGGTCAATTTCTTGAATTTGCATTTGGAGAATTGTGAATCGATGACGCCCTTCAAGGAAACAGTATTTTCGCAGAGAATACCTTCTAAATTGAAATTATTTGTTCCGTCTCCGTCAGCTTTGATTGAAAAATCACCTGTGAGAAGAGTCGGCTCGATGTAAGGAGCAGTTTTGTCGACCTTTACTCCCATGCCGGCCCCACGGACAGTGATGCGCTTTTCTAAGGAAATGGCGGCAAAAGCCCCGGAGGATAGTGTGATTACGTCACCGTCGACTGCAGCGTTATACGCATCTCTTAGTGCATACGCCGATGTGAACGATGTGATAGTGCCGTCATGCGACAGGGTGGCGACTTGTGTGGATTGTGCTGCAGCAACTGATGCAGTCAGCAGCACTGCAAGAGTAAGCAATAGATGTTTCATTGCGTAGAGATGTGGAAATTTGTGTATCCGACTCCCCGCAATACAGTAAATAAATGATTGTACTTGAAATGAAAAAGCGTGGGAGTCTGTACCGTTGCTTGTCCTACAGTTACAGGCTCTCGCATTGCCTACAAAGACTGACAAGCAACGCAGAGCCCACGCCGATATGATTATATGGCATACGACATGTCCGGCCTCAGCGGTCGTACATGTGCACACCGATATATGACATATCTGTGGGCGTCCATCGTTGCAATGTTCTGTCTTTGTTCGGAATTTGCGAGATTCGTAACTGTAAGAACATAGCGTTCGATAAACGCCTTTCCAAAAAAATTGGCATTACCCCACACCCCAACCGGCCAAACCTCTCATTGAGGCTGTCGACCACTACGGCGTGGTGTATTGCTTCGCAAAAATAACGACAATTATTCTAATTGTCAAATTTTTAACAAAAAAAGAAAAAGCCAAAATCCAAAGGCAGTCAGCAGAGGCAGTCAGCAGACTGCCTTTGGCGCTTTGCGCATCAAAGAAACCGCGGCTGCTATTCTTCGACTCGTGCGGCCGATTCCGACTTAGTAGCCGCGGTTTCTTTGCGGAGCAAAGCGCCAAAAGCGGTTTCCTAACCGCGGGAAAAATGTAATATCTTTATTTATAGTGTATTGCGTTTCGTTAATTCCCGGTTTCTCCTGCGTCGGCCGCCTTTATTCAGTCGGCGCGGGCCGTAATCTTCTTGCCTCGCGGCAGGTCGATGCTTGCGGTCGAAATCTCGTTGCCTCTTGCGTCCTTTGTCACTTTCGTGGAGTATTTCTTACCGTTGGCGGTCACGCTCGGATGATTGCCGGCAAACGACGCGTTCCAGGTCAGATCCATCGCCGTGTTGTTTTCCAGCTCGGACGCGGCGGTACCCTCATGGCGCAGAGATATGTATCCTCCGAGAGCCGGCACGTTTTTTATCTCCGACGTGTGGCCGGCCACGCGTGACAGAGTGCTGACCGATTTTTCCGATGCCGACGGACGCAGACCCATCGCGCCTCCGACGATTCCTTCAACCACTCCGTACGACACCTCCGGATAGTCGGCACGGTCGGCAGCCGGAAGCGTGGTCAGTTCGCGGTATGCGTCCTCGTTGTACCCGAGGCGGTAAAACAGTGCCGGGAAGTAGCTGCGGTTCTCTATGTTCCAGTCCTTTTTGGCAAGGATGTCGGCCACTCCCGCACGTATGCGGCGTATGTCGTCCACGGCATCAAACCACAGCAGGAACGGCACCCCCTCGCCGCGGGCGAATTTCCGCTCCGCCGTCCAGAACGTGTTGTAGCGCCGGTTCTCGCCGTCCCACCATTTTTTCTCGAGCAGGTTTTGGTATTCGCGTGCGCGTGCGGCAGCTATCCGGGCGTTTTTCTTGTCGCCTGCCAGGGTCGCTATCCGTGCGTAGGCATTGTATCCGGCATAGAGTCCGCCGACAAGGTCGACAGTGGCAGTCAGTCCCGGAAAATTCTCGACATACGAGGGCAGTCCGCGGCAGGTATGAAAACTATAGTCGGGATTGAAATTGTCAGGCATGTTCATATACTGCGGGCGGTCCATTATGCAGTCGGGCCGGAGTTTCCAGCGTTCCACAAACTCGTTGACGCTCTTGTCGTAGAAATTGCGCATCCTGTAGTCATGGATATAGTCGGTATCGCCCGTCCACTCATACATTTTCAGGCAAGCCTGTATCAGGTCGAAATTGGCGTTGAGGCAATACCAGAACTCCGTGTCCGACGCATAATCTACGGGCGCCGGTTTGTCATGACGGTTGATTTCCCAATAGGTGCACCAGTCCTTAGGCTCGCTGATATTTTCGGCGAACTTCATCATCATGTTCTTGTTGTGCTTTGCCAGACCTATGATATGCGCGCCTACAGTCTGGTGCGATACATCGCGCATGCAGAATGCCTCGCGGTTGGGCAGCGCGGCCTCATACCATGCCCCCACGGGGTCACCGCTGTCGTGGGCGTATGAAAGCGCCTTCGCTTTCGCCCAATTGTAGCTTCTCTCAAGCTGCAGGTCAGTTGATGTGAATACTGCGATTTGCTCCTCGTCAGGCGTTTCACTCGCTAATCTGTCAGTCGATTGTCCGTTCAGACTCAAGCCGAAAACACTCAGCATAAGTCCGGCGGCCATCGGTTGCAATAATTTCTTCATGATAATAATTCTATGTTTCGTTATGTCAGGTTGTCTGGGATGGTGTTGAATGCTTTTGTATGCAAATTTACAAATTTTTTGCTAATTTTGCGGTCGGAATATTATTTGCCTGATATTTGGCTGAATAGCTTGGCTTTAAATTATTATTATACTTACATTACATTATGAGTTCTTTTAAATCTTACCTTCCAAAACATTGGCGGCGCTGCGCGATGGCTGTCGTCATGAGTGCGGCCTTCGGTCTCCTTTTCCCGTCTTTCCGTGCCGCCGCTCAAAATTCCACTACCTACACCGTCTATTTCGAGAAATATTCGGAGTGGTCGAAAGTATGTACCTGGATCTGGGACAAGAACGACGGCAACCGCAACTACACCGGCGGAACATGGCCCGGTAAAGAAATCCACCTCTCGGCTGACTACCCCGAGCTGTATTCCTTCACATTCGAATGCACGGCTTCCAATCCCAACCTCTACTGTATATTCAACGACGGTAACACCGCCGTGTCTGAAGGCGAAAAAGCCAAACATCAGACCAATGACCTCAAGCTTCAGAACGGCTACGTATATACATTCGGCAGCGACACGCCCAAATGCCATATCGACGACTACGTCGTGCCGGTACCGGGAGAAAATATAAAAGTCTATTTCGACAACACCAACTCCTCGTGGACTCGCCCTTACGTGTATGCATTCACCGGCACACCGTCAACCTCGGTCGGAACGGCGATGTCGAGCCACAATGCTCCCGGCCTCGAAAATATATGGAGTTGCGAGGTGCCGCAGTCGGCCACAAGCCTTATATTCAACGACGGCACGACCTCAGGCAGCCGCACTTCGGCGCTTGCCGCCATTGACGGCCATATCTATTCGTCCGACAACGGCGGAAAGGACCTCGGACTGATGAGCGAATACAGCGGTCCGGCCATCGACCCCGAAAATCCCCGTCGCCTCACTTACTGGATTTCTCCCGAAGTAGCCGGTCAGAACGATAAAATCACTCTTTACTTCGACCGTTCGAAAGGCTCGCGTGAACTGGCCGCGACCGACGACATATACGCATGGATCGGAGTGATTACTTCTGAAAGTTCGGACGACAAGGACTGGAAGCACGACCCGCAGGAATCGGGAGCCTCTTGGGCAAATCTGACAGACAAGTTCAAGATGAAACGTCTTTCGGCCGACGGGAACGTATATAGCCTTGAAATGTCGCCTACATTGGCGTCATGGTTCAATATGCGCGACGACGAGCGAGCATCGAAGATTGCCGTCATCTTCCGCGACAAAACCGGCAGCATCCGCTATGACGGAGGTAATAACCAGTACATCTCGCTGCAGGCGCTCCCTGTCGACCCGAGCCAAAGTCCCCTCGGAGCGTTTGTAAGCGCCGAAAACAATAACGGTACGGTCACGATTGCCGGTTCGAAAGGGGGCTGTCTCATGATTACCCCGTATGCTCCCGACATAGTGAAAGTATTTACGCTTCCCGCGTCGCTTGTCGGTTCAACCGACGATTCTGCCCGCGAACGCCGCTCTATCTCCGTTGTGGCCGTCCCCGACGTGACCTACACTGTCGATGATACCGACGACGAATACCTTATCCGCGTGGCTGGCGGCGTGACCGTGAGTGTTGACAAAAACTCCTGCTTTGTCACCTTCCGCGACGACAATAACGTATTGCTGAGCGAGAACGGCGGCCTCGTCAACACCCCCGGGCAGCGCACGGTCAGCTTCCTCGGAATGAACGACGACGCATTCTACGGCGCCGGTTACAACGGCCGTACCACCAACATCGGCGGTACATCATGGACGATGCGCAACAAGCAGACCGGCGGATGGAATGCCACATGGTCGGCTCCCCACAATATCTGTATCCCCTATTATGTGTCGACCAACGGCTACGGTGTCCTTTTCGACGACCACTATGTCGATGCCGTGATGACGCCGTCATCCTCCGGTTCATCCTATACCACCGCGTCGGCCAACCCGATAGCATACTATTTCGTGGGCGGCGGTTCGATGGAAAAGGCCATGCAGAATTATATCACGCTTACCGGCCGGCAGGCTCTTCCTCCGTTCTGGGCTTTGGGCTACATAACCTCGCGCTACGGCTACCGTTCGGAGGCCGAGGCCAAGAATGTAATAGGCCGTATCAAGGATGCACAGCTCCCGCTCGACGGCATCGTGTTCGACCTCTACTGGCAGGGTGAGACCAACGCCGGAATGGGCAATCTCGAATGGTACACACCCAAATTCCCCAACCCGACCGCCATGCTCGCCGACTTCAAGTCAAAGCATGTCAACACTGTCTGCATCACCGAGCCATTCTTCACCAGCGACGCGTCGGACAACTACGACTATCTGAAAAAACAAGGCTTCCTTGCCGACGAGAAGGTTGGCGACATGACCTGGCTGACCAATAATCCCGTCGGCCTCATCGACGCTTCAAATCCCGACGCCATGAAGTGGATGGGCGAGTTCTACAAGAAGCATACACTCGCCGGCATGGCCGGATGGTGGCTCGACCTCGGCGAACCCGAACGTCACTTCCCCTCCAACTGTCATCACGCCGGCGGCACATGCGACCAGATTCACAATGAATTCGGCAACCTCTGGATTGAGGGCGCATACAAGGCGCTCACCGAGGCCGCTCCCGACATGCGCCATCTGCTGATGCCGCGTTCGGGCACCGCAGGCATGCAGCGTTTCAGCACATTCCCCTGGACAGGCGACATACAGCGCTCATGGACAGGTCTGCAGGCACAGGTCCCCGCCCTCGTCAACGGCTCGATGTCGGGTATCGGCTACCTCGGCTCCGACATAGGCGGATTCTGCAATTCCGACAATAATTCCGACGAACTCTACCTTAGATGGGTGCAGCTCGGAGTATTCTACCCGATGATGAGAACCCATGCCCAGGAAAGTCTGACTCCCGAGCCTTACAATCGTCCCTCGATTATCGGCAAAGTGCGCGACGCCATCAACCTGCGTTACGCCTACCTTCCCTACACCTACACCCAGGCCTACCGCTACTCGCGCTACGGTTCGCCGATGGCGCGTCCCGCCAATTTCGCCGACGACGACAAGTCGGTGCTTGCCGATTGCAAGGATGCCTATCTGTGGGGTCCCGACATCTACGTTGCTCCCGTCATCAACAGCGGTACGGCGCGCGACATCACTTTCCCCGAAGGCGACTGGCTCGACATGAACGACTTCTCCACCATCTACGAAGGGCACCGCACCGTGCGCAGCTATTCCGCCCCGATGGATGTCATACCCCACTTCATGCGCCGCGGCTCGTTCGTGCCCCGCTACCGTCAGGACACATTCACGAGCACTGCCGAGATTGACACCCGCAGTGTCACCGTCGACTATTTCCCCTCGTGGAAGCCGGAGCCTGACACCGGCATGATTTTCGACGACAACCGTACGAGCGCAAGCACAATTGCCAACGGCGACTACACGCTGACCACATTCGAGGGATGGGGCGACGCCGGTAGCGACGGCATCCTTACGGTACGTATTTCCCGCGATGGCAACGGCTGGAACGGAATGGATGCCGCCACCTGCCAGGATATCCTCTTCTGCATTCATGACTACCGTCTGGCAGGCGCTCCCCGTCTGGCAAGGGTATCGTCGGACGCCCCGGCCCGCGCGGCCGCAGCCTCAACTATACGGCAGCTCGGTTCGCTCGAAGAGGTCAAGGCTGAAAATTCGGCCGACAGCTACGCCATCGACGGCAACAATCTCTACGTCCGTATACCCCGTCTCAGTCCCGAGGCAGGATATTCGTTCACTGTAACCGACGACGGCAATGTCACCGGTGTCGACGACATATTCGCCGGCTCGCAGATGACCCTTGCCTACTCCGGCGGATATATCACCTACTCGGCACCTGCCGGCACCGAGGCTCTTGCACTCGACATCTTCAGCACTACCGGTACCGCCGTGGCCGCTTACAGCGCACTTACAGCCGACGGCTACGCCAATCAGATTGACCTGTCGCTCCCGCAGGGCATGTACATAGCCCGTCTGAGCGGCCGCAACGCCTCCGGCGAGACAATCACCGAAACAATAAAGATGGTGGTAAGATAACTCTCCCACCTGTAGGGACGCGATTCATAGGGCATTACAAAGCCCTGTTAAACAGACCGCGGTTAAAAACCGCGGCTACTATACGGGACGACGTGGCAATCACGTCAATAGTAGCCGCGGTTTTTAACCGCGGTCTGTTTAACATGGTGTCTCACTTTTTTACGCCGCGGGGTAAATCAAAACCTGTCATTCGGGTGTTATAGTGTCGTAACAGCATTAAACTACGTTTCAACTATGACTGCTTTAATCCCTTCTCACGACATCGCACAGTGGATACTCGGTATCGTACGTGATTTGTGCGGCCTTATCGGACTTGACAGCAATCCGCGTATCGAACAGATTGTCTACGTGGTACTCATCTGCCTTTTCGCCATATTGCTCGGATATGCCATACGCCGTGCGGTAGTGTTTGTCGTGCGCAAGATTATTAAGCTCCGCAAGAGTGATTTCGGCACCGAACTTCTCAATCAGAAGATTGTGACAAAGTGCTCGCATATCATACCGCCGCTTGTCATTCTCGCACTGCTTCCGTTCGCCTTCGACCACTCCTCTTCGGTGCTTACATTCTTCCGCCGGGCGGTCGACATATATCTCACCATCATGTTCGGCGTGGGATGCAACGCCATAATCGGTTTCGTGTGGTACAACTACAACCGTCACGCCAACAAGGAGAACCACCCCCTCAAAGGCGTGATGAACGTGGCGAAAGGTATCGTGTGGATTATAATAACCATCATCTGCATGTCGATACTCATCAACAAGTCGCCTATGGCTCTTCTCGGCGGACTCGGTGCATTCGCCGCCGCCCTGATGCTGATTTTCAAGGACTCGATACTCGGATTCGTGGCCGGCATACAGCTCTCGAGCAACGATATGCTGCGTGTAGGCGACTGGATTGTAGTGCCTTCGACAATAGCCAACGGTATTGTCGTCGACGTGTCGCTCACCGTCGTCAAGGTGCAGAACTGGGACAATACCATCGTCATGCTGCCACCGTACTCGCTGGTGTCCGGCTCGTTCCAGAACTGGCGCGGCATGTCGGACTCCGGCGTGCGTCAGATTGACCGCTCGGTCATCATCGACAACACCTCCATCGTGGGCGCCACGCAGTCGTTTATCGACGATATGACCGCGAAATATCCGCTTCTTCAGGAGTTCGTCGCCAAACGTCAGGCCGATGCCAAAGAGGGCAAATCGATGGTGTTCAACGGCGGCGTCGCTCCCGTCAACGGCACCCTCGACACCAACCTCGGCCTCTTCCGAGCCTATATGTGCCGCTACCTGCTCAACCACCCGGCGATAGCCCATGACCAGAACATCATCGTGCGCCTGATGACTCCCGACGCCAACGGCACGCCCCTCGACATCTACTGCTTTACCGCCACAACCGACTGGCTCGCCTACGAGGCAATCCGCTCGCAGCTGTTCGAGCACATAGCCACCTCCGCAGCCGACTTCGGCCTCCGCATCTTCAACACCACCTACAACGGTCAGATTACCCTCACCCCGACCGCCACGGCCTAACGCAGGCGCATGTTTCATATAAAACAAAAGCACAAAAGAACAAAAAGCAACGGCACGAAAACAAAAGAACAAAAGAATAGACTACAGTACAATATTCAGTCCTTTTGTCTAATCTTTTGTTCTTTTGTGCTTTTGTTTTTCGTTTTTCGTTTTTTATTATTCGTCCTTTGTGCCTTTGTTTTATATGCGACTATCTCCGCAGTGCATCCATCAGGGCGGAGATGGCGGCGGGGATGTTGTCGGGGTGTTCGCCGAGGCATTTGATGAATTTCGAGCCGATTATGGCGCCGGATGCGTTGGCTTGCGCGTCGGCGAGCGTGCGGGCGTTGGATATGCCGAATCCTATCAGGCGGTTGTGCTTGAGTTTCATTGAGTTGATGCGGCGGAAATAGTCGAGCTGTGCTTCGCCGAAGCTGTCGCGTGTGCCGGTGGTCGATGCGGCCGACACCATGTAGATGAATCCGTCGCAATGCTCGTCGATGAGGCGTATGCGCTCCTCCGACGTCTCCGGCGTGATAAGCATTATCATCGGTATGTCGTACTCGCGGCACAGTTCGCGGAAGTCGCTGAGATACACGTCGAAAGGCAGGTCGGGCACAATCATGGCGTCGATACCGGCCTCGGCGCACGCCTCAAACAGATTTTTTATGCCCATGCGCATCATGGGGTTGAGGTAGCCCATCAGCACGAGCGGGGTGTCGGGTACGAGCGGACGCACCGCCTTGACGTCGTCGAGCAGCCGCCGTAGTGTCATGCCGTTGCGCAGGGCTATGGTGGAGCTTTCCTGTATCACGGGTCCGTCGGCCATCGGGTCGGAGAACGGTATGCCTACCTCAATCATGTCGACACCGTTGGCGGCCAGTCCGGTTATGATTTCCCCGACGGAGTCAAGTGTGGGATAACCGGCGGTAAAGTATATTGATAGTATGTTTTCGGGCTTACGCTCGAATAGAGATTGCAGTCTGTTCATAATCAGTAGTTTAATTGGTGTAAGAGGACTGCTGAACCTAACCTTCCGCGGTTAAAAACCGCGGCTACTATGCGGCTGGTTATCAGTGCGTTTTGTTTAGTAGCCGCGGTTTTTAACCGCGGAAGGTTTAGTTTTGCAATACCATCTTGAGTTATAAGTAATTTATATTATTGATGAAATGAGCGAGCAGGGTGGCCGATTTAATCCCCGGTGCCGTCTCGAATTTTGAATTTAGGTCTACACCTGCCATCAGGCCGTTCATTCTTTTGAATAACTCCTTGACAGCTACCGCATCGTCGGGCGTTATCCCTCCGCTCAGCAGGAAAGGGGTGGAAAAGGACGCGTGCTCAAGCAGGCTCCAGTCGAATTTCTGCCCCGAGCCGCCTTTGGAGGCAGACTTCGTGTCGAGCACGAGCATATCGGCATGGCCGTCATAGGCAGTGCACCCGGCTATATCATCGGCGCATGCTATAGGTATGGCTTTCAATACCCTGACGCCGTCAGCGCGGAGCCTCTCGCAGTAGGCCGGGCTTTCGTTGCCGTGGAGCTGGACTGCGCGGAAACCGTATTTCCGCAAAATCCCGGTGACGGTGTCAATATCCTCGTCGACAAAGAGCGCCACAGGCTCAACACCTTGTGCTCTCAGCCGTGAAAGCGCGTCCGTGTCAGGTTCACCGACAAAGCGTGGCGAACGTGGATAGAATATGAAACCGGCCATGTCGATGCCGAGCGCCGCGACCTCGTCAATATTGTCGGGACGGCGCATGCCGCATACCTTGATTTTCATGACGGTACGTTGACGTATGACGCTAATGTCGAGCCGGGCGACGGGGTTGACATAAACGCCTCGCCGATGAGAAATCCGTCGAATCCCGCGCGATGCAGCCGCAGCATATCCTCATTGTTGCGTATGCCGCTCTCGGCGATTTTGACACAGCTTGCAGGCAGTTTCTCGATCAGAGTCAGGCTCGGCGCGAACTCTACCGAGAAATCGCGCAGATTGCGGTTGTTGACCCCCACGAGGTCGATGTCGGAGAATACCATCGGCAGCTCCTCCTCGCCGTGCAGCTCGAGAAGCACCTCCATGCCGAGTTGGTGCGCTACCGAAGTGAAGCGGCGCACCTGTGCGGCGTCGAGCAGGGCGGCAATCAGCAGAATGGCGTCGGCGCCGGCAAGACGCGCCTGATATATCTGGTATTCGTCGATGATAAACTCCTTGCGCAGCAGCGGCAGGTCGGTGACCGTGCGTGCCACCTGCAGGTCGGTCAGCGAGCCTCCGAAATAGGGTGTGTCGGTCAGAATGGAGCAGCCGGCGGCGCCGTTGCGCGTATAGTCGGCTACAACTTCGTCGACGCGTGCCATCGGGGCGATTTCGCCGCGTGACGGAGAACGGCGTTTGAACTCGGCTATGATGCCGTATTCGTGGCTGCGTATCGAACGGCGCAGCGACCGTGTGGGCGACGAGTGCCGCAATGCCCCTTCGCGTATCATCTCCGGCGGGATACACCGGGATGCAGCTTCCACCTCTATGCGTTTTGTGGCGGCTATGCGTTGTAATATATCTTTCATATACTGTTGATTGTTAAGAATTTTCTGAATGCTTCCATAGCTCGGCCCGAGTCGATTGACTCCTCGGCGCGGCGGCGTGCCTCATCGAGGCTCATGTCGGGGTTGAGGGTGATAAGGGCGAATGCGGCGTTGGCTATGACGCAGTCGCGTTGGGCGGCGTTTGATGTCCCGGCGAGCACGCGGTCGAATATGCCGGCTGCCTCCGCCACTGTTTCCCCTCCGTAAATATCCTCCTGACGGTGGGTGTCAAATCCGAGGTCGCCGGGAGTGAAAAGTCGTTCGCCGCGCGAGTCGCTGACCTTGAAGGGCGAGGTCAGCGAGATTTCGTCGTAGCCGTCGAGCGAATGCACGATGGTGCATGCAATCCCCTCGTTCTGCGCGATGTAGCTGTAAAGGCGCATCAGTTTGAGATTATACACGCCAAGCAGCTGGTGACGCGGGCGCACGGGGTTGACGAGCGGCCCGAGCATATTGAAAAATGTCCTGACGGCAAGCGATTTGCGTACTCCTGCCACGCTCTTTAACGCCGGGGAAAAGAACGGCGCGTGGAGGTAGCATACGCCCGACTCTTCGAGCGAACGGCGCAGACGGTCGGTGTCGGCGGTGAACTTCACCCCGTGGTGCTCGAGCACGTTTGACGCTCCCGACACGGAGCTGGCGCCGTAGTTGCCGTGCTTGATTACCTTCTCTCCCGCACCGGCCACTATGAAACATGTGGCGGTGGAGATGTTGAAGGTGTTTTTTCCGTCGCCTCCGGTGCCGACGATGTCGATGGCCTTCACATTGTCGAAGTCGACGGGCAGACGTCGTTCGAGTATCGCGTCGCGGAACCCGGTCAGCTCTTTCGTAGTGATGGAGCGCATCAGGAATACGGTCATGAACGCCGACAGCTGGGCGTCGTTGTAGCGCCCGTCGGCTATATTGAGCATCACGTCGCGCGCTTCTTCCCGCGACAGGTTCTTATGCTCGAACATCTTATATAACAATTCTTTCATTTCAGTGGTTTTGATTTTTATTTTCCGCGGTTTAAAACCGCGGCTACTAATTGATGGCCGGGTACATAGTAGCCGCGGTTTTTAACCGCGGTGAATTACCGTACCCCACGTTTGGAATATTTTTAATGCTTCAACCAGTTTTCGAGCATTCGGACGCCCGATTTTGTCATTATCGACTCGGGATGAAACTGCACTCCGCGTATGTCGAGGTAGCGGTGGCGCATCGCCATAATCGCTCCGTCGGCCGACGTGGCGGTCACTTCGAGGCAGTCGGGAAGTGTGGCGGCATCGACCACCCACGAGTGGTAACGTCCTACCTCACTGCCGTTTTCCACGCCGTCAAAGATATAGTCCTCGGCCACAATCTCTATCGGGGTGGCCACGCCGTGGTACACTTCGTCGAGGTTGCGCAGTGTGCCCCCGAAATGTTCGCCGAGCGCCTGATGTCCGAGACATATCCCGAGTATCGGTTTGGCCGTAGCGTAGCGTTTCAGAAATTCAGGCAACAGCCCGGCCTCGGATGGAATGCCCGGCCCCGGGGAGATGATGATTTTGTCATAACCGCCGACGGCATCGAGGTCGAGGCAGTCGTTGCGCACTACGTCGGGCACCGTGCCGAGAGTGCGGAGCGCGTCGACGATATTGTAGGTGAAGGAGTCGTAGTTGTCGATTATAAGTACGTTCATAGTCGGTTCAGTCATTGAAGGTTGTGGCATATCCGACGGCTTTTACGAGCGCGCCGAGCTTGTTGTTGGTCTCGCGCAGTTCCATTTCGGGATTGGAGCGCGCCACTATGCCGGCACCGGCCTGCGAATAGAGACAGTTACCCGTGCTGACGAAACTGCGTATGGTGATGGCCTGATTGAGCGACCCGTCGAAGCCGATGAAACCGATGCATCCGCCATAGATTTTGCGGTTGTGCGGCTCTATCTCGTCAATCAGCTGCATTGCCCGCACCTTGGGCGCTCCGCTTAGGGTGCCGGCGGGAAATGTGCCTGCGAAGAGGCGGAACACGTCGGCGCCCTCGGGGAGCGTGGCCGATACGCGCGACACGAGATGTATCACATGCGAGTAAAACTGTACCTGCTTCAGAAATTCTATCGCCACTTTGCCTCCCGAGCGGGCGAGGTCGTTGCGCGCCAGGTCGACGAGCATGATATGCTCGGCATTCTCCTTGGCGTCGGCAAGCAGGGCGCGTGCAAGCTCATGGTCGCGTTCGTCGTCGCCCGTACGGCGGAATGTCCCGGCTATCGGGTCGATGTAGGCTTTCCCTTTCTCCACGCGCAGATGCGTCTCGGGCGACGAACCGAACACCTTGAAGCCCCCCATGTCGAAGAAAAACAGGTAGGGCGACGGATTGACACAGCGCAACGCGCGGTACACGTTGAACTCGTCGCCGCGGAACTCCTGCGCGAACCGCCGCGACAGCACTATCTGGAACACGTCGCCTCGGCGCGCGTGGGCTATCCCTTTTTCGACCATGCGCTTGTAGTCGTCATCGGTGATGGTCGACGTCACTTCGCCGCAAGGGGTGAAGGAATATTGCGCCATGTTGTGGTTGTGGATGATGGCCTTGATTTCCTCCGTGCGGCTCTCCTGACCCGGCAGAAGGTTCTCGATGATGGTCATCTCGTTGTTGAAGTGGTTGACGCGTATGATGAAACGGTAGAGTATATAGTATATGTCGGGAATGTTGCGGAACTCGTCGCACGGTTTCGTGATGTACACCTTGTCGAAATATCTTACCGCATCGTAGGCCGTGTAGCCGAGCAGTCCGTTGCCTGCGGGCATTTCGCCCTTGAATCTGAACGCTTTGAGATAGGTGGCGATGGCTGACGGCACGTCGGACTGCTCGCCGACTTCGATAGCAATCTCCGAGCCGTCTGGATAGCGTGCGGTGATGGCTTCGTCGCGCAGCATGAAGTAGCCGATCGGTTCCACGCCGATAAGCGATACCGAATTCTGTTGTGTATGGTAATCGGAACTTTCAAGAAGCGCCGACTGCGGGTAAAGGTCGCGCAGCTTGAGATATATGCCGACCGGAGTCTCAAGATCGGCAGGTATGGTGGTGGTTTTTGTAATAATCTCCATTTTATCTAATTCATAATTCATAATGCATAATTCATAATTTTGCTTCGCGATAGTGTAATCTGGAATCGTTTCTGGGTGCAGCCCTACAACCGCTATTAATTGCTCATTGCTCATTCCTAATTGCTAATTGCTAATTGCTCATTATAGAGGGCGAGGTCCTTGTCGCCGCGGCCGGAGAGGTTGATTACGACCACGTCGTCGGGCGCGAATTTCTTTATGTCGAGGGCGGCGAACGCGTGGGCCGATTCAAGTGCGGGAATGATACCTTCCAATCGGGTGAGCCGGTAGGCGGCGTCGAGAGCCTGGCGGTCGGTGGCTGCGATGACTTCGGCGCGTCCCGTATCGTGCAGGTAGGCATGGAGCGGACCCACGCCGGGATAGTCAAGACCGGCCGAGATTGAGTAGGGTTCGGTAATCTGGCCGTCCTCGTCCTGCATCACCATCGTGCGCGCTCCGTGGATTATCCCTTCGGTGCCGCGGGCCATTGATGCTGCTGTCTCCCCCGAGTCGATGCCGAGGCCGGCAGCTTCGACCGCCACGAGGTTTACTTCCGGACGGTTGATGAAGTGGTAGAACGCTCCCGCCGCATTGCTGCCACCGCCGATGCATGCCACTACGTAGTCGGGCAGCTCCTTGCCGGTAAGCTCCGGCACCTGACGAAGCATCTCCTGAGATATTACCGACTGGAACCGCGCCACCATCTCGGGGTAGGGGTGCGGGCCGACCGTCGAACCGATTATGTAGAACGTGTCTGACGGGTTGCAGCACCAGTCGCGTATCGCCTCGTTGGTGGCGTCTTTGAGGGTCATGTTGCCCGAAGTCACCGGTACTACTTTTGCGCCGAGCATCTTCATGCGCTCCACGTTGGGACGCTGGCGTGCCACATCGGTAGCGCCCATGTAGACGATGCACTCCATCCCCATGAGGGCGCATACCGTGGCGGTGGCCACGCCGTGCTGTCCCGCGCCCGTCTCGGCGATGATGCGTTTCTTGCCCATGCGGCGTGCGAGGAGAGCCGAGCCGATAGCGTTGTTGATTTTGTGTGCGCCGGTGTGGTTGAGGTCCTCGCGTTTGAGGTATATGTTGGTGTTGTAGAGTGCCGAAAGTCGGCGGGCATGGTAGAGAGGGGAGGGGCGGCCTACATAGTCGCGCATGAGGGAGTAGAACTCAGCCATGAACTCCTCGTCGTCGACCCAGCGGTAGAACGCTTCCTTGAGATTCTCTACATTGGCATGGAGTATCTCGGGAATATATGCACCTCCGAAGCGTCCGTAATATCCTTCGTCGTCGACCGGTAAAAAATGTTTGTATCTGCTCATAATGTTATATAGTTGTCGTTGTTTCTGATTTGATTTTTTCTCTTATGAAGTCATTTAAGAAAAAGTTTATATGACTTCTATGTCCGGAATAAAAAAATTGCCGTGAGAAATAATATATTTCTACGGCAATCACATTTTTCCAAGCTGTATCTCTTATTGTCCAATCATGAGGTCAAAGTATATACATACACAATTGCTGATGCCGCATTCTGTTGCGCCACCAACGCCAATTCTGTATATTTATACAAATATTCTGCATATTCAATACTTATTTCTGCAAAAGTAGTATATTTATTCTATAAAACAAACTTTTCACCCCAAAAAGTTTGATAAATATGCATTTTTTTTCTCATTCAAAATAACTGTAAAATTTATAAAAGAGCCGGTCCCACTCCAAAAAAATGTCATAAATGTCATTTTTTTGGAGTGGGACCGGCTTGATTTCGGTTGTAGGGAGCGGTATTGGTGGGATTATTTGTTGATTTCGTCGAGGTTGCGCTGGATTTCTTCGTCGGAGAGATTGTAGTTGACGAGGTCGCCGGCGAAATATTTGTCGTAGGATGCCATGTCGATGAGGCCGTGGCCCGATAGGTTGAAAAGGATTACTTTCTTTTCGCCTGTCTCGATGCATTTCTTGGCTTCGCGGATAGTGGCGGCTATGGCATGGCACGATTCGGGTGCCGGGATGATGCCTTCGGCGCGCGCGAAGAGGGTGCCTGCTTCAAACGATTCGAGCTGCTCGATGTCGACTCCTTCCATCATGCCGTCCTTGAGCAGCTGTGACACGATGACGCCCGCGCCGTGGTAGCGCAGACCGCCGGCGTGAATGTTGGCCGGAGCGAAATTGTGCCCGAGGGTGTACATGGGCAGCAGTGGGGTGTAGCCGGCCTCGTCGCCGAAGTCGTACTGGAATTTACCGCGCGTCAGTTTGGGGCATGATGCCGGTTCGGCGGCGATGAAACGTATCTTTTTCCCTTCGAGGATGGTGTGGCGCATGAACGGGAACGCGAGGCCGCCGAAGTTGGATCCTCCGCCGAAGCATGCTATGATGGTGTCGGGATATTCGCCGGCCATCTCCATCTGCTTTTCAGCTTCGAGGCCGATGACGGTCTGGTGGAGGGTGACATGGCTGAGCACCGAGCCGAGGGTGTATTTACAGTCGGGGGTGGTGCGGGCAAGCTCCACGGCCTCGGAGATGGCTGTGCCGAGCGAACCCTGATGGTTGGGGTTGGCAGTAAGTATATCCTTGCCGGCGCGTGTCGACATGGAGGGGGAGGGGGTCACCTGCGCGCCGAATGTCTGCATGATCGAGCGGCGGTAGGGCTTCTGCTCGTAGCTGATTTTCACCTGGTAAACTGCTGCCTCAAGTCCGAAAAGACGTGCTGCGTAGGCCAGCGACGCACCCCATTGGCCGGCGCCGGTCTCGGTTGTGACGTTCTTGACGCCCTCCTGCTTGCAGTAGTAGGCCTGCGGTATGGCTGAATTTAGCTTGTGTGAGCCCATCGGGCTTACGCTCTCGTTCTTGAAATATATGTGGGCCGGTGTGGCGAGCGCTTCTTCAAGACCGTAGGCGCGCACAAGCGGAGTCGAGCGGTAATATTTGTACATCTCCCTCACCTGGTCGGGTATCTCAATCCAGGCGTCGGTCTGGTTGAGTTCCTGGCGGCAAAGCTCTTCGGCGAATATGGGGTATAGGTCCTCGGGTTTGAGAGGCTCCTTGGTGGCGGGGTTGAGCGGCGGCAGCGGTTTGTTGACCATGTCGGCCTGAATATTATACCAGTAGCGGGGTATCTCTGACTCGGGAAGGATGAATCGTTTCTGTTTTTCCATTGTAGTTATGTCGTTTTTGATTTTTATACAATTGCCGTGAATTGAATCCATGCTTTATAAAGTATGACTTTATGATAGTCTAAAGTATGAAATTGTTGCAAAGATAAATAAAAATTGTGACGATTGAAACAATTTTCTATGATAAAAATATGCTTGACGGAGAATATTTATTGAATATATTCTGTAAAAATGCATATTAATGCAATATTAATTAAAAAAGCCACCCTAAGGCGGCTTTTTCCTACCGGGGGGTAGGTGTGTGTTTGAGTGCAAGGTTTCTGTTTTATGCCCTCGCATAGACAAAACACCGGGATATGGCTGAAAGTTCATGATTTGGTGTAACGTTTGATGTTAAATTTTGTGAGGTGGTTTATTTCGATTAACTTTGCATTCGGATGGCGTGACAATTGAATTATAATGTGAGATTGTGTCATTCTGAACCGCGGTTAAAAACCGCGGCCACTACCATGCCGGTTATCAAATCGGTGAGCATAGTAGCCGCGGTTTTTAACCGCGGAAAACAGGATTTCGCAACATTGTCACGCGGAAATATAGTCTTTCGGCATATAAAAATAATGTGTATGAATAGAAAAGATTTTGAGATAATGGCGCCGGTGGGCAGCTTCGAGTCGCTGCATGCCGCAATCAATGCCGGTGCCGACGCGATATATTTCGGGGTGGAGGGTCTGAACATGCGTGCGCGTTCGTCGGCCAATTTCACGCTCGACGACCTGCGCGACATCGCCGCCACGTGCAATGCCGCGGGTGTCAAGACCTATCTTACCGTCAACACCGTAATCTATGACAACGAGCTGGAGAAGTGCCGCGAGATATGCCGTGCCGTGCGTGAAAGCGGCATCTCGGCCGTCATAGCCTCCGACATCGCCGCGATAATGATTGCCCGCAGCGAGGGGGTTGAGGTGCACATCTCCACGCAGTGCAACATCACCAATATCGAGGCCGTCAGATTTTACTCGCAGTGGGCCGACGTCGTTGTGCTCGCACGCGAACTCAATCTCGACCAGGTCAGCGCCATACACCGCGCCATAGTCGACGAGGGGATACGCGGTCCGCACGGCGAATTGGTACGTATCGAGATGTTCTGCCACGGCGCGCTGTGCATGGCCGTGTCGGGCAAATGCTATCTGAGCCTGCACCAGATGAATTCGAGCGCCAACCGCGGAGGGTGCACACAGATATGCCGCCGCACGTATACCGTCACCGACCGCGAGACCGGCGACCAACTCGCCATCGACAACGAGCGCATAATGTCGCCGAAAGATCTGAAGACAATCCATTTCCTCGACCGCATGATCGATGCCGGTGTCAGGGTGTTCAAAATCGAGGGACGCGCCCGCGGCCCCGAGTATGTTGCCACCGCCGTAAGCTGCTACAACGAGGCTATCGCCTCCATTGTCGACGGCACGTACTCCCGCGAGAAGGTCGACGGATGGGACGAGCGTCTGCGCCGCATCTTCAACCGCGATTTCTGGGATGGCTACTATCTCGGGCAGCGGTTGGGTGAATGGTCGGGAAAATACGGCTCGTCGGCCACGCGTACCAAGGTATATGTGGCAAAGGCGACACGCTATTTCGCGCGTCTGGGTGTGGCAGAATTCCATGTAGAGACGGGCGAGCTTCACCGGGGCGACACAATACTGATTATCGGCCCCACCACCGGAGTAATCGAGCTTGAGCTTGACGAAATGCGTCTTGACTCCGGCCCCGTCGATACCGTAGTAAAAGGCGACGACTTCTCCATACCGGTCCCCGCCAAAGTGCGCCAGTCCGACCGCCTCTACCTGTGGAAGGTGAACCCGTAGCGGATAGTATCCAAGTCAGACGTGTCCGACCGGTCCGACATGTCTGACTCGTCTTACCGATAGCAAATATATGCAAATTGCATGCAATATTTTGGAGTGAAACATTATTTCACTATCTTTGCGGTAGATTAAATAGACTACTAAATGAATTACGGTTTACTTGACCTATTGTGCCTTATAGGAGCTGTCGGTTTGTTCCTTTACGGAATGAAAGTGATGAGCGAAGGCCTCCAGAAAGCAGCGGGCGACCGTCTCCGTAACATACTCGGAGCAATGACCCGCAATCGTGCTACCGGTACTTTAACAGGATTTTTTATCACCGCCTTGATTCAGAGTTCTTCAGCCTCTACGGTCATGGTGGTGAGTTTTGTAAATGCCGGATTGATGACATTGTCGCAGTCGATGGCTGTGATAATGGGTGCCAATGTAGGTACTACATTCACGGCATGGGTCATAGCATTGTTCGGTTTTAAAGTGGATATAGCGGCATTCGCACTGCCATTGATTGGCGTGTCGGTGCCGTTGCTTTTTTCCAAAAAAAGCCGCACCAAGTCGATAGGTGAGTTCGGCATCGGTTTCGCATTCCTGTTCATGGGCCTGTCGCTCATCAGCAAGTATGTGCCCGATTTGCAGCAGAATCCCGAGATGTTCGAGTTCCTGCAGCGCTATACCTCGATGGGCTTCGGTTCGGTGCTGATATTCTGCCTCGTAGGTATCATAGTGACGATGATAATCCAGTCGTCGGCGGCAACGTTCGCAATCACCCTTATAATGTGCAGCAAGGGATGGATTACTTTCGACCTCGCCTGCGCGCTTGTGCTCGGCTCGAATATCGGTACGACAATCACCCCGTTGCTGGCGTCGCTAAGCGGTAATGTGGCCGCCAAGCGTACGGCAATGGGTCACCTGCTGTTCAACCTGTTGGGAACAGTATGGACCCTGGCGATATTCTTCCCGTTCGTCGACCTGACGCAGTGGGTCACGCAGGAGATAGGACAGGGCGACCCGTCGCAACTGTACAGCTATGTCTCGGGACTCGAAGCGTCGGATCCCGCGCTTTATGCCAGCGTGATGCAGGCCGAGCTGCCGGCTACCGATCCGCTCATCACGCATCACCTCACCACAATCATGACGCTGCAGATATCGGTGTCGTTCGGACTTTCGATATTCCATACGCTGTTCAATCTTATCAACCTCTCCATAATGATATGGCTTACAAAAGTCTATGTCAAGATTGTGGAATGGATCGTTCCGGCCAAACGCAAGGGCGACGATGAGTTCCAGCTCAAATTCATATCGTCGGGCATGCTTTCGGCTTCCGAGCTCAACATCACCCAGGCCGAGAAGGAGATTGCGGTATTCGCCGACAGGGTCAACCGTATGTTGTCGATGGCGCGTGAGCTTGTCCATACGAAAGGAAATTCCGAGGATTTCAACAAACGCTCTTCGCGTCTGGAGAAATATGAGGACATCTCGGACCGCATGGAGATTGAGATTGCCAACTATCTCAACCGATGCGCCGAAGGACGCCTCTCCAACGAGGGCAAGCGCCACGTGTCGGCCATGCTCGCCATCGTATCGGAGATTGAAAGCATCGCCGACTGCTGCTCGGGCGTAGGCAAGATATTGCTGCGCAAACAGCAGGGCAACGTGCATTTCAACGAGGAGATCTACCATAATATCGACGTGATGTTCGACTATGTGCAGAAAGCTATGGACAATATGCTGCTCCTGCTCCGTGACTTGGAAAACAACAGCAGCGAAGACATCATCTCGTCGTACAACCGCGAGCGCGAAATCAATAACATGCGCAACACGCTGCGCGCTGCGAATATCGAGAATATCAAGGAGCATCACTATGAATACCAGGCCGGTATCTATTATATGGATATAGTATCGACGCTTGAGAAGACCGGCGACTACATCATCAATGTCGTAGACGCCGTCAAGGATGAATTTCAACGTGTCAAGAGATGACTGAGTGTGAAAAGAGAGAAGCGGTGACCGTCTACGGTGCCTCGTCGCCGCTTGTGGCAAGGAAATATAAGGAGGCCGCATACGCCCTCGGACAGGCAATAGCCCGTGCCGGCATGGATTTGGTGTCGGGCGGAGGGCGCGAGGGGCTGATGGCTGCGGCGATTACAGGCGCCCTCGATGCGGGAGGCCGTGCCATAGGCGTGCTTCCCGGATTTATGGTGGAGCGCGGCTGGAATCACCCCGCACTCTCCGAGATGATAACCGTAGGGTCGATGCACGAGCGCAAGCGCACCATGGCATCGCTCTCACGTGCGGCGGTGGCTCTACCCGGCGGCTGCGGCACATTCGAGGAGCTGCTTGAAATCATCACATGGCGCCAGCTCGGACTGTATCAGGGCCATGTCGTGATACTCAATGTCGACGGTTACTATGACCCGCTCATAGGCATGCTCGACCGCTCCATAGCCGAGCACTTCATGAACGACGACCACCGCCGGCTGTGGTACGTGACCGATTCGGTCGACGATGCCGTGTCACGCATAGTCAAGCCGGTGGAGATACGCGAGTTCTCGCAGAAGCTCGACATAAGGCGCTGATACCGGTACAAAACTGCGAATTTTCGGCAAACTAAGTAGGGACGCACGGTCTGTGCGTCCGAAAATTAGCTGACAACCAATGCGCTTTCCGGACGCACAGACCGTGCGTCCCTACAAGATAATATTAAATTTTAATATTAATCCTTTCAATTGGAAAACGAATTTTTACGACATAGTACCGAGGCCGACGCTCCGTTTTCACGCGCGGAAAGAGCCTTGACGCCGTCGACGCCTGCATCAAGCTATATGCTGGGACTCGAGGGGACGCCGCGGCCTGTCGGTTATGGCGAGAACTCATGGCTCTCGACCATCATCGTCGCCATGCTCGTAATCATAGCGCTCAACATCAACCATTGCCGCCAGCTTTTCAAGAATTTCAGGCAGAACCTCGTCGGCATAAGGCAGCGTGCCAATGCTTTCGACAACCGCACGGCCAATGAGACGCGCACCCTGTGCATCATAATCGTGCTGCTGTGCCTGAGCGAGGGCATACTGATGTTTTCGGCCGCCGTGTCGGCCGGCATAGTCCGCGAAAACTCCGGCGCCCTGTCAATGACTATGGTGCTCTCGCTGGTCGCCCTGGGATTTTATCTCTGGCAGCTTGTCGTTTACCGCACGGTAGGCTACGCATTCGCCGACCGCGACGCTACCCGCCAGTGGAAGACAGGATTCAATGCCTCGCAGGTGTTGCTGTCGCTGCTCCTCATTGTGCCCGCACTGCTGTCGCTGTTCTATACCGGACTCACCGATATTATGCTCACTTTGGCGGCAGGATGTTACATTTTGACACGGATTTTATTTATTTGCAAGGGATTTAGAATTTTTTATACCAATTTTGGCTCGTTGCTTTATTTTATTTTGTACCTTTGCGCCTTAGAAATAACACCCCTATTAATTTTACGCAGATTATCCCTATCCGTTCTGCGTTATTTAGAATTTACAGCGTGAAAATAAAAAAGATTTTAGTATCTCAGCCTAAACCGACGTCCGATAAATCTCCTTATTTCGACATTGCTCAACGTCATCATGTAGAAGTGGTATTTCGTCCGTTCATCAAAGTCGAGGGCCTTTCTTCAAAGGAGTTTCGTCAGCAAAAAATCAATATCCAGGACTTTACAGCGGTGATATTCACGGCGCGTACGGCCATTGACCATTTCTTCCGCCTTTGCGAGGAAATGCGCATCACCATTCCTGACACTATGAAATATTTCTGCACTACCGAAGCCATCGCTCTCTATCTTCAGAAATATATCCAGTATCGCAAGCGCAAAATCTTCCATGCCTCCACAGGCAAACTGGACGATTTGCTCCCGTTCCTCACCAAGCACTCAAAGGAGAAATTCCTCTATGCCATCTCCGACGTGCATAAGGACGACACCGGTATCCTCGACAACAAAATCGACTACACCAAGGCGGTGATGTACCGCACTGTCAGCAACGACTTCACGGCCGACGAGCCTTTCGACTACGACATGCTGCTCTTCTTCAGCCCCTCGGGCATAGCGTCGTTGCAGAAGAATTTCCCCGGCTTCGACCAGGGTGACATCAAGATAGGATGCTTCGGCGGTGCCACAGCCAAGGCAATCAAGGATGCCGGCTTCCGTCTCGACATGGAGGCTCCCACAGTAAAGGCACCCTCCGTGACCGCAGCCCTCGACATGTACCTCTCCGAGCAGGAAGCCGGCTGACGACACCACGGCGCATAACACCGCCTCAGGTTATAAATACTGTTGCCGGCAGTCAAATCGCATGATTTGACTGCCGGCAACAGTATTTATAACCTCCTATATGTGTTTGATATGGACAGCCTCTATTTTCCCGGGCAGAGTGTAGGACGACAGCAGCGCCGCAGCATTGCCCGTGCTTTCATCTATGCTGTAACATGACACTTCCCCTTCAGTTCCATCCCACCGGGCGATTACCATTATATTCATGCCGTCATAGTGGATAGTCTTCATGAGCGTTATCTCCCTGCTGCCTGCCGGTACCGCACCTTCGGGCCATGTAATAGGCCTCGGGACTACGGCAGTGCCTTTCCCGTCAAGGTAAAGGCGGTATACGGATTTACGTGTATAAAGATAACAGCATTCGCGTGACGGTGAATGTGAAGAGAAATCATATCCGAGGATTTCGTCAAGTCCCGTTGTGTCGAGCTCGTAAACAGCCTGCGCCGTCCCTGCCGGGTCGGCCGGCGCAGTGTTCAGCTCGGCTATGAACAGTCCGCCATTGTCCCGCCGCATTACTGCAAGCAGATGCCCGGGCTCGCCTCCTCCGGCCATAAATACCAGGTCAGACCGCATGCGCAACGGGTTGAAGGCACCGCCCGGGGCGAATACTTTCATTACCGAACCGGCATGTGCGGCACCGTTCATGAACACGGCAATCGTATTTGTCACGCCCACAAACGCTTTGCTCTTTTTGTCGAAAAGCCAGACATGGTATTTGCTCTCGCGTGAGGTGTAAGCGTATGGCGCAAGGTCGTAGAAATTTATATAGGCGTTGGAGGAGGTGCCGATTGCCGGGCGAAGCACGAACTGGCTGTTCTGCCGCCCGTAAATCTCGCCGCCGTCTATTATATAGACCTCTTGGTACTGCTCCATGGGGTTCGGCGAAGAGTACACGATGTTTTGTGGCTCCCCGCGGTTAAACCCGCCTTTAAACAGTAGGCCGTTCCACCCTCCGGGGATTTCAGCCATTGTCAGATAATCGGCTCCGATGCCGCAACGGTCGGTGACAGCAATGATTGAGTGATAGTTGGCAAACGATACCTCGCCTCCCTGCAACTGGGTCAGGAACCTGCCTGTGCCCGGGATTTTCCTGCCGCCGTTGGCATCGGAATAGAAATGTCCGAGCACTTCACCGCCGCTGTCGGTAATGTCGCGTATCAAAGCTATGTCTGACACCCCGTCATGCCCGTACATGGCCATCAACCCGGTCTTGCCGGTGATTTTCAGCCTGAAATGCTTGGAATAGAAGTCCCTGCCGTTGGAAATCTGCTTGGCGCGGATACGCAAGGTATAGGTAGCCGGAGAGGGGAACAACGGCCCGAGCTCACATTTCATGCTGAGATTGCGCGTTTCGGCTATGGCTGAGAATTTGGCATGGTCGCCGTAGCCCTCGCCATGGCCTACTTCCCAATAAAATGCCAGGTCTGATTCGGGGATTGCCCCGCTGACTTCGGGCACAATGGAGAGCATGTCGCCTATCGCGCAGGTATATTCCTGCCGGTCAAGGCTGATTGACAGCTCCTCCAGTTCCGGATATTCGACAAAGTCATTGTCAGAACAGCCGCTAAAAACGCCGATAAGACACAGTAGCGGGAATAAAAATAATTGTGGAAATTTTTTCATCGGTAGATACATCAGTTCAGCGGGACATCCGTCGGGGTTAACTCATGGAACATTTTGCCGTATTTTTCAACAGAGGCTTTATTTATCATTGCGAGTGCTATCACGGCATCGGCGCCCGTCCAGGCACGGCTGCCGTGGCGGGGGTCGTCGAAATTGCCGAACACCTCAAACCATAGCCTGAGCTTAAGGTCATTGCACTCGCCGACAGGATTGTAATACTCGTCATATCCGTCGCCCCACCATTGCGGCCTTACAAAGCGGTCGGTTACCGTCACACGACAGGTGCGACAGTCGGGTATGCCTGCCTTGACCGTCGGGGAGTCTATGATTCGGAATTCTATGGCATCGTTCTCCGTGGCAAGATTAGGCGTGCGGTAAAGCCTTACCGGCAGACTGGCCGATGTCGCCCCCTGCGGTACGGGTATCTGCTTAATGTACTCGAAGCGGGTCTGCCCGTCAGACGGCAGCACTGACGCCTCCACCCATATCTCCCGGCCATCGACTGCCGGGTCGAGGTGGAGGGTGATGGGAATGTCGATTGTCGTTTCCGTTATATCGTCGGGACTACCGGCGAATGAGTGTACAATGTCGCAGTCGCCGGCGAACTGGGCGTATGCCGACCGCTCCGAATCCCATGCCGGGATTTCCGTGACACTGCATGAGCTGAACAGCGTCATGAAAAAAGCCAGTGCCGGGGGTATGATTTTTGTTATATCTGTCATATTCAAATCAGTTTGGTGCATTTCCGAAAATCAGTTCGTCTTCAGGCAGCGGGAAAGTGTAGAGATTGAACCTCCCGCGGAAATTGCTGTTGCCGGGTATGTTCGTGACCAAGTTACGTTTATAGAAATGCCACAATTGCCCCTCGCAGATAAATTCCCTTTGGTACTCTTTCTGAAGTTCATCCCGTAAGTCAGCGGCGCTGTCAGCGTCAAAAGGAGCCAGCCCGCGGTGCGTCCTTACCATATTGAGATATTCTATGGCTTCGGCGTAAGTCGGCGCGCCCTCGGCGGCTATGTAGGCCATTTCCGAGAGACGTATCACAGGCATTAGCGGACGCTCTGACGACAGGTCGAATTTGCTGCAATAACGGTCATAGCCGATGTCAGCCACCCAAAGCGACTTGCGTATGTCGTCATCTTCATCGAAGTAATATTCGCCGGCCTGCGTAATCACCATTATGGTGTTTTTACGCCCTACGCCTCCCGGTAAAATCCATCCCGCCGCATACTCCTCCAGCCTGCTTACGTTGAGCGCGAAAATCAGTTCTGACTCAAACAGGCGGTCTCCGTCGGCGGCTTCCGGGTCGTGCCAGGCGACATAGTCCTGCTTCTCGTTGATGGCCTTGACGGCATAGTCGTGTGCGGTCGCCCGCTGCCCGCAGTAAAGGTAAACACGGGCCAGTGTGGCAAGCGCGGCGGTGTGGCCGAAACGCAGCCGTCCGCCGTCAGGTGCCCCGGCAGTCAGTCTTTCCGACGCTTCGAGGTCTTCGATAATACGCTTCAGCACCTCTTTTGAACTGAGCGTACGGCCGGCGACTGATGTCATCTTGTCCATATATGGAATAGCTGCTGCATCAGCGTCAGTGGCATGCGGTTTTCCGAAATAGCGGAGCAGCTCGAAATGCATGAACCCGCGGAGGCCGAGGGCTTCCCCTTTGGCACGGCGCAGGAATGCGTCGTTTTCGCCGGCATCGGCCGATTCCGCGTATCCGATGATGGAATTGGCATTGGCGATTAGATTGTAGAGCCGGCTCCATATTCGGTCGATGTCAATGATTGCAAATTCGTTGACCGACGCCGACGTGCGGTCGTAAGGATAGTTCATCCAGTGCTCGATGTCTTTCCCCGTCATGCCGTAATGCCCGGCGAGGATTGACGGGATATAATACGTGAGGGCTCTCCCGTACAGGTCTTTGTGGCTCAACGATGCGTAAATGCCGGTGAAGGCGTCCTCTATCCCGGCGGGAGAGTCAAGGAGTACCCTGCGGTCAGGGTCGACTTCCGATTCCGGCTCCAGCCAGTCATTGCACGAACAAAGGCACAGGAGGAGTGACGCGATGATAAATTTATGTATGTTTAAGACTTTCATTTTCAGAATGATGCTTGAATGGATAGCGAATAGTTGCGGGCGTAGGGGTAGGAGGTGCCGCGCTCGCATTTCACGGTCGACATGCGGAAGAGGTCATTGGCATATACCGATATTTTCAGCCGGTCAAATCCCATCGACTTTATGCAATGCAGCCGTCCGAACTCATATCCGATATTGAGCGAGTTGCACACAAGTTCATTGTTGCGGGTCACGAACGATGAGTTCGGGAGGGTGTATTCCATCTTGTCGGAAGTGGTGATGGTGAGCTTGCGGTAAGGGGCCTTGTCGCCGACATTCTGCCACGAGTCAAGGATACGGCGGTCGAGATTGTCATAGCCCGTGACGTTTTCGACTTTATTGACAAGCGTAGTGTTGTAGATGTCACCCCCGAGGCTGTAGCTGAGGCTTATGGCCGCGCTCAGCCCCTTCCATCCGCCCGACAGGGTGATATTGCCCGACACGTCGGGCGCGAGGTCGCCGATGATGACCTGGTCGTCGGCGTTCCACGTGTATGTGATGTCGCCGTTGCGGTCAATGAAGATGCGGCGTCCGGTCAGCGGGTCGACTCCGGCCGACCTCACGCCCCATATCGCGGTGGTGGAGCACCCTTCGGAATATAGTGCTGAGGGGGTTGTCTTTATCAGTCGGTCAGCTTCATAGTCGCTGCGGGTCACCTCCCTGTCGGTGATTTGCAGCGGCAGTGTCTTTGCGCGGTTCTGGCTTTTGTTGAAAGTCTCCAGCAGATTGCTTATGCGGGTGAGCCTGTTGTCGTTGTGCATGGCCGACGCTGACAGTGTGAACCAGCCGTCGGCGGCATCGTCGCGCCAGGGCGTGAATGATGCCGAGATTTCAAATCCGCGGTTTCTCATCTGTCCGAGGTTTGCCTTGAATGAGCTGAAGCCGCACGACGGGGCAAGGGTTATGTCGCTAAGCATGTTGTCGGTGGTCTGTTGGAAATAGTCGAACTTGAGGTTGAGCCACCGGCCGATGCCCGCGTCGATGCCTATGTCGGTGTCATGGATTTTCTGCCAGCTGAGGGCGTCATTGGGCAGTCCCGACAGCAATGCGCCGTAACGGTTGTCATAGAGGTAGTCGAGGTAGATGTAACGTGCCCGCGCCTGATAGGGGTTGAACGCCTGCGTGCCTGTCACTCCGGTCGAGGCCCTGAGCTTGAGCATGCTGAGCCACGGGGCCGAGTCCATGAACGGCTCATTATGTATATTCCATCCTGCGCCGGCCGACCAGAAGCATCCCCATCGGTTGTCGCGGCCGAAAACAGATGACCCGGATTCCCTGACCGACACATCTATAAGGTAACGGTCGTCAAACGAATAGCTCCCTGCGCCTATGAAGCCTATTTCCCTGACCGTATGGTCGGTCCCGTCATAAAATCGCTCGGAAAGCCACTTTCCGGCCTCGGAAAAAGTGGTCAGCTCGGGCATCTCCGACGGGGCATCGATGGTCGAATAGACATGGCGTCGCAGCGACGATGACTGTATGTTGACAATCGCGTTTATGAACCACAGGTGGGGCCCGGCTGACTGCGAGTAGTTAACTCCGGCATTTCCTGTCAATGTGGTATGCGTGTCATTCGATTTGTCATAGCGCCCTTTGAGGAAATACCGGCCATCTTTGTCAGGGTTTTCAAGCGACGAATGGGTGTATGGCAGAAATTCGCGCCCGGTGCTTTTCTTGATGGCGTATGCGAAATTGCCTGTCAGTTTGAACAGCCTTGACATGCGCCATTCCATGCTTAAGGCTTCCCTTAGTTCCCGGTACTTTTCATCGGAGGCCCCGTCAAGCGATGCGTCATACAGGGGGTTGTAGACCGGACGCCCGTTTTCGCCGCGGGCAAGTATCCTGTCGGGCTTGCCTGACTTGTTGTAAGGCTTGAGGTACGGATTGAGATTGAGGAAGTCGGAGAACTCGCCCGACAGGGAGTTGCGTGCCTTGGTGAAGGTGAAGTCAAGGGTGTTGCGCACGCGCAGGGCATCATTATCGAAAGCGATGGTGAAGTTGGCGTTGCCGACATTCCTGTCGGAGCCTTTCATGACGCCGCTGACATAGTTGTACATCAGTCCTCCCTGATAGCGCCAGTGCTTGCTGCCCCCCTCTACCGCCGCGGAGTGCCTGGTGCCGACACCGGTGCGTGTGGCTATCCTGAGCCAGTCGGTATCGACTCCCTGCGCGAGATTGTCGCGGTAATGTTTCAGAAGGTCATGGCGTTCCTGCAGTGACTCGAATGTGCTTGCACGGTCATACATCCCGCGGGCCACCTCGAAGTCGAGTTTGGTAGCCGCGTCCATCAGGTTGTAGTCGTTGAGAAGCGGAGTATCGATGTTGAGCACGCCGGTGTAGTATGCTTTCACGGTTCCGGCCGCCGGCCTCCTCGTTTCGACCACAATCACGCCGTTGCCCGCCTTTGAGCCATAGATGGCTTTTGCCGCCGCATCTTTAAGCACTGTCACCGAGGCGACACGCGACATGTCCATGTCGAAAAGTTTCTCTATTGGCGTCTCGAATCCGTCGAGTATGAGAAGCGGCTGGTTGGGGTTGCCTTCGTAATCGCCTTTCAGATTAAGCGACGTGGCGCCCCTGATTTGCATCGACGGCATCACGTTGGGGTTGGAGCCTGTGGCGAGAGTGTTGTCAATCTGAAATGACGGGTCGGCGCTTTTAAGACTTGCCAATATGTTGCTGTTGCCGCTTTCCTCAAGTTTTTGTACGGTATATGCCGTGGAAGAGCCGGTGAAGGAGCTGGCCGGACGGGTGAACAAGCCTGTCACCACGACCTCCTCCAGCATGTTCTCCGCCGGATGCATGGTTATGTCGCATACAACATTCGGCCGGCCGTCATAGCGGATTTCCTTGATGACTTCTTCCATGCCCACATAGCTGAATACGAGCGAATGTGTGCCCGTAGCCGGCAGGCGCAGGCTGTATCGGCCGTCAAAGTCGGTGCTTATGCCTGAAGCTGCGTCGGAAAGCCTCACGCTTACTCCGATTAGCGGTTCCCCTTCCTCGTCAGAGACCGTGCCGCATGCCTCGAAATACGTATCCGGCCCGATGGCCGCGGCCGATGCGGCCGATAACAATATCGCGGCCAGCAGGGAGAATATTCTTGATTTTATCACGGATAACTGGATTTACGGTTAAATAAAGCCCGGCATCGGATTGCGGGCCTGCTATATGCCAATCGCCACGGAATAAATTTCAGACTAACAGTTTTTTGAATTTGTCCCGGGGCGATTGGGTATCGTTCTGTATTACGCTATTTTATAATCACTCGCTCCGCGCCTGCCTGCGTTTTCTTTATGAAAATCCCGCATGAGGGGTTTTCCACCTTGCGGCCCTGAAGGTCGAAGTAGACAGCGGCCCCGGCATCGGCGCCGACAGTGATTTGGCCTACGCCGGCAGCTTCGGGCAGGACGACTTTTAACTTGCCGGCGCAGTTGACCACCTTTGTTTGCGTACGGTCCCATGAATCGGCGGGAGAACATTTGTATAATGTAAACGAGTTGGCCGGAAACTCGACGACGCCGTTCTTCAGCGTCCCGTATATTGATGCGTCGCCGTAATTCTCGGGCACCTCCTGTGAGAATATGTATTGCCACCCGGAAGCATCGACAAGTATCTTGTCGGTGTCGCACATATATGCCTTTTCAGGATTTGAGGCGTTGATTATCATGTAGACCTGTGACTCTCCGGCAATATCCACGCCGGGCCAGTCACCGTCAAACGGCTGGAAACGGTACCATCCGGGATTTGACGGATTGTGCTGCACGCGTACTTTCCAGTGCTCTCCGGCCACAAGCCCGGGGAACACATCGCACACTAATCCGTCGTAATATTCGCCGTCACCTAAATCGGCCCATCCCGTCGTAGGCCCGCGGTCGATGAAGCCACCGTAGGCAAGGGCGCCGAAGCTGCAGAAAAGCGACATGGTCGTTGCGGAAATCAATTTTTTTATATCCATGGTTGCGTTGAATTTTATGCTTTCTATCCCTCTCGCGAGAAATAGAAAAAGGTTAATTAATGTAAGTATGATTTATAATGTAAGTATGAATTTTCAGGGTACAAATATATTGTAAAAAGGTCATCAGGCAATGCCGGGCGCTGTCCGACATGTCCACTTTTCTGAAATCTGAACACAAACAGCCCGTTGAGCCCGCCGTATGCGGCCCGGCGGAGGTGCGGTCGTGCCACTAAGGCGGCGCATTGTTTCAATTGTCGGTATAAATTATTAATTTTGTACATTATGGAAACGATGCACATTTTTCGGCGCAGGTCGCTTAAGTTCCTGTTCGCCCTGATATTCTTAGCCGGAGCGGTGTCATGTTCTGCCCCGGAAAGTGATGATGACGGTTGCGGCAGCCTGAGGGCGCAGCTGGACGAGGCTGTCAGGCTTCAGTTTGAAGCCGACAGTTGTGACCGAGCCATGAGGCTGTACACCGATGTCGTGGCCTCTTACCGCCCCGACATGCCTGCTGCGGCCAAAAGCCTTGTCGTCGAGGGGCTGAACAGGATGTGGTTCGTCTATTATTTCGTATGGTTCGACTACGCGGACGCCGCCGAGTGCCTCGAACGCGGTATCGACATCTGTGCCACCGACAGCATCGAGTCGTCGAGGTTATATCTGAACAAAGGCATAACCTATTCCATGCTTGCCTTACGCCGTACGCACCCTTCGGAGAAAATCTTCGAGCTGGCTGATGTAAATCTTAAGGAGGCACACCGGCGGGCAGTGCGTTCGCGCAATGTCAATGTGGCCGATTACGCATTGCTTAACATGATCGTGCTGTATGACAAGGTGTCGCGTCCGGTGTGCGGACTCGATACAATGCTGAGGCAGACGGTGTCGCTCCACGGCGGACGCTCTGACAGCGAGTGCCGCTTCGCCGAGTCCCTGCTGCGTATCGTCGGCGACTTCCATGCCGGGCGCCCCGGGAATGTTATCAGTTCGGTAGATTCCCATCTGGCTTCCAATGAATTTACCGCCGATGAGATACGCAACAAGTACCAGCTGTTGCTGTATAAATCGCGGGCGCTGACCGATGCCGGCCGCCCGCTTGAAGCGCTTTCCCTGCTCGATTCGATAATGGCGGAGGCGAAAGCACTGGGGCTGTCTGACGTCATGATGCCGGTGTACGAGCTGAAAGCCGATGCCTGTGACAGGGCGGGCGACATGTATGGGGCGTCGCGTCAGAGGCTCGCGTTTTATGAACTGCGCGATTCGCTGCTGTCGGAGGAAAATCTCATGGCCATCAATGAACTGCCGCTGATACACGGCATACGGCGATACGAAAATGACCTCGCAGTGGAAAATCACAAACGCAAGGTCGTATCGATATATGCGTTTTATTCCACGCTCATTGCCGCCCTGCTGATACTTCTTTTCGTAATCATTGTCAGGAAAAACCGAAAATTAAAAATCGCCAATGCCGTATTGTTCCGGCGGAATGAAGAGCAGCTGCGCCTTTTTGAAGAGCGTGCCGGCATGCCTGTGCCCGCTGACCGGGTTGAGCCGGATAATGCCGACAGCGGCTGCCGTGCCCCTGACGGAGCCGGCATGGCCGACGGCGAGGATGCCGGTAAATTGCTCGCGGCCTTCCGGCGTGTCACGGAGACGGTGGAGCGCGACAGGCTCTGGAGCGACAGCTCGATTACGATATCGAAGCTCGCGGTACGGTTGGATACGGGAGGGAAGCTACTGTCAAGGGCTATCCACACCTGCAGCGGGATGAATTTCTCATCGTTCATAAACAGATACAGGGTGATGGAGGCTTCGCGTATGCTTGGCAATCATGACGATTTCGGCCATCTCAGCATACAGGGTATCGCGGAGACTGTCGGTTTCAAGTCACGCACATCGTTTATCGCGGCCTTCAAGCAGTTTGTCGGCATGTTACCGTCGGCTTATAGGAAAATCGCTGAAGGCAATGCTTCGGGTGACGCTCCTGCCTGACAGTAATCGTGCCGTAGATGACGTACATTGAAAAAACGGAGAGCCGGGCGTGACAGTCCGGCTCTCTGCTTTATTCAATGTACAGGTGGATTAGTTCATCTTGATGAAGACGGGGGTCCAGGCTTTTACCGAGACGGTGCCGCTTACGGTGCCGCCGTTGATGAGGTCGATGCCGGTGCCGCCGATGCTTACCGAGGTGTCCTGCTGCGGGAAGATGCAGATTACCTTGTTGCCTGTCTCGGCGTCGGTCTTGGTGATGACTTCCACGTTGTTGAGTTGCTGACGCTGTACGGAGCCACGCCAGAGTGCGGGGTTCTCGGCACGTGCCTTGAACACTTTGGCCACGTAGTCATGTACGCGCTGCTCGTTCTGGTTGAAGCCTGAGATGCGTCCCGAGGTACGGGCCTTGTTGTCGGCGTTGCCGTTGCCGCTCTTGTCGCCGATCTCATCGCCGTAGTAGGTACATGTCGGTCCGGAGTATGCGGCTACGGCGGCATGGCGTGTCATCAGTCCTTCGGGTGAGGAATTGATGTCGACGAAGTCGCCCACGCGCGATGTGTCGTGATTGCTGAGGAAGATGGTGGGGTTGACGCCTGCGTCGCGGTATCCGCGTGATGACGCGTCGTTTGACAGGAACCAGCCGATTGAGCCTACGCCGCTGCTTAGGTTGACGAGATGGTCCTTGCCGTCGAAGTCCATGACGCTCTTGAGGCCGTCCTGCTGGGTGACTGTGATGCCTCCGGCGCCGGTCCAGTCCTCGCCGACCATGTAGCCGAGAGTGCCCCACTGCTCGCCGCGTGCCTTGCGCTCGGCAGCTACGGCCTCTACCTCGAGGCGGAGGTCATGCCAGTAGTTGTGGCCACCCTGATATACCTGGTAGCACTGGTCGAGACGCCATCCGTCCACGCCGAAGTTGTCCATCCAGTAGCGTACCACCTCCTTGAAGTAGTTTAGCGAACCGGGGTAGGAGATATTGCCGGCGTCGGAGCCGCGCACGTTGGATGCGGTGCGGTTGTCGATATAGTTGCCCTTGGGCGATGCTCCGGTGCAGTTGCTGTGGTGACCGAACACGCCGTCGAGTATGATGTAGATGCCGCGTTCGTGGGCTTTGTCGACGAGCTCGCGGAAGTCGGCCTCGGTGCCGAAGTGCGGGTCGATTTTGAAGTAATCGTTGGCGAAATAGCCGGTGGCCTTCAGGCGTTCGTCGCCGTGGCCGCCGTTCGACGAGTCGAATACCGGGGTGAGCCAGATGGCGTTCATGCCCAGGTCCTTGATATAGTCGAGCGCTTCGGTCACGCCTTTGATGTTGCCGTTCTTGCGGTGTCCTTCGGGGCCCCACATCTGGCTGTAGCCCGATGCTCCGCGGTCGCTGTGCTGGAACGAGCCTACCATCACCTGATAGATGGAGAGTTCGCGCCAGTCGCCGGTAAGGCCCGACACGATGACGGTATCGTCACGGTTGAATGTGGCCGAGAATTCCGTGGTGCCGATAGCGTTGGTGGCGCTTATCGTCATTGTGGCTGATTCTCCGTCGGCGAGATAATCGCTCACGGCGATTGAGTTGCTTCCGTTGGCGAGGCTGAGCTGACGGCCGTTGAACGAACCGCTCACCGAGGTAGCATCGTTGGCGATGTCGACAGTGATTACCGAGGTTCCTTTCACTTTGCCCGATGCGGGGCTTACGGTGATTGACGGTTTCTGCGGCCCCTCGGGGTTGGATGAGTACCATTTCTTATCCTTAAGGAGATACCATCCGTGGTTGCCGTCGAAGTCAAGGGCTATGCCCGCCTCGCCGACGGCCGGATAGCGTTCGTTGCCGCCGTTGCCGGTGTTGAATATCACCAGTGCGTTTTTGTCGGCCGTGTCGGGGAGTTTGTAGGTGAACCATCCGTTGGAATCGGCGGTCATCCGTACGCCCGGCCATGTGCCGGCATGTTCGGTAAGAGGCGATGCGGTGTATATGTAGGCATACGGCTGATTGTTCCATTCACCTTTGAAGTGGACGGTGCGGCCTGTCTCAATGACGCGGGGTCCGACCTTGACGGTGTAGGTCTTCGTAGCGTTGCCGCTTGTCACCTTGCAGCTTACGGTGTTGCTGCCGTTGATGAGTCCGGCTACGGAGTGGTTGGTATAGGGCTGGCCGTTGACGGTGAAGTCGACGATGGCGTCGGAAGCTGCGGGAGCGGCCGAGATGGTGGCAGTCACCGGAAGGTTTTCAATAGTGACGTCGTAGGCGGTGACTGACGAGTTGAACCCGTCGACGATGTTGCTGCCGCCGACTTTGATTTCAAGCCGGTTGAGTGACGCGTCGCCGCTGTTGACAGCCGCTGTGGCCGTGACGGATGCCCAACCAAGAAGCAGGGCCATGCTTAACGAGCGCATTATGCGCGTTATATTGCTTATATTTTTCATGAGTCGGGATTACTTCTTGATTATTTTGAATACTGACCTGTTGGCCGCGGAATCAGTCACGTTGAGTATGTACATGCCGGCCGGCATATGCGACAGGTCGAGGGTGGCGCTGTCGGCTCCGGCACAGTCAGTGCCTGCCATGAGCGCTCCGTTGAGGTTGTAGAGCGCTACTGATGCGAGCGGGGTGGTCGATGCGACAGTCAGCTCCCCTTCGGTGGGATTGGGGCCGGCTGTCACTATGGCTGCCGCGGTGTCCGACATGATGCCGTCGGCGCCTCCCACATTGCTGTAAAACACTTCGGGGAGCGTGCATGCCTGCGACGAGAGGCCGCGGAGTGCGGGATAGCTCTTGCCGTTGTCGGTGCGCCATTCCCACACGTTGTCGAAGTCCCAGCCCGTCATTGCCTTGAAGCGGCTGAAGTCGACGATTGCGTCGGCGTTGCGTGTCGATGCATGGTCGCCGTATGCTGTCCATGTCAGGTGTCCGGCGGGGATGTTGTCCCAGCTGTAGTTGTCTGTCGAGCTGTTGCGCGGGTTGTTGTTGCCGCCGAAGCGTGCCGCATAGTCACTCGCCGATGTGATGCCGGCGTTAAGGGCTACGGAGCTTTCCACGCGTCCGTAGTTGGCGCCTGCCACTCCTCCGGCGTAGTCAAAGCCGGTGACGTCGCCCGAAGCGTAGGTGTTGGCCACCGTGCCCGAGTTTTTGCCTACAAGGCCGCCGGTGGCATAGTCGTCGCGGTTGTCGACTGTGGCTGTGGAGTAGCAGTCGGTGACTGTGGCGCCGGCATTGTCGCCGATAAGGCCGCCCACGCAAACCGATGTGCCTGTAACTGAGCCGGTCGAGAAGCAGCGTTCCACTGAGCCGCTGCGTGCATAGCCGGCAAGAGCGCCGACGTAGGTGGCACCGCTCACCGTGGCGCTGACAACGCCGAGGTCGCTTATCGCGGCGCCGTCAATTGCCCCGAAGAGTCCCGTGGCTGAGCCTACGGCGGTGTTTGTGGCCTTGAAGCCTTTGATTGAGTGGCCGTTGCCGTTGAAATGTCCTTTGAACGGATTGTCAATCGAGCCGATCATACCCTTCACGGTCGAGGCGTCGATGTCGGCGTCAAGCCTGAACCACGCCGATGCCTTCCAGTCGTCGGGAGTGGAGACAAGTGCCGACAGGTCGTCGGCCGAAGCTATGATATAGGGGTCGGCCTGCGAGCCGGTGCCTCCTGAATAGGATGAACCGCCCCCCTGCTCGACATTGACAAAGCAGTCGTCGGTCTGTGCTCCCGATGTGGTTTTTGCAATGAATCCGAGTTTTTTGAGACCCTGCAGCTCGGAATCGCTGAGTCCGTAGAATTCCTTGATGTTCGGGATTCTGATGGTGTAGACACCGTTGTTGCCCGACATGCGGAATTTGTCGGTGTGCACATCGCCCCATTGCCATGGCGATTTCGAACTGCCGTTGATGTCGGCGCACCAGGTGTAGCAGAATACTTCCGTGCCGAGATTGTCAGTCGTGATGGTCACCTCCAGCGGGCTGTTGGAGAGTGCCGGCGACGGATTGGTTGTGACTGTGGCATTGCTCCCCGCGCTCCACGATGGAAGCGATGTCAGCAACCCAAGCAGGCATAAATGAAATTTTTTCATTAAAACAGATAAATTAAAAAAAATGTAAGTAGATAAGTGAATATATATGTTCTCATCGGCAAGGCTCCGCTGAGTCATGCCGGGAAGGGCTTTGCGAAATTGACAGCCGAAAACGTTAAGTCAAGTGCTGATTGACGGTATTGTGAATGCGTTTAAGGCGATGATATTACGGAAATGTTAGTAATGACATGGGCAAATATATGCATTTTTAACTAAAAATCAAAGAAAGTAACATTTGTTGATTGCATTTTTTTACAGGAGAGCATGAGTACAATGGGTGCGGGAGATTTTAGCCCTGTCGATTATTTTTTTGAACAAAAATGGAGAATGGAGGGTTATGGTGTATGATTTTTCATTATCTTTGCGAGGTGGGTGGTCGGTTATTTGTGTGGGTGGGTCAGTTATTTGTGTGAGCCTGATGAAGAAGTTATTTATAGCAATCGGTATTATGTTGTTGTGTCTGGTGTCGGTAGAGGATGCCGGTGCCAAGCCGCGCACATCAAAGAGCGTCAAGCACCAGCAACGCATTACCGAACAGAAAATCAAGCAGACCGACGCACAGATCAAGGAGAATGCCCGGCAGCTCAAATCTAAGCTCAACGACCTCAACCGCCTGCAGGCCGAGTCGCAGACCATCAACAGCACTATCGCCGGTATTCAGGCGTCAATCGACTCGCTCGACGTGGAGGCACAGACGGCGCGTGACTCCGCGGCCAAGCTCGACAGCAAGCTCACCGAACTGAAAGATGTATATGCCGACATACTGCGCAATTCGCGCCGCTCCCGCATGTCGATGAACAATCTCGCTTTCATTTTCTCCTCCAATTCGTTCACGCAGGCTTTCCGCCGTGCCAACGCACTCAAGCAGTTCTCGCGCTGGCGTCAGCGCAAGGTGGCGAACATCAATGCCGTAAAGGCGCAGCTCGACGAACGCCGCCGCTATATCGACACCCTTATGACGCAGAACAGGGAACTGGCCATGCGCATGTCGATGCGCCATGCCGAACTGAGTCAGCGCGCCGCCGAGACCGACCGCATCGTGGCATCGCTCAAAGGGAAGGAAGCCGACTTGCGCAAAGTGCTCCGCGACCAGCAGCGGCAGGCAGCAGCGCTCGACCGCGAGCTTGACCGAATAATAAAGGAGGAGCAGCGCAAGGCTCTCGAAGAGCAGAAACGTAGGCAGCGCGAAGAGGAAAAACGACGCGCCGAGGAGCAGCGCAAGGCTGAAGAACGCCGCAAAGCCGAGGAGCGTAAAGCTGCCGAACAGAAGGCATCGGCAACACCCGCCCCTTCCGCTGACAAAGCCGCCAAGCCCGGCACAACGCCGACAGCTCCCCAAAGTCAGACCGGTCGGACAGGTCAGACTCGTCCGACTTCCCCGGCGCCGAAAGCATCCGGGAAGAAGCAGCCGGCTCCGGCACTCGCATCCGATTTCGCCGCCAACAAAGGTCGCCTGAGCTATCCTGTCAGCCCCCACAACATAGTGAAGCGTTTCGGCCGCCAGCAGCATCCGCTCCACAAGCATGTGGTCACCGACAATGCGGGAATCGATATGGAGACATCGAGCGGCGCCGCGGTAAAGAGCGTGTTTGACGGCGAGGTATCGGCGATATTCTGTCCCGACGGCTACAACAACGTGGTGCTCGTACGCCACGGCCATTACCTGACCGTCTACGCCAATCTCGGCACACTCGCCGTGCGTACCGGCGACAAGGTGAAGACCGGCCAGAAACTTGGCACTGTCTATGTCGACGCCGCCGACAACAACCGCTCCATACTCCATTTCGAGATACGCAACGCCGCCAATGCAAAATCTGTAACCAAAGAAAATCCCGAAGTATGGCTGCGGTGAAAGGCGTAGGCGCGAACACGTCGGGCAAGGTAGTTAGGACTATGTGGCTCTTCTCGTGGGTGCAGCTCGTCACCATCGGCTGCGGTATAGTGCGCACGAAACTCGTGGCGCTGTGGCTCGGCTCGATGGGCGTAGGTCTTTTCGGCCTGTTCAATACCGCCATCGATGCCATCACCACCCTCACGCAGCTCGGTATACGCCAGAGCCCGGTACGCAACATCGCGTCGGCCGGTGAAGGCGGCACGCTCCGCCGTGTGGTGGCCGCCGTGCGCGGGTGGGCATGGATACTCGGTATCGCCGGCGCATTCCTCACGCTCGTCTTCTCCCCGCTGCTGAGCCGTCTTACTTTCGGCAACGAACAATACACCCTCGGTTTCATAATACTCTCAGTGGCCGTCATGCTTTCGGCTGTGACCAACGGCGAACTGGCCATAATGCAGGGCCTGGACCGACTCAACCGCCTGGCACGCGCCACGGTATGGGGTACTCTCGGCGGCCTTGCCGTGTCGGTGCCGCTTTATTGGTTCATGGGGGAGGAGAGCGTGGTGTGGTCCATTCTCGCATATTTCGCGTGCCAGGCCGCGGCGGTTTTCGTGCTGCGTGAGAGACGCGTCGGAGCCGGCACCCCATTCTCTGGACGCGTGCGGCTGACGCGGCGTGAACTTATGGCCGAGGGGAAGGATTTCGTGACGCTCGGCATCTATATGACGCTCTCGGTATTCATAGCAATGGCCGTCAATTATATTTTCATGGCTTACCTTAACCATGAGGCCGGAATCGACGAGGTGGGGCAGTATCAGGCCGGTTACACGATAGTCAGCAAATACCTCGGACTGCTATTTACCGCGATAGGGTTTGAATTTTTTCCGCGCATAAGCAAAGTGCAGGCTTCGGTGAGGAGGGTGTCGACCTTCGTCAGCCACGAAGTCATGGTGGCCGTGCTCGTGGTGCTCCCCGGAGCCACGATGATGATGACGCTCGACGACGTAATCATACGGTTGCTTTACAGCGACGAGTTCATGCCGGCTGCCGGGTATGTCAACGCGGCGCTGGCGGGAACGGTGTTCCGCGCGTTGTCATGGTGCATGGCCTACACGCTTCTTGCGCGTGGCGACGGCCGCGTGTACCTGCTGACCGAAAGCGCCAGCGGCGTGGCATTCCTTGTGCTCAGTTTCGTCGGTTACCGTCTCGGCGGTCTTGACGGCCTCGGGGTGGCCTATACGGCATGGTACGGTCTGTACGTCATAATCACCGGCGCGGTGTATTTCGGCCGCTACCGGATGCGGCTCAACCGGCGCGTGGCGCTGCTTTCAGCTGCAGCCGTGCTGATAACCGCCGGATGCGCATGGGCGCGCATGGAAGGAGTGCGCATAGTCCCGGCGATAGTCGCGGCCGTGACATCGGTAGCGGCATTCCGGGTGCTGAAATCAATGATAACGGGACGCTGATACCGCGTCGGTTCTGCAATAAAATATAACGATATGGATACGAAACAGTCGATTACTACACGCATACAGGTCAACGGGCTGCGCCTGCGGGGCTATCATGGCGTTTTCGAGCAGGAAACGCGCGTCGGCAATATTTTCAGTTACGATGTCGATGTGGCCGTGCCGTGGCTCGAGGCCGCCGGAACTGACGATATTGAGCTTACCCTGAGCTATGCCGACATCGTGGAAACGGTGCGCGAAGTCAATTCGGAGCCGTCGCGGCTGCTCGAACATGTAGCGTGGCGTCTGCATAAAGCTCTCGTCGGAAAGTGGCCGCATATTACCGGCGGGCATTTGCGTGTGGCAAAAGTCAAACCGCCCATCGCCGGTTCGGAACTCGACGATGCAGCCGTAGTCATAGACTGGTAAGCAGGGATAATTCAAAAAAATGCACCAAATGAGCATTTTTTTGACGCAAAAAAACATTTTATGCCCATACCGTTAGCAAATCAGCTATAAATAGGTGGATTAATTATATGCTGAAACGCAAAAAACTCAGTAAATTTGCTTAGCACAGTGAGCGAGACAACGCCTGCCGGATTGCTTAGTCGTGTGGCAGGCAAATGTTGCCGCCGTGTCGTATCGGACATTTAACCTAACATCAAAATCCTTATATTGCCATGTATCTACTCGGTTACGACGTAGGGTCGTCGTCAGTCAAAGCATCGTTAGTTGAAGTAGAGTCGGGACGCACTGTCGCCGGCGATTTCTATCCGCGCGCCGAAGCGCCCATCAAGGCGTTGCGCCCGGGGTGGGCCGAGCAGCGTCCCGCCGACTGGTGGAGCTACCTCAGGGAGGTCACCGCGTCGGTGCTGTCGCAGTCAAAGGTGAATCCCGCCGACATCAAGGCCATAGGCATATCCTACCAGATGCACGGCCTCGTGGCGATAGACCGCGACGGCCGCGAACTGCGCGACGCCATCATCTGGTGCGACTCGCGCGGGGTGCCATACGGCGAAAAGGCGTTTGCCGAAATCGGCCCTGACAGCTGCCTCGACCGGTTGCTCAATTCGCCCGGCAACTTTACCGCCGCCAAACTGCAGTGGGTGAAGGAGAACGAACCCGAAATCTTCGAAAAAATATATAAAGTGATGCTGCCGGGCGACTATATCGCCTACCGCCTTACCGGCGAGATATGCACCAATCCCGAGGGGTTATCGGAGTATATGCTGTGGGACTTCAAGGAGAATGCTCCCGCCCGGTTCCTCCTCGACTATTACGGCTATAATCCCGACATACTGCCTGAGGTGAAAGCCACATTCGGACCGCAGGGCACGGTGACCGCCGCTGCGGCTGCCGAACTCGGTCTCGCCGAAGGTACACCGGTGACCTACCGCGCCGGCGACCAGCCCAACAACGCGCTCTCGCTCGGTGTGCTCGAACCGGGACAGGTGGCGTCGACCGCCGGAACATCGGGCGTGGTCTACGGCATCAACGGCACGGTGGACTATGACCCGCTGTCGCGCGTCAACAATTTCGCCCACGTCAACCATTCCGCCGACCGGACACGTGTGGGCGTCATGACCTGCATCAACGGCACCGGCATACTCAACTCATGGATAAAGCGCAACGTGGCTCCTGCGGGCTGCGGATACGCCGAGATGAACGACCTCGCCGCTGAGGTGCCCGTAGGGAGCGCCGGAGTGACGGTACTGCCGTTCGGCAACGGAGCGGAACGCGTGCTGCAGAACAAGGAAATCGGCTGCTCGATGCACGGCATAAACTTCAACGTGCATGACCGCCGCCACATCATGCGTGCCGCCCAGGAGGGAATCGTGTTCTCGTTCATGTACGGCATGGAGATAATGCAGGAAATCGGCATGAAAATCGACTGCATTTCGGCCGGAAAAGCCAACATGTTCCTCTCGCCGATATTCCGCGACACGCTCGCGTCGGTGTCGGGCGCTACAATACGCCTGTACGAGACCGACGGCTCGGTGGGCGCCGCACGCGGAGCCGGCATAGGAGCCGGCATCTACAGGAATGCCGCCGAAGCGTTCGAGTCGCTGCAGCTCCTCGGCGAGATAGCTCCCGCCGCCGACCGCACCCCCTACCTCGAGGCCTACGCCCGCTGGAAGTCGGTGCTTGGGACAATGTTGTAGTTAAACAGGAGCACAATAGCTATGGCAGGAGCACAAAAATAATTTTGTTCTTTTGTGCTCCTGTTTGAATGTCCATCCGGACGCGGACGCGATTCATCGCGTCCCTACAAGTAAATACGTTAACTGTAAATCAATATAATCAACAACATAAACACTTTTATATTATGGCTACAAAAGAGTATTTTCCCGGAATAGGAAAAATTAAATTTGAAGGAACAGAGTCTTACAACCCGATGGCCTACCGCTACTACGACGCTGACCGCGTGGTGCTCGGCAAACCGATGAAGGAATGGCTTAAATTCGCCATGGCATGGTGGCATACACTTTGCGCCGAGGGTGGCGACCAGTTCGGCGGCGGCACTAAGAAATTCCCCTGGAACGAGGGTACGACCGACGCCGTAGAGCTTGCAAAACAGAAAGTTGACGCCGGTTTCGAGTTCATGACCAAGATGGGTATAGAATATTTCTGCTTCCACGATGTCGACCTCGTCAGCGAGGGTAACTCAATCGAGGAGTATGAAGCCAACCTCAAAGCCGTTGTGGCCTATATCAAGGAGAAGATGGCCGAGACAGGCATCAAGAACCTGTGGGGCACAGCCAATGTGTTCAGCGCAGCCCGCTATATGAACGGCGCAGCCACCAACCCCGACTTCGATGTCGTGGCCCGCGCATGCGTCCAGATCAAGAACGCCATCGACGCCACTATTGAGCTCGGCGGTACGAATTATGTGTTCTGGGGCGGCCGCGAAGGCTATATGAGCCTGCTCAACACTGACCAGAAACGTGAGAAAGAGCATCTTGCCACAATGCTCACAATGGCACGCGACTATGCCAGTGCCAAAGGTTTCAAGGGCACTTTCCTCATCGAGCCCAAACCGATGGAACCGACCAAGCATCAATATGACGTTGACACTGAGACTGTAATCGGTTTCCTCAAAGCTCACGGCCTCGACAAGGATTTCAAGGTGAATATCGAGGTGAACCACGCCACTCTCGCCGGCCACACTTTCGAGCATGAACTCGCAGTAGCTGTCGACAACGGCATGCTCGGATCCATCGACGCCAACCGCGGTGACTACCAGAACGGCTGGGATACCGACCAGTTCCCCATCGACAACTACGAGCTTACCCAGGCCATGATGCAGATAATCCGCAACGGCGGCCTCGGCAACGGCGGATGCAACTTCGACGCCAAGACCCGCCGCAACTCGACAGACCTCGAGGATATTTTCATCGCCCATATCGCCGGCATAGACGCCATGGCACGCGCGCTTCTCTCGGCTGCCGACGTGCTCGAGAAATCGCCCTACAAGAAGATTCTCGCCGACCGCTACGCATCGTTTGACGCAGGCGAAGGCAAGGCATTCGAGGAGGGCAAGCTCTCGCTTGAGGATGTAGTGGCCTACGCCAAGAAAAACGGCGAGCCGAAGCAGACCTCAGGCAAGCAGGAACTCTACGAAGCCATCGTCAACATGTATGTATAATCCGTCATTGTCAAAATATGAAATGACGATATAACGCGGTTAAAAACCGCGTCTACTACCTGCTTGACAATCGGTCGATGACGATTAGTAGACGCGGTTTGAAACCGCGTTATGAATTAAATAAATATACCATGAGCAAATATATGAATTTACCACAGAAGGGGTCGATGGGCTATCTCTACGGCATCGTGGCCGTGGCAGTGCTCGGAGGCTTGCTTTTCGGATACGACACAGCCGTCATTTCCGGAGCGGAAAAGGGATTGCAGGCATTCTTCTCTGGTGCCTCTGACTTCACCTATACCGACACTATGCACGGCATCACATCGTCGAGCGCACTGATAGGCTGTATCATAGGCTCGGCGCTGTCGGGCTTCTTCGCGTCACGTTTCGGGCGCAAACGTTCGCTGCTTATAGCCGGCGTGTTCTTCTTCGTGTCGGCATTGGGAAGCTATTGCCCCGAATTCCTCTTCTTCGAGCATGGCAAGCCGTCGCTCAGCCTTCTCTATATGTTTAATTTCTACCGCATTATCGGCGGTGTCGGCGTCGGACTCGCTTCGGCCGTATGCCCGATGTATATCGCCGAGGTGGCTCCGGCCGACAAGCGAGGCGCTTTGGTGTCGTGGAACCAGTTCGCAATCATCTTCGGACAGCTTGTAGTCTACGTAGTCAATACGCTGATACTCGGCGACCACCTTCAGCCTACGGTCGAGCAGATAGCACATCTGTCGTTCCCCGCCGAGGCGCAGTGGACGGTCGAGACCGGATGGCGCTATATGTTCGGGAGCGAGGCATTCGTGGCCGGCGCGTTCATCGTTCTTGTATGCTTCGTGCCGATGTCGCCCCGTTTCCTCGCCATGAAGGGACGCGACGAGCAGGCGCTCTATGTGCTTGCCCGCATCAACGGTGTGGCCAAGGCGCGTGAGATATTGTCAGACATCAAGGCTACCACCAGCGTGAAAAACGAGCGCCTGTTCTCGTTCGGCATCATGGTGGTATTCGTCGGTATCATGCTTTCGGTATTCCAGCAGGCCATCGGCATCAATGCGGTGCTCTACTACGCACCGCGCATATTCGAGTCGATGGGCATGGGCAACCCGATGGTGCAGACCGTCATAATGGGCGTGATCAACATAGCGTTCACCGTGCTCGCCATTTTCACCGTGGAGCGCTGGGGCCGCAAACCGCTGCTCATCACCGGTTCGATAGGCATGGCTGTGGGTGCTTTCGGCGTGGCGCTGCCTAATCTTGTGGCGCTTCCCCCCGTGGTTTCGGTTGCCGCTATCATGATTTATTCGGCATGCTTCATGTTCTCGTGGGGCCCGATATGCTGGGTACTCATTTCCGAGATATTCCCCAACACCATCCGCAGCGCGGCCATCGCCATAGCAGTGGCCTTCCAGTGGATATTCAACTTCATCGTTTCATCGACATTCATTCCGATGTACAACATGAAAGTGGGTGGAATGGACAACTTCGGCCACGTGTTCACCTACGCACTCTACGGCGTAATCTGTATCCTCGCCGCATGGTTCGTGCTCAAGCTCGTGCCCGAAACCAAAGGCAAGACCCTCGAGCAGATGACCGGCTACTGGCGCAAACGCGGCAACAAAGCGTAGGCAGGTATAAACAGTATTACAGGAGAAGTTACAAAAGAACAATCCATCGTAACATATCTCCGGCCTTCGTAATACGTCCACTCTTCTTAATAGAAGATGGTGCAGAACTCAATTTTATCGGATCGCGGTTAAAAACCGCGGCTACTACCATGCTGATTACCAAATCGCTCGTATAGTAGCCGCGGTTTTTTACCGCGGAAATTGAGTTTTGCGACATCCTATTTGTATATTTTTGTGCAACGTTTTTGGAAAACCGGATTTTGATGCAGCTTTTCAGAATAGCTGTCGGCGTAGCCATTCCCCCATAAATCTGTCGTATATTATATATCCGGCGTCTGACTTGTAAACGAGTTCATTGTCAAGCAGTTTTTTCAGCGAAGCGCTGACGCTGCTGGCTGCAGTGAGATTGTTTTTGCTGATAAAGTCACCCGCCATGGGTTCGCTTACGCAACCTTCACGGGCTATAGCTTTAAGAAGACGTACCTGCCCGACGGTATATGCTTTCAACATATCGGCGTAGGAATAGCTGAGCTCGGATATAATCTGGTCTTCTGCGTATTCGACCAATTTCATGTCAACATTCCGATTGTAGCCGTAAAGACGGTTGAGTATATTCTGCATATACCATGTATGTCCTTTATATTTTTCATATATCGTATCAAAAATTTCACGTGGAAGTTTCAATTGTTGCCTTGCAAAATGTCCGGATGCGAATTCTACATACTTTTCTTTGTCGATTGCTCCGATGGTAAGGAGTTGTGTACTTTGGTAAAATGGCCGTTTTGATGATGCAAACATTTCCTGCATCACATGCTGTTTGCTCCCGGCAAAGATAAAGTTGACGTTGGGTACGAACTGGATATATGAACGGAGCAGGGCTTCGACCCCTTTTTCGGGATATTCGGCTATTTGTTGGAACTCATCAATGGCTATATAGCAACGACGTTCCGATGACGCAAGGTATTCAAATATTTCTTTCAAAGAGTTTTCTTCATCGGCAGGAGCTACATCAACCGTCACTTTAGGCACTCCTGTCATTTCATCAAATGTGAATACCGGACGGCAACTGCGGATAAATCGTCCGATACGGTTCAATGCTTTTTGAGGGGTATTGTCCAATTTTCCCAGCACGGTGTTGGCAAACAACCGGATGAAATCGCCAAGCGACTGCGTGGAATATATATCCATATAGAGCGTGACAATCTCAGACTCCTCTTCTTTTAATTTGTGGAATGCATGACGTATCAGGCCCGTTTTGCCCATACGGCGCGGGGCGACCAGTGTGAGGTTGCGTCCGTTATGCAGCGCGTCAAGTATTATGGATGTTTCCGACTCGCGGTCGCAGAAATATTCCGGACTGTGGTAACCTGTAATCAGGAAAGGATTATTTGGTTTCATTTCGATTTTATCGTTACGTAATTATCGTAACGCAAATATCGTAATAAAGTTTATAACTACCAAAAAAATCGACTGATACAATTAAAAATATGGTATTGCAAAACCTAAAATATACCGACGAATTTATCGGGACGCGATTCAATGCTGCTAACTTAGGGGATAGTTCGTCAACGGAGAGCCGAAGGCTCGGTGGTGTCACTATCCCCGTCCGACGCGTTAGCGGAGGGCGGGGCAACGGTGGCCTCCAGTAAAAGGAGCCCGAGATAGGGCGACTGTGTAGAATAGAGTATCAGGGCGCATCATACACTCGCCCTCTTCGTGGGCTCGCACAGCGCGTATTACCTTTCCCCCGCCCTCCGCCGACGCGTCGGACGGGGATAGTGATACCACCGAGCCTTCGGCTCTCCGCTATTTGACCCGCATTGGAGACGCCATCGTACCTTAGGGAAACAGCCAATGAATTGCGTCCCTACAATTTGCTACGGCTTTTAACAGCTAATATAGGTTTGAGATACTCTTTTTGCGTTACGTAATTGTCGTTACGTAAATATCGAAATGGCGCGAATGTTAATAATAAAAACGGTGTCGCAATCCGGCGACACCGTTTTTATTATTAGTAGTATTCAATATTTCGATTCAGAATGAATAGCCTACACCCACGAAGGGGTTGATGTTACCTGAACCGATACCTGCTACGGGGGTGGCGTATGTGGCGCCCAACATGACATTGATGCTGTTGAAGCGTTTCATGAAGCCGATTTCCACGGGGATGGAGAATTTGGTGACTTCATTTTCATAGTCGTCATCTTCCTCTGCGTAATATCCGCCGGCACCTATTCCAAAGAAGGTGCTGAAGCCGCTTCCGAGGGTCTTGATGGCGCCGAGGGTGATGGAAGGAGACCATTTGCGTTTGTAATCGCTATCGGAATCGGGTTCATATTGGTATAGTTCGGCGCTATTAAGGACGACTTTGCCGTACCATCCCCAGCTTTTGCCGTAGGAACCGTACATCGCGCCGAAGTGGTAGCCGACATCAATAGTGCCATCGACATCGATTACTGCACCGCCGAGCACGTTGACGAACTGATAGTGTACTGCTTCGCGCTTGCGCAGTGGAAGCACGGGTGCGGGTTTCTTTTTCTTTACCACCTTGCCTGCCGTGGTGGAGAGTACCGGATTGACCACTACGATGTTGTTGTCGCCGTTGATGGTGGCGATTTTTTCGGCGTCGTCAGCAGTCATGGCGCGGAAGTTGGAGTAGGTGGCGGGATAGCCGGTCACGGTGACCGACCCGCCGCGGAACAGGCCGCGACGTTTCACGATATATTCGGGTTCAACCAGCACGTCGGCGTCGCTTTTGCCAAGCAGGGTATGGGTGGCCGTCTCTTTCTGTGCGCTGAGCGATATGGTCGACAGCGGGTTCCATTTCCAGTCGACGGTGACGGAATCCTTTTTGGCTGCCACCTTCATGTCGGCTACCGTGAGGTTGTACACCTGGGTGTCGACAGCGGCGGTCTGCGATGTGTGGGTGATGGTCGAACACGAGCTTAATGCCAGCGCGGCGATGCCGGCCGCCAGTATCTTGCGTGTCATCATGCCTGTATTATTTGTTGATTATCACCTGTCCTCCGTCAAGAATGTTGACTACCTGGGCTTCGGCTGAAGTGGTGGCGTGGACGTTCTTGTAAGTTGCAGGATAGCCTTTTACCGTCACGTACTTGATTTTGGTAGTGAAGAGGCCGCGGGTCTCTTTCACCTCATACTGGGGAGCTATGAGCACGTCGGCGTTGCCGTTGGCCTCGAGAGCCTTTGCTACAGCGGCGCGGAGCACGGCTTTTTTGCCTGCGCGACGGTGGGCTGCATCGGGATTGTAAGTGAAAGTGATTTTCTGGGTCGATACGTTGAGGTCGGCATTCGAGCGGTTGAATACTTCGGTGTCGACAGCCTCGGTGCTTGCAGTGTGAGTGATAGTAGAGCAAGATGAAAGCATCAATACGGCAGCTGCAGCTGCAAAAAGAACTTGTTTTTTCATTGTGATAAAAAATAAAATTGGTTAATAAAAAAAAGTTAATAAAATAGGTATGAATTAATTAAGTTATAGTAATATTGTTGTGTAACGAGATATACCCGTTTTGCAGACAATGCTGCACCGGTGTGTAATGGTACTTGTGATGAAATCAGATTTATAAAAATAATATCGTGCCCGTGTGTCTCTCATTCAGGGCTGCTGTTGGTGTTTTGTTAAAAAAGAAAAGCGTGAGAGCCATACTCGTTGCTCGTCCCACTCGTTGAGGCTCTGGAATGCCCGGTATAGTTGAACGAGCAAACACGCAGAAGCCTCACGCAGAATATGCTTATACGCCGACTGTCAGCGCTCACGCGCCGGCTGTCGGCAGAATAGACATATATCCACACAGACATCTACCGTTTGCTGCATCCTTGACTATACCAAAAGAAATTTTCCAGATTTCAACGAGTCAAGAAAGAGCGTCAGGGTAAACGCTTTCCAAAAAATGTCTCTACAGACCCCACCCGCTGCGCCCGTGACCGGGCTTCTGCGAAATGCGGTCTGCATCGGCAAATTTAACAAACTTTTTTCGATTGCCAAAAGAAAGTTAAAAAATATAGGAAAATTAATTTTATTTCCGGAATTTTCGGAAATAAATCACTATATTTGTCCGTATGAAACGGAAAAGTATATTCCAGAATATAATAATGACGATGCAGAAGGAACTGCCGTTTCCTGTGCATGAGCGTGATTTACAGTTGCCGGTCAATTCCGGCCAGATGATAACGGTGTCAGGCGTAAGACGCTGTGGTAAATCATCTATGATGAAAATTGTCGCAAACAGGCTGGTAAGCAATGGCGTTGACAAGGACAGGATACTTTGGATAAATTTTGATGATGAACGCCTTGATGATATGGACGTATCTGAACTTGACGAAGTGCTGCAGGCTTATCGCGAGATGTTCCCGGATACAGACCTTTCGTCGGTATATATGTTTTTCGATGAAATCCAGATGGTTGACAAGTGGGAACTGTTTGTAATGCGCGTCTATAAATCGTATTGTAAGAATATATATATTTCAGGGAGCAATGCCAAAATGCTCTCCTCGCAGATAGCTACAGCTTTGCGGGGGTGGCCGGTTGAGTATGAGGCTTTCCCGTTGTCGTTCAGTGAGTACCTCAGATTTACCGGGATAAAAGCATCCCCGTATGACGAGCAGGGCCGGGCCCGACTTGTCCTTGCATGTCGTGAATATCTACATGCGAGTGCTTTCCCCGAGATTGTGCTTATGAATGAACCGTCGTTGAAGTTACGCAAGGTGCAGGGGTATTTCAATACTATGCTTTTTCGGGATTTGGTTGAGCATTATGGACTTTCAAGTCCGGAAACAGTCAAGTATTTTCTTAAACGCATGATGCTGAATATCACTAAACCTACGTCGGTTCATACTATATATAATGACCTTAAATCGCAGGGGAGGAAAGCTGACAAAAACAGGCTGTATGAACTGGCCGATATGGCTTGTGATACTTTTATGTTTTTTAGAGTGAACCGCTGGTCAGCATCACTTGTGAAGGAAACTTCACGTCTGCCGAAATATTATTTTATAGATAATGGCATGCGTAACGCGGTCATACTCCCGCAGAGCGGTGATGATGGCAAGCTGCTTGAAAATGCTGTCTTTCTCCATCTTCGCCGTTTCCTTGACCCGATGCGAAAAATAACTTATTTTGCTGAGGATTATGAATGCGATTTTATAATACAGCGCGATGAAAACATAGAAATGCTGGTGCAGGTGTGCTGGACGCTTGGCGACGAGCAGACGTTCTCCCGTGAATTGCGCGGGCTCAAAACTGCATCCGATATAACGGGGTGTAAAAATTGCACGATAATAACATTCGATGAGGAGAGGGAATTGGAATATGAGGGATTGACAATAAAAATTCTGCCTGCATGGAAATGGTTGCTGGATAATCCTTTCCGCCAAGCCTATGGGTAAATATCACTATATATTATCAACATAGTGTTGCAAATTCGTCAACAACTTGTTGACGAATTATATCGTCTTGATTATAAAACTCATACCATCTTTTGCATACTTGATGTTGGTGATGGAAAAACCGGACTGTCCGGGAAATGCTGTCTTGAGGTCGAGACTCCGATAATCGAAAAACGCGCTTCTCCATTTGGCTGCTTCGTGAAGTTTTGAAATATCACGCCCCATTTATTTCTCGGATTTTGGGATATGAGTGAAGGCGTATTTTACTTTGACGGAGTATTTGCGGGTGATTCGGCGCATGTTTTCCATGCCTGTGCCGCTGTCGAATGCTACGTTGGAGAACATCTGCGCGCCGTAGCGTTCCTGGGTCGTTTCGATGATTTCAAGCGGGGCTGTGAGGATTAGACCTTCGTTCTGTGCTATGAACTGAGCTTTAAGCCGGGCGGCGTCGAGGGCTGCTTTGAGGCCTTGGCGGTTGTACTGCTCCATGTCGGCGTTGTCCATGCCGGCGAGGCGGAAGCCGGTGATGCCTTCGCTGTCGAGCGCGCCGCATACGGCGTTGAGCCGGTCGAAGTCGGAGAACACGGCTGTAAGAGTCCTGGCCATTGTGAAGCGTTGGCTGCGGTGATAGTCGCGGTAGTTGTCTATGTCGGACACCGTGATGCAGGTATCGGGCACTTCGGCGTTGGCGAGTGCTCGGCGCACGTCGTTTTCAATCTGTGCGATTCTGACGAGGGTACTGTCGCCTGATGCTGTCGGTGTGAAGTATTCCTCCATACCGATTTCAACCGTAATGCGGTCGGGAACTATGTTGAGCGTGGCTGTGCCCGACACCTCGATAAACCGCGGCACGCAGTCCTGTGCGCGTGCGATACCGCAAGCCATTGCCAATGTCATGACGGCAAAAAGGATTTTATTCATGTGACTTCGATTTTGTTTGTGAGTGAAAACTGTTATAGCAACTTGTAGGGGCGCGATTCAATGCTGTTTACTTAGCAGAGGTGATAGGGGCGGGGGCGTCTCGCCCCCGTGGTAACTTTCAGTGTGTAAAAATAATAGACCGAGGGCGAGACGCCCTCGCCCCTACGTATGCCCCTTAAGTAAACATCATTGGGACGCGTCCCTACAAGGCGCAATGGTTACTCCATGAGTTTGCGATAGCGGCGGCGGGGTGGCTCTTTGCCGTCGTTGAGGCGGCGTTTGTATTCCTCGTAGTCGCTGTAGGAGCCTTCGTACCATACGACGTTGCCGTCGCCTTCGAAGGAGAGGATGTGGGTGCAGATGCGGTCGAGGAACCAGCGGTCGTGGCTTACCACTACGGCGCAGCCGGCGAAGTCGTCGAGACCTTCCTCAAGGGCGCGGAGCGTGTTGACGTCGATGTCGTTGGTCGGTTCGTCGAGCAGGAGCACGTTGCCTTCCTCCTTGAGTGCCATTGCCAGATGCAGACGGTTGCGTTCACCGCCCGATAGCACGCCGATTTTCTTCTCCTGGTCGGCGCCGGTGAAGTTGAATTTCGACAGGTAGGCGCGGGCGTTGACGTCGCGGCCTCCCATGCGGAATGACTCGACTCCCTGCGAGATTACTCCATACACCGATTTTTCGGGCAGGAGGTCGTGGTGGGTCTGGTCGACATAGGCTATCTTGACGGTCTCGCCTACCTCGAAAGTGCCGGCATCGGGCTGTTCCTGCTTCATGATGAGGCGGAAGAGGGTGGTCTTGCCGGCGCCGTTGGGGCCGATGACGCCCACGATGCCGTTGGGCGGGAGCGAGAACGACAGGTCGTTGAACAGCTGCTTCTTGCCGAATGCTTTGCTGAGGTTGCTGACCTCGATTACCTTGTTGCCCAGACGCGGACCGTTGGGGATGAAGATTTCGAGGCGTTCCTCCTTCTGTTTCTGGTCCTCGTTGAGGAGTCGGTCGTAGGAGTTGAGGCGCGCTTTTCCTTTGGCCTGACGGGCTTTGGGCGCCATGCGCACCCATTCGAGTTCGCGTTCGAGGGTCTTGCGGCGTTTCGAAGCCTGTTTCTCTTCCTGAGCCATACGTTTGGTCTTCTGGTCGAGCCACGACGAGTAGTTGCCTTTCCAGGGAATTCCTTCGCCGCGGTCGAGCTCGAGTATCCAGCCGGCCACGTGGTCGAGGAAGTAGCGGTCGTGGGTGATGGCGATGACCGTGCCGGGGTATTGGCGCAGGTGCTGTTCGAGCCAATCGATTGACTCGGCGTCGAGGTGGTTGGTGGGCTCGTCGAGCAGGAGCACGTCAGGCTGCTGCAGGAGCAGGCGTATGAGGGCCACGCGGCGGCGTTCGCCACCGGAGAGGGTGTTGACGGGCTGGTCGTCGGGCGGACACTGGAGGGCGTCCATGGCGCGTTCGAGTTTGGAGTCGATGTTCCATGCGTCGGCCGCGTCGAGTTTGTCCTGAAGCTCGGCCTGACGGGCGAGGAGTGCCTCCATCTTGTCGGGGTCTTCGAGCACGTCGGGGTCGCCGAAGGAGGCGTTGACGCTGTCATATTCGGCAAGAAGGTCCATTATGGGTTGCACGCCTTCGCGCACTACCTCGATGACTGTCTTTGTAGGGTCGAGCTTCGGGTCCTGTTCGAGGTAGCCTACGGAATATCCGGGCGAAAATACCACTTCGCCCTGATAGTCCTTGTCGATACCGGCAATGATTTTGAGCAGCGATGATTTTCCCGAGCCGTTGAGACCTATGATGCCTATCTTGGCTCCGTAGAAGAATGAGAGGTATATGTTCTTGAGTACTTGTTTCTGGGGTGGGTAGGTCTTGGAGACGCCTACCATCGAGAAGATTATTTTTTTGTCGTCGGCCATTGGAAAAAATTTTTTAATTCATAATTCATAATTCATAATGCATAATTCTTGCTACGCAAGCGCTAAAGCGATTACATAATTGGGGGCTCCGCGTTATGATGTTGTGCGTCATTATGAATTATCTGTACTAATTATGAATTATGAATTATGAATTGTGAATTATGAATTATTTTCGCTTGCGGGGGGCGTAGCGTACGGGGTAGTCGCAGCTGACGCGTCCCTCCACGATGTTGGTGAGTTTGCGGCGTATCATCTGCTTGCGTATCGGGGAGATGTGGTCGATGTAGACCATACCTTCGAGGTGGTCGCACTCGTGCTGCACGATGCGGGCGAGGAAACCGGTGATGATTTCCTCATGCTCCTCGAAATTTTCGTCGAGCCAGTTGAGGCGTATGTTTTCGACGCGCTTTACGTCCTCCGAGAGTCCGGGGAGGCTGAGGCACCCTTCGGCGCGGTTGACTTTGTCGCCGTCGAGCACTTCGATTTCGGGGTTGATGAGCACCATTTTCTTGCCGGCGCAGTCGGGAAATGTTTCAGCCACGGGGTCGGCGTCGATGACGACGAGGCGTATGCTTTTGCCTATCTGGGGAGCTGCGAGACCGACACCTTCGGAGGTGTACATCGTCTCGAACATGTCGGCGATGAGTGTTTTGAGGCCGGGATAGTCGGGCGTCACGTCGTCAGCGATTTCGCGAAGCACCGGGTGGCCGTAGAGATATACCGGAAGATTCATATTGTTGTTTATGTTTTTGAGATTCGTTAGATGACCGTTCACCGGTTGTACTGCCGGCTCTCGAGGTAGTCGTTGAGTATGATTGTGGCGGAAATTTCGTCGACGATGGCCTTGTCGCGGCGTGCCATTTTCTTCATGCCGCCGTCAATCATGGCGCGGTGGGCTATGGCGGAGGTGAAGCGCTCGTCGAAAAATATTATTTCCATATCCGGGAGCGCCTTGCGCAGCTGTCCGATGCCGGGCCGGATATAGCGCATGGAGTCGGACTCCTCGCCGCGCATCGTTGTGGGGTAGCCCACGATGATGGCGTCGACGGGCTCGCGCGACACGTAGCCCTTGACAAATTCCACGAGTTTCGGGGTGTCGACCGTAGTCAGTCCCGACGCGACAATGCGCAACGTGTCGGTCACCGCGATACCGCAGCGACGCCGACCGTAATCAATAGAGAGTAATCGACCCATACATCCGCAAAGATAACAAAAAATCGGGATAAATCGAGACAAATCCCGATTTAACAGGAGTAATCCCGATTAATCGGGGGGGTAATCTCGATTAATCGGGACTAATCGGGATTAAACTTGATAAATCCCGATAAACCTTGATTAATCAGGATTTATCGGTCGGATGCCGTTGCATTTGGGATAATCGCTGCAACCCCAGAATTCCCGTCCTTGCATCTGACCCTTCTTCTGCGTCCTCCTGAACATTGGCTTCCCGCATTTCGGGCAGGTCGGAGTCCCGGTTGATGATGCTTGGGCTTTTCGGGCTTCAAGTCTCTCCTCGGTCATGTTTTCCGTGAAGCCGCCTTTTTGCCGGAAGTTCTCAAGTTGACTTTGAATCTGAGACTGAAGCATTCTGTTTTCCCTGAGACATAGCACCAGCAATGCATTGGCGGCTATCTCGGGATTATCGTTTTCAAGCCAACGGTCAAATTTCTGTTTTTGTACAAGTATATGTCTGGCTGCGTCGTGCAGGTAACTGTTGGTGTATTGAGGTGTATCGAGCCTCATCTGCCAGATTGCTTCGCGTTCCGGGTTTCCGATAGCCCATACATCTGCTTTCTTTCGGAGAAGAAAATTAAATATGTCGCCCTGCAACTCGTCGAAACTCGCTCTCGCTACATCAAGCAACCGCATTTCAGTCTCTAACGAAGTGGAATGCCGGGCCGAGCCTTCCGCGATATTGGCCACTCCACACCTTGCCGCCATCACCATCTGATCGTATAAACGGCGTCCCGGATCCATGCGGTAATCCACAAACCGCTCACAAAAGTCCTGAGCGGCAAGTTGAATCACATTGGCTAAAACCCATGAATTCAGCCAATGATATGATTGAGAAAACTGAATATCGACCCCCATGAGCTTAGGTATTATAAGATGCTCTTTGTCATCTTCATGTGCCAAAGATACAAAAAAAATCAGCCAATAATCAATATCAGGAGAAATAATAGTGGACTAAATCCGGAAATGGACAACCAATTTCAGGTGTTAATCGTTAAATTGTTGGAAATAATTACTATATTTGCGATTGTAATACAATTGTCTATGAAACTGATAGAACTGAATCTGCAACGAATTTTTGACCTGTGTCGCCAGCATAGGGTCAGGACGCTCGCTGTCTTCGGCTCTATCCTTACAGATAGATTCAATGACAACAGCGATGTGGATTTGCTTGTTGATTTCGAGCCGATAGAACATGACAAGTTTGATTACGTAGACAATTATTTCGGATTGCGTGATGCATTGGAGCGCCTGTTTAAACGTAAAGTCGATCTGATAGAAGAAAAAGGGTTGCGTAACAAATATTTCATAGCAAATGTCAATCGTACAAAACAACTGATTTATGGCTTATGAGGAAGTCCTGACGTATCTGCAAGATGTTCTGGACGCGATAGATGATATGCAAAGTTGCTTTGTCGGATTTCCGAACAGATACGACCTGTTTGAAAATGACATAATGCGCAGATGTGTAGTCGAGCGCAAAGTGGAGATTATGGGCGAAGCAATTAATCGAATCAGAAAGGTTGATGCCTCGGTAGTCATACCCAATGCCCGCGCTATAATTGACACACGCAACAGAATAATACATGCTTACGACAATGTACAGGCTGATTTCCTGTGGAGTCTGGTAATAAGACATATCCCCGAGCTTAAAAAGGATATAGAATGCATCATTGCTGATTACGAGGAACAATACAATCGGGAAAATAATCCGGATTTCCCCCTCGGCTGAATTTCCGTTTATTTAAACAATAATAACGCTACCGTTTTGAATGAAAAACGGTAGCGTTATTACTAATGTGATTTTTTAACGGCCTTTGTGGCGGCCATTGTGGCGGCGGCTAATTTATTTCAGTAGGCTATTGTTTTGTGGGGTCGATGTCGGGGGTGGAATACCAGGAGGAGTACATCAGGTAGTTGTGGGCTATCTTGATGTTCATTTCGCGGGCTTTTTCGGGTTCTACCATTTTGATGAATTTTGCCGGGGCGCCTCCCCACAGCTCGTTGGGGCCGATTTTGGTGCGCGAGAGCACTACGGAGCCGGCGGCCACGAGGGCGCCCTCGCCCACTTCGGCATCGTCCATCACCACGGCGCCCATGCCTATGAGGGCATAGTCATGGATTTTGGCTCCGTGGATTACCACGTTGTGGCCGATTGATACGTGATTGCCGATTTCGATTGTCGATTTCTGATAGAGTGTGTGGAGCACCGAGCCGTCCTGTATGTTGACGCAGTCGCCGATGCGTATGGAGTTGACGTCGCCGCGTATTACGGTGTTGAACCATACGGAGCAGTCGTTGCCCATGACCACGTCGCCGACTATGGTGGCGTTTTCGGCCAGGAAACAATTTTCTCCGATCTGAGGCGTAAATCCGCGTATCGGTACTATTAATGCCATAAGTGTAATTTTGAATTTTGAGTGGGGAATTTTGAATTGGTCGGACGGGTCCGACCTGTCTGACATGTCCGTCCCGTCCGACTATAATTATGAATTCAGACTATAATTATGAATTATGCATTATGAATTATGGATTGCTCAAAGCGGCAGGGTGCGTTCGCGCAGCCATTCCTGCTCGTCGGTGGTGAGCAGCGGGGCGAGCCGGGCGTAGACTGTAGCGTGGTATTCGTTGACCCAGCGGATTTCGTCGGGTGTCATCATCGACAGTTCGAACAGCTTGCGGTCGAAGGGGAAGAGGGTGAGGGTCTCGAATTTGAGGAACCGACCGAACTCGGTGGTGAACGCCTGCACTGTCAGCACGAGGTTCTCGCAGCGTATGCCGTGGACGCCTTCGCGGTACACGCCGGGCTCGTTGGAGGTAATCATGCCCGGAGTGAGGGGCGTGGGGTTCTCGTTGAGGCGAATGCTTTGCGGCCCTTCATGCACGTTGAGGAAATGGCCGACGCCGTGGCCCGTGCCGTGGAGATAGCTGAGGCCGTGCTTCCAGAGGAACTGGCGTGCGAGGGCGTCGAGCTGCGCACCGCGGGTGCCTTCGGGGAATATGGCTGTGCCGAGCGCTATGTGGCCTTTCATCACGAGAGTGAAGTCGCTCTTTTCCTGAGCGGTGGGCGTGCCGAGCGCTATGGTGCGGGTGATGTCGGTGGTGCCGTCGAGATATTGCGCGCCTGAGTCGACGAGAAGCAATCCGGCGGGGTGCAGGGTGGCGTCGCTCTCTTTGGTGGCCGAGTAGTGCACGATGGCGCCGTGGGCGGCGTAGCCGGCGATGGTGTCGAAGCTGAGGTCGAAGTAAAGCGGCTGTGCCGAACGGTGTTTCTGCAGTATGTCGGCTACGGTGATTTCGGTGATGGGTTCGCCGGCGGCGAGGCGTTTTTCGATTTCGATAAACGATTTCACGAGCGCGGCGCCGTCGCGTTCCATCGCCGAACGAGTGCCTTCGATCTGTATTTTATTCTTGCACCCTTTGAGCATCGGTATGGGCGACGCGCCGTTGCGACGGTTGGAGCCGAGTGCCGAGCAGATGCGTTCGGCGGTGCGGGCTTCGTCGACAAGCACTTTCTGCGGTGCGAGGGTGGAGAGGAAATCGAGTATCGAGGTATAGGGCGCGGTAGCTACGCCGGCCTCGCGGAGGTATGCGATGACGTCATCGTCGGTCTTGGCGGGGTCGATGAATAGGGTAGACCCTTTGGGTGAGATAAAGAGGAAAGAGGTAGCCACGGGGTTGCAGGTGACGTCGGTGCCGCGTATGTTGAGCGTCCACGCTATCTCGTCGAGCGCCGAGATGAGGATGGCGTCGAGGTTGCGTGACCTGAGGCTGTCGATAACGGCGTCAATCTTTTCCGACGCTCCCTGACCGGCATATTTGATGTCGTGAATGAAAATCTTGTCCTGGGGGAGGGCAGGGCGGTCGGTCCAGATGCCGTCGACGGGGTCGAAGTCGGTGAGGAGTTCCACGTTGTGCGCTTCAAGACTTTGGGCGAGGGCGCTGACGGCCGCGTGAGAGAAGAGCATGCCGTCGATACCTACGTATTGTCCGGCGGGGACGTTGGCTCCAAGCCATTGCGCTATCGAGGGGGTCTCGGACAGACCGTCCTTCATCAGCACTATCCCGGTGCCATCGAGCTGGCGTGCCGCCTGGATGAAATATCGCGAGTCGGTCCACAGAAGCGCTTTGTCGAGGGTCACCACGAGGTCGCCCGCCGAGCCGGTGAATCCCGACATGTAGCGGCGTGCCTGCCAGTGGTCGGCGAGGTATTCGCTCTGATGCGGGTCGATCTGGGGTATCACTGTGGCATAGATGCCGTTGGCTTTCATGTGGCTGCGGAGCGCATCGAGGCGCTGTTGTATGGTTGTATTCATGATTATTGTTGTGCTATTTAGGTTTCGATTCTTTATTGTTCGTTGTCCTTGGGTTTGATTGAAACGGATTGTCCGTTGGCAATAAACGTACTCCCCTCGCAACCGGCAATGATATTGCCGTCATGGTCCAATATAGTGGCTATTATCTGGTAGGTGTTTACACCGGGGGAGAGTGCCAGATCCTTGACGTATATCGGTAGAGGGAAATCAGCATATTCATAAAAATCAAGACGTTGCTCAATCGGTTTCTTGAAGAATGGGATTCCGGTCTTGGTGACGTATTGGCTATTGACTTTATGCCAATTGCCTGCCGAATCTTTGATAAAGACACATAAGGTGCTTGGCTTCCCTATCGAGCCGGTGATTTCGAAATTGCAGTGGACTATAATCGCTTCATTGCCGTTGAGGAAAACTCCAGTCTCGGCAGTGGCTTTATAGAGTTTGGCGGTGGTGGCGCTGATATTGATTGATACAATCGCAAATGCCGCAATCAGTAGGGTTAATAACTTTTTCATCGTATATAGCTTTTACTTTCTTGCAAATATACTAAATTTGTAATTATATAATATACTTTGATGAAAAAATGTATAATGTATTTTGTCAGGCCGTAACTGTCGTCAGCAATAGCCGAGAATGCTGAGGATGAAGGGGGCGAGCAGGGCGGTGAGGAGGCCGTTGAGGGTGAGGCCGAGCGAGGAGAAGGCGCCGTAGCGCTCGCTGCGTTCCATGGCGGCGGAGGTGCCTACGGCGTGGGCGGCAGTGCCGATTGACAGTCCGGTAGCTATCTGGCTGCGCACGCGGCTCATCTTGACCATCTTGAAGCCAGCCATGCCGCCGAATATACCGGTGCACACCACCACGGCGGCCGTGAGCGACGGTATGCCGCCCGTGGCCGATGATATTTCCATGGCTATAGGGGTGGTGACGGCTTTCGGCGCAAGCGACATGATGACCTCGCGCGAGGCTCCGAGCAGGTCGGCTACAAGTACCACCGAGACCACTCCGGCCACGCAGCCTGCAAGTTCGGCGGCGAGAAGCGGCAACATCTGTTTCTTGATAGACTCGAGCTGTCGGTAAAGCGGGACTCCGAGAGCCACGACGGCCGGCTTGAGCCAGAAATCTATGTATTCGCCCCCTTCGGAGTATGTCTCGTAGTCGATGCCCGCGCCCATTAGGAGGCATATCAGTACGGCGATAGATATGAGTATGGGGTTGAGCAATTTGATTCCGGTGCGCTTCTGGAGCACTTGCGAGCCGACAAACACGCAGAATGTCAGCGCTATGAGAAAATATTTGTTGGTGAGCAGTTCCATGTCAGTGCCTGGTTGATGTGTTGGAGGAATGTCGGGCTGCGCCGGAAGTGATGCGGCGGGCATACTGGTGCACCCAGCCGGTGACGGCGATAATGGCGAATGTGCTTGCCACGGTGGCTATCACGATAGGGAGTAGCTCGCTCTTTATGATGCCGAGGCATTTCATAAGCCCGACTCCTGCCGGAACGAAGAAAAATCCCAGATTACGCACGAGGAAGTCGGAGATGCGGCTCACCTGGTTGACGCGTACTATTTTGGCCTTGAGGGCTGCAGTGAGCAGCAGCATCCCTATGATGCTCGAAGGGACAGGTAGGGCAGTGGCCGTAACTATGAGCTCGCCTGCTGCAAGAAAGGCAAATAATATGCCGCACTGTAAAATCATTGTCTGAAAAAATAAAAAAACTGCCATGAGTGACTTCGTGGAAAAGTTATTCATGGGCAGCAGTATTATTAATTAATGTGGTTGATTGCGAAGTAAACGCGGTGCAAAGGTAATGAAAATTGTGTATGAAACAATTCTCCGGACGTTTTTTAACACGCTTCAACCGATTTTTTGCAATTCATGTCCGAGTCGGGGCATAACCGCGCCGCCAGGTGGCGTTAGGGATAGGAAGGCCGCCGTTTTTGGCTGTTTTTGCCGGATTCGGAAAGATCCTCGGGCATCTGAAATAATAAAAAACGCAAAAAAGCGGAAAAATAATCTGGAAAAGTTTGGTGATTAAAAAACTTTGCGTAACTTTGCAACCGCATTTGAGCCTGAAACACGGCGCATGGTGCAAGAGAAAATTGAAAGTTGCCTCTTTAGCTCAGTTGGCCAGAGCACGTGATTTGTAATCTCGGGGTCGTTGGTTCGAATCCGACAAGAGGCTCGAAAATGAAACAAACGTTAAGCCGAAAAAGTTTTCGGAATCCGGTGTCCGTCGGCGGACGCGGAAACCGGGAAGTGGAATCGGCGAGTTTGTGAAAGGGCGAATACCAGAGTGGCCAAATGGGGCAGACTGTAAATCTGCTGGTTTATACCTTCGGTGGTTCGAATCCATCTTCGCCCACTTTTAAGTTGCGGAAGTAGCTCAGTTGATAGAGCATCAGCCTTCCAAGCTGAGGGTCGCGAGTTTGAGCCTCGTCTTCCGCTCAAAATAATATGTTTGCCAATGTAGCTCAGGGGTAGAGCACTTCCTTGGTAAGGAAGAGGTCGCGGGTTCAAATCCCGCCATCGGCTCTAAAATTTAAAAATTTCAAAGCCCCGATAGCGTCCTGCGGTATCGTGGTTACTTGTTGAAAGTTAATCATTTAATCAAATAAATAGCAAAGTTATGGCTAAAGAGAAATTCGAAAGAACCAAACCGCATGTTAACATCGGTACCATCGGTCACGTTGACCACGGTAAAACCACTTTGACTGCGGCTATCACTACCGTTCTTGCAAAGGCCGGTCTTTCAGAGGTTAAGTCATTCGACCAGATCGACAACGCGCCCGAGGAAAAAGAGCGTGGTATTACTATCAACACCGCACACGTTGAATACGAGACTGCAAACCGTCACTACGCTCACGTAGACTGCCCCGGACACGCTGACTACGTTAAGAACATGGTTACCGGTGCTGCTCAGATGGACGGCGCTATCATCGTAGTTGCTGCTACTGACGGTCCCATGCCCCAGACCCGTGAGCACATCCTTCTCGCCCGTCAGGTGAACGTTCCCCGTATCGTTGTATTCCTGAACAAATGCGACATGGTTGACGACGAAGAGATGCTTGAGCTCGTTGAAATGGAGATGCGTGAACTTCTCTCAGCTTACGAATATGATGGCGACGAGACTCCTATCATCCGCGGCTCTGCACTCGGCGCGCTTAACGGCGAACCCGAATGGGAAGCTAAGGTTATGGAGCTTATGGAAGCGGTTGACAACTGGATTCCCCTGCCTCCCCGTGATATCGACAAACCCTTCCTTATGCCTGTTGAGGACGTGTTCTCAATCACCGGTCGTGGTACCGTTGCTACCGGCCGTATCGAGACTGGTATCGTGAAAGTGGGCGATGAGGTTCAGATCATGGGTCTTGGCGCTGACATGAAGTCGACAGTTACCGGTGTTGAAATGTTCCGCAAACTTCTCGATCAGGGTGAAGCAGGTGACAACGTAGGTCTCCTCCTCCGCGGTATCGACAAGAAGGAAATCAAACGTGGTATGGTAATCTGCCACCCGGGAGTTGTTAAGCCCCACGATGAATTCAAGGCTTCGGTTTATATCCTGAAGAAAGAAGAAGGCGGCCGTCACACTCCGTTCCACAACCACTATCGTCCCCAGTTCTATATCCGTACACTTGACGTGACCGGTGAGATCATGCTCCCCGAAGGTGTAGAAATGGTTATGCCCGGCGACCACGTAGAGATCAAGGTGAAACTGATCAACCCCGTTGCATGCGACAAGGGTCTCCGTTTCGCTATCCGCGAAGGCGGCCGTACGGTAGGTTCAGGCCAGATTACTGAAATCATCGAGTAATACCCTCGGAGATATCACGTAAACGATAAACTACAAGTCAGGTTCACGACGCGAACCAAATGGAGTTGGGAACCTGACTTTTATACACGGGAATAGCTCAGTCGGTAGAGCACTGGTCTCCAAAACCAGGTGTCGGGAGTTCGAGCCTCTCTTCCCGTGCTAAAATTTTTAAAATGAAAAAACTAAAACTACTTACGAATATAGAGGAGTCCTATGCCGAACTCAGGTATAAGACTTCTTGGCCTACCAGAAAGCAGTTGATAAAGAGCGCATGCATCGTCATGATTGCTTCCGTGATTATCGCACTGATAATCTTTTTGATTGACTTTGTATGGCAACATTTAACGGGATTCGTTTATCCCCAGTAACCTCTGAAAGTGGATTGATCGATGGCTGAATCTAAGAAGGCATGGTACGTGCTGCGTGCCATTTCAGGAAAAGAGGCAAAGGTGAAAGAGGTGCTCGACGCTCAGATGCGCAACACCGACCTTGGCAACTATCTGTTTCAAGTGTTGATACCCACTGAAAAGGTACTCACTGTGCGCAACGGGAAAAAGGTGATTAAAGAAAAGAACCTTTATTCCGGTTATGTTTTTGTAGAGGCCGACCTTCAGGGCGAGGTTATGCATATACTGCGTAACACGACCAACGTTATCGATTTTCTAAAGGGAAGAGGCAAGGACGCCAAGCCCGAGGCGCTTCGCGAGAGCGAGGTGATGAGGATGCTCGGCACTGCCGACGACCTCAATGAAATCCCCGAAGAAGGCGTCAACGACTATATGGTCGGAGAGAGCGTCAAGGTGAACTATGGCCCGTTCACCGGCTTCATCGGCGAAATCATCGACGTCTATCCCGAGAAGAAGAAACTGAAGGTAGAGGTGAAGATTTTTGGCAGGAAGACTCCGCTGGAGTTGGAAAATTCGCAGGTAGAGCGTGAATTGCGAGAGGCGTAATGTGGTTACGAACATGAAACCCCGTAGCGAGTCATGCACCAAACAAACAAATTAAAATAGTAATTAGAAATGGCTAAAGAAATTGCTGGACAGATCAAATTGCAGATTAAAGGTGGAGCAGCAAATCCATCGCCGCCAGTAGGTCCCGCCTTGGGTTCGAAGGGCATCAATATCATGGAGTTTTGCAAGCAATTCAATGCCCGCACCCAGGACAAGGCAGGCAAAGTGCTTCCTGTAGTAATCACTTACTACACCGACAAGAGCTTTGACTTCGTTGTAAAGACCCCTCCTGTGGCTATCCAGTTGCTGGAAGCCTCCAAGAAAAAGAGTGGTTCGGCTCAGCCAAACCGTACGAAGGTGGCAGAGATCACTTGGGAGCAGGTGAAAGCGATTGCTGAAGATAAAATGCCTGATTTGAATTGCTTCACGGTAGAGTCTGCGATGAAGATGGTTGCCGGAACAGCCAGAAGCATGGGTATCACCGTAAAAGGGGCGTTCCCTGAAAATAACTAATAAACTTCAATTGACATGGGTAAACTTACAAAGAATCAAAAGTTGGCTTTAGAGAAGATTGAAGCTGGGAAGGCGTACACACTTGCGGAAGCGGCAGAAAAGGTAAAGGAAATCACCTATACCAAATTTGATGCCTCACTTGATATTGACGTGCGTCTTGGCGTAGATCCCCGAAAAGCCAATCAAATGGTACGTGGCGTGGTAACACTTCCCCACGGAACCGGCAAACAGGTCAAAGTGCTTGTACTTTGCAATCCCGATGCTGAGGCCGCTGCTACAGCAGCAGGTGCCGACTATGTAGGCCTTGAAGAATATATCGACAAGATCAAGGGCGGCTGGCTCGACGTTGATGTCATCATTGCTCAGCCCGCAGTCATGGGTAAGATCGGTGCTGTGGCCCGTGTACTCGGTCCGCGCGGACTTATGCCTAACCCCAAGAGCGGTACTGTAACAGTTGACGTTGCAAAGGCTGTAGAGGAAGTCAAGAAGGGTAAGATCGACTTCAAGGTCGACAAGAACGGTATCGTTCACTCTTCGATTGGTAAAGTGTCATTTACCGCCGAGCAGATGAAAGACAATGCTCGCGAGTTCATCAACACTCTTATCAAGCTCAAACCGGCCGCAGCCAAAGGTACATATATCAAGAGCGTTTATCTTTCGAGCACAATGAGTCCCGGTGTAAAGGTTGACACCAAGAGCATTGACGTTTAATCCATTTAACGAGACGAAGAAATGAAAAAGGAAGATAAAGCAATCATAATTGACCAAATCAAAGAGACTCTCAACAGCTACAGTTGCTTCTATCTCGCAGAAACTGCCGGATTGGACGCTGAGGCTACAAGCGAACTGCGCAAGGCTTGTTTTCAGGACGACATCAAACTGCTCGTCGTAAAGAACACTTTGCTTCACAAAGCTTTGGAGAGCATTGATTTCGATTTCAGCGAAATTTATTCTGTGCTTCACGGCTCTACCTCGCTGCTTTGCTCGAATACGGGCAATGCGCCGGCCAAGCTGCTCAAGAAGATGCAGAAAAAGGATCAACCCCTTCCCCGCCTCAAAGCGGCTTATGTAGAGGAAACTATCTACGTAGGCGAGGACCAGCTCGACACCCTCTCGAAAATCAAGAGCAAGAACGAGCTTATTGCAGACGTCATCGCGTTGCTGCAATCGCCTGCCAAGAACGTTGTTTCTGCCCTTCAGTCGGGTGGTAACAAGCTTCACGGTATCCTTGAGACATTATCAAACAAAGAGTAATAAAAAAGAAAACAAACAAATTAAATCATACAAAAATGGCAGATTTGAAAGCTTTTGCAGAACAATTAGTTAACCTCTCAGTAAAGGAAGTAAACGAACTTGCTCAGATTCTCAAAGACGAGTACGGTATCGAACCTGCAGCAGCTGCAGTAGCAGTAGCAGCCGGTCCCGCAGCAGGCGCACCCGCTGCTGAAGAGAAAACAGCTTTTGACGTAGTTCTTAAGAGCGCCGGCGCAAGCAAACTCGGTGTTGTTAAGCTCGTGAAAGAACTTACCGGTCTTGGTCTGAAAGAAGCCAAGGAATTGGTAGACGGTGCTCCTTCTGTAGTTAAGGAAGGTATCTCCAAAGCAGACGCCGAAGGCCTCAAGAAACAACTTGAAGAGGCTGGTGCTGAAGTTGAACTGAAATAATATTGCCTGATATTCAGGCGATTAGGTTAAGAGTCATCGTAAGATGATTCTTAACCTTATTGTGTTCATTATTAATTCAAGTTCACTAATCTACGCAATATTTTTTAGATGTCAGTTTCACAAGAAAAACCCCGTATAAATTTTGCATCCGTAAAGAATCAGCTTCCTTATCCTGACTTTCTGGAGGTGCAATTGAAATCATTCCGCGACTTTCTCCAGCTGGAGACTGCTCCGGAGAAAAGAAATAACGAGGGGCTTTACAAGGTTTTTGCGGAAAATTTCCCGATAGCCGACACTCGCAACAATTTCGTTCTTGAGTTTTTGGACTATTATATCGATCCTCCCCGCTACACTATCGAGGAGTGTCTCGACCGCGGCCTTACGTACAGCGTCCCCTTGAAAGCCAAGTTGAAATTATACTGTACCGATCCCGACCACGAGGATTTCGCTACCGTGATACAAGACGTGTATCTCGGTCCGATTCCGTATATGACGGAGAAAGGTACGTTCGTCATCAACGGGGCCGAGCGTGTGGTAGTGTCGCAGCTGCACCGTTCGCCGGGCGTGTTCTTCGGTCAGAGCACCCACGCCAACGGCACGAAGCTTTATTCGGCACGTATCATACCTTTCCGCGGCTCATGGATTGAGTTTGCCACTGACATCAACAACGTGATGTACGCTTATATCGACCGAAAGAAGAAATTGCCCGTGACTACGCTGTTGCGTGCCATCGGTCTGGAAAGCGACAAGGACATCATCGAGATATTCGGTCTCGCCGAGGAAATCAAGGTCAACAAGACCAACCTCAAGAAAGCTGTCGGCCGCAAGCTCGCCGCACGTGTGCTCCGCACATGGGTGGAGGACTTCGTCGACGAGGATACCGGCGAGGTCGTGTCAATCGAGCGTAACGACGTGGTGATTGACCGTGAGACAGTCCTCGAGGAAGAGCATATCGACGCTATCCTCGAAGCCGGCGTGCAGAACATTCTCCTACACAAGGAGGACGCCAACACTTCCGATCACTCGATTATATTCAACACCCTTCAGAAAGATACTTCAAACTCCGAAAAGGAGGCAATTCAATATATCTACCGGCAGCTGCGCAACGCCGAGCCGCCGGACGATGCCAGCGCGCGTGAGGTCATCACCAACCTTTTCTTCTCCGAAAAGCGTTACGACCTGGGCGAGGTGGGCCGTTACCGTATCAACAAGAAACTCGGCCTCACCACTCCGATGGACGTCAAGGTGCTCACCAAGGAAGACATCATCGAAATCATCAAATATCTTATCGAGCTTATCAACTCGAAGACCGATGTCGATGATATCGACCACCTGAGCAACCGCCGCGTCCGCACCGTCGGCGAGCAGCTCTACAACCAGTTCGGCGTAGGTCTGGCGCGTATGTCACGCACCATCCGCGAGCGCATGAACGTGCGCGACAACGAGGTGTTCACGCCCATCGACCTCATCAATGCCAAGACAATATCCTCGGTCATCAACACATTCTTCGGCACCAACGCGCTGTCGCAGTTCATGGACCAGACCAACCCGCTGGCCGAGATGACCCACAAGCGCCGTATGTCGGCACTCGGCCCCGGCGGTCTGTCGCGTGAGCGCGCAGGCTTCGAGGTGCGCGACGTGCACTATACCCACTACGGCCGTCTTTGCCCGATCGAGACCCCTGAAGGCCCCAATATCGGTCTTATCTCCTCGCTTTGCGTCTACGCCAAAATCAACGACCTCGGATTCATCGAGACCCCATACCGCGAAGTCAAGGACGCCAAGGTCAACCTCAACAACGACGACGTCGTATACCTCACCGCCGAAATCGAAGAGGGTAAAGTGATTGCCCAGGGCAACGCACCTCTCAATGAGGACGGAACATTCGTGCGCGAGCGTGTCAAAGCACGTCTTGACGCCGACTTCCCCGTGGTATCGCCGCAGGAGGTTGAGCTTATGGACGTGTCGCCCACGCAGATAGCATCCATCGCCGCATCGCTCATCCCCTTCCTCGAGCACGACGACGCCAACCGCGCGCTCATGGGCTCGAACATGATGCGCCAGGCAGTACCTCTGATGCGTTCGGAAAGCCCGATTGTCGGCACCGGTCTCGAAGGCCAGCTCATACGCGACTCCCGCACGCAGATTACCGCCGAAGGCGAGGGCACAATCGAGTTTGTCGACGCCCGCTGCATCCGCATCCGCTACGACCGCACCGAGGAGCAGGAATTCGTGGCATTTGAAAGCGCCGTCAAGGAATACTCAATACCCAAGTTCCGCAAGACCAACCAGAGCACCACTATCGACCTCCGTCCTATCTGTGTCAAAGGCCAGCGTGTGAAGAAAGGCGATATACTTACCGAAGGTTACTCTACCGAAAACGGCGAGCTCGCCCTCGGACGCAACCTCAAGGTAGCATTCATGCCCTGGAAAGGCTACAACTATGAGGACGCCATCGTGCTCAACGAGCGCGTTGTCAAGGAAGACATTCTGACTTCGGTCCACGTCGACGAGTATTCGCTCGAAGTGCGCGAGACCAAGCGAGGCATGGAGGAACTCACTTCCGACATCCCCAACCTCAGCGAGGACGCCACCAAGGACCTCGACGAGCGCGGTATCATACGTATCGGCGCCCACGTCGTGCCCGGCGACATCATGATCGGTAAAATCACGCCTAAGGGTGAATCCGATCCCACTCCCGAGGAAAAACTCCTCCGCGCCATCTTCGGTGACAAGGCCGGCGATGTCAAGGACGCATCGCTCAAGGCATCCCCGTCGCTCAAGGGCGTGGTAATCGGCACAAGCCTTTTCTCGCGCGCCGTCAAGACCAAGAAGAACAAAGCCACCAACGCGCTTCTTCCCAAGCTCGACGAGGAATACGAGGAGAAACTCAACAACCTCAAGGACATACTCGTCTCCAAGCTCCTGAAGCTCACCGACAAACGTAAGTCAAACGGCGTCAAGGACTTCCTCGGCACTGACATCATCGCCAAGGACCAGAAGTTCACCGCCGGCGTGCTCAAGGATATCGACTACGATACCATCAATCTGAGCAACTGGACCGACGACGAGCATACCAACGAGCTTATACGCCAGACCATAGCCAACTACCTGCGCAAGTCGAAAGAGGTCGACGCCGAGCTGCGCCGCAAGAAATTCGACATCTCGATAGGCGACGAACTCCCCTCCGGCATCATGCAGATGGCCAAGGTCTACATCGCCAAGAAGCGTAAGATCAGCGTCGGCGACAAGATGGCAGGCCGTCACGGTAACAAAGGTATCGTGTCGCGTATCGTGCGCCAGGAAGATATGCCGTTCCTTGCCGACGGTACCCCCGTCGACATCGTCCTCAACCCTCTGGGTGTGCCTTCGCGTATGAACCTCGGACAGATATTCGAGACCGTACTCGGATGGGCCGGACGCGAGCTCGGCGAGAAGTTCGCCACCCCGATTTTCGACGGTGCCACTCTCGACGACCTCAACGAATGGACCGACAAGGCCGGTCTTCCCCGCTACGGCAAGACCTACCTTTACGACGGCGGCACGGGCGAACGCTTCGACCAGCCTGCCACCGTGGGTGTCATCTATATGCTCAAGCTCGGTCACATGGTCGAGGACAAGATGCACGCCCGTTCAATCGGTCCGTACTCACTCATCACCCAGCAGCCTCTCGGCGGTAAGGCCCAGTTCGGCGGTCAGCGTTTCGGAGAGATGGAGGTGTGGGCGCTCGAGGCATTCGGCGCATCGCACATACTTCAGGAAATCCTGACCATCAAGAGTGACGACGTCACCGGCCGTTCGAAAGCCTACGAAGCCATAGTCAAGGGCGACCCCATGCCCCCGGCAGGTATCCCCGAGTCATTGAACGTATTGCTCCACGAGCTCCGCGGCCTCGGCCTCAGCATCAAGCTCGAGCAATAAGCCCTGACACCACGTTAGCAATCACCATATCAGAGACGCCGGGCAGAATATCGCCGATATTCTGCCGGGCTTTCCTCAGAAAATATAATCAGCTTTTTTACAGAATATGGCTTTTAAAAAAGATAATAAGACAAAAACCGGATTTTCCAAGATAACCATCGGCCTTGCTTCGCCCGAGGAGATACTTGAAAACTCGAGCGGCGAGGTGCTGAAACCCGAAACCATCAACTACCGTACATACAAGCCCGAGCGCGACGGTCTTTTCTGCGAGCGCATTTTCGGTCCGGTAAAGGACTACGAATGCCATTGCGGAAAGTACAAGCGCATACGCTACAAAGGCATCGTGTGCGACCGTTGCGGTGTGGAAGTTACTGAAAAGAAAGTGCGCCGCGAGCGCATGGGCCACATCAAGCTCGTGGTTCCCGTGGCTCATATCTGGTATTTCCGTTCCCTTCCCAATAAAATCGGTTACCTGCTCGGTCTTCCTTCCAAGAAACTCGACGCCGTCATCTACTACGAGCGTTACATCGTGGTGCAGCCCGGCGTGGTGGAAGGCGTTGAGACCAACGATCTGCTTACCGAGGAAGAGTACTTCGACATCATCGACAAGCTCCCCAAGGGCAACCAGCAGCTCGAGGACAGCGACCCCGACAAGTTCATCGCCAAGATGGGCGCCGAGGCCATCTACATGCTCCTGCAGCGCCTCGACCTCGACAGCCTTTCATATAAACTGCGCGACCAGGCGGCCAAGGACGGTTCGCAGCAGCGCAAGACCGAGGCTCTCAAGCGCCTCCAGGTCGTGGAGTCGTTCCGTGCGTCGCGCGGCCGCAACAAGCCCGAATGGATGATACTCCAGGCTGTGCCTGTCATCCCGCCGGAACTCCGTCCCCTCGTGCCCCTCGACGGCGGACGTTTCGCCACTTCCGACCTCAACGACCTTTACCGTCGTGTCATCATACGTAACAACCGTCTGAAACGCCTTATCGAAATCAAGGCTCCCGACGTCATCCTCCGCAACGAGAAGCGCATGCTTCAGGAAGCCGTCGACTCTCTGCTCGACAACTCGCGCAAGTCATCGGCCGTCAAGACCGAAGCCAACCGTCCTCTCAAATCATTGAGCGACAGCCTCAAGGGTAAGCAGGGGCGTTTCCGTCAGAACCTTCTCGGTAAGCGTGTTGACTACTCGGCCCGTTCGGTCATCGTCGTTGGCCCCGAGCTGAAGATGCACGAGTGCGGTATCCCCAAGAACATGGCCGCCGAGCTCTACAAGCCCTTCATCATCCGCAAACTCATCGAGCGCGGTTCTGTCAAGACAGTCAAGAGCGCCAAGAAGATGGTCGACCAGAAGAAGCCCGAAGTATGGGACATTCTGGAACACGTGATGAAAGGTCACCCCGTATTGCTCAACCGTGCCCCGACTCTTCACCGTCTCGGTATCCAGGCATTCCAGCCCAAGCTCATCGAGGGCAAGGCTATCCAGCTCCACCCGCTCGCATGTACGGCATTCAACGCCGACTTCGACGGTGACCAGATGGCAGTCCACTTGCCTCTCGGCAACGAGGCTATCCTCGAAGCCCAGATGCTCATGCTCGGCGCGCACAACATCCTCAACCCCGCCAACGGCGCACCTATCACCGTGCCCTCGCAGGACATGGTGCTCGGTCTCTACTATATCACCAAGCTCCGCAAGGGCGACAAGGGCGAAGGCCTGAAATTCTACGGCCCCGAAGAGGCTGAAATAGCCTACAACGAAGGCCGCGTCACGCTCCACGCCCCCGTGTCGGTGATGGTCGACGACGTCGACGAGAACGGCAACAAAATCAAGCATCTCGTCGAGAACACCTCCGTAGGCCGTGTGCTCGTCAACCAGTTCGTGCCCGAGGAAATCGGCTACGTCAATGAAATCCTCTCGAAGAAATCATTGCGCAACATCATCTCGAAGGTAATCAAGAAATGCGGTATCCCGCGTTCGGCACAGTTCCTCGACGACATCAAGAACCTCGGTTACAAGATGGCATTCAAGGGCGGCCTGTCGTTCAACCTCGGCGACGTCATCATCCCCGCCGAGAAAGAGGCTATCGTCAACGAAGGTTACGCACAGGTGGAAGAAGTGATGAACAACTACTCTATGGGTTTCATCACCAACAACGAGCGCTACAACCAGATTATCGATATCTGGACGCACGTCAACTCGCGCCTTACCGACATCCTCATGAAGCAGATGACCGAAGCCAATCAGGGCTTCAACTCAGTCTTCATGATGCTCGACTCGGGTGCCCGTGGTTCGAAGGACCAGATCCGTCAGCTCGCCGGTATGCGTGGTCTTATGGCCAAGCCGCAGAAAGCTGGTGCAGAGGGCGGTCAGATCATCGAGAACCCGATTTTGGCAAACTTCAAGGAGGGTCTGTCGGTGCTCGAGTACTTCATCTCTACCCACGGTGCGCGCAAGGGTCTTGCCGATACCGCGTTGAAGACTGCCGACGCAGGTTACCTCACCCGTCGTCTCGTCGACGTGGCTCACGACGTGATTATCCACGAAGAGGACTGCGGTACGCTCCGCGGTCTCGTATGCAAGGAAATCAAGAACAACGACGAGGTTGTAGCTTCGCTTGGCGAACGTATCCTCGGCCGTGTTTCTGTCCATGATATTGTCGACCCGCTCACGGGCGAAATCATCGTCGCCGCCGGCGAGGAAATCAACGACGCCGCTGCCGACCGCATCAACGCGTCGCCCATCGAGTCGGTTGAAATCCGCTCGGTGCTCACCTGCGAGTCGAAGAAAGGTGTCTGCGCCAAGTGCTACGGCCGCAACCTTGCCAACAACCGTCTCGTGCAGATGGGCGAGGCTGTCGGTGTCATCGCCGCGCAGTCAATCGGTGAGCCGGGTACGCAGCTTACACTCCGTACATTCCACGTCGGTGGTGTGGCCTCGAACATCGCGGCCGTCTCCACCCTCACTTCGCGCTACAACGGTGTGCTCGAAATCGAGGAACTCCGTACCGTGACTACCGACGAGGTAGGCATCAACGGTCAGAATGTCGAAGTCGTCATCGGCCGTCTTGCCGAAATGCGCATCATCGATCCCAACACCCGCATGATGCTCACTTCGGCCAACATACCCTACGGTTCGAAACTCTACTTCAAGGATGGTGCCGAAGTCAAGAAAGGCGACGTAATCTGCGAATGGGACCCCTTCAACGCCGTCATCGTCAGTGAAGTCACAGGTAAGCTCCAGTTCACCAACCTTGTTGAGAACGTCACATACCGTGTCGACCGCGACGAGCAGTCAGGTCTCCACGAAAAGATTATCATCGAGTCGAAAGACCGTACGAAAGTGCCCGAAGTCAATATCGTCGACCGCGACGGCACTATCCTCAAGACCTACGCCCTTCCTGTGGGCGCGCACCTCATGCTCGACGAAGGCGCCGATGTCAAGACCGGCGAAATCTTCGTCAAGATACCCCGCGCGGCAGGTGGCGCCGGCGACATCACCGGTGGTCTGCCCCGTGTCACCGAGCTCTTCGAGGCGCGCAACCCGTCGAACCCCGCTATCGTGTCGGAAATCGACGGTGAGGTACGCTTCGGCAAAGTGAAACGTGGTAACCGCGAAATCTCCGTCATCTCGAAAATCGGCGAGGAGAAGAAATACCTCGTGCCCCTGTCGAAGCAGATTCTCGTGCAGGAAAACGACTACGTGCGTGCCGGCACACCCCTCTCCGACGGTGCCATCACTCCGACCGACATCCTCAACATCATGGGTCCGACCGCAGTGCAGGAATACATCGTCAACGAGGTGCAGGACGTATACCGTATGCAGGGTGTGAAGATCAACGACAAGCACTTCGAGGTCATCGTACGCCAGATGATGCGCAAAGTCAACATCATCGATCCGGGCGACACCTGCTTCCTCGAGCAGCAGATTGTCGACAAACGCGACTTCATGGAAGAGAACGACCGCATCTGGGGCAAGAAAGTAGTCACCGACGCCGGCGACAGCGAGACTCTCCAGCCCGGTCAGATCATCACCGCGCGCAAGCTCCGCGACGAGAACTCCGCTCTCAAGCGCCGTGACCTCCGCACCGTGACAGTGCGCGACGCCGTTCCCGCTACCTCCGAGCAGATACTCCAGGGTATCACCCGCGCCGCTCTCCAGACCTCAAGCTTCATGTCGGCAGCATCCTTCCAGGAAACCACCAAGGTGCTCAACGAAGCCGCCATCAACGGCAAGACCGACACCCTCGAGGGCATGAAGGAAAACGTAATCTGCGGCCACCTGATACCCGCAGGTACCGGTCTGCGCGAATACGAGCGCCTCGTGGTAGGCAGCAAAGACGACATCGAAGGTGTCTTCGCCACCGCACAGGAAGTCGAAGACAACGTCGAAGAAGTCAAGTAACGCCAATATTAACGTAATCCGTTAAACATAACTTTGATATTTGAACTTCAGGGGCAGGACTGCAACACGTCCTGCCCCTGAGTGTATATATGCCGGCTGATTATAATCTGTCTCACGACGTGAAAAAACACCCGGAACCGGAGCCATTACCGAATATATACTGAAAAATATTTGGCTATCTCGCTAATATTTTGTAACTTAGCAATAAGCCAACGGTTTTGGCAAACCAATACCTGTTGTCTGGAGTTCCAAACCGGCAGTAGGAACGTACGGTGTGTGTATCCGTAAGATATGTATTTGTACTCAACTTTTTATACGGATTCTGAGTGCGATTATCCCGCAACACCTACGAAAATACTGAAGAGAATTATGTTAAGTATCAGATATAGTATAATAATCGCAATGCTCCTTGCATCATTTGTAGGAGGAGCGTCGGAGGTCGAGATTGAGCGCCTGATTAATGATTTTGACGGGAGCAACAACAAAACAGTGATTGCTAACCGGTTTTTTTATGAATTGCGTGCCGACGGCTTCATAGACGATGATGTCGTCATGTCGGCCGCCGTACCGGTCGATTCCGTTAGCCAGCAGTTCTATTACTGGGGTGGGGAGTGGTATTGCAATGTCCAGGACTATGAGCGGGCGCTGCGCTATGCCCTTAAAGCGTTGCCCCTCTACGACGGGCCGAGCGATGCCAAAGCCGACTGCCTCAACCTCCTTGGCGTGCTCTATATCAGGACGGGCGATTTCGCCTCAGCTATAGAGTATGTAAAAGAATGTCTGGATATAGATTTGCGCAGCGGCGACAACGACCGTATTTCTTCGACCTACAGCACGCTTGCCGGGACATATATTGCCGCCGATGACCCCGATGCAGCTCAAAGATATATCCTTGAAGGCATGCGCTATGCCGACAAGGCTGTTAATTCCCTTCGTAAAACCATACTCATGGGCATGGCGTCGGAAGCCTGCTATAAAAAAGGGGAATTTGAAAAGGCGGTAGAATATGCCGACGGAGCGTACGCAATAGATTCGGCGGCAGGGCGCCCGGCCCGTGCGGCGATACGGTTGTCGCAGAAAGCCACGGCGCTCGTGGGGCTGGAGAAGTACGGCGAAGCCGAGGCCGTTTTCCGGAAAGCATTCCCCATGCTGATTGACGCGGGTAACGGCCATTCGCTGGCCATCGATTATAACCAGTTCGGATTCATGCTGTTGAAGCAGCACCGCCCCGGCGAAGCCGTTAAATATTTCAGCGAAGCCGACAGGCTGTTCGATAGGATGGGCGACCTGTACAACAGGCTCCATTCATTGCAGGGGCTTTATGAGAGCTATTGGAAAATAAATCCTGACAGTGCGCATATCGCGTTGCAGGAATTCAATCTGCTGAAGGATTCGCTTTACCGTGAGGCCTCGGCCGATGCGCTCGCCCGTTATAAGGTCGAATTTGAGACCGACCGCCTGAATGAACAGATTGAAACACACAAAAATAATCGGCGCCGCGATTTTATTATTGCCGGAGTGATATTGCTTCTGTGCGTGGCAACCGGTATTTGGTTGCATCATTGGCGTGTAAAACGCTATCGGCATGAGTTGAAGCAACTTATGGCTAATATAGAATATGCTGCCTATACTCATGCATCGCCCGTCAGGACAGGGGAGGAGGCTCTATCGGAAAATGATGCCGCTGTCCCCGATGCGAAATCCGACTTTGAAAGGCTGGTGATAGAAGCCGTCAACGATGGTTTGGCCCGGCGTGAATACAGCATCGGACATATAGCCTCGCGCCTGAATATGAGCGAACAGACATTCCGTCGACGCTTCGTGGAAGCCACGGGCAAACTGCCGAAATCCTTTATCTCGGCCATTCAGATGAACCGTGCTGTCACCTTGCTGCGCGACAATAAGGCAATGACAATATCCGAAGTTGCCCGCGAATGCGGCTTCGATGAACTGAGCGCCTTCTCCCATTCCTTCAAGCGCTCTTTCGGCTGTTCCCCCTCCGAGTACCAAGCCAATCCCGATATCTTCCCGTGATTTTTCATTGACTGCTACCATTACCATGTATATGACGTCATTACACCCGTTGCCATACATGCAGACAGGCCGCATGAGGCGTTTTTCGCCGTTGTGATAATTTTTGTCAAGCGATTGTAAGTTTTTTACAACCGCTTGATACACTGACGTGTTTATATTTGCGACTATCATTACCATGGAAAAATATATCCACTGTTTGCCCGAAAACGGCAGTCGCTGAAATTCCAATTATAAACACAACGATATGAAAAAGTTCTGCAAAAATCCCCCGGCACCAATGTTAAGGACATTGGTTGTCAGTCTGGCTTTTGCTTTTGTCACGGCGATGTCGCCGTCATTGAAGGCGCTGGATACCCCTAAGGAAAATTACGTCGAAAACGGAGTGTATTACGCTGTCACAGATGTTCCCGGCTTGAGCACGGATCCCGGATACAACGATACAATAATCGGACTGGTGGTGGGACCCGAAGTCACGTCAATCGGTAATTATGCGTTTTCCGGGTGCAGCGAACTTGCTGAAATCGACATGAGCAACGCCACCTCACTCAAAGCCATAGGCGAAAGCGCTTTTCAACACTGCTATAAACTCAGCCATATTGAAATCCCCGCATCGGTGGAAAGTATAGGAGCGTCAGCATTCGCTGCGTGCAACGGCTGTGAGTCGGTGGTATTTGCCGACGGTTCCTGTCTGAAAACTCTGGGCGAACTGGCGTTTTCCAGCAATACCTCCCTTACTTCCGTGATACTCCCCGCTTCACTTGAAACTGTCGGCGAAAGAACGTTTTACAACTGCCGGGCGCTTGAGTCGTGCCGCTTTGAGGCGCCTTCGCAGCTCTCCTCGCTGAGTGTCAATATGTTCGCGTATTGTGTAAAGCTCAAGAATGTCACATTGCCTGACGGATTGAAAGAGATAAGCAACAGGGCGTTCGAACAGTGCACGGCACTTGAAAGCATCGAATTTCCCGATGGGCTTACAATCATAGGTAGCTATGCTTTTCAAAGTTGCACGGCATTGAAGTCGGTCAAAATACCCGAAAGTGTCATTTCAATGGGCACTTATGTATTTACCAATTGTTACGGGCTCGAATCGGCCGTCGTTCCGCTTAAAACAATTCCTGACTACACTTTCAGCATGGGGTCGACGTCAAGCAAAAGCGCCCTCACCTCGGTCACGTTGTCAAACACCGAGTCAATCGGCAAACAGGCATTCTACTGCTGCAAGTCCTTGCCGCAGATAGAACTGCCCGCGACCCTTACGTCAGTCGGCGAAAAAGCGTTTTATTACTGCAACAAGCTGACCAAGGTGATAAGCCTGGCCGACGTAGTGCCTGCCATGGACGCACAGTCGTCGGCGCTCTCCACAAGGAAAATCTACGTCCCCGACGCCTCTGTCGACGCTTATGCGGCAGCCTCGGGCTGGACTGACTTCGGCACCGTCGCGCCGCTGTCATCATGCCTCGTCGAAGTCGGCGGTATCCTTTATCAACTCGACATGACCAACCATACCGCAACCGTGACCTACGACAGCGATAAATACTCGTCGCCCTACGACGACAGGTATCCTGCGCTTGAAAACGTTGAAATACCTGCCTCTGTCAGCGCGTGGGGCGGCGACTACGCCGTCACTTCAGTCGGCGAAAGGGCTTTCTGCTACTGCCGCTCGCTCAAATCTGTCGTCCTGCCCGAAACAATCACCTCTATCGGCAAGGAGGCATTCAGCAATTGCAACCTCCTCGTTTCGGTCAATCTGCCGGTGGGCGTGCGCGAAATCGGTGATGCCGCTTTCTATGGCTGTGCTGCCCTTCAGTCGGTCGCTATCCCCGAAGGCATTACCACAATCAGCGCCGAGACATTCCTCGGCTGCGATGCTCTTGCCGAACTTGTGCTCCCCTCTACTTTGCGGACAATCAATAATAAAGCGTTCTATAAATGTACGGCATTGACCGAACTGACATTCCCCGCGGAGCTTACAGAAATCGGCGGCGAGGCTTTCTACAAATGCACCGGCCTGACTTTCCTCCATTTCGGCGAGAACATCACCGCTATCGCAAGCAAGGCATTCATGGGGTGCACCGCGCTCGCCAGGATAGTCATTGATGCTCCGGTTCCGCCGGCCATCACGCCTGTCTCCAATACATCTTCCGCTACTTTCCCGACTCCGGTTTACAGCTACTCGGTCTGGGTACCCAACGATGCTTACGAGGCATATAAGTCCGACTCCGACTGGTCGGCATTAAATATCAGGACTCCGGCGCTCAATGTCGGCGGTATCTGCTACCAGCTTGACAAAAAGAACTATACGGCAACGGTTATAGCCAATGAGGACGGCGGCTACAAGGGCGATATAGCTATTCCCGAATGCATCACCGTCGACGACGTGGAATATTCCATCGACGCCGTTGCCGAATCCGCTTTTGCATATTGTCGGGTGACTTCTGTCGACTTGGGTAATGTGACATCTTTAGGCGACTTTGCTCTTGGTGGTACTGACATAACGTCGGTCGATTTCAGCCGTGTGACGCAATTCGGCGATATGGTTTGCGCCGGCTGCTCGTTCCTCACCGAAGTCACTTTGCCCGGCTTCATTACAAGGATTCCCAATGGAATATTCTACAAATGCTACAATCTTAAGTCAATTGCAATTCCTGAATTCATCACCGAAATAGGGTCTGAAGCCTTTATGGGCGCCGGTCTGGAAGCGGTGACTCTCCCGCCGCGTACGCGTACTCTTGAATCAGTATGCTTTTCCGGCTGCGAAAATCTGTCGGTCATTCACATTCCCACCGGACTGAGGGTCATCGGCGAATACGCCTTTAGCGGCGATATGGATTTGAAATCAATCGTTTGGTATGATTCCGAGGAATACGAGGACGATCCCGACAAACCGGTAGTCAACGCGCCTCGCCGCGCCGTGGCTGTTGACCCGTCGGAGTTTACATTCCATCTTACTGCCATAGCCTCCGGAGCATTCGAACGTACCGGCCTCTCATATTTCTATGTGCCGGCCACAGTGGAGAAGGAAGGGCTTGCCATCGCTCCCTATGCTTTTGGCGGCACCGCCGTGGCACATATCGACGTGGCTGCTTCGGAAATTCCCGGTCTCGACCCCGATGGCTTTGACTACGACACCTACAATACATCGTTGATTTTCGTCCCTGACGAAATGCTCGAAGCCTACAAGGCCGACAAGTCGTGGGGTCAGTTCAAGGGCTATCCCACTGTCAGCGACTCGCAGATGTACGTCTTTGCCAACGAAGAAGAAACGCAGGTCTACTATGCCGGCGAGGCGTCCTCGTCAGTCTCGGGAGCTTTCACAGTGCCCGACATGGTGACCGATGGCGTGAATATCTACGATGTCGTTGCCTTATCTGCTTCCGCGCTCCGCGATACCGATGTCACCTCCGTTCAGCTCCCCTCGTCGGTGGTAAGTGTCGGCAACAGCGCCTTTGAGGGATGTCAGTCGCTCGAAAGTGTTGCTTACCGTCCCGATGGCAGCGGTAAGATTGTTCACCGTGTCCCAAAGGAAAATATCATCAGACCGTCGGTTATAAACCGCGTGGAGGAGGTGACGGTTGCCCCTTCGCTTGGCAAAAATGCCTTCGCTGATTGTTCGAGCCTGACATCGGTCGAACTTCCCGCCGACATCCGGGAAATCCCCGTCAACGCATTCCGCAACTGCTCCGCGCTGACCTCGGTTGAAATACCGCAGTCGGTATATTTTATCGCCGAAGCTGCATTCATGGGCAGCGGGCTTACAAGTGTAATTGTACCGGAAAATGTTTCTGAATTGGGCGCCCGCTCTTTTAAGAACTGTACTGACCTCGCTGCGGTCAGTCTGCCAGATAACTTCAACTTTCTCGGAAATCAGGCATTCAGCGGTTGTACTTCTTTGAAATCTGTCGTTTTGCCGAAAAATACATCCTATATCGGTTCGCAGGCATTTGCCGGCATCAGTATGGAAAAGGTGGATAGCCGCAATCCCGACGCTCCTTATGTCGAGGACGATGATGCTTTCTCTGCAGATACTTATGACAACGCTCAACTGCTCATTCCGTCAGGTGCCGATGCATCATATCGGGATGCTTCGGGCTGGTCGTCTTTCAAAAACCGTGGAATTACTACCGCTGTCGGCGAAATCATTTTCGGCAACAGTGGTGATGGCGCGGAGTATTACAACATGCAGGGAGTCAGAGTGACAGCACCGTCCTCAGGCATTTACATACGCTGTTTCGGCAACCGTACCGAAAAAGTCATAGTCAGATGATCCCCTCTCAGAGGCCGTAGTGTGAAAATTCCACTCCCCCGCAGTCAAAACGAGGCAATCGGAAAACAGTATGCTGCTCATATAGGTATTGAATGTAAAAACGCAATGCACCCTGTTTCCCGATTGCCCGTCCTGTCATGTTAGACACTCTATTGGTTTCCTGAGTTAGCTCAGCTTTTCCGGGTGGCCGGAGTGCGTTGTCCTGTCGCCGTAGTCGGGCATTGCGCGTGGTGATGCCGTATCCTGGGCGTTGCGGTTATGTTTCGGTTTCGGCATCTTGAGCTTGAATTCGTCGAATCCCTGACCGTATACGCCGTTGACGTTGGCCTGCGTGATGAATGCGTCCTTGTCGATTGACTTTATGATGCGGTGTATTGTCACCGACTCAATCTTGCGGCACATCACAAGCAGTACCTTCACATCCTGCTTGCTGTACCAGCCCATGCCGTTGAGCACCGTGCAGCCGCGGTGGGCGTCGTTGTTGATGGCGGTGGCAATTTCCTCCCAGTGGTGGGGCGAGAATATGATGAACTGTACTGCCTGGCGGTTGGTATTGATGGTCTGGTCGGCCATGAGCGACACCACAAGGAGTACTACAAAGCCGTAGACCAGTCGCTCGATACCTTCGTCAAGACCGAATATCAGCAGTGACGACGATATGATGCAGAAATCGCAATACTGCATCGTGCGTCCCACCGACACATTGGTCTTCTTCGCCATTATTGCGGCGACAATATCCGTGCCGCCCGTCGACCCGTTGTGCACGAACGCAAGCCCCAGACCGATGCCGCACATCATCGAACCGATAATGATGCTCATGAACGTCTCTCCCTTGAGCAACGGCTCTGGAAACAGCGGCATAAGCACACCGATTGCTATCGATACTACCGTCACTCCGAATATTGTCCTGATTACGAATGTCTTGCCTACAATGCGATAAGCGATTGCAAGAAGCAGAATATTCAGCACATACATTGTCACTGCCACCGGCACACCGAAGCCGAAAATCTTTTCCGTGGCATAGAATACCACCTGGCCCGCACCGGCCATACCCCCGGTAATGACCCCGAACGGCGCTATGAAAGCCGAAAACCCAAGACCGTAAAGCAATATGCCAAAGACAATGAAGAAATAATCCTTGGCCCCGACCCATATTTTGTGATTGTTCAGTTTCATCTGATACAGATTAATAAAGTCTATCACAAAGTTAAGACATTATTTTGCAATTTTATTTAATAATACACATTTTTTACCAATTACATCCCGATTTTTTCAGCCATGTCAGAACCCACACTGCAATCACCACAACCGGTATATACCACATGCCCGTTCCGCCTTTCCCCTCCGTCTTGCTACTGCTCTCGGAGGCGGCATGCAGGATGCCGGCTGTAGTGCTGTCGGCTTTGCAGTGCTCCGTCTGCTCCGTCACGGCATTTTCCCGCCTCTCCCTTGCCATCCGTTCACCTCTTACCGTGACTGTTGTCCCCGTCTCGCCGTCATGTACCACAATCTCCGGCCGTTCAACTACTATATTGTCAATCCGCTCCAGCATTGCGTCAAAGCTGACATTTCTTTCCAACCGAATCGAAGCCTCATCTTTCATATCCACATTTGCCGACTCCGCGGCCTGATGCTTCGCCCTGCAACCAATAGCACCAAAAAGACATGTCCCCGCACTTAATCCAATCAAAATCCATCTCATAACTAATCCTCCAAAATATCCGTTACCACCCCGTAAAGTCAGACCTGTCCGACATGTCCGACCGGTCTGACTCGTCCGACTTATACCTTCCCGAACTCCCTTCTCGCGTCAAAGCACGGGCACTCCTTGTTCGCGAAATCGCGGTGACCGTACACCCTCGCTCCCGTATAACGCTCCTTAAGCTCCATAATCAGTTGCGTGAGCGCCACGCGCTGCTCATCGGTGCGCGTGTCAAGCGCCACCTTGCCGTCAGTCGACAGTCCGCCCACGTAGCATACGCCTATCGAACGCGCGTTGTGTCCCTTGCAGTGTGCGCCCGTTTCGCTTTCCGGCCGTCCCCGTTCAATCCTCCCGTCAAGTCCCACCACATAGTGGTAACCGATGCATCTGAACCCGCGCTCGCGGTGCCAGCGGTCAATATCCGCCGCTTTTACCTCGCGCCCTCTCGGCGTGGCGCTGCAATGTACTATTATCTCATCAATCTTTCTCATGACCGGTTATTTTATAAGTTTACGTATCATTTCCCTCAGTTCCCCGATATTTCCGCCAAGTTCAAGTAGCTCCCTGACATCGTTGCGTATCGCTTCCTTGTCGTGCGTCGTCTCCATTACCGACTTGAGTTCGCAGAACACGCAGTACGCCCCGAACACCATCGTCAGCACCGGCAGTCCCACTACCGCCGAAGCGATAACATCAATGCACGACAGACACATCATCGGCAGAAAATAATTCATCGCCTTACGGCACGTACGCTTATATCCGCGTGAATTTATAGCGTGCCCCGACTTGCGCGACTTCCTGACCCCCGTCACCAGGTCTACGGCCATCGCCACTACAACGAGCACGTAGGTAAGCACAATCCACATCCCGTGCTCAAAAAAATGTTCCATCAAAAATTCCTTCATGACCACATTCCGATTTTATTGGTTAATAATTGGTTAATAATTGCTCCTGCTGATTTTATATACCGCAAAATTACACCCCTCACAAAATCAAAATGCGCCAAATTCATACACCATCTCCCACTCAATTCCCTAATGACCCTAATGACTTTAATGACCTTAATGACCTTATCAACCTTACTAACCCTACCGAGTGATGACGCGTAAGCGGAATAAAAAAAGAGCTTCAGCGACCGCAGCCGCTGAAGCTCCTAATACTCTCGTTATAACCTCTTATTTCCTATATTTCTCCGACTGCGCCTTAATCAGTTCCGTATCCGAGAAATAATTTATATGCATCGCGCTGCGCACGTCGTCAAGTGTCTTGGCCGCAGCCTCGCGCGCTTTGATTGAACCCTTGTGGAGTATATCGTACACCATCGGAATGTCATTCTCAAACTGAGCGCGGCGTTCACGTATCGGAGCCAGAGTTTCCTCCAGGATATTGATAAGCAACTTCTTGACAGTACCGTCGCCCAGTCCGCCGCGTGTATAGTGCTCTTTCATCTCGTCGAGGCTTGCATATTGCGGCGCGTATTTCGCGAAATGCTCCGGAGTGGAGAACGCGTCGAGATATATGAACGGGCAGTTACCCTCGAGATGTCCCGGATCCTCGATATTGAGGTGCAGCGGGTCGGTGTACATGCTCTTCACCTTCTTCGCTACCTCTTTTGCAGTGTCCGACAGATAGATGCAGTTGCCGAGCGACTTCGACATCTTCGCTTTGCCGTCGGTACCCGGCAATCGCATGCACACTTCATTGTCGGGAAGCATTATTTCCGGCTCCACGAGCGTCTCGCCGTAGATATTGTTAAAGCGGTTCACGATTTCGCGGGTAAGCTCAATCATCGGAGCCTGGTCCTCACCCACAGGCACGGTCGTTGCGCGGAACGCCGTGATGTCCGACGCCTGGCTGACCGGATAGCAGAAAAATCCTACCGGAATCGACTGCTCGAAATTGCGCATCTTGATTTCCGTCTTTACCGTCGGGTTACGCTGCACGCGCGACACCGTCACAAGGTTCATGTAATAGAACGCCAGTTCGGCCAGTTCCGGCACCTGCGACTGTATGAAGATTGTCGTTTTCTCAGGGTCGATGCCTGCCGCGAGATAATCGAGAGCGACCTCAATGACATTCTGACGTACCTTCTCGGGATTGTCGGCATTGTCGGTGAGAGCCTGCGCATCGGCAATCATGACATATATCTTGTCAAACTCCCCTGAATTCTGAAGCTCGACACGACGTCGCAACGAGCCTACATAATGTCCCAGATGCAGTTTACCGGTGGGACGGTCGCCGGTGAGAATTATTTTTTCCATATTCATTTATTTTTCTTGCCACAAAATTAAATAATATAACCGTAAATTTCAACCAAATCAACGGAAAACCTGAAAAACAGGTTTGCAACATTCGTTGAAATTAGATATATTCGATTAACTTTGTGATTGATAACCAATAAAAAGCTTAATGCTTATGAACGACAGATTGATTCCCGAAAAAGATTTTTCTGATATTCAGGGTGAATATGAAAATTGGCGTAAAGAACTTGAAACACTTATTGAAAAAAGAAAATTCAATGCAGTGATGGGTGTAAACGCTGAGATGCTATCCCTTTATTGGACTATCGGACATGATATTCTTGAAAAACAAAAGGAATTGGGGTGGGGCGCACAGGTTATTGATCGTCTTTCAGCCGATCTTTCACGCCGTTTCCCTGATGACCGGGGCTATTCAGTGCGTAATTTAAAGAATATGAGGGCGTTTGCGAAAACCTACCCCCATTATCCCATAGTGCAAGTACCGCTTGCACAATTTGACAATATGCCTGTTGACCCGTTGTTGCGCGCCAATCTGCATATTGATGCTGACGGATTTGTGCAAGTGCCGCTTGCACAAGTATCGTGGTATCATCATATATCGTTGATGTCAAAAGTCAAGGATGACGTTGCAAGGGCCTTTTATATTCTCGAAACCGCTGCAAACGGGTGGAGTCGCGATGTCATGATGTCGCAGGTAGCCAATAGGTATATTGATGCCAAAGGTAAAGCTGTCAGCAATTTCGAACATGCGTTACCTCCGTTTCAGTCTGATCTTGCGAAATATGCGTTCAAGGATCCGTATAGCTTCAGTTTTATAGGAACGGTAGCTTTGCAGAATGAACTTGAAATAGAAAAATCGCTTGCGGCCAAAGTGACTGATTTCCTGCTGGAAATGGGTCGCGGATTTGCTTTTGTCGGACGGCAGTATCATGTCTCGGTCGATGGAGATGATTATTATATTGATTTGCTCATGTATCATTTGAAGCTGCACTGTTATGTTGTGGTGGAGCTAAAGGTAGTGGAGTTTATCCCTGAATTTGTCAGCAAACTTAATTTTTATATTTCGGCGGTTGATGAATATGTCAAATCGCCCGAAGATAAACCTACGATAGGTTTGTTGCTGTGCAGAACCAAAAGTGATAAAAAGGCGCGATTCGCATTGCGGGGTATAACACAACCTATGGGAATAGCTCAGTATGAGACCGAAAAACTGTTTGCCGATGTCGCATCATCCCTTCCGCAGATTGAGGATATCGAAATTGAAATGGATAAAAACGGAGAAAATAATTTGTAAAAATATCGTTGAAAGATATAATTTCTTAACTTTACCGTAAATAATGGTGCTTAAGTTATTGTCAATAGATGGAAAATAAACTTGTATCGGGAGCTATCGGAGTGTTTGACTCGGGCTATGGCGGCCTTACCATTTTAGAGGGATTGCGCGCCGCTCTTCCGCAATATGACTACATATATCTTGGCGACAACGCCCGCGCGCCCTACGGCGTCCGTTCTTTCGAGATTGTCTACCGCTTCACTCTCGAGGCGGTGCAATATCTTTTCGGACAGGGATGCCCCCTGGTAATCCTCGGTTGCAATACCGCTTCCGCAAAGGCATTGCGCACAATTCAGCAGAACGACCTCCCCGCTATGGCCGACCCCACGCGCCGCGTACTCGGTGTAATCCGTCCGACGGTCGAAAAACTCGGCGAAATAAGCCGTTCCGGCCATATAGGCGTATTCGGTACCCCCGGCACGATAGCCAGTCGTTCCTACGACATGGAGGTAGCCAAACTCTATCCGGATTACGCCGTGACGGGCCACGCCTGCCCGATGTGGGTCCCTCTTGTCGAAAACCGTGAGTCCGAGAGTCCCGGAGCCAATTACTTCGTGAAGCAGGAAATCGAACGCCTTTTCGACGCCGACCCGCTGATTGACACTGTCATACTCGGTTGCACCCATTATCCCCTCCTTCTCGGCAAAATCCGCAAATACATACCGCGCGGCGTCTCCCTCGTCCTGCAGGGTGAGATTACAGGCGCCTCTCTTGCCGACTATCTCCGCCGCCATCCCGAAATGGAACGCCGCCTCTCCCGCAACGCCGGCTGCCGCTACCTCACAACCGAAAGCGCCGATCGCTTCAGCGCTATGGCCTCCGTCTTCCTCTCAACCGACATAAAAGCCGAGCATATCCTCCTCGGCTGACAACCGCTATTTTCCCGATAAATCAAGATTAATCCTGAGCAATCCCGATTAGTCCCGATTAATCTCGATTTATCCCGGGCTTGACAGCCCTTACCCCCGCTTCGACGCCGCAAGCGTCAGCACGCTGACCTTCACCCCGTTTGCTCCGGCCTGTATAGCCTTTGCCGCGGCAAGCAAAGTCGCCCCCGTGGTAATCACATCATCCACCACAAGCACATGCTTCCCGGCAAGTTCCTCACCATGCACGGCCACAATCTTCCCCTCCATATTGGCCGCGCGTTCCGCTGCATTCTTGCGCGTCTGGGTAGAGTGGGGGAGTGCTTTCAGATTGTCGCCGCATTTTATACCGGTTACTTCGCTGATGCCCTCCGCTATCTCCTCGCTTTGGTTGAATCCGCGGCGCCACCTTTTCCGCCAGTGCAGCGGTATGGGCAATATCATGTCAATCCCCCCGAAGAAACCTTCTGCGGCAAGTTCCGCGGCAAACATTCGCGCAAGCTCACGGTCAATCGACGGACGTCCGTTATATTTAGCATGCTGTATCAGCCGTGCGTACGGACTCTCCTTGATATAGTGGAACATCGCCGCCGCCCGCTCAATAGGCACCCCCGGCGCTGCCAGCCGCTTGTGCAGTTCGCTGAAACTGTCACGGTGATAGCCGGTGCGGGGCATGTCATACAAGCAATGCAGACACAACAGCCGCTCTCCGTCCACAAGCGAGCGCCCGCAGCATTCGCACACCGCGGGAAATACCGCCTCGCCGAGCCGGTTCAGAACCCCCTGTATTATCCCCGTAAAACGCATTCTCACTCCCTGTTTTCGGCCATATACATTTTTATGGCGCGCACCGTCAGGTCGCTCTCATATCCGCGCCCTATCGCGTAGCGGTACAGCTTGTTGCGGTCATCGTAGCTGCTTAGGTCGAGTGCCGCGGCCTTACGGTCGACAAGATGGCGCAGATTTCCGAAATATATCTCGGGGTCAATCTCCTCCATTGCCTCCTCCACGGTGTCGCGCGGTATCCGCTTGGCTGCCAAAGCCATTGCTATCTTGCGGCGCCCGTAGCCCGAAAACCGGTAACGGTCGCGCACGAACGACCTCGCAAACCGCAGGTCGTCGACAAAGCGGTTGTCAATCAGCCCGTTGATTATATCTTCGGCCACTTCGCCCGTTATGCCCCATCCCCGCAGTTTTGTCATCAGCTCGTAGGTGCAGTGCTCGGCACGCGCGCACAGCGACTCCAGCCGCACCGTGGCATTCTCTTTCGATATCGGTTTACGTCGTTGCATCATACTCAGCGTTGGGCTATTATGAAACGGTCAGCTTTCTGCATGTCTTTCTCGATGTCGACATCTTGAAATCCGTGTTCGCGCAGCATCGCGGCCAACTCTTTGGCAAACAACGGATTGATTTCAAGAAACAGCGTGCCCTTATCGTCAAGCCGTTTTTCTGCAATCACCGCAATGGCGCGATAGAACACCAGCGGGTCATCGTCAGGTACGAAAAGCGCCGTAGCCGGCTCATGCTCAAGGACATTCCGCTCCATTCCCGCCGCCTCCCGCTGTGCGATATAAGGAGGATTGCTCACAATGATGTCATACCTCTCTCCGAGTGCGGCTACCATCTCATCGGTATCCAACATATTGCCTTGTATAAAATTGACTTTGACCTTAAGCCCCGAGCTGTTGCTGCGTGCCACCTCAATGGCCGCATCCGAAATGTCGACGGCTGTAACCTCCTTCGGGAAAGGCAGATGCCGCGCAATGGCTATGGCGATGCACCCCGAGCCGGTACCTAAATCGAGCACACGCAGGTCGCTATTGTTACCGTAACGATCGACAATCATATCGACAAGCTGCGCCGTCTCGGGCCGCGGTATAAGCGTAGCCGGAGTCACATTGAAATCCATCCCGTAGAAATGCGCTTTCCCGAAAATATACTGTATCGGTTCCCCATCGAGCAGTCGTCCGACCGTAGCCTCGAGCCGCTCTTTAAGGAAATCGGTCACCGTCTCATTGCCGTGAATTATGGTAGCGGTCTTGTTCCACCCCTTTATCCGCAGCATCATCTCGTCAACCATAGCCGCTGCCTCCCGCGCCCCATACTCCGCGGCAAGCCTTCCCCGCGCCTCCCGCATCATTTCCTCTACTGTCATATTAGCTTTTATAACGAGTGTTATGTTTACTTATTTTATTCATGTAAAATACTTATAATTAATGTAATAAACGGTAGTTTCCAAATAAGCGGATTTTAATCTGCTTATTTGGAAACCGCTATAATCCATACGATTTGCGTGTTTGTTGAATGGTATTCATTCCTACAGTATATGCATAGCATGCAGCAGGGATAAAATGCAGTTTAAGGTCATCCAGTTGCCTTAATCCTGACTCGGATATGCTTGTGACTAAAGCTTCCGATAATTGGTTTTTATTCATGAAATACTTTAGAGAATGAAGTTCGGCAGGTAAATTAAAATATCTGTTAGACCATTTTATTTCCAATGCCCAACATGGTTTCTGAACGCCGATATCAAGACCGACCATATCTACTTCGCCCTGCTGTTTACCCTGACGCCAGTTGGCGTATCGTAATTCCTCCCACTGACGGGGAATCCATTGCGCGAAGATTGCAGTTTCAACCATATCGCCGATTTCAGCATCGGATTCACCTATAGGATGAAATAAAGCGCATCTGAGCGACGGGTTGGTAAGATAAATTTTGAACTGAGTTTCCCGTTGATATTGTTTTGCTGTGTCATCAGTACGGTGTATGACTTTAATCAAAAAGGCTGCCTCAAGATAAGTTATATATTTTTTTAGGGTATCTTTTTTTACCCCGGATTCTTTGGATAGACGTTCGTAAGAAAACTGTGCTCCCGAATGATATGCAATCATGGTGAAGAGAGAGTTTAATTCCTGAACGTCACTGATGCCGTATAGACTGGGTAGATCCCGCAATAAGACTTTGTCTATTATATCATGGCGAATGAATTGTCCGGGATTTTCCCGTATCTTTTCAGAGAAAACGACCTCCGGATAACCACCGAAATTAATGTAATCAATGAATAATTCATTTAGACGGTCAATATCGATTGATGAAAATATATTGGCTTGTCTGCACCCCCAATTTTCGATTGTGGGGTGCATGATGTTTGCATAGCCTTTCAAATGAATATATTCGTAAAAGGTTAGAGGCGGAAGATTGAAGTCTGTAAAACGACCCGCACCGCTTTCATCACTTCTTTTTTTAAGTTCTGCAGCTGCTGAGCCTGATGCGATGAATTTGACATTTAAAAAGGTATCGACCATTGATTTAAGTTCTACTTCCCAGTCCTTGAGATATTGAACCTCATCGTAGAACACATACATTCTGTCTTTAGTGGGCGACTTCCCTAAAATCTGGCATGACAGGTTGTAAAGTTGTTCAAGATATATGTTGTTATATATTGGAGTTTCAATAGAGATATAAATAATGTTTTGTGGTGATACTCCGTCATTTATTAACTTTTGGATAGAATGGTACATCATTACGGTTTTGCCAACGCGTCGTGGTCCCATAAGGATTACCGAACGCCTGACATCAGACATTTGTACCAAAGGATAAAATATATTGAGATATAGTCTTGGGGTCATGGTTCGATAAAAGTCCTGGATATGCCCCTCAGTCCACCACGGATTATCGACTTTTAATCTGCCGATAATCTGTTTCTCTAATAAAGCAGTATACTCCATATTGACATGTTTGATATGCAAATATATATGATTTCCTTCAAATAAGAGAGTTTTCAATCGCTTATTTGTACTTGATAGCACCTCTTTATGGATTTTCTACCGCTTCAGTCTGAAACTGAGGACTATTCCGTAATTGTCAAAATGAAATCCGCCATTCTTCGTAAAAATTGTTAAATTTTCATGACTTTCAGCAACTTATTGATATTTCTCATGTCATATCTTGTAAATAATCATTACCTTTCGTTTCTCCTATGTATGACTGAAGTTGCTTAATTCCCACGTATAAAAACTTTTGCATTATGATAAAACGTTTCTTATTTATTTTAGCCGCATTTATTCCTCTAATTATGAGTGCACAGAAATCAAAAAACAGCGCACCCGACTTCGCCTATCCCAAGCAGGTGATCAAGGATGCCGACGCCATGCTCGACAAGGCGCTCAAGGCCGGTGACGGCACCGCCGTGGTCGACGCCCTTATCCGTTCAGGACTGGCGCAGACTGCCATCTCTCCCGACTCCCTGCCGTCGGTAATCTACCGTATCGAGGGTATTGCCGCCAAAGAGAAAGATGCTGTCAGCCACGCTCTTCTCGACCTCCTTCTTGCCGATATATACACCCAATACTACGACGGCGACAGCTACAATCTCAACCGCCGCCCGGCGCTTGCCTCCCCCGGCTCCGACATAACCCTGTGGAGCGGAAAGGAGTTCAAGGACAAGATCGTAGAGCTTTACAACCACGCGCTCACCCACGCCGACGCTCTCAAAAAAGCCCGTATCACCGACTATTCCGCTGTCATCGACTGCGATAAGACAGATGCCATATTCTACCCCACGCTGTTCGACTTCGCATCGCTGCAGGCCGTCGACGGCATTTCGGGTCTGACAGACGAGTCTCTTCAGGTTCTCTCTCCCATATTCCTGTATGACATCAGGTTGCGTGTGCCCAACGTGCTCGCCAAGCCCTCGCGCGATGCAATCGAAATAGCCAACCGCTGGGTCGACGCCAATCATGGCGCGCCCCGTGTCGCCGCATTGCTCACCCGCTACGAAATGCTTGAGGATTACGTGGTTGAAGATGACACCGAAGAAGATGACGCCGGCGAAGAGTTGTCTACCCCGCTCATGCGTCTGTACGAGGAAAACAAGAGTACCCCCTACGCCGTAGAATTCCTCATCGACGAAAACCTGTATGCCCTGAGTGCGGGACAAAAAACCGCTCTCTACCGCGCCCTCAGAGATTTCGAGGCCTCCAATCCGTCTTACTTCCGTATCAACGCGGTGAAAAATATCCTTGCCGATCTTTCGCAACCCTCCGTCCGATTGCAGTTCCCCGCTCAGGTGGCCCGCGGCAAGGAGTTCAAGGTTGATGTCAGCATGAGCAACGTCGCCTCTACCGAACTGCTCGTTTACCGCGTGAAAAATCCGCGTCCCGGCTACAACGACGGCAGCTACAGCCTCAAAGACTGTGCGTCGGCTCCCGTGACCCGCATTCCGGTGAAATCCGACGGCGTGATTCCGTTCACCGACAAAAAGGAAGTAACACTGACTCTCGACGAATACGGTGTATACATCCTGACCTCGTCGCTCAAAAAAGCCGGACAGCGTGACTGGTACTCACCCGTCTACTGCTCCGACATGGCGCTCCTCGGCACAAATGGCACCGACCTGCTGCGCGTATTCGCTGTCAGCGGACTCGACGGCGCCCCTGTAGGCGGTGCCAATGTAACCACTTACCGCTACGAAAATGGTGTCCCGGTCAAGCTCCGCACCCGTGAGACAGGAGCTGACGGCTACGTCGACCTCAACAAAGGCAATCTCCGCAACATATTCATCCACGCCGTAAAGGGCGACGACCGCTACGGCGCCGGAATGACCGAATATCTCTACGATTACCGTGGCGAAAACAGTGCCACGACTGCATTCATACGCACCTCGCTCGCCATCTACCATCCCGGTGATACCCTCGATTTCGTCGCCGTGGTCTACAACTATTCCGGCAACACCCGTACTCTCGTGAAGAATACCGAGCTGAAGGCCATACTCCGCAACCCCAACTACGTGGCCGTCGACACTGTCGATATACGCACCGACGACTATGGCCGTGCTTCCGCCCGCTTCACACTTCCTGACGAAGGGCTGACCGGATACTTTATGATTGGTATCCTGAATCCGGCCACAAAACGCCAGATTGCAAGCGAGAGCGTAATGGTAAGCGACTACAAACTGCCTACCTACGAGGCTAAAGTCGACAGCGTCACCGTAAACGACGCCGACGGCTCAGTCACCGTGCTCGGCAAAGCCGCCACCTACAGCGGTTTCCCCGTGCAGAATGCCGTAGTCGAAGCCTCCCTCTCCGGCATGCAGCGCGTGTGGTGGCGCAGCAACACAGTGAAATTCCATATCGACACGCTTTCGACCGACGCCGACGGCGCTTTCCGCTGGGTGCTGTCGAAAGAGGTACTCGAACAGTCCCCCTTCCGCGGCGGACGATATGAGGTGTCATTTACCGTTACCTCCCCCTCAGGTGAAAACCGCTCCTGCCGCGATGACTTCTCGCTGAGCAAGCAGGCCTACATCTCCGTCGACGACAACGGCTGGTTCCCTGCCGCCAACGACGCTCGCCTCGGCATAGCCGTATTCAATCCTCTCGGCGAGAAGATTGAGTCTCCCGTCCATCTGTCATTCAAGGATAAAGACAGCAAGGAATATGAGTTTGACGCGGTAAGCCGCAACGGTTTCGCCGTGGCCGACCTCGGCAACCTCCGTTCCGGCTGCTATGACCTGACAGTCAGTGCTGTCGGCATAGACGCCAAATCTGTTGAAGCCGACGTTGTCGTCTATAATTCCGGCGACATGACATGCCCCGTAGCTTACGGTATATGGGCTCCCTCCGCTTCGGTCAAGGCCAAAGCCACCGACCGCAAGGCTGAAATCGTCTATGGCATTCCGGCCGAACAGCCCCATGTGCTCATGACTGTGTACCGCGGAACCAATCTCATCGAGCAGAAATGGATTGACGCCCGCAGCGGCATGAACCGCCTCACGGTGAACGTACCCGATTCGCTCGCCGAAATGTCGGTACGCCTGTCTACGGTCAACAATTTCTCCGAGTGGTCCCGCATATTCAAGGTCACTGTCGACAATCCCGATGCCACCCTCAAGGTGAAAGTCGAGCACATGCGCGACCGCCTCAACCCGCTTGCCGACGAGACAATCACCGTAAAAGTCACCAACGGAGCAGGCAAAGGTGTGGGCGCAGCCCTCATTCTCGACATGTATTCCAAGGCTCTCGACAACCTTGCCACGCAGTCATGGACATTCAGCCCCTCATCGGGCTACATCGGAAGCCTCTCACTTGACAACAACCTGCGCGGTTTCGGGTCCAACGACTTCTCATCTTCGGTCAGGTCGCTCACGGTGCCCTCATTAGGCGTGCCCTCATTCAACTTCTACGGCCTGTCGTGGAGCGGCTACGGTCGCAACGGCATGGTTTTGTATAGCGTTCGTCAATCAGCTCCGCGTGCGATGAAGATGGAAAGCGTCACTGACGAAATGTACGTTGAGGAGGAAGTTGCTGATTTAGGCGCTGTCTCCGAGCATAAAGAAGCACTTTACGGTTCTGCTGCCGGCGTTGTCGAGAATACAGACGGAGCGCTTGAAGAAACTGTGGTTATAGCCTACGGTACCGCCGCTGTTGCAGAAGTCCGGGAGCAATACCGTCCCGCCGAAGTGCCGCTCGCGTTCTTCGCGCCGATGCTCTCGACCGATGCCGACGGCACCCTGACATACTCTTTCACCGTGCCCAACGCCAACACTACCTGGGTGCTCAACGCGTTGGCTTATACCGACCTTCTCGCTACCGGACTTGACATGCGCGAAGCCATCGCGTCGAAGCCTGTCATGGTCGAACCCAACATGCCCCGTTTCCTCCGCACCGGCGATGTGGCGGACATCCGTGCCACGGTCATGAATTCCACCGACGCGCCCGCTTCCGTGACCACGACTTTTGAAATCCTTGATTCCGCAACGGGCGAAATCGTCGGCACTCAGTCTGTCGATTCGGAAATCGCTCCACGTCAGTCGGCCACGGTGAAATTCTCAATCGCCGCTCCGGCTGCTCCCGGCGCGATGATGGTGCGCGTCAAGTCATCTACCGAAAGCTATAGCGACGGCGTGATGACCCTGCTCCCCGTTCTCTCATCGTCACAGCCTGTCATCGACGCCTCGACATTCTATCTCGCTCCCGACCAAAAGGAACTGACCCGCGAGCTTCCCGCACCGTCGGCCGACTCCAAGGTCACCCTCTCGTTCTGCGAGAATCCCACATGGGAGGTAGTCTCGGCTCTCCCCGGCCTGCGTGCCGACGATGCCGCCACCTCTCTCGCCGCATCGGCCCAGATATTCTCGGCTGCCGTTTCTCGCTACGTGCTCAGCCTCAATCCCGCTATCGAACCGGCTCTCAAGGAGTGGCTTGCCTCGGGCAAGGAGGGGGAGATGCTCTCCATGCTCAACCGTAACGACGACCTCAAGCAGCTCGTGCTCGCCGCCACCCCATGGGTGCAGGAAGCCCAGAGCGACGAGGAGCGCATATCGCGTCTCGCCCTGCTCTTTGACAGCAAGGAGATTGACAGCAGCATAAAGTCGGCTGTCAGAAAGCTCGAGAAAATGCAGCGCGACGGTGGCGGCTGGTCATGGACCGACAACTATGACCGTCCCTCCGAATGGGCGACCATGCTTATCCTCAATAACTTCGCCGAACTCCGTCAGCTCGGCTGCTGCCCCTCGCAGCTCGACGGCATGGTGAAGAAGGCGCTGAAATATATTGACGGCGAGGTTGCCAAAAATTACGCCCGCTACCCCGAGAGCGATTATTCCTACTATACCTACGTGCGCTCCCTCTACCGCGACGTCCCGATGTCGACCGGCGCGCAGAAGGCCTACAACGCCACCGTGCAGCGTACGCTGAAGGACTGGAAGAAGTCGTCCACTCCGGCCAAGGCTGCCGATGCCCTCATGCTCTACCGCAATGACTACAAGGAGGTTGCCCGTCAGATACTCGCCTCAATCCGCGAATACGCCGTTTCGACTCCCGAGCTCGGTATGTGGTGGGATTCTGTCGACGGCAGCAGCTGGCGCTCGCTCACCGCTGTCGGCCAGACCGCCTTTATCCTTCAGGCTTTCAACACTATCGAACCCGGTTGCGCTGAAATCGACCCGATACGCCAGTGGCTTATCCTCAACAAGATTGTACAGGACTGGGGCACTTCGGTCGACGCTTCGGCATGCGTGGCCGCCATACTGCAATGCGGCTCGTCATGGCTCAACCGCCCAGGCGACGCTGTCATCACAATTGACGGCAAGCGTCTTGAGGCCGACCGCATGGACCGCCTGACCGGTCAGGTCATTGCAGCCATTCCCGACGCCAAGGGCAATCTGAAAATCACCCGCACTGCCGAAGGTCCCGCATGGGGCGCTGTCGTGTCACAGTCCACTCAGGTGATGAAGGATGTCAAGGCACACTCCATCCCCGAGCTGTCGGTAAGCAAGGAACTTTTCGTCCGCACTGACAAAGGCTGGGCGCCCGCCGAGACATTCTCGGTAGGACAGGTAGTGAAAGTACGCCTCGTCATGAAGTCGATGCGCGACATGGACTATGTAACCCTCGTCGACAACCGTGCCGCAACATTCGAGCCGGTAATCCAGACACCTCGTCCCGTCTACTGCGACGGCCTCGTGTTCTACCTCGAAAACCGCGACGCGGCCACCAACCTCTTCATCGACCGTATGCCCAAAGGCCAGTACGTCATCGAGTACGAGATGAACGTCAACAATGCCGGCACCTACTCCTCGGGCATAGCCACCCTCCAGAGCCAGTACGCCCCCGAAATGACCGCCCACTCCGCCGGGACCGCCCTCACAGTCACCGACTGACCCGGCCATCCATTACCGGCAGCGCCATAGTTTCAGTCCCGACTGATTCCCTCTAAAGTCGGACTCGTCCGACAGGTCCGACCTGTCCGACGGGTCCGATAGTTTTTCTCACGACACTGCGGTGTAATGGAATATTGCCGTTTTTCGCATCATTCGTGCTATTTTTTAGATTAAACTAACACTGAATTTACTACGATTGTCAGTATCTTTGCATTATCCAAACTTACCTAACATAAAATTTTACCAATGAAACTATTTACAATTGCGGCCGCGCTTCTGGCCGCACTATCTGCTACGGCGCAGTCACATATCGATGATTTGCGCCAACGTCTGCTTTCCCGTGACAAGGACTATGTATTCGTCGTGGCTCACCGCGGCGACTGGCGTTCGGCGCCCGAAAACTCGGTCGGTGCCATAAAGAGTGCCGCCGACAAAGGTGCCGACATGGTCGAAATCGACATCCACAAGACCAAGGACGGCCAGTTCGTGCTGATGCACGACGGCAACATCGACCGCACGACCAACGGCCACGGCAACATCTCCGACATGACGCTCGAACAGCTCAAATCCTACCGCCTGCGTTACTCCGACGGCAACCTTTCCGACGAGACCATCCCCACCCTCGAGGAGGCGCTGCTTGCCTGCAAGGACCGTGTACTCGTCAATATAGACAAAGGCCACGACTACCTTGCTGAAATCTCCCCGATAATCCAGAAGACCGGTACCGAGGACCACGTGGTGCTAAAAGGGAGCAACTCCGTCGCCGATGTCAGGAACAAGCTCGCAGGCTACGAAAACATCATCTTCATGCCGGTGGTAAATCTCGAAAACAGTTCGGCAAGCGGCTATGTGTCAAGTTTTCTCACGGAATACGGCCCCGCGGCCATCGAGGTGCAGTTCTCAAAGGACAATGTCGCAGGCATGAGCCTCATTCCCACCATAGTGGACAGCGGTTGCCGCGTATGGGTCAACACCCTTTGGGAAAGCCTGTGCGGCGGCCATGAGGACGAGAAAGCGATGCGCGACCCCGACGCCAACTGGGGCTGGGTGCTCGACCGGGGCGTCACGATAATACAGACCGACCGCATCGCCGAACTTATCAACTATCTCAAATCAAAAGGGCTGCGCGGCCGCGGCAACTGAGCGCGGCAGGATTGCCATGTGGCCGAACAGTACGGCAACCTGAAAATATCCGCACAATATCTTTGAAAAATTGCGATATTGACTAACTTTGTGTCCGGATAGTTGTTGTCTGATATGAGGTAAGCGTAATTATGCGCTTACAGAGATAGTTCAAGAAAACCTCCCGCAGTTAAATGACAACTTCAATTCATTGCCCGTTATGCTTAGATTTTATTCTCTGTTGTTTGTTTTGGCGTCATTTGCCGGTATCTTTTTTCCGCTTTCCGAGGCCGTTGCCTCCCCCAAATACGAGATGCGCGGGGCGTGGCTTGTCACTGCCTATGGTATCGACTGGCCTTCGTGTCAGGGCGCAAGCCGTCAGGTGGCGCTGACGCAGCAGAGCGAACTCGATTCGATACTTGAGAATCTCCACCGCGCCGGCATCAATGCCGTATTCTTTCAGGTGCGCCCTATGGCCGACGCTCTTTACAACTCCTCCTACGAGCCATGGTCGGGCTATCTTACCGGCAACCGCGGCACCGCCGCCTGCTACGACCCGCTGAGCCGGTGCATCGAGCGCTGCCACGCCCTCGGCATGGAGTGCCACGCGTGGATTAACCCGTTCCGCGTAGGTACCCGACGCCCCTCCACATCGCTCGATGTCGTGACGCGCGATCTGTGGATGACCAACCGCGTGGGCAAATCCACGATGACGATTTTCAATCCCGCCCTCGACGAGACGCGGCGCCACCTTTGCAACATCTGCCGCGAGATAGCCACCAACTACGATATAGACGGCATCGTGTTCGACGACTATTTCTACAATCCCGAATTCATACCCGAGGACGAGCGTGCAGCCGACTGGAAATACTACGTTGCCGCCGCCGAGGCCGGGCAGTCGATGGCCGACTGGCGCCGCGCCAACATCAATCGCGCCATAGCGGATGTCTACGCCATGCTGAGCACTGTAAAGGACGGCAAGATACGGTTCGGCGTATCCCCGCAGGGCATAGCCGGAGCCAACGGCGTGTATGACTGCGAGGGCGTGCCGTCGCTACCCTCCTATGGCGTCGTTACGGCCGACAGCCAGTACGACAAGATATACTCCGACCCCGTCAACTGGCTCAAGGAGGGACTTGTCGACTATATTTCGCCGCAGATTTACTGGACCACCGACAACCGCCGCCACCCCTATGGGGGGCTGTCCCGATGGTGGAACGACGTGGCCGAGATGTACGGACGCCACTGTTTCCCGAGCCAGACCATAGCATCCTTCGCCAAAAACAATACTCCCGACCAGTGGAACGAGACATTCCGCCAGATTGAGCTTAACCGCGAGTATTCATTCAACTACGCTCCCGGTGCGGTGCTCTACTCGGCGCGTTATATCGCCGGAAAGTATGGCCCCGGATTCGGCAAGGCTCTCCACGAAAAGATTTTCAAGGCGCCCGCACTCGTGCCCCCGATGCGCTGGAAGGGAAAAAGCCGCCATCTTGAGGTTACAGGTCTGTCGCTCAGCAAATCGGGGCGCCTTGAGTGGACGGCGGCCGACGATGCCCGCTACGTCGTTTACGCCATACCCGACGATGTCGACGACGCCGACGCGCAGTCATCGGGCGCCGACGGCATAGATTCCACCTATATCCTCGCTGTTACTTACGACACCTCATACACTCTCCCCGCCAAATACCGCAAAGGCTACCGCATAGCCGTCACCCCCTACGACCGCTACGGCATAGAGTGGCAGCCCACCTACCTGTAGCCCGTTAGCGGGCGGGGCGTTGCAAAACTGAACCTTCCGCGGTTAAAAACCGCGGCTACTATGCAATGGCTCTTGATAATCAGCTATGTAGTAGCCGCGGTTTTCAACCGCGGTCAGCTAAAATCCGGTTCTGCAACACCCTCCCTAAATTTTGTTGATTTTCTTAATTATCAATTAACCCGACACTACTCATGGACTTCGACATCAGATATATGCGCCGTGCAATACAGCTGGCCAAATCATCAATGACCGATACCCACCCCAATCCCAACGTCGGGGCCGTAATCGTGGCCCGCGGACGCATAATAGGGGAGGGGTACCACCGCCGTTGCGGACAGCCGCACGCCGAGGTCAACGCCGTGGCCTCCGTGGCTCCCGACGACCGCCCGCTGCTCGCCGAATCCACCATCTATGTCACCCTCGAGCCTTGCTCTCACTATGGCAAGACTCCTCCGTGCGCCCGCCTGATTATCGACAGCGGTATACCCCGCGTGGTGATAGCCTGCGGCGACCCGTTCGACAAAGTGTGCGGCCGCGGGGTAGCCATGCTCCGCGATGCCGGCGTAGAGGTTGTGGAGGGCGTACTTGAGGATGAGGCGCGCGCACTCAATCCTCGATTCCTCACCGCCCACAATTTGCACCGTCCGTTCATCACCCTAAAATGGGCGCAGAGTGCCGACGGATTCATGGACGCCGTGCGGCATCCTGATGAACAGGCATTCATATTCTCCTCGCCGCTCGACTCCGCTCTTGTGCACCGCGAACGCGCCCTCCACGACGCCCTGCTCACCACCGCCTCCACGCTCCTTGCCGACAATCCCCGCCTCGACGTGCGCCGCTGGGACGGCCCCGACCCCAAGGTCGTCGTCATCGACCGCCGCGGCATTATCGATGCCGCAACAGCCTCGCGCCTGCGCCTGTTCGCCGACAGCACCCGACGCATCATGTTGCTCACCCCCCGTCCCCTGCGGCTCCCCGGAGTGGAAAACATCCCCATCACCTCCGACACCCCGTTGACCGAAATAATGTCGGAACTCTACCGCCGCGGCATCACCTCGATAATGACCGAATGCGGCCCCCGCATGCTTCAGTCGCTGATCGACGCCGGCCTCTACGACGCCGTCCGCGTCTACACCTCCCCGCGAACCCTCGGCGACCGCGGAACCTCTCCCGCCCCCGTGTTGTAACTTTCAGTATACAGGAATAATACAAGTATGTGTTGCAGAACTTCAAAATATATCAACGAAATTGTAGGGACGCGATTCAATGCTGTTTACTTAGGGGCGTGACGTCCGCAGGACGTCGATTATTCGTAACCCCGTACGCCGAAGCTTGCGAAGGCGTGCGGGGTAAGTAATCATATCGTAAGTGGCGTCCGGAGGACGCCGATTTACAACGCTTCATTCATAATAAAAAGCTGGTAACTAAGTAAATCGGCGTCCTCCGGACGCCACGGTTATATATCCATTATTCCCCGCATGCCTCCGTTTCACTCCGGCATACGGGGTTACGAATAATCAGCGTCCTCAGGACGCTTAGATGCTAAGTAAACAGCATTGGGACGCGATGAATCGCGTCCCTACAATTTGCGGTGATGTCTGACCGCTAATCATAGTTTTGCTACACTTTCCTCCTTTCCGGCGCTGTCAGGTGAACAAAATAGTGCGGGTGTCGTAAAACTGCTGAAATTCAGTAGTCTTGCAACACCCGCAGTGCTTGAATTATGTGTGTCGGATAGTTGATTGATAATGTTTTAAACGAAAAGAGGTTGATGCTTAGATGCCGTAGCGGAGTTTACGGTAGAGATTGTTGAACTCTGTCCCGTCTTCGCTTGCGTTGTAGTAGAATACCATGTTTGCGATAGCGGATCTATAACGGCTGCGCTGGCTGTCGGTCATCTTGTCTTCCATGGTGCCGAGTGCTCCGTTGAGATTGTGACGGTCATATTTCTCGCCTATCTCTTCGCTTGCCTTGTCGATTTCGATAGCTGTCTTGATGGCTTCTTCATCGAGAGCACGTACCTGAGGCTTGAGTGCTGCCTCCACGCTGTTTTCCCACTCCAGGGCGTCGAGCATCTTGTCGATATCCCCAGATTTACCGTTGGAGATGAATGTCGACAGGTCGCCTGAAGTCACACTGCTGCTGCCGGTCGATGAGTCGCTCGATGATTTCTGATATTCCATGGCCTCAAGACCTTTTATCTCTTTAGCCTTTGCCATAAATTCGGGGAACGGCGTATCAAAGCCGTAATATTTGAGAGTGAGCACACACTCGGTGGCATTGTCGCCGTTCTGCAGGGCTTTCGACAGATTGCCAGAGCCGCTGAAGGTCAGCATGGTGCCGAGTTCATTGCCGTTTTCATCGTAGACACCGAATTTCGTATCAGAGGATAGCTCCTTGTCAACAATACCGTTGGCCTTTGCCTTTATTTCTACTACAGCAGCTCCGTCGGCGTAATTGAATGTATAGTCACCCGGTACAAGTAATATATCCCACTTCATGTCGCCGTCAGCGAACATGTTGTCGGTAATCTTTACTGTGGCCGTCTGGGGGATTGCGGCATCTTCCGATTGCTCGGATGCTTCGGATTCATTGTTGCCACTTTTGCTGCCGCCGCAAGAGGTGAAGCCTAAAAGCAGTGCGGCTGCTGTCATTGAATAAAAAATCTTTTTCATTACAAATAGGTTATTGGTTTATAAAAATACAAATAGGTTATTGGTTTATAATAAAATGTCGGGTATTGTCAAAACAGTTTGTGCTATTGACAGTGTATCAGCCTAAGATGTTGTCAGACATGTTGTTGATGGTGAAATTGAAGCACAGGTAGACTACGACGAGTTTGATTACTGTCGATGCCAGATAGACGGTAAATGCCGAAGCGGCGCGTTTGCCGGCCTCCTTGCTGTCCTTGTCGGTCATATACTCGAACAGCCATGCAAAGCCGTAGGGAAGGGCGAGCATGAAGATGATGCCTACAACAGCGCTGGCTTTCAGCGCGATAATCAGACCGATAAGTGAACCGATGAATGTGCCCCATTTGCCACCTTTGCCGTAGGGGTAGAGCTTGGCTGCCAGTTGAGGCACATATTTGGCGTTGACTACCATGCTGGCGACTACAAGGACAGCGCACAATGCAATGATGCCCCACGAAATAGGCAGGTCGGCTGCGAATTTTGCGAGCAACAGACCGATGAAGGCCAACAGCGGCCCCGGAATTTTGTTGACGAAACACCCCAGAAAACCGAGGCACATCAGAAGAATAGCTACAATTGCCATAATGATTTGTGATTTAAATGGTTAATTAATATGGTTAATAAAAAAAGGTAGCATGAAGGTTGAGGTTGCGACAGGACACAACAATAACCGCCGGCAGAAAAAGTTCTGTCGGTAGTCGTATGGTTTAAAAAGAAAGTCGGGAAAATATGAATGTGGATACTGCCTGTCATACCTGTGTATGATTTAAAAATCGTGGCAGTACCCGGGCACGTAGGATTACGTATATCGAAAACGAATGGGCATTGGATATTTCCGATGAAATATCAATCGTTTCGGCATTGAATGCATCACAAAGATATATTAAATCCGTGTACGTTGTTACTTTTATTCTGTTAATAAATGTTAATGGAAAAAATTCTCCGAGGCGAAGCTGTACATCTCCCGCGGTGGAGTGTTTTCCCTTCGGGCACGCAAATAATTCCAAAAATAAAGATAATTAGGAGAGGCAAATTACTTTGTTTTACATAAAAAATTTTTAACTTTGCATACGAAAAAAGAGGCAAACACCCGTATTTAGCCTTAATTCTGACGCTAACTGCCTGAATACACTGTATTTATGTTGCATAGCGCGATGGTTACAGCCTATCTGCGAAGTGCTCTGAAATGTTGTCTTTTTTAAGGATTTTTACGCCTTGCAGTCCATGGAAGGTGAATTTTTCTGTTTTGGGATAACAATTTTTCAGCCGGGGTCGGCCCTTTGTTCTGAAATAGCATAAAATAATCAATCTTTATATATGGTATCATTAGCAATATTCGGAATTGAAAACAACAGCATTCTTGCCCTTACGGCATTGCTGACCGGTATCGCATTGGTAGCGCTTGCAATGTTGATTGCCAAGCTGATTGGCCCGCGCTCCTTCAACCCGCAGAAGGGAGAGGCTTACGAGTGCGGTATCCCCACGCGAGGCAACTCGATGACCCGTTTCTCCGTGGGCTACTACCTCTATGCTATTCTGTTTTTGATGTTTGACGTCGAAGCTATTTTCCTGTTCCCGTGGGCAGTGCGTGTGCGCGACCTCGGTTCGGCAGGCCTTATCAGCATCGCCGTCTTCTTAGGTTTTCTCATACTGGGCCTGGCATACGCTTGGCGGAAAGGAGCTTTGTCATGGAAGTAAAGGAAGTCACCACCAAGAGCATGCCCTACGAGGCGTGGAAAGACAACGAATATATCGAGAAGCTCGTAAAGGAGCTTCAGGAGAGCGGTGCCAACGTGCTCGTCGGCACCCTCGACAAACTTATCAACTGGGGGCGGTCTAACTCTATCTGGCCACTTACTTTCGCCACCAGTTGCTGCGGTATCGAATTTGTGTCGCTCGGAGCGGCGCGTTTCGATATGGCGCGTTTCGGCTGGGAAGTAGCGCGAGCCTCGCCCCGTCAGGCCGACTTCATCATGGTGGCCGGTACGATTGTCAACCGCATGGCCCCGGTGCTCCGTCGTCTCTACGACCAGCTCGCCGAGCCTAAATACGTGATTGCCTGCGGCGGCTGTGCTATCTCGGGCGGCCCGTTCCGCAAGTCATACCATGTGGCCCGCGGCATCGAGGACATCATTCCGGTCGACGTGTTCGTGCCCGGCTGTCCCCCGCGTCCCGAGGCAATGATCTACGGCATCATGCAGCTGTCACGCAAAATCAAGGTTGAGAAATTCTTCGGAGGAGTCAACCGCCAGGAGCGTCAGCAGAAATTTTTTGAAGACCATCCCCTCGACTGAGGCAACGGTGCTCCGATTCATAAACCATCATTATTGTAAAAGAAACAATCAACAATATGGCCACTATACAGGATAAAATCTCAAAGCTGTTTCCCGATGCTGTTTTCGAGCAGGCCGACACGCTTCAGATTACTATTCCCGACGCCCGGCTCCAGAGTCTCGCACGCACCCTGCGCGACGACCCTGACCTGGCTTTCGACTTCCTCGTGACAATCGTCGGTATGGACTGGAAGGACTCGATGGGATGCATTTACTATCTCGCATCGTCAGCCCATTCACACACCGTAGCCGTCAAGGTATCGACCGCCGACCGCGTCAACCCGATGCTCCACTCCGTTTCCGAAATATGGACTATTGCCGAGATTTTCGAGCGTGAGGTCTACGACTTCTTCGGTATCGTGTTCATCGGCAACAAGGATATGCGCCGCCTTTTCCTCAGCATCGACTGGGTGGGCTATCCGCTCCGCAAGGACTACGACGCTTCGCCCGAGTTCAATCCCGTATCGATTGAGAACGAACGCCAGAGCGACGGCACCGACATGTATGTCGAGAATGCCGAGGGTAAAGTCGAGAAGAAACACCGCCTTATTTTCCAGAAAGATGACTTTGTAGTCAACATAGGCCCGCAGCACCCCGCCACCCACGGCGTGTTGCGCTTCCGCACCGCTGTCGACGGCGAGACAATCAAGAAAATCGACGTCTACATGGGTTATATCCACCGCGGTGTCGAAAAACTTTGCGAGGACCTGATGTATCCGCAGACCCTCCACTTCATGGACCGTCTCGACTATTTCTCGGCCCACAACTACCACCACGGCCTCTGCCTTTGCATCGAGAAGGCAGCCGGCATCGAAGTGCCCCGCCGCGCACAGGTCATCCGCGTCATCATGGACGAGCTTTCGCGTATCGCGTCGCACTGCCTGTTTATCGGTACGTTCTGTATGGACCTCGGCGCCACCACGATGCTCTTCTACGCCCTGCGCGTGCGCGAGCAGATACTCGACATCATGGACAAGACATGCGGCGCCCGCATGACATTCAACTATGATGTGATAGGCGGTGTGATGGCCGACCTCGACCCCGACTTCGTCAGCGACGTCAAGGCTCTCCTTGCCGTTCTTCCCAAAAACATCAAGGAATACAACAAGATATTCACCGGCAACGTCATCACCAAGAACCGTATGGAGGGCGTGGGCGTGCTTTCGCGCAAGGATGCCATCGACTACAGCGTCACCGGTCCTTCAGGCCGCGCTTCGGGCTGGGCGTGCGACGTGCGCAAGACCCATCCCTACAGCATCTATTCCGAACTCGACTTCGAGCAGGTGGTCATGGAGGAGGGCGACTCGATGGCGCGTTTCAAATGCCGCATGAAAGAAATCGAGCAGTCGGCCCACATCATCGAGCAGCTCATCGACAATATACCCGACGGCGACTACTGCGCCAAGGTGCCCAAAGTGCTTAAACTTCCTGTGGGACAGTGGTTCCAGATGGTCGAAGGCTGCCGTGGCGTCTTTGCAGTATATATCGAGAGCGACGGCTCCACCAAGCCTTACCGCCTGAAGATTGCGCCCCCGTGTCTGCCTCTTGCGGCCGTGGTCGACCATATCACCTCAGGCAACAAAATCGCCGACCTTATCACTATCGGCGGCTCGCTCGACTACATCGTGCCCGATATGGACAGATAATTCCGGCCGGGTCACAGTATTATAAAAACGGAAATATAGTAATTATCAAATAAAGATAAAATCTTCATGTTTGACTTTTCTAACATAACAGGATGGATTCACGACCTGCTGGCTTCATTCATGGCAAACTGGCTGGTGGTGCTGACCGAGTGCGTCCTCATAGGTGTCGGCCTGCTGCTGGCATATTCTCTGCTCGCTCTATTCTACATCTATTTCGAGCGCAAGGTGTGTGCGGCGTTCCAGTGCCGTCTCGGCCCGAACCGCGTAGGTCCTTTCGGCGTGCTGCAAAGTTTCGCCGATATGTTCAAAATCCTTATCAAAGAGCTTATCTGCCTCAAGCATACCGATAAATTCCTCTTTGCCCTGGCTCCCTATCTCGTGATAGCAGCCTCGATGCTCGCATTTGCGGTGCTTCCGTGGGGCAGAGGGCTTCAGGTTATCGACTTCAACATCGGTATCTTCTTCCTGATAGCCGTATCGTCGATCGGCGTGCTCGGCATACTTCTCGCCGGATGGTCGTCAAACAATAAGTTCACCCTTATCGGTGCGTTGCGTTCGGGCGCTCAGATGGTCAGCTACGAGCTCTCTATCGGCCTGTCGGTCATCACAATGGTGGCATTCGCAGGCACGATGTCGGTGACCGGTATCGTAGAGGCGCAGGGCGACTGTTGGTTCATCTTCTCGGGCCACATCCCCGCCATCATCGCCTTCATCATCTATATGATAGCAGGTACGGCCGAAACCAACCGCGGCCCGTTCGACCTCCCCGAGGCCGAGTCTGAGCTTACCGCAGGTTACCACACCGAGTATTCCGGTATCCACTTCGGTTTCTTCTACCTTGCCGAATACCTCAACCTCTTCATCGTTGCCGGCGTGGCTTCGCTGCTCTTCTTCGGCGGCTGGATGCCTCTGCATATCCCCGGCTGGGAAGGCTTCAACGATGTGATGAACTATATCCCCGGTCCTATCTGGTTTATCGGCAAGGCCGTGGCTCTTTCGTTCGTCATCATCTGGTTCAAATGGACATTCCCCCGTCTCCGTATCGACCAGCTTCTTGCTCTCGAATGGAAATATCTCCTCCCCATCAACCTTTTCAACCTCGTGCTGATGGTGCTGGTGATTGTCTACGGTCTCCACGGTCCGGTTGTCCCCGTGCAGTAATCGGCCACAGTCTGTTACCACAGCGATGGTGAATTAAAACCCTAACCCTCAAAAAATACAGAAAAAACAGCAAAATAATCAGCGGTTATGAGCGAAACATACGGAAAAATAGCCCAAGTAATCGGCCCGGTAGTCGATGTCATCTTCGAAGGTGAGCAGAACGTACTTCCCCCGATTTACACTGCATTGAAAATCGACCGTCCCGACGGCTCAATGCTTATACTCGAGGTAGAGCAGCATATCGGTGAAGACACCGTGCGATGCGTGGCAATGGAGAGTACCGACGGACTGCAGCGCGGCATGCGTGTCGAGAACCTCGAACGACCCATCGCCGTTCCTACCGGCGGACAGGTCAAGGGCCGTCTGCTCAACGTCATCGGCGAGGCTATCGACCACCTTCCCGAGCTCGACCGCGACAAGCTCCGTCCCATCCACCAGCCCGCGCCCAAATTCGAGGACCTCACCATCGGTACCGAAATACTTTATACCGGTATCAAGGTGATTGACCTTCTCGAGCCTTACAGCAAGGGTGGCAAAATCGGTCTGTTCGGCGGTGCCGGTGTAGGCAAGACCGTGCTTATCATGGAGCTTATCAACAATATCGCCAAAGGTCACAACGGTTTCTCGGTGTTCACCGGTGTCGGTGAGCGTACCCGCGAGGGTAACGACCTTCTCCGCGAAATGATTGAGAGCGGCGTAATGAAATACGGCGAGAAATTCAAGGAAGGAATGGAACGCGGCGAGTGGAACCTCGAGGATGTCGACATGAAAGAGGTGGCCAACTCACAGGCTACGCTGGTGTTCGGCCAGATGAACGAGCCGCCGGGCGCACGTCTGCGTGTGGCGCTTTCGGGTCTGACCGTGGCCGAGCAGTTCCGCGACCAGGACGGCGGAGGCAAGGAAATCCTCCTCTTCATCGACAACATCTTCCGTTTCACCCAGGCGGGTTCGGAGGTTTCGGCTCTTCTCGGCCGTATGCCCTCGGCCGTGGGTTACCAGCCTACACTTGCCTCGGAGATGGGTGCCCTGCAGGAGCGTATCACCTCGACAAAGAACGGTTCAATCACCTCCGTACAGGCCATCTACGTGCCTGCCGACGACTTGACCGACCCGGCACCGGCCACAACCTTCTCGTTCCTCGACGCCACGACCGTGCTTTCGCGTAAAATCGCCGAGCTCGGTATCTACCCGGCCGTCGACCCTCTCGAATCGACTTCACGTATCCTCGACCCCAACATCATCGGCGAGGACCACTACAATACCGCGCAGGCTGTCAAGCAGCTGCTCCAGAAGTACAACGAGCTTCAGGACATCATCGCCATCCTCGGTGTCGACGAGCTTTCCGACGAAGACAAACTCGTCGTGGCCCGTGCCCGCCGCGCGCAGCGTTTCCTCTCGCAGCCGTTCCACGTGGCCGAGCAGTTCACCGGTCTCCCCGGCGTGCTTGTACCCCTGAGCGAGACAATCCGCGGCTTCAAGATGATACTTTCAGGCGAAATGGACCAGTATCCCGAGCAGGCGTTCCTCAATGTCGGTACAATCGACGACGCCATCGCCAAGGGCAAGAAGCTCCTCGCCGAAGTACAATAAGCCGGACGGAAGTTACGTTAACATTATCATAAACGAATACCAATAACAGCGATATGACACTGAAAATCATCTCAGCCACCGAAGTGCTCTTCGAAGGAGACGTTGACATGGTGACATTGCCGGGCGAAAAGGGACGCTTCACGGTGCTCAACAACCATGCGTCGCTTATATCGACCCTCGTGGCCGGCGACATCGCCTACCGTCACGACTCCGTCACGTCGACCACACATATCGACGGGGGCATTGCTGATGTGGATAACAATCTGGTGTCGGTCTGCGTATATTAACTGTGATGAAACGACTCACCCTCATAGCATTACTGCTTATCTCGACACTGGTGTCGGTGAGCTTTCCCGCTGCGGCTTCGTCGAAGCATGACGAAGGCACGGAGGGGGAGAGCAAAATCGACCCGAAAGAGATAATTTTCGAGCACCTTGGCGACCGCTACGGCTGGGAAGTGCCTTTCTGCCACCACAAGTCGATACCGCTGCCCATCATAGTGTTCGGCAGCGACGGCCTGCACATATTCTCGTCGGAGCGCATATCGCACGGACAGGACTATGTGGACGGCGACAAGACGTTCCGTCTGGCCGACAAAGGTGACTTCAAGGGCAAAGTCGTCGAAATCGTCGACGGCAAGGAGGTGCGTCCGTTCGACATCTCTATCACGAAGAATGTCGCCGCGCTGATACTGACCGTCATAGTGGTGTGTCTGTTGCTGCTTCCGCTCAAGCGCTACTACAAGCGCAAGGGCTACAAGGCACCGCGCGGATGGCTCGGAGCCATCGAGGCGCTGACCGCTTTCATCTACGACGGTGTCATCAAGTCGACACTCAAGGACAAAGCGGCCAAGTTCGCCCCCTATCTTCTCACCGCATTCTATTTCATCTTCGTGATGAACCTCATGGGGCTTATGGTAGTGTTCCCCGGCGGCGCCAACCTTACAGGCAACATCGCCGTGACGCTCGTGCTTGCGATACTCACCTTCCTGGTGACCAACATCTTCGGCACGAAGCACTACTGGAAGGAAATATTCTGGCCCGATGTGCCCCTGTGGCTCAAATTCCCGCTTCCCATCATGCCGATTATCGAGATATTCGGTATGTTCACCAAACCGGCCGCGCTGACAGTGCGTCTGTTCGCCAACATGATGGGCGGCCACATGATAGTGCTCGTGCTCACACTGCTCATCTTCATCTTCGCCGAGATGGGTATGGCGGTGGCAGGCGGCACGGCAGTCGTATCCAGTCTCTTCTCCATCTTCATGTTGCTGATCGACGTGCTGGTCAGCTTCATCCAGGCTTACGTGTTCACGATGCTCTCGACCATCTTCATCTCCCTCGCGCAGGAAAACCCGCACAAGGAGCATGCCGGTGCCGAGGCAGCGCATTGACGGCACAAGAGCTTCTGACTCAGGAGCACTCAGAGCATTCTGAGCACTCGGAGGTCTCCGAGAACTCAGAGAACTCCGAAAAATTGACAACTAAAACTAAAAAAATAACCATTTAAAATAAAAAACACTATGTTCTCAATGATTTCATTAGTAGATGCCCTTCAGGGATTAGGCGCAGCTCTCGGCGCAGGTGTAGCAGCTATCGCAGCTGGTATCGGTATCGGTAAAATCGGTTCTTCAGCAATGGAAGCAATCGCACGCCAGCCTGAAGCTGCCGGTGACATCCGAAGCAATATGATCGTGATCGCCGCCCTCGTGGAAGGTGTGGCACTTTTCGCCGTGATTGTTTGTATCCTCGCGTTGTTCCTTTAATAACAGCAGGCTGTAGTTTCAATCTACGTCAAAACAACTTAACTAACCTGTCTTTTCAACAATGGAACTATTCACCCCTGACTTCGGTCTGATATTTTGGATGTTTCTCAGCTTCGCCGTGCTCTTTTTCATCCTGTGGAAATTTGCGTGGCCTGCCATCACCAAAATGATCGACCAGCGAGCCGAGTTAATCGACAAGGGTGTGGAATATGCTCAGCAGGCCAAACAGGACCTTGACCAGGCACAGGCTAAAGCCGAAGAGGTGATGCAGGAGGCACGCCGCCAGCAGGCCGACATACTCCGCGAAGCCGACCGCGTCAAGACTCAGATAATAGAGGAAGCACGCGGTGAGGCACGTCAGGCCGCAGCCAAGGAACTCGACCAGGCCAAGCTCCAGATCGAGCAGGCCCGCAAGGAGGCTGAGCAGAATATTCGCGACGAGGTGAGCGCATTTGCACTAAACATCGCACAGAAAGTGGTGCGCAATCAGATGAGCGACTCCAAGGCGCAGACACAGCTTGTCGACAGTTTGCTCGACGAAATAGAGAAGAAAAACTGATAAAGCGATATGAACGACGGTCTTATACCACGACGATATGCCAAGGCACTGCTTAAGTTCGCCCATGAGAAGGGGCAGGACAAGCGTGTCTATGCCCTGATGCAGACTCTCGGCGACAGCTTTGCCGCACAGCCCGCCCTCGGCAAGGCGGTGACCAACCCGTTTGTCTCCGCCGCCGACAAGACGAAACTGCTGATTACGGCGTCGGGAGCAACCGACAAAGATTCGGTCTTTGCCGACTTCATCAAGTTGCTGATTGCCAACAACCGCATTGACATGATGCGGCCCGTGGCACTGGCTTATCTCGAGATGTACCGCAAGGCCAACAACATCTATCTTGTCGAAATCACATCGGCAGCGCCGTTGGGCGACAAGGAGATGGCACGTCTCAAAGCCTTGATAGGCAGCCACGTGGGCAATGCCACCGTGGAGTATGAAACCTCAGTCGACCCCGACCTTATCGGCGGCTTCGTGGTAAAGATTGATTCTGAGCGTCTTGACGCTTCAATCAAAAATGAATTGAAACAATTGCGTTTGAAACTTTTAAGCAAGTAAAAAGTAATGATTAACCCCAGCGAGATATCGGAAGTATTAAAACAACAGCTCGAAAGCGTTAACTCCAAGGTAGCGTTTGAAGAGGTAGGCACGGTGCTTGAAGTAGGCGACGGCGTGGCACACGTATATGGTCTTGACAATGTGTGCGCCAACGAGCTCGTTGAGTTTGAAAACGGCGTCAAGGGCGTGGCCCTCAACCTTGAGGAGAGCAACGTCGGCGTCATCCTGCTCAACGATGTCAACAAAGTTACCGAAAACATGACCGTGCGCCGCACCGGAGAAATCGCCTCCATACCTGTGGGCGAAGGTGTATTCGGCCGCGTAATCAATGTATTGGGCGAGCCTGTCGACGGCCGTGGTCCCATCGAGGGAGAGCGGTTGCTGATGCCTCTGGAGCGCAAGGCCCCGGGCGTTATCTTCCGTCAGCCCGTTAATCAGCCGTTGCAGACAGGTATCAAGGCCGTCGACGCCATGGTGCCCATCGGCCGCGGACAGCGCGAGCTTATCATCGGCGACCGTCAGATAGGCAAGACCGCAATCGCAATCGACACAATCATCAACCAGCGCTACAATTACGAAGCCGGCAAGCCCGTCTACTGTATCTACGTGGCTATCGGCCAGAAAGCGTCGTCAATTGCCGCTACTGTCGAGACACTCCGCCAGCACGGCGCCCTCGACTACACCGTAGTCGTATCGGCCTCGGCTTCCGACTCGGCAGCCATGCGCTACTATTCGCCTTTCGCCGGCGTGGCTATCGGCGAGTATATCCGCGACACGGGCCGCGACGCGCTCATCGTCTACGACGACCTGTCGAAGCAGGCTGTCGCATACCGCGAGATTTCGCTTATCCTCAAGCGTCCTTCTGGCCGCGAGGCATATCCGGGCGACATCTTCTACCTGCACTCGCGTCTGCTGGAGCGTGCGGCAAAGATTATCGACAACCAGAAGGTCGCATCGATGATGAACGACCTCCCCGCAGTGCTCAAGCCCATCGTCAAAGGCGGCGGCTCGCTCACTGCACTCCCAATCATTGAGACTCAGGCCGGCGACGTGTCGGCATATATCCCCACCAACGTTATCTCCATCACCGACGGACAGATATATCTGGAGACCGCACTGTTCAACCGCGGTATCCGTCCCGCCATCAACGTGGGTATCTCCGTGTCGCGTGTCGGCGGTAACGCACAGATCAAGTCGATGAAGAAAGTGGCCGGTACGCTGAAAATCGACCAGGCACAGTTCCGCGAGCTTGAGGCATTCACCAAGTTCGGCGGCGACATCGACCCCGTGACCGCACGTGTCATCGACCGTGGCCGCAAGAACGAGCGTCTGCTCATCCAGCCGCAGTATCAGCCCTGGGCAGTTGAAAACCAGGTGGCAGTGATATTCTGCGGTGTGAACGGCCTGCTCGGCAATGTGCCTATCGAGAAAGTGGACGAGTTTGAGAACGCACTTTTGCAGCTCCTCCACGCCAAATACAAGGAGGAAATCATAGTGCCTATAGCACAGGGCAAGCTCACCGACGAGGTTTCCGACAAGCTCAAGGCTGTGGCAGCCGAAGTGGCCGCCCGCTACAATTGATAAAACGCTGTCCGGCAGGGATTATGTCCGCTGCCGGACAACTTAAACATTAAAAATCCAATCATCGCGATATCCGACAATGGCAACTTTAAGAGAATTAAAAGGACGAATAGGCTCTGTGGCATCTTCCGAGAAAATCACCGGAGTGATGCGCATGACGTCGTCGGCCAAGATGCACAAAGCCGAGCAGATGCTCCGGCAGCTCGTGCCGTTCCGCAGTCAGGTTGAAACAATCATCGGCAACCTGCTGTCGGCTGATGCGGCGTTCTCGTCGCCGTTGCTCGAGGAGCGCGAGGTGCGCAACGCCACTGTTGTGGTGTGGGGCTCGGACGACGGCCTTTGCGGTGCCTACAATGTCAACATCTACAAGCAGTTAGTGGCATTGCTCGGCAAGATGCGTGCCGAACTGGGTGACAGTGCGGTGATACGCGTGGTACCCGTCGGCGCGAAGATAGCCAAGGCCGCACGCAAATTAGCGTTGTCAAACGTCACGGTCGAGCCGGCCGAGGGCGTCTGCGCCAAGAGCGACGACACAGTGGTCAAGACATTCACCCGCAGCCTCGTCGACAGCTTCCTTGCCGGAGATACCGACCGCGTGGAGCTGCTTTACATGAATTTCAAGAGCGTGTCGCGTCAGAGTCCCCGCGTCGATACCCTTCTGCCCGTCACTACGGCGGCATTGGGAGCGGCCGAGGATGATGCAAAATCGTCGCGCCCCTACATATTCGAGCCCGACGCCAACACCATATTCAACAAGGTGCTGCCGCTGTTCATCCTCTCGGTGATGCAGGAGGTATTCTGCGAAAACCGTGCTTCGGAGCAGGCGGCCCGCGTCATGGCCATGCAGAGCGCCAACGACAACGCCAAGAAGCTGCTTGACCAGTTGCGCCTCGAGTATAACAAACTGCGCCAGCAGAGTATCACAACCGAACTGCTCGACATCGTCGGCGGCCAGGTAAGGTAACGGCGCATGCAACGGAATGAGAAAATAATATAAACAACATATCAAAACGTAAGATAGAAACTTATGGGTAGCGTAAAAGATTATTTTTCAGGCTTAGGCTCCGGATTCTTGAGTCTCCTCAAAGGTATGCAGGTGACCGGAAAGGAATTCGTCACGCCTAAGATTACGGAAAAATATCCCGAGAATCGAGAGACTCATCACATACCCCAGCGTTTCAGAGCGTGTCTGGAGCTGAAGTATGACGATGAAGGCAACCACAAATGTATCGCCTGCGGCACTTGCGAGCGCAATTGCCCCAACGGTACCATCAACGTCCTTACCAAAATGGTCGACAAATGGGACGGCACCAAGAAAAAGAAACTTGACAAATATATCTACGACTTGGGCAGCTGTACGTTCTGTCAGCTTTGCGTGGTGACATGTCCGACCAACGCACTGGAGTTTTCCAATGATTTCGAGCAGGCAGTGTTCACCCGCAGCAAGCTCGTCAAGCAGCTCAATTATCTGCCCGAGAAACCGGAACCTGAACCCACTCCCGAGGAGAAAGCCAAGCTCCTTGCCGAGAAGCAGGCCAAGATAGAGGCGGCCAAAGCAGCCGCAGCAGCCAAGAAGGCTGCCGGTGCGGCAGCCGCTCCGGCATCGCTCATCGATGAGAACGACCCCAAGGTTAAAGCCGCTCTCGCCAAGTGCGCCGGCGACCCCGATAAGGAGGCCAAGGTGCGCGAAGCTCTTGAGAAAGCCGCCCGTCTGAAAGCCGAAAAGGCTGCGGCCGCCGCTCCGGCATCGCTCATCGACGAGAACGACCCCAAGGTTAAGGCCGCTCTCGCCAAGTGCGCCGGCGACCCCGAGAAGGAGGCCAAGGTGCGCGAGGCTCTCGAGAAGGCCGCCCGCCTCAAAGCCGAAAAGGCCGCAGCTCAAAGCGCTCAGAGTACTCCGAAAGCCGCCGAGGCTCCGAAAGCAAATAATGAAAATAAAAAACAAAACTAAAATATGGAATCAGTAGGAAGTATCATTGCATATATCGTAATCGCGCTGTCGATTATGGTATTCTCGGTACTGGCTGTGACGACACGCAAGATTTTGCGCTCGGCGACATTTCTGCTGTTTGCCCTCTTTGCCACCGCGGCCGTTTATTTCATGCTCGGCTACCAGTTCTTAGGCGGTGTGCAGATCGCAGTCTATGCCGGGGGTATAGTGGTGTTGTTCGTGTTCTCGATTTTGCTGACAAGCCATCCGGGCGACAACAGCAGCAAGCTGGAGTCAAAGAAAAAGACGGTGGGGCTTATCGGAGCCGTCGCGATGTTTGTGGTGTGCGCTTGGTCGCTCATCAGCCGTTGCTCGGTCATCAAGAACCTCCCGGACCTCGGTGAGACCCAGTTGCCTACGATGAAACAGATCGGCCACGACCTGATGAGTTCGGGCGACCACGGCTATCTGCTTCCCTTCGAGGCTATAAGTGTGTTATTGCTTGCATGTATAATCGGTGGCATAGTTGTGGCACGTAAAAAATAAATACGGATATGGATTTCTTGAATAATTTTCAGCTGAACTCACTGATGTTCCTGATACCCAGCCTGTTTATGTTTTGCTGTGGTGTTTACGGGTTTCTGACCCGCCGCAACATGATTGCGATGCTGATATCCCTTGAGCTCATGCTCAACGCGGTCGACATGAATTTCGTGGTGTTCAACCGTTTCCTTTGCCCCGGGCAGATGGACGGTATGTTCTTCACCCTTTTCGCCATCGCGATAGCCGCCGCCGAGACTGCGGTAGCGATAGCCATCATCATCAATGCCTACCGCATCGCAAAGGATATCGATGTTAAAGATTTAACCAAAATGAAATTTTAAAGACTCATGGAAGCAACATTACCGCTCTTGATTCTGGTTCTGCCACTGCTGATGTTCCTCTTCCTGGGGCTTTTCGGCAAGTTTATGAGCCATAAGTGGGCAGGCATCATCGGTACCGCCGGAATGGGCGTCACGATGATTATGGCCTACTACACAGCTTATCTTTATTTCTTCTCAGGCGATTTTGTCGAAGACGGCACTCGCGTGCAGTACATAGTGTTCAACCAGGACTGGCTGGCGCTGTGGGGCAATCTCGTCATCAAGTTAGGATTTTTGTTAGACCCGATTTCGGCGCTGATGCTTGTGGTCATCACCACCATCTCGTTTATGGTGCATCTCTACAGCAACGGCTACATGCGCGACCATCACGGCGTGTGGGAGACAGGTTTCCAGCGTTTTTACGCATTCCTGTCGCTCTTCAGCTTCTCGATGCTCGGCCTTGTGGTTGCCACAAACATTTTCCAGATGTATATCTTCTGGGAGCTTGTGGGTGCATCGTCATACCTCCTTATCGGATTTTACTACACCAAGCCTTCGGCCGTATCGGCTTCGAAGAAGGCATTCATCGTCACCCGTTTCGCCGACCTCGGATTCCTTATCGGTATCCTTATCCTGTCGTTCACTACCGGGACGTTTGACTTCATGTCGCTCACCTCGACTCCCATCGCCGGTGTTGAAAACACTTACGTGGTAGACGCGGCTACAGCAACGACCGCTCTCGAGACAGGCGCCGGACAGATGTTCCTCGGCGGTTCGCTCATGACCTGGGCACTCGTGCTCATCTTCATGGGAGGTATGGGTAAGTCGGCCATGATGCCGCTCCATATCTGGCTCCCCGACGCTATGGAAGGCCCGACCCCCGTGTCGGCCCTCATCCACGCCGCAACAATGGTCGTGGCCGGTGTATACCTCGTGGCCCGTCTGTTCCCGCTCTTCATGATGAATGAAGCGATGGGAGGAGCCGCGCTCGACATCGTGACATGGGTAGGCGCAATCACGGCATTCTATGCAGCAGTCGTGGCCTGCACGCAGCTCGACATCAAACGTGTGCTCGCGTTCTCGACCATCTCGCAGATAGCGTTCATGATGGTGTCGCTCGGCGTATCGCGCCCCGAAGTGCATGACAACCTCGGCTACATGGCGTCGATGTTCCACCTGTTCACCCACGCGATGTTCAAAGCCCTCCTCTTCCTCGGCGCCGGTGCTCTCATCCATGCCGTAGGCTCGAACGACTACACCGCGATGCACGGCCTGCGCAAACGCATGCCTATCACCCACATCACATTCCTTGTGGGCTGTCTCGCCATCGCCGGTATCATACCGTTCTCGGGCTTCTTCTCGAAAGATGAAATCCTCACCGCCTGCTTCGGCAACACGATATTCGGATATGTATGGATGTCGATGGTAGCCGGACTGACAGCGTTCTATATGTTCCGCCTCTACTACCTCATCTTCTGGTGGAAGGAACACAAAGTGCCCGAAGGACACCACGCTCCCAAGGACCAGCCCTGGACAATGACCCTTCCGCTTGTCATCCTCGCCGTAATCGCTACATTCGCGGGATTCGTTCCCTTCGGCGACCTTGTTACCTGGAACGGACATCCCCACCACGGCGGCATCAACTGGATGATTGCCTCGATAAGCCTTTGCGTGGCACTGCTCGCAATCGGCCTCGCAACAATCATGTATCGCAAGGAAAACCCGCTTCCCGAGCGCATGCGCCTGCTCTTCCCCCGTCTGTGGACATGGGCACGCCACCGCTTCTACTGGGACGAACTTTACATGTTCATTACCCACAACATCATCTTCAGCCGTGTCTGCAAGCCTATAGCGTGGTTTGACCGTCATATCATCGACGGCACGATGGACGCTTTCGCCACCATCACCAACAAGGCTTCCTACGCCATACGCGGCCTGCAGTCGGGCAACGTACAGAGCTATGTATGGGTATACCTCATCGGAGCTTTGGTGCTCGGCGGAGGAACAGTGGCAGTAATCTTCTTATTCTTCTAACCGACACAGAGCGCTAACAGTTTCAAATATAGTAAATCATGTTTTCCAATATACTGATATATTTCGTAATCATCCCCATACTTATGCTGGGGGGATTGGCACTGTGCCGCAATATCAAGCAGATACGCGCGGTAGCAGTGGCGGGTTCGCTCGTGCTGATAGGTCTGAGCGTGTACCTTTTGGTGGAATATCTGGCACAGCGTGCAACCAATCCCGCTGACCCGATGCTCTTCTGCGGGTCGTGGACCTGGTTTGAGTCCCTGCACATACATCTTGCAGTGGGCGTAGACGGTGTGTCGATAGCTATGCTCATACTGACATCTATTATTATCTTTGCCGGTTCGTTCGCTTCATGGAAAATTGACAATCCCAAAGCCTTCTTCCTTTGGCTGATACTTCTCTCCACGGGTGTCTACGGCTTCTTCATCTCGGTCGACCTGTTCACCATGTTCATGTTCTACGAGGTGGCTCTCATCCCGATGTACCTTCTCATCGGTGTATGGGGCACAGGCCGCAAGGAATACTCGGCAATGAAGCTGACCCTCATGCTCATGGGCGGCTCGGCCTTCCTGATGCTCGGACTGATCGGCATCTATTACAACGGACCGGTGGTTGACGGACACCATACATGGAATATCCTTGAAATCGTCGGAAACGGCGGTGTTGAGAAAGGCTGGCAGTACTTCCTGTTCCCGATGACGTTTGTCGGATTCGGTGTGCTCGGCGCGATGTTCCCCTTCCACACATGGAGTCCCGACGGTCACGCATGCGCACCGACCGCGGTGTCGATGCTCCACGCCGGCGTGCTCATGAAGCTCGGTGGCTACGGCTGCTTCCGCGTGGCCATGTACCTGATGCCCGAGGCTGCCAACGAGCTCGCATGGATATTCCTCATACTGACCGGTGTTTCGGTTGTCTACGGAGCCTTCTCGGCATGCGTACAGACCGACCTCAAATACATCAACGCCTACTCTTCGGTGTCGCACTGCGGCCTCGTGCTCTTCGCGATACTGATGATCAACCAGACGGCTATGACCGGTGCGGTGATGCAGATGCTCTCGCACGGTCTGATGACAGCCCTCTTCTTCGCCCTCATCGGTATGATATACGGACGTACCCACACGCGTGACATACGCCAGATGGGCGGCCTGATGAAAATCATGCCTTACCTCGCGGTGTGCTACGTGATAGCCGGTTTCGCCTCATTGGGTCTGCCGGGTCTGTCGGGCTTCGTGGCCGAGATGACCATCTTCGTAGGTTCGTTCCAGCAGGGTATGAGCGAATATCTCGCCGGAGCCGGTTCGCTCCGCCTGGTATTCACAATCGTGGCATGCTGCTCGATCGTGATAACCGCGGTCTATATCCTCCGCGTGGTCGGCAAGCTGCTGCTCGGCCCGGTGCAGGACAAGCATCACCTGCAGCTCACCGACGGAACATGGTGGGAACGTGTGTCGACAGTGACACTGATTGTCAGCGTCGCCGCCATCGGCTGCTTCCCCAACTTCTTCGCAGGGCTTATACGCGACACATTCAACGGCGAGATTTTCGAGGCCGTGAAGCTGAACATGATGAACATATTCTAAAAAGATTAATAAGAAATGGATTATTCTCAATTTTTGGCAATGAAGCAAGAAATAGGATTGTTAATCGTATTTCTATTGGTCTTCCTTTATGATTTATTCGCACCGCGCCACGCGGTGGCCGGGACGGACAAGAAAGCCGTCAAAGGCATCTCGACAGTGGCCGTAGTGCTGTTCGCGATATTCACCGCCTACGGATTCTGCTGCTCGGTGACGGGCAACGTGCAGAGCGTGTTCGGCGGCATGTATTCGACCACTCCGGTTGTGGCTACAATCAAGAATATACTCAACATCGGTGTGCTGATAGTGCTCATCCAGTCGATGAAATGGAACGAGAGCGAGCCGCAGACAATGCGCCGCGCCGAGTTCTACGAACTGCTGCTCATCACGCTCTTCGGCATGTACCTGATGATTTCTGCCCGTCACTTCCTTCTCTTCGTCATCGGACTTGAGTCGGCATCGCTCCCGCTGGCAGCGATGGTGGCGTTTGACAAGAACAAATACGAGAGCCACGAGGCTGCCGTGAAATATATACTCACCGCAGTGTTCTCGTCGGCAATCTTCATGTTAGGCCTGTCGTTTGTCTACGGTCTTGCCGGTTCGCTCTACTTCGATGAAATCGCGGCCGCAGCGCTCCATGACTCGGGTCTGCTCATCGTGGCCATGGCGTTTGTGATGGCGGGCATCGGCTTCAAACTGTCGCTTGTGCCGTTCCACCTTTGGACAGCCGACGTATATCAGGGCGCCCCGACTTCGGTGACCTCCTATCTGTCGGTCATCTCGAAGGGTGCCACAGCGTTCGCCTTCATGGTAGTGATGGTGCAGGTGTTCGGCCAGTTCTACTCCGACGCATGGGAATGGATGCTCTACGCGCTCATCATCGCCACAATCACGGTGGGTAACCTCTTCGCCATCCGTCAGCGCAACATGAAACGCTTCCTTGCGTTCTCGTCAGTGTCGCAGGCCGGCTATATCATGCTCGGTGTCATCGGCGCCAACGAGATGTCGCTCGCAGCGATGATGTTCTACATTCTCGTGTACATCTTCTCCAACCTCGCCGCTTTCGGTGTAATTCAGGCTATCGAGAACAAGACCGGCCTTGTAGGCATGGATTCTTACCGCGGTCTGCACAAGACCAACCCGCGTCTGGCATTCGCCATGATGCTCGCGATGTTTTCGCTCGCAGGTATCCCGCCGTTCGCAGGTTTCTTCAGCAAATTCTTCATCTTCACCGGCGCCCTCAATCAGGGCAGCGTGGCAATGTATGTGCTGGTGCTCATCGCGTTGATCAACACGATTGTGTCGCTCTACTACTATCTGCTTGTGGTGAAGGCCATGTACATTGCTCCCGAGGAGTGCGAGATAGCCAACTTCAGGAGCGCATGCTCTGAGCGCTTCGCTCTCGTAATCACGGTCGGCGGTATCATATTGCTCGGTATCGTCAGCGTGGCCTACAACTCGATTCTCACAATGACTTCAACCCCGCTGTAATGTAGCGGCGTAAGATACGACCGTATTGCGGGGAGCGGCATCAGCCGCTCCCCGCAATGTTTTTGTAGCGAGGGGGCTTAAGCCGCCCGGCGGTAGCTAAAATAGCTAATATAGCTATAATAGCTATATAGTCAGATAGCCGGGCGGGGTGTTTAAATTAACGACAATTAAAGAATTACGACAATTTTTCAATAAACGTACTGCAGAAATATGGAAAAATACGTTAACTTTGCATGTTGAAATATCATGTCCGGCCCGCAGTCGGCGCAATATCCGGTGACGGATTGCCACTGCCATGCGGCGTGCGGCGCATAACCTATTGCGCCATACGGCAGTAGAGATTTTACCGGATATTGAAGTTAAGATTGTCAACTGAAAATGAAATCGAAATTATTATCAATACTTGCAGCAGGATTTCTTGCCTCGACGGCAATGTTCACCTCATGCAACGATGACAGTAGCGACGATGTGTCGGAAGTGGTATACGGAAGCACACAGGTGAAGAGTTTCAAGCTCAAGGCAGATGCAAAAGTGCTGTCGGGTCTTGACTCCGTGTTTTTCTCAATCGACCTGGTAAACGCCCGAATATTCAATGCAGATTCACTGCCGTTCGGTACCAAAACCGACAAACTCGTGCTGCAGATTACTACCGACGCATGCTCGAAGGTGGAGCTTAACGTACCGCGCAAGAACGCTGCCGACACCGTAATCAACTATCTCACCAACTCGACCGATTCAATCGATTTCACCAACGGGCCTGTGCGCCTGCATCTGGTGTCGTTTGACGGCAAGTCGGAGCGCGACTATACCATCAATGTCAATGTGCACAAGATGGTGCCCGACTCGCTTTACTGGGACGAGACGGCTATGCGCAAGCTGCCTACCAATATCGCCGCTCCCAAGATGCAGAAATCGGTGAAATACGGCGACCGGACCGTGTGCCTGACAGGCAACGGCGCCCGCTATGCCGTTGCAATGACTGCAAATCCATTTGACGATGACTGGGATGTGGCAGCCGTGGATTTCGGTTTCAAACCTGATGTCGCATCGTTTTCGGCAACGGCCGACGCCCTTTATATACTTGCGACCGACGGAACGCTTTACACATCGGCCGACGGCTTCAGCTGGAGCGCTACCGCCGAGAAATGGCATCATATATACGGCGGATACGGCAATACGCTGCTCGGAGTAAAGACTTCGGAAGCGGGCTATGTGCGCGTGACCTATCCTGCCGGCGCCGAGAGTGCCGCTCCCGCCGGTTTCCCTGTGGAGGCCACGGGACAGCTTTGCGAACTTACCTCGAAATGGACTACGCAGCCGCAGGTAGTGATGCTCGGCGGCCGTACGGCTTCGGGCGAACTCACCAATGCCGTGTGGGGCTACGACGGAAAGCAGTGGGCTAAAATCTCGGATAAATTCCCCAAACAGATAGCCAATGCGGCAATGTTCGACTACCGCATGGCCAAGACCGATACGCTGTCGTGGGTGTCGACCGAAATGTCGGTGCTGATAGCGATGTGCGGCGAGAATGCCGGGGGACTGAACGAAAAAGTATATGTGTCGCGCAACTCCGGCCTTGACTGGAAGGAGGGTGATGAACTGGTGCAGTTGCCGTCGTACATACTGCCGCGCACTATGGCGCAGGCTATCGTGGTTGACAAGACGGTCACAGCGGCCCGCTCGTCGTCGCGCGAATGGAAGGAATATCAACCGAAGCCTCTGCCGCGGTGGTGGGTGCCTGCCGAGTGCGACATACCGGTGTCGCGCGCTACGGCTCCGATTACGCAGTGGGAAGTGCCCTACATCTATCTGTTCGGCGGATATGACAGCGAGGGATACCTCTACAACAGCGTGTGGCGAGGTGTGATTAACAGGCTCTCGTTCAAGCCGCTGCAATAACGCGCTGAAACAAAATGGTTCACGAATTGTAAACAGTAACCGTACAGACTGACCGATGAAAAAGCTGACCGCCGTAATATTATTGCTCGCAGCATTCGTGTCGATGCCCCGGATGGTGTCGGCGCAGGAGGAGACGTACAAGTTTGACCTTGGCGTGCAGCTCGGCATGGACGGTTATTTAGGCGATGTCAACGAGGGGAACATATTCGCCAAGCCGGGATTTGCGGGCGGCGTATCGTTCCGCTATCTCGCCGACGCTCGCTGGGCCATACGCGGAGTGTTCAACTCCTACAGTCTGAGCGGCGACTCGTCGAAGTTTGACAACGTGTTTCCCGGCGGCGAGAACTACAGCTTCAAGTCGACTGCCTACGACCTTGGGGCACGTATCGAATTCAATTTCTTCGCCTACGGCATAGGGGAGACCTACAAGAGACTGCGCCGCTGGAGCCCGTATCTGGCGGTCGGCATAGGGATGACATATTCGACATGCGACGGACAGAACGCTTTCGCGCCCAACATACCGATGGCGTTCGGCGTGAAATACAAACTGAAAGAGAGATGGAACCTGGGCGTCGAGTTTTCGATGACGAAAGTGTTCGGCGACAAAGTCGACGGCGAGCTCAGCGACCTCTACCAGATAAAAAGCTCGTTTCTGAAAAACACCGACTGGTATTCCAACCTGTCGGTATCAATCACTTACGAGTTCGGGAAACGGTGCGTGACATGCCACTATGTCGACTGACACCGCAACCCGATATAACCCCGGGCGCGCAACGAGCGCCCGCAAAAATGAACAAAGCTCTATTTGAAAAGCTCTATTTGAACTGATGCAACAAGCTGATACATCACATATCGACAAGGAACGCGTGCCGGAGCATGTGGCCATCATCATGGACGGCAACGGACGCTGGGCGCAGGCCCGCGGCATGGAGCGTTCGGCAGGACATGTGGAGGGCGTCAATACAGTGCGCCGTATCACGGAAATCGCCTCGGAGACCGGGGTGAAATACCTGACGCTATATACCTTCTCGACAGAAAACTGGAACCGTCCGGCCGACGAGGTCAACATGCTCATGCATCTCATCGTGACCGCAATCGAGCGCGAGACCCCCGACCTGATACGCAACAACGTGCGCTTGACGATGATAGGCGATATGGAGCGGCTGCCCGACTTCGCCGCCGAGCGCCTGCAGCGCTGTTTCGCCGACACGGCACACTGCACCGGGCTCAACCTGATACTCGCCCTGAGCTATTCGGCCCGGTGGGAAATCACGCGTGCCGTCAGGGAAATAGTACGCGAGGTCGGTGAGGGCGACCTTCTCGCCGAGGATATTACCGACGAGACGGTGTCGACGCATCTTACCACCGCCGGCATACCCGACCCTGACCTTCTGATACGCACCGGAGGCGATTTCCGCATCAGCAACTTCATGTTGTGGCAGTTGTCATACGCCGAAATCATAATCACCGACCACTACTGGCCCGACTTCACGAAGCAGGATTTCGTAGACTGCATAGTGAGCTATCAGGGACGGCAGCGACGCTTCGGGCTTACGGCCGAACAGCTTTGAAACAATCATAAACCAACCGGACAAGCATCATCGCAACCATCATAAAGAATTATCCACATCACATTATGAGATATAAGATATTACTCATATTAATAGCGGCGTTCTCAGTAGCGGGAAGCCTCATGGCGCAGGCGCCGGCCGACACCGTATACCAGCCTCAGATAAGCTATTCGGGTGTGCCCCGCACATACGAAATAGCCGGAATAGAGGTGACCGGAGCCGACAACTACGACCCCAACAACATCATAGGTTATACCGGACTGCGCGTAGGGCAGAAAATCGAGTTACCGGGCAATGACGCCACCGCGGCCGTGAAGCGCCTGATGCGCCAGCAGCTGTTCGCCCAGGCCCAGCTCAAGGTCGACAAGATAGCCGGCGACAAGGTGTGGCTTGAGATTGCGATACGCACGCAGCCCCGCATATCGCAGGTCAATTACATAGGAATGAAAAAGGGTGAGCGCGAGGACCTGCAGGAGCGTCTGCAGCTCGTCAAAGGCAATCCCATCACGCCCAATATCGTGAACCGCGCCACCGACATCGTCAATAAATATTTCGCCGAGAAGGGTTTCGGCAACGCCAAGGTGACAATATCGCAGCGTCCCGACCTGTCGGAGGAGAACCATGTGATAGTCGACATCATAGCCGACAAGCGCGACAAGGTGAAGGTGCACAAAATCTACATCGACGGCAACGAGGTGCTGACCGACAATCAGTTGCAGCGCGTCATGAAGAAAACCAACGAGAAGGGCAAGCTCATCAACCTTTTCCGCCAGAAGAAATTTGTGGAGCAGGACTATGAGGACGACCTGAACCGCATCATCGAGAAATATAACGAGAAGGGTTACCGCGACGCCAAGATTTTAGCTGACTCGGTCGTGCCCTACGACGACAAGACCGTCGATGTGTATATCTCGCTCGAGGAGGGCAAAAAATATTATATCAGCGATATAAAGTGGGTGGGCAACACGGTGTATCCTACCGACTGGCTTAACGGCATACTCGGCATAGAGCCGGGGTCGGTCTACAACCAGAAGCTGCTCAACAAGCGCATGAAGGATGATGACGACGCCGTGGCCAACTACTATATGGACAACGGATACCTGTTCTATCAGCTCGTGCCGGTCGAGAAGAACGTGCACGGCGACTCCATTGACCTGGAGCTGCGCATGTTCGAGGGTCCGCAGGCACGTATCAACAAGGTAATCATCAACGGTAACGACCGACTGTATGAGAAGGTGATACGCCGCGAGCTTCGTGTGCGTCCCGGGCAGCTGTTCAGCAAGAACGACCTTATGCGTTCGGCGCGTGAAATAGCGCAGACAGGTCACTTCAACCCCGAGGCTATGGACATACGTCCCGAGCCGAACGAGGATGACGGTACTGTCGACATTCTTTTCAATCTCGAGTCGAAAGCTAACGACCAGATAGAGTTCTCGCTCGGCTGGGGTCAGACCGGTATCATAGGCAAATTAGCGCTGAAGTTCACGAACTTCTCCATCAAAAACCTCTTCCAGCCTGATTCATACAAGGGACTCATACCGCAGGGCGAGGGACAGACATTCACCATCAGCGCGCAGACCAATGCCCGCTACTATCAGGCATACTCGCTGTCGTTCCTCGACCCGTGGTTCGGCGGCAAGCGCCCTAACTCGCTCTCCGTGTCGGCCTATTACAGCCGCCAGACCGGTGTCAACTCCAACTACTACAACAGCAACTGGCAAAATCCCTACGGATATGGCTACGGCTACGGTTTTGGCTCGAACTACAACTACAACGACTACTATCAGAACTCGATACAGAATGCCTACGACCCCAACAAGCTGTTGCAGATGGCGGGCATCACGGTAGGTTTCGGTAAGCGACTGAGCTGGCCCGACGACTACTTCACGTTCACCACCGAGCTGTCGTACAACTGGTATTACCTCAAGAACTGGGACTACCTGTACTACATGAACAACGGTACGTCGAACGCTCTCGTGCTCGGACTTACTCTGGCGCGTAACTCTATCGACAACCCGCTCTATACCCGCCGCGGTTCGACATTCTCCATCAACCTTCAGCTTACTCCGCCTGCCTCGCTCTTCAGCGGCAACAAGAACTGGGAGGCGCTGTCAAAGGCCAATACCACCGAGTCGAAGAAGGAGATGTACCGCTGGATAGAGTACTGGAAGCTCCGCTTCAAATCGCGCACATACACTCCGCTCAACGATGCCGAGCAATATACTCTCGTGCTTATGACCCGTGCCGACTTCGGTCTTCTGGGCAGCTACAACAAATGGCTGAAATCGCCGTTCGAGACATTCTACGTGGGTGGCGACGGTATGTCGGGCGGCTATACCTACGCTACGGAGACTATCGGCCTCCGCGGCTACGAGAACGGTGACCTCACCCCGTGGGGCCAGGAGGGCTACGCCTACACCCGCATGGGTGTGGAACTGCATTTCCCGTTCATGCTCCAGCCTACGACCACCATCTACGGCCTGGGATTCGTGGAGGGCGGTAACGCATGGACTTCGGTGAAGAATTTCTCGCCGTTCGACCTGAAGCGTTCGGCCGGTCTGGGTGTGCGTATATATCTGCCTATGGTGGGTATGATGGGTATAGACTGGGCATACGGTTTCGACAAAGTGCGCGGCACCAAGGGTGGCAGCCACTTCCACTTTATCCTCGGACAAGAGTTTTAACAATTAGTAATGAGTAATTAGTAATTAGTGATGTTGGCGTTAACATAATTTATTAAATGCTTTTCAAAACTTTATGCGTATATTTGCGTCATATATGTAAGTGAAAAAGCAAGTCTTAACCATAACGATATTAAAGAAGATACCAATATGAAAAAGATATTTATTTCTCTCCTTATGATGGTAGGGGTAGCTCTGGCATCGCATGCGCAGAAGTTCGCGCTGGTGGATATGGAATATATCCTGAAGAATGTACCGGCCTACGAGATGGCTAACGAGCAGCTCAACCAGCTGTCGCTCCGCTGGCAGAAGGAACTTGACGCCCTCTATCAGGAGGCTGACGCGATGTATAAGAACTATCTGTCGGAAAAGGTATTTCTGACCGACGAGCAGATAAAGAAGCGCGAGGAGGAAATCGTGGCCAAGGAGAAGGAGGCTACGGAACTCAAGGCTAAATATTTCGGACCGGAAGGTGAACTTTACCAGAAGCGCCAGACGCTGATGAAGCCGATACAGGACGATGTGTACAACGCTACGAAGAAGGTGGCCGAGGAGCGCGGTTATCAGATGATACTCGACCGTGCGACGTCGTCAGACATAATCTTCGCTTCGCCGCGTATCGATGTCAGCAACGAGGTGCTCAACAAACTCGGCTACGGCAAGTAAACATAGAAATTAATATTTAAAACATAGAAAAAACAATGATTAAGAAAATTCTTCTTGCAGTGCTCGTGGCACTGCCTATGAGCGTAGCGGCTCAGAAATTTGGAGTGGTATCGGCCGACGAAATTTTCGCGGCTATGCCTGAAGTGGCTGAAATCCAGACCAAGCTCGGTGAGGCTTCAAAACAGTATGAGGACGAGTATGCGAAACTCAACGAGGAGATGCAGAAGAAATTCGCCGAGTACCAGCAGCTCGAGCAGGACGCTTCGACACCTCAGTCAATCAAGGAGCGCCGCATGCAGGAAATCCAGGATATGGACAAGAAAACCCAGCAGTTCCTTCAGACCGCACAGCAGGACCTCCAGCGTCAGCAGCAGCAGCTTATGCAGCCCGTGCAGGAGAAGCTTCTCAACGCAATCAAGACCGTAGGCGCAGCCCAGAACCTTACAATGGTATTCCCCTCGGAAATGCCAGCCTACGTATCGGCTGAAGTAGTAGACATCACTCCCCTGGTAAAAACCCAGCTCGGCGTGAAATAAGAGATAGTTCACAGCATAAAAAAAAGCGCGGCTATGCCGCGCTTTTTTTTATGCTGCCGGGTCAGACCGATCGGACGAGTCAGACATGTCGGACCGGTCTGACTTATCGTGGGGGGAGAGGGGAGCCGGTGGGTGATGTCGGTTGGTGACGGGTCAGTTGACGGTGCCGGGTGACGGGGTCAGTTGGTGATTATGAGGTATTGGCCCTGGTAGCCGGTGCCGGTGTGGTAGTGGCGGAGGGCATAGCCTTTTGCGGCGGCTTCTCCTTCTACGGGTAGGCCGTAGTTGGTGAAGATGTCGTAGACGGAGCGGCAGCGGGGGCAGCGGGCTTTCTGGAGGTCGGTGTCGACGACGACGCGGACTGTGCGCTGCGCTTCAACGGGACAGGCAAGGTCGTAGGCCTGCGGGTCGCCGTGGATGTCGCTTACGAGGAGGATGCCTCCGAAGCCTGTCTCTGTCAGGGCTGTCCAGGGGTAGTTGGCGGGGGTGCGGTCGGCTTTGATGAAGTATTTGTAGTCGCATGCGCCGGATACGCCGTAGACGTTCCAGTCGGCCTGGGTCTGGAACTGGACGTAGACGGTGTAGGGGGGGATGCGGTCGTCGTCGACTTTGTCGCAGGCAACACATAGCGATAGCGTGAGCGCTATCGCTAATTTTGAATGGGGAATTTTGAATTTTGGCATTTTGGGGGAGAGTTTAGGGGGATTTAGCGGGATTAATCGGGATTTAACGGGATAATCGAGATTAATCATGATAATCCCGATTAATCCCGGTATTCTTGATTAATCCGGATAATCTCGATTTATCTTGATTTATCCCGGTTGGGATTGATTAATCGGGATTAATCGGGGTAATCGGGATTTAGCAGGGTTTAGCCCGATTTTTTGTGGGGGGAGTGGGCGGGTTATTTTTGGGTGAGGAGGGTGTTGAAGGCTTTGTGGTAGGTGGTGAAATCGAATTGGGAGGCTATGTTGTCGAAACGGGCGCGGATGCGGTCGTTGCAAAGGTTGCCTATGGAGCCTTCGTGGGTGTGGTGTATGTTGTAGTCGGGGGTGAAGTCGCCGCGCTCTATGGCGAGTCCTACCTGACGGTAGGCGTCGCGGAAGGGGGTGCCTGCGGCTGCGAGGCGGTTGACTTCTTCGACGGAATACATGAATTTGTAGCGGGGGTCGCGGGCTACGTCGGGGTCGACCTTGATGTCGGCGAGCATGCGTCCTGTCATGTCGAGTATGGATATGATGGTGTCGAATGCGGGGAGGAATGATTCCTTGACGAGCTGGAGGTCGCGGAAGTAGCCGGAGGGGAGGTTGTTGGTGATAAGTGTAATCTCGACGGGGAGAGCCTGGAGCTTGTTGCATTTGGCTCGGGTGAGTTCGAATACGTCGGGATTTTTCTTATGCGGCATTATCGATGAGCCGGTGGTGAATTCGTCGGGTAGCTTGATGAAGCCGAAGTTCTGTGAGTTGAACATGCAGGCGTCGAATGCGAGTTTGCCTACGGTGGCGGCTATCGAGGCTATGGCGGAGGCTACGATACGTTCGGTCTTTCCGCGTCCCATCTGGGCGTATACGACGTTGTAGGCCATCGATTCGAAGCCGAGGAGGTCGGTGGTCATGCTGCGGTCGAGGGGGAATGAGGAGCCGTAGCCTGCGGCTGAGCCGAGGGGGTTGCGGTTGGTGACTTCGTAGGCGGCACGGAGCAGGGCGAGGTCGTCGACGAGGCTTTCGGCGTAGGCTCCGAACCAAAGTCCCATCGATGACGGCATGGCGACCTGGAGATGCGTGTAGCCGGGGATTATGACGTCCTTGTAGCGGTCGCTCTGGCGGAGGAGTATGTCGAATAGGCGCGACACGGCGTTGACGAGGTCCTCGATGCGTGAGCGGATGAAGAGCTTGAGGTCGACAAGCACCTGGTCGTTGCGCGAGCGTCCGGAGTGGATTTTCTTGCCTATGTCGCCGAGACGGCGTGTGAGGAGGAGTTCGACCTGCGAGTGGACGTCTTCGACTCCTTCCTCGATGACGAATTTGCCATCGGTGATGTCGCGGAAGATGTCGCGGAGGGCGGCGGTGAGTGCCTCGAGTTCGTCGGCGGTGAGGAGGTTGATTGACCGGAGCATGCGGATGTGGGCCATTGAGCCGAGCACGTCGTAGGGTGCGAGGTAGAGGTCCATTTCGCGGTCGCGGCCTACGGTGTAGGCTTCGACGCCTGTATCGACTGAGGTGGATTTCTCCCAGAGTTTAGTTGCCATCGCTCTATTCAATTAGGAATTAGTAATTAGGAATTAGTAATTTTTTAGCTAATATAGCTGATATAGCTAATTTAGCTAATTTAGCTAATTTAGCTAATATAGCTAATATAGCTAATATAGCTATCGTAGCTATTGTAGCTTTGTAGCTATTTTAGTAAGAAAAACCTCAGCCTTATGAGCGGCTGAGGTTGGATATCATTTCACCGAATTTGTCGGCTGCCTGCTGGAGCTTGGGCCCGACGAATGGACGGAGCATCGCGGGGATTTCGACGTCGATTACGGTGGTTACGTCGGTGGCTTCGGGCGAGACTTCGGCGAAGTTGACCGACATGGTCAGCGGAATCGGTGACGACGGGCTGCCGAATACGATTTTGTCGGGCTCGTGACGCTCGATGACCTGGAATTTGAGTTCGCCAACCTGAGGTGTGACGATGGATATCGAGTCGGGAGCGAAGTGCACTTCGCCGAGTTTGGCGCGTTGTTCTTCGGGGAGCTGTTCAAGCTGTTTCTCGAAGAATGAGAGGTCGGAAAAACGGCTGAACATCTCGCATATAGGTTTCTGAACCGTGACGGTCTTGCTTTCGTATCGTGACATACAGGTGGAGTGGAGTGATTAATTGTCGGCTGAGTTGGCGGGAACCCAGTTGGCGGGGTCTTCGCGCCAGAGCTCGAGGGTCTTGACGTCGGACTCGCGGATATAGTTGGTCTTGACGGCAGCTTCGAGCATTGCGGAATAGTTGCTGAGGGTGAAGAGCTTTACTTTCTCCTGCTTGAAGTGCTCTACGGCTACGGGGAATTCGTAGGAGAAGATGGCTACCATGCCGATGACTTCGCTGCCTGCGGCGCGGATGGCGTTGACAGCCTTGAGGGAGCTGCTGCCGGTGGATACGAGGTCTTCGATGACGACTACTTTCTGACCGGGACGGAGCGAGCCTTCAATGAGGTTTTCAAGACCGTGGTCCTTGGGCGTGGAGCGGACGTAGACGTAGGGGAGCATGAGCTCGTCGGCTACGAGGGCACCCTGTGCGATGGCACCTGTTGCGACTCCGGCGATGGCTTCGGCCTCGGGGAAGTTCTCCATGATGAGGCGTGAGAGCTCAACCTTGATGAAGGTGCGTATTTCGGGATATGAGAGAGTCTTGCGGTTGTCGGTATATATGGGAGAGTTCCATCCCGATGCCCAGGTGAAGGGGTTTTCGGGTTGAAGTTTGATTGCACTGATTTTGAGCAGTTTTTCAGCGAGAAGGCGGTCAATTTTATTCATAGCCTGAAAATATATTGGTGATTGATTAAAGAACGCATGCAAATTTACGAAAAAATGCTGAAAATTTGCGAGGCGATTAAACTTTTGGATATTAAAAAAGTCTAACAGATGAAGAATAAATAATAATACGATATACGGGGTGGCTTTTTCTTGCGATAAGATGGTGGGCCACAGGGAGGTCAGTTGCAGATGACCGTACCGCTGCCGGGAACGGCGATGGCGTCGGCCTTAGTGATAATGACTTCTTTGACACCCGAATTCAGTGCTTTAAATGCATTGTCGAGTTTCGGTATCATACCGCCGGCAATAATATTACGGTCGCGTAGCTGTTGATAAGTTGCGCGATCGATTTTTTTTATGACCGATGTGTCATCGTTCTCATCGGTAAGTACTCCGGGCTTTTCGAAGCAGAATGTGAGGGTGGTGTCGAAGAGGGGGGCGAGTGCGCGGGCTACTTCGGATGCGATGGTGTCGGCGTTGGTGTTGAGCATGGAGCCGTGTCCGTCGTGGGAGAGAGGGGCGATGACGGGTACGAGTCCGGCGTCGAGGAGGCGTGCGATGGCTTGGGCGTCGACGCGGTCGACGTCGCCCACGAATCCGTAGTCGATTTCGCCTGCGGGGCGGCGGTGCGAGCGGATTATGTCCATGTCGGCGCCGGTGAGGCCGATGGCGTTGATGCCTTCGGCCTGCAGTGAGGTGACGATGTTTTTGTTGACGAGACCTCCGTAGACCATCGTGACGATGCGGAGGGTGTCGGCGTCGGTGATGCGGCGCCCGTCGACCATTTTCTGTTCGATGCCGAGCTGGGTGGCGAGGCGTGTGGCGGAGCGGCCTCCTCCGTGGACGAGGAGCTTGAGGCCGGGGATGCGCGCGAAGTCGGCTATGAGGGCGGCGAGGGTGTCGGGTTCTTCGACGATTTTTCCGCCTACTTTTATGATGGTGAGTTGCTGCATGGGAATTTTGAATTTCGAATGGGGGATTTTGAATGATTAATCCGGATTAAACGGGATTAAACGAGATTAATCCGGATTAAACGGAGTGGACGGGGGATTTCAGGGCGCGGACGCCGATGAATCGCGTCCCTACGCGTGGATTGGGCCAATAGGACTAATTAGTCTAATTGGTCTAATTAGACCTATTGGGCGGGGGTTATTTTGCTTCGTCGGCGGCGAATTCCATGAGGTAGGCTTTGATGAAGCCGTCGAGGTCGCCGTCCATTACGGCGTTGACGTCGGAGGTCTGGAAGCCGGTGCGGTGGTCTTTGACGCGACGGTCGTCGAACACGTAGGAGCGTATCTGCGAGCCCCATTCGATTTTCATCTTGCCGGCCTCGACTTTGGCCTGCTCTTCAAGACGGTGCTGCATCTCTTTCTCGTAGAGGATGGAGCGGAGGTGACGCAGGGCGTTTTCCTTGTTCTTGGGCTGGTCGCGGGTCTCGGTGTTCTCGATGAGGATTTCTTCTTTCTCGCCGGTGTAGGGGTCGGTGAACTGGTAGCGGAGGCGTACGCCGGATTCGACTTTGTTGACGTTCTGTCCGCCGGCGCCACCTGAACGGAATGTGTCCCATGACATGAGGGCGGGTTCGACTTTGACCTCGATGGTATCGTCGACGAGGGGGGTGACGAATACGGAGGCAAAGGATGTCATTCGTTTGCCCTGGGCGTTGTAGGGTGACACGCGCACGAGGCGGTGCACGCCGTTCTCGCTCTTGAGGTAACCGTAGGCGAAATCGCCCTCGACGTTGATGGTGCATGATTTGATGCCGGCTTCGTCACCTTCGAGGAGGTTGGCGATTGAAGTCTTGTAGCCGTGGCGCTCGCAGTAGCGCAGGTACATGCGCATGAGCATCTGTGCCCAGTCCTGGCTTTCGGTGCCTCCGGCTCCGGAGTTGATTTTGAGCACGACGCCGAGTTTGTCTTCCTCGCGGCGGAGCATGTTGCGAAGCTCGAGTGCCTCGATGGCTTCGATTGTGGCGGTGTACTGGCGGTCGACTTCCTCTTCGGTGACGAGTTCCTCTTTGTAGAAGTCAAATGATAGCTGAAGTTCGTCGACGAGGTTTTCTATCTCGTGGTAGCCGTCAATCCAGGCTTTGATGTCCTTGATTTTTTTCATCTGAGCCTGGGCTTCCTTGGGGTGCTCCCAGAAGTCGGGGACGTGGGTGCGGAGTTCTTCTTCTTCGAGTTCTATTTTCTTGCTGTCGATGTCAAAGATACCTCCTCAACGCGAGCTTGCGTTCAAAAGTCTCTTTTAATTGTTCTTGAGTAATCATGATAATTTTGAATTTTGAATGTTGGATTTTGAATTTTTTGATTAATCGGGACTAATCGGGATTTAACGGGATTTAGCGGGAGGGAGTAGGCCTAATAGGGCCAATAGGGCCAATAGGGCAAATGGGGCCGATGGGGATTATTTTTTATCGGGTGGTCTGGGCTACGTCCTCGAGGTTGGGGAGGGAGTAGGTGCAGTAGTTTTCCATTACTTCGCTCACTTTGTTGATTTCGAGGAAGGTGGTGCCGCGTCCTTCGCCGAATCCGCCACCGAGGTAGGCAATGGAGTCGTCGAGGGTGAGGCGTTTGCTTTCAAGAAGATGGCGCAGACCGTCGCGGAGATACTGGCGCGATGATGATGTGGGGGGCTGGTGGATAGCCCATACGCCGTAGGAGAGGGAGAGGAGGCGCACCACGTTTTCGCGGTAGCATAGCGCGAGGGTGGGGAACATGCCGCGGTAGGAGGCTATGTAGCGGGCGGTGCGGCCTGTGTAGCTGTCGGTGATGATGGCGCGGGTGCCGAGCATGCAGTTGGATTTCACTGCCTGACGGGCGAGGAATGATGTGACATCAGGCTCGATGACGGGGGTGGTGACGGAGCCGGCCATGGAGCGCTCGGCCTCGAGTGCTACTCGGGTCATGGTGGCTACGGCTTCGACGGGGTAGCTGCCGTAGGCGGTCTCGCCCGAGAGCATCAGGGCGTCGGTGTGCTGGTAGACGGCGTTGGCTATGTCGGATACTTCGGCGCGCGTGGGGCGCGGGTTGGATATCATCGAATGGAGCATCTGTGTGGCTACAATAACCGGTTTGTGGGCGCGGATGCATTTGTCAATCAGACTTTTCTGAATGCCTGGAATGCGTTCGGCGGGGATTTCGATGCCGAGGTCGCCGCGGGCTATCATTATACCGTAGGAGGCTTCGAGGATTTCGTCGAAGTTGTCGATACCTTCCTGGTTTTCGATTTTGGATATGATTTTTATCGATGAGCCGCGCTCGTCGAGGATAGACTGTATGGCGCGGACGTCGTCGGCCGAGCGTACGAACGAGTGGGCTATGAAGTCGATGCCGAGGTCGATGGCGTAGCCGATGTTGGTGATGTCGCGGGGTGTGAGGGAGGGGAGCTTGATTGACACGCCGGGTATGTTGACACTCTTGCGTGCGCCGAGCGAGCCGCCGTTGAGGGCGGTGGCGAAAATGGTACGCTCATCGATGGAGTCGATGACGAAGTCGAGTTCGCCGTCGTCGATGAGTAGGTGGTCGCCGGGACGGACGTCGTCGGCGATGCCGGTATATGAGAGCGCGATGCAGTCGTGCGACGAAAGGGCTTCGGGATTGCCGACGAAACGTATCCTGTCGCCCGCGGAGATGGCTATGGGGGTGTCGCGGTCTGGGAAATCGTTGTTGGTGGTACGGATTTCGGGGCCTTTGGTGTCGATGAGTATGCCGATGCGCTCGGATACCTGCCTGACGTTGTTGACGATTTTGGTAAAACCGTCGAGCGAGAGGTGGGCTGAGTTCATGCGGACTACGTTCATGCCGTTGTCGAAGAGGTCGCGAATGAAATCGACATCACACCGCTTGTCGGAAACTGTCGCTACAATCTTAGTAAATTTTTTCATAAAACAAACCTATTGGAAAGGCTGCGTCATGCACGTGATAAATCATGCAGCCTGAAATGATGTGCAAATTTACGGAATTTTTAAGAAAAAATGGGGCGGGCGCGAACGATAAATTTTGCCGAGCAAGTATTTTAGTGTATTTTTGCGAAAGAAATTATACCGGGTGTATGATTTTGACGCATCAGCACACCGTAAAAGAATGTAATTTTGCATTAAAACAAACAGCAATGGATACAAAGACAATAAAAGAACTTGAAAAGGATACGGACGGCCTGATGACATACGAGTATATCGCCAACAATATCTGGGCTATAGACGGAGATCTTGACTGGCTGACCGACAATCTTATCAGAGTGGACGGCAACGGGCAATTCTTAGTGAGCGCGGCGCGCTATCTGAATGCTGTCGACAAGGAGCATTTTGCCGGCGCCATCGACAAAATGGTGAGCGCGGCTATTGACCGTGACCGTGAGAGAGCCTACATCGGACACCTGCTGCAGAGCCTTTACGGCGACGACTATCTTGAGCGCGCCGAGGAGCTGAGACTGAGTGACAATAACTTCAGGCGTATCTACAAGCGCCTTTATCCCAAAGGAATATGAGAAAGATAATGGTAACGGCAGCTATGGCGGCACTCATGGCCATCACGATGAGCTGCAAGCAATCGGATGCCGCCGGAGCAGCAACTGCACAAAAAGACAACAAAACCCAAAATACCGAAATAATGGAAGTGAAGAAAGATAATGCGGCAGCCGATACGACTGCCGTCAGCAAAGAGGACGTAATAGTGAAAATCAGCACGACGATGGGCGACATCAAGGTGCGTCTGTACGGCGACACTCCGCGCCACCGCGACAATTTCGTGAAATTAGCGAAGGAGGGATTCTACAACGGCGTGCTTTTCCACCGCGTCATCAATGAATTCATGGTGCAGACCGGTGACCCCGACTCGAAGAACGCGCCGAAGGGGAAGATGCTCGGTTCGGGCGACCCCGGATACACCCTCGAGGCTGAGTTCGTATATCCGAAGCATTTCCACAAACGCGGTGCCCTCGCGGCGGCACGCCAAGGTGACCAGGTGAACCCCGAGCGCCGTTCGTCGGGCTCGCAGTTCTATATCGTCACCGGCAAGGCGTACAGCGCCGCCGAGATGGAGCAGATGGAGGCACAGCTGCAGATGGCACACCAACAGGGCATATTCCAGAGTCTTGTGGGTAAGAACCGTGCGAAGATAGAGGAGATGCAGCGCAAGGGTGACCGCGACGGACTGATGAAACTCCAGGACGAGCTGATAGCCATCACCGAGGCCGAAGCAGCCAAAAATCCCGCAAAACTCACCGAGGAACAGCGCAAGGCCTACAGCACCGAGGGCGGCACGCCGCATCTCGACGGCCAGTACACCGTATTCGGCGAGGTTATCTCGGGCATGGACGTGGTCGACGCGATACAGAAAGTAGCCACCGACCGCAACGATCGTCCGACCGAGGATGTCAAAATCATATCGGTCGAAGTGGAATAACGCGGAGAGGGAGCCATGATAGAGACTACGCGGTTTGAGCTCGGCAACGGGCTGAGGTTTGTGCACAATTACGACGGCAACACGGCAATGGTGGCCGTCAACGTGTTGTACAATGTCGGTGCCCGCGACGAACGCGGCGACCTCACCGGGCTTGCCCATCTGTTCGAGCATCTGATGTTCGGCGGTTCGGTCAACATACCCGACTTCGACGGCGCGATAGAGCGTGCGGGAGGGAAAAACAACGCGTGGACCTCAAATGACTTTACCAATTTCTACGATATACTTCCTGCCCAGAACGCCGAGACTGCATTCTGGCTGGAGAGCGACAGGATGCTTAGTCCGTCGTTCGCCGACCGTACGCTCGAGGTGCAGCGTTCGGTGGTCACGGAGGAGTTCAAGCAGCAGTGTCTCAACCGTCCTTACGGCGACCTGAGCCACCATCTGCGCAAACTTGTCTACACCGCCCATCCCTACAGCTGGCCGGTGATAGGCAAGACGCCGGAGCATATCGCCAGGGTGACGCCGCAGGACACGCGGGAGTTCTTTTTCTCGCACTACGCGCCCAACAACGCCGTAGTGGCTGTATCGGGCAATATAACGGCCGAAGAGACCCGGCGTCTGGCCGAGAAATGGTTCGGCGACATACCGCGGCGTGAGATTGCTACCCGCGGTTACGGCCGCGAACCGGAGCAGACGTCGGCACGGCATGCCGAGGTGTCGGGACATGTGCCGTCGACCGACATAACGATAGCCTATCCGATGGAGGGCTACGGCACGAAGCAGTATTACTGCGCCGACCTGCTTACCGACCTTATGGCCAACGGCGAGTCGTCGATATTCTACCGCGAGCTGCTTATGGAGAGCGACCTCTTCACCTCGGTCGACGCCTCCATACTGGGCAGCGAGGAGCCTGGAATGCTGATGCTCAACATGCGTCTGCGCGAGAACGGTGCCGACAACGAGCGGCGTGCCATCGAGACCGTCAACGCCAAAGTGGAGGAGATAGCGTGCCGCGACTTCAGCGCCGGTCAGCTGACACGCGCCATCAACAGGATGGAGTCGGCGATGACGTTCAACAACGTAAGTTATCTCGCCAAGGCACAGGCGCTCGCGATGTGCGAATACCACAATGAGGAGATCAACGGCACGATAGCCCGCTACAGGGAGCTTACGGGCGCCGACCTGCGTGAATGCGCCCGCGACATATTCCGCCCCGAACGGGCGAACACGCTGATATATCGTCCGATGTGACGGAAAGGGGACGCCCTCATAAACAATAGCGACAGGAGGAACGATGAAGAGAAAGGTATCAGGCATATTGACAGCGGCGGCTGCGGCTGTGGCGCTATTGGCGCCGGCAGGGTGCAGCACGTCGAGGCATGTGCCGGAAGGTGAATATCTGCTCGATAAGGTAAAGATAGATGTGGACCCTTCGACCGGGACTGACGAGGTGACACTGATAAATTACCTGCGGCAGCAGCCGAACCATGTGGTGCTCGGTTTCGCCAAGCTGCAGTTAGGGATATACAATATGTCGGGGCGCGATACGACGCGGTGGTACAACCGCTGGGCGCGCAGCCTCGGTCAGGCTCCGGTGGTATTTGACCATGACCTGACGGAGCAGTCGCGGCGTCAGCTCGAATTAGCTCTTGTCAACAAAGGATATACCAACACGCACGTGACGGTCGACTCGGTGTTCAACCGCAAGGACCGCAGAGTGGAGTTGATATATCATATCAACTCGGGAGAGCCTCACATAATCAGAAATATAGCATACGAATTCGACGACCCCGGAATCGGGGAGGTAATCATGGCTGACAAGGAGGAGTTCACGATAGCCGAGGGAACGCCTCTTAACCGTGACCTGCTCGAAAACGAGCGCGTCAGCATCACTTCACGGCTGCGCGACAAGGGTTACTATAATTTCGCAAAGGAGCAGATAACATTTATCGCCGACACTACGGCCACGTCGAAGGATGTGGACCTGACGATGAGGGTGCTGCTGCCGCAGAAGGCTGACTCGACGTACAGGGAAAGACCGCTTAACGTGAGCCGCGTGGTGTATCGCGTGGAGTCGCCCGACCATAAGCCGGGCATGCCGGCCGACACGGTGAGCTCGGGGAAATTCACTGTCATATATGATGACGACAGGTACCTGAAGTTGCCGCTGCTCGAGGAGAAATGTTTCATACGTCCCGGCGAGCCGTACAGCGCTACCGACGTGAACCGCACATACGAGGCGCTGACGCAGCTTGCCATCGTGAAGTATGTCAACATAGCGATGGTGCCCGCGACTGTCGACGGGGAGCCGGCATTGGAGGCCGTGATAACGCTGTCGCGCACCAAGAAGCAGGGGGTGACATTTGAGGTCGAGGGCACGAACTCGGAGGGTGACCTCGGATTTGGTGTAGGGGTGACATACCAGCACCGCGACCTCGCACGCGGCGCCGAGGTGCTTACGGCAAAGGTGAGGACGTCGTACGAGAGCCTTTCGGGCAAGCCGACGGGCATCATCAACGACCGCTATACGGAGGTGGCCGCGGAGGTGGGGATAACGTTCCCCAAATTTGAGGCGCCGTTCTTATCGAAAAGTTTCAAGCAGCGGTCGAAGGCGCAGACCGAGTTCGCGGTGTCGTTCAATTATCAGGAGCGCCCCGAATATACGCGTGTCATCTCGGGCGCGGCATGGAAATACCGCTGGAACGACCGCGCGAACATGCACCGCAATACGTTTGACCTTATCGACCTCAACTACGTGTATCTGCCGAAATCGACCATCGACTTCATAAATACCGTGGCGCCGCAGAACCCGCTGCTGAGGTATTCGTATGAGGACCACCTGATCATGCGCATGGGGTATTCGATTTACCGGACTAACCGCCGGCCTGTCACTCCGGGTTCGCGTATGTTCGGCAATCCGTTCCAGCAGAAGATATGGACGCTGAGGGCGTCGGTGGAGACGGCGGGCAACCTGCTGTACGCACTGTCATCGCTGACGGGGCAGAAACGTCACGGGGGTGCCTACAAGGTGTTCAATACGCAGTATGCGCAGTATGCCAAGTTCGATTTCGACTATTCGTGGGTGTACAATTTCAATTCGCGCAATTCGATAGCGCTTCACGGCGGTTTCGGCGTGGGTGTGCCTTACGGCAACTCGGAGATGATACCGTTTGAGAAGCGTTTCTATGCCGGAGGTGCCAATTCGGTGAGAGGCTGGGGGGTAAGGACGCTTGGTCCGGGTGCCTACGACGCGCGCAATTCGGTGATTGACTTTATCAATCAGTGCGGCGATATACGTCTCGACCTTAACGTGGAGTACCGCGCCAAGCTGTTCTGGGTGATAGAGGGAGCTCTCTTTATCGATGCGGGAAATATCTGGACGATACACAATTATGAGAATCAGCCGGGGGGTATGTTCAAGTTTGACGCGTTCTACAAGCAGATTGCGGCGGCCTACGGAGCGGGTATACGATTTGATTTCACGTATTTCCTGCTGCGTCTCGACCTGGGTATGAAGGCGCATAATCCGGCTTACGGGCAGGAGAAATGGCCGTTGCTGCATCCGCGGTGGGGACGGGACAAGACGATACATTTCTCGATCGGATACCCGTTTTGAGAAATTAGTAATTAGTAATGAGTAATTAGTAATGGGGCGGGTGTTTTTTGATAGGTGAGTATTGTAGCTATTGTAGCTAATGTAGCTATTATAGCTGTTATAGCTGCCATGGCTAATTTAGCTATTGTAGCTGTCGTTGGAGGCTTGGGCGGGAGAAAACTTTTTTTATTGAGGAGCCAGTTATGAATAACGAGAAGAAGAAATTGGTTATATTTGACCTGGACGGTACGTTGCTCAATACTATTACCGATTTGGGTCAGGCTGCGAATTATGCGCTTGAGAAAAACGGTTATGCCACGCATCATCTGTCGTCGTATCCGCATTTCGTGGGCAACGGCATACGTAAACTTATCGAACGGGTGCTGCCGGCGGAGGACCGCGATGAGGCGACGGTGGAGAAACTGCGCGGGGATTTCATGGAGTATTACAACGAACATCTTACTGACACTACGACGCCATATCCCGGCATTGAGGATATGCTGCGCGACCTGCAGGCAGCTGGTGTGAAGATGGCTGTCGCCACCAACAAGTATCAGGAGGCGGCTACGAGGCTGATACTTCATTTCTTCCCTTACATTTCGTGGGTGGCCATAGCCGGGCAGATCGAGGGCGTTCCGGTGAAACCGGATCCGTCGGTTGTGTTCCGCATACTCGGCGAGTATCCCACGGCGAAGCATGATGTCATGATGGTGGGTGACTCGGGTGTGGACATGGAGACGGCGCGGCGGGCGTGCGTCGAGTCGACGGGCGTAAGCTGGGGATTCCGTAGCGTGGCCGAACTTACCGAGGCCTACGCCGACCATATAATCAACGCCCCCGACGAACTGGTAAAAATAGTCGGCGCTGAGTGAGGCAATTCACAATTCACAATTCATAATTCATAATGCATAATTCATAATTGTTTAGACCATACCGCGCAAATTATGAATTATGCATTATGAATTATGAATTGAGTAAGTCGATGGCGAAGTCGAGGATGGTGTCGTGGCCCTGGAGGGCGGCCTGCGGGTCGAGGTCGACGGCGCAGCCTTCGGAGGGCTCGATGCCGAATTCTGTTGTCCGGCCGAGAGGGTCGAGTACGGGCGCGGATGAGAAGCGTATGCCCCAGCCGTTGGGAAGCTCGGAGGAGAACGGCATGCCGGAACCTCCGCCCGTGGTGGCGCCTACGATTTTGACGGCAGGGAGCGTGCGCATGATTGATACGAGATTGTTGGCGGCCGAGAATGTGGAGCGGTTGGTGAGCACGGCTACCGGTTTGCCCCACATTACGCGTCCCTGTTCGGCAGGCTCATAGTAATATGCGTAAGGCTCGGAGAAGTCGTCGTGACCGGGGCCGTTCTTATGGCTTATATAGCCGGCGAGGGTGCGCTGCGTGATGAAGCGCGCCACGATGGTCTCGACGGTGGTCATGGAGCCTCCGCCGTTGTCGCGGATGTCAATGACGAGGCCGTCGCAGGTGCGCAGGTAGTATAGTATGTTGTCGAGGTTGCCTTCGCCAATGCCGTAGGATAGCGAGGGTATGCGCATGTAGCCGATGTTTTCGTGCAGGATGCCGTAGATTATGGATCCTGTCTGTCGGTAGTTGAAGTTGAAGTAGTGCTCCTTGATGAGACGGTCGTCGAAATTCTGCGGGTAGTCGCTCCACCAGCGGCGGTAGTAGGAGGTGTTGAACGACGAGGAGAGGTTGGTGTGGCCGTCGCGGAGCTCGTCGAGCATCTGCGCGCAGACGATGAACAGCTCCTCGGATGTCATTCGGTCGCTGATTTTCGGGGAGTAGCGGGAGTAGACTTCGTCCCAATCGACGCCTTTCTCGCGGAAGAAGCAGTAGTGTTCGTCGAGCGTGCGCCAAAGGGCGTCGAAATTGCCGCGCGGATTGTCGGCGTACTGCGGTATTTCGTGGCACGATGCGGCAAGCAGGGCGGCCAGTGATATGATGATGAGGCGGAGCTGTTTCATTAGTAAAGGGCGGATATGATTCGGGCGTCGCGGCTCAGCGACCGGCGTCGTGACAGTGAGAGCCATTCGCCGGAGAGACCGATGACGAACGCGTGGGTGTGGATATTGGTGACGAGGTCGTTGGCTTTGCTTGAGAATGTGTAGCCGCGGTAGCCGAGACGCAGCGACGTGGCGCCGAAATGGAGGTCGGCGGTGAAGAGGTTGGTCATGGCAAAACGGTTGCCCGGCCATGCGAAGTGCACTATGCCGTCGTGGTTGCCGAGATATATCTCGTAGTAAAGTTCGTCGTATTCGGGGGCAAAGAAAATGCCTGCGAGAGGTAGCACGGGCTGGTAGCGCAACGTGACGGGCAGACGGCCTACGCGGAGATTATATGCGGCGTAGGCGGTGGCATTGACTGTCCATGCGAGTTTGGCCGACGCGGGATTGTTGGAGTTGCGCGGATTGTAGATGCAGCCGGCATCGATGCCGGTAGAGCCGCCGGCGGCTATGGTGAGCGCCTGGAGCGGGTGCCATCGGCGGAGCATGCCCCATGAGAATGTGCCGTCGATGCGCCATGTGGTGGCGTTATCGGCATGGTTGCGTCCGCGGTCGAGCTCAATGCGGGCGTTGAGCTGCATGACCCAGTTGTCGGGGTCGAATTTCATGGCCTGCATGCGTTCGTAGGCGAATGCGGCGCTCCATCCGCGGTAGGTGATTGGCGACAGGTAGCTGTCGGCCACCGATGAGCTTCCGGTTTCGAGCATGTAGGCCGATGTGACGGGCCGGAGCGGTGGTATGGAGTCGCCGCCCGCGGGGGCGCACTGTGCCCGGCAGCATACGGCAATCAGGATTGCGACAGGGAGGAAAAGCAGACGTTTCATTGTCAGAATAGGCGTTCTTGTCCGTTGATTTCGTCGCGCACTTCGTCGTCGGAGCGCTCGGTGTAGGTGTCGTCAGAGGGGTCAGACGGGTCGGACATGTCGGACGAGTCTGACTGAGAGGAAGATGTTGTTTCTTCTTCCTCGTCGTCGAGGCCTGTTTCGCGCGGCTCGATTTCGGTGACGGAATCGATGGCATAGGTCGTGACGCGTTTGCCCTTGGCCTTGAACGATTTGACGGCTATGAAGTCGATGGCGTCGATTATAAGCGGTTCGCGGAACTCGTCGGCGCCTCCGAATTTCACTTCAAAGCGTGCTCCCGGTTCGTCGGTGAGGAGTATGAGTGATGATTTGGCATTTTCGCCCAGGTAGCGCTGCAGCTTGGAGGAGGGCTCGAAGGTGAAGCGCTTGAGATAGGGATAGCCCTGGTCGGCATCGTTGAGGATGGCTGTCCAGACTATGCCGGGACGGTATTTCTCGATGCGGAGTATGTTTTCGGGATAGTGGTTGCCGGCGTCGAACGACGACATGTAGTATTCGCCCGATTTGAGGATGACAAGTATTGTATCGTTGCCCGCGAACTCGCCGAGGTAGTCGCCGCGGCCGTCATAGTTGAGGCGCAGCACGTCTGGGTCGAACCATACCTTGCGTCCGCCGAGGGTGGAGGCTCCGCGTTCCTTGAGCGAGAAGCGGTGCACTTCGTTGCGGGTGACGATGTTGCCGCGCGACTGCTTGCCCTTGATGGCAAGCTCGCTGAAGTCGACGTCAAACTGGAGCGTCTTGAGACGTGCTTTCGGTTTGAGGGTCACTTTGACAATCTCGGCCTCGCCGTTGGGGTTGGCGCTGAACCATGACACGCGCGAGCCGGGAGTGCCCATCGTCAGATTGTACTCCTTGTCGCGGGTGACGCCGGTGACCGAGAAACGCTTCATGTAGAATGTGCCACCTTTGCCGTCCTGATAGATGGCGTTGTAGATGGTGCGTTCGTCGCCGCGCTTGAACACGTTGATGTAGAGAATGTTCTTGTCGACAAACAGCTTTTCGGCCACCTTGACCACCTTGTAGCGGCCGTCGCGGTAGAATATGATGATATCGTCGATAGAGGAGCAGTTGCACACGAATTCGTCCTTCTTGAGCGATGTGCCGATAAATCCCTCCTCGCGGTTGATGTAGAGCTTCTCGTTGGCTTCGGCCACCTGCGTCGCCTCAATGTTGTCGAAGCCGCGGATGACGGTGCGGCGGGGGAAGGCGTCGCCGTATTTTGCCTTGAGGCTTTCGAACCATGCGATGGCGTATTCGGTCAGATGGCTGAGGTTGCCTTCGATTTCGGCTATGCGGTCGAGGTAGGAGGCTATGAGTTCGTCGGCCTTGTGGGAGTCGAATTTGGTGATGCGCTTCATCTTGATTTCGAGCAGGCGGAGTATGTCGTCGTCGGTGATGTCGCGCACGAGGTCCTTGACGAACGGCAACAGGCGCGAGTGGACGTGGGCTATTACCTCCTCGATGGTCTCACCCTCTTCGAAGCGGCTGTCCTTGTAGATACGCTGCTCGATGAAGATGCGTTCGAGCGAGGCGAAGTGAAGCAGCTCCTTGACCTCGGAGAGTGATATTTCAAGCTCTTTGCGCAGAAGTTCGCGCGCGGTGTCGACATTGTGGCGGAGCACGTCGCTGACCCCGAGGAAGTGGGGCTTGCGGTCGGCGATTACGCAGCAGTTGGGCGATATGGAGAGCTCGCAGTCGGTGAACGCGTAGAGGGCGTCGATGGTGCGGTCGGACGAAGTGCCGGGGAGCAGGTGCACGAGGATAAGGGCGTGCTCGGCGGTGTTGTCGTCGACCTTGCGTATTTTGATTTTGCCTTTTTCAAATGCCTTGAGTATGGAGTCGATGAGCGCGCCGGTGGTCTTGCCGTAAGGTATCTCGGTGATGGCGAGAGTCTTGTTGTCGATTTTCTCGATTTTGGCGCGTACTTTGACCACGCCGCCGCGTTCGCCGTCGTTGTATCGGCTGACGTCGATGAATCCGCCGGTGACGAAGTCGGGAAAGAGCGTGAACTCCTCGCCCTTGAGGTGGGCTATGGCGGCGTCGATGATTTCATTGAAATTGTGAGGCAGTATCTTGGAGGAGAGGCCTACCGCGATGCCTTCCACCCCCTGAAACAAGAGGAGGGGGAATTTGGAGGGGAGCACGACGGGCTCCTTCTTGCGGCCGTCGTAGGAGAGCGTCCATTCGGTGATTTTGGGGTTGAAGAGCGTCTCGAGGGCGAAAGGGGAGAGGCGTGCCTCGATGTAACGGCCGGCGGCTGCCGATGCGCCTGTCAGGATATTTCCCCAGTTACCTTGCGTTTCCACCAGGAGGTCTTTCTGCCCGAGCTGCACGAGTGCGTCGTTGATTGATGCATCGCCGTGGGGGTGGTACTGCATCGTGTTGCCCACGATGTTGGCCACTTTGTTGAAACGTCCGTCGTCGAGGGTTTTCATCGAGTGGAGTATGCGCCGCTGCACGGGTTTGAGACCGTCCTCGATATGGGGGACGGCGCGTTCGAGTATCACGTAGGACGCGTAGTCGAGAAACCAGCTGCGGTACATGCCGCGCAACTGATGCTTGACGACATCGGCTGCTGCTTCCTCGTAGGGTTTCTGTGAGTCGGGCTGAGGCATTACATCCTCATCTTCATGGTCGGTAGGTGGAATTGTCAGGTCGCTCATTGTAATTCGGCATTTGTAGCAAAGTTACGAAAATTTTGCCAAAAAATCAATAACGACAGTTAATGCGGGATTATTTTTTCGGGAAGAGGTCGGCGAAGATGCGGTCGGTGGCGCCGATGTTGTCGGCGATGTATTGGCCGGCGGTTTTGCCTGCGGAGGTGCGGAGGGATGTGTCGGAGAGCAGGCGGTCGAGGGTGGAGGAAGTGGTGGCGGCGTCGGTGACGCAGAATGCTCCGCCGAGGGCTATGAGGTCGCGCGCTTCCTTGAATTTGTGGTAGTTGGGGCCGAACACGACGGGAATGCCGTAGACGGCGGCTTCGTTGATGTTGTGTATGCCGGCTCCGTGTCCGCCGCCGATGTAGGCCACGGATGCGTAGCGGTAGAGCGACGCGAGTTTGCCGAAACAGTCGACCACTATGCCGCGCACACCGGCGGGAGCGGTACCGTTGTCGGCGATATGCTTTTCCCACTGCGACAGGGGAATTACGTTGCCGCTGACGGCATCGCACAGCGCGCTGACGCGGGCTGCGTCAAATTCGTGGGGCGCGATGATGAATTTTACTTCGGGATTGGCGTTGAGCCAGGGTAGGTAGTTGGCTTCGTCGGCCTCCCAGCTGCTGCCGAATATTATGAAAGAGCGGAGAGCGTCGCCTCCGGCTATTTCGCATGTGCCGGCCATGACGTCGGTGACGCGGTCGAAACGTGTGTCGCCGGCCACGACGGTGTTGTCGATGCATATCCCGGCGAGAAGCTGACGCGAATTTTCGTCCTGGAGATATATGCGGTCGAAACGGCGCAGCATTTTGCGGAACATGCCTCCGTAGGGGCGGAAGAATATCTGCCCGGGCCGGAATATGGCCGATATGATATAAACGGGTACCCCCGCTTTGGCGAGCTGTTGGAGGTAGTTGCCCCAGAATTCATATTTTATGAAGATTGCCACCGAGGGGCGTACTGTCTCGATGAAGCGACGGGCGTTGCGCGGCGTGTCAAACGGCAGGTAGGTCACCGCGTCGACAAGCGGATAGTTCTTGCGCACTTCGTAGCCCGAGGGGGAGAAGAACGTGAGCAATATCTTCCGGTCGGGGTACTCGCGCCGCAGACGCTCGATGAGGGGGCGTCCCTGCTCGAATTCGCCGAGCGACGAAGCGTGTATCCATATCGCGCCACCTTCGGCGGGAAGGGCGGCCTGCAGACGGGCGAAAGTCTCCTTATGGCCCTCGACCATCTTTTTGGCCTTCGGATTGGACAGGGATGCTATCCTGACCGCCGACTTGTAGAGATGTATGCCTAAGTTGTAGAGGAAGTTCACGACGCAGCGGGTAATGGATTACTGGAGCTGAATGTTGGCGCAGGCATTTTCCACGCGGCGGCGTGTGGCGTCGATGCCCATCAGTTCGGTGATGTCGAACATGTGGGGACCTTTACATTCGCCTACCACGGCCAGGCGCAGGGCGTTCATCACGTTGCCGAGATGATAGCCGTTATCGTTGATCCATGCGAGGATGTTTTCCTCAGTGGCCTTGCTTTCGAGCGAGGGGAGCGATGCCATGCGGTCAACCATGGCGCGAAGTATGGCGGGAGTTTCGGGTGTCCAGCGTTTCTTAACAGATTTTGCCTCGTATTCGGTCGGGTCGACGAAGAAGAAGCGTGCCTGTTCCCAAAGGTCCTTGACGAAGTTGGCGCGGTTTTTCACCATCGCGATAGCGCGGGTGATGTATTCGTCGGAGAAATCGGCGGGGTTTACGCCGTTGGCTTCCATGACCGTTTTGAACATGGCGAGGAGCTGGTCGTCGGGCAGTTCCTGGAGGTATTTGTGGTTGAACCATTTGCCCTTTTCGAAGTCGAATTTTGCGCCCGAGCGTGAGCAGTGGTCAAACGAGAAACGGTTGATAAGCTCGTCCATCGACATGATTTCGGTGTCGTCGCCGGGGTTCCAGCCGAGCAGGGCGAGGAAGTTGACTACAGCCTGCGGCAGATAGCCTTTCTCGCGGTAGCCCGAGGAGATGTCGCCGCTCTTGGGGTCGTGCCATTCGAGGGGGAACACGGGGAAGCCGAGACGGTCGCCGTCGCGTTTCGACAGTTTGCCTTTGCCGTCGGGTTTGAGCAGCAGGGGCAGGTGGACGAACTGCGGCATCGTGTCGGCCCAGCCGAACGCTTCGTAGAGAAGGACGTGGAGGGGGGCCGAGGGAAGCCATTCCTCGCCGCGTATCACGTGGCTCACTTCCATCAGGTGGTCGTCGACGATGTTGGCGAGGTGGTAGGTGGGGAGGTCGTCGGCGCTTTTGTACAATACCTTGTCGTCAAGTACCGATGAGTTGATGGTGACCTTTCCGCGGATGAGGTCGTTGACCTCGACGTCGCGTCCCGGTTCGATTTTGAAGCGTACCACATATTTCTCGCCGGCATCAATAAGGCGCTGAGTCTCCTCCTTGCCGAGCGAGAGCGAGTTGCGCATCGATGCGCGGGTCGACGCATCGTACTGGAAGTTGGGCGTAGCGGCGCGTGCTGCCTCGAGTTCTTCGGGGGTGTCGAACGCGATGTATGCTTTGCCGTTGTCGAGGAGCATTCTGACGTGCTCGCGGTATATGTCGCGGCGTTCGCTCTGCTTGTAGGGGCCGTAGTTGCCCCCTTCGCGTACGCCTTCGTCAATGCCGATGCCGAGCCATGCGAGAGCCTCGTTGATATAATCCTCGGCTCCTGGAACGAAGCGCTGTGAGTCGGTATCCTCGATACGGAGTATCATGTCGCCGCCGTGACGGCGCGCGAAAAGGTAGTTGTAGAGAGCGGTGCGGACGCCTCCGATGTGGAGCGGACCGGTGGGTGACGGAGCAAAACGTACTCTTACTTTTCTTTCCATTACGATGTGACTGGTTATGTTGTCGACAGAATTAATTCAGTAAATGTTAGAAACTATCCCGCCGGAAAGGAGGGATGTCGGCGGCCTGTGCCTCGGTTTTGGCGTGACCGCGGGGAGAGAAATAAAAAATGCCATCGGCTACAAAGCTGATGGCATGGTGAAAGGGAAGTGGGCGCTGAGGGATTCGAACCCCCGACCCTCTGCTTGTAAGGCAGATGCTCTGAACCAGCTGAGCTAAGCGCCCCTTGTCGGTTGAACAATGCAAAGGTAAGCACTTTTTTTGAATTACCAAAATTTTCACGAAGTTTTTTTCGCGGGGTGTCGGCGGTGATATTGCCGGTAGTGCCGATATTGGTTGTAAATCAGTGCTATACGGGGCGTATGGCGATTACGGCTGAGTTGAATTCGAAAGCTGCGTCAAACACTTTAAGTATATCGGGCCATGCCGATGCGGGGGCAACAGCTACCGAATGGCGCTCCACCAATTGCACGACTACATCCCGGCCGTCGACTTTTGCGCTGACAATAAAACTTGCCACAGGCGATGAGATGGTCTTGTTGAGCGACGTGACACTCTCGGGGATGACTTCGTAGCCGTCGGGGACAGTGAATCTTATCGTGTGGCGTTGCTGGTCGGCGCATTCCTGCATAATGCTTATGTCGCGCTTGCGGGCTGAGCCTTTGACTTCAAGTTGCTTCCCTGTCAGTCGGCCGATGTTGATGAGAAGGTCGTTGCCGGCGCGTGATACCATGTCGGGAACTAACCCGCTGATGACAAGTGTTGCGGTAGGCTTGTCGGGTGTGCATCCGAGAGAGGGGGTGGAGAAGCTGATAAGTTTCGGATTGTCGCAGTTCCAGATGATTTCGGCGCGTTTCGTCATCTCTTTGCGTTGCAGTATGGCTTCATTCTCTTTGTTTCTCTCTGCAACACCCTTAGGCTCTTTTTGCCCCAGGAAGCGTGCCCATTCGGCCATGATGTCACCCGTCGGGATAGCGCTTGCCAATATGTTTTTCCATGAGCCGGTGAAATTGACCGTTGTCGTTATTGTCAGGTCTTCGATATGGTCAGGCTCCATGGAGAGATTGCTTATCGTTTCGGTTATATTGTCTTTGGTTCCGCTGCGGGGGATGGTGAAGGGATGCGCTACCGAGTGCAGATTGTCAAGATACGGCGCTCCTTCAAATCTGAAGGCTTTCTCCGAATCATACCCTGCCGGAATTTCGCCGGGCACATACAGGGGCTCCTTATAGGGGAAATAGCAGGAATCACCTGCGACGGAAATATATGTGGCATCATTGAAATGAATAAGCCGGTCGACCGGAGCGGCACTGCGCGGCGACGTCACCGCCACGCGTCCCGGCAATACGGTCGATATATTTTCAAGCAGACGTGAGAACGATTTGGCAAACTGGCGGTCGGACAGTTTCTCATTGTGCTTCATGCAGGAGAAATTCAGCGCCACGTAAGCCGCATCGATGATTTCACGTTCGGACGCGTCAGGATGGTTCTTTTTCCATTGCTTCATGATGCCTTCCGCATCGTCTATCGATTTTTTAGGATATTTCCCATCCTTTATTGCGCAGGCTATGTCCTGCAGCAGTTGGGCCGGAATAATAGTGCGCACACCTCCGGGACGGGCTGATTTTGGCACATAGCCGAGGCGTCCGGTGTTGTTGAGGATATAGATGTAGAGATATGGCATCTGACGTGCTTTTGAAAAAAACAGCTCGGTCTGCTCGATAGCCTCGATTCCTGACATGTGAAGCGACAGATGGTTCACTCCGCCCTCGGTATTGTCTAATTTTAGGGCAGGAGCACCGTTATAATTGGCATATTCCAATGCAAGCGAGGGGGGTGAGGATATTTCGACCAGGAAATCTTTTATGGGGTATGGCTTGAAAAAGTCAATTTTAATCGCCGGCAATGACTGTTCCTCCATAAAATAATCTATATAGTAGAAATAATCGAGTATGACTCCCGGCTCCAGACCCGGAATGGCAATCTTATACTCGGCATCTTCGTTGTTTTTGCCTTTGGTGACAGTGAGGGCTTCGTCCATATTTATATTTTCGACTGTCCCGTCAGGTTTTATCAGACGTGCGCCAAAAGCGGGCCTTACTGACATGAGCGTATAGCCGTCAACTTCATTTTTTTTAGGGATGGGCACTGTCACCGAGTTGAAGATGTCTATCGCCGACCGGTCGAGAATTTTCACCATTGTTCTGTCGAAATCCACGGCATTGATGGCGTTGTTGTTTCGGTAGCCGGTTATCAATTCTTTCATGACGTTGGTGCTTTCGTCATGAAAGGCATTTATTTTACGGTATCGTGCTATAAAGACAGCTCCTTTGTCCTTATATATCGAGTCGGACAAGTCGGTGTCAGGATTGAATTGCGGCAAATCCATGCCCCATACTGTTGCGGCGGCTTTGTCGTAAAACGATTTGTCGATGTCCGCACGAATTTCATGCGGTGAGGCAACTGCAAGGAGCAATACCGGAAGTAGTCTAAGAGACCATAACCGTAAATTCTTCATAAGTGTGTTGTTTAAAGCGTTTTTAATACTATGTTGGAGGAGCATGCGTCGATGAGGCGTGCTAAATCGGCATTATATTCTTTCATCATTTTGTTTGGTACATCGGTTTTCTTGATAGTGATTACCAATGAACGGGTGACTGAGTGCCCGTCGGCGGCCTGACTGCCGGTCACCGCACCTGTCAGCCACTCGTTTTCAATATCGCAATCCGGAGGCAGCTCGCCGAGCGACATGTTGTCGGGCACTTCAAGGTGCACTGTGCAGCGCAGTATCGCGGGAAAACCGATGATGCCGTCGGACAGGCGGTCGGTCATGTCGAATTTAAGGCTTTCTATGCGTGTTGCGATTGCCGGGTCTACGTAGGAGGTGGAGCCGGCATTTTTAATCGCTGCATGTATTGTCGCAGTGCCTGAGAGAATGGTGGAATCGGCCGCGGTTGTGCAAATGACGTTTTCCGGTTTGGAGCCGGGCATGGCGGAGCAGAACGTACGCTCGTAGAACTCTTGCCGCAGCCCCGGCGGATATTCGTCGGCAAGCTGCTGTATAAAGCTGTTGAATGTACCGGAACGGTATTGCGTGCTTTTGGCCAGAAGCCTGTCGCCCTCGACGGTCAGCGTGATATGCTCCGAGCGCACATTCCTGTGCGGCGCACAAGGCGGCAGCCGCCGTATGATGCAATGGTCGGGAGTATCCTCAATCATAGCCTCACGTCCGGCAAGCGCGGCCGGCGGATTGTCGGGTGAGCTGTAGCGGGCTGTCCCGTCAAGGAATATTATACTGTCGGACGGGAGCATGACCGCCGTAATCATGTGGTTGCCTGATGATATGTTGGGGACTGTGCTCCAGTCAGTGCCTACCTCGGGAGTCCCGATCCAGACGAGACGGGCGTCAATGCCGAGCGCCCGGAGCATGTTGCGTGTAAGCAGGGCGCTCCCCTTGCAGTCGCCGAACCGTTTGCGCAACACTTCCGAGGCCAGGTCGGGGCGGTGGCCGAATTCGCCGTGTTCCACTGCCAGATAGCGAATAGTGGCGTGCACGAAGTCATTGACGGCTCTTATCCTTTCGGCATCGGTGCGGCATTCCGATGTGATTTCTTTTGCTTTGGCCGTGACGGTCGCGGCGCCCGGGTCGTCGGTGGGAATATAGCCGAGCAGGTAGCGGTAAAGGTCGTCGGTATCGGCGAAATGTCCCAGCAAAAGTATCTGCGGAGCTGTCACATTGATTGACGGCGCATCGGCGAATCGTCTGTTTTTCTTCAGGTCGGCCAGTGTGTATGTCACGATGCGTCTGTCGCCGCGGAGTTCCTCCTCTACTGTGTATTTCCCCTCAGGCATATTGCGCGGTTTCGGCCTGTATCGGTGAGAGAGGCATTCGGGGATTTCGATTTTCACAACAGCTTTTTCTATATCGTAAATCTGATATATGAGGAGCTTGCCCATGAATTCCGGTTTCTTGTATGTGCGCTTCACCGACACTTTTGCCGTCGCTCCCTTTTTAGGCAATGATACGGTTACAAAACATGCTTTTGAATCGGAGAAAAACTCGTCGCCGATAAATGCACTGTAAGTGACACTGCCCCCTGAAGCCTTGTCGATAGAGATGTCGTCATCGTAATAAGCCATGGCCAACGCTTTGTCGGCGCTTCTGTTGGCTCTGAATATATATTGCGTGGAATTTTTTATCTCTTTAATCCCGGTCCCTGATTTATCAGGGATTAGCCTGACATATTCCGTCAATTCCTCGATTACTACATTTTCGCTCGGTTCTGATTCTGCGGATGCCAGTAACGGGAATAAAAGACAAAGATATATGATAAAACCCTTTTTCATGTGAGAGGCGGTATTTGGAGTTTTCAAGGAAATATATAAGGCAATAGCAAATATAAGTTAAAAAATGGAAAAAGCAATAGTATGATACTAAAAAAATATATATGTCTTTACAAAAAAGTATCGTAAAGTATAATAATAAGTATAATAAAAGGTGAGCGGCATCGCTATGGGGGAGTGCGATGCCGCTCGGGGGTTGGTTGGGTTGGGTTGGGATTATGTGGGCGAAGATGGATTCGAACCACCGAAGGTATAAACCAGCAGATTTACAGTCTGCCCCATTTGGCCACTCTGGTATTCGCCCGGACGAAACGGCTTCCCGTTTCATTTGTGGTTGCAAATATACGCATTATTTTTTAATAATACTATATCTTTGAAAAATTATGCTGATTTTTGCAACTGGAGTTATTTTTATTTGTTTTTCCGAGTGGTAATGCTATGTGGCGAATCAGTTGGTCACGCTTACTGTTTCATAATTGGATTGGCGTATTGTCACTCCGGCACGTTGAGCTTCGTGGCGCGTCTTTCGCATTTCCGACTGGGCGTTGCGGAGCAGCCTTTTCAATTCCGAGTAGTGATGACGCCAATAGCCGTCGGAAGTACCTGAGGTGGCTTGGCCGCCTTTCGACGTACGTGTGCCTCCGCGCGTAAGTGCTTCATACTGTGACTTCGCTTCGCGTTCCCATCTGTCATATATGTTTTGGTAGGTTGAAGCGTCGACGTTGCGCTTGCCTGTGCTGTATGCGGTGTTGTCTGACCGGTCTCCGTCGCTGTAACCGGTTCCTGAGTAACTGTTGCCGAAATCGGAATTGCCGTTCAATCCGCTGACAAATCCGTCAAATGCGCTGTTGCCGCCGCCAAACTGGCTGAGCCCTTCGGCAAGCACGGAGAAGAAGTTGGACACGTTTTGTGCTCTTTGGGAGCGCTCACGGTTGACAAGCGTCGAGTAGTTGGACGCGCCCTGATTGCTGCCGCAATTCTTTGACCGCTCATAAAACATTTTGGCGTTGTCATAGTCGCCGGCTTCCTCATAGATAAATCCTATGTTGCAGTATGCCGCCCCGAGTACCTTTTTGTCAGATGACGAGCACAGTTCGATGCATTTGGCATACGCCGTGAGTTTGTCTTCGGTAGAACCGGTACAGTTGTATGCTTCGTTGAATGCCACTTCCGGTATAGATGGCGATTCTACTCCGTTTTCGTCAATAGTCGTTTCGTAACCCAGACGTTTCACTCGTGTTTTCCCGTGCAGCGAGTATCCGTCCATTTCATCGTAGGCAATGCCGTTGAGCAATCTGCCTGTCGTGGTGTTGATGAGATAGTATTTGCCGTCACGTACAGCCATTACTGTCGGGTCTTCGTGGAAAATACCTATTTCGGAAAATTGCGGTGAAATCAGTTCACGGCCTACTATGTTGATGAGACCCCATTCTTTCCCGTTGCGTACCCTGAAAATCAGTTCCTCGTCTTTATTGTAGCCGCAGGTCACAATCTCATCGTATGGATCGACAGTAACCTGAATACCGAGGTAGTTGTGGAGATGGTATTTCTTTTCGCCCTTCTTGCGACAGATGAAATAAATTGAGTTGTCAATTATTTCATCATATACTTCGGCCGAGATACCTCCGGCAGGATTGTCGGGGTTGACAAAATGCCTGCCTACAGTACGTGGCGCGGCACCCTTTTTCTTGCCTTTCTTACTTTTTGCGCCTGCAGTTTTACCTTTGACGTCCTCGACAGTCACCAGTGTGTATTTTGTGGCAAGAATATCTATTTTGCTATCGGGGTCGATACCTAACTGAGCCATGTTCCTTTCGACAGCGCGGCGTGCGGTTTCGTTCAATTCCGTGATGCGGCTGACGGCGATACCTGTCAGTTCACCGGAAGTAAGGCGTGGCATCACCTTTTTCTTGAAATCTTTGAGAAATGCCTTGGCTGCTTTCTGGGGCGTGTCATGCTTGGGAACCGAAATCTCTTCCCCGTCGATGAAATAAACACCGTATTTATCGTTCCGGGAATTGCGTGCTGTGAAAAAGAGTCCCCGGTAGGCACTGCTCTTCAGACCGTTTTTCTCAAAAGCCTTCTCCCAGTCGCCGGCATAGTTGAAACTGCTGTCACTCAATGGAAGTATCTGATACAGATGGTCGGGGAAGAAATTGTTGCCGTCGGCATCGTATGCGTCAAAAGCCAGGCTGTAGCTCCCGATTCCGATGTAAATATCGGCTTTATACAATGAGTCGCCGATTTCACCGCCGATTCTTACGCGGGATATTTTATTTATACCGTGGCGGCTTGTACTTAATGGCCGCAGCGTACCGTCAAGTATCGCCGCGTTGTGCGACACCGAGTCGATACCGAATAGCATCCCGTCCTCCAGCCTGAGTCCTTCTACCTCGGGGGTACATGCTTTTCCGGTGATGTCGGCGATATATCCGCGGTTGTTCTGAGTCCTGACTAAGATAGCTCCTTTGTAGAATGATGAAGGGACGCCGAGAAACGACAGCTCCGTAATGAGGCTGTGGTAGCAGTTCATCAGTCCGTAGTGTATGCCGTCGAATGACACGGCCGCATAGTCATTGACCATCGGCCCGGCGTAACTGTACAACGGCATGAAACTCCACTCGCCGTCGGCCTGACGGTAGCCGTATGTGCCTGTGCCGCAGCGGGCCGGAGTAAGTTTCTTATACTCGGCGCAGATGGTTGATGCGGAGATAAGAAGTGCGGCCAGAAAGATAAGAAACCGTTTCATATATTTTAAGAGAGAGTTTTATTCCATGTTGCGGACGCGCTGTACGAAGTCGTACATGCGTATGGCGGCTTCGGCGGCTTCGGCGCCTTTGTCGCCGGCGGGGCCTCCGCAGCGGTCGAGGGCGTCCTGCTCGGTGTCGACGGTGAGCACGCCGAATATCACCGGGGTGTCGCAGTCGGCATTGAGCGCCGTTATGCCTTGCGTCACCGACTGGCATACGTAGTCGAAATGGGGAGTGCCGCCGCGTACCACGCAGCCGAACACTATCACCGCGTCATACATCGAGGTCTCTATGAGCTGCGAGGCTGCGAACGTCAGTTCCACTGCGCCGGGCACTTCAAACACGTCGATATTGTCATCGCTGATGCCCTGTGCCTTGAATGTGGCGAGGGCGCTTTCGGTAAGGGCGCCGGTGATGTGGCCGTTCCAGAGGGCTTTGACTATCGCCACCTTGATGTCGGCGGCGGAGGGGAGGGGAGCTACGGGTGTTGATGTAGACATTTTGAGTGGGATTTATAGGATTTTATCAATGGCGTCGGCGAGCAGGGCGGCATCGTCGAGATGTGAATAGTCGTCGACGTAGTATGCGAAGTTCTCGCGGCGTGCGCGTTCGGGGTCGTTGTGGCTGAAAAGCGCCTGAAGGTCAGACGGGAGGGTGATGACACGGCCGGCAATCTCGAGGTTTTCGTAGACGTAGGGCATCACTTTGGTTATGCGCTTTATGCGGTCGTCGGCCACGTCGGGCACGTAGACTATTGTCGCCTCGCGTTCGGCCACATTGGTCATGAACGACCACAGCTGGCGGCGTATGCGCTGGTCGACGGCAAGATAGCCGCCGAATACCACGATGTCCTCCCGCTCCACGCGCGGCCAGGTTATATCGAATCCTTCGCCGTCGTCCTGAATGCCGTAGCGCGATGATGTGCCGTCGATATTCAGCACTACGGGCGTCTTGGCGATGTGGCGGTCGGACTTGGAGATGTCGGCGCCGTCGGCGGTGAGTGCGTCGGCTATGATGGCGCCGACCTTGTCGGTGCCCAGTTCTGACAGGAATACCACTTCGCGGCCTTTTGCCGCAAGCGAGCCGGCGGCTCTCAGAAGCGCACCTCCGGGCCGCGTGGCTGTGGGCGAGCATCCCTTGAAGTCGATTTCAAGCCATGACTCGCATATAATGATTATTTTACCTTTCATCGGATAAGGAAATGTGTCTTTACGTATGATGCTCAGGAGTTTCTCGATATGTGTCCGAGGTAACCTCCGTGGTGGCGCTTGGCGTAGTCGGCGCGTGTGAAGCCGATGGCCTGCATCACGTTCACCACCAGAATGTCGCCAATCACTGTCATCATGGTGGTCGAGGTAGTGGGCGTCAGGCCGAGCGGGCACACTTCAGGCGCGCCGCCGGTGAGGATGGTGACGTCGGCTATGCGGGCAAGCTCGCTGTCGCCGTTGCCGGTGATGACTATGATGGGAATCGAGGGGATGAGGGTGCGGGCGAGGGCTACGAGGTCGATGATTTCGCGGGTCTTGCCCGAGTTGGATATGAGCAGGAGGGCGTCGTTGGGCTGAAGCAGTCCGAGGTCGCCGTGCTGGGCTTCCGACGGGTGCAGGTTGACAGCCGGAGTGCCTGTCGACGAGAATGTCGTGGCAATGTTCATGGCTATCTGTCCGGCTTTACCCATGCCCGAGGTCACGAGCTTGCCGCCGCGGCGGTTGACATGCTCCACTATCAGTTCGACGGCACGGGCGTAGGCGTCGGTCACCGGTATGCTGAGTATCGCTTCGCTTTCGGCGCGTAATATCTCTTTGATTGAATCGGTTAAATTTTCCATTGGTTTTTCGGCTTTTGTCAATGCCATTGGCAAAGTTACGAAAAATCAGACATACTCAGAAAAGATAACACTATATTTTCACGGTCGGGGATTGACAAAATGACAGATTGCCACGCAGCCGCATCAGTTGCCGGTGACGGCGATGCGGTGGGTGAGGGTGTTGCTGACATTGTCGCCTTCGCGTATCGACGCGCGGTAGAGGTAGATGCCGCGGGTCACGCGGTGGCCGGCACGGTCTTGCAGATTCCATGTCACGGGGCTTGTCAGGTACATGTCGCTGCGTCCGTTGGTCACCGATTCCCATACTGGCTGCCCGAGCATGTCGTAGATGGAGATAGTGACTTCGACCTGGGCGTCGGGACGGTCGTGCGACAGATAGAAGTTGGCCTGCACCGATGCCGGATTGGCATCGGAGTATACGTCGTAGAGCACCGGGGCGCGGTCGGGCGACACGTAGAAATCTATCGTCTCGGAATTGGAATTGTCCGATGTGTCCCAGATGCGCAGGCGCAGCGAGTGGGCGCCCTCCTCGAGCTGTGGCAGCTGGTATGCGATGATGCCGGAGGGGGAGCCGTCGGCAGCCGGAGTGTAGTATTCCGCCACGTCGGAGTAGCTGCGGTTGCCGTCGATGAGCACGTTCATCTGGTGGCCTACGCCTGAAGTGTTCATGTTGATGCCGCGGTTGTCGGCAATCTCGGCTATGAGCATCGGGGTGGCGTTGACCTGGTCGCCCGAACGGAACGACGGATGGTTGAGGTATATCGATTTGATGACGGGGGGTATGGTGTCGCTGACACTCTCGTCAGTGCCGAACACGTAGAACCCGCGGTTGGCTCCTGCCGCATAGTTCGCTGTCATGCTGCCTGCGTCGCTTTTGGCCACGAGGCTGATGGTGGCTTCGCGGAAGTTGTTGGATATGCTTGACGGCATAGCCACGTGCACTTTGAAGCGTCCGGCCTTTACCGAGTCATTGCCGGCGAAAAGTCGGTTGCCGTGCTGCTCGAACGTGACGGCTTTTCCTACGGGCACTCCGTCCTTCTCGCCGCCGTTGGCGAGCGTGGTTATGCTGTATTCGGCGTCATAGAGCGTCGAGGCTATGGTGCCGTTGAATCCGGTCATGGTATTCCCGTCGCTGTCGAGCACGCGTCCCTCCACAGTCACGTTCTGCCGTGCCTGCATTATGGCCTGCTCGTCGCCACCCGGTTCCGTGCCGTTGATGAGGTCGACCACAATCTCCTGCTCAGGCATGGCCGGGCGCATGGCCGGGTCGCCCATGAGTATGTAGCGCAGCTTGTTGGCGTCGGACATCATGACGCCGCTGTCCGACACTTTTGACGAGTTCTTTGCACGGCGGTATATCTCGCCTATGGTGAGACGGCGTCCGTCGCTGTCGCGGGTGAACATGTTGCGCCCCATGGCCCGCGACATGTAGGCGTTTTCCGATATGTAGACGGGACGGTTGGCCGAAACCTGTGCGATGCAGCCGCCCGATTCGTGCGCCCACATAAGTTCGCCGGCCGACACGGCATTGGCGTCCCAGCGCAGGAAATCGCATGTGGCGGCGAAGAATATGGGCCATTTGCGCAGGTACATGTTGTTGATGTCGTTGAGCTTGAGGAGCCCTTCATGCGTCAGGGAGGTCGTGTTGGCGTGCCCGATGTACATCCACCATGCCACCCCCTCGTCGAGGGTCTTGAACATGAAGTCGCGTGCCTGCGGGTAGCCTTGTCCGGTCAGCGGGTAGGCATCGGTGTAGAGCTTGGTGTGGGTGGCGTTGTCGCCGCCGTTGGCAAGCATGTCGTTCCAGGCGTCTTCCATCTGGTACATGTGTATGCCCGAATCCTGGTCGTCGGCTATGAGCATGGTGCGGTTGCGCCATGTGCCCGACGGCATTTTGGTGGAGTAGGCTATGACTTTGTCGACGGCAGCTTTGGCGGCTCCGGCCGAAGTGACCGGCATACGTCCGACGCCTATGCACAGATAGTCGGAAGCCATGGTGTTGCCTGAATTGTCGCGCAGGAAGGCGAATATGTCGTCGGTGGTGTATGAGTCGATGTCGGTTTCCCCCTTTTCCGACTGCCACAGCGGCATCAGCGGGTAGTTCAGTGATTTCACGGCTACGGATATGCGGCGGTTGTCGAAACTGCCGCGGCCCATGAACAGTGCGTATTTGAGCTTGCGTTCCGATGAGTCGGAGCGGTCGTAGAGCATCTTGAGCATCTTGCGGAACGCGTTGACGTCGCGGCTTCCCGATGCGAATTCATTGAACACATTCTCCTGGTCGACCACAAGCACGCGCATGTCGTCGTTGTCACGGTGGAAATCGGCGAGGCGCTGCGCTTCGCTCATCCATGTCGACGGAGTGAAAATCACCATGTCGGGCACTTCCTCTCCGTGGAGGTTCTGATTGGACACTGCTGCGGTGTATTTAGGCTCGGGGAACGATGCCGAGGGCTCGAACGCCACGTAGCGGCGGTTTCCGGTATAGTCGTTGGTCCAGCTCATGGTCGTCCCTGACAGCCCTGTATTCATGCTTACGACTGACAGCGGCGACGTCACGTCCCACACCACTGTCGATGCCGAAGCCCCTTCAAGCGCGGCCTGGTTGCGGCGCAGCGAGAAGCATATCTGCGGACCCGACATGCGCAGGTGGCGCGTGTAGTTGACCGAAAGGTAGTCGAGATAGGCTGCCGATACAGTGCCGGCGCGGTTGTAGGTCACGCCGACGGTCAGCTTGTCGCCCGGCGCCCGGAAAGTCTTTGTGGTGACGGAGGCGCGGTAATTGCCGTGGTCGGTGGAGTTGGATCGGATTACATCGGTGCCGGAATAAGGAAGCTCGCTGTCATTGGCCGTGAGGCTGACTGAGGTCTCCGATGTGGCGGTTGCGATGAAAGAGCATGCGAGCCACACGTCAGTGCCCTCCACCAGGTCTTTCAGCTCGAAATTGAATTTACGTGTCGGCGTATAGAGGAAATCCTCGCCTCCGTATTGCTGCCCGGTGGGAGCGACGCTCACGAGATCTTTCTCATGGAATATATAGTCGGTGAACGAAGTTTCCGGAGCTGACGCCGAGCCTGTGCCTTCCGACGGGACGGGGCGGTCCTCACCGTCGCAGTCGCTCACGAAATAGTAGCCTTCGTCGGTGAAGGCGTTCTGCTTCGGACGTATGTAGCTCCCTGTGTGGACTACCGGCGACGTGACTCCCTCGGCATAGAAAAGCAGACCTCGGTCAGTGCGGAGTGTCTGGACCATGGGCAGGTCGTCGATATAAGTGTCGGCCGACATCCTGTCGGGGAGCTGGCGGCCGCCGTAGCCGTAGATGTGCACTTTCGAGGGGTCGGAAAATCCCATTCTCCGCATCTGCGAGTTGCTCAGCAGGTACATGCCGTCTTCCGTAACGCTGATTTTAGCCCAGCGTCCGGTCGACATCCGTGAGTTGTCGGCGTAGGTCGACAGGTCGAAAGCATTGGCTGACGGGGCCGCGAGGGCGACGCACAGCGCGATTGCCGACGCGGCGATTGATTTTATGTTTTTTATAGCGTAAAGTATAGTCATATATGTTGCGGTGGTGGACACTTGGTGGTCTGTTCTTGCCGGTGCGCGGCCGGTAGTCCTTTTATACTTATAAAGAACGGTAAAAATCTGTTTTTATTGTGTTTAAATCGACTTTGCCGTTCACCCCATCGACATTGCCGCGGTGGGAGTACTGCCACATCACCCATTCCATCCCGTTCTCAGGCACTGTGAACGAGCATATCCAGAGCGGATAGTGGCTGAAATTCTCCTTTAGGTAACGGTTGTAATCGTCTTTGTTGGAGTAGAGTATTATGTCGATTTTCTCTTTGTCGAGATGGTGCAGCATGGTGCGCAGTCGCGATATTATCATCGATGCCTCATGGCCGTCGGGATTGCCGAACCGCTCGATGTCAATCACTACCGGGAAGTCGAAGGTGCGGTTGCGCAGCGAGTGCAGCAGGTTGATGGCCTGCAGCTCGCCGTCGGTGTCGAAGCGGAAGAAATGGTATGCCCCGACCTTGAGACCTGCGGCACGGGCGCGTCGAAGGTTGTCGGTGAACATAGCGTCCTTGAAGTCAGTGCCTTCCGTGGCTTTTATGATGGCGAAATCATAGCCTGCCTTCCTGACGCGGCCGAAGTCGATGTAGCCGTTGTGCGCCGATATGTCGATACCCCTCACCGGATATAGTTTTGCGTCGGGTTCGAGCGGCGGCGTATTGGCTATGTACTGCCTGTAGGCATGAATGAAGCCGCACACCGCAATTATTGATGTGACGACTATAGCTATCAGAAATCCTACGCGCCTGTTCATGCTTTTCAGCTGTTATCGAATCGTTTTATCTTATTTCTCATGCATGCTGTTGCCGTTTCTGTCGCGTTTCCGCATGATATATTCGGCGATTTTCGCTATTGCGAACACCGCGGCCATGATGATGACTATGAGCGCCGAGCACGGCACCTCGATATAGCAGGAAGCCAGCAGTCCGCCTACGCTGCACACCACTGACACGACACACGATGCCGTCATCAGCCGGTTGAGACGGTGATAACGGGTCTCGGCTATCATCTGCGGCAGCGACAGCATCGACATCAGCAGCATGACGCCCACGAGCTTGATGGTAAGCACTATGGCTATTGCGGTGAACACTGTCATCGCTGTGGTTATAAACCCTGTGCGCAGTCCGCTGACGCGGGCGAAATCGCGGTCGAAGGCGCATATCACAATCTTGCTGTAGAATGTCGCGACAAAGGCTAAGAGCAGCACGGTGAAGATAGCAAACGCCCATAGGTCGGCCTGCGATATTGTCAGTATGTTGCCGAACAGGAATGAGTTGAGTTCGGGCACATAACCGGGAGTCAGGAACACGAACATCACGCCGGCCGCCATGCCCAGTGACCACACTACGGCTATCGCGGAGTCCTCCCTGACGCTGTGGCGCGACGACATCCACTCCACACCGACCGACGACCCTACGGCAAACACTCCCGCCATCAGTAGGGGGTTGATGCCCGTGAAGTACCCGAGTCCGAGACCGCCGAAACAGGCGTGCGTGATGCCGCCCGCTATCGCCACGAGCCTCCGGGCGAAGATATAGGTGCCGATGACCGATGAGGCCACGGCTATAAGCGTGATGCCTATTAGCGCATTCCGGAAAAACTCGTAGTCAAACAATTCCATTCTTTTTCGGTAAAACAGTCGTTGTTGAAATTCTGGCGCGGGTGTAGCAAAATTCTGTTTTTTACCGCGGTTAAAAACCGCGGCTACTATGTATCTGATTTACAGGATGCTTTGCGTAGTAGCCGCGGTTTCCAACCGCGGAAGATGGCGTTCTGAAATTTATATCACTACTTTCTCCACCCGTGAACCCTGGCGGCGGATGTAGATGCCGTTGGCGGGATTGTCGACGCGTATGCCCTGGAGATTGTAATATTCCACCGGAGCATTGGAGTCGTCGGCCTCGATACCGTTGATACCCGATTGCGTCAGGTCTACTTCTACGGCGTTGGAAGCGGCTGATTTCTGTCCTTCGCTGTTGACTGCGACGACACTGTAGCGGTATTTGGTCTTGTCGGCGGGAAGATTCTCGACACGCACCGTCGTCGCTCCCGATGTCGACAGGCTGTTGTAGGCGGGAAGCACCGTCGCGGCTCCCGAGGAATATGTCACAGAGAAGTCATCGATGGCAAGGTTGCCGCTTCCCTCTTTGTTGTAGACGAGCTTGAGCTGGTACACGTCGTTGCGGTCGAGGTCGTAGCTGACGGTCTCCCCGGCGTTCATGTTCCATGAAGTGAAGTCATGCAGCACGGTTTCCGTGCTTCCGCTGACGGCGTAGAGCGAGGCGGTATTGCTGTCCATCGATGCTCCGCGCGCCCAGAATGAAATGCCCGAGATGGCGCTGTCATATTTGGGCGTCATTACGTAGGCTCCGGCCTTATTGAGCTTAAGTGCGGGCGCCGATGCACCGAAATATCCTGTTGAACTCGTGCCGTAGCTGTCGGTTGCGCTTGAACTCCATCCGGTGGCATGCGTGATTGACGAGCCGCTGCCGAATGTGTTGGTCTCGGTCTTGGCTACGCCGTCGGTCACCGACCATACGGTCAGCAGGTAGTCGGCGGCTCCGTCAACCGCGCTCCATGAAGCGACGAAGAAGCCGTTGCCCATCTCGTTGCTTCCGGGCTGTACGGCCACAGGGCTGTCGATGGCCGGAGCGCCGCCGCATACGTCGAAGGTAATGACGCCGTCATTCTCGGCGATGCCGGTGATGGGCGTGTTGAGCGATGCGCCCGCCCATGTCTTCATATTGGGTGTGGTGTTGTCGGTGAACGATGTATACTGGCCCAACGTGCCGGGGAAAGCCCAGTTTCTTGTTGCGGATGCATTGTTGCCTGCCGGGTTGTTGTTGGCCTCCTCGATGTCGACATACTGGTGGCTCTTGGTGTTGTTGACGGCATTGTTCCTCCACACGGTCGAATTGTAGTCGATGTGCCATATCAGCATTCCGTGGCCGGGGAGATATTTGTCCCAGCCCTGCTGCTGGCGGTTCTCCAGAAGGAAAAACTCGGTGCTTTTCGATGTCGGGATGAGGCAGCCTTCGTTGCTCTTCTCGATATGGCCGAGTTCAACCGAACGAGGAGTCCTGTCGAGCACTATCGGGTCAATCCATCCCATGGCGTTGCGCTCGAAGATGGAGTAGGTAGGAGGCGTGCGCCCGTTGTTGTTGTAAGGACCGTAGTCCATCACCGACCATTGGCAGGGTGTATAATATGCGCTGCTTGATGAGGTATGGTAGAGGTCGGGGAGCCCCATCACGTGAGAAAACTCGTGCACGAAAGTGCCGATGCCGTCGGGATTTGTGTTCTCCCACTCGTTGGAGCAGGCGTAACGGCTTATTTTCACCCCGTCTAGTGTCAGCGCTTTGCCTGCGCTGGCGAGGTCCCACTGGTGCGGCCATACGGTGTCGTCGGAGCCGTAGCCTGCTTCACCCTGGCCGGCGTAGAACACAAACACGTTGTCGACATATCCGTCGCCGTCGGTGTCATAGTCCTTGAAATTGATCTGGCTGTCGAGCAGTTTGCAGCCGTCGATTACCATCTGCTCCGGACGCAGGTCGTCGCCATAGCTGTCATTGCCTCCGTAATAAGCCTGCTTGTTGGGGAGCGTGACCGGGCCGTACACATCGAAATCGGGCGTGAACTGACCCATCGACGCATCGGCAAACCATTCGGTGACCGACCCCGTGCCGTTATAATCGGAAAATCCTTTTTCGTTCACCATGCGCCTGAAGTAGTCGCCGGCATCGTAGCTACTGTTGAATTTCACGTCGGAATATTCGACGAGTATAATCAGTCCCTTGGGCGAGCCGGTTTTGGGAAACGTCGACCCCGGGAATAATCCTATGCCCGATTGTGCAGGGAGGGAGGCTTTGCCCTTGGACGGCGCATAGCTGCGTTCCCCCTCGCGCGGTGAGATACGCGACATTCGCGCTGTTTTCGACATCGCTTCATTCAGTTCCTCCCGGTTGATTGCCGATACAAATGCCGACTGCGAAGCAGTGCGGTCAGTTGCGTCGGTTGCTTTCATATCGGATGCGGCCATGCGTCCGCTCGCCGCATCTACTTTTGCAAAATAATATCCGTTCAGCCGGTCGCCGACTACAATCTGCCCGTCGTCGGTAAGGAAATATTTATTGAATTCATCGCCGGCGCGGGTAAGTGTCAGCTGCGTGCCGTCAGGTTGCGTCGCTATGAACGTGGTGCGTTTGGCCGGAACTGCCATAGCGCCTATCGCCGTGGCCATTAAGCCGGTAACTGCAAAGTAACGTAACTTCTTCATGATTTTATGATAACGATTTGTTGGTTTGTAATGAATTTAATCTGTCCGCCCGGTAATTGCAAGCACAATATATATGCCCTTACATCATGCCTGAAGCACAGACGGGTAACTGACAAAGTTAATGAAATATTCTAAAAAAAACAGATATATACCCCTCTTTTAACTACACTTTTAACAAAAATGGCATAAAATAGTGCATAAAAATACGAACTAAATTGTATGGACGCAATTCAGCTTAAGTAAACGGCATTGCAGCGCTCACCTGCATTGCCATCGGATTAATTGCGCTATTTATGCGGGATTTTGTTTATGAATTCCGGCTTGCTTGCCTGGTTTGGCTCTTTGATAGCCTGTTGGTTCACTTTTGCCGCGGATACTTTTTTGCTACTTTCCAATAGCCATACAATGGTAAGGATTAATGATACAGCGTAGATGATTATGGTTAAAATGCTTATTATGTCGACCGTTGATTCATATGATTCAACGGCTTCTGCCCTGGTATGATAATCGCTATCTACAACATGTATTACTTTGGAATATGCGATTATATTTACTATGTTAGGAATAACGTTAGTAGTAATTACAATCTTTATAGGCAGCCATATCCGTGTCCCCCAGTAAAACATTAACAGGAATAAAGAAGTGGCTGACGAGATTATGGCCCACCCTAAAAACCCGAATTCGATTAGTGGCGTGCCTTTCTCCAGAATAGCAACCTGTTCGGAAGCAAACATTAATAATAATGCGACATATAGTCCCCCGCCGGTTTTTGACCAGATATTGGACCCGCTTTGTTTGTTAAAGGCGATAAACAGTATCGGACCGATGTAAATTATATCTGATAACAGATACAGATAATTTATGTAAGTGAAAGAAGAAATTTTTTGCAATAGGCAGGTAATCAGTGAAATGCCGAATATTATGCAAAGGCAAATTCCTATCCGTTTTTTGATTGTATCGGGCATGGTTTTATTGTTTTATAGCTGATTATCGGGGGGTGGTTTGGTTAATGCTTTGTGGCCTCACGCGCTTCGCTGACTATCAGCAGCAGTTCGTCGCTTACTTCGGGCGGCAGTGCGATGTTGCGCAGCTGGAGCGAGCGCGCCCACCCTGCTATATCTGTGGGAAGTAGCGTGAGCAGGATGTCGCGGAACTGTTCGGTTTCCTCGCGGGTGTAGGATTCGGGTGCGCGGCCGGCATAGTCGTCAAGCTCTTCGTCGTCATAATATACGATTTCGGTTGAGGCAGCTGTCGACAGAGAGTCTTTCTCGCAGGTGATATGCATGCCGCAACACACGCCGTCGCCTGAATCGCTATTACCGTCACCGTTGCCTGAGGCGGACACGTCCGACAAGTCTGACCGGTCCGACATGTCCGACTCGTCGGACTTTCGGGTGGCGGTTGATGCTGCTCCATCGCTTTTGCCGGCTCCGCGTCGGCCTCCGCGGTCAAGGAGGTAAATCAGTCCGCCGCCGACCACGAGTATCGCTAATATTATTGCAGCGGCTATCATGTGAGCGGGAGTGGGGTGTCGCGGGGTTGCTCGGAATTGTCGATGCTCATTTCCGGCGTGAAGGCGTCGCCTTGCGATGCGTCGGCGTCGGTCACTGTAAATCCGGCACATACGAGGTCGTCCCAGAATCCGGGATATGATTTGCTCACTACTTCGGCGTTGCGGATTACGATTTCCGGTATTATCACGGCTGTAGGCGCGAATGCCATGGCCATGCGGTGGTCGTCGTAGGTGTCGATGACCGGACGCTCCAGTATCGGGTGACGTTCGCCGTTCCACACCAGTTCGGAGTTGTTGCGTATCTCCACGATTATGCCGAATTTGTCAAGTTCCTTACGCAAGGCCTCCAGCCGGTCAGTTTCCTTGACGCGCAGCGACTGCAGGCCGCGCAGATGGAATGGAATACCGAGCATCGCAGCGGTTACGGCAAGCGTCTGGGCTAAGTCGGGGGTGTCGACGAGGTCGACTTCAAAGCGAGAGAACTGTTCAGGTGTCGGTGCTACCTCAAGGGCGCCTTCCACATCTTCCGACGGCTCGGTGTTGACGCCGAGCATCTCGAACAGACGGGCGCAGGCGCTGTCGCCCTGAAGCGAGGGGAGCTGAAGTCCGGGAAGCGTTACGAATCCGGCCGTCAGTGCCGCTGTCTCATACCAGTAGGAGGCGGCCGACCAGTCAGGCTCGGCTTCGACAGTGCCGACCGTGCTGTATGGTTTCGGCGCTATTATGATATCCTCGAACGGCGCGTCAAACTCTACCTCCGCGCCGCTGCGGCGCATCAGTTCGGCCGTCATGTCGATATACGGTTTTGAGAGAAGTGCGCCTTCGAGATGCAGTGTCAGTCCCTGTTCCATCGTCGGGGCAATCATCATGAGGGCGGAGATAAACTGCGAGCTTACCGACGCGTCGATGCTGAGACGTCCGCCCGTGAGCCGTCGGCCGTTGATATGCAGCGGCAGGAAACCCTCGCGGTCGAGGCAAGTTATGTCGGCGCCGAGTGCTCTCAGCGAGTCAATCAGTATCCCCATCGGGCGTTGGCGCATACGTTCGCTGCCGTCCACATTGGCCGAAATACCTTCGCGGGCACACAGATAGGCGGTGATGAACCGTGTGGCTGTGCCGGCGGCGCCGGTGTTTACGTCAATCTCACCCTTGGCTGCGTATGCGTCGGCGATGGCTTTGGCGAGAAGGTTGGTGTCGTCGCAGTCGGCTATCTTTACCGGTACGTCGCCTCCGGGTGTCAGGGCGTTGATTATGAGCATGCGGTTGCTTATGCTTTTCGATAACGGCAGCTCTATCGTGGCCATCATCATCTCTTCCGGCGGGAATATTCTGTAATTCATATTGATGTTTTTTAGACAATCTCTTAATTATAGGATTGAAATCAGGCCTCGGCTGTTGCCTTTATATGCTTCAGCGCACCCTCGATGCGGCGCAGGCTCTCGTCGATTACGCTGCGAGGTGTAGCCACGTTCATGCGCATGAACCCTTCGCCTTCGGCTCCGAACATGGCTCCGTCGTTGAGCGCCAGTTTGGCATCCTTGACGAAGAAGCGGTTAAGATGCTCGTGGTCAAACCCGAGGCCGCGGCAGTCGAGCCATATCAGGAATGAAGCCTGCGGGCGGTACACCCTGATGCGTCCGCCGGATATGCGGTCGAGTTCGCGGCATGCGTAGTCGATATTGTCCTGTATGTAGTCGAGCGCTTCGGCGAGCCATTCCTCGCCGTGGTTGTAGGCCGCGATGGTGCCGATTGTGGCGAAGCATGTGGGGGCGTTGAACTCATTGCTCTCCATCCATTCGAAGAAATTGCGGCGCATGGCTTCGTCCTTGATTACGCACCAGGAGCTTACGAGTCCCGGCACATTGAACGTCTTCGACGGGGCGCCGAGCATTATGCCCGTGCGGCGTGCGTTGTCGCTCACCGACAGATAGGGGATATGCGGCCGTCCGCCGAGCATCAGGTCGCCGTGGATTTCGTCGGAAACCACGATTACACCCTCCGCGGCGCAGATGTCGGCTACGCGGGCAAGTGTCTCGCGGCTCCACTGTATGCCTATCGGGTTGTGGGGGTTGCAGAGTATCATCATGCGCGGGTGCTCGCGGCGGATTATCTCCTCAAGCCCGTCGAGGTCCATCTCATAGCTATCCTCGTGGCGGAGCAGCGGATTGTTGAGCACCACGCAGCCGTTGCACTCGACCAGCCGCTTGAACGGGTGGTAGACCGGCGGCTGTATCACGATTTTGTCGCCCGGTTTGCAGAACCGGTTGATTACGAATCCTATACCCTTCACAATGCCGGGGATATATGTCATCTCCTCGGGGGTCGTGTCGAACCCGTGACGCCGTTTAAGCCAGTCGGCGATAGTGGGGAAAAACTCTCCGGGGGTGGAGGCATAGCCGTATATGCGATGGCTGATGCGGCGCTGCAGCGCCTCGGTAATCTCGGGACACACGCAGAAATCCATGTCGGCAATCCACATAGGCAGCAGGTTGTCGGCATCAAACCATTTGTTCAGTTCACAATATTTTATGGCATCGCTATGCGAGCGGTCGATAACAGAATTAAAATCGTATTTTCCCATTGCGGTATTAAATATGAGTTCACTTGCAAAGGTACTACATAAATCGCCTGAAAGCAACTTTTTTGCGCGTAAGAAATTTCCTGCTAAAAATTTTGGGTGTGAAAAAACTATTTTTTACCTTTGAGAAAATGATTTTAATTAGTTATTTACTACCTTGAACCATGGAAAATATAAAGAAAACATGTCTGCACGACAAGCATGTTGAGCTTGGTGCGCAGATGAGTCCGTTTGGCGGCTTTGATATGCCGATACAATATGAAGGCATTGTGGAAGAGCATAATGCCGTGCGCAATGCCTGCGGTATTTTTGACGTTTCCCACATGGGCGAAGTGTTTGTGACGGGACCCGACGCCATGCGGTTCGTCAATATGATTTTCACCAACGACATCCGCGGAGCGGAGCCGGGAAAATGTCTCTACGGCATGATGCTGCATCCCGACGGCGGCACTGTCGACGACCTCCTTGTCTACGTGCAGGGCGACAATGACTATCTCCTCGTCATCAATGCCGCCAACATCGACAAGGATGTGGCCTGGATAAGGAAAAACGCCGAAGGCTATGATGTGAATATCGACCATCAGAGCGACAATATAGGCGAAATCGCCGTGCAGGGACCTCAGGCGGAAGCCATTCTGAAGAAAGTGACCGGGCTTGACGCTGTCGCCGGCCTCACGTTCTATACTTTCGGACATTTCAAAATCTACGGTGACAACGATGTCATCATTTCCCGTACCGGCTATACGGGAGAGGACGGTTTCGAGGTGTATGCGCCGCATGACATAACCCGCATGCTTTGGGACGACCTGCTTGCCGTCGGTGCAAAACCGTGCGGACTCGGTTGCCGCGACACCTTGCGCTTCGAAGTCGGACTGCCCCTCTACGGCGATGAACTTGCCGACGACATATCGCCGATCGAGGCATCGCTCGGCATGTTTGTAAAGACCGACAAGCCCGAATTTATCGGACGTGATGCTGTACTGGCACAGAAAACCGCCGGCGCTCCACGCAAACTCGTCGGGCTCGAAATCCTTGACCGCGCAATAGCTCGTCACGGCGCCGAAGTGCTTGACTCCGACGATAATGTAATCGGTGCGGTAACTACAGGATACCGCGGTATCTCGGTCGACAAGAGTCTGGCAATGGCATTGGTCGACAGTCGGTTCGCTGCCATCGACACACCCCTCCGCGTAAGAGTGCGCCGCAAAGTGTTCCCCGCCAAAGTAATAGCGAAAAAATTCTACAAGAAAAGCTACAAAAAATAAAACTTCCCAACCAAAGTCAGACCGGTCGGACCCGTCCGACATGTCTGACCTGTCCGATTTCGGCATCCGGTCTGATGAACTGTCCGGCTCAAATAACTGTTTGTCTAAAATAACTTTCAATAACAATAACAATGAAAACCTACTACACCCCCACCCATGAGTATCTTACTGTCGACGGCGAAGGAAACGGCTACGTCGGCATCACCGATTACGCCCAGAAAGCCCTTGGCAACGTAGTATATGTCGATATGCCTGAAGTCGGGGAAGAATTTTCCGAAGGCGACGATTTCGGCGCCATCGAGAGCGTGAAAGCCGCTTCCGATCTGATAATACCCGCCAGCGGCGAAGTAATCGAAATAAACGAGGCTCTTGAGGAAAATCCCCGTCTAATCAACGAGGACGCGATGGCCAACTGGATTATCAAAATCCGTCTGACCGACCCCGCCGAACTCGACTCGCTGATGGACATGGAGGCCTACGTCAACTACCTTGCCTCCGACCCCCATTGATTGCCGACCTCCATACAGTCAAGATTTAACCGACAAAATTGTAGGGACGCGATTCATCGCGTCCGCACCCGAATGGCAAAACAGGCTAAATACCACACAAATAACGCGGACGGCGTTGCAAAACTAAACTTTCCGCGGTTAAAAACCGCGGCCACTATGCGAAGTTTCTTGATAATCAGCAGTGTAGTAGCCGCGGTTTTCAACCGCGGGCAGCTAAAATCGAATTCTGCAACACCCTCCCTACAATTTGCGGCAACTTCTGACAGCTAAATATACTTCTGCAACATCCTCACACCCGAATGGTGCGAAATAAAAACCAATAATATCATGAGTCACAGATATTTTCCCCATACAGAGGAAGACAAGGCGCGTATGCTCGAAAAATGCGGCGTCGACAGCATCGAAGCGCTGTTCGCCGACATTCCCGGAGAGTTGCGCCTGCGTCGTCCCTACGCCTTGGGAAAGCAGATGAGCGAGGTTGAGGTGCGTGCCTTCTTCCGCCGTCTCTCCCACGGTTGCACTCCTCTCGCTTGCTTTGCCGGCAACGGACACTACGACCGCTACACTCCCGCTGTCGTTTCCTCTATCCTGGCGCGCAGCGAGTTCCTCACCTCCTATACCCCCTATCAGCCCGAAATATCGCAGGGTACGCTTCAATATATATTCGAGTACCAGACAATGATAGCGCGTCTGACAGGCATGGAGATTTCTAACGCATCGCTCTACGACGGCGCCACGGCCACTGCCGAGGCAATGATTCTGGCGTCGGGCAATTCGCGCAAACGTCCGCGCGTGGCCTATTCCGCTACGCTCACCGATGCCGTCGTCGAGACGCTGTCAACCTACGCCCGCTATCACGGGGTCGACATCGTGCCGATACCCGAGGCCGACGGGGTGACTTCAATCGATGCCCTCAGGGAACTGCTTGCCGCGGGCAATATCGGCGGCGTCATCCTGCCGCAGCCTAATAAATACGGCATTATAGAGGATTTTACAGGTATTGCCGACATGGTTCACGCCTCCGGAGCATTGCTGATAATCAACAGTGTGGCCATCGATCTCGCCACATTGCGCACACCCGGTGAATGGGGCGCCGACATAGCTGTAGGCGATGCCCAGTCGCTCGGTATTCCGTTGAATTTCGGCGGTCCCTATCTCGGCTATATGGCTGCCGCGAAGTCGCTGATGCGCAAACTTCCCGGACGTATCGTAGGCGCGACCGTCGACGAAGCGGGACAACGCACTTTCGTCCTGACACTTCAGGCACGCGAACAGCATATTCGTCGCGAGAAGGCTACTTCCAATATCTGCTCCAACCAGGGGCTTATGGCACTGTTTGTCACAGTATATATGTCGCTGATGGGCGATGAGGGTTTGCGTAGGGTCAACAGCCTCAGTGCCGCCGGCGCGCACCATCTTGCCGCAGAACTCGAGCGGACAGGAAAGATGCGTCTGACCTATCCCGGGCGCCCGTTCCTCAACGAGTTTGAGATGACTACAACTGTCCCGGCCGATAAAGTCATCGATGCTCTCGCCGCCGAAGGCATCCTTGCCGGAGTCGCCACAGCGCCCGACCGATTGCTCATTGCGGTGACCGAAATGCGCACTCCCGATGAAATTAACCGTTATGTCGAAACCGTCAAAGCCATGTAGTCATGAATAATAAACTTTACGATAAACTCATCTTCGAGCTTTCACGTCCCGGGCGACGCGGTTACTCCCTTCCCGATAACGGTTATCCCGACGTGACATTACCCGACAACCTTCTCCGCAAGTCGGATATCGGATTGCCGCAGGCCGACGAACTCACCGTCGTGCGCCATTACACAAATATGTCGACCAATAATTTCGGTGTCGATACCGGCTTTTATCCCCTCGGCTCATGTACGATGAAATACAATCCGAAAATCAATGAGGAGATGGCTGCCGACCCCGCGATTGCATCGCTACATCCCGACACTCCCGCACGTTTCAGCCAGGGTGCCCTCGCCATGTATCATACACTTGCGTCGGCGCTCGCCGAAATCGGCGGAATGGCTGAATTTACATTGAACCCCTATGCGGGAGCGCACGGCGAACTCACCGGCCTCATGCTCTGCCGCGCCTACCACGACTCGCGCGGCGATAAGAAACGCACCAAGGTTATAATCCCGGATTCAGCCCACGGTACAAATCCCGCAAGTGCGGCAGTGGCCGGCCTTCAGGTAGTGCCCGTCAAGAGTCTGCCTGACGGCACCGTCGATGTCGAGGCGCTCGCTCCGCTTCTCGACGACACCGTGGCAGCGATGATGATGACCAACCCGAACACGCTCGGCATATTTGAACGTCAGATACCGCAGATTGCGAAGATGGTGCACGATGCCGGAGCGCTTCTGTATTACGACGGCGCCAACCTCAACCCGATGCTCGGCATAGCGCGTCCCGGCGACATGGGTTTCGACATAATGCACATCAATCTGCATAAGACATTCTCTACCCCCCACGGAGGCGGTGGCCCCGGCTCGGGTCCCGTAGGCGTGCGCGCCGGTCTGGAGCATCTGCTCCCCAATCCGCGTGTCATAAAGAAGGATGACGGCACCTACGATATAGTATCGTCGCCCGATTCGATGGGGCGCATAAGTTCCACCCTCGGCAATTTTGCCGTGCAGATGCGTGCGCTCAGCTATATCCTTTCGCTCGGCTGCGACGGACTGATGGAAGCCGGCGGACTTGCCACGCTCAATGCCAACTATATAAAGGAGTCATTGCGCGATGTCTATGAACTGCCGGTTGACACGGTGTGCAAACATGAATTTGTATTCGACGGACTGAAGGACAAATCGACCGGCGTGACTACGCTCAATGTGGCAAAACGTCTGCTCGACTACGGGTTCCATGCACCTACAATCTATTTCCCGCTTCTCTTCCACGAGTCGTTGATGATTGAGCCTACCGAAACCGAAAGCCTCGACACAATCGACAGTTTCGTAGAGGTGATGCGCGACATAGCGCATGAGGCATCGGCATCGCCCGATATAGTGAAATCGGCACCGCACACCACACCCGTACGCCATCCCGACGACACCGAAGCCGCCCTTCATCCCCGCCTTACCTTCGACGAGCTTTAACATCGGCAGATAGTAATTGGCTCTGTAGGGAATGTTGCAACTCAGTTTTACTAAACCGCGGTTAAAAACCGCGGCTACTAAGCTGTACTAATTGGAAATTGGCAAAGTAGTGGCCGCGGTTTTTAACCGCGGTTTAGTAAAAAAACGATTTTGATACAGATTCTGTACTCGGTTATTATAAATCCGGTTAACTTAAATCCAACAATATGAAATATATAATTATCGGCGCCGGCCCCGGCGGATACGAACTTGCCGCAATCCTGTCGCGACAGTCACACGAGGTCACACTCATAGAGCGCGACAGTCTCGGCGGCACATGTCTCAACCGTGGCTGTATCCCGACAAAAGTAATGGCACATGCCGCCGCGTTGGCACGTACTCCGGCACATGCCGCTGATTACGGTATCGTACTGCCTCCCGCCACAATTGATTTCAACGTCCTTTGCTCCAGGCGCGCTGCCGTCATCGACAGTCTGCGTTCAGGCATTGAGATGCTTCTGTCGGGAGTAAACATACTGCATGGCGAGGCACGCTTTGTCGCACCGAAAACGGTTGAGGTCAACGGCGAACGTCTTACCGCCGACAGGATTGTCATCGCCACCGGTTCGTCATCGGCGTCATTACCTGTGCCCGGAGCCGAAAATGCAATCTCGTCCGACGGCCTTCTGTCGCTTGACATCGTTCCCGATACACTTGCCATCATAGGCGGTGGAGTAATAGGTATGGAGTTCGCATCCATATTTGCCTCTCTTGGCAGCAAAGTGACCGTCATCGAATACTTCAAGGAGGTACTGCCGCAATTTGACAAGGATATTGCCAAACGTCTGCGTCAGTCGATGGCTTCCTCGGGCGTGACTTTTGTCACAGGCGCGCAGGTTACGGCCATCGAATCGGGGAAGGTCAGTTATCAGTCGGGAAGTAAAGAGGGCAGCGTGGAGGCGTCGGTAATCGCTATGGCGGTCGGACGCCGGCCCAATCTGCCCGAAGGTCTCGATGTCGCCGGAGTGGCCGTTGAGCGCGGAGCAATTGTGGTCGACCCATCGACAATGCGGACATCGGCGCATGGCATTTACGCCATAGGCGATGTCAACGGCATCTGCATGCTTGCTCACGCCGCCTCCGCACAGGCCCGTATCGTGGCCGGCGAAAAGGTTGTCACTGATGTTGTCCCCTCAGTAGTATTCACTGCACCTGAAGCAGCAATGGTGGGAAAAACCGAGCAGCAGTGCAAGGACGCAGGCATGGCGGTAAAGGTCGCCAAAGTGCCCTTTAGAGGCAATGGCAAAGCCGTGACGATAGGGGAGACCGACGGCCTCGTCAAACTGATAGCCGATACCGCGACCGGCACCATAGCCGGCTGCCAGATAGTAGGTCCCAACGCAGCCGACCTCATAGAGGAGATAGCCATAATAATGGCCAACAACCTCCCGATAACCGCCATAACCCGGACAATCCATCCGCACCCTACACTCTGCGAAGCAATCTCTGCCGCCGCAGCACTGCTTTCATAGCAAGCTCCAGCCAGTCAGATAGTTTTGTAATCATATACTTCGTCCCGTCGGACTCGTCCGACCTGTCCGACCTGTCTGACTCCCCATCAAAATCATCTAAAGAATCACCCAATGATAGAAGAAATACTGCAATACAACAAGAAATTTGTCGAGGACAAAGGCTATGAGCCGTTCATCACCAACAAATACCCCGACAAAAAAATAGCAATCCTCTCATGCATGGATACGCGCCTCACCGAACTCCTCCCTGCCGCATTAGGCATAAAGAACGGCGACGTAAAACTAATCAAAAACGCCGGAGGCATAATTTCCCACCCGTTCGGTTCGGTAATCCGTTCGCTGATGGTGGCAATCTATGAGCTTCACGTAGAGGAAGTCATGGTCGTGGCGCACAGCGACTGCGGAGCATGCCACATGAGCGCCGAAAGCATGATTCAGCACATGCTTCAGCGCGGCATAAAGCAGGAGACAATCGACATGATACGTTTCTGCGGCATTGACTTCGAGAAGTGGCTCTACGGATTCGGTGACACCCGCAAGAGCGTAATCGACACCATGACAGCTATCCGCAACCACCCGCTCATACCCCGCGACATCTCAATCCGCGGCTTCATCATCGACTCCACTACCGGAGCCCTCACCGAAGTAAAGGAATAAAATCAGAAATAACAAGTTAAGACGGTGTTGCATACCCGGACTTGTCTTACCGCGGTTAATTATCCCCTTTGGCGCTTTGCTCTGCAAAGAAACCGCGGCTACTATGCAAAGCTTCTTGATTATCAGTTGTGTAGTAGCCGCGGTTTTTAACCGCGGTAAGTATAGTTTTGCAATACCCGCTTGTCATAAAATCTTATAACGGATACATCCGTCGCAGCTTGATTGACAACGGGTGCAGACGTATGCAGTTGAGCAGCTGTCCGCCCATAAGTATAAGTACAGCCGACGTGGGAAGCATCAGGCGCCCGAAGTCATTCTGCGCATAAAGGAATATAGACAGCAGGCTGCCCCCGCCAATCATCAGTATCAGGAAATTGACAAGCGAAAACCTCCTGAACCTAATCCACCCTACAATGAAAAATATCGTATAAAGCGTAACCACCAGATAGTTGCACATGTTTTTAATCGATTTTTCATGTACGACGCTGTCAATAATGCGTTTGCCGATATAGCCGTACCATAGCCCGGGATAGGTATGTTTCATAGCCAATGCATAGTCCTCCATCTCCTGATAGCTCATGATGTGGTCTTTCTCGATATGCGATATCTCTGTCCATAACCATATTAAGTCTTCTCTTTCCTGGTAGCTGTTCATAAGCTCAATGGCTTTTGGATTGTCAGGCAGAAATTCGGGAAATATATCTTTGTATTGTCGGGACATGTAGTATTTGTTGATAACGGAAACCACTGAGATTGTATTCAGTCCCGACTTGCGTTCCACTTCATTGACATATATTTTGTATACTACTCCTACAGGGAGCAATGTCAGCAACAGTAACAGCACGTTGCGGCGGTAATTTCTGATGAATACTCCGGCCACAGCGAGTCCGGCGATGGCTATTGCAAAAATCAGAAATGAGGGTCTCAACATTATTCCCGTAACTGTCAGCAGTGATATGTAAATGCCGTATTTCCACCCGGGACGTTGTATAAAACGCCATATACAATATATCCACAATGCAGTCAGGCTGAATGCCAGTGCTTCTGTCCCGATGACATTCAGCATATTTATTATAGGATAAAAAAGAAAATACAGAAACACCGTAAACCATGCCACGCGCCGGTCTGAAATGACCTCTAATATCATTTTGCTGAATACTATGCCACATGCGTAAAATACTATAATCTGTATTATCGTAGGGAAAAAGACCCACGATGCTGCCCCGAGAAGTATTTTGCCTATACCTATAATCACAGGATATACGGGCGTACGGAATATGTCTATTTCACCGTGGCTGTAGTATTCATCCCATGCGCCGACATACGTCGGCGTATCGGCATTCCAGACTGCAATTCCTCTGAGCATGATAATACCTGCAAGCATGAGCATGCTGAGGGCTATTGCCACGTATAGCGGATTAAAACCGCGTAGGAAATCATATATCCGTGTCTTTGTCATTATGTAATGAATTTGGTAGCGTTTTCTATGCGTTTATGATGAGGTAGGCTATGTAGGCTATGTAGCAGAATGTGAAGACCGTGCCTTCGGCGCGGGTTATGGTGCGTTTGCCGAAAAGCCAGCCGCATGCGAGAAACATTATCGAGGCTGCAGTCAGTGTCAGCAAATCCACGTTGCATATAGTGCCGAATGCGAGAGGGTGTACCGTGGCGCTGGCTCCGAGCACAAAGAAAATATTGAATATGTTTGAGCCGATGACATTGCCTACGGCCATTGACGTGCGCCCCTTGCGTGCGGCCACTATTGACGTGGCGAGTTCGGGCAGCGATGAGCCGGCTGCGGCTATCGTAAGTCCGATTATGGCGTCACTGATACCCGCCATAGAGGCTATGCCTGACGCTCCGGCCACAAAACGGTCACCGCCGGCCACAAGCATCGCCAGACCGCCGATGACCCATAATACCGCCTTGCCGGGCTTGAATTCCCCTTTCTCCGATGCCGCGGCACTCACCGGCTCATCGGGTGCCGCACTTTTGGCCGTGGCGAAAGTATACCATAGGAATATGCCGAAAAACACCAGCAATAATATGCCTCCCGAGCGTGGGAGCATCGCAGTCGCGTCGCCGTCGAGCAACACCGTATTGCCCATCACGAGGAGCACGAGCGACGATATGACCACCATCGGAATCTCTCGGGTCATGACCGAACGTTCGATGACTATAGGCCGTACCATTGCCGTGATGCCGATTATGGCGAAGATATTGAATATGTTCGACCCTACCACATTGCCTATCGCGAGTCCGGAATTTCCCTTGGCTGCCGACAGCAGGGATATGACAAGCTCCGGAGCTGATGTGCCGAACGCAACGACGGTCAGCCCCACCACGAGATCCGAGATGCCGACCCGACGTGCCAGTGCCGAGGCACCGTCGGTCAGCGCATTGGCTCCGAGCAGTATCAGAGCCATTCCGGCTACAAGATAAAATATATCTGCAATCATGCTTTTTTCTGTCTGGCAGTAGATGCTTTGTTTATTGTGAGGTAGTTGCCGTTACGATTTCGGCTTTGCCGGAGTCCAGCATACGTCGGCAATCCCGGCTATATGGTTGCAATGCCGGCTTAGTATGAACAGATAGTCGCTCAGGCGGTTGATATACTTCAGCACCTGTTCGTCGACGCATTGCGGGCCGGTGTACCCCTCGTCGGCTGCATGCGCTGACAGTTCGCTGTTGAATGCCAGTATACGTCGTTCGGCGCGGCGTGCCACAGCGCGAGCCACATGCGCCGCGGCTGCCGACGGTGCTCCCTGCGGCAATACGAATGAACGCATCGGCGGCAGTTCGCTGTCATAAAGGTCGAGTACATGCTCCAGCGCCTCGATCGCCCCGTCGAGCCGGGGTCGCAGGCGTTCCGACATCTCGGCGTTGCCCGACGCCAGATAGCTTCCGATGTCAAACAGACGCGCCTGTATGTCGGTGAGCAGCGCACGGTCATCATCGGTCAGCGGATCCGATGCTATCAGTACTCCGATAAAGGAATTGAGTTCGTCGACAGTACCGTAAGCCTCGATACGTACTGAGTTTTTGGCCAGACGTGACCCGTCGACAAGCGAAGTTATGCCCTTGTCGCCAGTACGTGTATAGATGGGTGATTTTTTCATTTTCAGGTATTTTTCATTGTTCGGTATTCTCTGTTATAATCTCTGTCACGCCGATAAGTTCAAGACGGGTGGCACTTTTTTTGAGAATTTCGAATCGCAGGTTGTCGAGTATTATTATTTCACCCTGTTCGGGTATGGCTCCGGTAGAGTGGAGTATGTAGCCCATAAGCGTCTGGTATTCGTCGTCTTCCGGTATGTCGAGGTGGAATGTGTCGTTGAGCGTGGTTATCTCGATACGGCCCGAGAACTCATACGAGCCATCGGGCAATCGGCGTGCCGTCAGGCGTGCATGGTCATGTTCGTCCTGTATGTCGCCGAATATCTCCTCCACAAGGTCTTCGAGGGTCACCATTCCCGATGTGCCTCCGAACTCGTCGATGACGATGGCTATGGAGCGTTTCTCCGACAGCAGACGCCGCATCATCTTGTTGGCAAGCACGGTCTCTGGCGCGTATATGACCTCTTTTAGGCGCGTGCGCCAGTCGATGTCGGTGTGAAACAGCTCCGAAACGTGTATATAACCGAGGATATTGTCGATATCCTCCTTGTAGACGATGAGTTTCGAACGTCCCGACGAAGTAAACAGCCGGCACAGCTCCTCGCGGTCTACCTTGTCGATGTCGACGGCGAATATCTCGTTGCGCGGAGTCATGCAGTCGCGCAGGTGCGTAGTGGAGAAATCGAGCGCGTTGTGAAATATCTTTACCTCGTTCTCGATAGTTTCTTTTTTCTCCTCTACGTCGTCGATTGTACGCTCAAGATACTGGTTGAGGTCGCCCACCGAGAGCAGTCCGGATGCCGCCTGCTCGTCGCTTACGCCAAACAGTTTCATCAGCGCTCTCGACAGCCATGTAGTGAACAGCGATATAGGATAGAGTATCGCGTATATGGCCATCATGGGGAGGGCGAACAGTTTCAGCGACGCGTTGGGATTGATGCGGAATATGGTTTTCGGGAAAAATTCACCCATGAGCAATATCACGCCCGTCGATACGAGAGTCTGTATCAGAAGTACCGGAAATTCACCCACGCCCGCCTCTACGAGCGGTTCCTCAAGGAACTTGGCGAATCCCATACCGTAGATGACAAGGGCTATGTTGTTGCCTACAAGAATCGTGGAGATGAAAAATTCCGGATGCCGGTAAAACACGTTGAGCGCCCGGCTTATCGGACCGCCCATTTTGACGTCGAGTTCCGTGCGCACGCGGTCGGAAGTCACGTAGGCGATTTCGACGCCGGAGAACAGTGCCGAGAATATAAGCGATACAAGAGTGATGATTATCCAGGTGACCATATAGCAGATAGTTATTTCTTTACGGGGAGCGCCTTGTCAGCTGACAATTTGACGGGAGCGGCTTCATGCACGGCTTTCACACGGCCGACGGTCTGTTGCGGCTGACGCGCGTTATAGCTGCCGGGAATGTGTCCTCCCGGAGTCGGCGCACTCGTTGCCGGCACAGCTGCAGGATAGCCATCGCGCGGGCGCGGCGGACGTCGTTGCGGCACACCCGTAGCCATTGTGTCGACCGGCGCCTGCACGCTGTCGGCGCCCTCCTTGCCGCTACGGTCGCGGCTTAGCTCGCTTGCGGGTATTATCATCGACGGACGGTGTACCACGTAGTCCGAAATCCTTTCGTCAGATATGAATCCGTATCCCTCTATGATGCGGTCTGATTTTTCGATGTGAATAAATGAGTCGGAATACATCTTGTGTTCCGATGTGTTCCAGAACATGTGCTGGGTGAGGAAGCGGTCGCCGAACTCGTTGTTGATGCGCACGTTGCCCGATAGCTCCCATATCTTGGGGCTGCTCAGGTATACTGCCGAATCGCATTCGAAGGTGGCCACCACCTGCATGTCGTTGTCGAATTTCTCGCCGTAGAGTCCGTCGGGAAACTTCCAGTTCGGCTCCTTGGCATCGTCATATACGAACCATTGCGTCGTCTCGATGTAATAGCGGGTGTAGCCCGAATCCGACACGTAGGATGTCGCGTCGGAAGTGTACATTGTCGGCGTCGTCTCGGGGTCATAGTCAATCGGCGCGATGTTCTCCTCCTCTTTCTTGCCGGTGGCAATCATGACTGCGGCGAGTGCGGCAATGATAATCAGTGCCCACCATCGTTTCTTCTGCGGCAGAAATTTCTTTATGGATTTCGACATGCGGCTGTTGATTTGATTTCAGACGGATACGGTTGCCGGCAGCAGTATTATTGTATCTTGTTCTGCCAGAACCAGAGCTCGTTGAAGTTGATGCCGAGCGTCACCTGGAAATAGTTCTCGGTGACAAGTTTCACGGGCGACGACTGGCGGTGACGGTATTCAAATCCGAGGTTGACCACCGTCTTCGTATAGCGGTTGATGGGGGTGGGCAGTCCGAAACCGAACGAAATGCCTATATCCTTGACATTGTTGTCGCCTACCATGATGTAGTCACGGTTGTAGAGCGCGCCCACACGGTAACGCACGCGTTTGAGATAGCTTCCGCGCGGGTCGGGCATATATTGCAATCCGAGATTCACTTTCCAGCGGTTGTCGAATTTTGTGGCCTCGAATCCCTCGAGCGTGCCGACCTTTGCGTCGCGCCAAGGCTGGTAGGTGAAATCGAGTTCGGCCATGAGACGATTGTTCCACTGGTAGTTGAGGCCGATGCCGTAGGTGGCCGGACGCGAATAGTTGCCTTTGAGATGAGTGTAACCGATGGTATCGGGTTTGTTGGACGATGCGGTCACGTCGTAATACACCCCGTAGGTCTTTCCGCGGAAATCCTTGCCGGGCGAGTAGACCACACCGAGGGTGGCGCGGTGCTTCGACCCGATATTGACCGAATATTGCGCGCCGAACCGCAGGTCGTAGTCACGCACCTCAAGCACGCGCTCGAAGAGCGTGGTCGAGGAGTTGGTCGTCGACAGATACGTGTCATTGATGAGGTTGCCGAACAGGTATGATACGTTAGCGCCTATCGTGAAACCTTTGAACGGTTTGCCGCTTATGCCGACATACAGCTCGTTGATTGAGCCGTGTCCCTGATGCGCCTCCTCGCCGTTGACAATCTCCTCGCCGAAGGCATAGCCCACTTCGGAGTAGGGGAGGAAACCGACACTGCCGCCCATGTATTTGCCGAGCGGGAACTGCATGGTGACGTAGTCGAGGCCGCCGGTGAGCTTATTGCCTTTCTCGTCGGCTTGCTTCAGGTGCACGCTCTTGAGGTCGACACCCATGTCGAAGAGGAATGTAAGGGTGTCGATGGCGGCGTATGATGCCGGGTTCATGGGGTTGATCTGTCGCCCGTTGTTCATGCCGTAGCCTATGCCTCCCATGGCCCGTTGTGCCGATGTGGCACGGTCGTTGAGCACGCCGTAGCCGAAACGCGAGTAGGGTGATACAACATTGTTCTGTGCCGACAGTGACACCGCGCAGATTGACATCAGCGCCACGAAAGCGGCCATAAATACCGTATTAATGCGGATTGGTTTCATTATATTGTAATATTCTGTTAAGACCTCTGTTTACAAGCAGCGGACAAAGTCTGGCATCGAAATCGAGAGCCTGTGCCACCTTTTCACTCCAGCCGCCGGTGAGTAGTGTGAGTCCGCCGTCGCCGAGCAGCGAATTATAATATGTCACTTCGGCCACAACGCCGTAAAATGCCCCGGAACGCATCGCGGTGTCAGTGGATACGCCCCTTATCGGGGTGTCGCCCACGCTCGCCACCTGGGGAAGCGCCTTGGTGAACGTGTGCATGGCGCGCAGGCGCATGCCTATTCCGGGAGCGATATTGCCGCCGGTGAAGTTTCCCTCGGCATCGATGCGGTCGTATGTCACGCATGTGCCTATGTCGGCGACAAGCAGCTCATGGCCGGGATACAGCGTATGTGCGCCTACGGCGGCCGCTATCCGGTCCACTCCGAGTGTGGCCGGTGTGGCATAAAGATTGCCGACGGGAAGTGGCGTCGACGCGCTCAGCGTGAGCAGTTTTACCCCTCTTTGTCCGAGCATTTCCTCAAGTCCGTCGACAGGCCCGGCCACCGAACATATCGCGGCGCGGTCGAAAGTCAGTTCACCGATTGCGCGGAGCAGCGTGCCGTTGTCGGCATTGAAAAGCGTCGATGTCGATGTCGGCTCCGTGCCATCCCATAGCACCAGCTTGGCGGTGGTGTTGCCTCGGTCGATTGTGAGATTTATCATTGATATCTTCTGTTATGCACGCCCATAGAGTGTTATACACACTCGCAGTGCATGTTATGACCCGGTGTCCGTTGCCGGAATCCGGAATGAACGTGACAATTCAAATTCAACCGACAAAGTTAATAAATTGAATGATACCACGTCAAAAAAAATCGTTAATAATAGCAAAGTATTCATTTTTGATTGTCACACCGATATATTTTCTTAAATTTGCAGATAAGGCAATTTGAAAAACTAATTAATTAAGCGGGATGGAACTTGCTAATAAGCATATTGATGACAATCTTCTTTCGGACATACGTCAATTGATTGAGTCGGCCAAAAGCCGTGTGGCAGCAACTGTCAACTCGACAATGACAATAATGTATTGGCATATAGGTGACCGTATAAATCGCGAATTGCTTGGGAATGAAAGGGCTACCTACGGCAAGCAGATAATCGCAAATCTTTCACGCCGACTGACAGAGCAATATGGCGGTAATCAATTCTCCGAGAAAAACCTGAACCGTATGCGTCTTTTCGCTGAGAGATTTAAAGATTTATCAATTTGGACACCACTGGTGTCCAAATTGCCATGGTCTCATTTTCTGCAAGTTATGTCTGTCGATGGCGATTTGGCTCGAAATTTTTATCTGACAATGGCCGCCGACCAGCGTTGGTCTAAACGTACGCTCAAAGCTAAAATAGACGGAATGCTTTACGAACGTACTGCTATAGCCAAACGTCCCGAAGCTGTAATTACTGATATGCTAAATGAGTTGCGCGATGAACGTAAGATGACGGCTGACCTTGTATTCCAAGATCCTTATGTCCTTGATTTTCTCGGATTGCATGACGTCTATTCCGAAAAAGATCTTGAAAATGCAATTATTGCAGAACTTCAGAATTTTATAACCGAATTGGGCAATGATTTTGCATTCCTTGCCCGACAGAAACGTATTACAATAGATAATGAGGATTATTACATCGACTTGCTATTCTATCATCGCCGTTTGCGTTGTCTTGTTGCAATTGACTTGAAACTCGGTAAATTCCAGGCCGGTTATAAGGGACAAATGGAGTTGTATCTCCGGTGGCTCGAAAAGTATGATATGGCCGAAGGTGAGAACCGCCCCATAGGTCTGATTCTGTGCGCCGGTAAAAATGAAGAACACATAGAACTGATGCATCTCAACGACAGTAATATCCGTGTTGCGGATTATTTGACAAAATTACCGGAGCGCCGCCTGCTTGAACAGAAATTGCAGCAAGCTATCCAATGTGCCCGTTATCGTCTGGATAACCGACGGGGTGAATCTCTCTAATCCGCTGAAAGGCAAATTGACTTATGATGATCGTATAATATTATTCCATTACGATATTTCCCTATTTCTGTAAATCTGTAAATTTATCCGGCTTTCCGTCAAAAGTCAGAGTAAGTTGTTATATCTTTGTATAATATTTGGTATATCGTGTTTTTTGCGATATTTGCCATAATATGTTATTTAATAATTTATCATATTTGTCATTCGTGTGTATTTGGATGGATATGATGGATTGTATTTTGATTTATATATAAAACTCAAGAATATGACATTTGAAGAATTAGGAGTGAGCGAGCCGCTGTTGAAGGCCGTTGAGGAGCTTGGATTTGAACAGCCTATGCCCGTGCAGGCACAGGTGATACCCCATTTGCTCAGTAAGGAGGGCGACGTGGTGGCTCTCGCACAGACCGGCACAGGCAAGACGGCCGCGTTCGGCCTGCCGGTGCTGCAGCGTATCGACGCCGCCAACCATTCGCCGCAGGCACTGATTCTCGCTCCGACACGCGAACTTTGCCTGCAGATAGCATCCGACCTCGCAGATTTCTCGAAATATCTCCCTGATGTGAAGGTACTCCCCGTATATGGCGGTTCGAGCATCGAGAGCCAGATACGTTCGCTCCGCGGCGGCGTGCAGATTATTGTCGCCACTCCGGGACGTCTGATTGACCTCATCAACCGCGGTGTGGCAAAACTCGGCGATGTGCACACCGTGATACTCGACGAAGCCGACGAGATGCTCAACATGGGCTTCCTCGACTCAATCAACGAAATCCTCGACCACGTGCCCGTCGAGCGCAAGATGCTGATGTTCTCGGCCACCATGCCCCCCGAAATCGGGAAAATAGCGAAGAAATACATGCACGACCCTGTCGAGTTCGTCGTCGGCACGCGCAATGAAGGCGCGGCCAACGTAAAGCATATCTACTACATGGTCAATGCACGCGACAAATATCTCGCTCTCAAACGCATAGTCGACTATACCCCCAACATCTACGCCATCATATTCTGCCGCACGCGCCGCGACACACAGGAGATTGCCGACAATCTCTGTCAGGACGGCTACAACGCCGAGGCGCTGCACGGCGACCTGTCGCAGCAGCAACGCGACATCGTGATGAAAAAATTCCGCGACCGCGTAGTGAAGATTCTCGTTGCCACCGACGTCGCCGCCCGCGGACTTGATGTCGACGACCTCACCCACGTCATCAACTACGGTCTGCCCGAGGATACCGCCGTCTACACCCACCGTTCGGGCCGTACGGGCCGCGCGGGCAAGACAGGTGTATCCGTAGCCATAATCCACTCCCGCGAGAAAGGTCGCCTGCGCGAGATCGAGCGCATCATCGGCAAGAAGTTCGAGCGCAAGGATGTGCCTACCCCCGAACAGATTATCGAGAAGCAGCTTTACTCGCTCGCCGACCGCATCGAGAAAGTACAGGTCAACGATGCCGAGATGGACCGCTATCTCCCCGGTGTCATCAAAAAACTCGGCTGGCTGTCGGCCGACGACCTTATCCGCCGTGTGCTCTCGCTTGAATTCCAGCGTCTGCTCGACTACTACAAAGACGCCCCCTCCATTGATTTCATCGATGAAAAACCGTCGAAGAAGGATAAAAAGGATAAAGAGAAATCCTCACCGCGTTCCGATAAGGAGAAAGACCGCCGCACCGCCGAAAAAGGTATGGAACGCATCTACATAAACCTCGGTAAGAACGACGGTTTCTATGCCGGCAATCTCATCGACATGCTCAACAAGAATATCGAGGGACCGCGTGTCGATGTCGGGCGTATCGACCTTATGCCCGGCTACTCGCTCTTCGATATCCGCAAAAAGGATGCGCAGAGGGTGGTACATTCGCTCAAAGGTCTTGATTTCATGGGCAAACGCGTATACAGCGAGGTGGCCGAAGCCGACAAGGATTATGCCCGCGCCGCCACCCGTAAGGCGCGCGAGAGCCGCGGAGCCGATGCACCCAATCCTTTCTTCGACAAGAAAGGCCGCGGCGCAGGTAGGAAATCTCGAAAAAAATAACCATATTTGCATTCTGTTGCAGGACTCCGGATTTGTAGGACGCACGGTCTGTGCGTCCGGTATGCGGCTGATGGAAAAACGAGTTTCTAATCCGCACTGACCCTTCCCCCGCCAATTGGAGTTTTGCAACAACCTCAAACGATAAAAACGCTTTTCAACGATGTCACGGTTCATACTCTCAATCATGGCCCTGCTGGGTGCGATTACGGTGCCGGCGCAGATGACCCCGCGCAGCGTGCTGACCACGGCGCCTGAAAAGGTGCTGCTCACAATCGACGCCTCAACTCTCCTCGACATGCTCGACTATTATGAAAACGGAGTGGTGCGCACGGTCAAGAACAAAGCCGGCGAGGACGCTGTCATCACCGAAATGACGGAGTCGACCATCACCCTCAATACAGGCGCGGCGCACAGCATCACGTTCGCCATACTCCCTTACGGCAAGTCGTCCGTCATCATGGCGGTGGACCGCGTCGACTCCCCTTCGACCGATGCCGCCGTGACATTCTACGATTCGCGCTGGAATCCACTTGACTCCCGCAAGCTGCTCCGTTTCCCGACGCTTGCCGACTGGACGGGCAAATTGTCGCCCGACAAAATGGAGGAGATTGAAAACGCATTGCCGTTCCTCATGGTCGACGCCCGGTATAATCCTGCTACTTCAACATTGACCTTTACCCCTCAGATAGGAGATTACGTGTCGGTCGAGAACGCCGGCAAGGTGAAGGACGCCCTTGCTCCGCAGCTCGATTATGTCTGGTCGGGTAAATCATTCAAGCCCGTGAAGCGATGACAGGCCGGTTGCGTAAGATTGACCCCGTACTCATTTCCGGGACGGCTGACGAGGAAAAATCAATGACCATATCCCGGTTGTGCGCCCTGTTGCAGAAACTTGTCAAGGTGCCGGAGGTGTCCGACGTGTGGGTAGTGGGCGAGCTATCCGATTTCAACATCCGCGGCGGCCATTGCTATGCCGACATTGTGGAGAAGGATGACGACGGGAAGCCGGTGGCAAAGATGCCGTTGCGTATCTGGAACTATCAGTTCGCCGCCCTCAACGCCAAGTTTATGAGCGGCACCGGACAGCCGTTGGCCACCGGCCTGAAAGTGAGGGTGTGCGTGGCGCCGAGCATACATAAGCTCTACGGACTATCTGTAATAGCGTCTGACATTGACCCGGCCTATACTATGGGCGACCTGATGCGGCGCCGTAAGGAAATCATCGACCGTCTCACACGCGAGGGCGTCATCGACCTCAACCGCAGCCTTGCGTGGCCCGATGTGCCGACACGGCTTGCCGTCATATCGTCGCCTTTCGCGGCCGGCTACGGCGATTTCCTCAACCAGCTTTTCCACAACGAAGCACGCATCCGGTTTGATGTCAAACTGTTCGAGGCCATGATGCAGGGCGAAAAAGCGTGCCCGACCATACTTGCAGCCCTCGAACGCATAGCCGCCGAAGCCGACCGATGGGACGGCGTGGTCATAATACGTGGCGGCGGGGCGTCGCTCGACCTGCAATGCTTCGAGGACTACAACCTCGCGGCCGCCGTGGCGCAGTTCCCGCTCCCGGTCATGATTGGCATAGGCCACGAACGCGACATCACCGTGCTCGACTACGTTGCCAACCGCCGGGTAAAGACACCTACAGCCGCTGCCGAGTGGTTCATCAAGCGCGGTGAATCCCTCCTCAATCGCTTGAATTCTATATGCGGTGCGCTCCTGCAGCGAGCCACCGACCTGATGGCAGCCGAGAAAGAACAGCTCAGCTATTTCGAAGGGGTAATATCCGTATTTCCCCTCAATGCCGTGCGGCATGCCGACACGAAACTCACCAACAGCGTGAACGCGCTATCCAACATAACCACACGCCGTATCATTCCCGCTCTTGAGAAAATAAACGCGATGCAGGAGCGGATAGGGCAGGCCGTGCAGTCGGCTGTCGCTCTCCGGCTCGACCGCCTCTCCGCCGACGAACGTCTGCTGAAAGCTCTCTCCCCACAGGCCGTACTTGCGCGCGGATACTCCGTGACACGTTGCGGCGGCCGCATCCTGACCGACGCTTCCGCAGTAGCGCCCGGCGCCGAACTCACGACGCAGCTCGCCTCCGGCGAAATAACATCGACAGTAAACAATTAAGTTTGCATAGTCCGATTTTCCGCGGTTAAAAACCGCGGCTACTACACGAAATAATTAGGTAATGGCTGATAGTGGCCGCGGTTTTTAACCGCGGTTTAGTAAAAACAAACTTTTCACCTACAACTGACTCAAAATAAACAATTGCAATATGGAAATAGCAGATACCAACGTGAAAGATATGTCGTACCGCGATGCCGTCAACGAACTCGACTCCATACTGCGCGAGATGCAAAGCGACAATTGCGACATTGACAAGCTGTCGGCAATGACGCGCCGCGCCACCGAACTTATCACCGAATGCCGCAACCGCCTTACAGCCACCGACGAGGAGCTTCGCAATATCCTCGCCACCCTCACCCCGAAATCATAGCCAATTCATCCTACATGGCAATCTCTTGGAGTCAGACAGGTGAGACATGTCCGACATGTCTGACTCGTCCGACCGGTCGGACCGCGCTCTACTGCGCCGTCGGTGCGAGCCATAGCTCAAGCACGCCACCGCGGGCATAGTCATCATGCGATACCTGCAATGCCGTCAGCTCCTTGCCGTTGAGTACGGCACGCTTTATGTAATAGTTGTCGGGTGCATTGTCATGCACGATTATTCTGAACTCTTTACCCGAGCAGTATTCGGGATTGAGACGCAGCGTGATTTCATCGAAAATCGGCGACGTAATGTCGTAGGCCGGCGATGACGACGAACCTCCGTCGATTGAGAACAGTCCGATGGACATCAGTGCCGACAGCGCGCCCATCTGTCCCTGGTCTTCGTCCTGACCGCCATAGCCGAGGTCTGGTGTGGTGCCGCCGTAGGCCTGACGGCGCACGCGGCGCACCCAGTATTTTTTATTACGGATACTCCTAATTTATCAGTATTTTATCAGTAGCGCGGTGGCCTGTGCGGCAATCCCCTCCTTGCGTCCCGTGAAGCCGAGCCGCTCGGTTGTGGTGGCCTTGACTGATACGCGGTCGGCGGCAATGCCGAGGTCGGCGGCAAGCGTCGCAATCATCTGAGGGATATGAGGCAGAAGTTTTGGGGCCTGCGCTATTATCGTCACGTCGACATTGGATATGGCGTAGCCGCGTTCACATATCATTTCGACCACACGCCGCAGCAGCACACGCGAATCGACTCCGCGGTATTCCTCGGAGGTGTCGGGAAAATGATAGCCGATGTCGCGCAGGGCAAGGGCGCCGAGCAGCGCGTCGCACAGTGCGTGGATTGCCACATCGGCGTCACTATGGCCGAGAAGCCCGAGTTCGTAGGGTATTTTCACACCGCACAGCCATAATTCCCGCTCCGGAGCGAAGCGGTGCACGTCAAATCCGTTGCCGAGACGTATATCCATTGGTTGTTTTATTGTTTTTGTTTTGCACGCGGTTAAAAACCACGGCTACTACCGCGCCCGAATCTCGAATATGGCAAAATAGTAGCCGCGGTTTTTAACCGCGGTGAATTGATTATAATGCGTTGCGTAACGTGGTTATTTGCGGCGGCCGAATATCTCGCTAAGGCCGTCCATGTCGAATGTGAGCGAGAAACGGAGCGTCTGGTCAAGCGGCGACTGCTGTGCCGTCGCTATCATGTATGAGGCGTCGAGGCGAAGCACATTGAGCGAGAAGCCCGCGCCGATGCCGAAATACTGGCGGTTGCCCTTGAACTGGCTCTCGTGATAGTAGCCCGCACGGAGGAAGAACTGCTGGTTGTAGGAGTATTCAGCACCGAGAGAATAGGTAATCTCGCGCAACTCCTCCTTGAATCCGCCGGGAGCGTCGGAGAATGATTTGAAGATACCTGTGATGGGTGACATGTCCTGCCACTCCTGCAGTGCGTCGAGATACTCGCGTTCGCCATCGGTGTCGTCGGGGTAGTCGCTTTCGCGCGGACGTGCCGGCACGAGCAGCTTGTTGAGGTCAAGCGAAAGAGCCAGGTTGTGATAGTCGGCCAGCGGGAACGTGAAGGTGGTGCCGAGGCGCAGGTTGGTGGGAAGAAACGCGGGGTCTTCGCCGTTGTTGTAGTTGACTTTCGTACCGATATTCGATATGTTCCATCCCCACGACCACTGGCACTCGTTGCGGCCTATGATGGGGTAGGTGGTGTAGTATCCCGAGATGTCGGCCGAGAATGCCGATGCACCTACCGTCTGGTCGCCGGCGTATGAGTTGGAGAAACCGAGGTCGGAATATATGTAGCGGAATACGACACCCATCGAGAACTTTTCCGACAGTTTGCGCGAGTAGCCCACGTCAAACGACAGTTCGTAGGGATTGAGGCTCTGCGTGGTGATGCCTGTAGGGTCGTTGGTGTTCACTTCGCCGAGCGAGAAATAGCGCAGCGATGCCGATACGGCCTGGTTGTCGTTGGACCCGAGCTTCCAGTAGCCCGACACGTCGGCGAGGAAGATGTCGTTGACAAGTTTGCGCAGCCACGGTGTGTAGCTGAGCGATACGGCGGCCTTCGAGTAGGCGAACGCATATTTCGACGGGTTCCAGAACTGGGAGTAGGCGTCGGGGTCGGTGGCCGCGCCTATGTCGCCCATTGCGGCGCCGCGGGCGTCGGGGGCTATGGAGAGGGATGTGACGCCGGTCTCTATCGGGTTGAATTCGTTTTTGATATTGTCATCGGCGTATGCCCCCTCTGTGGCGAGGAGGCATGCGGTACCGAGAATTGTCGATTTTATGAGAGTCGTTTTCATATATTACTATAACTCTAAATTGCAAAATTTATTGTAGGTGAGCGCATAAATTTTACAAATACAGACGAGTTGCAGGCATCACTGCTGCTGTACGACTATGATGTCGGTTTTGGGTGTATGGCCGTAGAGGTTGCCCCCTTTGCAGATGGCGTATGCGCGATACACTCCGTCGGCCACGAGGTTGCCGTCGCGGTCGGTCAGGTCCCATTCAAACGGGAAGCTGACGTCATTGCGTGTGAACACGGTGTTCCCCTCTTCGTCCTCAATTATGAGGCGTCCGGTGGGCGTGTCGGTGAAGCTGTGGCTCAGTCCGATTGTGGCCTGGATGCGTGCGGGTTCCTCCTTGACGGTCAGCCGGGCGTTGGCCGATGTGTTGTTGATGACGAAGTCAATCGTGCGCGACGCGCTGTTGCCGGCGTTGTCCGAGATGTGGAGGGTAAGAGAATGGCGTCCGTCGGCAAGCGAGGTGAACGGATAGGATATTTCCACCGTCCCGTCGCTGTAGTTGGTCATGGCGGTTCCTGTCACCGGATAATTCATGGTGTTGTCAATCGTTATGCGGCAGGTTGACCCTACAGCTCCGGTGGGGCTGTAGATGCCGCTGCCGGTCTCGGTTACAGTGGCGTATACCGTGAAATCCTGGCTCGCCATGTCGCCGTTTGTGAAGTCAGGCGTGTCGATATACAGGCTCGTTATCTCTGGTGCCAGAGTGTCAGCGGGGCTTTCCGGCACGGCATTGACATCGCATGTGAGCGCCGTGGTATATGTCGTGGCTACTTCGCTGTTGTCGGGGAGCACCGCGGTGATTGTCGCGCGGTTGAATCCTCCCGTGCGCAGGGGCATCGGCGGCGTGAAGCTGACGGTGAATCTGCCTCCCTCGACTTTTGCCATCGTTTCGACCAGCAGGTCTTCGTCGCAATACACATCCCTCTTTTTTGTGTTAGCGCCGAGAGTGACGGTGGTGCGCACAACGGGCGTTTCATATATCGACAGAATCACGTTTCCGTCAAATGAAGCCCAGGGAGTGCCGGGGCTGGAGGGGTCGTTGACGTAACCCGTTATGGTGTTGACGGCGAGGGGCACGATGCCGTGGTGCGCTTCTTCGGCGCTGTATTTCTCGCCGTTTACGTCCTCTATCGTTATTTCGTGGTCGGAGACGAACAACGGTATTGCCGGGTCGCCGCACAGGTTGTAGCATGATGTATTGATCATCAGGTCATTGTCGCCGGCTGTCATGTCGGTGAGCAGCTTGTTGCGGCTCAGACGCAGTATGTCTCCGGTAGTTGTGCCTTTTGACGATTTGGCGAAGATGTCGGCCATTGTCTCGGAAAGCACTTCGTTTTTGGGCTGGTAGACTTCGCGGCAGGCTGCGACAACGCCTATCATTCCGCCGTCGTTCTGGAGCACCATCTCCTGTGCGAGCGACTGTTCGAGACGGTCGAATGTGTAGGCCTGACAGGTGGCGAGCATCGCGAACGGGAAATATTTGTACTGCGTGTTGTGCACATCCGACAGGCTGTAGAGGTTGGCTCTGCCTATGAAGTCGGGTTTGCCGTGGCCTGTGTAGTTCACGTACATGACACCTTTTTTGAGCGCCTGCTTTATGACGTTTTTGGCCGGCACGGCGAGTCCGTTTTTCAACGGGTAGAGCGAGGAATAGCCCTTGACGAGTGTCACTCCGGGATTGTTGTCGAGGAATGACTTGGCCGTTATCGAGTCACCGCTGAGCAGGTGGCTGTTCTGGTCGCCGTGGTCGGTGAGCAGGAGCACGCGCTGGTATATGTCGGTCGTGGGAGTGTAGGTGAGGTACTGGTACACTTTGTCGACAGCCTTGGATGCCTGCAGCTCGTCGGTGACCGGTATGCGGCCTACGTTGATGTGCTGTATGCTGTTGATGAATTCGGAGGCCGGGGGAGTGTCGCCGAGCATGCCGAAATAGGCGTCGCATGAATAAGCCGTGGTCAGCGATGACATGGACTTGTGGTATGGCGTGCCGTAGTTGAGCAGCGTGACGCCCCTTTCCTTGAATTCGGCTCCTGTGGTGGTGAGGCCGCGGTTGTCGAAGAACGCGCCTCCGAACAGCAGCAGGTGCTTCATCTTGGCCGGATTGCGGTCGTAGAACATTTTCATGGCCTTGCGTATGCCCCAGAGCGACGGGGTGCCTGACGAGAATTCGTTGAATATCTCCTCCTGGCGGAGCACTATGACGTCCTGGTGAAGGAGGTCGCGGTGTATCTGTGCCAGCCGCTCGGCCTGGGCGGTGAATGCGTCGGCCGACAGTATCACCATGTCGGGCACGTCGTAGGAGTGTATGTCCTGGTTGTTGATTTCACCGGCATATTCCACCGGCAGATGTTCTCTTGTCGGGTCGAAGGCTATGGCGCGGTGTGCCGGGTCGGTGTTCTTGCTTATGCTGTAGGCGCCGGAATTGGTGAAGATTGCCGTGCGTTTGGCATAATTGTATGATGTCTCGTATTGCCGCACGTTGTATGCCTTGTCGACGTTCCATACCAGCACTTCTGGATTGGCGTCGGCCACCTCGATTATACGGCCGTTGGCGAGAGAGCTGTCGCACATCAGTATTGATGGCCTGTCGCCGAGGTTGTTGCACCGCTGATAGGCGAATGCGACACGGTCGACCGCTGCGTATGTGAATGTCGAATATGGCGACTTCACCAGTTTCACGTCAAACGATGCCGCGGTGCGAGGCATCGACAGCGACAGGTAGGAGTCGGATACGGCGGCATTGGTGCTGAACTGCACGTGGCTGTTGCTGTTGTCAAGGTTTATTGTCTTGTTGATGATGTCACCGCGGTGGGGGTAGGTGAGGGTGTACTGGAGGTTCTTGCCCGAGCCTACAAGTATGTCGTGGAACACGACTTTAGAATACGTTATTGACGAACTCTCGAAATACAGGTCGTCGAGCGGGAATGAGTATCTGACAGTATCGTTGTCCTGCGATATGTCGCGGCCGAAATAGAGCTGTCCCTGGCGCACGGGGATGGTCAGTTCCTCCTCCTCCGTCGCTATACTCCAGTGGCAGCGTACGAACGGCGAGGATACAAATGGTCTGTAAGGTATTATTTCGGGCTTCTTGACCGGCTGTGAGTCGGTTATGAAATAATAGCCCGCGTCGGCCACGTTGTTGCGCTCCACGTCGGGGCATACGGCTACCGACGCTGATTTCGCCGAGAAGTACACGAGGTTCGGACGCCAGTTCGCCTCGCCGTAAAACAGCAGGCGGTCATCGCGGTATACTACAGGCTGCTGGGGCAGGTCGTCGGGCACGCTTTCGTCAAGCAGTTCCGACACTCCGGCCACTCCGCCGAATCCGTAGACTGTCACCGCCGACGGGTCGTCGAAGCCCCATTCGCGCAGCTGCTCGTTGGTTATCTGCTGTATGCCCGATTCGTTGACGCGAATCTTCACCCAGCGTCCTGATGACAGCACTGATGATGACGTGTAGTGGCCGGCATCTGCTGCCGACGCCGACATTGCACCCGCTAAGGCACATAACATGGAGATATAGAGCCGTGTTTTCTTCTTATATGGCATTGCTACTGAAACTTTTTTCTGTTTGATGATTAAGAAATGTGACTGATGTCCATATGGCTTGCGTCAGTATCTGACGTGACTGATTGTCAGTTATGTTTCGGTTATATAACGTAGACGCCCTTGCTCTTATTGTGCGTCGGCGTCATTCCTGCTGCCCGGCGGCTGCTGCCCGGCAAGTGCGTTACTTGATATTGAATCCGAGCACCTGCTGTCCGTTGACCGATGCTTCTATGCGGTCGCCTATGCTGATGCCGCAGCTGAAGATGGGGGAGGGGGGGATGATGATGTCGCCCGTCTTTATTATCATGTCCTTGCTCAGCAGCCTGATTGCCTTGGCTACGGGCGGGGTGACATTGGAGAATGAAATGCTTTGCGGAGATGAGATGACGACCGATTTCACCGTGGCTGCGTCGAGCCATGCGCCTGTGGCGAGGGCGCCGTCGAATGCCGTAGCCCATGGCGTCCAGTTCTCGATGCCGTAGCCCTCGGGTAAAACAATGCCAAGCGGTACGAATCGCGCGCACAGTGTCATCATGTCGTAGTACCGCGGGGCGAACCGTTCGGCGATTGATTTTCCAAGTCTGCTCACGAGGTAGGCCAGTGAAAAATCGCAACGCCAGCGACGTGATATTTCGGGAAGAAACACGGGGCGGTTGTCACGTACTATAGAGGAGTCGGTGGTGAGTATAAGCGACGGAAGCACTGCGCCCTCCTTGTTTCCGAAGTCTCTCAGTTCAAGTATTTTCATGACCGGTATCAGCGTTAGTTATGAGGCTCCGTCCAGGCGTTTCTGTGCGTCGAGACGGTTGTACATCACGGCCAGATGGGCGTATATCGAAGTGTTGGTGATGACTATGCCGCGCGGGGCGCGGATACGGTAGGGCGTGAAATTCCACAATGCCTTTACTCCGGCCTTGATGAGCCGGTCGGCTCCCTCCTGCGCATGGTCCACCGGAAGTGTTATTATTCCCACCTCGACATTGAGCCGCGTTATCGTGGATTCGAGCGACGCGATGTCGAGTATCGGTACCCCGCACACCGTCTTGCCTACGATGTTCTGGTTGATGTCGAAGCCGGCAACGATGTTTAGCCCGTAGTTGGCAAGGCCGGAGTCGTGTATGAGCGAGCCTCCGAGCGAGCCCGCCCCGAGCACCACGGCATTGTGGCGGCGCTTGAATCCGAGAAACTCCTGCAGCTCATGGCACAGCAGCTTCACCTCGTAGCCTATGCGGGTCTTGCCCTTGATGTTGAGAAACGACAGGTCCTTGGCTATCTGCGACGCGTCGACATTAAGCTCACGCGATATTGCTGTCGACGACACATACTCTATGCCACGCTCGTCAAGGAGTGTGACGTATGCAAGATACCACGGCAGACGGCGCAGTGCCGGCTCCGGAATCATCGCTTTGTCAGTGTTTTTTGTTGTCGTACTCATAATTTTTCAGCGTGCAAATATACGAAATATTCGCGTGTTTGCAAATAGCGCATGTCGGGCAAAGCCCGGTGCGCGTTGCCGCAGGCAATTTGACAGACCGCAAATATACAAAAAATTATGATAACGGGGGACTTCGCACGGCAAAATTTATGTTAATATATAATGTATCCGCATGAAAAACATACGGCGTCATACCTGTTTTCACAAACCGGTGTGACGCCTGTATGTTTTAAAACAATAGCTTCTTGTATAATTATCCGGTGCAAAATTACTGCGACATTACGGATGCGCAAATACCTAAAAGTAGGTATTTTTCATGTCGGTGGCACCGGTAGCGCGCCACTGCCCGTGCATTTCAGCCGTGCATTTCAGCAAAAATATCGTAAAATTGGCCGATTAAGTTTTGACATAATCAAAAAAAAAGTTATCTTTGTGCGCTTCAATGCGGCCTTGTCAATGCGGCAGAGGCCGTCCGCAATCAATACCAATCATTAAAATAAAAATAAACACAAATCATAAATGTCAGCATTAGAACACATTAGAAAACGGCCGGCCTTGGTTATCTCGATACTTGGCCTCGCCCTCGTATTGTTTATCATTACAGCGGTTTCCGACAACATCTTCTCCTTTTTCGGCGACCGCGACACCGCAGTCAAAGTCGACGGTGAAAAATTGAAATATGACAAGTGGCACCGCGCATCGGCCCAGATTGCCGACCGCATGCGCCAGCAGGGTCAGGACGACTTCGACAACTCCTACGCCGACGAAATGGCTCTCCAGACCATTGTCGACGAAGAACTTTTCGACCGTCAGATCGAGCAGCTCGGCATCAAAGTCACCGACGAAGAGATGGAAGCATACCTCTTCGGCGAAAATTCGGTTGCAACCCCCGAAGCCCAGCGCTACGGTTTCCCCTCGGCCGAAGACTTCTATTCGTATGCCTACTCCAACGAGAACGGCTCGCAGGAAGCACGTGCCATCTGGGAAGATATGGAAAACCGTATCCGCCGTCAGATTCTCAACGCCAAATACCAGCTGCAGCTCGGAGCCATAACGGCCAACAAACTCGACGCCAAGGCTTACTACGATGAGAATAAAAACGTGACACTCAATGTCGCCAAAGTTGACTATGCGGGTCTCTCCGACGAGGACTTCAAGGTCACCGGCGATGAAATCAAAGATCGCTACAACAAGCAGAAAGAAAGCTATCGCCTCGACAACGAAGTGCGCCTCGTTGACTATATCCTCGTCACCCCCACTCCCTCGGCCGAAGATGCCAGCGCAGCCAGCGACGACGTCGTCAACGCCGTGTCACGCCTCAAATCGACTCCCGGTACCGAGGCTATCGCAGGCAACTATGCTTTTGAGACCACAGTCCACACCGGAAGCGCATCGACCCTTCCCGCCACGCTCCGCAACGCCATAGAACGCATTCAGGCCGACACTGTTGCAATGCTCGGTTTCAACGGTTCAGCCTATAATATCGCCAAACTCCTCGGCGTCCGTACAGGTGTGGAGAAAGCCGATGTCGATTTCTTTATTACCGACAACGCCGTTCTCCCCGTCGACTCTATCAAAGCCGCTGTCAACGCCGGCGATATAGCCCAGTATGGCGACAGCGTGCAGAAAGTAAGCCAGAAGGAACTCAAACTTATCGACAACGCCGCTCTCGCCGATTATGCCGATACATTCATCAACGCTCCCGCCGAGGCTGTCACGGTCACCGACAAGGATTTCAAGAGCAATATACTCTCAGCCCTCTTCGGCGGCCAGGTCGACCCCTCGCGCATGGACATGGACGCTATCGGCGTATGCTATAAAGTAAACAGCGTTGAGGAGCCCCAGCCTATCTACGAGGTGGCTTCAATTACCCGCAAGCTCGTTCCCTCTGAAGAAACAATATCAAATCTCCGCAAGGAGCTTTCCGACTACAGCATCAAGAACGCCAACGCCGACGCATTCAAGAAGAATATCGGTTCGTCAAGCTTCCATATCGAGCAGGGTCGCGTCAGCGGCGACCGCTTCGCCGTAATCGGCCGTAACGGCCAGCGTATCCCCCAGACCGTATCGCTCGTACGCTGGGCAATGGAAGATGCCAAGAAGGGCGATGTATCCGAGGTAGTCGATGCAGGCGATTCATTCATCGTGCTCGCGGTGACCGACGTATATGACGGCGACTATGTTCCCGTAAGCGATGCTACCGTCACCGAGCAGATCACCGATGAGCTCCGTGCCGAAAAGAAGGGCGCGAAACTCGTGGGCGACTATAAGGGCAAAGGCAAGAATGTCGATGAGTATGCCGCAGCTATGGGCACCCAGCCCGTCACCGTTCGCGCCAACTACGCGCAGAACGACGGCGGTATCCTCCGTGGCGATGCCAAGTTCCTCGCCGCAGTCGGCGCCGCTGAGAAAGGCAAACTCGTAGGTCCCGTCGCCGCCGGTTCGGCTGCCGTGGTATTTGAAGTTGTCGATGTCGACAACGCCGCCGGTGATTTCGACTTCAATGCAGTAGCCCCGATGGCTGCGCGTATGTTCCAGTTCAACGTCAATCAGGCTCTTCGTGCCAACAAGGATATTGACTACAAGGCTCTCCGTTTCGAGACCCGTGAATAATACGAAAACTGCGGATGAAAAAATATTAAGAAAGATATTATAGAGAATATCATTCTACTTAATCCAACAATAAGTGCGGAGTCGATGGGCAATCGGCTCCGCACTGCTATTCACAATAATCAAAGTAACCGTCCGAAATAGGCCGACTTTTAGATAGCGTTTTAGATAGCGAACTTAGCAGTCAAAAACGCTATGTTCAATCTGAATGAAAACAACCGGATA
>MNQK01000015.1 GCA_001915385.1 Bacteroidales bacterium 52_46 | reverse complement strand
GCAATTAAAATGCCTTCTGCCATACAACTTTTCTGAAGAGTAATATATTTTCCGGTCCGAAAATAAAAATCAAGCCGGCTTTTTTCGGACGGTTACTTTCTTCAAGGTGATGTAGACGGCAGGGGTGGGGCCGCTCTTGTCGACGGTTACCTCAGCGATGTTTTCGGGTTGTATTCTTTCAAAGTCGGCTGTTGTAGCTTTTTTGTAGTCGATGTAAAATTCGGCGTTTGGTTCGGCCGGTTCGTTGAGGCGAACTTCCTTGTAGGAGCTGTTACCTTTGGTGATGGAGATTTTGGTTGTTGAGGCCGGTTCTGTTCCGTTTTTGAAGAGGAGGAAAGTCACTTTCTTGCCGTTGGCTTCGAGGGTGAGGGCGGTGTCATCGTCAAATTCGGTCATGAACGGGAATGTGACTGTGATGGTGGCGTTGCCGTCGGTCATCCGGCAGTTCATGCCGTTGGCGTTGTACACTTTACTCCCGTTTGTGAGAACGGCGCTGTTGACTGTCAGTGATTTGCCCGGGATGGTGCCTGTCACTTCAACGGTGGTCTTGCCGTCGTTGTTGTTGATGGATTTGAATTTGAATTTTTCGGCGGATATTTCCTCGTTTGCCGGAAGATTGTTACCTTTGTTACCGGTGACTTCGCTTGTCTCGATTGTTGAGATGGCGGCTCTGACTTGCGGCACTGAGGCTGCGAGCAGTGCGACGGCAGCGGCGGGTGCCAGCACGAGTGCCTTGAAACGGGTCCGTGCGCCTGATTTCGATTTGTACATCATGGTGATACGTTTTTTAAGTTTACTATGATTGAGGCTGTTGGCGAGACACGGGAATTTCGCGCCGACAGCCTTTCTTATCAGAAGAAGCTGGTATTCCTTGGGGTTGTACCGACGGTCGATGACGGCCATGTCGGCCTGATATTCATGTACGAGCATCAGCTGGCTGCGCATGAGCCACGCGGCGGGGTTGAACCAGTTGATTATCGTCACGGCCTGGGCCACGAGGAGGTCAATCCAGTGGCGGCATGTGATATGTCGCAGTTCGTGCACGGTGATGGCGTCGGGACATGATGCATGGTCGTCGCGGCTCATCACCATGTAATGCATCCAGCTGAAAGGTGCCATGCCGCTGTTGCCGGTAAGTACGAGAGTGTAACCGTCCTTGCGTATCCTTTCACCTTTGGATATGACACGGATGATGCGTGCCCATGTCATGAGGGTGCGGAGGGCTGTCACGGCCATGCCGGCGATAAAAATCCATATCAGTGCCCGGCCCCATGCCGGAGCGGCGAGGGGAAGGACTTCGACGGTAGCTTCGATAGCGCCTTCTACCGCCGGTGCGGCTGATGCCGTGGAGGGGAGGAGGGAGCGCAGGAGACCGATTAGCGGTAGCGAGAGAAACGACAGCGCGTAGATGGAGAGGAGGACACCGCGGTTCCATGAGTGGCGGTTGTCGCCGGCCATGAAAAGGCGGTAGGCGGCGAACATGGCGAGCAGAAGCATGCCGCTCACTATTGAGTATGACAGGAATGCGCCCATAAGTTACAGTTGTTTTATTTTTTTGATTTCTGTTCGACGAGGTCGAGGAGTTCACGCAACTCGTCGGCGGTGATTTTTTCTTCGGCCACGAGGGTGGATACGGCGCCGTAGTAGCTCCCCTTGAAGTAGCTTTTGATGATGCGGCCGAGGCTGCGGCTGCGGAATGTCTCCATTTTGGCTACGGGATAGTATTGAAATGAGCCTGATATTTCATTGTGTGCAACGAAGCCTTTGGCTTCGAGGCGCCGGATGACGGTCGATACGGTGTTGAAGTGCGGCTTTGGCTCGGGGTACAGTTCGAGCAGGTTGCTCACGAACATGGGGCCGTGCTCCCACAGCAGGCGCATGAGTTCTTCCTCTTTGTCGGTCAGTTGGTCTTTCGGTGTCGGTTTTCGCATAACTATTTAATTAGGTACATGGCAAAGATAACCACAATTTCCGAAGTTGAAACCGATTTTCAGGACTTTAACCTTCGTTAACTAATAAAATAGTTTAGGAGCAACAGTGCAGTTTAATGAGTCAAGGGGGTACCACACACTCGCCCTCTCCGTGGGCTCGCATAACGTAATCGCTTTTTGCCCCGCCCTCCGCTACGCGTCGGACGGGGATAGTGACACCACCGAGCCTTCGGCTCTTCGTCGGTGGACAAGTTCTTAGTTTGATTTAAATCCATACACTCTCTAATCTTTATTTGAAAAGCGACCTAATGTTAAGATGCATAGATAGGGGCGAGGGCGTCTCGCCCTCGTGGTATTATTCTTACACGCTGAAAGTTACCACGGGGGGCGAGACGCCCCCGCCCCACTTAACTCAGCCTAAGTTAATAGCATTGGGAGTTTTGCGACATAGTGAGTCAATCATATCGGGTAGGGGAGGAGGATGGTTTGGAAACCAATGAGGTGTCAGGGGTGTTAAGTTTATAATATAAAGGGATAATTATTATGAGTGGAAATATGTCAGCACCGGTGTCGGGCGGCAATGTGACGCAGGCCGGTCCGCAAGGAGGAGGATATTATGTCTTCCTTATCGTTTTTCTTGTGTTGCTGAGTGCGTTCGGGTCGTTTGTCAACGATATGTACGTGCCTACGTTGCCTGATATGGTGCGGTCGTTCCATACCACGACATCTACCGTTCAGCTGGGACTGACGTTCGGTATGGTCGGTCTGGGAGTGGGGGAGATGATACTCGGGCCGCTGAGCGACCGTTTCGGCCGCAAGCCGGTGCTGATATGCGCGCTGTTGGTGTTTTGCGTGGGAGCGATGTGCAGCGTGTGGTCGCGCAGTATTCATGAATTCATCTGGTGGCGACTGGTGCAGGGGCTCGGGGCATCGGGAGGATATTTCCTGGCGCGCACGATACCTGCCGACCTCTATAAGGGGAAGGCACTTGCCAAGGTGATGGCGCTTGTGGGCGCAATCAACGGTTTCGCGCCGGCGAGCGCGCCGGTAATCGGCGGCGTTGTGGCGCGGTCAATCGGATGGCAGGGCATATTCTGGATACTGTTCGGTTTCAGCGTGCTGCTGCTGTTGCTGACTCCGGCATTCAGGGAGTCACTTCCGAAGTCGCGGCGTGTGGGCGGCAGGTTCGGGTCCGGTTTCCGGAATTATGCGGTGTTGTGGCGCAATAAGTATTTCGTAATACATACGATGATGAAAGGCGCGGCGCTCGGAGTGCTTTTCGCTTATATAGCGTCGGCTCCGTTCATCATTCAGGACCATTACGGATACACGCAGCTGCAGTTCGGTCTGTTCATGGGATTCAATGCGCTTTTCGTAGCTGCCGGGTCGATGACGGCACTGCGTTTCAAGCCGTTGAAACGCAGTGCGGTGGTAGCGGGACGCTGTCTGGCCGCGGTGGCTGTGGTGCAGCTGGTATGTCTGTTTTCGGTCGACAGTGTGTGGGTGTACGAGGGTCTTAACCTGCCGATGCTGTTCTGTCTGGGCATGCTGTTTACGGTCGGCAACACGCTGGCCATGAACGAAGGGCGCCGGTTTGCCGGCGACGCGTCGGCGCTTATAGGCCTTGTCGGTTATGTCTTCGGAGCGATTGCAAGCCCGCTTGTAGGACTCGGCAACATACTCCATTCGACAGCAATAGTCCTCCTCGTGCTTTCGCTCATCACGCTTGTGTTTACGCATAGGAGCCGCGAGCTGCCTGCCGACCTTGACGCGAATGCCGGATGAAAAGATGTGTGTATAGGTCTCTATTTGTTGAAGAGATTAAGTCCGGATTGTGTCAAACGATAGTTCTGTTTTGAACTTGTCGGTTTATCAGGATTTGACATCTCTATATATCCGGCGGATATTGCAGGCTCCAGAATATATCTTTTCAGTTTGTAAAGGCTGTCGACATTGGCTGCGCTCAGTAATTGACCTGATGTAATGTTTTCGTTGCTGAGTCTAAGAAAAAGTAATACTACATCTGCAATCAATAATGATTGATTGGTCTTAGCTTTTTCCCATACTTGTAAATAGACTTGTGAAATTAGGCTTTCAAGTCGTGATTTGAAACCTTCAAAATTCTCAATATTAGCTATGTAGACTTGTAAATCGCGATTTACAAGTCTATTTTCAAGTAGAGAAGAAATTGTCGGAGAAGATATAGGGGTTGTGTTATGGTTGTTATTATCTGCGTCGTTTAATCCAATCATATCTTCCCTACAGGGTATAGTCAATAGGAAATAGGTGCGATTATCGTCCGTTTCAATCACAGCAGGACGGTTACCGTTAAGTTTCAGATGCTTTTGAATAGTCGGTATTCCGGTGGCACGCCCTTCTGTCAGTCCGAGTTCTTTCAGAAAATCACCTAATCGGCGGTTTCTGTATCTGCGGGCTTTAAGTTTCTTGGCAGCCTTGATTGCTTCAGCGCTGATTGAACGGTCTGGTCCGGCATAGCTCAAGATATCGACGTGTGTTGGCTCTATGGTTATTTCTACGGGCTCTCGCTCTCTATAATCACGATGATACAGGGCATTTACCACAGCTTCTTCAAATGCCTGATAAGGGTAATTGAATACTTTGACTGATTTTTCTGTATCGGTAGGTTTTGTGATTCGTTGTTTTATCACATTCGTGCGTAGATATGACAATACATCACTGATAATCTTAGGGACAGGACCGGTGATTGCCGGGACTTCAATCATCACGTCAGGATTCTCGATGCTTCCCTCCGGGAAATGTACAATATCAACCTGCGTGACAGGAAAAAACTTCTCGGGATAGTCACAAATGATATTTTTTGGAATATGCATATAGGTTTAGATAGAATGACGCACCGCATTACCTGTCAGGGATGATGCGGTGCGTCAGTTGTGGTGCCTGTAATGTGGCTTTATTTCTTGTCTTTTTTGCCGGCGTGTTGGAACAGGCGGTTCATCATGCGGCGTTCGATGCGGTAGACGCGTTCGATTTGTTTGGGCGTGAGGAATGTGCGGTATTCGGCATAATATTTTTTACGGATGTCGAGGAGCTTCTGGCTGTGGTCGAAGCGTGCCTGTAGGAGGCTGTCGGTCTGCTCTTCGGTAAGCTGGCCTTTGCGGCGGAAATTGTCAGGACGCCCGGCGCTCCATGTCTCTTTCTGGCAGGCCATGTAGGTGGTGACGAATTTTTCGCTTAATTCGGGTGAGAGACTGAGCTTTTCGGCGATGTGCTTTGCCTGTTTTTCGGCAAGCTGTTCGCGGCGGACGCGTCGCTGAGAGCCTTTGTCGTTTTGTGCGTCGGCGTTGGGGGTGAATGCCAGAAGTGCAGTCACGAGGAGCATGAGTCGGAATAAGTTTTTCATTTTTGTATGGTTGTTATTGGTTAATGAATATGTCGTCCTGATAGGTGTCGAGCAGGCAGGTGCGGTCGGCTTCGGAGAGGTCGTCGAATGCCTGCGCTATTTCTGCGTAGCCGGTAGCGGGACTGAATGCGGCGGGTCGGACTGCAAGCAGCAGAATCGCTATTGCGGCTGCGGCACCGAGGGGTAGAAGGAGCTTTTTTATCCAGTGGCGGGTTGAGCGGCGTCGATGACCGGCGATAATCCTGTTTTCAAAATCGTCGAAAAAGGAGTCGGGAACGCGGTAGGGCATCTGACGGCCTATTTTGTCTAAGCGGTTATTGTCCATATTTCAGTCGTGAGAGTTGAGGTGACGGATTATTTTTTCTTTTGCGGCGTGGTAGTTGGCTTTTACGGCCGCGGTGGTGGAGTCGGTGATCTGCGCGATTGTGCCGTAGTCGAAATCGTTGTAATACCGCAGATTGAATGCGAGCTGCTGGCGCGGGGGCAATGAGAGGATTGCCTGGTGGAGCCGGACGGCTTCGAGGTTGGAATAGTCGAAGTATTCGTCGGCGGGGTAGCTGTCGGCAGTCGTGGCGTCGTCGAGAGGGAGATGCGGAGTCTTGTTCTTTTCGCGCTGACGGAGGGCTTCGTTGGTGGCGATGCGGAAAATCCATGCGGCGAGCGGCATGTCGCGGTTGAATTTGCCGATGTTGCGGAACACGCGCAGGAATGTTTCCTGCATGGCGTCTTCGGCGTCGTGGTGCAATACGGTGATGCGCCGTATGTGCCAGTAGACCGGTTCACGGTAGCAGCGCACGAGCATGCGGAATCCCGTTTCGGAGTCGCGACGGATGGTGTCGAGTATGGTGTTGTCGTTGGAGGCAGGCATGCTGTGGGTGCAATATTATGTGAGAAATCGGTCGGCAGGCCGTCGTTTGCGTCGGCCTACACCAATAATACCCGCCAAAAGTGAAAAAGTCAAATCACAGGTGCAAATTTTTTGCCGTAAGTAGTTGTTCACAGACTGAAATAGCCACCTGTCTTTTTAGAACCGCGATATTCTATGATATTTAGGTCTACCAAGTGCTTCAATACTCTCATTATAGTACGCACACTCTTGCCAAATTCATCCGCTAAAGTAACAGCGCTTATTCCCGGTAATGAAACGATACGATTATATATCAATCTTTCATTTTCATTTATCGTGTCATTTATCGTGTCATTTATCATGCCATTTATCGTGCCATTTTTGTGACCCGATAAATTCGGACGCATAAATATCACCTTTACCACGCCTCTTTCATCGGTAACAATCGGCTGTGGAAGCCTTGCACGTTTGCACTCCTCGAATATCATTGACAGGCCTCTGCCCCAATGCTCGATTACGCCACTGTAATACATGACACGGGCAATGGTTTCGTTGGGCGGCTCTGATGTATGGGAGTCAAGGAGATGGGAACCGTATGTAAGTCGGGCGGATGTTTTGTCGCCGATTTCCTGCCCGACAATCTTGCCTGAATTTTTAATGCCAAAAAATACAATACCGCCGGAGTCATTGAGCATACCGCACAATGTTTCCATCCCTCGGTCAAGTTGACCTGTCGTTTCTTCGAACTCAACGTCAACACCTTCATGGTTTTCGGCCAAATGGCTAAATCAATCATCATAAAATCAGTGGTATTATAGATGCAAAGTTACTGAATTTAATTGATATTCAGGTAATTTAAGACGATAAGATTTCACACTGCGGAAACGAAGTGAAGCGTGGCGGGTAGTGTTGTGGGCGACTGTGTAAAATATTGTATTGGTGAACATCACACACTCGCCCCTACCCGGGGCTCGCACTGCACATTCTCTTTTGCCCCGCCCTCCGCTGACGCGTAGGACGGGGATAGTAACACCACCGAGCCTTCGGCTCTCCGAGTATGCATTCTGAAAATGTTTTTATTCGTGTCGATTTTTAACATTTCAACCGAGTATTGCATCTGACCCATATTGAATCAATGCAAAAACTCAGTTGTTAAAATTCCGATAGTGGAGAGCCGGAGGCTCGAGGGTGTGCTTAACCGGGGTTCGGAGTACCGGGACGGTACGCAGACCCATAAGCACCGATTGAACCACAAACCGCCCGTCCCGGGCTTATACTCTGTTTGTATTGCATTGTGCCCCGGTCTGCGCCCGCTCCGCGTTCTCCGAGCCGGGGTTAATAACAATCCACGAGCCTCCGGCTCTCCGATTATGCTCCTGAAAATGATTTGGGAGGTTGGGCATTTCGGGTGATGATTTTTATTCGTATGGCTTTTTAACAATTCAACCGGGTTTTGCAGCTGACCCATATTTTGCACCGGTTGGGGGTATGGGCAAAAAGAAAAACCTCTGAAAATTGTTTGTTTTCAGAGGTTTTCATCGGTCTGACAGACCATTTGGTGACCCCGGAGGGGCTCGAACCCTCGACCCATTGATTAAGAGTCAATTGCTCTACCAACTGAGCTACGGAGTCATTTTTTTTGGTTGGGCGTCTTTGGCAGGGTGACCGTTGTTTGTCGTTTTCGGCGTGTTGGTAGGGTTGCCGAAGCGGTCGGTTTGCTAAGACGGTGCAAAAGTAGGGATAATTTTTCAGTCTTGCAAGATTTTTTTGAGTTTTCTTTGATATTTTTTTTAAGGGGGTGAGATTTTGTATGTTTTTAGCGCAAAAATTTTAAAATAATGAGTAAATTTGCGAGATAATTAAAAATTGCGGGATAATCCAATCGGGAAATAATGAGGCAGACTGCATGAGGTTTTGCCGATTTCGGGCTGTCAGTCCGGTTTCAGGTGATTTATCCCGGTATATCTTTTTCTGTTATGAATATTTCTTACAAGTGGCTTAAGGATTATATAGATTTTGAGCTTGACGCCGAGGAGCTGTCGTCGGTGCTGACGTCCGTAGGTCTGGAGACCGGCGGTGTCGAGGAGGTAGAAACGATAAAGGGGGGACTTCGCGGTCTTGTCATCGGCAAGGTGCTCACGTGTGAGGCTCACCCTGACAGTGACCATCTGCATGTGACGACTGTCGACCTGGGCGACGGGCAGGCTACGCAGATTGTGTGCGGCGCTCCCAATGTGGCCGCGGGTCAGACCGTGGTTGTCGCTACTGTCGGCACGAAGCTCTATGACGGCGATAAGGAATTCCAGATTAAGAAATCAAAAATACGCGGTGTGGAGTCGTTCGGCATGATCTGTGCCGAGGATGAGATTGGCGTCGGAACGAGCCATGACGGTATCATCGTGATTGAAGAGGAAGTCGCTCCCGGCACTCCGGCTGCGGAATATTATCACGTGGAGAGCGATTATGTGCTTGAGGTGGACCTGACCCCCAACCGTGTGGACGCTGCGTCGCATTACGGCGTGGCCCGCGACCTGTCGGCATGGCTCGGCTGTCACGCCAAGGCTTCGGCTCCGCATCGTCCGAGCGTAGAGGCTTTCAGAACCGATGTGGCTGAAGGGGGTATCAAGGTGCGCGTCGAGAATACCGAGGCGTGCCCGCGTTATACCGGTGTCACCATCAAGGGTGTCACTGTCAAGGAGAGTCCCGACTGGCTCAAGGAGCGTCTGCTTGCCATCGGCATGCGTCCCATCAACAATATAGTGGACGTAACCAATTACATACTTCTCGGTCTCGGACAGCCTCTCCACTGTTTCGACTGCGACAAGATAGCCGGCGGAGAAATCGTAGTGAAAAACTGTGCCGAGGGCACGCCGTTCACTACTCTCGACGGCGTGGAGCGCAAGCTGTCGGACAAAGACCTGATGATATGCAACGCCGATGAGCCGATGTGCATCGCCGGTGTGTTCGGCGGTCTTGATTCGGGCGTGACTGAGTCGACAACGTCGGTATTTATCGAGAGCGCGTATTTCAACCCGACGAGCGTGAGGAAGACAGCGCGCCGCCACGGGCTGCAGACCGACTCGTCGTTCCGCTACGAACGCGGCTGCGACCCCAACTGCAACATATACATGCTTAAGTTAGCGGCCCTGATGATAAAGGAGCTTGCCGGCGGGGAGATAACCGGCGAAGTAGTCGACATTTATCCCAACCCCGTAGAGCCTGCCACGGTTGAATTCAGCTATGACCGCTGCAACGCGCTTGTAGGCAAGGAGATACCTCACGAAACAATCGACTCGATACTGAAGTCGCTCGAAATAGAGATTACCGCCCGCGAGGGGAACACGCTGACACTTAAGGTGCCCACCTATCGTGTGGACGTGACCCGCGAGTGCGATGTAATCGAGGACATACTCAGAATATACGGATATAACAATGTGGAGCTGACCGATACGCTCCATTCGTCGCTGTCGTTCAAGACGCTGACCGACTCGGCCGAGGATCTGCGCCACCGGATTGCCGATCAGCTTACCGGACAGGGTTTCAACGAGATACTCAACAACTCGCTGACCGCCGAGAGCTATTATGCCGACCTCGAGACATATCCGCTCGGCAAATGCGTGCGTCTGCTCAACCCCCTGAGCAACGACCTGTCGGTGATGAGGCAGACGCTGATGTTCGGCGGACTGGAGTCGCTGGCTCACAATATCAACCGCAAGGCCGCTGACCTTAAGATGTATGAATTCGGCAACGTGTATTTCTTCAATCCCGAAGCTGAATCGACCGCCGAAGCGCCTCTCGCCCCATACAGCGAGGGACAGCGTCTGGCTTTATGGCTTACCGGTGCGACCCGTGCGGGCAACTGGAACAAAACGGCCGAGCAATCAAGCGTATACGACCTGCGTGCATACGTCGAGATGGTGTTGCAGCGCGCCGGCATCGGGGGCAAGCAGCTGTCGATGACGGTGATGCCGGGCGACGACCTGTATGCCGCTTCGATAGCAATATCGACACGTTCGGGCAAGGAACTCGGACGCATGGGCATCGTGTCGAAGAAAGTGCTTAAGAAATTTGACATCAGACAGGAAGTGTTCTACGCCGAACTTGACTGGATGGCGGTAGTGAAACTGTCGCTCAAGCATACGGTAAACTACACTCTGCTGCCCAAGACACTGCCTGTGCGCCGCGACCTCGCATTGCTTCTTGACAAGAACGTGACGATGGAAGAGGTTGAAAAGACCGTGCGCGAAAGCGAGCGCAAACTGCTGCGCGACATCACGCTCTTCGACGTGTACGAAGGAAAGAACCTGCCCGAAGGAAAGAAGTCATACGCCATCGCCATCACCCTCCAGGATGATGAAAAGACCCTTCAGGACAAGCAGATAGAGGCTGTGATGAACAAGGTGACCACCAATCTTCAGAAGAAACTCGGCGCCGAACTGCGATAAGCAATATAAAAACCAGAGCAACAGAAACAAAATAATAAAATAAGTAAACCAATATGGGAAGAGCTTTTGAATACCGTAAAGCGAGAAAGTTGAAACGTTGGGGTAACATGTCGCGTACATTTACCCGTATAGGAAAGGAAATCACAATCGCGGCCAAAGCCGGAGGACCCGACCCGTCGACCAACCCGCGTCTGCGTGTGCTGATGCAGAACGCCAAGGCGGCCAACATGCCCAAGGACACTGTGGAACGCGCCATCAAGAAGGCTACCGACAAGGATGCCGGCGACTACAAGGAAATCACCTACGAGGGATACGGACCTTTCGGTATCGCAATCTTCGTGGAAGCCGCTACCGACAACAACACGCGTACGGTGGCCAATGTGCGTTCGTATTTCACGAAGCACGGCGGTTCGCTCGGCACTCAGGGTTCGCTGACATTCCTTTTCGACCATAAGAGCGTGTTCAAAATCAAACCGAAGGATGGCGTATCGCTCGAAGACCTCGAGCTGGAGCTTATCGACTACGGCGTTGACGAAATCGAGGCCGACGAGGATGAAATCGTGCTCTACGGCGAGTTTGAGGAATTTGCCAACATACAGAAGTATCTCGAGGGCAACGGATTCGAGATAGTAAGCGCCGAGTTCGAGCGCATACCCCACGAACTCAAGGAGGTCACCGCCGAGCAGCGCGCCACTCTCGACAAACTTCTCGAGAAACTCGAGGAGGACGAAGATGTGCAGAATGTGTTCCACAACATGAAGGAGGAAGAAGAGGAATAAATTCCTCTTTCCTCTCTTCTGTAAATAATCAGATACGGATACAGGATGTTTTCAGGAATAGTAGAAGAGGCCGCCACAGTGAAAGGCGTGGAACGCCGGGGAAGCAATATCAATCTGGAGATTGAATGCAGCTTCACCGATGAGCTCAAGATAGACCAGTCGGTCGCCCACAACGGCGTATGCCTGACCGTGGTGTCGATCAGCGACAATGGGAGCTATGTGGTGACCGCCATACAGGAGACGCTCGACAGGAGCAATCTCGGCGAGCTGAAGCCCGGCATGAAGGTGAACTTGGAGCGGTCGATGCTGATGAACGGACGGCTTGACGGGCATATCGTACAGGGCCATGTGGACTGTACGGCAGTGTGCACCGAGGTCAAGGAACTCGACGGCAGCACATACTTCAAGTTTGAGTATGACGTGGCGCCGGAGATGGCCGCAAAGGGATATACCACCGTGGAAAAAGGCTCGGTGACGGTCAATGGCGTGTCTCTGACGGTGTGCGAGTCGGAGCGCAATTCGTTCAAGGTAGCCATCATACCCTATACGTTCGAGCATACCAATTTCTGTGACATCAAACCGGGCAGCAAGGTCAACATCGAGTTTGACATCATAGGGAAATACCTTGCCAAGCTGATGGTGAAATAGCTGCAATATTTCTTAAATAAGGTTGCAGGTATAAGCCATTGCGGCGGCAGTGGTGTTATCATTAAAGATAGTTTGGCGCAGACGCGATGAATTGCGTCCCTACAGGGCGGCAGAACGTTTGTAGGCATGAATGTGTCGGTTGCGGGTCAGCGGTTAGAAACCGCGGCTACTGACAAACTCCGGCGGTTGAAAACCGCCGCTACTGCAGCTGCTACGTATAGGAAATTAAAAAATTAAGATTATAGAATTATGATTAAAGTAAATGTTAAGGACGTGCTCGCAACAGTGAGCGAGGCGACAATCAAGTCATACGACAAGGCAGGTGCCGAGGCACTTGAGAAAGTACAGAACGGCACAGGTGCCGGAAACGATTTCTTAGGCTGGGTCAACCTCCCGTCGTCGACACCCGCATCACTGATTGAGGATATCGAAAATGTGGCAAAATCGCTCCGCGAGAGCTGCGAGGTAGTCGTGGCTATCGGTATCGGCGGTTCGTATCTCGGTGCAAAGGCCGTTATCGAGGCTCTTTCCGACTCATTTGCCGCTTACCGTCAGGGCGACGCACCCAAGGTGCTGTTTGCCGGACAGAATATCGGTGAGGATTATCTCTATGAACTCAAGGATTTCCTCAAAGGAAAGAAATTCGGTATCATCGTAATATCCAAATCGGGTACCACTACCGAACCGGCTATCGCTTTCCGTATGCTCAAAGAGCAGCTTGAGGCTGAACTCGGCAAGGCCGAGGCATCGAAGCGCATCATCGCCATCACCGACGCCAAGCGCGGCGCGCTCCGTCAGCTTGCCACCGAGGAAGGTTACAAGACATTTGTCATCGAGGACAATGTAGGCGGACGTTTCTCAGTGCTTACCCCCGTAGGTCTGCTTCCCATCGCAGTCGCAGGATTTGACATCAAGGCGCTGATGGAAGGTGCAATCGAAATGGAGAAGGCAACCGTGGCCGCCAACGAGAGCAACCCCTCGTTCCTCTATGCCATCACCCGCAACGCGCTTTACAAAGCCGGCAAGAAAATCGAAATCCTTGTCAATTACAATCCCAAACTCCACTATTTCGGAGAATGGTGGAAACAGCTTTACGGCGAGAGCGAAGGCAAGGACAACAAGGGTATATTCCCCGCAGCTGTCGACAATTCTACCGACCTTCACTCGATGGGTCAGTGGATACAGGAGGGCGAGCGTATCATCTTCGAGACAGTAATTTCGGTTGAGGAACAGAAGCATACTCTTACCATCCCTGCTGACGACGCCAACCTCGACGGTCTGAACTATATCGCCGGCAAGCGTGTGGATCAGGTCAACAAGATGGCTGAGCTCGGTACACGTATCGCCCACGTTGACGGCGGTGTGCCCAACATGATTGTCACTGTCCCCGCGCTCAAGGAGCGTTATCTCGGACAGCTGATCTATTTCTTCGAGAAGGCCTGCGGTATCAGCGGCTACATACTCGATGTCAATCCGTTCAACCAGCCCGGTGTCGAGGCTTACAAGCGCAATATGTTCGCGCTGCTTGAGAAGCCCGGATATGAGAAAGAGACCGAGGCTATCAAGGCAAGGCTGTAAAAGCAACTTATATACTCTTTGAGGGGCGCCATACGGCGCCCCTTTTTGGTATGTTGGGGTAGGGACGGCTAAGCCCAATATGCCCAATAGGCCCAATAGGCCCAATAGGGCCAATAGGCCTGATGTTGGATTTGACAGAAAATAGAAAGAGGTGCGATTTTGCGGTCGCACCTCTTTCGGTTGTATTGATATTATATTTTGTGTGTGATAATATCTGTGTAAGGGATTACTGCTCGTTGGATTTCTCGACGGCTGCAACTTCGGGATCTACGCCCCACTGCTGCTGGGCGAGACGGCGGTAGTTGTTGTAGCGCCAGCGTGCGTTGGCTTTGGCTGCTGCGAAGAGTTCGGCTGCCTCGGCGGGATACTGCTTGATTACAGAAGCATAGCGTACCTCACCCTTGAGGAAGTCCTCGAACTTGTCCCACTGCGGTTCTTTCGAGTCGAGCGAGAAGGGATTCTGACCTTCAGCTTCGAGAGCGGGATTGTAGCGCCACAGGTGCCAGTAGCCGCATTCGACAGCTTTTGCCTCTTCCTGCTGCGAGTGGCCCATGCCTGCGCGGAGACCGTGGTTGATACAGGGAGAGTAGGCGATGATGATAGAGGGACCGTCGTAAGCCTCAGCCTCGCGGATAGCCTTGAGGGTCTGTGCGTTGTCGGCGCCCATGGCCACCTGTGCGGCGTAAACGTAGCCGTAGGTAGTTGCAATCAGACCGAGGTCTTTCTTGCGGATACGCTTGCCGGAAGCGGCGAATTTGGCGATTGCGCCGAGCGGGGTAGCCTTTGACGACTGGCCGCCGGTGTTGGAGTAAACCTCGGTGTCTAGTACGAGCACGTTGACGTTCTTGCCTGAAGCGAGCACGTGGTCGAGACCGCCGAAACCTATATCGTAGGCCGCACCGTCGCCGGCGATAATCCACTGCGAACGTTTTGCGATATAGCCCTTGAGGGCGACGATGTTGTTGCAGATGTCGCATGCGCAAGCCTCGCAGAGGGGCACGATAGCGTCGGCAACCTCGCGGGTTGCAGCTGCGTCGTTGCGGTTTTCAAGCCACTTGCCGGCGAGAGCCTTGATTTCGTCGGAGCACTTGCTGCATTCTACGGCAGCTTTCATGTAGCCTTCGAGACGTTCTACCATCTTTTCGTTGGCAATCGACATACCGAGGCCGAATTCGGCGAAGTCCTCGAAGAGCGAGTTGGCCCATGCGGGACCGTGGCCTTTCTGGTTGGTGGTATAGGGAGTCGAGGGCACCGAGCCTGAATAGATCGACGAGCAACCGGTAGCGTTGGCCACCATTTCGTGGTCGCCGTAGAGCTGCGAGATGAGTTTGACGTACGGAGTCTCGCCGCAACCGGAGCAGGCGCCCGAGAATTCGAAGAGCGGTGTAGCGAACTGGCTGTTCTTGACGTTGGCCTTGACATCGACAAGATGCTGCTTGGAGGCCACGTGCTTGATGCAGTAGTCCCATTCGGGCTGCATGCCGAGCTGCGTTTCGAGGGGCTTCATTTCGAGAGCCTTCACGCCCTTCTTGCCGGGACATACATCGACGCAGTTGCCGCATCCGAGACAGTCGAGCACGTCGACAGCCTGAACGAACTTCATGCCGGTGAAAGTCTTGCCGATGGCGGGGAGGGCTGCCTTGACGGGCGATGCGTTGAACTCAGCCTCGTCGAGCACGAAGGGACGGATTGAAGCGTGAGGGCAGACGTAGGCGCACTTGTTGCACTGTATACAGTTTTCGGCGTTCCATTCGGGCACGAAAGCGGCTACACCGCGCTTTTCGTAGGCTGCGGTACCCTGCTGCCATGTGCCGTCCTCGATGCCTACAAAAGCGCTGACTTTGAGGAGGTCGCCGTCCTGAGCGTTGATGGGACGCACCACGTTGTTGATGAATTCGGGGTCGTCGTTGGGAGCTGCGGCTTCAACGGCGAGGTTGGCCCATGCGGGGTCAACGGCAAGCTGTTTGTATTCGCCGCCGCGGTCGACTGCAGCGTAGTTCTTGTCGACTACATCCTGACCCTTCTTGCCATACGACTTGACGATGAATTTCTTCATCTGCTCGATTGCGAGGTCTACGGGGATGACTTCCGTGATGCGGAAGAATGCGCTCTGGAGAATGGTGTTGGTACGGTTGCCGAGGCCGATTTCCTGAGCTATCTTCGTTGCGTTGATGTAGTATACGGTGATGTTGTGGTCGGCAAAATATTTCTTTACCTTGGCGGGGAGGTTCTTGGCAAGTTCGTCGCCTTCCCAGATTGTGTTGAGAAGGAATGTGCCGTTGTCGCGCAGACCGCGTGTCACGTCATACATGTGGAGGTATGCCTGCACGTGGCAAGCCACGAAGTTGGGGGTATTGACGAGATATGTAGAACGGATGGGGTCGTCGCCGAAACGGAGGTGAGAGCAGGTGAAACCGCCCGATTTCTTCGAGTCGTAGGCGAAGTATGCCTGACAGTATTTGTCGGTGTTCTCGCCGATGATTTTAACCGAGTTCTTGTTGGCACCCACAGTACCGTCGGCACCGAGGCCGTAGAATTTGGCTTCGTAAGTGCTCTTTCCGCCCAATGCCATTTCCTCGACCTGGGGAAGCGATGTGAAGGTCACGTCGTCGACGATGCCGATTGTGAAGTGGTCCTTGGGGGTGGGGAGGGCGAGGTTCTCATAAACCGAGATAATCATCGCGGGAGTTGTGTCCTTGGAAGCGAGACCGTAGCGACCGCCTACGATGAGGGGAGCGTCGGCCTGGCCGTAGAAGCATTCCTTGACATCGAGGTAGAGGGGTTCGCCGTTAGCGCCCGGCTCTTTCGTGCGGTCGAGCACAGCGATGCGTTTTGCCGATGCGGGAACTGCGGCAAGGAAGTGCTTTGCCGAGAAGGGGCGGTAGAGGTGCACGGAAACGAGACCTACTTTTTCGCCGTTGGCCATCATGTAGTCGATAGCTTCCTGAGCGGCCTGGGTCACGGAACCCATCGCGATGATGACGCGGTCGGCGTCGGGTGCGCCGTAGTAGTTGAAGAGGCCGTATTTGCGTCCGCAGATGGCCGAAACCTTGTTCATGTAGTCTTCAACGATTTCGGGCACGGCGTCATACTGCTTGTTGCTTGCCTCGCGGTGCTGGAAGAATACGTCGCCGTTCTCAGCCATGCCGCGTGCTACGGGAGCATCGGGATTGAGGGCGCGGTTGCGGAAGTCGGCGAGAGCCTCGCGGTCGAGCAGCGGCTCGAGGTCTTCCTGCTCCATGACCTCGATTTTCTGTATTTCGTGAGAGGTACGGAAGCCGTCAAAGAAGTTGACGAAGGGTATACGGCTCTTGATTGTGGCGAGATGTGCCACACCGGCCAGATCCATAACCTCCTGTACGGAGCCTTCGGCGAGCATGGCGAAACCTGTCTGACGCACTGACATGACGTCCTGATGGTCGCCGAATATTGAAAGGGCATGAGAGGCGAGAGTACGTGCCGATACGTGGAACACGCACGGGAGCTGCTCGCCTGCGATTTTATACATGTTGGGAATCATCAGGAGCAAGCCCTGTGATGCGGTATAGGTTGTGGTCAACGCACCGGCCTGAAGGGAACCGTGCACTGCGCCGGCCGCGCCTCCTTCCGACTGCATCTCCTGTACGAGTACAGTCTCACCAAAGATATTCTTGCGACCGGCAGCAGCCCATTCGTCCACGTATTCAGCCATTGTTGAAGATGGGGTGATGGGGTAGATTGCAGCGACCTCGCTAAACATATAGGAGATGTGCGCTGCAGCCTGATTACCGTCGCAAGTCAAGAATTTCTTTTCTTTGCTCATAATTTGTAATCTATTGTTTGAAATTTGAATTTTTTGTTACTGAACGTAAGTGGCGTGACCCGGTCACGCTTGTATTGGTGGGTGGAGCCGTCCGGACCATTAAGATGAACACCATGTCAGTTTCAGAAGCTATTGTCAGGCGGATCCAATTTGTGTAAAATACCGGACGGGGAACCCGCGACTGCAAAATTAACTATTTTCCCCTGCATTTCCAAAAAGTATCGGTATTTTTTATGTTATGAAACATAAAGGCAGGGAGTTGGGGGCTCGGAGTTCTCGGAGTCCTCCGAGAGCTCCGAGCCCTCTGAGAGTTCTGAGAACTCCGACCGGTCAGGCAGGTTATATGAAGGGCGGCTGCCCGGATGCCGGGAGCCGCCCTTTATGATGGGGTTATGGTTGTAGTTTAGAAAATCGAGCTGAGATTGAAGTTGGCGAACTCGAGGTCGTTCTTGGCGCGCTTGATCATGTTTTTGTCGAGCTTGGCGGCCTGACGGAGATTTGAGCTTATCATCTGGTCGTTGTTGGTGCGTGCACCGAGTATGGCGAGCAGATAGTAGGTCGTGGCGTCGGGATTAGTGATGCCGGCGAGCGTGGATTTGGCCTTGCTGTAGTCCTTGGTGAGAATCTGGGCGAGGGCGGCATTGTTTGACTTGGTGTTGCCGAAAGCCTTGACGGCAGCGGCGTTGTCGCCTGTCATGATGTAGTATGTGCCGAGTGCGCCGCCGATTTCATCGAGGCCGGCGGCATTGCCGAGTTTCTGGTTGGCCTGACGGTAGTCTTTCTTGAGAAGGGCTACGAGGCCGAGGTTCATCTGAGGCTCTGCAGCCGAGGGGTTGAGACGCGATGCGGCGGCGAAATTGGCTTTGGCTGCGTCATAGTCGCCGGTAGCGTACTGCACTACGCCGAGGTCGTTGAAAGCGCGGTAATCGTTGGGATAGATTGACGCTGTGGTGTTGTAAATGTCGAGCTGCTCGGCGGGTTTGTCGGTGAGAGTGGCGGCATAGAGGAGTTCGTCGACGGAGAGCGATTTGGGATTTGATTTGTAGATCTGCTGTATCTCTTCGTCGCTCTTGCCGATGATGTTGATTGACGCGGTGATGCGCGATTTACGCAGCTGCGGGAGAATCTGGTCGGCGAGCTGGTCGAAAATCGACGAGAGGTTGCGTATCTGCTGCTCGCGTTCTTCGGGGTCCTTGAAGCGTGAGAGCACGTTGAGGATGAGCTCCTTGTCGGCTATGTCGGAAGCGGCTACGAGCTGCTGGAAGCCTTCCCAGTCCTCGGCGGTGAACTGCGCGGTGAGTTCGCCGAAGTCGGTGATATTGTCTTTGGAGAGCTGTTTGCGGAGATATTCGGTAGTGGCTTTCTCACGGCCTTCGGCAAGACGGGTGTTCAGGTCGAGCGCACCTTCAGGCGAAGCGTACGATGAAATGTTGATTTCCTCGATCTGACGGTCGGGGGCAGCGTTGGCGTTGACAATCTCCTGGTTGAGGTTCTTGACAGCGTCGGACGACAGTTCGCTCTGGCGCAGATTTGACTGGTTGATGAGGAAGCGGATGTCGGCGGCGTATTTCTCGTTGATGATGCGCTGGAACGCGTCGGGAGCGATGGCTGCGCTGACGGTCGACGCGTCGGCGAGAGCCGCGGTGGCTACGAGGCCTTTGGCCACTTTGACGCGGGGAAGCACATATTGCTTGTTGCCCTGGGTGACATTGAACGCAAGCTCAAGCTCGCTCTTGTTCATGTCGGGCTGATAGTCGAACACTACGGGGATGGTGACTGTGCCGCCCTGCTCGAAAGAGATGACGGGATTGTTGCCGCGCACCTTCTCGCCCTGGAAGCGATATGACTGCGAAGCCACTTCCTGCCCGTCGAAAGTGAGGTAGGGGGTGACGGTCACTTCGGCATTCTTCACAAAGAATTTTGCGGGGATATGGCCTGTGACAGTTGCGGGAACACGCTGGCCGACCACTTCAAGCGGGTCGGGGTTCACATCGAAATAATCGGCACTGAACTGGTTGAGTTTCTTGGAGCATCCGGTCAGTATCACCGTACCGGCGGCCGAAAGCATAATGATGGATTTGAATTTCATATTTATGGTTAAATTGGATTAGTCAGTATAGTATGCTTTAATAATGAAGCAAATATACAGATTAAAATCAAAATGACCAACTATTAAAGAAATTTTAGCAATAATATTGCTTCTGAGAACTATTCAGCGGACGAACTTATTGTTTACAAGCTGACTGTTGGACGGGTGTCGCAAAACCAATGTCGGCGACTGCATGATGTAGGGCTGCTCCCCGGAGCAGCCGATAATAGGAGTTGGTTATCAGTTGTTTGACGGCTGCACCGAGGTGCAGCCCTACACTGGTAATGAACGCTTTAAGTCGGATATATCCGCTAACAGTTAACGCTTCGGGAGGCTGACGGGTGGAATACGGTTCATGCCGTGGCGGGATAGAGCATGTCGAGCATGGTCTCCACGCGCGGATAGACCGGAGCGAAGTGGTTGCCGGGGCCTGATACAAGCCGCGCGTTGATGCCGGCCTGCCCGAGGGTGCTGACTACATGGCGGGTGTCTTCCTGTATATTGGCGAAACGGGCATTGCCGTTGTTTCCGCCTTCGAGCATTCCTACCGAGAAAAAGGCGTTGCCGTCCTTGTGGCATACGTTGCGGTCGACCCAGCTGACGAGGCCGTCGTACCAGAACGAACCCGAGATGCTGCCGATATTGGAGAAATGGTTGTCGACGAGCCATGCCCACAGTGCGAAAAGTCCTGAGAGGGATATGCCGCCCAGCGTGCGCTCCACGGTGCAGTCAAGCCCGAGCACATATTCCGAGGCGGGAACGATGGCCTGAGTCAGGATATGGAGGAACGATGCGGCGTTGCCCATGAATGGCGGGCGTGACGATGAGATGTTGGGGGCGCTCCAGGGGGTCATGTCATTGTCCCAGTCGAAGCCTGACACTGCTACTATATTGCAGCCGTAGCGAGCCGACCACTGCTGCAGGGTACGCAGATGCATCGTGACCGGCATAAGCATATAAAGTACTTTTGACGAACCTTTGTGGGGTGACGCGAGCACCATGAGGTCATCGAAGTCCATGCGCCCGAGGGTGGCGTTGACTTCGTCGTTTACGTTATTGACGATTGATGTATTCATGCCGGAGAGATTTTAAAATAAGATAACACGGCCGACGGTACACCGTACCGGAAGAATGCCGGCGGCCAAAGTGATTATAGGTGTAACACAAAAATAATTCAATCTGTTTGATTTTCATGATAAATTTGATTTTCATGCATAGCACATGACATTTTTAAGACGTTTTAGCCGCTTCGTTTTTAACATTTGACCAAAAGTCGTGCAGTAGGTTGACATATCCATATCTAAAAATGC
>MNQK01000014.1 GCA_001915385.1 Bacteroidales bacterium 52_46 | reverse complement strand
CTATCCGGTTGTTTTCATTCAGATTGAACATAGCGTTTTTGACTGCTAAGTTCGCTATCTAAAACGCTATCTAAAAGTCGGCCTATTTCGGACGGTTACCCTTAAGTAATCAGCATTGCATCGTGTCTGTACATTACGACGAATGCTCCCGGCCGGGTGTGTCGGTCGGGAGCATTCGTCGTCTTGTCAATATATGCGTTTGGTCGTGGGCACGGATTATTCGTTGAAGTCGGTTACTTCAAATCCGCTCTCATCGAATTCGTCATCATTGAATGTGGCCTCACCGTAGTATTCGTCGTCAAGGCCGAGGTCAAGACCTGCGTCGGCGGTCTGTGAGTCGAGTTTGGCGTTGAATTCGTCGAAATCAACCGTCTGAGGGGGAGGAGTGCCGCGCGATATGCTGCACAAGGGGTCTTTGAGCGATTTGCCCGGGGTCATCTCCTTCATTTCCATGAAGAACGAGCGGTCGGTCAGATAGTCGAAGTTGAAAATGAGGCGCTGGCCTTCATCCTCGATAAGATCCTCGAGCACGCAGTCATCCATCAGGTATACATCTTCGTCGGAACTTGAACCCATGTCCTCCATTGTGATTTCACGGGTTTTCTCCCAGTTGCCCTCGCACAGGAAGAAAGAGCAGAACTGGTTCTTGTCGTAACCGACGCTGTCGCAAATCGCATTTTTAAGCTCCATGAAAGTTGCGCTGGAGTCAACGACAATCACTCTCTTGAAGTTTTCGACTTCATCGGATATTATATTAAATGTAAATGTCATAATTGAAAGTATTTTATAGTGGAGCAAGTATAACAACTCAGCAGTAAAAATGTTATGTCACGAAGCTGATGCAATGCTGTCGGACGGTTACGCGGTTCAGTCGCGGGCGATGGTATCGTCGACAGGCAACGGACGCTTGAATACCTCTTTGAACGAGATGAGTGATTCCGTGCGCGACAGTCCGAGATTCTGCAGCTTCTCGTGTATAAGATGGAGGAGATGGTCATTATTGCGGGCGAACACCTTGATGAAAAGATCGTACTGTCCGGTCGTGAAATGACATTCCACCACTTCTGGGATTTCCCGCAGTTTCTCTATCACATCTTTGAATGATGCAGGGTCCTTGAGGAAAAAGCCCATGTATGCGCAGGTCTCATAACCTATAGCGGAGGGCTCAACCAGCATTTCCGTACCCTTAATCACTCCCGATGACTGTAACTTGCCGATACGCTGATGTACAGCAGCGCCTGAAACTCCGCATTCGCGGGCTATCTCGAGAAACGGTTTGCGGGCGTTGCCCGACATCATCTGCAATATCTTCACATCAAGTTGGTCAAGTTGGGTATGAGCCATAGTTTCGTAGTCTTATTTAGTTTTGCGCTGCAAATATAGTGAATATCGTAATTTTTCAAATGCTAAATGTTATTTTTTTTATAAATTTGCGGCATGAAACGTATATTTTTCCTTTTTGCGATAATAATATGTATGCTTTGGGGCCTCTCGTCGTGCAAGACTGACGGGGACACGCGCATGTCGGTGGCGGTGAGTCTGCCCCCGCAGGCGTCGCTGCTCAGGGAGATTACGGGCGATTCGATTGAGATTGTCACGCTGATGCAGGCCGATGCCAATCCCGAGGCGTTCGAGGTGACGGTCGGCGGCATGCGTGAGGTCAATGACGCGGCCGTGTATATGAAGGCGGGCAATCTGCCGTTTGAACAGACGCTGACCGAACGTATCGGCCAATCGAATCCGGAATTGCGTTTCGTTGATGTGTCCGACGGCATAGAACTGATTTACGGCACACACGCCCACGGAAACCATACGCACGAGGTAGCCGACCCGCATACCTGGACGTCGGTATCCAACCTTAAGGTCATAGCCGCCAACATGCTTGCCGCTGTCAGCGATGTCGACCCCGCCCGCAAGGATTACTATACAGCCAATTACAACCGGCTCGTGGCACGGCTCGACTCTCTCGACGCCGCCATATCATCGCGCCTCGACAGCATCGGCACGCGTTCGTTCCTTATCTGGCACCCCTCGCTGTCATATTTCGCGCGCGACTACGGTCTGGAGCAGATTGCCGTAGGTCAGGACAACAAGGAGATGACGCCCGGTCAGCTGCGCGACACGCATCGCCATGCGGCCGACAAAGGCGTGAAAGTGATGTTCATACAGCAGAATTTCGACGCCCGGCAGGCAGCCACGCTTGCCGACGAACTTGGTATATCCATCGTACAAATCAATCCTCTCGATGACGACTACCTCAAGCAATTCAATATCATCGCCGACGCCCTCGCACGCTGACGGCACGGCCACGGAGCACCGCTGCAACGGCCACTGCCTGCACCACACTCCGCGCGTGCATCATGACGGCGATACCATCATAACCCTTGACAATGTGGGATTCCGCCGCAACGGCAAAATAATACTCGAAGATGTCAACCTCAGCATCTGCCGCGGCGACTTTTTCGCCATCACAGGGCCTAACGGCGGAGGCAAAACGACACTTCTGCGGTTGATACTCAAGCTGATAAAGCCTACATGCGGCTCAGTGACCTATTTTGACTGGGGAAACCGCACCGACCGTCTGCCGATAGGCTATCTGCCTCAGAAAAACATGATTGACTCGCGGTTCCCGATTACGGTGAAGGAGGTAATCACCTCGGGACTTATCGCGATAAAGGATATTGACAAGGCCGAACGCGACGAGCGTGTACGCCGCGCCATAGATACCGTGGGACTCGACAACAGGAAGGACTTCACGCTCGACCGGCTCTCAGGCGGCCAGCTGCAACGTACGCTCCTTGCCCGCGCCATTATCAGCGCGCCGCAGATACTTGTGCTCGACGAGCCGCTGAGCTATCTCGACAAGCAGTTTGAATACCGTGTATATGACATAATTTCGGAACTTGCTCCGACCACAACCATTATCCTCGTGTCGCACGAGATGTCGCGCATAGCATCGATGGCGAACCGTCATATCATCGTCGACCACCGCATAGAGGAGTGTACTGCCGACCACCATTATTTCGCTCTCGACTGCCCCCACAACCGATAACCGGCATTCTGTAATTTGCGTTCAAAGCCGTTGTAACTTGTAGGTACACGATTCATCGCTATTAACTTACGTTGAGTTGATAGCGGGGGCGTCTCGCCCCCGTGGTAACTTTCAGCGTGTAAGAATAATACCACGAGGGCGAGACGCCCTCGCCCCTATCTATACCATTAAATAAACAGCATTGAATCGCGTCTCTACAATCCAACCGATTTCCGAATTTTAAGATATGTTCCTATCGGTTAGCTGTGACAGCTGATGTTTGCGTCAACTGTGGTCAGCGAGCGGAGAAAAGCGCACGGTTGGCGCGCAGCCAGCGGTCGGTGCGTAATCTGAGCAGGAAGATTGCGCCGCGGAAACACAGTTCGATTGCCATAGCTATCCATACCCCTTTAAGTCCCATTGTCGGTGCGAGAATGGCGGCGAGCGTGAGCCGTACGCCCCAGATGCTGCCGAGATTCATGCCTGCCGGCACGAGAGTGTCGCCGGCGCCGATGAACACACCGTAGGCCACTATCGAGGCGGCAAACATCGGTTCGGCAAACGCCTCGATGCGAAGCACTTCCGTGCCGAGCGAACAGATTGCCCCGACGGGCGATATTATTCCCATCATCACCGGTGCTCCGACATACATCACCACTCCCATCGCTGTCATTACGACTATGCCCGATATGACTGTTATTTTGGCGAAAGAACGAGCCAGACGCTCGCGTCCAGCCCCGAGGCTTTGTCCAACAAGGGTCGTGGCGGCCTCGCTTATGCCATAGCCGGGCATGTAGCAAAGGCTTTCGGCGGTGACGGCAAACGCGTTGGCGGCGATTGCCACAGTGCCCAGAGGCGCCACGATGGCGGTGATGAACACCTGCGCGCCGCACATGAGCGTATGCTCTATGCCTAAGGGGGTGGAGATGCGGAAGGCACGTCGCAGGCAGTGCATGCCGGGCATGAACGAGCCGTGGGAATGCCTCAGATTGAGCTCTTTGTTGCGCCGCCACAGATACCACAGCATGACGGCGGCCGCCACTGTCTCGGCAAGTGCCGTGCCTATGGCCGCTCCCGTAACTCCGAGGCCGGCGCCGGGGAGCCGCAATGACATCCCGGCAATATTAAGGTCGTGGGCTGAAAATATCAGGAAGAAATTGAAAATCACGTCGAGCACGCACATCCCTACGTTGACTATGCCGGGGAAAAGCGTGTTGCCGCTGCACCGCAGCATCGCGCCGCTCAGAAAACTTATCTGCAGGAAGGGCAGCGACAGGCTGAATATCAGAAAATAAGATGATGCGCCAGACGCGATGTCGTCGCTTCCGCCAAGCCACAGAGGCAGATTCCCGCTTATTGCGGCTCCGAATATGGCGAGCAGGATGCTGAACACTATGACAGGCAGGAACGACTGGCGAAGCACACCTTCGGCTCCACGGCGGTCGGAGGCTCCGATGCGGTTGGCCACCTGCACTGAAAATCCCGAGGCTACGGCTGAGCAGAGTCCCCACATGAGCCATGTCGACGTTGCCATCAGTCCGATTGATGCCGATGATTCAGCTCCGAGCGAGCCGACCATCGCGGCGTCGATATACTGCATGACGATGGTCGACAGCTGCGCCACTATAGCCGGCCATGACAATACGGCAGTGAGACGCAGCTGCTGTCGCAGCGACATCTCCTGTCCGCGGCGTATCATGGCAAGCAGGCTGTCCCTCTCCATAGTCATCAGCCCTTCAATCCTTTTGCAAATGAGACGATACGGTCAATTCCGTCGGCTACCACTGCACGGGGAGCGGCGAGATTAATGCGTATGAACTGTTCGCCCGGTGCGCCGTATATCGCGCCCGGACTAACCATTACGCGGCCATTTTCCTCCAGCCTGAGGGCGAATGTCTCGCCGTCAAGTCCCGACGGAGCGACATTGAGCCACAGCAGATATGTGCCTTCGAGCGGGGTGACGGTGTATCCGGGCAGTCCGGCAGTCAGCCGCTCCACGGCCATGAGGTAATTGCCGTGAAGGTATTTTACAAGCGCTGCGAGCCACGGTTCCCCCTCGTTGTAGGCGGCGACAAGTGCCGTGACACCGAACGGATTGACGTCGCATACCTCGTTGTCGTTGATGGCGCGGTCTATGCGCCGGCGCATCTCCGGGTCGCGGCATACGATGTTGGCAATCTGGAGGCCGGCGGTGTTGAACGCCTTGCTCGGCGAGTTGCAGCACACGCATCGTGCCGACAGGTCGTCGCCGAGAGTGGCGTATGGGGTGTATTCAAAGCCGGGGAAGGTCAGTTCGCAATGTATTTCGTCGGACACTACTATGACGTTGTGGCGCAGGCATATATCGCCTATGCGTCGCAATTCGTCGCGAGTCCACACGCGTCCTGCGGGATTGTGCGGGTTGCAAAGGAGCATCATCGTGGCGCGCGGGTCGGCGGCACATCGTTCCAGTTCGTCGAAATCGATGGTATAGTGTCCGTCGGGATGATATATGAGCGGATTTTCAAAAATCCCGCAGCCGTTGTTGTGAATAGAGGAGAAGAAGCAGTTGTAGACGGGCGTCTGGACGATGACTTTGTCGCCCGGACGCGTCAATCCCTTGATTATCGCCGATATGGCGGGTACGACGCCCGACGTGTAGATGACGTCGCCGGGATTTATCTCCCAGCCGTGACGCCTGCGGAACCAGCCGGTAAGAGCGTCGTAGTAGTCTGCGCCGACTTTCGTATAGCCGAACACACCATGCTCCACCCTGCGCCGCAACGCCTCGATGATGCAAGGTGCCGTCCGGAAATCCATATCGGCCACCCACATAGGCAATATATCATCGGCCTGAGGCGTATCCCACTTATAAGATCCCGTCCCCTTCCTGCAAACTATCTCGTCAAAATCAAAATGCTCCATAAATCTAAATTAAAAGACTCTGATTAGACAATTAAGAGTCAGGAGAACTCGTTCTTTATCCCGGTCAGAGTATTTTGATGCCATCGCGTGAAATCTGATTTAAAAATTTTGCAGACAGATGAGAATGACGCCGTACTAAATCGACTGAAGTACAGAGTATTTGCTCCAAAAAGTTTTTTAGACCGCTCATGAGGAAAATTTTAGGAGGCATATCCACAAGAATATCGACATCGCTATCCTCGTTATTATCTCCCCGGGCAGTGGAACCGTAAAGACATAATCCGGTCACCCCGTATTTTTCCTTCATAACGGGTAAATTCTCGTTTAATATTCTAATGCAATATTCTGAAACCATTTATAAGTAACTGTTTAAGAGCTTGTACAAAATTCATATCACTTTGCTTTTGCTCGCTCTTCAGTCACGTAGCTACGGCTACGCTCCCTCATCGCAAGCAAAAATCCATCTGACAATTCCTCTCAAAATCTGCATCATATAAATTTGGACAAGCTCTAAAATTATTTTATATTAACCATTCTCATTATTTTAATATTCTGCCGGAGTCTTTTTCTTCGCTTTCCGTTTCGTCATCAGTCATGTAGCTTGCTACACTCCTTCTTCCTCACCGGAAATCGCCTGAAAAATCCTTCCGTCATAATATCAAAATAATTTTGAACAGTTACTTATCTGATAATAATTATTGCAAAGATAGGAAAAATAATGGATTGGGGATGTTATGTGGCTGTGATTATTGTGTCAGTTTGAAGTGGAGGGTGCCGCCGTTGATTATGGCGGAATGGGGGATGGCGGTGCCGGTCAGTTTTTCGCCGTTGAGGGTGACGGTGTCTATGTAGATGGCGTCGGGCGAGGGACGGTCGGCTGTGATGACGAACTGCTTGCCTGAGGGGAGGTTGTAGGTGATGCGGTCGAAGAGGGGAGAGGTGATTTCATATTCCGGCAGACCGGGACAAAGGGGATGGAAGCCCGATGCTGCCAGGATATACCAGGCCGACATCTGGCCTACGTCCTCGTTGCCGCAAAGACCGTCGACGGCATTGCGGTAGGCCTTGCGGCAAATATGGTTGGTCCACTTCTGAGTGAGTTCGGGCGCACCGAGGCGGTTGAACAGGAAGGGGACATGGTGCACCGGTTCGTTGGCGTGATTGTAGAACTCGTTCCACCAGAATTCCACCGGAGTGTTCTCGAACATCGACTGCAGGTCGGCGAGTGCGGCGTCGCGGCCCCCCATCAGTGATACCATCCCGTCGACATCGTGTGGCACGAACCATCCCTGCTGGTAGGGATTGCATTCCATACAGCCGTACCACTCCTGCATGCGTCCTTTCTCGGGCCATTCGGCCCACGAGCCGTCGGCGTTGCGCGGACGGAACCAGCCCTTTTCAGCATCAAATATGTTGCGGTAGGCCTGTCCGCGGTCGAGATACGACTTTTCTGCCTGACTGTCGCCCGTAAGACGGGCAATCTGAGCCACGCACCAGTCGAAATAGGCATATTCGAGGGTTTCGGAAATCGATGAACCGCCCGGAGAGTAACCGAGTTCGGGGTGATGGCCTATCGTGTCGGCTGTGCGGCGGCACTGCGCGTAGGCTTTGGCGAGGTCGAAGCCGTCGATACCTTTCACTGCGGCGTCGGCTATTACCGATATGGCAGGATTGCCGAGCATACAGCCCGAGTAGGCGTTGAGAAGTTCCCAGCGGTCGTAGACGCCGCTGCCGTTCTCCTCGGCCATGTCGATGAAGGAGTTAATCATATCGTTGACAACTTCGGGATTGATGACAGTCTGGAGCGGGAACTGGCTGCGGAACACGTCCCATCCGCTGAACACCGTGCGGCGCGTGTAGCGGTCGGTAGTGTGTATTTTGCCGTCGGCTCCGGGATATTCGCCCGTCACGTCGGTGAAACAGCGCGGGTCGATCATCGTGTGGTAGAGGGCGGTGTAAAATATTGTGCGGTCGTCGTCGGAACCTCCGTCGACGGTAATCTTGCCGAGGGCGTCGTCCCACAGCGCGGCGGCTTGCTCGCGGTAGTAAGCGAAGTCGGAATTAGCGGCAAGTTCGGCGTTGTAGTTGGCTTCGGCGCCCTCCATGCTGACGAAAGAGATGGCGGTGCGGAGGGTGACGCTGTCGCCTTTGCCGGTGGAAAATTCGGAGAAAAATCCGAGATGGTTGCCCTCGTATGCCTTTATGCCGCGCACCACTTCGGCATTGGCCGTGCGGCGTGCGAAATCATCTGATGTAACCGACTGGAGATGGCGGTCGGTGCCGGCGGGGACAAGAGCGGTCCACACGCCGTAGTCGGTCATCGGGCGGGAGAACACGGAGTAGAAGTATACGGTATAATTGGCGTTGCCGCTGCCGTTGCCCCAGCCGCCTCCGTCGGGGGTGCAGCGCATCCAGCCGCGTATGGTGGAGTCGTTGACCACTTCTACGCGCTGGCGTGTGGAGGTGCCGCCCACTCTCCGCGCCAGGTCAATCTGCACGCGGGCAGTGTCGGCCTGAGGATAGGTGAACCGCATCACGCCGCCGTGGGGCGTGGCCGTCACCTCGGCATGAATATCGTAGTCCGAAAGGCGGACACCGTAGTAGCCAGCTTTGGCGATTTCGGAATCCTTGTCGTAGCGCGAGCGGTAGCCGGCTTCCGGATTGTAGAGGTCGCCACGCCATGTGTGAAGCGGGCCGACCGAGGGCATGACTAAAAAATTGCCCATATCGCCGTACCATCCGATGCCGCTGAGCTGCGTCATTGCGAATCCTTCGATGGAAGTATGCTCATAGGAGTAACCCGAACCGTTGTCGCCACCGGTGATGGTGTTGGGGCTTACCTGCGTCATGCCCCAGGGAGTGGCGGCTCCGGGGAATGTCTTGCCGAGGCCGTGTTCGGCATGCGCTATGGTCGTACTTGTCGAAGCTCCTATTATCGGGTTGACATAATCTGACAGACGCGTTCCGGCCGCGCAATGGCATATCGCCGACAGGCACATTGCGGAAATGATGGCAATAGATTTTTTCATTCTGTGATAATAATCGATGTGTTAGGAATTACAGATACAAAGGTAAAAAATTGCAAGGTAATTAATTGTAAAGTGCGATGTGAAATTTTGTAAAGTATGTGATGTTTTACATCTCGGAAAATAAAAAAAATTGATGACTGACGCAAAATGACAATTTTTTGACGCAAACGTCGATAGGCTCTGGCGCAAAGCAACATATTTTTGGGTGGAGTGTTACTTGACGGAATTACAAGCATTTGCTAATTTTGCAAAAGAGAAGTTCAGTGTAAATAATCAAAAACCTGTGCTGCCTGCCGTAATGGCGGCCAAGGCTTCCGAAACAAACAAACCAAACATTATCCTCGTCCCACAGTAGAGTATTATTTGAGCATTTTAAAAGACTTCAAATAATACTCTCTGACCGGGAAACCGATTGAATTACAAAGATTGTAAATGAGACACCCTCTAAGGCAGTAGTGCATGCATGTCCTGACAGGCCGATCCTTAAAACATTACCATTCCCGTATTTTATATAGTTTAATTAATGTGGGAAAGAACTAAACTGAACACTAAAACATAAAACAGATAAAACATGATTACAAAGACTGCAAAACGCCTTCTCGTAGGGTTTGTGGCACTGACCGGAGTGTTTTCGGCCACGTCGCAGGAACTCTACAAAGACATGAGCCAGACACCTGAGCCCAGGGCCAAAGACCTTCTCGGACGACTCACGGTAGAGGAAAAAGTTTCGTTGCTCTACGCTTCTTCCCCCGGAATTGAGCGTATGGGTATCGACAAATATTACATGGGTAACGAGGCCCTCCATGGTATCATCCGTCCGGGCAAGTTCACCGTGTTCCCCCAGGCTATCGGTCTGGCAAGTATGTGGAACCCCGACATGCAGCTCAAGGTAGCGACAGTAGCATCGGACGAGGCCCGTGCACGCTGGAACGAACTTGAACGGGGCAAGAAACAGACCGCACAGTTCTGCGACCTGCTCACATTCTGGTCGCCGACCGTAAATATGGCACGTGACCCGCGATGGGGCCGCACTCCCGAGACATACGGCGAGGATCCCTATCTGTCGGGTGTGCTCGGCACTCAGTTCGTGCGCGGATTGCAGGGCAATCATCCCCGCTATCTCAAGACGGTTTCTACTCCCAAGCATTTTGCCGCCAACAACGAGGAGCACAACCGCTTCGAGTGTCAGGCCGCCATTACCGAGACCGATATGCGCGAATACTATCTGCCCGCTTTCGAACGCTGCGTCAAGGAGGGTAACGCACAGTCAATCATGACCGCCTACAATGCCATCAACGGTGTGCCCTGTACGGTCAACAACTGGCTGCTTAAGAAAGTGCTGAAGCAGGACTGGGGATTTGACGGCTACATCGTGTCGGACTGCGGCGCTCCCGGTCTGGTGATGTGGAACCACCACTATGCCAAGACCCCCGAAGCGGCAGCGATGATGTGTCTGCAGGCCGGTCTCGACGTGGAGTGCGGCGATTATATATTCCGCACTGCGCTGCTCGACGCCTACAAACAGTATATGGTCACCGAGGAGCAGATCGACTCGGCCGCCTACCACGTGCTGCGCGCCCGTATGCGTCTGGGCATGTTCGACGACCCCGATGCTGTTCCCTACAACCATCTGAGCCCGTCGATAGTAGGCTGCCGGGAGCACCAGGACCTCGCGCTCGAGGCTGCCCGCCAGAGTATCGTGCTGCTCAAGAACAGCAAAAACACATTGCCCCTCAATGAGAAAAAACTCAAAAAGATAGCCGTAGTGGGAATCAATGCCGCCAACCATGAGTTCGGCGACTACTCGGGTGAGCCGGTAAGAGAACCGGTATCGGTGCTCGAGGGTATACGTCAGCGTGTCGGCAATGATGTCGAGGTGCTTTACGCTCCCTGGGTGTCAAACGAGGAGGGATTCCAGCTTATTTCGGCGCTCAATTTCCCCGAGGGACTCAAGGGCGAATATTACGACAACCCCAACTTCGAGGGCACACCGAAGGTGCGTACCGACAAGAGCATCAATTTCGAACCCGCCAACCAGGCTCCCGATCCCTTCCTTCCCGCATCGCCCATGTCGATACGCTGGACCGGCAAACTCGTACCGAACGTGTCGGGACAGTATGTGTTGAGTTTCACGAGCGACGACGGTGTGCGTGTATGGCTCGACGGTGAGCTTGTAATCGAGGACTGGAACGTGCATGCGCGCCGCGACGAAAAAGCTATTCTCAATCTGGAAAAGGGCCGCAGCTACGACCTGAAGGTTGAATACTACGATGCTGGAGGCGACTGCATTGCACGCCTGAACTGGATGGTGCCGAGCACGGGTGCCAACGTGATGGAGGAGATGTTTGGCGAGGCTGCCAAGATAGTCAAGGACGCCGATGTGGTGATAGCAGTGATGGGTATCAACCAGTCAATCGAGCGTGAGGGTCAGGACCGCGTGACTCTCGGTCTGCTCAAGGACCAGCAGATATTCCTCCAGGAAGCATATAAGCTCAACCCCAATACGGTGCTTGTACTCGTGGCAGGCAGCTCGATGGGTATCAACTGGGAGTCGGAAAATCTTCCCGCGATAGTCGATGCATGGTATCCCGGGGAGGCCGGCGGAACAGCTGTTGCCGAGGTGCTTTTCGGCGATTACAACCCCGCAGGCCGTCTGCCGCTGACATTCTACAGCTCGATTGACGACCTTCCCGACTTCAACGACTACAATGTGAAGAACAACCGTACATATATGTACTTCACCGGCAAGCCTCTCTATGCTTTTGGTCACGGACTCAGCTATACGAAGTTTGACTACCGCAATCTCAAGGTAGCACAGGACGACGAGAATGTGACCCTGACTTTCGATATAAAAAATGCCGGCAAGCGTGACGGCGACGAGGTAGCTCAGGTGTACATACAGTTCCCTGAAATCGAAGGTGTCAAGACTCCCATCAAGCAGCTCAAAGGATTCAAGCGCGTCAACATCAAGAAGGGCAAGACCGAGAAGATGGAGATAAGCGTGCCGAAATCCGAACTCCGACTCTGGGACGACAACAAGAAGGAATTCTATACTCCCGCAGGAACCTATAACTTCATGATCGGCAAGGCGTCAGACAATATCGTGCTGCAATCGCCCGTGACGATTTAACAGAAGCGGATAATAATTCATATCGACTTGTGAGGCTGTTGCAAAACTAAGCCTTCCGCGGTTAAAAACCGCGGCTACTAAACAAAGTATGCTGGTAATCAGCTATGTAGTATCCGCGGTTTCTTTGCAGAGCAAAGCGCCAAAGGCGATAATCAACCGCGGATAAAGAATAGAGTTCTGCAGCATCCTCACAAGTTGCCGGTTAATAAAATACTTAAAGATACAGAAATGAAACTGAGAAATCTTATCGCGTCGGCCATGATTGCCGCCATGACGCTGCCGGCTGCGGCCAAAGAGCATATCGAACGTGAATATATCGAGTGGTCTGACGTGTGGTTGCCCGGGGCGAACAAGACCGACCTGCCGCACATACTTATAATAGGTAACTCGATAACCCGCGGATACACTCCCAAAGTGGAACCGGCATTCGAGGGACGTGCGTATGTGGGACGTATTTCCAACTCCAAATGTCTCGGTGACCCGGCGCTGTTTGACGAACTCGAATCGGTGCTCAAGCACAACAAATTTGACATCATCCATTTCAACAACGGACTTCACGGAGCCGGCTACACCGAGGAGGAATATGACAAGGCTTTCCCAAAACTGATAAAGCTGATACGCAAGTACCAGCCCAAGGCAAAACTGATATGGGCATCGAGCACTCCGGTGCGCTGCGGCGAGGGGATGACGGGGCATACCGAATTTTCCAACCGCGTGAAAGTGCGCAACGAGATAGCGCTGAAGCATATCAACAAGGATGGCAACATCATGGTCAACGACCTGTGGAGCGTGGTTGTGGACCATCCCGAATATTACGTGGGAGGCGACGGCACGCACCCCGTTGAGGCCGGCTGGGAAGCACTTGCCGCGCAGGTGACAAAAGTGCTCAACCAGGTGCTCGAAGGAAAGTAATTCCGGTCACATCGGTAAAATCAACATAAAGCTAAAAAGGGGCGGGGGCGTCTCGCCCCCGTGGTATTATTCTATGTAGCAAGAAATTACCACGGGGGCGAGACGCCCCCGCCCCTTTTTTTGCTCAGCCTATGCCGGCGAAGCCCATGAATGCCATTGCGAGGATGCCGGCGGTAATCAGCGCCACGGGCACTCCGCGCATCGGCCGGGGAACGTCGGCCAGTTCGAGCTGCTCCCTTATGCCGGCGAAGATTACGAGCGCCATCAGGAATCCTACGGCGGTGGCAAAGGCATAGACAACGCTTTGCGTCAGCGACATGCCTTTCTGCGTCACCATGATTGCCACGCCGAGTACGGCGCAGTTGGTGGTGATGAGGGGGAGGAATACGCCGAGTGCCACGTAGAGGCCGGGCGATACTTTTTTCATTATGATTTCGAGCATCTGCACCAGTGCGGCTATGACGAGTATAAAGAGTATGGTCTGCATGTACTCTATATGCAGCGGCACGAGCACGAAGTTCTGGAGCAGCGATGTCACGAGCGTGGAGATTACCATTACCACGGTGACGGCGATGCCCATGCCCACGGCGTTGGTGAGCTTTGAGGATACTCCGAGGAAGGGGCAGATGCCTAAGAACTGCGCGAATACGATGTTGTTGACAAAGATTGCGGTTATGATTATGGCTAAATATTCAAGCATGGCTTTGTATGATGGTTCGGATTAGACTGTTGTGTTGGCGTGTGGTCGGATGCCGGATTATCCCTTGCGTCCCTGAAGGTAGCGGTAGCCGGCAATCAGGAAGCCGAGCATGATGAATGCTCCGGGGGCGAGGATGAACAGCAGCGCGCCCCAGCTTTCGGGAAATATGCTGAGCGAGGCTATGCTGCCGCTGCCGAGAAATTCGCGGCAGGCTCCGAGCAGTGTGAGCGCTACGGTAAATCCGAGTCCGGCTCCGATGCCGTCGGCTATCGACGAGATGACGTTGTGGCGCGACGCGAAGGCTTCGGCGCGTCCGAGAAGTATGCAGTTGACCACGATGAGCGGTATGAAGATGCCGAGGCTGTCGTTGAGCGCGGGGGCATAGGCCTGCATGAGCATCTGAAGCAGTGTCACGAATGTGGCTATGACCACAATATAGACCGGTATCCTGATTTTGTCGGGTACAAGATTTTTGATGCCCGATATGGCTCCGTTGGAGCAGATGAGCACTCCGGTGGTGGCGAGTCCCATCGACATGCCGTTGATGGCGCTCGATGTGGTGCCGAGAGTGGGGCACATGCCGAGGAGTAGTACGAAGGTCGGATTCTCGAGTACGGCGCTGTGGTATATTGTCTTGAAGAAATTCATACGCTGATGTTATTTCGTGGTTTGTCGGTAATACTGCATGGCGCCTTCGGCGGCGGTGTTGACGGCTTCGAGGAATGCGCGCGAGGAGATTGTGGCTGCGGTGATACCGTCGACGTCGCCTCCGTCCTTGCTCACGCGGAGTACGGTCTGTACGGGATTTCTGCCGATGACGGAGCGCGACCCGTCGCCGCGGAACCATTCGCCCATCTTTGCGCCGAGGCCGGGGGTCTCGGAGTGTGATGTCACGTCGTAGCCGAGGATGTTGCCCTGCAGGTCAAATCCGACGACGATGGTGATGCGTCCGGAGAAGCCGTTGTCGGAACTGCTCTCCACGGCGCAGCCTATGAGTTCGCCTCCGTTGGTGGCGGGATATACGGTGACGGTGTTGGCGCCGACGGTGAGCTGTGTCTTTTCGGCCGCGGGGTCGTTGTCAAATCCCGTCACGACGTTGCGTATCGCTCCGACGAGTTTGTCGGAGGCGGCTTTCTCACGTGCGGCGGCTGTCGACTGATATACGTAGCCGAGCAGGAATCCGGCTGCCATCGTGGTGACGGTCAGCACGATGACCATATTGGGAAGTGTCGATTTCAATTTTTTCATTTCTTCCTCCTTTCGCCGAACACGCGGGGGTGCGTCAGTTTGTTGATGAGCGGTGTGCAACCGTTCATTATGAGTATCGCAAATGAGATGCCTTCGGGATATGAGCCGTAATGTCTTATGACGAAGGTAATCAGTCCTATCAGTATACCGTAGACGAGCATTCCTTTGGTGGTCATGGGTGAAGTGACGTAGTCGGTGGCCATGAAAATTGCGCCGAGGAGCAGTCCGCCCGACAGCAGTTCGACAGCGATGTCGTTGCCTGTGACGGCTGCGGCGATTGCCACGGCACCGAGTATCGACAGCGGTATTACGAGGCGGATGATGCGGCGTAGGGTGAGATAGATCCAGCCTGCCACGATGGCTATCGCGCCGACTTCGCCGAGCGAGCCGCCCATGTTGCCGAGTGCCATCTGCGCTATGTCGATGCTTGATGCGTCGAGACCGCTCTCTTTCATGGCGCTGAGCATGGTGGCGCCGGTGAGGCCGTCGGGCGAAAGCGGAAGCGGCCATGTGGTCATCTCGACGGGGAAGGATATGAGCAGGAATACGCGTCCGACGAGAGCGGGGTTGAATATGTTCTGCCCGGTGCCTCCGAATGCCATCTTGCCGACTCCGATTGCGAAAACTCCCCCTATGAACGCCATAGGCAGGGGTATCGACGAGGGTAGCGTCATGGCGAGGAGCAGGCCGGTGACTATTGATGTGCAGTCGCTGAGGGCGTCGCGGCGTCCGAGCATATAGCGGGCGCATACAAATTCGGTGAGCATGCAGGCTATGATTGTCACTGCCGCGACGAGTGCCGAGCGCCAGCCGAAAATCCATATTCCGCAGGCGAAGGCGGGGAGGAGGGCCAGGGTTACCTCGAGCATCACGCGTCGGGTGGTACGCCGTGTCGACACGTGGGGCGAGCCTGTCACTATTATTCTGTTACTTTCCATCAGATTGTTTTTCCCATTTTGACATTAATATTGACATTAATATAATGAGGCAAATGCTGTTGCATTCGTGATAATGATAAGCGGATAACGACGGTTGCGGGCGCCGGTGCCGCGTCATTTTTTGCGCACGAGGGCTTTCCCGACTTTAATCCAGTCGACGAGGCGCCGGCCGGCCATGCAGCTGTAGCTGCAGCAGCCGCATTCCATGCAGTCGGTTACGTGGCGAGCCGCGAGGTCGTCGGTGCGGCCGTGCTGAGATAGCTTGGCAAGCATGTACGGCTCAAGTCCCATCGGGCACACTTCGACGCAGCGGCCGCAACGCACGCATGGGGTGGTATCGCGCAGGGGCGATTCCTCGGCGTCAAGCATGAGCAGTCCGCTCATGCCTTTGGTGGTGGAGCCTTGCGGACCGGCCATCGCGCGTCCCATCATGGTGCCTCCGTTGATGATTTTGACGGTCGAGGCGGGTATTTCGCCAAGATGCGCTATTATATCTTTAAGCGGGGTTCCTACGGGCACGCGGTAGTTGCCGCGCCCTTCGTAGTCTTTACCGCTGACTGTCATGACGCGTTCGACGAGCGGCATTCCCCACACTACGGCGTGGTAGACGGCGAGTGCCGTGGATACGTTCTGTATTATCACGCCCTGCGATATGGGGAGGGCTCCCGGGGCGATTTCACGTCCGGTAAGAGTTTTCGTGAGCATCTTTTCGCCACCCTGGGGATAGCGTGTGCGCATCGACGCTACGGTGATGCGGTCGTGGGCGCGGGCTGCGGTCGTCATCCGGCTGATGGCCTGCGGTTTGTTGTCCTCGATGCCGACGATGCATCTGACATCGTCGCCCAACGCACGGAGTATCAGTTCTATTCCGGTGATTATTTCATGCGGCATCTCGCGCATTACGGCGTCGTCGCAGGTGAGATACGGCTCGCATTCGGCGCCGTTGATGAGCAGAAATTCGCAGCGCGGGCTTCTCGGCGGAGGGGAGAGCTTGGTGGCGGTGGGGAATGTGGCTCCGCCCATTCCGACTATGCCGGCGCGGCGTATGATTTCGGTTATCTCCTGTGCGGAGAGCCGTGCGACGGCGGCTTCGCTGAGCGGACGTGCGTCGCAGATGCTCTGCAGGTCGGCGGCGTGGTCGTTGTCGTCGGCTTCGATGACGACACCTTCGGCGCCGTGGCCGTCGGCGGTCTCGATTCGTCCGACGCTTTTTACCGTGCCCGAGATGGGGGTGTGGACGTTGGCCGACACCGGTCCCTGCGCTTCGCCGATGAGGTCGAAACGGCTGACGTGGTCACCTGCGGCGACTACAGCCTTGGCCGGGCGTCCCAGTGACTGGCTGAGGCTGATTTCCACACGCCGCGGCAACGGCATGTCCTTGATCGGGCTTCCGGCGGTGAGTTTCATTTCGGGCGGGTGGACTCCCGTGCGGCCGAAACTTTTATGTATACTGAAGTGTTTCATTGCACTGTTGCTCTATGTCATTGCATTGTTGGTCTATGCTTTCTCGTCGATGGGCGCCGGCTGCACGCGGCCGGTGGTGATGTCGGCAAAGGCGGTGATGGCCGATGTGGGGCATCCGGCCACGCATTCGCCGCATGCGGTGCACAGGTCGGGGTTGATTGACGCGAGGTTTCCGGTGACGGTGATTGCTCCGAAGCGGCATGTGCGGGCGCATTTGCCGCAGCCGATACAGGCGACGGCACACATTTTCCGCGCCGCGGCCCCTTTGTCGCGGTTGCTGCATGTGACGACCACTGCGGGCGTGTCAGGCTTTTTCTCGCGTATGAGTATCAGGTTCTGCGGGCATGCGTCGGCACACGCTCCGCATCCTACGCATAGGTTGATGTCGATACGTGGCATCCCGTTTTCAGCGTCCCATGTCATCGCGTCAAAGCGGCATGCCTTCACGCAGTCGCCTCCGCCGAGGCATCCCCAGGTGCAGTATCCTTCGGGCATGGCGAGCGATTTTGCCGATATACAGGAACTTATGGCGGATATGTTGCGTTTGACCAGGCGGTTGCAAGCCGTTCCGTGGCAGCGCACGAACGCTTTTTTCTCGCATGCTGCCTGCGCGTCGATGCCGAGCACCGATGCTATGCGGCGCATCCCTTCGGCGCCTGCGCCGGGGCAGTTCAGGCCGTCGAGACTGCCTGTGCGGCAGCATTCCACGGCGAAATCGTGGCAACCTTTGCGTCCGCAGGCGCCGCAGTTGGCTCCCGGAAGGATTTCCTCGATTTCCCCGATGCGCGGGTCCTCTTTGACATTGAATTTCTTGGCGACGAAGTACAGGATAAGCCCTGCGGCAAATCCGGCCACTCCAAGCACCGTCATAGCCAGATACTGTTGTTCCATTTGTGATTCTATCTTTTTTCTACACTTTTACCCGTTTTGCTGCTGTTTATTCCGTCCGGACTGACTCTACCACCCATTCGACATTTCTGTCGACCCTGTCGCGGAACATCCACAACAGCACGTAGTAGACCATGACGAAGCCGAGAGCCACGACGCCGGTGGCGCCGTCCTTCATCTCGAACATGCTTCCGAGCACCAGCCCTGTTAGTATCGCGATGCACGGCAGTCCCGCAAGCAGGAGCCATCCTTTGAGCCATCCCTTCACGCGTCCCATGAGCATTACCCGGTCCCCCTCCTTCACGTCGAGGCCGGTCTCGACCACCGCACGCAATGTGGGGGTGTAGGACGGAGTGGAGCAGATGCCCGCAATCCGGCATCCGGAGCAATTTTCATCGCCGCAGTTTATTTTGACCCATGCTTTTTTCCCTCGGGTTTTCACGACAACACCGCTTTTTACTGTTTCGCTGATTATCATCTCGTCAATAAATATGGTTACAAAAATACAAAAAAATAGAACACAAAATGAGGCTGTGCCTGAAAAATTTCCACAATATATATAATTTAAACAAATAATATGCCTAAATTTGTTGACTCACAATCAGAAAAAATACCGATAGAAATGGCACGGCACAACGACTTGGGAAAATGGGGCGAACAGCTCGCCGCAGACCTGCTCGTGACCAAAGGTTACGCCATCGCGGAACGCAACTGGCGTGCGGGCAACATGGAGATTGACATCGTGGCCATCAAAGGGGCGCGGATAGTTTTCGTCGAGGTCAAGACGAGGAGCGACGGCAGCTTTGACCCGGCCGATGCTGTCGACCGCCGGCGTGTGATGCGTATGGTGCGGGCTGCGGATTCATACGTCAAGGCTTATCGTATCCCGCATGAGGTGCAGTTTGACGTGGTGTTTGTGGTGGGGTCGCCGTTGGGCGATGTGCCGCCACGCATCGAGCATATTGAAGATGCATTCCTGCCCCCGCTGCGCACGATAAGGTAATTTTGAATTTTGAATGGGGAATTTTGTTATCGCTTTAGCGCTTGCGCAGCAAGAATTTTGCAGGGCCGGGAGCGCTCCGAGAACTCCGAGTGCTCTGAATACTCCGAGAACTCCGAGAACTCCGAGAACTCTGAGGGCTATGAGTTCTCAGATGAGTCAGACCGGTCAGACTCGTCCGACCGGTCTGACTTTTGCCGGAATCGGGGTGGTGTGGTGAAAAATTTTTATCGGGTGTAATCAGATGGAAGATAGGCGGATGCAGCGATTTTGGTTGGTTTCGGTTAAATTTTTATGAAAAAAAGTTTCAAAAATATTTGGTGGTGGAGGAAAAAGTGCATACCTTTGCACTCGCTTTCGGGAAGCAAGCGAGCTTCCAAGGAGAGAAGACAGGCCGGTAACGGCGCGAGGAAGCTGCTACGCAGCTGACGCGGGGCACGACACCGACACTGACAGGAACTCCGAAACGGAAGCGACGCAAAAAAAAGTTGAAGAAAAATTTGGAGGTTACAGA
>MNQK01000031.1 GCA_001915385.1 Bacteroidales bacterium 52_46 | reverse complement strand
ACTATCCGGTTGTTTTCATTCAGATTGAACATAGCGTTTTTGACTGCTAAGTTCGCTATCTAAAACGCTATCTAAAAGTCGGCCTATTTCGGACGGTTAATCTGCAAACGCATGGTAAGATCCTCTTTGCCGTCGTGGCAATGCATCAGCGTATCGCTCACTTTGACTTTGGTAAGCGTGTCGCAGCGCATGAAATTTTCTTTGACGGCCTTTGAGAGGTCTCTTTTAAATTCTGCGGCCCATTGTGGCTTTAGGTTTACCAGGTCGGGAGCCGCATTGTTGTCGAGCACATTGTAGTTATAGCTTACGGCGGCCGAATCGACTGAAAGCGAAAAAGTCGAGGCATCGGGGTGGAGTATGATTTTGTCGTATGATACGGCCTCGTAAGTTCCTGTCACCGAAGCTACGGCTGCTGCATTGATCGTGAGAGGAGCGATTATGGAGTCGCTTTCGGGCATATATTTCTCAATCGAAAGCATCGCGCTGATAATGAGTGTGCCCTCTGCATCCTGCATGGGTGCGAACTCGTATGACTTTATCAGACTGACGCTTATGCTGTCGGTATTGATGATATGTTCGGGCACCGACTGCCATGTGCCGTTTACTTTCTTGGCAAGTCCCTCTTTATTCTGGCATGATACCAGAGCGATGACGGCAAATACTATAGCCGGGAAAATAATATGTTTATTTTTCATTTTTTTCAGTATTTTTATCATAAAACACTTACAGGAGGCCGATTGTTCGAGGTAGCCTTCAAGTATCAGGCCATAGGATGGCTCGGCGCTTCGTAACAACTTGTAGAGACGCGATTTATCGCTATTAACTTACGCTGAGTTGATAGGGGCGGGGGCGTCTCGCCCCCGTGGTAACTTTCAGTGAATAAAAATAATACCCCGGGGGCGAGACGCCCCCGCTCCACATAAGCAAACAGCATCGAATCTCGGTTCTGCTGCTATTCTCCAATCATGCCGAGGAATGTGTCCTCGTCGATAATCGGGATATTGAGCGCGGTGGCTTTCTCGAGTTTGGCTGGACCCATATTCTCACCGGCGAGCACCATGTCGGTCTTTTTGGATATGGAGCCTACGTTCTTGCCTCCGTGCTGCTCAATCAGCGCCTTGTACTGGTCGCGTGAATGACGGTTGAACGTACCCGAAATGACAATGCTCTTGCCTTGCAGGATGTCGGACGACCGCACATCGGCTACGGCAGGTGCGTCAAGCGTCACCCCGGCCGCACGCAAGCGCTCTACAATCGACCTGTTGCGTTCGTCGGCGAAAAACTCGATGATGCCGCGCGCAATGTTGGGACCTACATCCTCTATTGACATAAGTTCATCCTCGGTCATGGCCATCAGACGGTCGATGTTGCCCGACGCCCGCGCTATCTTCTTGGCGCCCGTCTCGCCCACGTAGGGTATTGACAGGGCGTAGAGCACGCGTTCGTAAGGCACTGATTTCGACGCTTCGATGCCGGCCAGTATCTTGTCGGCGATTTTATCGCCTTTGACATAAAGGCTTTTGATTTGCTCGGCAGTCAGGTCGTAGAGGTCGGCGCAGTTTTTGAGATACCCCTTTTCACACAGGTCATTGACCATTTCTTCGCCGATGCCGTCGATATTCATCATGCGGCGTCCTACGAAATGCTCTATGCGGCCTTTGATCTGCGGTGTGCATCCGTATTTGTCGGGACATACGCGGGCCGCTTCCCCCTCGATGCGTACGAGCGGAGTGCCGCAGGCGGGGCAGTGGGTGACAAATTCTACAGGTGCCGCTCCGGATTCGCGCTGCGCCGTGTCAACTCCGGTTATTTTCGGTATGATTTCGCCCCCCTTTTCAACGTAGAGCATATCATGCTCATGTATGTCGAGAGTGCGTATTATGTCGGCATTGTGGAGCGACGCGCGTTTTACTATCGTGCCCGAAAGCAATACCGGTTCGAGGTTGGCTACGGGTGTCACCACGCCGGTGCGTCCCACTTCAAATGATACATATTTCAGTTTCGTAAGGGCTCTTTCCGCCTGAAACTTGTAGGCTATGGCCCAGCGCGGCGATTTTGCGGTGTAGCCGAGATTGAGCTGCTGGCGAAGGTTGTCGACCTTGAACACAAGTCCGTCGGTGGCTACCGGAAGCTCTTTGCGGGCTTTGTCCCAGTAGTTGATGTAGCGGTCCACATCGTCTATCGTCAGCAGGCGTGTCATCGCGTCCGATACCTTGAAGCCCCATTTGCGGGCCTCCATCATATTGGCGTAGTGCGTGTCGCAAGGCAGATTCTCGCCAAGCAGATAGTAGAAGTATGCGTCAAGTCCGCGACGGCTCACCTCCTTGGGGTTGAGCAGCTTGAGCGTCCCTGACGCCGCGTTGCGCGGATTGGCGAAAAGAGGCTCCTCGTTAAATTCACGTTCGGCGTTCAGTCGGTCGAACGCTTTCCACGGCAATACGATTTCACCGCGTATCTCGAATTTGTCGGGCCATCCTTCCCCCTGCAGCTGCATCGGTATGGAGCGTATGGTCTTTACGTTGGCAGTGACGTCATCGCCCTGCTCGCCGTCGCCGCGTGTCACGGCTCTTACGAGGCGTCCGTGCTCATAGATGAGCGAGATTGATGTGCCGTCAAATTTCATTTCACCTACGAGTACACACTCCTCATTGACTATCTCCTTTTTCACTCGCTTCACGAAATCGTCGACCTCCTCTACCGAATAGGTGTTGGCAAGCGACAGCATTGGGTAGATATGCTTTATCTGCGTGAATCCCTTGCTGAGGTCGCTTCCTACGCGCTGCGTGGGCGACAGCGGGTCGGCGAGATCGGGGCGTGTGGCTTCGAGGGCCTCGAGTTCTTTGAGCAGGAAGTCGAATTCTTTGTCGCTCACTGTAGGTGCATTGAGTACGTAATACTGGTGATTATACTCATTGAGGAGCCTGCGGAGCTCCTCTATACGGTTTTTGATACTGTCCATGATAATATAACTCGGAATACAACAAATAAGTTGGCGACGAACCGCGTGCCCCTATAAAATTATATAAAGCGGCCGATTGAACAGGCGGGAGATGCGTGCCGGCAATGGGTCGTCACTTGATTACTCTTTTCACTCCGATAAATCTTTTTGAGTAATAAGGGTCGTCAGTCGTGTCGATTGATATGCCTGATGAGCAGGCGGAGTGGATGAATGTAATCTGGCCGGTGACAGGGTCGCCGTCGACAACGATGCCCACATGGCCCACGTTGCCCGATTTCGAATTGCGTCCCGTGAAGAAGATAAGGTCGCCGGGCTGTACCTGCATTTTGTCGACAATCTCGCCGTCGCAGCGGTATTGGTCGCGCGACGAACGCTTCAGTTCATATCCGAATTGTGAGAAGATATACGATGTGAATCCTGAGCAGTCAAACCCCTTAGGCGTCCTGCCTCCGTAACGGTAACGCAGACCGATGAACGTGCGTGCCAGCGACAGCATGTCGTTTGCCGTCATGACAGCCTCGTCGCTTGCGAATGATTTGAGCTCGCGGTTGTTGATGTCGGGCAGATGGCGCGTAAGATCCACTTTCTCCATCGCCGCATAGCGCTCGGCTGCTTCGTGGGAGGGTACTCTCGTATGCTGCGCCGATACGGTGGCCGCAACCATGGTCAGTATTAAGGATATGAATATTCGTCTAATCACGTCGGTAAGGGTTATAATCGAAACGATTTTGAAAACAGGCTTTCGATTGATCGAAAATGTTGAAAACCTCAATTCATATTATAATCGAAACGTCGGGTTGTTTTTACTACTCACAAAGTTAGCGAAAACGATGCCCATATCCAAGCCCTGCAATCATATATAATATTATCTTTTGTTAATTTTGTTAAATTATAACATTTAGGCAATATCCGGTAACTATTCGGCAATACAAACTTATTGATTGATTGTTTGATTGATTGATTGATTGATTGTTTGTTTGTTTGTTTGTTTGTTTGTTTGTTTGCGGGTTGTATGAAAGGCGTTGCAAAACTGCTGAATTTTAGCCAACGATGTAGGGACGCACGTACTAGTGGTCAATCTTTAATTATAATACATGTGAAATAGTCATTCAGACTTAAAGCTTTATTAACTATTTATCCTGAGTTTTGTTCATAAAATACTTTAGATTAAGGATTTAATAATTTAAGCCTTTTCAATGCTCTAAATTATGTAGAAAAAAGATTGACCACTAGTAGGACGCACGGTCTGTGCAATGCGGTTCTAATAGCGGAGAGCCGAAGGCTCGGTGGTGTCACTATCCCCGTCCGACGCGTTAGCGGAGGGCGGGGTAAAAGGGAATACGCGTGTGCGAGCCCACGGAGAGGGCGAGTGTGTGATGCGCTCTGATACACTATTCTACACAAATACCACGATGGCGAAACGCCCTTGCATGCTGTATGGGAACCTGAATAAAGCAAGGGCTGACATTCCTGTATGTCAGCCCTGCTTCGTTTGGTATATGCCTGTGGAGTATCTTATTTAGCGATGGGGCAGCCTGCGCACTTGGCGGCGATTTCGGTGAAGAAGTCGTTGCCTTTGTCGTCTACAAGGATGAAAGCGGGGAAATCTTCGACTTCTATTTTCCAGATAGCTTCCATGCCGAGTTCGGGGTATTCGAGCAACTCGACTTTCTTGATTGAGTTCTGTGCGAGGATTGCGGCGGGGCCTCCGATTGAGCCGAGGTAGAAACCGCCATGCTTCTTGCATGCGTCGGTCACCTGCTTGCTGCGGTTGCCTTTTGCTATCATTACCATTGAACCGCCTGCCGCCTGGAATTGGTCGACGTACGGGTCCATACGTCCGGCAGTGGTCGGCCCGAACGAACCGGAAGGCATTCCTTCGGGTGTTTTGGCGGGTCCTGCGTAATAGATGGGGTGGTTCTTGAGGTATTCGGGCATCGGTTCGCCTTTGTCAAGACGCTCTTTGATTTTGGCGTGGGCGATATCGCGGCCTACGATGATTGTACCGTTGAGCGACAGACGCGTCGACACGGGATATTTGGTCAGTTCGGCGAGTATTTCGCTCATAGGGCGGTTGAGGTCGATTTTCACAACGTCGCCTTCGCCCGCTTTGCGCATATCTTCGGGGATGAGTTCGCCTGGGTTTGCGTCGAGCTTCTCAATCCAAAGGCCTTCTTTGTTGATTTTGGCCTTTACGTTACGGTCGGCCGAGCAGCTTACGCCCATACCGATGGGGCATGATGCACCGTGGCGCGGCAGACGTATCACGCGTATGTCGTGGGCGAAGTATTTGCCGCCGAACTGCGCGCCGAGACCGATTTTGCGCGATGCCTCGAGAAGTTCTTTCTCCAGTTCGACGTCGCGGAAAGCGTGGCCGAGGGCATTCCCCTGAGTGGGAAGGTTGTCGTAATATTTGACTGATGCTTTTTTGACTGTGGCGAGGTTCATCTCGGCCGATGTGCCGCCGATAACAAACGCTATATGGTAGGGAGGACATGCAGCCGTGCCGAGTGTCTTCATTTTCTCCACGAGGAACGGAACAAGTGTCTTGGGGTTGATGATGGCTTTTGTCTCCTGATAGAGATAAGTCTTGTTGGCCGAACCGCCGCCTTTTGCCACGAACACGAATTTGTATTCGTTGCCGTCTACAGCATAAAGGTCAATCTGGGCGGGAAGGTTGCAACCGGTGTTCACCTCGTCATACATCGTGAGGGGTGCGTTCTGCGAATAGCGGAGATTGTCCTGCGTGTAGGTAAGGTAAACGCCTTTTGACAGGCGCTCTTCATCGCCGCCGCCGGTGTAGACGTTCTGGCCTTTCTTGCCCATGATGATTGCTGTGCCGGTATCCTGGCAGAATGGGAGCTGGCCTTTGGCTGCAACTTCGGCGTTACGGAGCAGCGTAAGCGCTACGAACTTGTCGTTGGCGCTTGCTTCAGGGTCGTGAAGTATCTTTGCGACCATCTCGTTGTGCTCGCGGCGCAGCATGAAAGCATTGTCGTGTGTGGCCTGGCGTGCGAGCACGGTTAGCGCCTCGGGGTCAACGACAAGCATTTCGCGACCGTTGAAAGTCTCGGTTCTGACATAGTCGGAAGTCAGATGATAATACTCGGTGGTATCTTTCCCCATGGGAAACATCTCCTGGTATTCAAAAGGTTTTGTAGCCATTGTTTTATTGTTGATTTGATGTGATTTTATCGGTAAAATGATAATGCAAATATACGCATTTACTCGTAAAAATGATAATTTTTCACAAGACAATAATAAAATAACGGTAAGATTTGGCGTTATTACACCGTGAAAATTTTTGAGGTTACAGAATCGGGGAGAGGAGGCGCATTACCGATTGCTTCATTTTGTCAAGGCGCGGACGGTGGTCCCAGTCGTAGGGGAGTACGCGGGTAGAGTCCTCGAGGTCGCGCATGAATATGTCGGTCATGCGGGCGTTGAATTCCTTGGAATAGATGAACAGATTGGCTTCGAAGTTGTGCTCGAAACTTCGGAAATCGAAGTTGGTCGACCCGACGGTGACAAAGTCGTCATCGACAATTATAACCTTGCCGTGAAGCATTCCCGGTTCGTACAGATATACTTTTATACCTGCACGAAGGCATTCCTTTATGTAGGAGAACGATGCACTTCGCAGCACGGAGGAGTCGGCCCGGCGCGGCATCATCACCCTTACGTCAATCTTTGACAGTGCTGCGGCCTGAAGTGCGCGAAGCAATCCTTCGGTCGGAAGGAAATATGGCGTCTGCAGGTAGATTGAGCGCTTGGCGTTGCCGATAGCCTTGAGGAATACCAGCGAAATATTGCCCCACTGGCCGGTGGGACCTGATGTGATGAGCTGCATTCCTATGTTGGCGCTCGACGGTTTTGCGTCGGACGGCGCGAAATCCTCGGGTATGGGTCGCCCCATGAAATTCCAGTCGTAGCAGAACGAGTGGTTGAAACTGCGGAGTATTGGCCCCGTGACGCGCAGATGTATGTCGCGCCACACGCTGAATTTGCCCCCGTCGATATACCTGTCGGCCACATTCATACCGCCGATATAGCCTATGCGCCCGTCGATAAGGCACAGTTTGCGGTGGTTGCGCCAGTTGATACGGGAGCCAGGAAGAAGCAGCGACAACTTGAAGAAAGGATAGATTTCAACTCCGGCTTCGCGCATGCGCCTGTAGAAGCGCCGTTTCACCTTCAGGTTGCCCACATGGTCGTATATCACCTTTACCTTCACTCCGGCTTTTGCTTTTGCTATCAATATGTCGGCTAAGGCATTGCCGATTTTGTCATCCTCAAAGATATAATATTGCAGGTAGATGAAGCGTCGGGCACGGCGCAGGTCCTGAAACAGCATGTCAAACTTTTCCTTGCCGTTGTCGAAGATGCGGGCGTTGTTTTCGGCGTAATATGGGGCGCCCATCAGCGATTGTCCGAGCCGTACCTGCTGCGCGTTCTCCACGCTCAGCCCCGAGGCCGCGGCATCAAACGCTTTGGCCTGCTCGTGCTTTTTGAGCCGCCGGCGGTTGCGGCGCGATATGAAGCGCTTGTTCTTGATTGACCGTCCGAACAGGAAATAGAGTATCAGCCCCACCGCGGGGAGCAGCAACAGCACTGTAATCCATGCCAGCGATTTTACAGGGTTACGGTTCTCCGACAGCACCACCAGCACGACGCTGACAATCGTGACGCCATATACAATCCATAGCGCCCAATAGACCCACGTCATGTTGATATATTGATTGATTGTCTCGCTCATCTGCTGTCAGTCTGCAATTGACCTCTAAGTTACGAATAAATTTTATATATTTAATAATTTTATTAAAATATGTTTTTATTGTTTTTAGTATAAACGCAACAGGTGCGTTTATGTTTCAATTTATCGCTTCAAAAGATTGTTCTACCGCAGGTCGACAACGGTGATACCCGCTCCGCCGAACTGTACATGCTCGTCGCGGTACGAGGCGACACCCGGCACCGAGTCGAGCATCTGCCGCACGGCCATGCGCAGCGCGCCGGTGCCCGTACCGTGAAGTATCCTGACGCGTCCGGCCGAGAACTGGATTGCGTCGTCAAGGAAATACGTGATGGCCTGGAGCGCCTCGTCGACACGCATGCCGCGCACGTCAATCTCGTTGGTGAATGACAGCTGCCGCTGCCGCATGGCGTCGGTGGTGGCCGAACTTACAAACGAAGCGTCGCGTGCGCCCGACTGCGGTTTGGCTATCGTGCGCCGCAACCGCGACAGCTCTACGGTAGTCTTCAGCGCGCCGAAATTCACGATGGCGCGTTTGCCGCTTATCTCCATGACGGTACCTACGGTGGTCTGTCCGTCGAGTTTCACGTTGTCGCCAGGCTTCAGCGGTTCCTCCGCTTTGGCGGGTACGGGAGCTTCCGTTTTGACTTTCTTCTTTTTGTTGCGGTGGCGGTTGAGTATTTCGGGGTCGTCGTTCTCCTTCTCGTTGAGCAGTGATGATTTGTCGTGTTCCATCTGCAGGCGGGCGGCGCGCGTGCGTTCACGCTCGGCCTGCGCGTTCTTTATCTCGCGTATCGTGCGTTCGATGGTGGCGTTGCTGCTGTCGAGTATGCGCTGCGCCTCGCTGCGGGCCTCGGCTATAATTTCGCGGCGTTTGTCGCGCAGCGTCGAAGCCTCGGCCTCGTAATTATTTATAAGAGTGTCGATTTTTTTCTCTTTCAGCTTTATGGCGTCGCGCTTGTGCTCCCAGTAGCGTTTGTCGCGGGCTATGTCGAGCAGGTAGCGGTCGAGACGCACGTAGTCTGAGCCGGCTATCTCCTCGGCATCGGCTATTATCTGTGCGGGCAGTCCCGTCTTGCGAGCTATCTCTATGGCGAACGAGCTGCCGGGGTTGCCGATGTGCAGTTTGAACAGCGGCTGCATCAGATGCCGGTCATAGAGCATCGAACCGTTGATGAGCCCCGGGGTATCCTCGGCGAAATTCTTAAGGTTCTGGTAGTGGGTGGTGATGACGCCCCACATTTCCTTTCCGTTGAAATCCTTGAGTATGGCCTGGGCGATGGCGCCGCCTATGGTCGGCTCGGTACCGCCCCCGAATTCGTCAATCAATGCAAGCGTGGCGCGGTTGCCGTGCTGGAGGAAATATTTCATGTTGCGCAGGTGCGAGCTGTACGTACTCAGGTCATCCTCGATTGACTGGTCGTCGCCGATGTCGATGAATATGCTTTCGAAGATGCCCATGTGCGAATTTTCATAAAGGGTGGGTAGCATGCCGCACTGCATCATGTACTGCACAATGCCGACCGTCTTGAGGCATACGGATTTACCGCCGGCGTTGGGACCGGATATGATCAGCAGGCGGTCTTTCTGCGACAGGGTGATGTCGAGCGGCACGATTTTCTTGCCGTGGCTTTCGAGCGACAGCAACAGCACCGGATGCACGGCATGGTACCATTCAAGTTCCGGAGCCGTATTAAGATGCGGCATGTGCGCGTCGACGCGCCGGGCGTAAATAGCCTTGGCGTGGATGAAATCAATCTCGGCCACGACGCGCATAGTGGCTGTCATGCGACCGATGTCGGGACGTATGGCTGCGGTGATTTCCTTAAGTATGCGTGTCATTTCGCGCCGTTCGTCCATCTGAAGCTCGCGTATGCGGTTGTTGGCCTCGACCATCTCGGCCGGCTCGATGAAGTAGGTCTTGCCGGAGGCCGACTCATCGTGCACGATACCGTTGATATGGCGCTTGTGCATGGGCGATACCGGAAGCACAAGGCGCCCGTCGCGCACCACGGCCGATGCGTCGGCATCGAGATAACCGCTCTCGACCGCGCGCGATATTACCCTGCGCATCACCGACGATATCGAGGCCTGAGTCTGTTGAAGCTGACGTCGTATCTGTGCAAGTTCGGGCGAGGCCGAGTCCTTGATTTCACCGAAGCGGTCTATGCTGCGGCTTATCGTGGCCGACACGGCGTCAAACCGCTCTATATCTCCGGCAATGCCGGTCAGAGTGGGGTAGGGCGTGTTTCCCTCCTGCGCGGCAACGGCAAAAAAATCGGATATTGCAGCCGAAATAAGTAGCGCGTTATTAACCATGTTCAGCTCTTCGGCTCCAAGAAATGTCCCTTCGGGCCGTACTTTGGCAAGCAGTTCCGCCACATCACCCGTGGCTCCGAGCGGGAATGCGTTGTCTCCTCCTAATATCTTCGTCATCTCGTCCACACTGCGCAGACGGTAGAGTATGGTTTCGTAATCCTTTGTAAACTGCAGTTGCTCGTCGGCTGTGGCGCGTGCGCCGTTGCTCTGGCACAGTCGCATCACTTCGTTGCGTACTGCGTCAAATCCTGTTTTCTTTTCAAATGTATCCGGGTAAGTCACTGTTTGTCTTTTAGTTTATAGTAGGATGGTGTAGCAAAGCTATATTGCGGTCAAAAGTCACGGCGAATCGCGTCACTGCAATTTCGTCGGTATATTTTGAGTTTTGCAACACCTTAAATATGTTTGATTTGATTCCTTTCATTTCTTCTTTCGGAAGCGCTGTTCCATTTCACGGTAATAATCCGCAGCCTCCTCGTCGCCGATATTATCGTAGATGCGGGCCATGCGCCGGTAAACTCTCGCTTCCTCGGGATAATGTTTTACCGCCACGAGAAGCCTGTCGAGCGCGGCATAGTTGTCATCCTCGTCATTGGCAATGTCGGCGAGCGCCAGCAACGCTTTCAGATGTGTCGGGTCGACGTCGAGCAGTTCGGTATAAGTCTCTTTGGCTTCTTCGGTAGTATGGGCGGCTGTCAGTGCGCGGGCTTTGTATTCAAGCGCTTTGACATTGCGGGGCGATATGGAGAGCGCCTTGTCGAAATTGGCGAGAGCTGCGGTTATGTCCTCGATTTCATCAAGGCAGTCGCGCCCCATCGCAATATATTCCTCGGCAAGAGAGTCGAAGCGTTTCTTCTGCTCGCTGATGATTGCGTTGAGGCGTTCGATTTCCCCCTCGAGCTGTCCCAGCCGGTAGAGCTTGCGCGATATGGCGCGCTGCACCGGCTCGCGCGAGAGCTCGTCGCGTATCTTCTGTCCGGCGGCAAATGCCTTTACCGATTTACTGTATTCTCCCCTGTCGAAATACCGCGACGCTTCCGCGAAATTGTCGTCGGCCGCCGCCTGCTCGAGTGCTGTCGATATGATGGCGCGGCTGTTGCTCTGGCGTGAGAATTCTGTGATGGCCGGGCTCACGAATATGTCACGCTCGCTGACTGGATTCTGAAGCGTAATCCCTTCAAGCGACGTGCTTCTGCTGAGCGCCACGTAGGTCTGGCCGCCGGAGAAAGCACCGCGCCCCACGTCGATAATCACCTTGTTGAACGTCAGGCCCTGGCTCTTGTGTATAGTGAGCGCCCATGCCAATCTGACTGGATATTGCGTGTAGGTGCCTATCAGCTTCTCATCGACGGTCTTGTTCTTCTCGTTGTATTTGTATACGATATTTTCCCATATCTCGCGTTCCACCACATGACGGTCGCCGTTCTCGAATTCTATCTCGAGTTTGTCGGCCGTGGCGCAATATACTTTTCCGATTGTCCCGTTGACCCAGCGCTTGTCGCGGTCGTTCTTGATGAATACTACCTGTGCGCCGGCTTTAAGTTCAAGTTCTTTGGGCGAGGGGAGTGCCGCTTCCGGAAAATCATCCTTTATCTCGCCGACGTAGATGATTGACTTCGATTTCAGCTGGGCGAGGTGGCTGTCGTTGATGCTGTCGACCATGTCGCGACGCGTGGCGAGAGTCATCACGAAATCGTCACCTTTGGTGGCCGCCGACGGGCGCACACGCTGGTTGAGCTGCGATATATCGTTGATTGACGGTGTGCCGGTGCGGAAGCGGTCGAGCATCGCCACGAAGTCAGCATTCTGCTGGCGGTATACCTTCTGAAGCTCAATCTGCACCAGTGACAGCTGACTGAATACCTTTGCCGAAAAGAAATATGAGTTAGGGTAGTACACGCGCAGCACGTCGCGCATATCGGAGGTCACTACCGGCTCGAGCTGGAATATATCCCCTACGAGCAGCAGCTGTTTGCCGCCGAAAGCGGAGCGCATATTCCCCGAATACACTCTCAGCACTTTGTCGACAAAATCGAGTATGTCGGCTCTCACCATCGATATTTCGTCGATGATAATCAGTTCGAGTTCCTTGATGAGTTTTATATGCTGCTTGTTGTATTTAAGGCGTTTGCGCAGACGGTCGGTCTTGAATTCCGGGTCGTCGGGCAGTAGCGGCTTGAACGGTATCTTGAAAAACGAATGCAGTGTCACTCCGCCCACGTTGACTGCCGCTATTCCGGTGGGAGCGAGCACCACATGCTTTTTCGAGGTGTTGCGGGTGATATATTTGAGGAACGTCGATTTGCCCGTGCCGGCGCGGCCTGTCATGAATATAGGGCGGTTGGTATAGCGTATAAGCCGCCATATATCCTGAAACTCGGGATTGTCCAAATCTATATTTTCCTGTTCGTTAGCCATATCTGTCGGCAGCTGTCCTGCTGCAAGGTTAAATTTTATATTTCTCTGAGGGTGTCGCAGAACGACAAAACTATGTCCGGCGGTGTAGGGACGCACGGTCTGTGCGTCCGATAATTAACCGATAATCAATCCATATTCCATTCATCGTCACCGCGGTTAATCATCGCCTTTGGCGCTTTGCCACGCAAAGAAACCGCGTCCACTACTTTTATGATTGAGTCATGTAGTAGACGCGGTTTTTAACCGCGTTCAGTTTATGTCGTTGTTACGGAGCTTAGAACTTGTATCCCACACTGATTACGATGTTGTTGTTAGTCGTTGTGAACTCGGCGGCAGGATTGTATACCCAGCTGTTCGACGGGTCGGCGTATGCAAGGTCTTCGTATGACGAGAATGGTGAATACTGGCTCTTGCGGTATTTGTTGACGTATGCGAGATCGGCATAGAAACCCTTGTATCTGTATCCCAGACCCAGCGTGATGTAACGGGTTGTGGTATCGAAGGTATAGGCGGGATTACAGCCTGTGGTATATACTTCGATGTCGCCGTCCTTCACTGCCTTTTCAACTGCCGATGTGCTCTGAGAGAAACCGGCGCGCACGCTGAACTGTGGCGTTATGCGGTATTCCGTACCGATACGCATCGTGTGGGTGGGCTTGAAATAATCCTTGATTTCCTGTGTGGCGTCCTTGTATTCGTTGCCGTCGTAGTCGCTGATACGCATGTTGTCGTATGCCGCGAACTCATAGTCGGCCGAGAGAATGAAGCGTCCGCCTATCACTCCGGCAGCCGATACTATCATCTTCCACGGTGTGCGCAGTTTCCAGTCGTAGTCGGCGAAGTCGGTGTAGGCCGTGCCGTCAGGTATGCTTGACTGGGGTTGTGAATAGCTGTAACCGATCGACGACTCATATTTGTCGTTGAGATTGTAGTAGGTGGGCGTATGCACCGCGATACCGAATCTGAATTCATTGATGGGTTTTACTATCGCTCCGATTTTGAAATTGAAGCCCGAGCCGCTCACCCTGCGGTAATTGCTCAGCCCGTAGTATGCGTTGCCGTTGACTATAGGCGACCCCATGCCTTCATTCTTGGCTATGCGGGCATTGGTGAGTTCCTCGTCGTAGAATGCCTCTTCCTTCAAGTCGATGTCGGTGATGCCGAAGCCGAATCCCCAGTATACGGTGTTCATGATGTTGCCGCCGAAGTTGATGGCATATTCATCGACATATCCGCGCTGCCGCACGGCAAACTGGGCGTTGCCCGAGGTCTGGTTCTCGTCGAAAAGCCCGTTGTACTGGCTCAGACCTCCTACCGAATTGATTATGTATGAGTTGAACGAGAGGATGCTCAGCCAGTCGGCATTCGAGCGGTTGTAGGGATTGTAGGTGGTCGATTGGCCGAGCACGTCGGGCGCTATGCCGTAGGCGCGGGCGTTTGCCACATAGTTTGACATCGAGGTGCCAAGCTCGCCGAAGCCGCCGCTATATATGCGGTCGAATGAAGCCACGCGGCCGTAGGATACTCCCCACTGGAAGTAGGGCATAACGTCGCTGTCGAGATTGATTGCTCCGATATACCCGAAGTTGGGACAATAGGCATGCGTCTTGCTGTCGGTCTGTCCGCCTACGTCTGATTTCTCCATGTCTATGTCGAGAGTGACCCCGATTTCACTAGACCGGTACACTCCGATACCGCCGGGGTTCTGGTTGAGCGTGGACAAATCGCCGCCAAGTGCGCCGAAGGCTCCGGCCATCGACATGAAGCGGGCTGTACCGCGCAGGTCGCTTTGCGACAGGGTATATGCGTTGAACGCGCCTTGGGCCATGACTCCCATCGGCAACGCAGCTGCTATGGCTGCTACTACTATCTTTCTCATAAACTGTGGTTGAGTTTCTGTTATCAATCTGTTGGAGTATGTTTAACCGATACCCTCTTTTATTAATTACGTTTTATTGCGGGTTAAGTTCACGCATGCTCTTAACAACGTAATCCGGTCTCGTCGTGTGGGAGCCGCTGCGGCATTATCCCGGCAGTCTTACCGGCGTCCGCCACGGCCGCCGCCTCCGCCGCTGCGCGAACCGCCTCCGCCGTGTGAACCGCCGCTGAATCCTCCGCGGCTGCCTCCCGTTGAGCCTGAACTGCGGTAAGACGGTGTGCTCGGACGGCTGTTATTGTTGTTGACTGCGTTGCCGCGGCCTCCCGAACGGTTGCTGCCGCTGTTTACATTAGGGGTGCGCGTGCCGCTGTTGTAGCGTGTGCCCGACGGACGTGAGCCATTGTTGTAGTTGGTGGCCGGACGTGTGGCGCCCAATGAGTTGACATTGCCTACAGTCGACGGACGGCTGCCTGCGCTGCCGCGGTAACCGCCTGCACCTGCGCTTCCGCCGGGACGACCCGATGAATTGCCTCGGTAGCCGCCTGTGGAGTGCGCCATATTGCTGCCCGGATATGCCGGGCGGTGTGCACCGGGCGAAACCGGCGGGTGCGGACGTCCGGGACCGTGGCCCGGATACCAGCCCGGACCCCATGTCCATGACCATGACCACGAGGGTCCCCATCCCCACGACGGCCCCCATCCCCACGACCAGGAATAGTACGGGTCATACCATCCGGGACCATACCACGGATCCCATGCCCAGCTGTTCCAGTAGCCGTAGGGGCGGTAGTAGGGCGACAGGTAATTCCAACCGTAATATGACGGCGTGTCGACGAAGATGTTGATCTGTGCCGGCTGTGTGGCGGCATAGTAGTCGATAAGTTCCTGATCATTCGACTGGCTTACAATCGTCGGATTGGAAAAACGCTCAATCTTGCGCGTATTGGCAAATGTATCGCGGTAAAGCGAGTCGACTGAGATGGTGTCGGCCTGCTGATACCGGCGGTTGTATTCGTCAACGTCGCGCGTATTGTCGGTATATACGGTGTAAAGGTCCGACCCGGGTATGTTCTGGGCCATGACAGGATAGGCGTTGCCCTGCTCGTCTACCACATAGACGGAGCCGTCGGTCGCCGTCAGATACTTGTATTGCGATGAAGCACCTTGATATTGTGCTCCATTACCGGCTGCGTTATTCTGCTTCTTCGCTGCCTCCGGCGCCTTTTTTGCCTCTTTTGACGAGTCATAATATATGTCATCGTCATAGTAGCTTTGGGCTATGGCTGTAGTTGTAGCGGAGCATGCAAGCAAAAGCGTGATTGACAGTGATTTGTAAATTTTCATTATGTTATAGAGATATGGAGGTTTATATATAATCGGTTTACCGGGACATAATCTTGTAGATTATTCGATAAGACGGCACTTCCGATTTTATGTTTAGACATTAATTCTGCTTCAAGGTTTAACGCCTATACTTAGTCTAATTTACAAATATATCAAAAATAATCCGGATTATCAATAATTAGAACCAAAAAAAATACCGCCATTCAGTTTATTGGCTTGAATGGCGGTATTTTTTATTTTCTACGGCGTGCGTTTACCTGATTAATTGCTGTCGCATCTTATCGTCGTGGCACACGCTTTTGTATGGTTACTGGTTGTCACTGTCGGTCGGGCGCATGTCGTAGGCGGTCATTGCAATTGCAAAACCCCAATAGATGAATGCGAGGGCGGCAAGGAAACTTACCATCATCATATCCTGTAGATAACCGGCTTCAATGAAGAAGAATCCGATCAGAAGCAGAAGCACTCCGTTGATAAGATACAGCCACCAGTATTTGCGTTGTCGCTGGCTGATGCCGCTTATCAGGGCGCTGATGCCCCAGAATATGAATATGAATGCAAGGAAGTAAGGGAATACGAATTCCGAGAGTATGATACTTCGTACGAGCATAAACCCGATGAACAGGTCAATGACACCGCCGGCAAGCCACCATCCCCAGCCGCGCGGGCGGTTGACCCCGGATGATACGCATAACTGAACGATTCCTGTCAGCACAAGCAGCCAGCCGAATATCTGTGAAGCGATTGCATAGCCTGCTGCCGGCCAGAACCAATAGGCAAATCCGCCGATTACAAGTAAAATGCCTACGCAAAGAACAAGCCACCATAATTTAGTGTGTCCCCAATAATTCATTTTTAAGGCTTTCATAACTTAAATAGATTAGTTAAACAGTATGTTGATTATATTATATTTTCAACTTCGATTTAAACTCTTCGGAAATTCCTGTGACGGGAGTCTCTTGTTTAAGATAACAGGAGTCTTCTGTATGGAGTCTCTTGTTTGAAGGTTCTTGATACTAAGTCTCTTATTTTAAATTAACTTTATGTATCTTAATTTTGATATAATAACACTCCTGCTTTTCGATTTGTTTAAATTTTCCTGTCATTAATCTCTATTTTGTAAATGCGACACAAATCATAACTATTAGGCTGACAAACTTATTGGTTACGAGCATATTGTGGTGCTGCACCCCGGTGCAGCCATGCGCAGATGAAAACACCCGTTTGCATCAGTCTCGACTGCGCCGGGATGCAGCCTTAAGCACTTTACATATTACATATTCGCTGAATAGCTACCACAAATCTCCCGAAAATATGAACGTACGGTCTGTGCGCTCGGAAAGCGAACATGGGTTCCCGGTGAATTATCTGCCGAGATTGCAGAGCTATAAATTGCAGAGTTATAAACAGTTATCAAAAGTCGCCGCAAATCGTAGGTACTCGATTCAATGCTGTATACTTAATCTGAGTTGAGTGGAGCGGGGACGAGACGCCCCCGTAATAACTTTCAGTAAATAAGAATAATGCCATGAGGATGTTACAGAACCCCCAATAGTAGGGACGCACAGACCGTGCAATGCGGTTCAAATAACTGAGAGCCGAAGGCTCGGAGGTGTTACTATCCCCGTCCGACGCGTAGCGGAGGGCGGGGCAACCGCGACCTTTCATAAAGTGAGCCCGGGGAACGGGCGAATGTGTTGAATACTACATCTGAAGCCATCACACACACTCGCCCTCTACGTGGGCTCGCACAGCATATTCCCTTTTACCCCGCCCTCCGCTACGCGTCGGACGGGGATAGTAACACCGCCGAGCCTTCGGCTCTACATTGACGAATTACTCCTTATTTGAACCGCATTGCACAGACCGTGCGTCCCTACTTTGTTGGCCTGAATTTAGCAGTTTTGCACCCCCCCATACGTGCATAAAAAAGTGAAGCGCTGACCTGGGGAAATGGGGAGTCGGTCAGCGCTTCGGGGGTTGGGTTGGGATGTATCTTTACGCGCTCTTTGATTTATTTGCGCGCTTTATTACTGTCGTTATGCGTTCTTTACCTTTTCAACTACAGCCTTGAATGCTGCGGGGTTGTTGAGGGCGAGGTCGGCGAGGACTTTGCGGTTGATCTCGATACCTGCCTTGTGGATAAGACCCATAAGTTTCGAGTATGAGAGATCTTCCATGCGGGCAGCGGCATTGATACGCTGTATCCACAGTGCGCGGAAATTGCGTTTTTTGTCTTTGCGGTCGCGGTATGCGTATGTCAAACCTTTTTCCCATGTGTTTTTGGCTACGGTCCATACGTTGCGGCGGCATCCGTAGTAACCACGGGTAAGTTTCAGGATTTTTTTACGACGAGCTCTTGAAGCTACATGATTTACTGATCTTGGCATTGTTGTTGTGCTTTTTGAATGTTAGCGGCTGAGCCTTCTTACTCTGCTCTTTTGGGCTAATCACTCGGTTAATAATAATGTAATATCACGAATTAAATTTTGTACCCTTCTTTTACGGCATCCGTTACTTGAGACCGAGCAGAGCTTTTACGCTTGCTTCGTCGGCTTTGGCAACCGTGCTGAAATGTGTGAGGTTACGTTTTTGCTTCTTGGTCTTCTTGGTCAAGATGTGACTCTTGAAAGCATGTTTTCTCTTGATTTTTCCTGATCCGGTAAGGGCGAACCTCTTTTTGGCACCGGAGTTAGTTTTAACCTTAGGCATTTTTTTGAGTTTAAATGAATTATTAATTCGGTTGATTATTGATTAGCCATCTCGTGGCTTATTTTTTCTTTGGTGTCAGCATGATTATCATGCGTTTTCCCTCGAGCAAAGGCATCTGTTCCACTTTGCCGTATTCCTCAAGGTCGTTGGCAAATCTGAGCAGAAGTACCTCGCCCTGCTCCTTGAACAGGATTGAGCGGCCTTTGAAAAACACGTAAGCCTTTACTTTCGACCCTTCCTGAAGGAAGCTTATGGCATGCTTCAGCTTGAAGTTGTAGTCATGGTCGTCGGTCTGCGGACCGAATCGTATCTCTTTCACTACGACCTTCGTCTGCTTGGCTTTCTGCTCCTTGGCGCGCTTTTTCTGCTGGTACAGGAACTTCTGATAGTCGAGCACACGGCATACCGGCGGCTCGGCATTGGGAGAAATCTCAATCAGGTCGAGACCTAAATCGTCGGCTATGCGCAGGGCTTCCTGTATGGAAACCACGCCGTTCTCCACGTTGTCGCCTACCAGTCGCACCTCGCGGGCACGTATGCGCTCGTTGATGGCGTGTTGGTCTTTGTTGTCCTTGCCGCGGGCGTCTCCGCGGCGGGGCGATGCGTCACGACCTCCCGGCCGGGGCTGTTGCGATTGATAGGGGGGACGTGCTGTCCCGTTGTTGTGTTGCGGACGCGGAGCGCCGGCTTGATTGGGCTTTTTATCCATTAATGATTTATTGGTTGATCATATTTTCGATTTCTCGAGTGATTTCGTCTGCAAAGGTAGCAATTTTCATCATACCTTTATCACCTTCACCCTGTTTTCTTACAGAAATTTCACCGTTTTCTGCTTCTTTTTCGCCTACAATGAGCATATAGGGTATTCTTTTGAGCTCGTTGTCGCGGATTTTCTTACCGATTTTCTCGTTGCGGTCGTCGACCTCGGCGCGGATATCGCGTGCCGAAAGTTCTTTCGCCACTTCGAATGCGTAATCGTTGAATTTCTCGCTGATGGGGAGCACGACTGCCTGCTCGGGTGCGAGCCACAGGGGGAATTTACCTGCGGTATGCTCTAAGAGTACGGCCACGAAGCGTTCCATCGAGCCGAAAGGCGCGCGGTGTATCATCACCGGACGGTGCTTCTGGTTGTCGGCACCCGTATATTCGAGCTGGAAGCGCTCGGGCAGGTTGTAGTCTACCTGGATTGTACCGAGCTGCCAGCGGCGGCCGATGGCGTCCTTGACCATGAAGTCGAGTTTGGGACCGTAGAATGCGGCTTCGCCGAGTTCTTTGCGGGCTTTGAGCCCTTTTTCCTCGCAAGCCTCGATGATGGCTGTCTCTGCAAGGTGCCAGTTCTCGTCCGAACCGATATATTTCTCTTTGTTCTTCGGGTCGCGGAGTGAAATCTGGGCCTCGAAGTTGTCGAATTTCAATGCTTTGAAGATGTAGAATATGATGTCCATCACCTTGAGGAACTCCTCCTTTATCTGCTCGGGAGCGCAGAATATATGGGCATCGTCCTGAGTGAATCCGCGCACGCGTGTCAGTCCGTGGAGCTCACCGCTCTGTTCGTAGCGGTATACTGTTCCGAATTCTGCCAGACGCAGGGGCAGTTCGCGGTACGAACGGGGGAATGCCTTGAATATCTCGCAGTGGTGGGGGCAGTTCATCGGCTTGAGCAGATATTCCTCCCCCTCTTCCGGAGTGTGTATGGGCTGGAATGAATCCTTGCCGTATTTTGCGTAGTGGCCTGAGGTCACATACAGCATCTTGTTGCCGATGTGCGGAGTGATTACCTGCAGGTAGCCGTACTGTTTCTGTATCTTGCGGAGGAACTGCTCGAGGCGGTCGCGCAGTGCGGCGCCTTTCGGAAGCCAAAGAGGCAGACCGGCGCCCACGTTCTGTGAGAATGCGAAAAGTTCCATCTCTTTGCCGAGTTTGCGGTGGTCGCGTTTTTTTGCTTCTTCAAGCAGGGCGAGATATTCGTCGAGCATCTTTTTCTTGGGGAAAGTGATGCCGTACACGCGCACAAGCTGGTTGCGCTTCTCGTCGCCGCGCCAGTATGCGCCGGCAAGCGACATCACCTTCGCTGCCTTGATGGGAGCTGTGGTGGGGATGTGCGGGCCGCGGCACAGATCGGTGAAGTTGCCCTGAGTATAGGTGGTGATGTGGCCGTCTTCGAGTTCCGAGATGAGCTCGCATTTGTATTCTTCGCCGCGGTCGCCGAAAAGTTTGAGCGCATCGGCTTTCGATATGTCGGCGCGCTTGATTTCTTCCTTGCGCTGGGCGAGTTCAATCATCTTGGCCTCGATTTTACCGAAATCGGCGGCTGTTATATTGTGGCCGTTGGGGTCGATGTCGTAGTAGAATCCGTTTTCGATTGCCGGACCGATGCCGAACTTCACGCCGGGGAAGAGCTCCTGGAGCGCTTCTGCGAGAAGGTGGGCCGAACTGTGCCAGAATGCGTGCTTGCCTTCCGGGTCATCCCATTTGAAAAGTTTGATTGACGCGTCGGAAGTGACGGGGCGTGTCAGGTCCCATTCTTCTTCGTTGATTGAGGCTGCAAGTACATCCTGAGCCAGACGCGGGCTTATGCTTTCTGCTATCTGAAGCGGCGTTACGCCTGCTTCAAACTGCTTTACCGAACCATCGGGAAAAGTAATGTTTATCATCTCTATGTTTTTGATTATCAATTGATTGTCACCTACAACGTGACAACTGTGCAAAAATCGTCACAAAGATACAATATTTTTCCTTACGTGTCAATACCTTAAACTGAATTTTCCAAAACTTTTTTGAACAGATTTTTATGTTGATACCGCCTGTAATCCGGTGTAACGTAAATCTTCATGACGCAGTGGATATAATTGGATTAAATTGGAACAAAATGGACTTATGAATTGCGGCACATTTGATATAACTTCGCATAACATCTTTCCCGATTTTCTAAAATGTCATTATCACCTTAAAATACAATATCTATGGGTCTCTTGAAGAAAATGATTAAAAATGTTGCCGGAAATGTAATAGGCGACTATCTCCCCGACAGCATTACCGGAACTGTGGCTGACAAACTCATCAATGAAGCCGCGGGCGACGTTGTCGACAAAGCGGTTGACAAGACTGTCGACAAAGCAGCTGACTCTTTACGCCGTAATCCGCTCCGCACTCCGCCACCCCCCGTGGTCCCTGCACCGGCTGAAAGTCTAAGCGTCCTTGTGGCTGTCAACGGCACGACCTACGGCCCATACGAAAAGGCCACACTTATTGAAATGATACAGCAAGGCTCTCTCACGCGTGATACTTACGTATATATCGAGGGTATGAGCGAATGGCGTCCGGCAGGGCAAGTCGCCAAAGTCGCGGCCCTGTTCGCCCCTGAGATACCTCGCCCGGCCGCTCCCCCTGTACCGTGGGCTAATCCGGCTCCGGCCGCTCCTGCGGCAACGCCTGTTGCCGGCAATTCCAACGGATTCTCCGAAAAACTCAATGCCCTTATCGCATCGGCGGTGGCCGACGGCGAAATCAGCGACCTCGAGCGTCAGGTGCTCATCCGCAACGCTCAGGCCGAAGGTGTGGCTATGGACGAATTTGTCATGGTGCTCGAAGCTCGTCTCTACGAGCGGCGCCAGGAACTTTCGCGCATGCAAAAACAAGAGCAGAGCGCAGCGGAGGCTGCAAAATTGGCCGCAATGCGCGCAGCTGCTCCGGCACCATCACCACAGAAACGCAACACACCTGATCGTTGTCCACATTGCAACGCTCCGGTAAAGCAGCTCGCCACATCGTGTCCAGAATGCGGATATGAATATCCTGTCGGTATGGCCGGAAACCAGGGAACAGCGTCGGAGCGGCTTGCACGAAAAATCGAAGAAGCGCGTGAAAAAGCGGAGAACGCTCCGAAAAAAGGCAATGGACTTTTAAGTATGTATATATCATCGCTTAATGGCTCTATTTATCATGATAAGGTGACTGACGCGCAGGCTATGGCCATAAAGAATTTTCCCGTGCCGACAAATAAAACCGATATTCTGGATTTATTCACGACTTGCGCTACAAATTCCCAATACTCGTGGATGATGAATTCTGATAAAATGGAAAAGACAATTGCCAAGGCGTATAAGAATAAGGCCGTAGAAATCCTTATAAAAGCGAGAATCGTGCTTAAGGACGACCCGGGTTTGCTCCGCGAAATCGAAGAAACAGCAAGTAAATTTAAAATCAAGGCATAACGCGTATGGGACTGTTCGGAAGAGGTAAAAGCGGCGGAATGATTAATGTGATCCGCTGCGATGAAGATGACTATCTTGTATGGAAATGGCGTCCTGCCGGACAGGATGTCAATTCCACTACCCGCGAGAATGCCATACGCTACGGCTCCTCGCTGCGCGTCAAGGCCGGCGAGTCGGCTGTGTTCGTATACAAGCAGCAAGGGCAGGGTCTCGACATTATCGAGGGCCCGTATGACGACACTATCCGGACCGCCAATTTCCCGGTGCTCTCGTCGCTTGTAGGCATGGCATTCGGTGGCGAGTCCCCGTTTCAGGCCGAAGTGTATTATATCAACACATCCGGCATAATCAACATCAAGTTCGCCATCCCGTTTTTCGATGTGTTCGATCCGCGGTTCCTTGATTACGCCGTGCCTATGGCCGTCAGGGGCAGTATCAATTTCCGTGTAGCCGACGCTAAGAAGTTCGTTTATGCCCATCGGCTGATTGACTTTTCGCTCCAGCGTTTTAAGGAACAGGTCCGCGACGCAGTGATACGGCGCGTGAAATCAGCCGTCGTCAACGCTCCTGCCGACCACGGTATACCTGTCCTTCAGATAGAGCGTAAGATTGAGGCTATCAACGACATTGTGCTCCCGCGCCTGAAAGAGGATTTCGAGGATTTTGCCGTCACTCTCTCGCGTCTCGACATCTCGAGCATTGAAGTCGACAAGGAGTCGGCCGGCTATCTCGAATTGCGCGATGTCACTGCCGTGCAGCAGACTTCGACTATCCATGCGCAGACTGCCGCCAATATCCGGAATATGAACGACATGCAGCGTATCAATGCCGAAAACGTAGCCGAAACAGCCCGTATCCAGCGCGAGGAGGCTCAGCGTGCGCAGCGATTGCAGACCGAAACGCAGTTTATCGGTGCCCATGCTCTTGACCGGCAGGCCGACGTGATGCAGACTGCGGCTCAGAATCTTGGCTCAGGAGGAGGCTGGGGTGGCAGTTCCGGTTCAAGCGGTATCGATCCCGCTCAGTTTATGACCGGTATGGCCGTAGGGGGCGCCCTCGGCAATCAGATGGCCGGCATGGTCAACAATATGGGGCAGACGATGAACCAATACTGGCAGCAGCCACCCGCGCAACAGGGTGCGACACCTCCGCCCGTGCCCGGCGCATCGGAGACATCGTACTACGTTGTGCTTGGCGGACAGCAAAGCGGTCCGTACAAAGTATCTCAGCTCCGGCCGCTCGTGCAGCAGGGGCGCATCGACCCCGCAACGATGGTATGGGCGCAGGGCATGCCCGCGTGGACTCCCGCAGGGCAGGTGGCCGAACTGCAGCCGCTTTTCCCGACTGTTCCTCCACCCGTGCCGGGCGCGACTCCCGGTGCGATGCCGCCTCCATTGCCGTAGCAAAGGCTGTAAAAACTTCATTAATCTATCAAAAACCTTTCTTTATATATGTCAACAGATTTCAGCAGTATTGACCGGCTTGTGGAGTTTGGCCTCGGACTCAGTCTGGCGCAGCAGATGGTCAGCACCATGAACCATGTCATGAACAACACCGCCGTCGCCGGCGTCAATGCCGGGACTACCGGACAGAATGCCGTCGGCCAAAGCGCCGTCACTCAGCCCGCTGCCCGCTTTGAATGGTATGCGGTAATCGACGGATTGCAGGTAGGCGCCCTCACCCCGCAGCAGGTAAGCGAACTGATAAAGCGCGGAAAAATTGCCGGCGAGACCCTCCTTTGGCGGGCAGGTATGCCGTCATGGCAATTCGCGAAAAATATTCCCGAAATCAACAAGATAATAATACTCGGCCAATGAAACTCAATGTGACTAAAGCGATTATCTGTACAGTTATCGCCCTGCTCGCTGCTCTTGCGCTGTGGCAGATTCCCGGAGCAGACTCCTGTAAATGGTGCGTTGCAACAGGCGGAGGAGTGCTTACGTTAGTGACACTTCTGTTCGGCATCGGCATAAAATATAACTCGTCCAATGTCGGAGTCAATATTAGGGTACTCTCTTTGGCAACTCTCTTTATCGGGATTTCATTCAATGTCATTTTTGCGCTTTTCGATTTTTCGGTCATAACCTACATCATCGTCGCAGCCCTTATCCTGATGGTATACCTGCTGCTACTGACAAATCTGACCGGCATCGCGAAAACCGAGCCCGATATTTGAATAAACCGTGTATGATCAGACCGGGGTGTCTTATCATCGGATATGACGTAGTCTCGCCCCCCCACAATTAAAATCTATATTTATAATACGTCCTTTTGAGACGGGAGGACATAAAAACATTTACAGAAATGAATTTTTTGAAATTTACAGGAATTGCTTTGGCTGCTGTTGCGTGCGGCGCAGGATTCGTATCGTGCAGTGATGATGACGATGACAATAATGTCCCGGGTGGAGGAAACAATCCCGGGGTTGTCGTAAATCCATCAAACGTTTTCACTGCCGGATTACCATCGAAGGTAGGCGCATTGAATATAATAAAGGGCGCCGACGGACGTGTTGTATCGATGAATGATTCAGAAGACGGTATAAGAATCACATTTGCCTATCCAGGCATCGGGCGTGCTGATTCTTATGATGTCGTTATGCAGGTGGAAGATGACGAGGATAGGTATGTGTTCAATCTGTTGCTCAACGATGCAGGTTTTACAAAATATTGCAGGCAGATTGAAAGTGATGGTGATATTGAAGAATGGTGGTTTGAATACAATTCAGACGGTCGGCTTACAAAAATGAAACGTACCGAAGGCGGAAATGAGGTGACCGACATAACCTATACTGATGGCAATGTCACAGCTGTAAAAGTTCGCTCTGAAGAAGATAACTGCGGCGGTGACTATAAAATCGGTTATGGTTCTTCAGCGATTGAAAACAAGGGCTGTATAATGCTTTTTGATGATACTTTCGGTATTGATATGGATGAAATGGAATATGCATATTTTGCCGGTCTGCTCGGTAAGGCAACAAGGCAGCTTCCGGTGTCAAATAATTACGTGAGATTTGATCCGGAAGAAGATACCTATAGTTGGAACAAAACATTCTCATGGACATTAAATGCCGGGAATCTGCCTATAAAGTTGACAACCGTTTCAACTGACGAATGGGGCAGTGAAGAGGAAACTTTTGATTTCGCCTGGTAAATAAATACTTCTTAGACAACCTCTTAAAAGAGTTATTTTAATCATTTCAATCCCGAACGGGGTAACAGGTCGTGAAACGCGACCCGTTACTCCGTTTAATCTTTTGGAACTTCTGTTTAAAATGCATATTTTTGTATCGCGTATACCACGGAGTGCCTGCGCATTTCAGATATAGGAAAGGTGCAGAATCCCAAAATATAGGGACGCACGCTCTGTGCAATGCGGTTCAAATAGCTGAGAGCCGAAGGCTCGGGGGTGTTACTATCCCCGTCCGACGCGTAGCGGAGGGCGGGGCAACCGCGACCATTCATAAAGTGAGCCCGTGGAACGGGCGACTGTGTAGAATAATGAATCAGAGAGCATCACACTCGCCCTCTCTGTGGGCTCGCACAGCGTATTCCCTTTTACCCCGCCCTCCGCTACGCGTCGGACGGGGATAGTAACACCCCCGAGCCTTCGGCTCTACGTTGACGAATTACGTCTTATTTGAACTGCATTGCACGGTCTGTGTGTCCATGGTACAGATCTCCTATCTTGGATTCCTGTGCAGGAAAATTTCTTCCAAATTTGTTATATTATATGTATCCGAGCATTGATAAAAACGAAGATTATGATAATAGCATCGCAGAAACGAAAGGAAAATATTGCCGAGTATCTCATCTATATGTGGCAGATTGAGGATATAATCCGCGCCAACAACCTCGACATAGAGAAAATAAAGGAAAACGTCATTGACCGTTTCAGCCTCGACGACGCTCAACGCCGCGAGATGACCGAATGGTATGAATCGCTTATCGACATGATGCGCCGCGAGGACGTCGTCAAATCCGGTCACCTGCAGATCAACAAAAACGTAATCGTGCAGCTTGTGCAGCTTCACCGCGCGCTGCTCGCTGACCCCCGTTTCGCCGAATACTCCGCCGAGTTCTATCGCACACTACCGTTCATAGTCGAGCTTCGCGCGAAAGCCGGAGAAAATCCCGCCGGCGAAATCGAGACGTGCTTCAATGCCCTCTACGGCATGCTGATGATGCGTCTGCAATCAAAGGAAGTAACCCCCGAGACAGCCAACGCCATAGCCCAGATATCCCGCTTCATAGCCCTCCTTGCCCATTACTTCAAACTCGATGACGAAGACCGCCTCTTCAACCCCGACAACAGCGGGGACGACAAAGGCACAGTTGAAAACTAACGAATCCCATTCAAAATTCCAAAATCAATTACAGCGTCGAAGGCCCCATTCAAAATTCCACCTTCAAAATTCAAAATTCCATCAGTCATGATGGTACGGTTCTCCGCGCAATATCGTCATGGCACGGTACAGTTGCTCCACAAACAGCAGGCGTATCATCTCGTGTGAGAATGTCATCTGCGAGAACGATACCTTGCTGTCGGCACGTGCGTACATCGCCTCCGAAAATCCGTAAGGCCCTCCGATTACGAATATTATATTGCCCGCTCCTGCCGATGCCATGCGCTTGTCGATATATGCTGCGAAATCGCGCGATGTCATCTCCTTGCCCCGCTCGTCGAGAAGCACTACATAGTCGCTCGTGCGTATCTGTTCGAGAAACATTTCCCCCTCTTTCACCTTCTGCACGCTCTCGCTCGTGCCTTTGGTCACTTTCGCGTCGGGAAACTGTTTTATTTCAAACGGCACATAATGTCCCAGGCGTTTGCAGTATATTTCAATTCCCTCGCGCAGATAAGCCGCAGTCGTTTTTCCGATGATATAGAGCGATATTTTCATTTTTATTCCGTAATTTTGCGCAAAATTAATCAATTATTATAAGACATGAAAACGAAGGACGAACTTATCGATGACCTTATCGCCCTGGCATTTGCCGAAGATGTGGGCGATGGCGACCATACCACACTCTCAACCATTCCCGCCGACGAAATGGGACGTCAGCAGCTTATCGTAAAGGAAGAAGGCATACTTGCCGGCGTCGAGATGGCACGCCGCGTATTCAACTACTTCGACCCCGAGTTGAAAATGACCGTCTTCATCAACGACGGTGCCCGCGTAAAGCCCGGCGACATCGCATTTGTGGTTGAAGGCCGCGTACGCTCACTGCTCCAGACCGAACGCACCATGCTCAACATCATGCAGCGAATGAGCGGTATCGCCACAATGACCGCCAAATATCAGGACCGCCTTGCCGGGCTCAAGACCAAAGTCCTCGATACGCGCAAGACCACTCCCGGCATGCGTCTCCTCGAAAAGGAGGCAGTCAAAATCGGCGGAGGCGAAAACCACCGCATCGGCCTCTTCGACATGATACTCATCAAGGACAACCACATTGACTTCGCCGGCGGCATCCCGCAGGCAGTAGCAGCAGCAAAAAAATACTGCAAGGAAACAGGCCGCGACCTCAAGATTGAAGTCGAAGTGCGCAACACCGAAGAAATCGACCAGGCACTCGCCGCAGGCATCGACCGTATCATGCTCGACAACTTCACCCCCGAACGCACCCGCGAAGCCGTAGCGCATATAGCAGGTCGCGTAGAAATCGAATCCTCAGGCGGTATCACCCTCGACACCCTCCGCCAATACGGCGAATGCGGCGTCGACTACATCTCCGTAGGCGCCCTGACTCACTCCGTAAAAGGCCTCGACCTCAGCTTCAAAGCCTGCTGACCTCGCAGCCTTTAATTAACGACTTCAGAGTGGAGCGGGGGCGAGACGCCCCCGCTCCACTCAACTTAAGTAAATAGCATCGGGCTGCACGCCGGTGCGGTCTCCAATCGCTTGAGGTCGTGGTTAATTCGTTCCCCACGGAGGTTATTGTAGAACTATAATTAGCGGTCAAAAGTCGCAGCAAATTGTAGGGACGCACGGTTCTGCGACATCTTCATATTATGGGGTTTAGAAGCGGGATTTCTCGCTGTTGCCGGCGCCTGTGCCGCGATAGCGGTCGCGGGTGGTGTTGAATCGATACTGGAGGGTGAGCATTACCGAGCGGCCGGGCGTGAAATTCTTCTGAGCAATCTGTACGGCATCGTTATACAGGACGGCTTCATTCCGTGATGTGTTGAACAGGTCTTTTGCTTCGAGAGTTAAGCTGAAAGCATTGTCGAAGAACCCTTTATAAATCTTGGCGTTGACATACCATGGGGTGTTGGCAAGTTTCTGGTTATTGTCCCGTATATGTGTCATCAGCTGTGCGTCGACATTGACCCAGATGTCGGAAGAAAGGTGGATAGCGTTCTGCCACTGGAACAGAAAGCCCGGACTGTTCATCTTCATCGGCTTGCCGTCGACCGGAAGAGTGAGCCATTGCTTCATCATGCCTACATTCACACGGGGCGACCATATCCCGACTTTGAACTGGCCGCCAACAAAAGCCTGAAAATAATGGCGCCGGTCAAGGTTGGCTGTACGGATAATGGTTGCCTCTCCGTCCTCACCGTAAGGCTCGGTTATGAAGTACACGCCATCTTTGTAGTATGTATATGACATCTGGGCGAAGAACTGGCGCCATTGCGCCATATATTCCACGGTTTGCATTTTTGTCGGTTTCAGATACGGATTTCCGGTCTCGTAGGTAAGTCGGTTGATATAACTGACGGCACCGTTGAGCTGCTCGTAGCCGGGACGGACGGTCTTGCCGGAATAGCTCAGCACCATGCGGACCGTTCCTATCTGCGTGGCGAGGTCGAGCGAAGGAAACAGATTGTTGTAAGTTTTGCTCTGTCCGTCGCGATGCTCTCCCATCTCGTAGTAATCGAACTTCACATGCTCGTAGCGGAGTCCGACGCCGACGTTGAAACGACCGAACTGCCGCCCGAACTCCACAAAAGCTGCGATATTGCTTTCGTCCACACGATTGTCGGCATCCTGAACTTCGGGTATGTTTGCGGTAAAGAGATTGGTGGTGCGAGTATTCGTGTATTCTTCTCCAAAACTTATCTCGCCAAGCCAGAGAGGATGACTGACAACCAGTTTCTCGGCAAACATGCGGTTGCGGTTGACCGAGGTAGTGCTGACATTGCGGTCGTCTCCCTTCTCGCTGAGTTCGTCGCTCAATGAAAGTTCACGGTTTTTATTCCACAGATAGTCCGCGTTAAAGTCAATGTTTAACTTCCCGACTGTACCGTTGTAATAAAGATTTATATTATGGCACGGCAATGCCGTGAATCTGTTGTTTACATCGGAATTATAGCGGTCAAGCAATGCACCGTTCTGCCATATTTCGCTTGGAATTGTCCCGGTGGCATGGTGTCGGTTCCAGCTGTTCTGATAATAAGCCCCGATGCTGTGCTTTTCATTAAACATGAAAGAGAAGCCGGCTTTGCCTGTCATGTCGTTGTATGACTGTTTGCCTATTGTTCGGATTGATTGGTTGTATATTCCTGATGCAGTGGTAGTGGTCATATCGTTAGAACGGTCGTCGCGGTTGTTGCCGTACCACCAGCCATAGTTGGCGTATACTTCGAGTCCTCCGGTACGATATTTCAGGTCGATTGAGTTTCCGGTGCGGAAATAGTAATTGAAGCCGTTGTCGGTTCGGAACGTGCCGCTGAATCCGTCACCTTTCGGCGGTTTTGTACGGATAATGATTACGGATTTCACGTTGGCAGCATAGGAGGCTCCCGGATTGGTAATGACGGAGACATTCTTTATGTCATTTGAATTGAGTTGGGAGAGTTCCTGAAGGTCATTGACCTTTCGCCCGTTGATGTAGATTGCCGGCTCGCCTCTGCCGAATACCTCCGGTTTACCGTCGTTGTCTACAACCATCGGCACGCGCGTCAGCACGTCGTTGGCCGTACCGGCGATGGCGAGGGAACTGCCCTCTACATTGGTGACGAGTGCATTGCCCCTCATGGTCGTAGAGGGTCGTGTGGCGCGGACCTCCACCTCGCCGAGTTGTACGGTAGCCGGCTTAAGGTTGATTATTCCCATTTCGCCCGATGGGGGAACAGGAAGCTCGGAAGATTCATAACCGACAAAAGAAACTTTGGCGGAGAGATTGCCGATAGTGTCAGCGGATAAGGAGAACCTACCGGCCTCGTCAGTTACAGTGCCGGTGATATAGGTCGAGTCGCGGTACAGCACGACGTTGACATAGTCGAGCGGAGCGTCGTTTTCTCCGACCACTTTGCCCGAAATTTCGCGGCCATAGCCCGCAGCCACAACCAAAAATACCATTAGGAGTGTAAGAATACTTGCTTTCATTTTACATCAGTTTTTATGTTTGACTGATGCAAAATTATGTCCAAAAGGATTTTAACTCCAAATATAAAAGTCTTAATGCACGAGATACAACCTACTGAAAGTCAGCGGCTACATCTCTTAAAAGTCTTAGCGGTACGTCAATGGGTCTTAACAAGCTCTTAATCTATGCTTCGGTGTCGGAGGAACGCCACGATGTCGTCCTTCTCGGGCACTCCGAGCTTTTTCCTTATCGATGATTTACGGACATAGATTGTCGACGTAGTCTGCCCGGTTATCACACTTATCTCTTTTGTGGAAAATCCGGCCACCATAAGCACGATTATCTGTTCCTCCTTTTGGCTGAGAAGATCGCCATATTGCCGGCGGAGTCTGCTGTAAAATCCGGAATAGAGATTGTCAATTAACTCGAACACCTTTCCCCAGTCCACAAGCTCGCCGTTGGTCTCGCCGTCGATTGACGAAATTTTACGCAGCATCTCACGATTCTGTTCGGTCGGGGTCTCGGCTACCATCTTGATGATTCCGAGCTGTTTGAGCATTATCCCGCGTAGTGCAGACAAACCGGCTTTCTTCGTTTCCTGCGCAGGAGCCGACTTATATTCGTCCACCATTTTCTGCAGCGCCTCGATGCGTTCCTCCTTGTCGCGTTCACGCTGACGGCGCGTTCTGATTATCCATGCGCTGCCGCCGAGTATCAGAAAGGCTGCAAGGCATAACACAAGGATAATCACGGTCTTCTGCCGGCTTTCGGCTTTTAAAGCCAATGCGCGGTTCCGCTGATGCAGCGCGTCGCGTTCCGACTCCCACTGGGATGCCTTCAGGCGGTTGAAGCGCTCGTTCATACGGTTGTTGAGCCCGGCTATCTGTATCAGCTTTATGCGTCCGGTCTGCTTGAAATCAATTATGGCATGGAGCATGTTGCTGTAGCTGCGGAAATAAGCGTCGTCATTGCCTCTCATTCTGAAGGCAAGGCTGTCGGCCGTTGCCAGATATTGTGCCGCCGGGCCAACATCTCCTCTGTTAAGAGCATTTATTGCGTATTGTAAATACAGCAAATCAGCCGCGCCGTTATCGGAGCCGGCATTGCTGAATATCTCGCCGATAAGTCTGTCGCTTTCATCTTCGCGCCCGGCTTCGGTGAGAAGCTGTGCCCGTTCGATTGCAAACTGGAACTGCTTGTCTCCCCATTTGTGGTCGCGGGCATAGTCGATAAGCTGTTTCACGAGATATAGAGCGGAGTCTGTCTCCTCGGCGTATTCATAACCTGCCAGAAGCATGTATTTTGCCTCCTCTTTTCTCTGCGTATCCGTCTCCAACTTATAAAGTCTTTTCGCCAACGGAATAATCTGACGGCCTTGATACTCGGATGCACCGAGCAAGACGCGAATCCTCAATACCACTACCATTAATGAATCGGGAACGTCGGAAAGACTTGAGAGAGAATCAAGCATCACAATGGACCCCGGAGTGTCGCCAATCCAAAACTTGTAGAATGCAAGTGCGGAGGCGCTCCGTATGTCCTTCACTACATCCTTTCCTCGATAATAGTTGTGGGCGAAGGAAATCAACGAGTCCCCGACCATGGATCGATTGGCGCTCATGTGTCCGTAAGCCTTGAGGTAATGGAATTTTGCCTTTAAGGAATCCACTTTGAGGTCGGAGGGATCAATCGCCTCCAGGATAGTCAGAGCGCTGTCCGGATTGCACTCCATCAGCTGCTCGGCCTGACCTATCTCCCTATCATGCCGCGCCTCCGGCTTCGAGCAGGAAGCCAAAGCCACAATGACAAACAAAAGATACACTGCTTTTCTCATTACATATATGGAGCAATCACGTGATATAAAGTGTTACCTCGCAGTCGGGGTATTATATCATTTATAAAATGTCATGGTCTATGAGGGAAAATGAACTCGCGCGATTTTTTTAAAAATTCAGCAATTTGCGTTTCGCGTTCCGGCGACAGACGCGGAGTAGGTAGTTTGCCGTTACGCTCTGCTTCCTCAACAAAAGCTCTTGCAGATTCACCGGTGAGAACAGGTGAGGAGTTAATCGTCATTGCCATATCATATTCTGATTTAAAATACAAAGTTATAACATTATAACGAATAAACAAACCCTATGATTGTTAAAGGCAACCATAATTAAGACTGAGAGGATTTTTTGAGGTAATTCCGCGAGTTGAAGAAGGAGCATAGCGAGCTATGCGACTGATGAAACTTGGCGGAATTAACCAAAAAAAACCTCAGGATTGATTTGAAGTTTTTCCTTGCATTCTCTTTATTGTTAATACGGTTTATTGTTAATACGGTTTAATTTCAAACACTCTCTTATATAGTCGAATTTCTAAGGAAATTAGAGATATATTAAAAATTATTAGAAGAAATAGCCATAGACCCAGCCTGAGACGGTCGCCATGACGATTACAAGAGCCACATATATTACTGTTTTCTTCGTTCCCATCACGCTGCGGATTACGAGCATATTGGGGAGTGAAAGTGATGGACCGGCGAGCAGTAGGGCGAGCGCCGGTCCTTTACCCATACCCGATGCGAGCAATCCTTGAATAATCGGCACCTCGGTAAGGGTGGCGAAATACATGAACGCACCCGTGAAACTTGCGAAGAAATTCGAGAGTAGCGAATTGCCTCCGACAGCCCATTCAATCCAACTGTTCGGGATGATGCCGGGAAGCTCCATGCCGTCGTGTGTCGATCCGAGCAGGAAACCGGCAGTCAGGACTCCGACGGCAAGCAGCGGAAGTATCAGCTTGGCGAATCCCCACGATGACAACGCCCACTCGCGGTTTTCGTCATCGGTCTTGTCTGATAGCAGTACGATGCCAAGCACGGCTACTGATACAATCATCGGAACGAGCGGAGCCAGTTTTGCATCGGGAATAAAGACATTTGCGAGAACAGCAGATACCGCTACCGCAATAGCCCCGAGGGTAATCCACCTGGTTTTCAGATGCAGAATCTTTACCATAATTACGCATAGTCCGATAGCAAGTGCTGATGTTATCCACCATTTGGCATTGTATATGGCTGCCCATATTCCACGGTCGATTGCTGCAGGTGCGCCCCAGTTGGCAAACACGAGGATTGCCACGAGAGTAAAGAAGAAAACTGCCGTCTGCCAAAGCGGGCGTTTCTCGGGAGGGGGTACTATATTCATTTGTTCGATTTTCTTGTCGCGCTCCTCTTTGCGGAAGATAAACGACATCACAAGACCGATGGCTATTGCGAATGTCACAGCCCCGACAATGCGGGCAATGCCCATCTCAAAGCCGAGAATGCGTGCCGTCAGTATTATCGAGAGTATGCTGATGGCAGGACCGGAATAAAGGAAAGCTATTGCCGGACCGAGCCCCGCACCGCGCTTGTAGATACTTGTGAACAGCGGGAGGATGGTACAGGAACATACGGCAAGGATACCCCCCGATATGGAGGCTACCGAATAGGATACCCATTTCTTGGCGTTGGCTCCGAAATATTTCAGCACCGCACCCTGGCTTACGAACACCGCAATCACACCGGCTATGAAGAACGCCGGTAGAAGACAGAGTACGATGTGCTCACGGGCATACCATTTAGCGAGGTCAAGAGTGGAGTGTATCGCTGTCAACAAGGTCCCGCTGTTGACGGGCATGAAGAATGCTGCCAGAAATAACACAACGATCCATATCAGGAATTTACTTCCTTTTTTGTGTTCATGACTATGCTTTTTGTGTTCTGATTATATTCCGAATGCCTTCCTCACTTCATCTGTGGTTGGAACATGCCCCTTGATTCTCACAGTTCCGTCAACTACCACTGCTGGTGTAGTCATTATGTTATAGCTCATCATCTCGGCTATATCCTCTATTTTGGAAAGTTTGACATCAAGATTGTTCTCACTGACTACACGCTCAACTACCCTGTATGTCTCCTTGCATTTGGCGCATCCGGGGCCGAGTACAAGCACCTCGCTGACCTTTGCGCCGGGAGCAGCAGCACAACAAGTGGTTTCAGCGGATTCTGCCAATTCACCTGAGCAGACGCACGACTGAATAGGTTTCACATCGTCTTCCACGATTATATTGCTGTTGCAGCAACAGCTTTTCTTTTTGGGCGCGAAAAGAGTTGACCAAAACCCTTTCTTTGATTCTTTTTTATCCATGTTTTTTCGTTTTACAGTTATAAGTATATCATTATGCAGTAATATATGCCTGTCACGATGAAAATGACACCGACAATAATGTTGAGCCATTTCTGAACAATACGCAGTTTACCGTAGAACTCGCCGACCTTTTCAAAGCTGAAAGCGAGAATCCATGCAACTGCAAGCACCGGGAGCGCGGTTGCGACAGCAAACAATACGGGTAAAAGCCACCCTGCACTTGCATTTACTGACATAGGTATGAGCATGCCGAAGTAGAAAATACCACTTGTGGGGCAGAAAGCCATCGCGAACAGCACTCCGAGCAACAATGCTCCCCGGCCACCATTCCGGGCAAGTCCTTCACCCTTGCCACCGAAACCGAACTGTGGAATATTCAGTTTGTGCCCGAACAGCATGAAAAGTCCGATTAGCAAAAGCAGCGGACCAATCAAAATCTCACCCCATTTCCCTATGGCTTTCTGTATGCCGAATACACTTGCGCCCTCTTTCAGTATTGAGATAAGTACAATGCCGAGTATGGTATAAGCAATGATTCGTCCGACGGTATAAAGCACCCCGTTTCGGAAAATACGTCCCCGGTTTTCAATATCCCTGCTTATATAACCTATTGCCGCTATGTTGGTCGCAAGGGGGCACGGCGAAATCGCGGTGAGCAATCCGAGGAGGAAGGCGGTCAGAGCCGGAGCCGTGCTGTTGTCGAGCAATGTTTGTAACCAGTCCATTATTGTAGTGATTCGCGTATTTTGTCGGCAAGCCCTGTTTTGAAAACTTCAGGATTATTTCGCGCATTGCCAAAACCGAATTCCGTCATGTTGTTGCGGGTCTCTTTACCGTTTTCCCACCTGTTGACAAAGAGAGATGACCAAGCCACTTCATATTTATCCGCGAGTTGCTCACCTTCGGGAGTGGAAATATCAATGGTCCTGATTACCAGTGCGCCATTTTGTAATTCGTTTGCGAACATAGAATTTACAACTTCCTTTGTACGGTTTTCGATAGCTTTGCAAGTTGCGCAACGTTGCTTGCCATGGAAGTAAATGACTTCTACTCTATCTGTTTCAGTAGTTGGTGCGTCAGCGGTTTTCTCCCCGCCTGCGCATGACATCAGCCCTGTAATCAGGGCGAAAATCATCAGTAATTTTTTCATATTGAATATATTTGTTTGGGTTGTTGTTTGTCGAATTACGAACATTGGCCGTAAAAAAATAGCGCTACGAGCAGCAGCTATTCTTTTTTGAAGGACAGCATTCGTCAAGCATCTGTGAAAACAGTTGTCTGGCAAGTTGCCAGTTTTCGGAGTTGATGCAATACTTTACCTTAGGAGGTTCGATTGTGCCTTGTATCAGGCCCGCTTCTTTCAGCTCGCTAAGATGTTGCGACACGGTTGCTTTAGCTATCGGGAGCACTTCGTGTATGTCGCCGAAGAAACACTCGTTTCTTTGTGCGAGGAAGTGCAGAATGGCGATGCGGGTGGGATGCCCCATGGCTTTAGCAAATCTTGCAAGCCGTTCCTGTTCATGCGTTATCTCTAATTTCGTCATATTACTCCTTATTTGTTGTTCGTAAAATTACAAACAATTTCGGATATAACCAAATTTTTAAGAAAATTTCATAGAGCCTCGATTTAGAGGTAACTATTCACCTGACAAACTTATTGGTTATGAGTGAATTGTAAGACTGCACCCAGGCGCAGCGCCAAGTTGAAGATAATCAGTCTGCACTATCGGCAGTTCCGGGAAGCAGCCATACACCATGCAGCCGTCAATATCAATTTTACAACTCGACTTTGAATTTAGGCGATTTCTAACTTTTTGTGTAATAATATATACTCAAAGAGGCCGCGCTTTCAAGCGCGGCCTCGTTGGTTGGATTTGTGACGAATGGAGAGTGGGATTATTTTGTTGCTTCTATTGAGGCTTTGTATTCCTTGAGTACTTTTTGGTTTACTTTTACCTTGTACTTCTTTTTGAGCGATTTGATCCACTCCTGTTCGAGAGCGTTCTGGTAGTCGGTGGTTATGGCGCCGCGTTCGTCGGCAACCTCTTCGGGCTGGTCGATAACCTTGCCTGCGTGGGCGAAGTAGGCAATCCATTTGCCGGTGGGAGAGGGGGCAGGTTTGCCGAATGCAAGGCCGTCGATTATGGCGTTGTCACCTTCGGCTGCGAGCACGCGTTCCACTTTCACATCCTTGCCGAACTCGCCGCGGAGTGCTTCTACAAGATTTTCGTTGGCGATATTGTTGGCAGCTATGTAGCTTTGTGCGGCATCCTTGATTGAGTCGCTTGTGGCGAACACTACGTACCCCTTGAATTTGGGAACTGTCCATGTAGCGTATTTCGCCTTGTTGGCATCGAAATATGCCTTGATACCTTCGGTATCCTCTTTGGAGCGGGTCCACACGTTGCGGTCGCTGATTTCAAACAGCAGCATGCCGTCGCGGTATTCGTTGAGCAGGTTGCGGTACTCCGTGTTCTCTTTTGCCAGATTCTCGCGCTCGGCGTTGACAGATGCTTCGTCGGCCACTTCCTCAAGTCGCTGGAGGAACGAGCCGTTGGCATCGTCGGCAGGCATCGCGCTGAAGTGGGAGGGGAGAGCGGCGAAGATGTCGCCTACGGTTATCTCCTCGTCGGCACCGTCGAGAGTGATGATGGTGCGTTCGTCGGCCACAAGCGACGCTACAAGCGTGGAGTCGAGGCGTCCGTATTGCGAGATTGTGTTGCGGACGTCATCTACTATGGCCTGATTGATGGTTGTGTTGTATTTGGCGCGGAGTTGGCGGGTCTTTGCACGTACGGGGATGTACTGGCGGTCGTCGCGGTCAATCATTGCGTTGATGCGCGGTGCCATATCCTCGTATGAGTCAATCTGTTTCCAGTCGAGGCGTTTCACGATATGATAGCCGTAGGCTGTGGCAAACGGTTCGGAAATCTCTCCGTTGGCCAGGGCGAATGATGTTGCCTCAAATTCGGGCACCATGCGGCCGGTCGAGAACCAGTCCATGCGGCCGCCGTTGCGTGCCGAACCCGGATCCTCGCTCTCGGCTTTGGCTACTTCGTCGAAGTCGGCGCCGTTCTTGAGCACTGTGTAGAGTGAGTCGATCTGCGCTTTCTTGACAGTCTGCTCCTCCTCGCTGAGTCCGCGGGTGAGTTTCAGTATGTGCTGCACTTTCACCTGACCCTGGGCCTTGCGGGTGGCGTTGACCTTCACGATGTGGTAGCCGAACTGTGTCTCGATGACAGGCGAAATTTCACCGACGGCTGTAGAGTAGGCAGCATCCTCGAACGTATAGGGGAAAGCTCCTGCCACGATATAACCCATGTGGCCGTGGTTCTGCTTTGCTGCGGGGTCGATGGAGTAGGTATCGGCCACTGTGGCGAAATCAGCGCGACCGGCGATTATTTCGGTACGGAGGCTGTCGAGCATCGCTTTCTTGGCAGCGGTGGCTTTTGCGCCGTAGGGACGTTCCACCATGATATGGCTTACGTCGACTTCGGTCTTCAACCGGTCGTATATGCTGTGCACGAGGCTGTCGCGTGCTGCCTGGTCGACCAGATAGGGCTCGGAAAGGTCACGTTTGTAGCCTGCGTATTCGTTGACGAACGCCTCGTTTTCAGCTATGCCGGCAGCTTCGGCGTCGGCAACCTTGAGTTTATACACCACGAAAAGGTCGAGATACTCGTCGATAGGCTGCGTGGCAAGCTGCTGCGCGTTGTTTTTCTGATAGAGATACGCGAATTCGCTGAGTTTGACAGGCTTTTTGTTGACAGTCATAAGCACCGGGTCGGCGTCCTTCGACGCAGCCGACAGGCTCAGTCCGCCCAATGCAGCGATAGTCAGCGACAAAAGTACTTTTTTCATTATTGTCTTTAGATTACGGTTTTTATTTTCTTGTTACGTATGATTGTTACTTAATATTAACGGAGCCGGTAGCGATTTATTATAATCCGGATGATAATAAAAGCAATTGGAATGAAAAATCCTGATGCGGCATGATTGATGATTGCACCGCGTCAGGATTCTTAATATTGTCGGTATGTTTCATTCATCTTGACGATGAAGCCGTGTCGATTACTGGTGCGAAGAGCTGTAGTTGGGCGCTTCGGCTGTGATGGCCACATCGTGCGGGTGGCTTTCGGCCACGCCTGCATTGGTGATGCGGGTGAATTTGGCGGTGTGGAGCTTCTCGATATTGCTTGCTCCGCAATAGCCCATGCCTGCACGCAGTCCACCGAGCATCTGATAGGTCACCTCGTAGAGCGAGCCTTTGAACGGTACGCGTGCTGCGATACCCTCCGGCACGAGCTTCTTGGTATCTGTCTCGTTGGCCTGGAAATAACGGTCTTTCGAGCCTTTTTCCATTGCCTCGAGCGAACCCATGCCGCGGTAAGTCTTGTATTTACGGCCGTTGTATATGATTGTGTCGCCGGGCGATTCCTCTACGCCGGCAAGCATTCCGCCGAGCATTACCGAGTATGCGCCTGCCGCGAGAGCCTTGACTATGTCGCCCGAGTAGCGTATGCCGCCGTCGGCTATCAAGGGTACTCCGGTACCTTCGAGCGCTTTTGCCACGTCGTAAACGGCCGAGAGCTGGGGCACGCCAACACCTGCGATGATGCGGGTGGTGCAGATTGACCCTGGGCCGATACCTACTTTCACGCCGTCGGCGCCGTTCTCCACAAGATAGCGGGCCGCCTCGCCGGTGGCGATGTTGCCTACTACGACGTCGATTTCGGGATATTTCGCCTTTACAGCCTTGAGCACGCCGATTACGCCGCGCGAGTGGCCGTGGGCGGTGTCAATCACGATGGCGTCGACACCGGCTGCCACGAGTGCGTCCACGCGGTCCATCGAGTCGCCTGTCACACCTACGCCGGCTGCCACGCGCAGACGTCCGAGCGAGTCTTTTGCGGCGAATGGTTTGTCCTTTGCCTTGGTAATGTCCTTATAAGTGACGAGACCGATGAGGCGGCCGTCGTTGTCGACAACGGGCAGTTTCTCTATTTTATGTTCCTGAAGTATGCGGGCGGCTTTCTCGAGATCGGTTGTCTGGGTAGTGGTCACGAGCCCTTCCGATGTCATCACTTCGTCGATAGGACGGTTGGGATTGCTTTCAAAACGCAAGTCGCGGTTGGTGACGATACCTACAAGCTTGCGGTCATCGTCAACCACGGGAATACCGCCGATATGGTATTCCTCCATCATACGCAGGGCGTCGCGCACTGTCGAGCCGCGTTTGATTGTCACCGGGTCATAAATCATGCCGTTTTCCGCACGTTTCACTGCATGCACCTGACGCGCCTGCTCCTCTATCGACATGTTTTTGTGGATTACACCGATGCCGCCTTCGCGGGCTATGGCAATAGCCAGAGGCGCCTCGGTGACGGTGTCCATGGCGGCCGACACGAGCGGTACGTTCAATGTGATGTTGCGGGAAAACTTGGTTGTCAAATCGACTTCGCGGGGAAGTACCTCCGAATAAGCCGGAATAAGGAGGACATCATCGAATGTGAGCCCGTCCATCTTTACACGATCTGCAATAAATGACATATATAATGATTGCGTTAAATTTTATTGCATGCAAAGGTACAGATTTTTCGTAAAAAGCGCAACTCTATCTTGATTAAATTGAATTTTTGCATGAAAATTTATTTTTTATAATTACATTTGCCGATATACAACGACCAATCATTTAAATAAATAATTATGAAAAAGTATTTTGCTCTATGTCTGTTGCCGCTCATGGCTCTCTTGCTTGTTCTGCCCGGGTGTGCCGATTCCAAAATCGAAACTTTGAAGAAAGAAATCGCCAAATACAATGCTACGTGTCCGCAGTCATTGGGCTCTCTCGGACGTATCGACAGTGTCGACTATGACGAGGATGGCCGGTTAATTGTATTTAATCTGACTGTCAATGAAGATGCCTTTGGTTTTTTCGATTTTGACGGATTTGAGGAAAAGGCACGTCCGGTGTTGCCCGCTTTGTTGTCGGGCGACGACTCTAAAAAGTTCGTGGAACTCATGACCGATTGCGGTGTCGGACTTAAGGCGAAATATAGGGGCAGCAAGTCGGGTAGAAAAGTTGAATTGGAAATTCCTGCATCGGATATTAAGGAGATGAATGAAAATCCTCTTACCGAAGAGGAGAGCGCCGATATGATTATCAAACAGACAATCGATTCGAACAAAGCGCTCTGTCCCGCTGAGATTGAGGAGGGTATGACCCTTATTGATGTTTTTGACGACGGCTCCAACATAGTATTCTTATGCGATGTCGACGAGGAAATATATGATATGGAGGTATTGTCGGACAATGCCGTCGAAATTGAAAATGAAATCAAATCCGAACTGCTCGGTGACGACATGATAAACGCTACGGGCAAATATCTCGCACGTGCCGACCGCGGCATAATCTACCGCTACGCAGGTAAAGAGTCCGGACTTCACATAGATGTGACCCTCACCCCCGACGACTTCCGCTGAGACCGGATACTTAACGGCCGATTAACAGGAAGCAATGTCCCAATCGATGTCAAAAGCATTGCAAAATTATAATTAGCGGTCAAATGTCCCAATGCTGTTTACCTAAGCTGAGTTGAGTTGGGTTGAATGGGGCAGGGGCGTCTCGCCCCCGTGGTAACTTTCAGAATATAAAAATAATACCACGGGGGCGAGACGCCCCCGCCCCACATCTTGCCCCTTAAGTAAATAGCATTACATAGCGACCTTACAAACTCGGGCGTATTTGTTTCTTGATTTCAAGCAGGCTGGCGGGGGTGAAACCTATGAAGGAGGGGAGGAGATAGTCGCAAAGAGGGCGTACGGTGTCGGCGGGGTTGGTGGTGGCAATGCCTATGACTGTCGCGCCGGCACGGCGACCGGCTTCAAGGCCCTGGAGCGAGTCCTCGAATACGTAGCAGTCATCCGGTCGGCAGCCGAGCTTTTCCGCTGCGAGGAGATAACCCTGCGGGTCGGGCTTCGACCGGGTCACCATCGATGCGTCAATAACTTCGTCGACCATATCGCGAAGCACCGGCAGCTGCTTGTACAGGTATGACATTTTCACCTCGTCGCTGCTCGTGACGATTGCCGTCAGTATGCCGGCAGCCTTAAGTGCCGTAAGAAATTCGCTTACGCCCGGAAACATCCGGTATTGCATCGTATCCTCGAAATCATGTATCCGCTGCATCACTTTCGCCTTAAGTTCGTCGCCGGGGAAATAGTTGAGTATGCTTTTGAGTGTGGTTCCCTTTATGTCGGCGGCAAAAGTGGGGGAGGGCACTCCGAATTCACGGCCTGTCTGCGCCCAAAATTCTGTATATAAGCCTTCTGTGTCGATTAATACTCCGTCAAGGTCAAATAATACGGCAACTTTTCTATCCATCGTGATATGCTATTTTTTGTAAATTATTGCAAAATTAAGACTTTTTTCACCTAAAGTCATATTATAAAGCGTTAATTTTGCAGTGTATGAAAGAATCACGACCCAATTCCGACCCGACTATTCTTGGAACCCGTCCTATCGGACGCCTTTTGGTGCAATATTCCGTACCGGCTGTCATTGCCAGTGTCGTCACCTCGCTTTACAACATAATCGACTCTATTTTCATCGGCAGAGGTGTCGGGGCGATGGCTATCGCCGGCCTTGCAATCACATTCCCGCTGATGAACCTCGTGATAGCGTTCTGTATGCTCATCGCTGTCGGCGGAGCTACCATCACCTCCATCTTCATGGGGCAGAAAAACATTGCCCGCGCATCTGAGGTAATCAACAATGTGCTTACCCTTTGCCTGGTGCATTCGCTGATATTCGGCGGACTGACGCTGATATTTCTCGACCCGATACTGCTGTTCTTCGGCGCGACGGCCGAGACGCTGCCCTACGCCCGCGAGTTCATGCAGGTCATCCTGGCGGGAACCCCGATTGCCTACGTGTTTATCGGGCTCAACAACCTGATGCGTGCTACGGGTTATCCGGCCAAAGCGATGGTGTCGGCGCTCCTCTCCGTGGGTGTCAACATTGCCCTGTGCCCTGTTTTCATATTCGTGCTCGGCTGGGGCATCAGAGGCGCTGCGCTCGCCACCGTGTGCGGTCAGTTGGCGGCCTTTACATGGGTGCTGTGTCACTTCATGTCGAAAAACAGCTATATACATTTCCGCCGCGAGCGGAGCTGGCTTTCGGGGGCGATAGTCCGGCGCATCTACGCCATCGGCATGTCGCCGTTCCTGATGAACGTGTGCGCATGCGTCGTGGTGGTGTTCCTCAACAGGGCGCTGCTTGACTGCGCGGGCTCCGACGGCAACCTTGCGGTAGGCGCATACGGTATCATAAACCGTACGACGATGTTCTTCGTAATGATAGTGTTCGGTGTGACGCAGGGCATGCAGCCCATTCTTGGATTCAACTACGGCGCCGGCAAGTGGGAACGCGTGAAGCAGACGCTCCGAAAAGGTATTTTTATCGGCGTATGCATCACCACTGTCGGGTGGGTGGTGACCGAACTGTTCCCCGATACTATCAGCGGATTCTTCACTGTCGACTGTCAGCTTGTCGACATCGCCCGCAACGGTTTCCGCGTCTATTTTATCTGTTTCCCGGTTGTTGGCTGCCAGATTATCATTACCAACTTTTTCCAGTCAATCGGCAAACCGAAGCTGTCTATATTCCTTTCGCTTACCCGACAGCTGCTTTTCCTCATACCGTTTCTGCTCATACTGCCCGCATTCTTCGGCATTGACGGTGTCTGGGCAAGCATGGCGGCGTCCGATTTCCTTGCGTTCGTCGTGGCGGTGATAACACTTATTATAATGATGCGTCGGCAGAACCGCAAATTCATGTCGGCGCCGTCAGCCACACCCCTATAAATTCTGATTCCTTATTATGATACATAACCTGCAACTCCGCGTCGACCCGCGCACTGCCGCCACTCCTTTGCTTCTTAAAGCTCAGGCCTCGACCGTACTTGGTGTCGACGCCAATTCGATACACGACATCGTAGTGAAAAAACGTTCCATCGACGCGCGTCAGCGCCGCGTCATGGTCAATCTTACGGTCGATGTCTACGTCGGGGAAGATGCCCCGCAGTCACCGCTGCTCCGCCCTGTGAGCTACGGCGACGTAAGTGCGGCCCCGCAGGCCGTTGTGGTCGGTGCCGGCCCCGCCGGACTGTTCGCGGCCCTGAGGCTAATCGAGCTTGGCGTGCGTCCGGTCGTTCTCGAGCGCGGCAAAGATGTTGACGCCCGTCGTGTGGATATGGCTCAGATTGCCCGCAACAATATTGTCGACCCCGACTCCAATTACTGTTTCGGCGAGGGTGGTGCGGGTGCTTTTTCCGACGGCAAACTCTACACGCGTTCTAAAAAACGCGGCAATGTCGAGAAAATATTGCAGATATTCTGTCAGCATGGCGCGTCGGCCGACATACTTGTGGACGCCCATCCGCATATCGGCACCGACCGTCTGCCGGGGGTAATCAAAACTATGCGCGAAACGATAATACGTTGTGGCGGCGAAATTCACTTCGGCGCACGTGTCACCGAATTGCTGCTTGCCGAAGATGGCGGCTCACTGCGCATCGACGGCGTACGTACAGCGTCGGGCGATACGTATCGCGGCCCGGTCATTCTCGCTACCGGACATTCGGCGCGCGACACCTACCGGATGCTCCTCGACAGCGGAGTGGCCATCGAGCCGAAAGGCATAGCCATAGGCGTGCGTCTGGAGCACCCGCAGCAGCTCATCGACTCAATTCAGTATCACAATCCGCAGGGACGCGGCAAATACCTGCCCGCGGCGGAGTACTCGATGCTTACACGTGTGGCCGACCGTGCCGTATATTCGTTCTGCATGTGTCCCGGCGGGTTTGTCATCCCTTCGGCAAGCGGTCCCGACCAGCAGGCTGTCAACGGCATGTCGCCCGCTTCGCGCGGCACTAAATGGGCCAATTCGGGCATGGTGGTGGAAATACTTCCCGATGATGTCACGGACTATATGGGGCCTTTGAAGATAATGGCGCTCCAGGAGGAAATAGAAAAGAAATTTTACGAGGAGAGCGACCGCACGCAGAACGCTCCCGCGCAGCGTATGACCGACTTCGTGGCCGGACGGCTCTCGGCGTCGCTTCCGCCGTCGTCATACGCCCCCGGAGTCCATTCCGCACGTGTCGACCGCATCCTTCCCGAATTTATATCAAGTCGCCTGCGCAAGGGATTTGAGGAATTCGGCCGCAAGTCGCGCGGATTTCTCACCGACAAGGCTATTGTGCTCGGTTGCGAGACACGCACTTCGGCACCTGTAAGGATTGTGCGCGACGATGCGACGCTCTGTTCGGTCAATGTTGACGGTCTGTTCCCCTCGGGCGAAGGTGCGGGCTATGCGGGCGGTATCGTTTCGGCCGCTGTCGACGGAGAGCGTGCGGCCGATGCGCTCTATGAGCATCTGTTCAAAAATTCAAAACCACAAACCGTCTGATTATTACTATGGATAACGAAGATTTCAACACAAAGATATTGCCTCCGCTTGCCGAACGGTTGCGTCCCCGTACGCTCGACGACTATATAGGCCAGACACACCTTGTAGGACCCGACAAGGTGCTGCGGCGCATGATTGACTCGGGCAACGTGGCCTCGTTCATACTGTGGGGCCCTCCCGGGGTAGGCAAGACAACGCTTGCAAGAATTATCGCCAATACCACCGAGTCGCCGTTTTATACGCTCTCTGCCGTCACGGCCGGAGTGAAGGATGTGCGCGACGTCATCGAACGTTGCCGCAATGACATCCGCGGAATGTTCACCAAAGGGCGTCCGATACTTTTCATAGATGAAATCCACCGTTTCAGCAAGTCGCAGCAGGACTCGCTGCTCGGTGCCGTCGAGAGCGGTATCGTGACGCTGATAGGCGCCACGACCGAAAATCCCTCTTTCGAAGTGATTCGTCCGTTGCTGTCGCGTGCGCAGGTCTACACGCTAAAGCCCCTCGAAGCGCCGGAACTGCAGCGTCTGCTCGACCATGCCATAACGCACGACGAGGTGCTGTCGCGACGCAATGTCGAGGTGCGCGAGACCACGGCGTTGTTCCGCTTTGCAGGAGGAGACGCCCGCAAACTGCTCAACATACTCGACCTGCTCGAGCAGTCGGTCAGTGCCGGCGAGCCGGTCATCATCGACGATGCCACGGTGACGGAGCGTTTGCAGGAAAATCCGTCGGCCTACGATAAAAACGGCGAGATGCACTACGATATAATTTCGGCATTCATCAAGAGTGTGCGCGGCAGCGACCCCGATGCCGCCATCTACTGGCTCGCGCGAATGATTGCCGGAGGCGAAGACCCCGAGTTCATAGCGCGCCGCCTCACCATACTTGCCGCCGAAGATATAGGACTTGCCAATCCCAACGCGATACTTCTTGCAAATACCGTTTACGACGTAATCAAGAAAATCGGCATGCCCGAAGGACGTATCCCTCTTGCCGAATGCACCATCTACCTAGCCACGTCGCCCAAAAGCAACTCCGCCTATATGGCTATCGACGCCGCCCTTGCCAACGTAGCGCAGACCGGTGACCTTCCCGTGCCGCTCCATATACGCAACGCTCCGACATCGCTGATGAAAGAAATGGGCTACGGCGCCGACTATAAATACGCCCACGACTATCCCGGCAACTTCGTGCCCCAGCAATACCTCCCCGACGCCCTCCAAGGCACCGGTTTCTGGAACCCCTGTTCCAATCCCGCCGAAGACCGCCTCGCCCAGCTCCAGCAATCCCGCTGGGGCAAAAAATAGCGAAAATTGTCGTCTCCAACCGACAATTTTCACGAAAAGCTGTCGGTTGCAAACGACAGTTTCCAAGATTTATATTTGATAAGCATAATATTAACGCGGTTGAAAACCGCGTCTACTACGTTGGTGCTCAAATAGTAGACGCGGTTTTTAACCGCGTTGCTGTAATACCCTCTATTTATAGGTCTTCTCCATCTGCATGGTTGTATTCATTATCGTAAAACATTGCTATACGATATTCGTCATATCTATCTTGAATAATCATGAACCAAACTAATTTATGATTACATATATCATCTACTGTTTCAATGGTTAAATCCATTAGATATTGATTTATTTCATCTGTTGGATTGTTTAATTGTTCAAGAGAGTATTTTTGCATGGCTTTTTCAGCGATAATTTTGGATATATCTAAAGGATTAGACATGTCTGGTTTTTGTTTGAACAATGCCTGATAGCGTTTGGCGTGGGCTGAAATTTCAAAAGAAATATCTTCATCTTCTTCTATAGTGTAGTCGTCTGAAGATATATATTTATCGTTTTTATTAAACTGTTGGCACAACTTATTAAATCGAATCTTAATTCAACTTTCATCAGAACTGCTAACGTCAGTTACTACTATTCTATAAACTTTGTTATTGTTGGTTACAACTTGAATCCTAACATCTCGACCATTAAATTCTCCTTCAAGGAAGTCTTTATCGATTGCACTGGTTTTAAATCCTTTTTCCTTTAGTCTCTGTATCATCTCATCTTTTGTCCCCTCGACAGGAATGCCAAGAAATTTTGTTACATCTTTTTGGGCATAAGATGATAATGAGAAGATGGCAATAATGATTATTGTTAAAATCTTTTTCATTGTTTTTCAAATTCAGTCAAATTAGTATATTATTCCTTGTATTTTTATGCAAATTCAGTGGCATCATTTGATGAGGCTATTGCTTCCATCATTTTAGATATAGCCTCATATTCCTCTTTTGAATATGCAAATTCTATATTATTGAACTCTTTATCACAAAATAGAATGTACTCTCCAAATAAGTCAATAGTTTTTGCGCCATTTAAACTTTTGAATTTGTGATATATTTTCCACCCATTGAAATCGTCAACTTTAAGTTCGGCTTGTCTGGCTTTAATTCTCTCAAATCGGTTTTGGATATTTTCTTTTGCTTTTTCTAAACGATTCTGAAGTCTATCCCGCTCTTCCTTTGCTCGATTATATTTACCTATTGAATAGTTTGAAGAATAGTTGTCAGGTTCATATATATCCATGGTTGTTTCAGCAAGCTCTTTTTCTCTAACCGTTTTTTCTAAGGAGTTGGCAAATTTAATCATATCCAACGTCTGTTCAATGGCCTCTTTGTCGTTTGCTAATGAAACAAAAGAGCTGTCAACGTGTGTCTCCAATGGTTCGTAGCTGTCAAAATGATATAAAACACCTTTAAGGTATTCAGCTGCCAAATCTTGCGCTTTTTCTTCGTTTGATTTTCCACAAGAGCATAATCCAATCGAAGCAGAAATAATGAATAAGATTAAAAACTTTTTCATATAGGGTGATTATTATAAGAATTGCACCCCAGCTGCCACAGATGCCGTTATAAAATCACGAAGCGTGGAACTGCAATGCCTGATTTCTAAGTCGGAGGTCGTAGGAAAACCTTTTTAAGAGAAATGGATATAGCAGCCCACGCGATACGCATGAGAAACCGCTATGCACACTCTCTTAAAAGTCTTGAATTTCCTACGTTCCCGACTCGGAGATGAGCATATACGCTTCTTTACAATCTAAAATGTCATGGCGGGATTTTACCTGCCATTTACAAAATTACAAAAAATCAATAAATGACAAATACAGTAAGTATAAATTTTAAAATATGTCAGTCAGATTTGAAAAAATGTTTTATGTTTAATGCATTCCTACCTCTCTTTTGCGGCGCATTTCGGGCAGATGCCTTTGAGCATGTAGTTGACGGAACGGGGCTGGAAGCCGGCAGGAACGTCAATCATCGGTACACTGACATTTTCGAAGCAGAAGGTCTGCATGCATTGCTCGCAATAAAAGTGGACATGCTGGTCGTCAGGAGTGTGGTGCGAGTCGCTGTGGCACAACTCGTATTTCAGTGAACGGCTTCCATCCTCGATTACGTGTACTATGTCCTTTGCTGCAAAAAGCTCAAGTACGCGGAATATGCTTGTCTTGTCGAGCGTGTCGAGTGCAGTCTCCAGGTCGGAGAGGCTTACGGGACGCGTGGCCGCAATGAGTTCCTTCATGACGAGGATGCGGTTGGAGGTCGGTTTTATCCCTTTCCGGATCAGTAGGGCGTCAATTTCGTCGCTTTTCATACATGATATTTTTTTTACAAAAATAGCTGAATATTCCAAAAAGATTCAAAACAGGAGTGTAAAAACAATTAATTTTGACAGTTTTTCGATTTTTGTTTTGTCGTTTCAAAATAAATCCGTATCTTTGTCAATTGCAATATCACAGCGACCGCGTGATTTCAAAAATGGGGTTGACCGGTTTTGACAGCGTGTAGAGGTGGTGTGTAAGCATGCAGAGCAATGATGGCTACGCTCTTTAATCTGGGACATCACAATTTCAAATGGCGAAAAACAGTACGCTCTTGCTGCGTAATCGAAGTACAGTAGATGACGCTTAATCTCCGCGACAGTCGCAGAGACAAGACATCGCCCGATTGTCCTCTTCCCGAGACTAATCGACAAGGCGGTGCAGCTAAATCGGGAATAGGGTTCCGAAAGCCTCGCGAAGAGCCCGAAACAACAGAGGATAAGGTCGCGGTTGGCAGTCCTCAGCCTGCCACGGCTCGAAAACCAAGAGAGGAATAAGCATGTAGAAAGCTCATTAGTTCCACGTTTGGACGAGGGTTCGAGTCCCTCCAGCTCCACTAAGTGTTCTTTGTCGAGGCAACATGTTGAGGCAATGACCGGGCACTTTACGGTTTACACAAGGCAAACCGCGTAATATCAGTATATTGCGCGGTTTTTTTTATGTTCTGCTATTCGCTATTTATCGGCGCAAGGCCGATTCCTGCCGGGAGAAATGAATGATATTATTGGCGGCAAATCAGCGGCATGTATTTTTGTTAAGTAACTGTTCAAAATAATTTTGAACAGTTACTTATGCACAATTGACGGAATAAATTTTAACAAACAATTTATATCCATGTTTAGAAAAACAGATAATAATTATTTTAACAAGTGCGGATTGCTGTCCGGCATAGTGTAAAGGTCTTCTCCTGACGTCATAATACATATTTAAGAGACAGAATTAAAAAGAGGGTGCAAAACCCTCTTTTTTAATCTTCCGAGAGTGTCGCAGAACTCAAAATATACAAACTAATTTGTAGGGACGCGATTCAATGCTGTTTACTTGAGGAGCATAGAGTGGAGCGAGGGCGTCCCGCCCTCGTGGTATTATCTTTACATACTGAAAGTTACCACGGGGGCGGGACGCCCCCGCTCCACTCAGCTTAAGTTAATAGCGATGAATCGCGCTCCTACAATTTGCTGCGTTTTTTGACCGCTAATTATAGTTTTGCAATACCCTCATCGTTTCTGAATATAGGACGCGTGAAGGTAATTATTACTGCCCGGAGGATGCTATGCTGTCGGCTTCGGCAAGAGCTTCGGCGTCGAATGCTTCGGCTTCCTGACGGGTGATCTCTCCCTGGAAGATGCCGAGACGGTCATATTTGAGTTCCTTGCCGTTTGCAAGTCCTGCGATGTAATAGAGTGATGACCGGCTTATCCTCACAATCTTCTCTCCGGGATATTTTTTCGCTACGTTGCTGCGTATGGGCTTGGGTATTAGCGCCTCAGGAACGCTTTTTTTCTGACAGTCCACATGGGTCCAGCTGCCTTTATTGCTAAATTCGATTTTGGTACCGTTGGTAAGTTTTACGTCATAGTCGGTTTTCTTAAGCAGATGGCGGTCTACTTTTATCATGCTTACCTTAGCCTTCGGAAAGTATTCGTCGAGCATTTCGCGAGCTGCCTCGGGCAGCTCTTTGCGGTTGATGCTGTATTTGTCAAACGGGAGTGCCGCTGACGCCGAAATAACTCCGGCTATCAGGGTCATCATCAGTATAAGTTTTCTTATCATAGGTGTGTTTTGAAAAATTATGTGTTTTTTAATACGGTCATTATAATTTATAACGCTGCTCTACGCCGGGTATTGCAGCGTAGTGGCGGTTTTTATAATAGATTAACAGTGGGGCTCAGATGGATGATGCGTCGTGGCCGGAAGTGCGTTCCTTGCGGTATTGCGCAGGGGTAATGCCGAATATTTTATTGAAGTGGCTGTAGTAGGTGGCGCGGCGCACGTAGCCGGCGCCCTCGGCTATTGCGTCGATGGTCCATTCGGGATGCTGCTGTATGAGTTTTATCGAATACTCTACGCGCAATTTATTGATATAGTCGTTGGGGGTAAGGCCTGTATTGTCCTGAATGAGCTGTATGAGACGTCCGCGCGACGTTCCGCATTTTTCGGCAAGCGAGTCGCGGTTGAGGTCGGGGAGGGTGAATATCCGTTCATTCATTATTGTTCGTTCCATCTGTTGGAACTCATTAAGTCCGGTATCTTGGCCGGACTGAGGACCTGTATGGGGTCCTGCATTGTGCAGTCTTTCACGTTGCGACATGAGTTCGTCGATCTGCTGTGCGGCGATACGGTTGCGGCGGAGTGTCGCACGATACTGAATCAGTATTATGGTCAGGATTATAAGTATGAGAACACCGATGCCGAAAGCCGACAGCATAAGAATATGACGCCGCTGCGATTCGGCTTGCGATTTCTGCAAAGCCATGTCTTTTTCGTTCATGGCGAAAGCTGTGGCGAGTTCCTGACTCTTGCTGACCTTTTCACGAACATAAAGGCTGTCTTTCACCGCACCGGCACGACTCATCAATGCATAGCCGGCGCGGAAGTTGCCCAGTCCGGCTTCTGCCTGTGCATTGGATACGAGCAGGCTGTAAAAATCGTTATTTATAGTGTCGTACTGCTCGAAAATGGGATAAAGGGGCTGTGTGAACTCAATCACTTTATCCCATTGCTTAGACTCAAGCAGATAATCGGTGATAAAACATCGTCCTAATGGCTCCCGGGCATAATCCGTAGCCATGAAATCATCGTATGCTTTATGCGCTTCGTCGGTCTTACCGGCACATTGCGCTGACGAGGCGATGCGGGCGTAGGTATATGCGCGCTGTTGGTCGGTATAACCCTCGGGGGCGCCCCCTGTCTTGTCTATGCGGTCAATCAGTCGCAGCCGCTCGTATCCGCACTGCAGGGCTTCGTCATAGCGGTCGTCGGCGTACAGTTCTATGACTTTCACTCCGTAGGCGGCCGATATGTTGGCAAGCTCGCGTACCGAAGATGTGCCGCCCGCACGGCTCAGTATTGCGTCGAGATATTCATACCCCTGTTTGCGGTTGCCCATGTCGAATGAGGTCTTTGCCATGGTGGTCAGGAGATTGAGTTCTGCGGGGATATTGCCGATTTCGCGAGCCGATTTTATGGCTTCCGTGGCAGTCTCTATGCTGCGCGGGAAATCTCCGTAATAATATTGTGCCTGCGAGAGCAAAGTATGTGCGTTGAGCTTTTCATTAGGATAGCTGTCGATGGAATCGCTCGCCAGTGCTGCCGAGGCGAAATGTTCCACGAGCGAGTACATACGTTTTTCATTGTAGGCAAGACCTCTCAGCAGGTCGATACGGAACTGCGGCAATGATTGCGGCCGCACCTGTTCGGCACGGTCGAGTATGGCGAGTACGGAGTCGGGATATTCCACTACAATATCGCGCAGATGTTGGCTTGAAAAATCCTGCGATGAATTATCGGCTGCGTCAGCTGTTGAAAGCACAAGAACGCTGACAAATAAAAGAAGTAGTTTTCTCATACTACAAAATTACAATAAAAACATAATCCCGTATCACGAAATGCTGATAAAGTCTCAATCCGCAATAATTCGGTTAAATGCTGTAAATCAGCCCACGGACAAATATAGTACAAAAAACAGTACAAATAAAACGGTGCTTGTTCCATTCCCGACAGGGCATCGGACGCTATGCGAACAAACCCGGTAGCGCTTTGCTTGTCGGGGGCGGAAGGTATATGTAATTTTGCCGAAACAAAACAAACCGGATGCAATGGATGACAAGGTTACTTTTTCTGAAAAATTCAAACAGCGGCTTCCGTTGCTGAGTGCGGTCGCTCTTGTGGTGGCTGTGCTGCTGGCGGTAGTGATAATCGTATGTCTGCTCAGACTTGCATTTTTCTGACTGATTGAATCTGATGACATAGATGACCTGGTTCACCGTCCGTAAAAACTTAAATAAGGAAAGCTAAACGGGAGAAATCTAAATATATAAATAATATAACATCAAACATTATGAAACAGAAATTTTTCAAAACAATGGCTGTTCTGATGGGAATGGCAATGAGTGTGTCGCTTGCAAGTTGCGGCGACGATGACGATGATAACGGCCCTGTCGTACCCGAAACCGGTAAAATCGAAAAGGTCACCATCACGTATGAGGCTGACCTGAGCGAGGATTATCTTAACTTTTTTGCAGTTGAGTCGGCTTATACCAATATCACAGGCCAGACGGTGAAAGAGAATATCGACACTGACGCATACCAACAGGTTATCACCGGCGAAAATCTCGATGTGTATCCGACCGAGTGCAGCTTCGCGGTAACCGCCAATACCAAAACCGATATTCCTGAAATCAATCCCGACAAGGTATATACGCTTGACTATTCATGCAAAGTCATCATCTACGTATACCGTACCGGCAAAAAGGAGCCCGAGCGCGTTGACCCGGGCATGGTCAAGACCGCCCACATGACAATCTACGGCAGCGAACTTGTAAATTATGTCAAGAAATCCCACAAACTTTGCGACCTTACTTATACAATTCCCGCAAAATAACCGGTGAATAGAATACCGTTTCAAAACATTCCATAAATCATAACAACCCGCAAACCGGTAGGCAGCTGTTATAAATTGAAGTGCCGTTTCTGCATGTTTAATTCGGCAGCTGCTTACTTTCATCATCACATTATTATGAAAAAATCAATCATAAAGACCTGTCTTGCAACTGCAGGGATACTTTTCATGTCCTGTCTGGCGGCATGTTCCGACGACGATACTCCCGCCGGACAGCCTATCGATAAAAATATTATTGAGAATGGACTGAGCGTATATGCGCAAAGTAATATCGTAGAGATACCCGTTGAGGCTGCGGGAGCATGGAGCGTAAGTGTACCCGACACCTGCGACTGGCTCACAGTGCTCAATGACTCCGGCAACGGCCGTGATGTCATGACTATCGTGCTTGACGACAATATAGGTGGCGAAATGCGTACCGTCACTGCGACGCTGAATGCCGGCGGCGCTACCACTGAGTTCCGTATCTCGCAGTACGGTGAGCTTGACGGAATAGTTGCCGACAATGGAGATAATGACTATATCCAGACAGCAGCCACAAAGAAACTCGGAGTAGGCTGTAACCTTATCGAGTATTATGACAGTCAGTATAAAAAAGGGACACCCGTAGGACTGAATTATTCGCGCAACTCGGTATTCAATCTCGCATCGTTGGAAAAACTCCTTGATAGCGGTGAAGATGATTATGCCAATATCGTAAGTGCTGTGCCGCGTGCAAATCTCAATTTTGAGGCAGCGAATATGGATTCGATAATCGATAAGCGGGACTCGCTCGGCGTCGCCTTCCAGCTCAATGTATCCTATGCCAAGTTCCATTTCGGCATTTCCGGTGCATACCACGGTAATGAGGATCTGAAAGACCACACCATGAAGTTGGCATATAGTGCAGAGTATCCTACTCTTGACGCCGGCATCTCGTATATGGACGCCTTGACGCACTATTCCAATTATATGGCTGAAGAGAATGCGCCTAAAAACGATTTCCGCAAAACCATACTGACTACCGGTATGGCAGGATTGCGGAAAAATATCGAGACTGCGGTAAAAAGCAACAACACTGCCGTCGCCAACCGATATATCCGTCAGCTTGTCAATAACTACGGTACAGGTGTTGTCGTAGGCTCGACTCTTGGCGGACGCATCACAATGGATCTCGACATGGACTCACTTTATATAAAGGAAGTGATGAGGGTAGATACCGCTACTGTCAAAGTAGGTTTTGAACTCGGACTGTTCAAACTTGACGCTGATGTAGAGGTAAGTTATCTCAACAGTTCGATTTCCGTACTTCAGAACAGCCGTTACAAACTTGAGGTTGCCGGTGGTGACATGACGAAAGCAGGCGAAGTGCTCACGGCGTTGAGCAATGCCGATTATTCCGATACCGGACTTCCCGACCGTATCAAGGATTGGGCGTACAGTATCAGGAATGATGTCGACTATACGAAATGCAACGCCGACCTGCTTCAGGTCGATATCATCCCGATATGGGAGATATTCGATGATTTCGAATGTCAGGATGCGGTGATAAACTATCTGGAAGGCATATATCCCAATTCGACCTTCATAAAGAGATACCTTGCAGGCGAGTCGACCGATGTCCGGAAAGTGAAAATAAAATCAACACACACCCGTTAATATGCATTCTTACATGCGTTCAATAAGATTCGTGACCGCGTTCCTGCTGCCGCTGTTGCTGGCCACGGGGTGCGAAGATGATAAGATGGATAGTGTCGTTCCCCCGGGGGACGACACTATTTCCGCTATTGCAATATCCGGCGAGGACGGCTATTATACCCTACCGGCCGACGGGCGCCCTATAGTATCGGTCACGGCCGAGGATGGCGGTTTCATCACCGTTGTCGACAACGGCACCGTATATTTCGAGCAGAATGACGAGCCGGCAGAGCGTCGCGCCACGCTTGAAGTGGTGTATGATGACGGCACTCGCGGCACGTTGCATTTCGCCCAGAAGCCGGTGTCGAGGAGCGCGTCGGGACGCCAGTTCATGCGTCATCACGGCATCGGATACTCCTACAACGCCGTCGAGGGAAGGTACTGCGACATGAGTGATTTCCGATGTCAGATACTCAACCGAGCCATGCTTGAGAAGTATGGCCAGACCGCCGGATACAATTTCCTCATTTCGTCCAATCTTAACGAAATGCACTATACTCATGAAAGCTATTCGTCGGTAGTGGATTATATACAGCATTCCAATGTCTATGCAGGGGCTTCGGGCGATATTGTGCTTTTTTCGGGCGACGCTTCGATGAGTTGCTCGCTGTTTGAGGAAGGGACCAAAAGCAGCTATATCCTCAAGAACGAGGTATGGATTGACCGCGCCGAGTATTCGCTCGACGAAGCCGGCATAAGGGAATACGCCAGGAAATATCCCTCCATGCTTACCAGCAGTTTCCGCTATGCGGTCAGCAATATACACACGCTGAATGATGTCGACAACTTCCTGTACAAATACGGCACGCATGTGGTCGTATATTCCAAACTCGGTGCGCGTCTGACGCTCGAGGTGCAGGTTGACACCCACAAGTTTGACTACCGCGAGCAGGCCGAAGCGATGGCCGGAGTGTCAATAGCGACGCTGTTCAAGATGAAGTCGGAATCATCGTCGCAGACCCACAACTACGAGATATTGCGCGACGGAAAATGCCGTCTCAGCATACTCGGCGGTGACCTCAGCTATCTTGACAAGGTCATCGACCTTAATAGTTTCAACACCGACGGAACTGCTGAAAGCATGGTGACAGGCTGGATTGGTTCGGTATATCACAACGACAGCGACATTACAAAATCCAATGTCGAGATGACCGACATGGAGGTAGTTCCGATATGGGAGTTCATTCCCGACAGGACTGTTGCCGAACTCGTTGAAGGCCGCGTAATGGGCAATGCCGCGCTGCTGGCCGAATCGTTCGGCAACAAGAACTTCATCAATACTTCCTTTGACTCCAATCCCGGAAGTGTGAGATGCCGTATAGCAGGCGAATGGCGCACGTTCAGCGACCCCGATGTGGTCGACATCATATCTTCCAACCGCCACGTTGCGACTGTATGCCGTGAATATGTGCCTGAAATTGCCGGAAACGGGACAAAAGTACATGTGGCTTATCCGATATACGAGGGCCGTGTGCAACTCGATGCCGGACTGTGCGTGCACAACGGCAAAGCGTATGATGTGGCCTGGAACGGCTATAAGTTTTTTGTCAAGGAACGCGACGACGCGCCGTCGGGCAATCTCATATATATCAATATGGGCGCGCTCTCGACTAAAAAGGCTGACAATCTGCCGTATGTCGGCTCACATGCCATACTCGGCTGCGAGCGTCCGGGAGGAGTGCTCCCCGACGGTACGATAGGAGGCACGATGCTCAAGGTCTACAAGCATTTCGGACATTTCTATCTCGAGAACAAAAACCGTTACACCAATCTGCCCGGCTGGAGCTGGATGGACGCCGTGCCTTTGAAGGAGTATGAGGCATATCCCACATTCTTCCCCTCGAAGGATTACCCCGGCCGGATGTGGCGTGACGCTGATTATGTATATATCTACAATCCGAGGGAGGTAAGTTATGAATAACCTTTATTTTATATATCGCAGGCTGCTGCCTGCAATCATTGCGGCGTTCTGTCTTGCCGGATGCTCCGACGATGATGCATTGCCAGGAGCTGAATGCGAAGACACGCTGGAATTGACATACGAACTGCCGGTAGTGGAGAGCCATGGCCGGTACTATTCGTTTACCGTAACTCCAGGGGACGCCGGTAACGTCGAAATAACTTCTGACGCCGACTGGCTGCACCTCACGTCGTCGACGCTCCCGGCCGACGGCATCGTGGAATTCCGCACCGACGACAACGACGATGTGGCCGGACGCCGCGCCACGCTGGTATTCCGTGCTCCCGACCTGCGCAAACGCGCTGTGATAGAGATATATCAGCGTGGCGAAGGCGATTATGACGACAATGCCGATACCGACGTGATGAGCGACTATCGCGTGGGGTGGGGATTCAACGCTTTCGGCGAGTACAAGAACCGCAACAGCGTGCAGGGTAGGATTATAGATACCGCGCTTATGGGCAGCATTGACTCCGACAGCACGTTCCAAAGCGTGCAGGAGGTAATACGCGGCAGCGAGAAGTTTGAAATCGTGTCGGCCTTCTCGATGCAGGAGATGTCGAGCCATCTCACAAAAAAGATGGAGAAAACGAGCAGTTTCTTAGGAGTCAAGAAGACGATAAGACGATTTAAGGAGGTAACATCCCACGACCTTTCGGAAAGCTATATGGCATACGCACGACTCTATAAGATAGTATCGTCGCGAAGCATCGACCGCGGCGTGCTGGAATATCTTGTCGCGACGTATGGCGTTGACGAACTGCCGTTCACGCAGGGCTTCAGGGAACATTATAAAAAGGTAATTGATGCAAACTCCTCGACCCGTCGTGACAAAATCAAAAACATGGTCAACACATACGGCACGCATCTCGTCATCGAGGCACTCGCCGGCGGTTCGATAGACTATGTCGTGACGTTCGACCGCACGTATGCGTCGGAATTTGAAAAGGATGCCGAGGAACAGTGCTCGCGGGTATTCGGCAAGAGCACCGGCAGCAGTTCGTCATCGTCGCATTCGGTAGTGACGAGTTCGATGTCAAATGACTATACATTCTCCATAGCAGGCGGTACGGCAGACACCCGCGCCGCCCTGAAAAACGCGATAAGCGGGCTTAGTGACACCGGGGCGCTTCCCAATAATTTGTTGCAGGAATGGTTGTCGAGGGTAGTCTATACTCCATCAAATAAGAAAAATCTCGACATCATTGATTTCAACTTCATGCCGATATGGGATCTTTTTGCTGACCCGAAAATACGCGCGGAGGTGCAGGACGTTGTGGCGGGAATGTCAAACCAAAGCAACAACATGTATACCGACCAGGAGCTCGGCATTGACAATTATGTGATTGACCTGACAAGTAAGGATTTCACGTTTCCGGCCGATGGCTCAGGCTCGCTGGTGAAGGTGATGTACAGCAATGGCACTCCGCTGCTTGAAATCTGTTCGGAATATGTGCCTAAAATCCGTACCGACCGCCGAGTGACCGTATTCTATCCGATAAAGAACGGCCGCACGAGCCACAGTCAGGGGCTTTTCCCCGGCGACGGCGAGGGCAATCGTCCGGCATTTGTCAGCTTCTATGAGAATACCTGTTATGTAGAGCCGATAGAGGGTTTCGGCTATTACGACCGCATAACGACCGCCTACTGGATGCACGGCAATTTTTACGAACAGGACTACGGCGTGAAATGCCGACCGGCGCCCGATACAAAGACGTTGCCGCATCAACTGCAGTTCAACGCTTCCAATATCATGTATGACGTTGTTAAGATAGGTTCCGGGTACTGGACAAGAAGGAATATTATGGAGAGCATGTATTTCGGGACATTGAGCGGACGGTCATTCACACGTCGAGAGCGTATCTATAACGATGGAAATGCCGATATGCTGTATGCCTATATACTTAACCAGCGGTCGGCCTTCCTGTCGGCCAACTCGGGCGTCTACGGTTCAAAACGTGAGCCAAGCGTAGACATGGCGCTTTACTGGTACCTCCCTACCGAACATGACAAGGAAAATCTGACGGATTATATAGGACGCAATACCAAGTCGTTGTTCAAAGGCGGTACGAGTGGTTTTGACGCACAGTTCTGCGGATACTTCTCCACCGGCACATCGTCGCCGACCGACAATTCCAATTGCTACATAGCGTTCAAGGAGTCGGCCAAATCGACAACAAAAGGTTATGCGCTTGTGCTTAAACCTGACTATACATGGGATACTCAGGTAATATCGGGTATCAACAAAATGTATCCCGTGCGGCTGTTCAGGACGCGATATTTCACGTATCCCAATCTTTAAACGATAATATGAAAAAATGAAACAGATGCATATATACGTAAGAAACATATTCCGCATAGCGTTGGGGGCAGTTGTATTGCCGTTCATGACGGCATGTTCTGACGATGACCCGGTCATCGACGAGGAACCTGACGAGGAGGCGGAAATTGTGCCGCTGTCTGATGTACTTGCTGACAAATTGGTGACTACTTTTTGTGAAATCGATTCTGCGGGGCCGTTGGAAATTCTTACTCCCCGGTGGGGCAAGGCACTTGAAGAGGCGTTTCCTGACGAACTGTCATGCACTATGAAAGATGAAGCTGAAGCTTTTGATTTCTTTTGTCATACGCTCGCTGACAGCGAGTTGGGAAAAGATTTCCTCAGCGGTACGGAATCCCTCATGACCTATGACCTGGGATATAACGGCACCGTGACTTATTCCCGCGGCCGTGACGCCGGGGAACTTGCCCGTATTTCATTCGATATGCCGAGGTTGCGGGGTACGGTTACCACATTGCATATACTTACTCCCGAGGCATGGCCTGATAACAGTATCATTTCACCATACGCCATAGGAGATATTTTATGCGAGAAAGTAAATGACAAGGAATATTATTGGTTGGTAGTGCGTGAGTATTCGAGCGCAGGCGACGGCATAATGATGACCGTGGATTACGGCTGGGAAACGACAGCGCGTTCCGACAAATATAAGTCATACACTTCATATAAAAAGTGTGCAGGAAAAGATGCATGGGACGCTTTGTCGACATGGTGGGTTGTCGACAGACAGGATTTCAAGAACGTGCTCGCCGGGTTGCAGAAACTTGAAAAACAGAGAGGAAAGCGGCTGGGCTATGTCACCGACTTGTTTACCCGCACCATAAGCATAGAAAATGGGACGGAAAACCAATATCAGTACGGAGATACGTGGGACAACAAATATCTGTGGTGGTTCTGGCGTGTGTGGGAGTCAAGAAGCTACTATGTGATATTGGGAAAACAGGAATCGCCCAATTCAACCAGATTCAAGTCAGGAAATATGTATTTCAAACGTAATTGGTCGCCAAATGTGCCACAGCACCGTAACAGCCACGCCCGTTACTTTACTTATGATAAAAACAATGAGTTGAGTGACCGTTATACGATTGTGGAATTTCCGGAGGAAGAGTATTAGCAATTAGCAAGAACTATCGGCAGGCGTATAATTTTTAAAGAAAAATTCCGTTTTATTAATTGGAACTATGAACAGATATTGTAAAAATAGCATATTGTCGGCATTGTTGGCGGCGACGGCACTGTCGGGGCTGTCTGCTTGCTCGTCGGACGATGATGCGTATACGCCGCTTGCTTCGCCCCGGCCGCAGGTTGTGGTGATGTATGCTCCCGGCGGACTCGGCGACCAGGGATATAACGACTGCATACTGGCAGGTGTGCAGTCGTTCAAGAAAAACTTTTATGGTAAGGCCGATGTCTACCAGTATTCTCCAGGCTCCATCAATGAGGCCGAACGGTTGCTTACCGACTGGTTGTCTCTACCCGAAAGCGATGTGCCGGCACTGTTTGTGGTGGCGAGTGACGACTACGAGGCCTTGACCGGTATGTGTCTGCGCCGTCATCCGCTTTCGGCCAATAAGCGTATTCTTCTGTTTGAGAGCGACAATGAGATGGGACTTCCGGTGACTACATTCCATCTGACGATGGCCGGAGCGTCGTATCTCGCCGGAGTGACGGCAGCCACATATATCGACGGATTGCGTCAGACGGGCGAAAGCAAAGACGCGCTGATTGTGCTCGCGCATCCCGACGATGCAGTCACGGCGCAGGCCGCGGCAAGTTTCAGTGACGGTTTTTATGCTACGACTTCCGCAGCAAAAGTGGATACCGAATATCTCGCCGACGACTGGACGGGATATGTATCGGCTCAGTTAGCTTACCGGAATATGAGCCGGTGGTCGCAAAGCTACAGCTTCGTATTCCCGGTAGCCGGAGGAAGTAATTCGGGCATATACCGCTATACACGCGAGTATGCCGACGCCCCTCTTACCGCCGGCATGGATATAGACCAGTCGGCGTTGTCGCGCAATATCACCGGCAGCGTGATAAAACATATCGACAGCGTTGTCTACAACTATCTGGAGGCTTGGCTTACTGACGGCGAACTGCCCGAATCGGCGGTGTTCGGACTCGCCAGCGGCTATACCGACTGGCAGTTGTCGCCATTTTTCACGCAATATGAACCGGTAGTGGCCGCCGCGCGTGACGAGGCTGTCAGAAAGGAGAAATCGCAGCTATGAAAAACAGAATCCTGTTATTGTGTGCAATGATTATGTCATTGTCGTTGTGGAGTTGCTCGGATGACGATGATATGACTCCGGGCAAGGAGAAACCCGCGGTTGAAAAGACTGTGGCGGTCGTGCTCCCTATGGAGAATGGTCTCTACCTCCACTGGCAGCGTATATTCACGCTGCTGCAGTACAATACCGCGCAGGCATTTTCCGACTGTGACAAAACCGTAAGGCTCAACATCGAGTATTACGACGAGACGACCGAAGATCTTGAGAACCTGGCGCATGAACTCGTGGAGCGTGACGATGTGTATGCAGTGATAGGCGGATTGTATTCGGGCGATGCGCGTACGATTGCGATGACGCTGTGCCGCTCGGGAGTGACGTTTATGACGCTTGCCACAACCGAAGACCTCGTGCGCGGATTTGCCTCGTCGGGCAATCTTTGGGCCATGACCGAAACCGACATCACGCAGTCGGAGGTGCTGCTCAGTAAAGTCGTGAACTACGGCGGCAAATCGGTCGGGCTTATTGCCGACGGTTCCGACCCGTACGGTAAAACATTTGTCGACTGGTTCGCTTTTCAGGCCAAAGAGCTGGGACTGACAGTGAAAGGTATACATAATTACAGCGGTTCGACCATTGATGAGGCTGCCCGTGCGGCTGCATCGTCGGGTGCTGACTATGTGGTGTGCGCCCCGACATCGGTGGCCGAGATAGGGAGGGTAGTCGATATATTCAATTCGGTGAATACTCCCGCTCCGCGTCTGCTCTTTTCCGACATCGGCTATGGGTCGGACGTGATAGAGCAGCTCGGCCGCAAGGCAGAGGGTATAGAGGGAGTGTGCTTCGGTGCCGATCCCGAAACGGGATTTGACGTATCGTTCAGGACATTTTTCGGTGCCGCTCCGACTGTAGGTTCGGCACAGCTCTACGATGCCGCAATGCTTCTCGTATATGCCGCGTGGTATCAGGAACTGCATCCCGACGCCACGCTGCGCGACGCGTTGCGCACGGTGGTCGACGGACGTGACTTCAATATGGGTTCATGGATGGGAGAGGATATGCGCAATGTGGTCAATGCGCTTGCCGGGGGCGACGCTCCATACGTGCGCGGAGCGTCGGGATGGCTCGATTTCGACAGCAAGGTATATACCAATGTCCTGTCGACCACATATTATAACTACAAGGTATATGAAGGGGGATATATAATACTTGACTATAACACTGCCGACGGAGGCAACCGCACTGACGCCACTCTTGCCGGATGGAACTGGAAAGCCACGCAGATGCAGGAATTCGGACAGGGTGACGCGGGGATTGCATACGCCCCTCTGACCTCGCACCGCGCGCTGCTTGTGGCGACTTCGACAGGCTGGAGCAATTACCGCCATCAGGCCGATGTGCTTGCAATGTATCAACTGCTGAAGGAACACGGCTATACCGACGACAATATCATACTTATCATGGCCGACGATATCGCCGGCGACTCGCACAATCCCGAGAAAGGTGTGATACGTGTCGCTCCCGGAGGCGACAATCTGTATGATGACGTAAATATCGATTACCGTCTGGCCGACCTTTCGCCTACCGATTTCTGCAATATCGTGGCGGGTGTCCCGACTGCCGCTACTCCGGTGGTGCTCGACGGCGACAATGGTACCAATATATTCGTATTCATAAGCGGTCACGGCATGCCGGGGACATTGTGCTGGGGTGACAGGTCGTCGGGTATCAGCGCTTCCGATGTGCATACTGCGCTTTCTGCGCTACGTGACAGAAAGGGCTACCGGAAGCTCGGTATGTTTGTCGAGACATGTTACTCGGGTAGCGTGGTCGAGCCGTCGGTCGGTTTTCCGGGAATGATATTCTTCACAGCCGCCAATCCCAACGAGACATCAAAGGCCGATGTGTTCAACACCGACCTTGGTATATGGATGAGCAATCGCTTCACGTCGACACTGATTGAAAATCTTACCAACAAGTCGGTCATCTCGATGCGCGACCTTTACAACCGCCTGTTCATCAATACTGTCGGCAGCCACGTGATGGTATACAACGCCGAAAACTACGGCAACCTCTACAATTCCTCAATGGACGAATTCATAAATCCTTAATCATTGCTGTAAAAAGATGATTGCAGGAAATGTATTGTATTACACCATTTTATCGGACCGCGGTTAAAAACCGCGGCCACTACCTTGCAGACTATCAAATCGCTTGGCATAGTAGCCGCGGTTAAAAACCGCGGTCTGATAAAATGTTAGGCTTTTAGTCGTTGTCTGTGCTGTCGGAGGGAGGACAGTAGCGCGAATCGTACAGTGGGCAGTCACTTGGTTCGTCCGTAGGATTTTCCTTGAGGTATGGACATTCGGCGCCTGTGACGATATATTGCAATATGCCCGGCGTCGTATTGCATGGACGGCGTTTCCACAGTACGAAAGGATTTGAGGCATCTCCCGGCTGAGGCCTGTATCCTGATTTATCCTCGCTCCTCCTTTGTGATTTTGTGCGGCGTTTCATTTTTGGAAAGTATATTTGATATAATTGTCAGTTCCCTTAAAGATTTCTCTTTTTCAGGTCAGGAAGGAATATCGCGATGATGCCGAACAGCGGGGCGAAGGTGCATACCTTGAATACGGCTTCTATGCCGTAGATGTCGGCGAAATTGCCTATAAGCGCTGAGGCTACGCCGCCGATACCGAACGCGAAACCGAAAAACAGACCCGACACAAGGCCGAGATGGTTGGGGAGCAGTTCCTGTGAATATAGCAGTATGGCGGGAAATGCCGACGAGAGCATGAATCCGGCGAAAAAACTGCATGCCACCGTACCGGCAAGCGGCATGTAGGGGAGCAGGAGCGCGAACGGCGCGGCTCCGAGTATTGATACCCAGATTACCACCTTGCGGCCATATTTGTCGCCGAACGGTCCGCCTACGAGAGTGCCGGCGGCTGTCGATACCACAAATACGAAGAGCATGATCTGTGATGCCGATACGCTTACCCCGAATTCGCCGATTACGAAAAACGTATAATAGCTCGTCATGCACGCCATAAAGGTGTATTTGGATATGATGAGGAGCATCAGCACTATTACCGTCATGACCGTTTTTCCGTGGCTCAGCGGCATGGGACGGCGTGTATCGCTGCGTGCGGCAAGTGCCTTCTGGCGTGTGATATATCCACCGAACCATTTTATGATAGGCCGCATCACGGCAAAAGCCGTAGCCGATATTATCAGGAACCATAGTACGCAGGTACGGTTGAACGGTGCCACAATCAGCGCCACAAGCAACGGTCCTACCGAGCTGCCGAAATTGCCTCCGACCTGAAATACCGATTGTGCCAGACCGCGTTTGCCGCCGCTGCATACCGATGTAATCCTTGATGCTTCGGGATGAAGTATCGATGACCCGACTCCGACAAACGCCACCGTAAGCAGCAGGAGCCGGAAATCGGATACGAATGCGAGCATGCAGATGCCGGCTGTAGTAAAAGTCATACCGATCCACAGGCTGTAGGGCTTGGGGTGCTTGTCGAAGAAGTAACCTACCACGGGCTGGAGCAGCGACGCCGCAAGCTGGTAGACAAGTGTCACCAGACCGATCTGGGCGAAATCAAGTCCCAGGTCACTTTTAAGAATAGGGTAGAGGGCTGTTATGACAGCCTGAAGTATATCGTTGCAGCAGTGAGCTGCACACAGACACAGGAGCAGTCCCAGAGGCACATTGTGCAACTGTCCTTTTAACCTTGAAACAATACTCATTGGAAACTTACGTTCATAAATCTTTCCGCAAAGTTACGAAATATTTGCTGTCGCGTGCCGATTTTATCGCTATAAATTGAGGTCGTTACAAAACTGCGAAATTTTGGCAAACAAAGTAGGAACGCACGGTCTGTGCGTCTGATAATGCGTTGATAATCAATGTCCGCATCCCGGACGCACAGACTGAGCGTCCCTACTATTGGAAGTTCTGCAACATCTTCTTGTCATTATTATATTTTTATGTACTGGCGCAGGGTGTCTACGTATTCCTCGAATGCATTGCGGCCTGCTGGAGTAATACGGCATACGGTACGAGTCTTTTTGCCGGCGAACCCTTTGGTGACCGTTATATATCCCGCAGCCGACAGTTTGTCGAGCTGCACACTGAGGTTGCCCGCTGTCGATTCGGTTTTTTCGCGGAGATAGACGAAATCGGCTTCTTCCACGTTCATCAGAATTGACATGACGGCAAGTCTCAGCTGGGAGTGGAGCAGTGGATTCAGTTCTTTCATCGTTGCTCGTCGTTGAGTTTCTTGCGTATTACAAATGCCGGGACTATAAACATGAGCAGAAAGCAAAGCATGTAGAGGGGAATTACCCATACCATCAGGAGTGGTATCCTGCATAATGTAAGTCCTATAAGTACGAATCCTGCTATGATGGAGAATGTGCCGCCGAATATGTAGGAGCGTTCTTTCAATACTATTCCCTGCATGGCGGCTCCGAATCCTACGATGATGAAGGCGTAGTAGAACATCGCAAGCCATGCGCCGGAATGTCCCGTAAGGTCGAACACCAGGCAGATGACGGTAAGCGCAATTGCGATAAATCCGACTGTTTTCCATATTCCGTCACTTATCCGGTCGATTGCAGTCTTTACGCCTTTATTCTTTTCGATGCGTTTGCCCATAACGATATTCGCGGGAATCCCTATGACGGGGATTGCAAACCATGCGAGATTTACCCAGGGATTGTGAGTGATGAGACTTAATATCAATACGACGGCAGCGGTGGCGATTGTCAGTACCGCCCACATGACCGATATGCGCAGGTCGGGCATTGCGATGCGTTGTTTGGTGGCCTCAATCATCTGCGATATTACGGCCATGCTTTCCTGAGGAGTGAGATTCTTTTCTTCCATGATGATTATTAATTATGTATTTGTAAAACGGTTTATGACATAAACCAAAATAAGAAAAATAAAAGAGCATGCGCGCTCAATTGCTCTTTTCGTTTTCATGATGCAAATATAAAGTAGTTTATAATATAAACCAAATTTTTCGCCAAAAATTTTCAGAAAAATATTTTATAAAAAAATATCTGATATTTTAAATCTTTATTAAATAGAAAATTGTGGGAATAAACTTAAATGTTTATATTTGCGTTGTCTTAATATAAATTGTGGAAAATATGAAACCATTAAAGAATACATCGGCTAAGAATTTCGGGAAGCAACAATCGGCTTCCGTAGGAAAATCATGTGCCAAAACGATTCATATAACTTTGGTTTCAGAAAAGGAACGTAATATTTATCGGATTCCCACTTATGGATATATATTGCCGTGAGCGGTTTAACAAAGCATTATAAAGCATTTTTCATAATGCGGAGCAAAGATTTGTCTACGCTTCGCATTGTTGATTTATGGGGCTTTAAATCAACAAAAAGCAATAAAAGATATATTGTGGAAGTTGAAAAATTTTCAAATCATTTTCTTGGGCTGAAATTCTACTGGAAGGGTGTAGTAAACAGTAAAAAACGATATTCAATTCTGACTCATGATTATGAACCTCGTACAATTGTGATGTCTTGCGTTTACATAATGTTGGAATATTTTAAGAAGGACAATTGTGCTTCTTTTGGATTTGTCGCAGCAGAAGATTTGATTGATTCAAACAGTAATCAAAAAGGAGTAAACAGGCGTTTTCGTTTTTACAGGCGTATGATGCTCTCAATTTTTGGCTCAGAAACTTTAGTACAGGGATACGATTCAAAAAATTCAATATACCTACTGATTAATAAAAAAATGTTAGAAACTGGAGTTATATCTGTTAACCAAATTGAAAATGAAATATCAAGATTATACGAAGGCGAATATTCATTAATATTAGACAGATAGGTGAAGAATGATTAATTGTAGGCGTCTGTCGTTGAATCACGACATCGCTCCTTAGGGGCAATATATCACGCCTTGGTAGGGTGTAGTTTAATATAAAAAATAAAAGAGATGAATTGAAAAATTCATCTCTTTTTGGTGGCGGGAGGAGGACTCGAACCTCCGACCTTTGGGTTATGAGCCCAACGAGCTACCACTGCTCCATCCCGCGATGTTTTACGTGTGCAAAGGTACGGCTTTTATTTGATTCTGCAAATATTTCGGGTGAAAAATTGTGTTAAAAAATATTATATTGAATTTTTGTGGTGTATTCAGGCTATTTTGACTCCGATATTATAGGATATTGAAAAGAAAAAGCATTATATTTGGATTAAGAAAACAGGAGTTAAATGGCAATCGGAACAAAGGTTATACAGACACGGCTGATACCGCGCAAGTGGAAATTTACGGCAATAACGCTATTCGGACTGGTGTTTACTGCCAACCGCCGTTACGTGGACCGCTATGTGAGGAATCATGAACTGATACATTGCCAGCAGCAGCTGGAATGGCTCTACGTGCCTTTTTATCTGCTGTATCTTGGAGAATGGCTATGGCATCTGATAAGGCTGCGGGATTGCGACAAAGCTTATAGGGCGATTTCGTTTGAACGAGAGGCTTACGCCCATGAGCAGGATTTGGATTATCCCGGGAGTCGCAAACATTACGCCAATTATCGGAAAAAATAATTAAATAAGATGCTGTTGCAAAAATGCGAAATATCGTTCGGCAACGTAGGGATGCACGGTCTGTGCGTCCGCAAAACGCATGTTGATTATCAGTTGATTATCGGATGCACAGGCCGTGCGGACATACACCTTAATATGGAAAAATAAAAAATGAAATATGAATAGGAGAGACTTTTTGCGTATTGCGGCGTGCGGGGCTGTCGCTTCGATGATGCCTGTAAGTTTTTCGGCGTGGGGCGAACCGACAAAGTATGTCAACCGCGGAGGCCGCATGACTATGCGCTTTTTCCCGTATGAATTGCAGCTGAGGCATGCGTTCAATCTCGCCAAGTATCAGCGTACCACTACGCCCGACGTGCAGGTTGAGATTGAATATGACGGAGTGGTGGGATACGGCGAGGCGTCCATGCCTCCGTATCTGGGGGAGAGCGTCGAGTCGGTTACGGCATTCTTGTCGAGGCTCGACCTAAGCCGGTTTCCGTCGCCTTTCGCCATGGAGGAGATACATGAATATATGGACAGCCTGAGTGCCGGCGACCGTGCTGCGAAGGCCGCGGTTGACATCGCCCTTCATGACCTCGCCGGCAAAATAATGGGGCAGCCGTGGTATCGGATATGGGGGCTTGACCGTGAGAAATGTCCGTGCACGTCGTTTACTATCGGAATAGATACAGAGGAAGTAGTGCGTCAGAAAGTGGAGGAAGCGAGTCCGTATCGTGTGCTTAAGGTGAAGATGGGGCTTGACAACGACAAGGAGACTGTCGAGATAATCCGTTCGATGACCGATGTGCCTATATGCGTCGATGCCAACCAGGGATGGACCGACCGCGAAAAGGCGCTGGAGATGTGTCACTGGCTTGCGGAGCGCAATTGCCTCTTTGTGGAGCAGCCGTTGGCTATTGATAGGCATGACGATACGGCGTGGCTGCGTGAACGTTCGCCGTTGCCGCTGATTGCCGACGAGTCGCTGCAGCGCATAGGCGATGTGCGCCGTATCTCGGAGGCGTTCGACGGCATAAATATCAAACTGATGAAAAGCACAGGCATGCATGAAGCCTACAAGATGGCCGTTCTCGCCCGTGCGCTCGACATGAAAGTGATGCTCGGCTGCATGACCGAGACATCATGTGCAGTCTCGGCGGCAGCGCAACTCTCGCCGCTCGCCGATTTCGCCGACCTCGACGGCAACCTCCTCATAACCAACGACCGATTCACCGGCATGACAATAACCGACGGCAAAATCACCCTCCCCGACGCCCCCGGCATCGGAGTGAGACTGCTCTAAATCGCCGCAGCGGACATGCACATTGGCGCATATTTAACCCTAATATAACTCGAGAATGTTGCGAAACTCAAAATATACAAACTAAATTGTAGGGACGCGATTCAATGATATTAAGTTGTTAACATAAGGAACATAGAGTGGGGCGAGGGCGTCTCGCCCTCGTGGTATTATTCTTATATACACTGAAAGTTTCCACGGAGGCGAGACGCCCCCGCCCCACTCAACTCAGCTAAGTAAACATCATTGAATCGCGTCCCTACAATTTGAGGCTTTGCTACACCCTTTAATGTCGACTTCAGCAACATCTTTTATGAGTAAAGTTGCAGGAAGCGTGCGGTTTGACGGGATGGAGGATTCAGAAGGAGCGGCCTTCGAAGTATTGTTGGTTGCCGAGGGCTTTTATTTCACCGTTGAGGGTGGCACGGCCACGGTTGAAGGTGGGGGTTATGGTGGCTTGGGCTTTGTTGCTTCCTTTGTAGAGGAGGATGCGCACGTCGGTCGAGCCTATGGGAGCGGAGAGGCGGTAGGTGACTGTCACGTCGCCGTTTTTGGCGGTTTTCATTTCGTAGTTGGTTATGTCGCCTTTTACAGTGAATCCTCCGAGGCTGTTTGGGCCTCCGCTCATACGCGGTGACACCTGAACGACACCTGTAAGCGAGTCGGATAGGATGAAGTTGGTGTTGTCGGATACGTTGATGATGGGGGACTGGTTGATGGTAATCTGGTCGGCGGTGAGGACGAATTTGCGGTATTTGAGCTGCAGTTGGGCCACGTTGTTGGCTACCGAGTCGTTGTAGGCGCGACGTGCAGATTCCTCGGGCGAGACGGTCTTGCAGCTGTTGGTCGAGATGAATGTTCCGAACAGGGCGGAAAGTGTCAGGAGAGATATGAGATAGCGTTTCATGATTAAATAGTTTTTGTTAATAACAAAACTACGCTATGCTTTGATTGATATGTCGTAGAGCATAGCGTAGTTTATGGGGTCGCTCGGGATGAATGTTTCGCGGCGGCTGTACCGAGGGTACAGCCCTACATTCAGAGGGCGTTATACTTATCAGTCAAGATTGAGCTTTTCCTTGGCCGGGTTGCGGTAATGGATTTTACCTTCGATGTATTCCTGGGCTGCGATGAGGGTAGGCTTGGGGAGCTTTTCGTAGTAGCGAGATACTTCGGCTTGCTCGCGGTTTTCGGATACTTCCTCGTTGGTCTCGTTGCAGGGTGCAAATTCCTGAAGTTTCTTATCGAGGTCGTGTTTGATTTCGCCGGCAATCTGATTGGCGCGTTTGGCGATGATGCACACGGTTTCGTAGACATTGCCGGTGTCCTTTGACATCTCAATCATGTCGCGGGTCACGGTGTTGATGGGGGCGTTAGTCTTTTTGTAATCCATTTTGTTTATAGTGTTTTACTGTTTTTTTATATTTATCCGGCGTGACGGCCGGCTGATGTCTCGTGGTGGCTAATCCTTGACGTATTTCTGCGCGATTCGGAGGATGTTGTCGGCTTCCTCTCGGTTCGGCCCGTCGGGATAGTTGTTGATGAAGCTGTAATACTCGTCGATGACGTCGCGGAAACGGTCGGTTTTCTTTTCCTCGATACTTTGGGATGCTATCTGATAGCGCGATTTGAGCACCAGCATTTCAAGCTCCTCCTTGTACTTGGAATAGGGGTATTCCTTGATGGCGTTTTTGGCTACGATGATTGCGCTGTCGTAGTTGTTGCCGAGATAGTTGCCGAGGTTGTAGTAGAGCTGTGCGTTCTGCAGCTCCTTGAGCGTGAGTTTGTCCTGAAGCTCGAATATGGCGTTCTGGGCTATCGATACGCGTTCGCTGCGGGGGAAATAGTCGAGAAATCCCTGAAGCTCCTCGATGGCCTTTATTGTCCCCGACTGGTCGAGCTGCGGCTCGGGCGAATCGAGGTAGTAGGCATATCCGGCATAGAAGCGGGCGAGCTCGGTGTAGGTGCCTTTGGGATAGCGCTGGTAGTAGCTCTGGAAATAGGCTGCCGCGTCGAGATATTCTTTGTTCTCGTAGTGGCTGAGGCCGAGCAGGTAGAGAGATTCCTCGGCTTTCTGCGATCCTTTGAATACTGCGACCACGTCCTTGAGCAGGGTATATGCCTGAACGTAGCGGCCTTCTTCAAATGCACGCTTGGCGTAGTCGAATTTCACATTTGGGTCGGTGCTTTTCTGCACGCGCTGGTATTCGCCGCAGGAAGCAAGCACAAGAGCCAGAAGTGAGAATATGAATAGTTTACGCATGTTGAGATTACTTGTCGGATAATGTTCTTTAAAAAGAGCGGCATAGCCGGAACGTGAGCGACTGTTGCGCTGATTGCCGCCCGTTCAAGTTGCAAAGTTAATAATTTGTTGTCAAAAAGCAATGCCCCCAATAATAAAAGATGTTTAAAAAAGCGTGAACAGTTACTTATATGCGCCGGCGGAATATAATTGCAATGTGATTTTGCTGTTTAATCGGGGAAAAGTTGTACTTTTGTAAAAATAATGAACTTGAAAAGATATGTCAGAAAATAAAAATGGTATAGTGCGTTTTTGGCACATCCACCCTGTGTTGATGAATTTTCTCACCATAATAGTCGTGGCCGCGCTGCTTGCGTGGCTTATAGGGGTTGTATTCCTTAACTACTGGACACGCCACGGCGATGAAGTGGAAATGCCTCAGGTGGAGAATCTTAATGTCAGCGCTGCCACGCGCATACTGCGTGATGCCGATTTCGAGGTATCGCTCGATTCGGTCTACAGCAACGAGGTGGCTCCCGGAACTGTAATACGTCAGATACCGCGCGAAAATTCGATGGTGAAACGAGGCGGCACGGCCTATCTCCAATATGTATGCTATACGACCAAAAAGGCAAAGGTGCCTGAATTTATCGACGGACCGCTTGCGTCGGCGATGAATAATTTCAAGTCGCGCGGTTTTGAAAACATAGAGATTGTCGAGGTTTCGTCCGACCAGAACGACCTTGTGCTCGGCGCCACTTACAACGGCCTCGAACTGAAACCGGGCATGGAGATCCCCGTCACCGCGCGCATTGTAATCAAGGTCGCAGTATCTGTTCCCGATAATTTCTACAACGACAGTGTGTATCAGGAAGATGCTGACGCCGAATTCATTGACTCGATGTTTGATGAAGGTTTCGAATATGAGGAATAACATGGATTCCGAACTGATGGGCACGGGCATATCCTCAGATGATGCCGCCCCCGAATCCGTTGCTGACGATATATGTGCCGACGGAATGGAGGAGGGCGACACCGACGACCTTGACGACGCCGACGACACCGGCGCGCGCTACGAGCATTTCCGTTTTGTCGCCGACAAGGGACAGGCTTTGCTACGCGTGGATAAATTTCTCGTGGAGAGGATGCAGAAATCCTCGCGCAACCGCATACAGCAGGCAGCGCAGGCGGGATGTATACTTGTCAACGGCAATCCCGTAAAATCCAACTACCGCGTAAAGCCCCTCGATGTCGTGTCGATAGTGATGGACCGTCCGCGCTACGAATGCGAAATCATTGCGGAGGATATACCCATCGACATCGTGTATGAGGACGACGATCTGCTTGTGGTCAACAAGCAGCCGGGACTCGTGGTGCATCCCGGACACGGCAACTATCACGGCACGCTTGTCAATGCGCTTGCATGGCATTTCCGCGACAATCCCGACTACGATGTCTCCGACCCGCGCATGGGACTCGTGCACCGTATCGACAAGGATACTTCCGGTCTGCTTGTGGTGGCCAAGACGCCCGAAGCCAAGACTTCGCTCGGCAAGCAGTTCTTCAACAAGACCACAAAGCGTGAATACGTGGCCGTGGTGTGGGGGATACCCGACCCGGCGACGGGACGCATCGAAGGCAATATCGGACGTTCGCTCAAGGACCGGCTGCAGATGGCCGTGTTCCCCGACGGCGACTACGGAAAGCATGCCGTCACGCATTACGAAGTGATTGAGCCGCTGGGCTACGTGTCGGTGGTGAAATGCGTGCTTGAGACAGGCCGCACCCACCAGATACGCGTGCACATGAAGCATATCGGGCACCCGTTGCTCAACGATGCGCGGTATGGCGGCGACGAGATATTGCGCGGACAGCGTTCGGCCAGCTACCGGAAGTTTGTGGAGAATTGTTTCGGGATATGTCCCCGTCAGGCATTGCATGCACGCACTCTCGGGTTCGTGCATCCGCGTACCGGCAAGGAGATGTTCTTCTCCTCGGAAGTGCCGGCCGACATGACGCAGATGATAGAGCGGTGGCGCACGCTCGACGCGGCCACTCTGCACTGACAGGATTCTGTGGGATATTGCTTACGACAGCATCATTGACATGAACGGCCGCGCGGTGGGCAGTGAGAAAATCTCGCCGGTGCGCGACGTGCTGAATGCAATGGCTGTCAGTACGGGAATGTCGACATCGAGATTGACGGTTATCTCCTCATCGTCGTATCGTGCTGTCGTTACTTTACCTTTGTCAATAATAAAAATGGCATTGTTCTCAGGGATTATCGGGTCTTTGACACGGATATTCTGTGAGATTCCGGGCGCCAGTGCGGCTGCCAGTTCAAGAAAAGCCTTAACATTGACAATACGCGCCATGCCCCGTGAAAAAATCCTTACAGGCGACGCTTTTCCGGGGTAAGCCTCGACTACGGTCATGCGGTCGGGATAGCGCCGTGACAGTGCGTCGAGCACGGCGGCCTCCGCATCATCATCAACAGCGGCAATTTCGCGCACGGCCACGGAGTCGGGCGACGCTACGGCAATAGCCATGGCGACGATGTCGCCGGAGTCGACCGAGCGGGCTGTCACAAGGCATCCTTCATCGAGTTCGCTGTCGATAAGTATTGTCTTGAAATCATCTTCGGAGTGCAGCATCGTGCTCTCGCGAGCCGAAGTCAGCCGCGAGTAGGCCGATGCGAGTTCAGCCGGGTCGTGTCCGGAATATTCCATTATATATTGTGACTCATCGTGCAAGAAACGGTGCTTTGAGGTATAGCGCTCCTCCCTGATATAAAATGTGGTGGAGAAACCGAAGCGGTCGTAGAACCCGTACAGACGGCGCCGTGCAGGCTGCAACGTCACTATGATGTCGCCGCGCCGTGCTGCTTCTCTCAGCGCATCGTGGATGAGCTGCGACATGTAGCCCTTTCCCTGTTGCCCGCGTGCGGTGGCTGCACCATAGATATATCCTGTGTGGATTATCCTTTGCCGGTAAAGCATCTCGTAGCGCCGCAGCAACAGCATGCTGATTATACCCGAGCCTTTCTCGTCGGGGATAACCAAAGCCTCGTCATCATGATAAATGCGCGGGAAGACATTGGTCATCCAGTTGCGCGAATCGTTAAACCGTTCGCGCCACAATCGCCTGATTTCATTAATCTTCTCCATTTACAATATAACACCGCACACCGCGTTGGGTTCACGGCTGCCCGGCGTTATATCATGCGTCAGTCTTCGGAGTAGTGGCGGAGGACGCGGCGGTAGGAGTTGAAGATTTTGGATTTGGAGACGAAGCCTACGTAGCGGCCGTTTTCAACCACGGGGAGGTTCCAGGCACCGGTGTCGTCGAATACTTTCATCACCGATTCCATGCTTTGGCCTACTTCGATTTTGGCTGGGGCCATCGACATGAAGCGGCTTACGTACATGCGGCGGTAGAGGTCGGGACGGAACATGATGTTGCGGATGTCGTCGAGAAGCACCACGCCGAGCAGTTTTCCGTTGTCGTCGATTACGGGGAAGAGGTTGCGGTGTGAGCGGCTTATCACGTCGACCATCTCCTTGAGGTTCATTTCCGGCTTGACGGGAAGGAAGTCGGTCTCGATGACCGAGTCCATCTTGAGCAACGTAAGCACGGCTTTGTCCTTGTGGTGGGTGATAAGCTCTCCGCGCTGAGCCAGACGCATGGTGTAGATGCTGTAAGGCTCGAAGAACTTGATGGTGACGTATGAGATGGTGGAGACAATCAGCAGCGGCAGGAAGAGGGAGTAGCCGCCGGTCATCTCCGCCGTAAGGAAGATGGCCATCAGCGGCGCGTGCATCACGCCGGCCATCACGCCGGCCATGCCCATCAGGGCGAAGTTCTTGGTCGACAGGTCGATGCCGAGTCCGAGATGGTTGGCGAGAAAGGCAAAGAAGAATCCGGCCATGCACCCTACGTAGAGTGAAGGCGCGAAGGTACCGCCGACACCGCCGCCGCCGTTGGTCGCCGAGGTAGCGAAGCCTTTGAGCAGCACTATCATGCCGATAAATGCGAGTATGAACCAGGTGTTATGGCCGTCGGAATAGAATATAGACCCGTTGACAATCGATGACGTGTCGCCGTCGAGCAGCCCGTTGATAGCGCCGTAGCCTTCGCCGTAGAGCGGCGGGAAAAGGAATACGAGTCCGGCGAGAATCACGCCACCCACAACGGTGCGCTTGACCGGCGTGATGAGGCGCTTGCGGAAAAAGTTTTCCATCATGTTCATCACCTTGGTGAAGTAGAGGGATACGAGTCCGCAGAACACGCCGAGGGCTATCACGTATGGTATGCGCTGAGTGAAAAACAGTTCGCTTTGCGTGAAGTCAAACTCGACATTGTAGCCGGTGAATACGTATGCTACCGTGGCGCCTGTGATTGAGGCAATGAGCAGAGGCATCACCGACACCGCCGTGAGGTCGAGCATCAGCACCTCGAGGGTGAACAGCAGTCCGGCAATCGGAGCCTTGAAAATACCGGCTATGCCTGCCGCCGCGCCGCATCCTACCAGAATCATGAGTACGCGGGGTGACATGCGGAACATCTGGCCGAGGTTGGAGCCGACGGCCGCGCCGGTGTACACGATAGGTCCCTCGGCTCCGACCGAACCGCCGAAGCCTATCGTTATGGAACTGGCGATGATTGACGAATACATGTTGTGGGGCTTCAGGCGGCTTTTGTTCTGCGAGATTGCGTAGAGCACACGCGTCACGCCGTGCGATATGTTGTCGCGCACGATGTAGCGTACGAACAGCCCGGCAAGCACGATGCCTGCCACCGGATATATCAGGTAGATATAGTTTCCCTCGTTGATGTTGGCGTGACCGGTGAGCTGTCCGGCGATAAAGTGGATAAGCCATTTCAGCAGCAGAGCTGCAAATCCGCAGAGCAGCCCGACCACAAAGGCCAGTATCATCACAAACGTCTTCTCCTTGATATGACGTTCGCGCCATATCAGGAACCGTAAAAGCCATTGCGGCGTCTTTTGTACCTTTTTGTTTCCCACTTCTGTTATCCTATAATGATTTACAGGTCCGTTTCTCCGGCTACAGGCTACACACCCTTGCCGGTAAACACTGTCTTTACTGTATAGAGTATTATCTTTATGTCAACTCCGAATGATATGTTCTCGATATACACCAGGTCGTATTGCAGACGCTCTATCATCTGCTCCACGGTGGTGGCGTAGCCGTATTTCACCATGCCCCATGATGTGATGCCGGGACGCACGTTGTGTATAAGCGAGTAATACGGCACCTGCTCTACGATACGTTTTATATAGTAGTCGCGTTCGGGGCGCGGGCCTACAATCGACATCTCGCCTTTGAGCACGTTCCAGAACTGCGGCAGTTCGTCGAGGCGGTATTTGCGAAGGAAGCGCCCGAAGGGCGTGATACGGGGGTCGTCGGGCGACGACAGCGCGGGACCGTTCTCCTCGGCGTCGGGACGCATAGTGCGGAATTTTATGATTTTGAAGTGCTTTTTTCTGAAACCTACACGTTCCTGGCGGTAAAGTATGCTTCCGTCGGGCGATTTTATTTTTATAGCGGCTGCTATGGCTATGAATACCGGCGTGAGCAATACGAGCGCCAATGCCGAGATGACAATGTCGGCCGCCCGCTTGCATGAAGCCGTGGAGGGGGAGATGTCGGGATGCGATACGTCGATGAGCGGCTCGCCGCTGACATTGCCGAATGTCGATTTGCCCGAGATGACGTGCATCAGCACCGGCGATATTAATATCGATTTCCCGAGAGGGAAGAGGTCGTTGATAAGGCGCATTGTGGCGTGTATGCCGTCGCGGTGCGGCATCACGATCAGGTTGACCACGTTGTGCTCCTTTATGACATTTTCAATCTCGCTGATGTGGTACACGGGCAGTTTGATGTCGTCGGAAGTCGGCGAGTCGGAGGTCGGGTTGATGTATCCCACGATGTTGAATCCGTGGGCTTTGGCCGGATTGGAGATTCTGTCGGCCATATTGATGGCCGCTTGTGTCACCCCGACAATCAGTGTGTTGTAGCCCAGACGGTGGGCGCGTACACGCTGTATCAGCCTTGATGTCAGATACATCCTTTCGCTACCCACGAACAGGGTCATGCATAGCCACAGGCAGCCGAGCATTTCGTATATGGTCGCCTTGTCGTCGACAATATCGTCAATGAGAATGGTGAAATATATGATCAGCGAACCGATTGCGTTGGAGAGGAAAGTATTGACAAGCTCATCCAGACGCGAGCGCGTCATGACATTATAGTATGCGCCCGAGAGATAGTATATGCCGACCATCATCAGCGGGAACAGTATCCACCCCGTCAGTATGGTCCTGCTTGTGAGAAAATGTATCAGACTCCATGCGCCGATATTGTCGATAAACCATTCGTACCTGCAAATATTGAACAGCAGTATCGCCAGCACCGTCGCAGCCAGATCGGCAAGGACGCATTTGGTCTGTTGTCGTGTCTCTACGGTCACTTACGTATGATTTTAAATGTTGAGTCGGCGGAAATCTTGATTATGATGGATGGTTTTGCGCGGGAACAGTCGTCGCGGCGGTGTTCTGCCACATAGTCCACGGCATTGACAATTTCCGGGTCGATGCGCCGGAACGTGGGAGGCGTCGGTTCGCCGCTTATGTTGGCCGAGGTCGACACTAACGGGCGTCGCAATCTGCGGCAAATCTCCTGGCAGAACGGGTCGGAGGTGACGCGTATCGCCACGCTTCCGTCTTCGGCCACCACATTGCGGGCCATATTGATGGCGTTGTCGTAGATGACAGTGGTGGGGCGCACGCTCGCATCTATCAGTTCAAGGGCTATGTCGGGCACGTCATCAACGTAGCGGTAAAGCTCTATTTTGTTGCCGAGCAACACGATCAGGGCCTTGGAGTCGGCACGGTGCTTTATATCATAGATGCGCTGCACGGCGGCTGCGTTGGTGGCGTCGCACCCTATGCCCCACACGGTATCGGTAGGGTAGAGTATGACTCCTCCGCGCTTCAGCACTTCAACCGCATTCTTTATATCTTCTTCAAAAGTCATGAATCTGTTTTGTATATACTCAGCAAAGTTAGCAAATTTTTGCATGCCCGTCACATTCAAATCGGAAATTATTACTAAATTTGTTTTGTTAAACGAAACTTGCGATACCGATGCGTAGACTGCCATATATATTATCATTCATTGTGCTTGCCCTGTTTGCCATGATGCCGGCACGGGTGTCGGCTCAGATCAATACCGACCAGGTGATGCGCATGGGTCAGAATATGATTTATTTCGGTGATTACGAGCTGGCGATACAATGCTTCAACCGTGTGATAGAGGCCAAGCCGCGCACCGAGCGCGCATTCCTTTACCGTGCAATCGCGCTGCTCAATCTCGATGACTATACGGGAGCCGAAGCCGATGCATCGCGCGCCATAGAGCTGAATCCGTTTATCACCGACAGCTATGAGGTGAGAGGCGTGGCGCGACAGAATCTCGGCAACTACAAGGAAGCGGTAAGCGACTATGACCGCGCGCTCAATCTGCTCCGCGACAATAAAAATCTGCTGTTCAACAAGGCCCTCGCACAGGAAGCCGCAGGCGAGCCGGAAGCGGCGCTTGCCACATTCAACCATATCGTGGAGACATCGCCGTCGTATGACAACGCCTATATCGGCCGTGCCAAAGTAGAACTTGCGCTCGCCGACACGACGGCCGCTCTTGCCGACATCAACCATGCCATTGAGCTCAACAAGAATCTGCCCAATGCATATATACTCCGTGCCGGCATAGCAATGGAGCAGTCGCGCGACTTCAGCAAGGCTCTCGAAGACACCGACGCAGCGATAAAGCTGCTGCCGCAGATGGCGGGACTCTATATCAACCGTGCGTACCTGCGTTACAATCTCGACGACTACTTCGGCGCGATGGCCGACTATGACTACGCCATAACACTCGACCCGACCAACCCTACGGCCTATTTCAACCGCGGACTTCTGCGTGCCGAGGTAGCCGACAACGACAGGGCTATCGCCGACTTCTCCACCGTGCTCCGCATCGACCCCGATGATGTGCGTTCGCTCTACAACCGCGCGATGCTCTACCGCACCACACGCAACTACAGCAAAGCCATTGCCGACATCAACAAGGTGATAGACGCATTCCCCGAAATGTCGGCTCCGGTATTCTTCCGCTTCGAGATATACGACGAGATGGGCAACCGCGCGAATGCCATGCGCGACTATGACAATGCCATGGCTCTCGCCCGCAAGGAGAGGGCGGGATTTGAATCGGGCAAAAAGAACAACGGACTTGCTGACGGAAGTGCCGTATCGTCGTCGGGCAATAATCATGGCACACCCGACAGCGGCGATGACAACACCCCCGAGGAGAGCGCAAGAGTTTTTGCCAACCGTTTCTCGCTCCTGCTTACCGCCGACAACGAGCTTGAGACCGAGGGGGAATACAACAACAAGAGCATCCGCGGCAAAGTGCAGGACTACAATGTCAACATACGCATGCAGGAGCCGTTCATGCTCTCATACTATTCTTCGCCCACCGAACTTGCGCCGACTACCTATTTCATGCAGGAAATCGAGAGCCTGAACTCTACGCGTACGCTGCGCATGCTGGTGCAGATTGTCAACAACGAGCCGTCGCTCGACGCCCCCGACATCATTCAGCGTCATTTCGATTCAATCGAATACTATAACTCCTATCTCGCTACCCACACTCCCCGTGCCGTCGACTATTTCGGCCGCGGCATGGACCAGCTGATGCTTCGCAACTATGAGGCCGCGGTAGAGGATATGACACGTGCGATAGAACTCGCTCCCGATTTCACTCTTGCATATTTCGCGAGGGCAAACGCACTGACGCGTATGCTCCAGCTTGCTGTCGGCGAGGACAATCCCGAGACATCATACCAGATGCATATCGGACGCCTGCGCAATATCTTCAGCGACTACGACAAGGTGAGCGAATACTCTCCGCGTTCGCCCTTCCCGCACTACAACAAAGGTATCTTGTACGCCGAAATGGGCGATCTTGCAGCGGCTCTCGAGGAGTTTGACAAGGCTGTGGCGCTGAAGGAGGATTTCGGCGAGGCATATTACAACCGCGGGTTCGTGCAGTATAAATCGGGCAACCGCAAAGAGGGTACCGCCGACCTGTCGCGCGCCGGACAACTGGGTATCACCTCGTCCTACAATCTGCTGAAGCGAATGAAATAACCTTATTAATATAACTTAAAACGATATATTACCATGTTGACAAATTCTGACATTAAACAATTGGAGAAAAAGGGGATTAAACCCGAGACTGTGAAAGAACAGCTTGAAAAGTTCGTGACCGGTTTTCCATTCCTTAAGCTACAGGGCGCGGCGACTCCCGGCAACGGAGTCGTAGTGCTTGATGACGATGCCGTAAGTCAGTCGGTGGAACGCTGGGACAGTTATATAGCCCACGGCGGGAAGGCAATCAAACTGGTGCCGGCTTCGGGAGCTGCTTCGCGTATGTTCAAGGCTCTTTTCGCCTACGTCGATTCCGACGAAGCCAAGCCCGCTGCCGGAAGCGATGTCGAGCAGGTGATAGCCAATATCGACAAATTCGCTTTTGCACCCGAACTTGACAAGGTGCTTAAGGAACAGCACGGACTTACCGCGAAAGAACTTATAGCCGCCGGTCGCGAGAAGGATGTGATTTCGGCCATAGTAAATCCGCAGGGTCTCAATTACGGAAATCTACCCAAGGCTCTTCTTGAATTTCACAGCTATGACAACGGAGCCCGCACACCGCTTGAAGAGCAGCTTGTGGAGGCTGCACAGACCGTGGCTTCGGCCGACGGAAATGTCAAAATCGAGTTTACCGTATCGCCCGAACATCGTGAGAAATTCCTCGACAAACTCGCGCAGGTGCTTCCAGCGCTCGAACAGCGTCTCGGCGTGAAGTACGACATCTCGCTGTCGGAACAGAAACCGTCGACCGATACAATTGCGGCCAATCCCGACAATACGCCTTTCCGCGAGAACGGCAACCTCGTGTTCCGTCCCGGCGGCCACGGCGCGCTTATCGAAAATCTCAATGACATCAAATCGCCCGTAGTGTTCATCAAGAACATTGACAATGTGGTGCCCGACTCTCAGCGCGATGATACCGTGCGCTATAAAAAGGTGCTCGGCGGCATGCTCCTTATGGTGCGCGACAAGATAGAAGGTTATCTCGAAAAACTCGAATCGGGACGATATACGATTGAAAATCTGCGTGAGATGATTATCTTCATGCATGACAGCCTCAACATACGCCACCCGCAGATGAAACTCATGGACGACTCTGAGCTTGCACTGTACATAAAGAAGAAGTTCCATCGCCCGATAAGGGTATGCGGAGTTGTGCGCAACACCGGTGAACCCGGCGGCGGCCCGTACATCACTTACGATGCCGACGGCTCGACGTCACCTCAGATACTCGAGAGCACCCAGATTGATATGAGCAATCCGGAGTATGTCGACATGATGAAGCATGCCACTCATTTCAATCCCGTTGACCTCGTCTGCTCGCTTTACGATGCCGAAGGACGTAAATTCGACCTGACGAAGCATGTCGACCACAACACCGGCTTCATATCGTCGAAATCGCTCCACGGTCACGCCCTCAAAGCCCTGGAGCTTCCCGGCCTCTGGAACGGCGCGATGAGCGACTGGAACACCATCTTCGTCGAAGTCCCCGCCACAACCTTCAACCCCGTAAAGACGGTCAACGACCTCCTTCGCCCCGTCCATCAGGCATAAAAGGCTTAAACAAAAGCACAAAATAAATAACAAAAGCACAAAAGCATTGACAAGAGTACATAATATTTGTACACCTGTCAATGCTTTTGATATTTTGTCAGGGATAGTTATCAGCCTGCAAGTGTATGTTGCAAAACTACAATTAGCGGTCAAAATTTGCTGAATATTGTAGGGGCGCGATTCAATCCTATTAACTTACGCTGAGTTGATAGGGGCGGGGGCGTCTCGCCCCCGTGGTATTATTCTTACACACTGAAAATTACCACGGGGGCGAGACGCCCCCGCTCCTATCAAGTAAACAGCATTGGGACGCACGGTTATATCTTGGCGAAGTATTTGAAGAGTGGAGCGGCCATCAGTGACTGTTTGATTTTGTCGTCGCGGAGTAATTGTTTTATCTTCTCTTCCGACATGATTTTCACATTGATGTCTTCGGTGGCGTCGAGATGCTGCGTGTCGATGCGTTTTACGCCTTCGGCTATGAATGAGTAGGTGAGATTGTTGGTGGAGCTCGGATTACCGGAGAGCACAGTGTTGAGACGCCATTCGCCCCCTCCGAAACCTGTTTCCTCGAGCAGTTCGCGCTTGGCGGCGTCCAGCGGGTCTTCACCCTCCTCGACAACTCCGGCAACAAGTTCGATAAATATGTCCTGCAATCCGTGGCGGTATTGTTCGACCATTACAAAATGCCCGTCATCGGTAATGGCTATCACATTAATCCATGTAGGATACTCCAGCACATAATACTCATCGTGCACGGCGCCCGTAGGCAACTGCACCTTGTCGCGCCGCGCAGTAAGCCACGGCCGCTTGATAATATACTCCGAATCTATAACTTTCCATTTTTCCATGCTGCAAATATAAGGAAAAAATACATTTTTTATATCTTTGCATATCCGGCGTCTTAAATCTTTCATAATGCTTGCAAGATATAACTTACACATTTTAAATATGTCTCAAACCAAAATTTTTCATTATTATGGATAAATTTAACCGACAAATAATTTTGCTCATATTAATTGCAATATCGGTAGTCATCCCACCGAGCCTCTACTCATCAAGAAAATATTGTGATGCTGCGATATTGGGTATACTTCAGGGAAATCCAAAGGAAGTGGTGATAACTGAATTATATTCAGGCGATTCGAGTGACTCTGACACGAAAGATTATTATAAATTTGAGGCCGATGGCTCGATATCCTTATGTGAAGGTTTAAAACCTTTGGGGATAGTACGTGATGAAATGGGAAGGTTGAATAGCTTTAAATTAACTGACGGCAATCAGGAAATCCTGTATAAAATAAAATGGGATGATACAAATATATTTGAAGTGAAAGAAATTGTGTATATTGATTCGAGAAGCGATGTAGGATTAAATATTAAACGAATTGAGGCATTTGGCTACGGAGTTAAACCCGGAAGAAAAGATGATAGAAAAGACAGATATGTCAATCAAGCATGTACTTACTTTGAAATGATTGATAAAAACGGAAATCATATAGACGATGGTTTAGATTTATATTTCGAAGACAATGACTTTTATGATGTCACATTTGATGAAAAAGGAAATCTGGAGCATTCTAAGGTTTATATATATAAGCACGGCACTGAATATAAGGAGCACAAAAGGGATATTTCCTATTATCCGGACGGTTCAGGCGTAGAATTGAAAATTACGCATGACAATTATCGGAAAGCCCTTGAAGAAATAGATCGTTTCTTTAAAAGTCCGTTCGGTTTCCAAATAGATCTTTCGAAAACGAACGGTTCAAGTAAAAAAACTATTTCTCTTGTTGAAAAATTTATTAAAGCAAATGGCTGGAATTATAGCTCTCCCTCCCAATATCTCTCGTCGAGTCCATGGGTGATTAAAGTGCATACACCACTTTCATTTCTCGGCAATAAATGTAAAGTTGAATATCGCAGTTATCTGCTGGACAAAGATCAGAAAAAGTATTTTGACGCAGGTTATTCAATCAATATCACATTACAGGGTCCCTTATATGAGCTGATGCAATTTGCCGCTAATCTTGAAGCAATGTTTACAGATTATGGTTTAAGGAAAAGCTATGGTTTAAAGGACGGCCGAGATTCAGGGTCTGTGTACAGTATGTATGATTCTAAAGATTACTATTATGGATACGAGCACATTGTGGATGAAAAGATATTGTATTCCGAAAGTAATAAACAAATGTCGCGTGGAAATGTGACTATGAATATTCCGCGTGATGGAAGCGTGACAGACAATTCGACACTTACCATTGAGATAGGTTTTGTCATACGTAAAAATTAGTCGGTGCAATGTTGTGGCAGGAACACAAAAAAGCGTTTCTCCATCGCGGGGAAACGCTTTTTTATTACCAATCAATTATTAACCTATCAAACAATATAAAATTCGTTATTTTGCTACTTTGTCGGGACAGTTGCCTTCCTCGGGGCAGACAGTGCGGGCACCGTTTGCATCGGGACATGCTTTATCACCTTTGCACTGAGGTGCCGGGATGACGATGTTCTCAAGGAACACCACGTACTGCTCGGGAGTAAGGATTTCCTTCACTTTCTTCACATACTCTGCTCGCATGCCGGGATTGTGTGCGCCGGGACGGTGACCTTTGAAGTCATGGCGACGGCCTCCCTTGTCATTCTTAGATTTATCGCACTCAGTCTTTTCGCATTTTGCTTTGTCGCACTTTGCGTCCTTGCATTCGGGACGTGTGGGGCGGAGAGCATCTAACTGAGCCTGCTGTTCAGCGGTAAGGGTAATGCCTCTGAAGAGGTCGGGACGCTGCCCTTTGCGGTCACCGCGAGGTGCTCGGTCGCACTCTTTCTTATCACAATCACCGTGACGGTGGCCTTTCTTTGCTTTATCATTTTTGTTAGCCTTGGTCTGCGCTGTAACTTCAGTTGACTCTTTTGCTGATTTTACCGGCTGTTGGGCCGACGCGCTGAAACTGAAAAGGGTTGCTACAATCAAGGCTGCGCTAAATAATTTCTTTTTCATCTGGACGTTGTTTTTGAATTATTGTTTTATTATTTTGTCGTTTTTGAAGTTTCTGCTATTAAGACGCCGGCGCGGTCTAATGGTTTAATCGCGGTTTTAAACTTTAACTACCCTTAACAAAATCGGTTTTGTCAAATAACTATTCTACGGACAAACTTACTGGTTACGAGCTTATTGTATGGCTGCACCCCGGTGCAGCCGTGGATGAAAATACCCGTTTGCATCCGTTCCGGCTGCACCGGGGTGCAGCCCTACACTGATAATGAACACATTACATCGTACATATTCAGCAAATATGTACGATGTAATGTGACTCCTTTTTCGCAGGACATTCCGGCGTATGACTTGCGAAACTTAAATTGTTTATATTATGACTTTAGTGTTTTTGCCGTTGCATACCACAATATAACAGCCCGGATTAAGGCTTATGCTCTCACCGGCATTAAGCAGGCGTTGAACCGCCATACGCCCGTCAATAAAATATATTGTAATCATCGAGTTGTCAATGCGTGCGGTTACACCATCTTCGGTAACGAATGCATCGTTGCTAATCGTTGAATCTATAATTTTGTCCACATTTGTGGTATCTATTTCCCGAATATTCATGAAATTCTTCCAAACATCCTTATTTTTATATGCATGGGTACTTCCTTTTGGAACTTTAAGTATGGAGGTTTGTTTGTCAACACCGTAAAATGTATCATCGTCATAGCAATCTGCCGGAGTATGACCTGCACATATAATTTCTTTCAATCCGCTGCAACCGTAAAAAGCGAGAGATCCAATAGAAGCAATGTTGTTTGGTAAATATATTGACTTCAAAGACGTACAGCCAAAAAAAGACCTGTATTCGATTGATGTAACCGTATTAGGTAAAGCGATATATGACAGACCGGTACATTCTTGGAAAAGGCCTTGGTTGATAAATGTCAGTCCTTCAGGGATATTGACTGATGTCAGACTATTGCAAGCTCTGAAAGCGTCATATCCTATTGATCTGACACTTTCCGGGATTTCTATCGATTTAAGCCCGTCGCAACACATGAACGCCCTGTCGCCTATCGATGTCACACTTTCGGGGATGTCTATTGATGTCAGACCACTGCAAAGGTTGAACGCCATTTTACCAATTGATGTGATGCTTTTAGGAATAATGACCGATTTCAATCCGCTACAGCCATCAAAAACAGATTCGTTTATTTCTGTTACAGTTTCGGGGATAGTGATCGAAACAAGATCCTTGCACCCATAGAATGCTGCCGGCATGATTTCTGTGACACTATCTGGGATGTTCATTGTTGTTAGACCGCATCCAGAAAAAGCTCTGTATCCTATAGATGTTATGCTGTTTGGTATGGTTACTGATTTCAATCCGCTGCACTGATAAAACCATGCCTCGCCAATTGATGTGAGTGCCTCTGGAATGACAATAGATGTGATGCTTTTGCAATTACTGAATGCTCCTTTCCCGATATGATTTATATTTGCAGGAATTTCTATTGAGGTAAGATTCCTGCAATCGTAGAAGGCTTCATCTCCAATTATCCTGACGCTTTCCGGAATACGGATTGATGTTAATGCTATACATTCACTGAATGCCGTATTTCCTATTGTGGTTACGCTCTCCGGAATAGTTACTGACGATAAAGATTTACAACAAGAGAAGCAGCTGCCACTGATTACAGTAATGCCTTCTGGAATTACAACGGACTGTAGAGTGCTATTTGCAAATGCAAAACTGTCGATAGATACTACACTCTCCGGGATAGAAACAGATGAGAGAGAACTGCAGCCATAGAAAGCAGAATTACCGATGGAGGTAATGCCTTCCGGAATAACTACAGACCAAAGTGACATGCGTGAGAATGCGCCGGGTCCAATCTCAGTGACTGAATAAGTCATGCCGTCATGAACTACTTTGTCAGGAATGATAAGATCTCCACGATTTTTCCCATTCCCGGCGACAGATACAGTCTTGAGTTCCTCCGATATCAAGGTGTAATTCAAATCGCCGTCAGTCCATGTATTAACGTTTGCCGACATTTGAGCGGACGCAAGACATACAAGAGACATAAATCCACATCGTAGGTGTTTTAGTTTCATCTTCAAATGATTAAAAACATGCCTCAGGGCACCCTCATCGGCTTGTATAGTCCAAAAATAGAAAGCGTGGCGCCTGTACCTACTGCCGTCCCACAGTCAGAGGCTTCTCGCATTGCCTTTCCAAAGTCGGACGGCAACGTCGAAGCCCACGCTTATATATGCAACTATGCATCCGACAGTATCCAATGTGGGGATACTGCAACGAATGCGCGATAATTACATATCAACGGGCATCTACCGTTGCCTAATACTTGACTTTGGAATGAAATTTTGCGAGAATTTCTGACTGTCAAGAATCAGCGCTGATAAACGCTTTCTAAAAAATTAATTGCATTTCGACCTCAACAGATAGTCGCTGTTCATGGTCGGTCAGCGTTTGCAAAGTTACTTAATTTTCAACTATCTTACAAAAGTATTATATTTAAAATACAATTTATCAAATATCATAGTCATTTTGACTGAAAATGATTGATTTGGTGTTAAAATGATAGAAAATTTAAAATAATTATGTAAATTTGCAAGATATTAATGGCGCAATACGGTATCAAAGATTATAAGTAAAAGATTATTATATATGTTGAGAATAGCAATTCAAGCAAAGGGGCGTTTGAACGAGGAGTGTCTGGCTCTGCTCGCCGACGCCGGCATAAGTATGTCGGGAAGTAACCGCAAACTTATAGCACGCGCCAAGGGTTTCCCGATGGACGTGCTCTATCTCCGTGACGACGATATTCCGCAGGCAGTGGCTATGGGCGTTGCCGACATCGGTATCGTTGGCATGAACGAGGCTGCCGAAAAAGGGGAGGATGTCGATGTGGCGATGAAGCTGGGATTCGGCGCGTGCCGCATATCGCTCGCAGTGCCCCGCGATGTAAATTATACCGGGTTGGAATGGTTCAGCGGCCGACGTATCGCTACATCCTATCCCAATATCCTGCGCCGGTTTATCGACGAAAAAGGTATAAAGGCTGAGATACACGAGATAGCCGGTTCGGTTGAGGTAGCTCCCGCGGTCGGTATGGCCGATGCTATTTTCGACATCGTATCGTCGGGCGGCACGCTTATACAGAACGGTCTCGTGGAGGTGGAGCAGGTATTTGCCTCGGAAGCGGTGCTTGTGGCCAACAAAAACCTTGACGAGGAGAAGCTCGGTGAACTTGCCAAACTGAAATTCCGTTTCAGCTCGATACTTGACAGCCGCGGCATGAAATATGTGCTGATGAACATACCGCAGGACCGCATTCCGGCGGCTGTGGCGTTGCTTCCCGGCATGAAGAGCCCTACGCTGATGCCTCTGTCGGAGGAGGGATGGTATTCCATGCACGTGGTGATACCGCAGGATGAACTTTGGGAGAAAATTGAACGGCTGAAAGAACTTGGAGCGGAGGACATTCTTGTGCTCGCGCTCGAAAATATGATACGCTGATGGAGATATTTGAGTATCCCGCACGCAGCGAGTGGCAGCGTCTGTGCCGCCGAAATATTCCTGACGAGAAGGTGTCGGTCGATGCCGCTGTCGCCGACATCATAAACCGTGTGGTTGAGGATGGCGACAAGGCTTTGCGGGAATTGTCGCTTAAATTCGACAAAGTTGAGATAGGCGACCTGCGGTTGAGCGACGCCGAGATTAAAGATGCGGCGGCCAAGGTTGATCCGAAGGTGGCTGCCGCCATAGAGTGTGCTGCCCGAAATATAGAGAAATTCCACTCCGCGCAGCTCATGGAGTATCCCGTCGACGTTGAGGTGACTCCCGGAGTGAGATGCGTGCAGCGTCAGGTGCCTGTCAATACGGTCGGACTTTATATACCGGGCGGACGCGCGCCGCTGTTTTCCACGGTGCTGATGCTCGCTGTGCCTGCAAAGATAGCAGGTTGCCGCCGCCGTGTATTGTGCACTCCCTACGGTGCCGGACGCGGCATAGCTCCCGAGATTATCTATGCAGCGAAGGTATGCGGTATCGATGAAATATATAAGGTGGGCGGCGCACAGGCCATCGCCGCGATGGCCTACGGCACGGAGTCAGTGCCGCGCGTCGACAAGATATTCGGTCCCGGCAACCGTTTCGTCACCTGCGCCAAGCAGATGGTCACAAACCGCGTGGCAATTGACATGCCGGCGGGTCCGAGCGAGGTCATGGTGATGGCCGACTGCACGGCGTCGCCGCGTTACGTGGCCGCCGACCTGTTGTCGCAGGCCGAACATGGCCCCGACTCGCAGGCGATACTTGTCACCGACAACGTCGCGTTCGCACAAAGTGTGGCCGAAGAGGTGAAGAATCTTACGGCGCGTCTGTCGCGGCAGGAGTCAGTGGCCGGTTCGCTGTCGCAGAGCCGTCTGATAGTGATGCGTTCACGCGGGGAAATGATTGAATTTGCCAACGAATATGCTTCGGAGCATCTTATCATATCAATGTCGGAGCCGTGGGATGTGGCAGCGGAAATCACTTCGGCCGGAAGTGTGTTTATAGGCAACCATTCACCGGAAAGCGCCGGCGACTATGCTTCGGGCACCAACCATACGCTTCCCACTTCAGGCTGGGCCAAATCATACAGCGGCGTCAATATCGACAGCTTCATGAAGAAAATCACCTATCAGGAGCTGACCCGCGACGGATTGCGTTCGCTCTCCGATGTGATAGTGACCATGGCCGATGCCGAAGGACTCGACGCGCACGCCCTTGCGGTGAAAGTGCGCCTCGGCGAATAGGATTGCATTGACCTGTAGGGACGCACGGCTCGTGCGTCCGCAATTTAATCGTATCCGGACGCCACAGACCGTGCGTCCCTACATAATATTTAAAACATTATTGATGAAAAATCCATTAAACTACGTTCGACCGAACATATTGGCTCTTGCCCCTTATTCTACGGCACGCGATGAGTTCAAGGGGGGCGACATATCGGTGTGGCTCGATGCCAACGAAAGCCCGTACGACAACGGTGTAAACCGTTACCCCGACCCGCATCAGCATCAGCTTAAGCATCATATCGCCGAGCTTAAGGGTGTACGTCCGGAGCAGATATTCGTGGGGGGCGCCGGTTCCGACGAGGCCATCGACCTCGTGTACCGAATCTTCTGCCGCCCGGGCGAGGACAATGTGGTGGCGATAGCGCCGAGCTACGGCGTATACAGCGTGGCCGCGGCAATCAACGATGTGGAGTTCCGCGAAGTGCAGTTGCGCAGCGATTTCTCCCTGCCGGTCAACCGTCTGCTGAAAGCCGCCGACCCGCGTACGAAAGTTATATGGATATGTTCGCCCAACAATCCTACGGCCAACGCATTCCCGCGAGCCGACATAGCGCGGCTGGCCGAGGCGTTCGACGGTATTGTGGTGGTCGACGAGGCATATATAGACTTCTCCGAACGCGGTTCGATGCTCGATGTGCTCGACAGCTACCCCAATGTCATCGTGCTGCAGACATTCTCCAAAGCATGGGGCATGGCGTCATTGCGCCTTGGCATGGCATTTGCGAGCGAGGAGATTGCCGCGATATTCTCGCGCGTGAAATACCCGTACAATGTCAACGGCCCCACCCAGCAGAAAGTGATAGAGCATATAGTCAACGACGATATTACAGCCCGCGTGGCCGAAATCATACATGAACGCGACGCATTGGCCGCTACCTTGCGTGAAATGGCAATAGTGCGCGAGGTCTATCCTTCCGATGCCAATTTCCTGCTTGTGAAATTCGATGCTCCGGACGCCGTGTATGACTATCTGGTGGAAAACGGAGTGATTGTGCGCAACCGCAGCCGCCTGCTGGCATGCGACGGTTGCCTGCGCATCACGGTAGGCACACCCGAGGAAAACGTGCGTGTGGTGACTCTATTGAAGGAATATCAGCAATAATCTGCCTGCAAAATGAAGAAAGCAATATTTATCGACCGCGACGGCACTATAATAGCCGAGCCTGCCGACGAGCAGATTGACTCGCTGGAGAAACTACGGTTCGTGCCGGGCGCAATCTCGGCACTCCGCGCGCTTGCCGGCAAAGGCTACGACCTCGTCATGGTCAGCAATCAGGACGGACTGGGCACCGAGTCGTTCCCCGAAGATACGTTCTGGCCTGCGCACAACATGATGCTCGACACATTGCGCGGCGAGGGTGTAGTGTTCGACGACATACTCATCGACCGCAGTTTTCCCGAGGACAATGCCCCGACGCGCAAACCGCGCACGGGGATGCTCCCCCGGTATATGGACGGTAGCTATGACCTGGAGTCGTCATTCGTAATCGGCGACAGGCTTACCGATATGCAGCTTGCCGTCAATCTCGGCGCCAAAGGGTTGATGATAGGGAATGCCGACGTACTGCCCGAAGGATGCGTGCTTGCTACCGGCGACTGGATGGAGATAGCACGCCATATACTTTCGTCGGGGCGTGAGGCGCGTGTCATACGCAACACGTCGGAGACGAAAATCGACCTGTATCTCAATCTCGACGGTGGCGCTCCCTCTAATATAGATACGGGACTGAAATTTTACGACCACATGCTCAACCAGATACCGCACCACGGCGGAGTGACACTCGATATCACCTGCCGGAGTGACCTCGAGGTTGACGAGCACCACACGATGGAAGATGTGGCGATAGCACTCGGCGACGCCATATATCAGGCACTCGGATCGAAACGCGGCATCGAGCGATATGGGTTCGTTCTCCCGATGGACGAGAGCCGCGCTATGGTGCTGATTGATTTCGGCGGACGCAGCGAATTGGTGTGGGATGTGAATTTTACCCGCGAGTACGTAGGCGACACGCCCACGGAGATGTATGAGCATGTGTTCAAGTCGCTTGCCTCGGCCATGCATGCCAATCTGTATGTGGCAGCCCGCGGCGATAACAACCATCATATTATCGAAGGGGTGTTCAAGGCATTCGCGCGTGCGCTCAAGCAGGCCGTTCACCGCAATCCGTTCAGCTATGACCTCCCGTCGAGCAAAGGGGTACTGTAACCGTAAAAATGAAATTTAAGGACAATGATAGCAATCATAGACTATAAAACCGGCAATCTGCGCTCGGTGGAAAACGCGCTCAACCGTCTTGGCGCGGAATGGACACTGACCGCCGATGCCGACGAGATACGCCGCGCCGACCGAGTACTGCTCCCAGGTGTAGGACATGCCGGCGAGGCAATCGGACGTCTGCGTGACGCCGGCCTGGTGGATGTGATAAAACGTCTGCGCCGTCCCGTGCTCGGCATCTGTGTGGGTATGCAGGTGATGTGCCGGCATACCGCCGAGGGTGATGCAGAGGGGATGGGGCTGTTTGACACGCGCGTACGCCGTTTTGAGCCGCAGCCGGGCGACAAGGTGCCGCACATGGGCTGGAACAGTATCAATAACCTCGAGAGCAAGCTGTTCAAGGATATAACGCCGGGGAGCTACGTGTATTACGTGCATTCGTATCGTGCCGACCTTTGTCCTGACACTATCGCCACCACACGCTACGGGGCGGAGGGACAGATGTTCAGCGCGGCATTGAAATATGAGAATTTCTACGGCACGCAGTTCCACCCTGAAAAAAGCGGCGATGTGGGCGAACGTATATTGCAAAATTTCCTGAAACTATGAGCCGACGTATAGAGATAATTCCCGCGATTGACATAATCGACGGCAAGTGCGTGCGTCTGTCGCAGGGCGACTACAATGCAAAAACGGTATATGACGCCTCGCCGGTGGATATGGTGAAGCGTTTTGTCGACCACGGCTTTACCCGTATACACGCCGTCGACCTCGACGGTGCCAAAGCGGGACATCCATGCAATCTGTCTGTGCTCGAGAAGATGGCATCGGCATGCGGCGACGCCCGCATAGAGTGGGGGGGAGGCATCAAGACCGACGACGATATGCGCGACTGCGTCAATGCCGGAGGCTCGTTTGCTGTAATCGGCAGCGTGGCGGCGAAGCAGCCGGAGCTTTTCGACAAGTGGCTGGAGCGTTACGGCAATGGGATGATGGTACTCGGCGCCGACCTGCGCGACGGCAAAGTGGCTGTGTCGGGATGGCTCGGGGATACCGACATCACGATTGATGACATAGTGAAACGTTTCCTGCCGGGCGGACTGACCCAGGCCATTGTGACCGATATATCGCGCGACGGCATGTTGCAGGGGCCGTCGTTCGACCTCTATACCGAGATACAGACGAAGTATCCCGATGTCGACTTCACCGTAAGCGGCGGCATATCGTCGCTTGCCGATGTGGGGAAATGTGCGGAGCTGGGATTGCGCCGCGTCATTGTGGGAAAAGCGCTCTATGAGGGGCACGTATCACTTAAAGAACTTGAACGACTATGTTAGCGAAACGTATCATACCTTGCCTCGACGTGAAGAACGGACGCACGGTAAAGGGAATTAATTTCGAGGGGCTGGCCGATGTCGGCGACCCTGTGGAACTTGGCGCACGCTATGCGCTCGAAGGTGCCGACGAACTTGTGTATCTCGACATCACGGCGTCAAAAGAGGGCCGCTCCACATTCACAAAGATGGTGGAACGCGTGGCCGACCGGGTGAATATCCCCTTCACTGTGGGGGGCGGCATATCGTCGCTCGACGATGCCGCGGCGTTGCTTGATGCCGGTGCTGACAAGATTACCGTCAACTCGGCGGCTGTAGCCAATCCGTCGCTCGTGAGCGAAATCGCGTCGAAGTATGGTTCGCAGTTTGTCGTGGTGGCGATAGACGCCCGTACGGTTGACGACGGCTCATGGCGCATCACTACCCACGGTGGCTCGCGGCTCACCGATATCGAACTGTTTGAATGGGCCCGCAGGGTGCAGGACCTCGGGGCCGGCGAGATACTTTTTACATCCATGAACCATGACGGTACCCGCTCTGGCTATCCGTGCGACACGTATGCAGCTCTCGCGTCATTGCTCGATATTCCCGTCATAGCGTCGGGGGGCGCCGGTTCGGTGAAAGATATTGCCGATGTGCTGACCGACGGTCGTGCCGACGCCGCTCTTGCCGCAAGCATTTTCCACTATGGCGAAATCACTATCGACGCGCTCAAACGACAGCTTTCCGAACGGAATATTCCCGTAAGATTATAATAAACAGACATATATTTGATATGAATTTTTCAGATTTCAATCTCGATAAATGTGCCGACGGCCTGCTGCCCGTCATCATACAGAATGCCGTGACGCTCAAAGTGCTTATGCTCGGCTACATGAACAAGGAGGCTTTTGAAAAGACCGTGGCCGAACGCCGCGTCACATTCTTCAGCCGCACACGCGGCAAACTTTGGACAAAAGGGGAGACCTCGGGACATTTCCTTGAGGTGAAGGATATGTATGCCGACTGCGACGGCGACACGTTGCTGATTAAGGCAATCCCCGTCGGCCCGACATGCCACCGCGGCACGGAGGCATGCTTCGACACTCCGGCCGAGGACGGTTTCATCCGCTCTCTGTCGCGCCTCATACAGCAGCGTCATGCCGAGATGCCTGAAAATTCCTACACCACCAAGCTCTTTATCAAAGGCGTAAAGAAAATAGCCCAGAAAGTGGGCGAGGAAGCCGTAGAATCGACCATAGAGGCCGTTGACGGCAACCGCGACCGCTTCATCTACGAAGCCTCCGACCTCATCTATCACCTGCTCGTCCTCCTCGAGCAAATGGACGTCACGCTCCCCGAAATAGAGCGCGAACTCCTCCAACGCCACAGCTAAGTTAAAATTTTTTAAAATCTGTGCTCTGCTGTAATGATTCCGGGAGGAATCTGTCTACTGTATAGAGAGTGCCTGTAACGTTATGCCATAATTCCGGTGAACCGGCAGGCATTCTTTTCTTTGACTTATTCAACTATATTATTGATTGCAGTATGCACAGATTTAAATCCGTTGTTTTGCCGTCAATTGTGGCGGTTGCAACTTTTTCTTCAATCACTTTATCTGCCCGCACGATAAGCGGGGTTATATATTCCGATAGTGATTCCACTTCTGTTGTGGGGGCTTCGTGCCGGCTCTTTTCGGGGGATAATTTTATCGGGGGCACTGCGACCGATGGGCGCGGCGCATTTGAACTCGACACAGATATAAAATCGAAACTGCGCCTTGAGGTGTCGATGACCGGTTTTAATACGGCCGAAATCATGATTGATAAGAGCGGGGACGTGAAGGTGGGCGATGTGTATATTACCGAGGGGGTGGCATTGGATGAAGTTACCGTTACTGCCGGTCAGATGACGGAGTCACGCGGCCGCACGATATTGTTTCCGTCAGCCTCGGATGTGAAAGCCTCCTCTACGGCCATAAGTCTATTTCAGAAACTGCCGCTTGCGGGACTGCAGGCAAATCCGGTCAATCGCACGTTGACTGTCGACGGCGGCACGCCGGTGATACTCATCAACGGTGTGCCTTCCACGATTGATGATTTCAATGCTTTGCAGCCTAAGGATATCGCCAGGATTGAGTTTTCACGAATGACACCGGCACGCTATGCCGACAGCGGGAAGTCAGGTTTCCTAAATATAACCTTGAAAGAGCGCAATGACGGCGGCCAGATATATGCATGGGGACGCAGTGCGGTCAATACCGCTTTCGTCGATGCCAATATAAGAGCATCGTACCATCAGGGACCGTCGCAGTTTTCACTGATATATGTGCCGTCATGGCGAAATTACCAGAAAGTGTATGACAATACGGCCGAAAGCTATATAGGCGACGATTTTCGAGTGGACATTGAGAATCATGACCGTAATCCGTTCAACTACACATACCACAATGTGCGGTTGAAATATGACTTCACACGTGATGTAAACACACTTTTTTCAGCAACATTCAGCGTAACTCCGAGCGAAAGCGGACGACGTGCAATCGCTCGCTCGCATGATACTTATTTCGGTGATTATGACAATTACAACCGTACGGAAAGCAAGGATATGGCGCCGTCGCTCGATTTGTTTTTCAAACGGAATTTCAACGGGAAGAATACGCTTGAGGCACAGGTCGTTGGAACGCTCAGTTCAAGCGATTACCGCCGTACCAACAGTTACCGGTATGTCGACGGCACGGCCGACGATTATGTGATGGACGTTGACAGCCGTCGCCGTTCGCTGATTTCCGAAATCTGCTACAGCCATGAGTTCAGCGGGCAGACATCGCTCTCGGCAGGCTACCAGAATACATTGTCGCGAAGTACCAATACATATCTGACCTCCGATTATAAGCCGGTACTCACGGAGAACAACAACTATGTGTACGTGCGCTTAGGGCAGCAGATCGGCAATGTGTATCTTTCGGCTGCTACCGGTGCAAAACTGTTCTGGATAAAGAATGACATGAACAAGCGCAGGTTTGTGCGGAATCTGTCGTCGGCGCAGCTGTCCTGGAATATCGGCAGCCACTGGAATATACGCGGAGCATTCAGTTATTCGCCGTCGATACCGTCGCTGACATCGCTTACCGATTATCCGCAACAGCAGACACCCTATCTTATCTCCAACGGCAATCCCGACCTTAAGGTACCGGAAAACTTCACGTACCAGTTTTCCGCGACCTACCGCACCGGAAAGTTTTCGGTATCGTATATGTCGGCTATCGCCAACACTTCCAACAGTCTTGTCGACGATGTGACATATATCGGTGACCGTATGTTCCTGAGCCAGTCGGTCAACGGGCGCTACCGTCACGTATACCAGAATGACCTGACGATGAAATTGTCGGAAATTCACGGATTCGGCGCCAATCTGTATCTCAGTCTGATGCATTATGCGACGGCGGGGCAGACGTGGAAACATCATCTGACATCATTCGACGCAAGTATGAGCCTTTGGTGGAGCAAAGGCCCCTTCACCGTGTCTTACTGGCGCAAGCTGCCGGGCAAGTATCTCAACGGCCACTATGTAGGAAAAGATGAGAACGGCGATGCGCTGAGTCTGGAGTATGCGCCCGACAAGCACTGGACCATCGGCGTCGACTGGATGTATATGTTTGATAAAAAGGGTACGCGTTATCCGGCGTGGAACTATTCCGCCGTCAATCCGTCATATCGTGAGCGTTACATCAAAAACAACGGCAACATGATAGTGCTGTCGGCAACCTATTCGGCCGATTTTGGCTCCATCTTCCGCTCCTCACGCCGCTCACTCAACAACTCCGACAACGGCTCCTCCCTGCTGAAACTGTAGGATTATTTAATATTGATGCGTGATTTATAGTGAACAAGAGTTTGCTTTTGTCGCGGATAATCGCCATATTTGTAATCTCCCATATTTCGGAGCATGGAGAAGCAAAAAGCTAAGATAATAGGTATAGTGCGGCATCGCATTCTGACTGACGGCGATGGTGTGACTACGCTTGTCGCTTTTCATGGCTGTCCGCTCCGTTGTCGATATTGTCTTAATCCGCAGTCGCTGGGCGATAGCAGTCAGTTTCGCGAGTATTCGCCCGAGCAACTGTATGTCGATACGCGCATTGACGAACTTTATTTTATCGCTACAAATGGAGGCGTGACTTTCGGAGGGGGTGAACCGTGTCTGCGACCGCGGTTTATCAGTGATTTCCGCGAACTGTGCGGTCCGGCCTGGCGACTCAACCTGGAGACGTCGCTCAATGTGCCGAGTGCAAATGTCGAGGTATTGCTTCCGGTAATTGATACAATGATTGTCGACGTCAAGGATATGAACCCCGAAATATACCGCGACTATACCGGCCAATGCAACGACCTCGTGCTCGGCAATCTCCGGCTGATAGCGGAAGCCGGGAGGCAGAACGACTGTATAATACGTCTGCCGCTGATACATGGCTACAACACGGATGTCGACCGCGAGGCAAGCCGCAAGGCTATTGAGGCGCTCGGATTCCATCGATTGGATTTATTCACTTATAAATATAAAATAAACAAACTATGGCACGAGGAAAGCATACCTGCAAGATACTGAAAGAAATACGCCGTCGGATTGCCGAAGCCAACGACATCGAGTTCGCAACATCTGAATGCCGCTACAAAGGCGACTGTCTCGGCACATGCCCAAAATGTGAGGCGGAGGTGCGCTATCTTGAGCAGCAGCTTCGCGCCCGCTCTCTTGCCGGAAAAGCAGTTGCACTCGCCGGAATTTCAGCAGGAATGATTGCGTTTTCGGGCTGCGATGCTTCATCGGCCAAAAATCAGTCAAATGATGATTTTCGTGAAGAAATCACTGACTCCACAGAAATTACTGACTCAACAGAAGTAGTGGAATGTATTATCGAGGAAGGGGAAATAGATATAATCGAGGAAGATACTGTTGCTTGTCCTGATTCGGATATTATTGAGATTATTCAGGGTGAGGTTTTTCACGACCCGGATCTTGTTATTACAAAGGGTGAAGTAGTTCAGTTGTCGGAACCAGAGTCTGAAGGAGATAAAATATACGGTGCGGTAGAGCAAATGCCCCAATACCCTGAAGGCGAGGCTGCATTGATTAAATTCATAAAAGAAAATTTAAAATATCCGGAGGACGCGGATGGTTGCTCACAGGGGAGGGTTATCGTACGGTTTTATATTGACACATTAGGCCATGTATGCGCACCGCGTATTTACAGAGGTATTGGTCCTGCTTTCGACACGGAGGCAATGAGGGTTGTAAGTCTTTTACCCGATTTTATTCCAGGAGAGCACAACGGCAAGAAAGTAAATGTCTGGTACACGCTTCCGATTTTATTCAAACTTCCGGACCTTGAGCCGGTATTGTGAATGACCGATGCGTTTGAAATAGAAAATGAAAAAATACTGAGAAACAGTAGAAAAAAAAGTTTTGGGGAAATTTGGTGGATTGGAGGGAATGTTGTAATTTTGCGGAGCTTTTTAAGCATAACTTTTATTTATTAACACTTTAAACATCCGAAAGAATGCATTTGAATTCTGAAGAAAAAGTAGAAATCTTTGAGAAGTACGGTAAGGGCAAGACTGACACTGGCTCACCTGAAGCACAGATTGCATTATTCTCAGTCCGTATCTCTCATTTGACTCAGCACCTGAAGTCAAATCACAAAGATTATACAACAGCTCGCGCTCTTAAGATGCTTGTAGGTAAACGTCGTCGTCTTCTTGACTATCTTGCCAAGAAAGATATCAACCGCTACCGTGCAATCATCGCTCAAAAAGAGCTTGGTATCAGAAAGTAAGAGCCGAGGCTTTCTACTTGAAGATTACAAGGCGATATGTCAATCCGACATGTCGCCTCTTTTTTTGCACTAATTGTCCTGCACGCCGGAGCGCGCTGGGTCACGACTAAATCGAGGGTGATGCAAAACTATAATTGGCTGTCAAAAGTCGTTGCAAGTCGTAAGGATGCGATTCAATGCTATTAACTTAAGGGATATAGATAGGGGCGAGGGCGTCTCGCCCTCGGAGTATTATCTTTACACACTGCAAGTTACCACGGGGGCGAGACGCCCCCGCCCCTATCAACTCAGCGTAAGTTAATAGTGGCTGGATGTGATTTGTCGCACTCGCGTTATGGTCTTGATATCATTCGTTACTTCGGTGAGTAGCCGGAGTTGATGAGGGTGGACGGGGAGTTGTAGAATGTGGGTGAGAGGAGGTCGGAGAGTGATGTGCCGGGATTGTTGGCGAGGTATGAGTCGACTATGCGGTAGCCGATGTAGCGGCATATACGACCGGGCAGGGTGGGGGAAACAGGCATGGCCGACGGAGCGGGGGCGCATAGCCGGCGCGCGAGCGACATGTCGGTGGAATAGATGATATTGTCCGCGGCCATTTTGCGCCATACTGCGCCCTGTTGAGCTTCCGCCTGCGCAAGTTGTTCCGATGTCCATCCCATCAGGGTTGCGGTATCGGTGATGCCTGTAAGATCGGCGACGGCCTTGAGAAGCGCACCTTCGTAGAGGAAATACTGTATGGCGGTGGGAGCGTTGTTTGCCACAAAAGGGTATTCTATCGCGACGATGGCTTCCGCGATGTCAAGGGGTATATATGTGGGCGTTTTGGTGGCGCGGGAGTATTCGGGCATGGAACTGTAAGCCTCATGTCCGGCACCGAGGTAGTGGTTGAGGGCGACATATATCACCGAGTCGACCAGCATGACCTGCTGCCGGTAGGGGGAGATGATGCCGTAATAGGAATAGTGAGGCAACGTAGGGAGCTGATGTCTGATATTGGCGTCAAGCGTGCCAAGTTGCTTTTCGATTGCCGCGGTAGAGGGAAATGCCTTGTCGACTTCCGGCTCAAACATGGCGAATGCCGCCGTGTGGCTCAGCGAGTCAATCGATGCGGGAATATCGCCTGTCGACGCTCCCATAAGATATATATAATCGTTGAGCGGCACGGTCAGCGAGTCGACTATGGCGTGCTGTCGCGCGGGTGACAGTTGGGGAAACTGCGTCACCACTTTGTCGAGTCGTGTGAATGATGCGCTTGTCGCCGCGTCGCCGGCATCGCTGCCGTTTCCGGATGATGAACATCCGGCGGCAAGCAAAGAAACGGCTAAAAATATTGTGGAAAAATACTTCATGCTTTTGGTTGAATTGTTCACAAAATTAGTCAAAAATATTATTTAACGAAATTTCAAACTAAAAGAGGAACGATATTTATCTGATTTTTGCTAAATTTGTCATGTTAAAATATATATCTTGAAAATCAAAATTTTAAAATATATATCACTGCTGTTGTTGCCTGTGGCTTTGTCATTCAACGTCGAAGCCAAGCAGTTTGTTGTGGTCATCGATCCCGGTCACGGCGGCAAGGACTATGGCGCGATAGGAGCAGTCACCAATGAAAAGAGTATCAATCTCAATGTAGCCAAGAAGTTAGGCGACAAAATCAGGAAAAATTACAGTGAAGATGATGTAAAGATAGTGTACACGCGCAGCAAGGATGTGTTTATCGCGCTTAATGAGCGTGCCCGCATAGCCAACGACGCCAAAGGCGACCTTTTCATCTCCATTCACGTCAATTCGCTTGACAAAAGGAATAAAAATCGCACTTCAATTTCCGGAACCGAAGTATACACCTGCGGGCTGCATCGCTCGGAAAGCAACCTTGAGGTGGCAAAGCGCGAGAATGCCGTAATGTATCTTGAGGAGGACTATTCTCAGAAATACCAGGGATTCGACCCGAATTCACCGGAGTCATATATCGCGTTCGAACTCAATCAGAGCAAGCACCTTGACCGCAGCATCGAGTTTGCAACCCTTGCAAAAGACGGTCTGACTTCTACAGCCGGACGTCATGACAAAGGTGTCAAACAGGCCGGATTCTGGGTACTGTGGTCTACCGGAATGCCCGCGGTGCTCGTCGAACTCGACTTTATCAGCAATCCGAGGGCGGAAAAATTTATGGCATCGGCCGACGGGGTTGAGAAAATGGCGAAATCACTGTCAAATGCGTTCGATGAATATTATGCGGCCGTCACCGGCAACCGCCCAGCCGTCCCTGTTGAAAAGCCTGACCGGACAAAAACACAGCCGGACAAGCCTGATGATGACGCTGAGCGGCAACAGGTAGCGGAGGACAGCAGCGACATGTCCGACGGCAATGAAACCGTCTCAGCGATTGAATATCGCGTTCAGGTACTTGCCAATGACAGGCAGGTGCCGACAAAGTCAAAAAAATTCAAAGGCGAGAAAGTCAGCGAATATTACGACCGCGGACTGTACAAATACACTGTGGGGCATTTCAGCACCCGTGCCGAAGCCGAAAAGACGATGCGTAGGCTGAGGGCTAAGTTCCCGCAGGCGTTTGTCGTCAGGATGGAAAACGGCAAGCGTGCCGACTGAGAAGCACTTGACACGTCAATCCGTCGCCTCCGGTATTAGCTGATGAATAAAAAGCCAATAAAATCGAAATAAAGAACGATAATATATGAAAAAGTTATTCACAAAAGAGATGATGATAGGAGCCTGTGTACTCATAGCGCTGGCAATCCTTTTCTTCGGAATTGAATATCTGAAAGGCGTCAGCATCTTCAAGCCGTCCAATTACTATTACGCTGTATACAGCGATGTAAAAGGGCTTGAGGTGTCGGCTCCCGTCATGGTCAACGGATATAAGATAGGGCAGGTCGACAACGTGGAACTGATGTACGACCGCCCCGACTGCGTGCTCGTGTCGATGAGCCTTGACAAGAAATTTAAAATACCTGTCAACTCCAAGGCTTTGATTGAGAGCAGTCTGCTCGGTACGGCTTCGGTGAAAATCGAGATGGCGCGTAACAGTGAGTACTACTCTCCGGGTGATACCGTACCCGCGGGTATTGCTGCCGGCATGATGGACCAGGTGTCGGAGCAGCTTCTTCCAGGCGTGAGCGGCCTTATGCCGAAACTTGACTCTATATTTACCAATATCAACGCGCTTACAGGCAACGAGGCGCTGCTGCAGTCGTTCAAAAACATAGAGGCTCTTACCGCCACGCTCAACACTACGGCCAAGACACTCAACGCAACCGTAAGGACTCTCCCGGCTACCGTCGGTGCCGTCAACGACGTCGTGGCGTCGGTCGACAGTATCGTATCCGACCTGAACAAGGTCACATCCGATATAGCCGACGCACCCATTGACTCGACGCTCAGCAATTTCAACCGCATATCGGCCGACCTCGCCGCCCTTACAGCGCAATTGCAGAATCCCAATTCGACTCTCGGCGCGCTGCTCAACAACTCGGCTCTCTACGACAATCTTGCCAAGGCATCGCAGAGCATCGACTCGCTGCTGGTCGACATACGCAAAAATCCCAAGCGCTATATCAATATCAAGTTGCTCTAACCTGAGATTCCGTACGGTTGCCGATGTCGCGATGGTATGCTGAAATAATATTGCCGTTGCCGCTTGACTCTACTTTCACCTACGCCATTCCGGCCGAGATGGAGAGCGCGGTCAAGGTCGGCTATCGCGTCATTGTGCCTTTCGGACGCAAGAAGTATTATACCGGGATAATAAGGTCGCTTACCACACAGGCGCCTGAGGGATTTGAGATAAAGGATATAGCCGTCGTGCTCGACGGTTACCCGATAGTGAGGCATCCGCAGCTCAAACTGTGGGAATGGGTGGCCGAATACTATATGTGTGCTGTCGGCGACGTGTATAAGGCTGCTGTCCCGTCGGGGCTTAAAGTGGAGAGCGAGACATTTGTGGAGCTCAATCCCGACTATGAGCCAGATGAGGAATGCCGTCCCGACGACCGCGAGGCTCTTGTAATATCGCTGCTCGGCGAGAAAAAATCACTGGCCGTGTCGGCGATAGCGCGCGAAATCACCGTGAAGAATCTTCCCGCACTCATTACCTCAATGATTGAGAGAGGCATACTCGTGATTTCCGAAAAGATCATAGAGAGATACCGCGCTGTCAGACAGACGGTAGTGATTCCCAACTACGACATCACCACTCTCGCCGCGGCTTTCGATGCTGTCCGCTCGGCTAAAAAGCAGGAACGGCTTCTTATGACACTTACCGAGATGAGTTGCGTGAGCCGCAAAGATGCCATCGTCAAGGAGGTGGACAGAAAGGAACTGCTTGACCGTGCGGGCGTCACTTCCGCGATACTCAACGCGATAGTCAAACGCGGCCTTGCGCGAATAGAACGCCGCGAAATAAACCGGTTCAAATTTGACGGCACGCCTACCGGACGCCTCCCGCTGCTGACTCAGGCACAGATGAAAGCATGCGACGAAATCACCGGACTGTGGCGCGAAAAATCCACCGTGCTCCTCCACGGTGTCACTTCAAGCGGAAAAACCGAGATATACTCCCACCTTATTGACGCCGCGCTCAGCCGAGGCGAGCAGGTGCTGTATCTTGTGCCAGAAATTGCGCTTACCACTCAGCTCACGCGGCGTCTGCAGAATATATTCGGAAACAGCATTGTGGTGTATCACTCCAAATTTTCCGACAACGAGCGTGTGGATATATGGAAGAGCATGCTTGCCGAGCCGGGCCCGCGCGTGATACTTGGCGCGCGTTCGTCACTGTTTCTGCCGTTCGGACGCTTAGGCCTTGTCATTGTCGACGAAGAGCATGAGGCAAGCTACAAGCAGTCGGAACCCGCTCCGCGCTACAATGCCCGCGATGTGGCGCTGGTGCTCGCCTCGATGCATGGCGCCAGAGCGCTGCTCGGGAGCGCGACTCCGGCTGTCGACACATATTATAAGGCTCTCAACGGCAAATTCGGTCTCGTGAGCCTTACCACGCGCTACAACGAGCTGCCCCTTCCTCCTATACGCATCATCGATATGAAAAGAGCGCGACAGAAAGGGGCCGTGAACGGTCCGCTTTCGCTCGATGCTATAAAAAGCATCAATGATGCCGTAGGCGCCTCGCATCAGGCGATACTGTTCCGCAACAGGCGCGGCTATGCTCCGATGGTACGGTGCAAACAGTGCGCGTGGGTACCCAAGTGTCAGTATTGCGATGTGTCGCTGACCTACCATAACCATTCCCGCCAGCTTGTGTGCCACTACTGCGGCGCGGTATATGAACTGCCCGATCTGTGCCCGCAATGCCGTCAGCCCTCCATCGAAGTGGTAGGCTACGGGACCGAACGTGTGGAGGGGGAAATTGAAAGCATCTTCCCCTCGCGCAAAGTGCTTCGCATGGACCTTGACACTACCCGCAACAAGGACGGCTACGAAGCCATCATCGACGCGTTTTCCTCGCGCAAGGCCGATATTCTCGTCGGCACGCAGATGGTGACTAAAGGGCTCGATTTCCAAAGCGTATCGTCGGTGGTGGTAATGAATGCCGACGAACTTATAAATATACCTGATTTCAAGGCGTCGGAGCGGGCGTTCAACATGCTTGAACAGGTGTCGGGACGCGCCGGCCGCGGCGACTCCGAGGGCAGCGAGGTGATAATCCAGACCTACACGCCCGACCATCCCGTGCTCCGGTTTGTGTCACAGCATTCCTATCTTGATTTCTACAATCACGAAATCGAGGAGCGCCGGACATATCTATATCCCCCGTTCACACGCATAATTTACATATATCTGAAGCATGCCGACGCGACGGTGCTGCAACATTTTTCCAACGCATACGCGCAATTGCTGGCGTCGCAGCTCGGCAACAGGGTGAGCGGTCCCGATCAGCCGCGCGTCACCCGTGTGAAATCGCTCTACATACAGAAAATAATGATTAAGGTTGAGACCGCAGCCTCTCTCCCCCGACTCCGTGATGTACTGAAATCGACATACGTGAGGATGGCCAAAAATCCTGCGATTAAAAATACTCAGGTCTATTACGATGTCGACCCCTGACATGGTGCCCGAGCATGATTGCGGCCCGTTGCCGGATGTTACGGAAAAAATACGCCTGCGCAGACATTATTTAGATTTAGTCTAAATAAATAAAAATATTTCCTATAGGTGTGAAAAGTTCGGGATACGGTTGATTGAGGGGATAATAAGACGGCTTTACAATATTTTCCACGGAGAGCCGGGTATGCGGTATTGAGTGTGTAACAAATGCATTTACAGTGTGTTACCGCGATAAGTTGCAGCAAGAGGTTAACGAAATGTTCCACGCAATTATAAGTGGCTGACTGACAGAATAGTTGTAGCGTTTGTTGAATTTCCAAATAAAAAATCACTTTTTTTTATTAAATAATTATTGGAAATTTGTATTGGCAAGAACAGCCCTTAAATGAATATACTTGATGGAAAAAACTCCCTTACAACTGTGGGATGCCTGCTTGAAGATAATAAGCGACAATATCCCCTCCGAACAATTTGACGCGTGGTTTCGACCGGTCACGCTCAAAAGCTACGTCGACGGCAAGGTGACACTTACCGTCCCGACCTCGTTTTTCGTAGAATATATTGAAGAGAGATTTTCCAAGCTCCTCGGCGCGGCCATCAAGCGCGTGTTTGGAGCCGACACCAAGCTGTTCTACCATTACAACCAGGTGCAGAACGAACCCACTACGGCGGTCGATATACGTAGTGCGGCTCCCTCTGCCGCTTCAAAGAAAGGACTTCCTTCGGCCAATCCGTTCAATACGCCGGTCCAGGTGCCGTTTGACTCGCAATTGAATCCGCGATACACGTTTGACAACTATTGCGGTTCGGAAAGCAACAAGATAGCTCTTTCCATAGGCAAGGCGATAGGAGAGGACCCGGATAACAAGACGTTCAACCCGCTGTTCATTTTCGGTCCGTCGGGAGTTGGCAAAACCCACCTGATGCATGCCATCGGTCTGAGTCTGAAAGAGCACCGTCCGCAGTTGCGTGTGCTTTATATCAGTTCCCGCCTTTTCGAGAGCCAGTTCACCGTGGCTTCGCGCAACGGCCGTATCAACGACTTCATCCATTTCTATCAGAGCATCGACGTGCTGATTATCGACGATATTCAGGACTTGATTGACAAGGAGAAGACACAGAATACATTCTTCCACATCTTCAGCCATCTGCATCTCAACAACAAGCAGATAATAATATCGAGCGACTGCTCTCCCTCCATGCTCAAGGGAATGCCCGAACGACTGCTTACGCGCATGAAGTGGGGTATGACGGTCGAGCTGGAGCGCCCCGACATGAATCTACGCCGCAATGTGCTGACCCGCATCGCCGAGCAGGAAGGATTGCCCGTGTCGGACGATGTGCTTGAATTCATCGCTACGAATGTGACCGGAAGCATCCGTGAGCTCGAGGGTATAATGGTGTCTCTTGTGGCTCGCGCCGCGATACTCAACCGTCAGATAGATTTCGACCTCGCACGTACCGTCATATCCAACGCCGTTAAAATCACCAAGAAACAGATCAACTTCGAGATGGTGACCCAAAGCGTAAGCGCGCACTACAATATCGAACCTGACGCTATCTTCACCAAGTCGCGCAAACGTGAGGTTTCCGACGCCCGCCAGATGGTAATGTATATGGCCAAGAAGCATGCCAAGATGGCACTCACTGCAATCGGTACACGATTGTCGCGCACGCATGCCACCGTGCTCTACGCCTGCAAGAGCATTGAGGACCGTCTCCTTCACGAAAAGCAGCTTCAGGACGACGTCGCCGCTATCGAAAAGGACTTCATGAAAGGCTGACACCAAGCGCAAAAGTTAGGAAATCCCCTGTAGAAAATAAATTCTGTAGGTGTTGCAGAACTATAATTAGCAATCAAAAGTCTCAGCGAATTGTAGGGATGCGATTCAATGCTGTTTACTTAAGGATAAAGGTGCCCGTCAGGTCGCCGATTTAGCAGTAACCGGGTACATCGGAGCATAGCGGAGATGTGCCCGGAAAAGATGCAGAGACTCCGGAGGCGCCCGAAGGCAGCCGATTTAATTATAACTCCTTGTCTGCCACCGAAACAGATGTGATGTAAATCGGCTGCCTTCGGGCGCCGTCACCGTGTATCGGCCTACCGGGCACACCTTTGCTATGCTTCGGTGTACCCGGTTACTGCTAAATCGGTATCCTGTCGGATACCAGCCGATATTGACGCCTTAAGTAAACAGCATTGGGACGCGATGAATCCGTCCGCGCTTGAATGACGTAACATGCTAAGTGCTAAGACTATAATGTGGACGCGATGAAGCGAGTCCCAATGCTGTTTGCTTAGCTCTGTTGAATGGGGCGGGGGCGTCTCGCCCTCGTGGTAACTTTCAGTGTATAAGAAAATACCACGGGGGCGAGACGCCCCCGCCCCATTCAACTCAATTTATGTGATCAATACCGGTAGCGCAGACATGCAATTGGTTGAAAATCAACGGTATTCAAGTGTTAAGAAATGCGCTCGGAATGTGCATAGATGTTAAGGGGGGGGGGTAATTTCCTTAAAAATTTTGTCGTGTCAAAATTGAATATTAATTTTGTATACGCAAGTGCAAAATCAGTATGTGATATTTATTACTAAATAACCATACAAATAACAAAACGTAATAGATAACATGATAATTTACATGAAATTATCGATTTTTTAGTCTGTAGCATAAAGGTCGAGTCCAGCGGGTTGACTCGATGTCTCCCCGGTAGGCGGCCATTTATTGATATATATTTATTCATATATATTCATGCTTAATGCAGTCTGAGGATGTTAACAAAAGTTAACTCATCTCTTAGAGGTTGAATAGGGATAAATCGACATGTAGATGATTCAGTTATCGTTTCCGTCAGGTACGCATATATACTTTAAAAGTATATAGCACGATTAGATAAAACTCAAAAAAGCAAGGTACATTCTAAGTTAAAATGAAAACCGAATTAAAAATAAAAAACAGGATTATTAAATCCGGTATCCTGGTGATGATGACCGGTATTGCGGTCACGGTCGCTATGACACCGGAAGATATATTTTCGACCGAGATAGGCAATGATATTATGATGTCGGATATTTCGCCGGCGACATATCCTGCCTTTGATACGGCAATAAACGGGCGTTGCTCACCGGTGCTTCATGACACCGATAGATCATTATTACCGCAATGATACAATAAGAGAACTCTCATTAAATAAGTATTATAATTAAAATAATAAGATTTATTATTTTTTGTCTCTCGAAAACAGCACGAAGTGATTTCGCGCTGTTTTTTTATATGTAGTTTTTGCCAAAAGTGGAGCGGGGGCGTCCCGCCCCCGTGGTATTATTCTCCATTGCAGGAAGTTACCACGGGGGCGGGACGCCCCCGCTCCACTTTATGTATGTTTTATTCGAAGATATGTTTCAGCTTGGAGAACAGGCGCTGCTTGGTCGATTCCGACGGTTTGATATTGGGGTCATCCTTGATTGACTCCACAGCCGAACGGATACGGTCGTCGAGCTGCTCGGGGATGTAGACCATCACATTGATAAGCTCATCGCCGGTGCCGCGTCCTTCGGGTGAGGGGAGTCCCTTGCCGCGCAGGCGGAGCACTTTTCCCGGCTGCGTGCCGGCTGCGATGTTGAGCCGGGCGCGTCCTGTGATGGTCGGCACTTCCACCGCGCCTCCGAGTGTGGCGGTCGGAAGGTCGAGCATGAGGTTGTAGATTACGTCGTTGCCGTCGCGTATGAGTTCCGGATGCTTGATTTCCTCAATAACCACGAGAAGGTCGCCGTTGACGCCGCCGTGGCGCGGGGCGTTGCCCTTCCCCTTTACGGTAAGCGTCATGCCGTCGGTCACGCCGGCGGGTATGTTGAAGCTGACGAGCTGTTCCTTGCGTTCGGTGCCTTCGCCGTGACAGTAAGTACAATTCTGTGTTATGGTTTTGCCCTCGCCGTTGCAGTGCGGGCATACCGACTGTGACTGCATAGCGCCGAGTATCGTCTGCTGCACCTGGGTCACCACGCCTGTCCCGTGACAGGTGGCACAGGTCGTGAATGCCGTACCGTCCTTGGCTCCCGTGCCGTTGCAGTGCTCGCACTTGACCTGAGTCGGGATTTTAAGCGTCTTTGATATGCCGGTCGCGATTTCTGCAAGCGTGAGCTTGACCTTGATGCGGAGATCCGAACCCTTGCGGGTCGGTTTGCGGGGTGCGCGCTGTCGGCCGCCTGTCGCTCCGCCCCATTCGCCACCGAAACGGCCACCGAATATATCGCCGAAGTGCTCGAATATATCGTTGATGTCAAATCCGGCGCTGTAACCGCCTGCTCCGCCGCCCGGGAATCCCTGCGGACCCATATTGTGGCCGAACTGGTCATATTTGGCACGTTTGTCGGGGTCGCTGAGCACATCGTATGCTTCGGCGGCCTCGATGAATTTTTCTTCGGCGGCTTTGTCGCCCGGATTCTTGTCGGGGTGATATTTGAGCGCCAGTTTGCGGTACGCTTTCTTTATTTCATCGGCTGAGGCGCTTTTGTCCACGCCCAGCACTTCGTAGTAGTCTCTTTTGGTAGCCATATTTCTTTTAATTCACAATGCGTGATTTATAGGATGCGCGATTTTACAAATACGGTGGAGCGGCAGGTTATTGGCCTACGGCGACTTTGGCGTGACGTATCACTTTGTCGTTGAGCGTATAGCCCTTGGCGATTGTGTCAATGACCTTGCCTTTTTTCGACTCGTCGTCTACCGGAACCATCGCAATAGCCTCGTGGAGGTCGACATCGAAATCGGCATTTTCTGTCGGTATCTCCTTTACACCGTTCTGTTGGAGGTATTTCACGAATTTGTTGTATATAAGCTCCATTCCTTCTTTTACCGACACGGCCGTGGCATCGTCCTTGATTGCCTCTATACCGCGTTCGAAATCGTCGAGTATGGGGAGTATGCCTTTGAGCACGTTTTCAGCGCCGTTCTTTATGATTTCCGATTTCTCGCGGAGCGTACGTTTCTTGAAATTGTCGAAGTCGGCCATCAGGAATAGATACTCTTTTTTCTCTTTCTCGAGAGCTTCCTCGCGTTCCTGAAGCATCTGTTTCAGTGCCTCGATTTCCGATGACTGTCCGTCTTCTTCGGTATTGCATACGTCGGCGGCTCCCTCGTCGAGCACGTCGGCGGCTTCTACATCGGGATTTTCGATTTTGATTTCAGTCTCCTTGGCCTCCTTGGCGGAGTCTTTTGCGGAGTGGTTATGCTGTTTCTGACTCATGTGTAAATTATATTTATTCAGGTTGAAATATGCAAAAATCTTGCCAAACTTTGTCCATCGGGACAATCTTACAATGATAACAAATAAAATGCGTTAACGTTCATAGTTTTGAGATATGAAAATCGGTTTCGGGGAATAATCGTTCGATCTCATCTGCCAAAATGTCACGCGCGAAGATACCGAACACGCTTGCGCCCGACCCCGACATTGATGCATATTCCGCTCCTGCATTATATAATGTGGATTTGATTTCGGCTATGCGCGGATGGTGTGCAAATACCGTATCCTCGAAATCATTCCTTACCCCGGCATCAGCCCACTCTGCAGGCAGTACCGTTGACAATACCTCGGGGAGAGCAATGGACGACGGCCGCGGACGGCACCCGCCGTAGGCCTCGGCCGTGGATACATGTACGTCGGGCTTTACTATCACGAGAGTGTATCCTTTCAGACTGAGGTCGACAGGCGACAGGGTAGTGCCGGTGCCCGTGGCAAGCATAGGCCGGTTGTATATGAAGAAAGGACAGTCCGAACCTATTGTCGCCGCTATTCCGGCCATGACGTCAGCCGACAGTCCGAGGCCGAACAGCCTGTCGAGTGTGGTTATCGTGAATGCCGCGTCGGCCGAGCCCCCGCCGAGGCCGGCTCCGTCAGGTATGATTTTGCGCAGGAATATATCTACGGGAGGCAGATTGTAGCGCTCCTCCATGGCGCGGTAGGCACGCATGACAAGATTTTTTTCCGGAGGACAGTCCACACTTCTCCCGGTCACGGTAAGTGTCGTCACACCATCCTTGGCCGGTACGATTTCAAGTATGTCGCACCAGTCGGCGGCCATCATTACTGTAGCTATATCGTGGTATCCGTCGGGACGGCGGGCAGTGATGAAAAGCCCTATGTTGATTTTAGCGTTGGGAAATGCTATCATTGAGTTCCGTTTAAATATATTATTGATAAGAGATTGCAAAGTTACTCAATATTTATACACATTCATGTCCCTGCTATTGAAAATTTATTGTTGATATTTCTGTTGATATTTCTGTTGCGCCGCGTTTGGCATTACGCCCCAATTTTGCTACTTTTGCGATAAATAATATGTTATAATGGATTTTGTCAACAAGCAGGGACGCCGCGACGGGTCCCGTAACCAATACAGGGAGCAATCGAAAATAGATACATTGGGCCGTCTGCAGCCCCAGGACAAGGACCTTGAAGAAGCGGTTCTCGGTGCGATAATGCTCGAGAAGGACGCCTATACCGTGGTGTGCGACATCCTTCACCCTGACAGTTTCTATGAGCCGAGCAACCAGAAAATATATCAGGCGATACAAAGTCTCGGCGCCGCACAACGTCCCATCGATATGCTCACCGTGATGGAGCAGCTGCGCCTCAACGGCACCCTCGAGGAGGTAGGCGGTCCGGCGTTCATAGCCGAACTTACCTCGCGCGTTGCCTCGTCGGCCAATGTCGAGTATCATGCGCGAATTGTGGCGCAGAAATATCTGGCACGCGAACTCATATCGTTCGCCTCTAACATCGAGGCCAAGGCTTACGACGAGACCAATGACGTCGACGACCTGATGCAGGAGGCTGAGGGCAAGTTGTTTGAAATCTCTCAGCGCAATGTGAAAAAAGATTTCACACAGGTCGACCCCGTCATCAAGCAGGCCATAGAGCAGATTCAGGCTGCCGCCAACCGTGCTTCGGGTATGTCGGGACTTGAGTCAGGCTTCCATGAGCTGGATAAGATTACGTCGGGCTGGCAGCGGAGTGACCTTATCATTATCGCCGCCCGTCCGGCAATGGGTAAGACGGCTTTCGTACTCTCGATGGCTAAGAATATGGCTGTCAATTACAATACCCCGGTGGCCATATTCTCGCTTGAAATGTCGAATATCCAGCTTGTCAACCGTCTGATATGCAACACGTGTGAGCTTGAGAGCGACAAAATCAAGAGCGGACGTCTCGACAACCGCGAATGGGACCAGCTGATGGCGCGTATCAAGAACCTATATAGCGCCCCGCTGTATATCGACGACACCGCGTCGCTGTCGATATTCGAACTCCGCACGAAGGCACGTCGCCTCGTCCGCGAGCACAACGTGCAGTTTATCATCATTGACTACCTCCAGCTGATGAACGCGTCGGGCATGAAGTTCGGTTCCCGCGAGCAGGAGGTGTCCATGATATCGCGTTCGCTCAAGCAGCTCGCCAAGGAACTTAACATACCCATAGTGGCGCTATCGCAGCTCAACCGAAGCGTGGAGTCGCGTACCGACGGCAAGCGCCCGCAGCTTTCCGACCTCCGTGAGTCGGGCGCCATCGAGCAGGACGCCGACATCGTATGCTTCATCCATCGTCCGGAGTACTACATCAAGAGCGACACCGACGCCGAGGGTCATGACATACGCAATCTCGCACAGTTCATCATAGCAAAGCATCGTAACGGACAGGTCACCGACGTGCGTCTGCGTTTCCGCGGACAATACACGCGCTTCGAGAACTGGACCGAAGACGACCCCATCTACGGAGAGGCCACCGTCGGGTCGCGCATAAATTCCGGCGACGATTCGGCGCCCGTTTCTCCGGTTGCCGATCCATTTTCCGGCGGCAGCGTCGACCTCGGAGCTTCATCGTCAGAGGCTGTGCCTCCATTCTGATTTTCCTCCGTATCCCATCGACTCGCTCGCATGAATTTTTATTGTGGCTGAATAAACTTTTCATAACATGCGGTTGTTTAGGTAATAAAACTTCTAATCAACTATTAGTTATGAAAAAAGCTGTTTTATTGATCGCTCTGATGATAGGATGCACCGGAGCTTTCGCTCAGAAGATTGACAAAAACGAATTGAAGCAACTTCAGGCCTTTTTGTCGCAGCCCGGTGAAAGGGATGCTACCAACGCTCAAGCCCTTAATATCAGTGATACCAAGTCACCCGCTACATGGGAAGGTGTCACGGTAGAGAACGGCCATGTCACCAAAATCGAATGGAAAGACAAGCATCTTGCAGGTGCGCTTGACCTTTCCGGTTTCGACGCTTTACAGGAAGTAAATATTTCGCGCAACAATCTTACCGGTCTTGTAGTCAACGCCAACCCGGCATTGGCCAAACTCGATGCCTCGCGCAACAAACTGACCTCCTTCTCGTCGGATAACTGCCCGGCTCTTACCGAGCTCAAAATCTACCGCAACCGTCTGACAGACATTGACCTGTCGGGCACTACCGCGCTTAAGACTCTCAATTGCTCCAACAACCTGCTCGTCGAGCTTTCGGTGGCCAACTCTCCCACGCTTGTCACTCTCAACTGTCAGGGCTGCCATCTCGAAGCTCTCAACGTCAGCGGCTGCAAGGCGCTCAAGAACCTCTACTGCGGTTACAACAAACTGACTGCGATAGCGCTCGCAGGTGTTGAAAACCTGACCAACCTCAATGTCGACGACAACGAAATCTCGAAACTCTATATCAACGGACTTCCCGCTGTCAGCACGATTATCTGCTCCGACAACAACATGACGCAGCTTGCGGTAAGCAACTGCAACGCTCTCATCGACCTTGTCTGCTCTTACAATAATCTGACTTCGCTTTCGGTTGACAACTGCCCGAACCTCCTGTTTGTCGACTGCTCTTACAACGACCTCACTACTCTCAATCTTTCCAACCAGACATTCCTCGAACGTCTGCTCTGCAACAACAACCAGCTGACCATGCTCGATGTATCGTTCGATACCGCGCTCCGCTACATCAATTGCCGCTACAACACCATTACCGACTTCCGTACTGTTGCCTGCGACAATCTCCAGATGGTTGCCTGCCAGTGGAACTATTGATTAAATGCCTGAATTCTCACAGGGGCGTTTTTATCCCCGGGGAATATAGATAACTGATTTAAAACGGGGAGCGTCGCCACTTCAGCATGGCGGCGCTCTCTTTTGTCCGGGTCCTTGCGGCCTGAAGTTAAAGTCTAAATCTCGGCATGCGGTATGAAATGTGAAAAAAATATTGTAAATTTGCAATTCAAAAATATGATACCCGGTGCTTTCCGCATATCCGGATATTGTTAATTTCATGATGTCATTACGATGAAAAATATAAGAAATTTCTGCATCATAGCGCACATCGACCACGGCAAGAGCACACTCGCCGACCGTCTGCTTGAATACACCGGCACGGTAGCTCCTAAAGACCTGCAGGCACAGGTGCTCGACGACATGGAGCTGGAGCGTGAGCGCGGCATAACTATAAAAAGCCACGCCATACAGATGGAATACACCATTGACGGCGAGAAATACATACTCAATCTTATCGACACTCCGGGACACGTCGACTTCTCCTACGAAGTATCGCGCTCGATTGCCGCCTGTGAGGGTGCGCTCCTTATTGTCGATGCCTCGCAGGGCATACAGGCGCAGACTATTTCAAATCTTTATATGGCAATTGACAACGACCTTGAGATTATTCCCGTAATCAACAAGGTCGATCTTGATTCGGCCAAGCCCGACGAGGTCGAGGACCAGATTGTCGAGCTGCTCGGCTGCCGCCGTGATGAAATCATTCGCGCTTCGGGCAAGACAGGTATCGGCATAGAGGACATACTCCGTGCTATAGTAGAGCGTGTCCCTGCACCCAAGGGCGACCCCGACGCTCCGTTGCAGGCGTTGATTTTCGACTCCGTCTTCAATCCTTTCCGCGGCATTATCGCGTATTTCAAGATAGTCAACGGCACAATCGCCAAGGATGATTTCGTGAAGTTCGTGTCGACCGGCAAGGAATATCATGCCGACGAAATAGGCGTCCTGAAGCTCGACATGGCTCCCCGTCAGGAACTGAGCGCCGGCAATGTCGGTTATATCATTTCCGGGATAAAGACATCGAAGGAAGTGCGTGTAGGCGATACCATCACCCATGTCAACCGCCCGTGTGAAGCGGCTATCGACGGATTCGAGGAGGTGAAGCCTATGGTGTTTGCCGGTGTGTATCCTATCGAGACGGAAGATTTCGAGAACCTGCGCTCGTCGCTTGAGAAACTGCAGCTCAACGACGCTTCGCTCACATTCCAGCCCGAATCGTCGGCGGCTCTCGGTTTCGGTTTCCGTTGTGGTTTTCTCGGTCTCCTTCACATGGAGATTGTGCAGGAACGTCTCGGCCGCGAGTTCGACATGGACGTCATCACCACTGTGCCCAACGTATCCTACCGCGTGTACGACAAGAAAGGCAACATGACCGAGGTGCACAATCCCTCGGGACTTCCCGACCTTACCCTTATCGACCATATCGAGGAGCCGTATATCCGTGCGTCGGTCATCACCACCACCGAATTTATCGGCCCGATTATGACGCTGTGTCTCGGCAAACGCGGAGAGCTTGTAAAGCAGGAATTCATCTCGGGCAACCGTGTCGAGATTATCTTCGACATGCCGCTCGGCGAGATAGTCATCGACTTTTATGACAAACTCAAGAGCATCTCCAAGGGATACGCCTCATTCGACTATCATATCCACGACTTCCGCGAGTCAAAACTGGTGAAGCTCGACATTCTGCTCAACGGCGAGAGCGTCGACGCACTCTCCACACTGACCCATGCCGACAATGCAGTGACATTCGGGCGTCGCATGTGCGAGAAGCTGAAAGAACTTATCCCGCGTCAGCAGTTCGACATAGCTATTCAGGCGGCTATCGGCGCGAAGATTATCGCCCGCGAGACCATCAAGGCCGTACGTAAGGATGTGACGGCCAAGTGTTATGGCGGTGATATATCGCGTAAACGCAAACTTCTCGAAAAACAGAAAAAAGGTAAAAAACGAATGAAGCAGATCGGCTCGGTCGAAGTGCCTCAGAAAGCATTCCTCGCTGTTCTGAAACTCGATTGATGTTAATCGGCAGCGATGCCGGGCTGTTTTTGTGGAAATAGCCCGGCTGTTTAGCCCTGCGACAGGGCGCTTACAACTATATTTTGTCCGGTTTTGTTATATAAATATAATCTTAGACGGGGGTATCAGGTACAAGCCTCCGTAATTGAAACAAACAGTTACTTATTATGAGTAATCCGCAAGATAATTCGTCACACGAACAGCATTCGGCTGTACAGGCCATCAATGACCAGGCACACAACATATTCTATGCCGCCCGTCAGGCATTGAGGCACCATGCGTCAGGCGGCAATGTGCTTATATTCGCCACATTTCTGGCACTTGTCGTAGCTAACATCCCCGCTTTGAGCGGCCACTATTTTGAATTTTGGGAACAGGAAATACGCCTGCAGGTAGGCAATTTCAACATATTTTCTCATTCGGGCCATCCGATGACCCTGTTACAGTTCATCAACGATGCGCTGATGGCGATTTTCTTCTTTTCAATAGGGCTGGAGATAAAGCGAGAGGTGCTCGTAGGAGAGCTTTCGTCATTCCGTCAGGCTTTGCTGCCGATTGTCGGTGCGGTAGGCGGTATGGTTATGCCGGTCATCATCTATCTCGCATTCTCTATGGGTACCGACTATACAGGCGGTGCCGCCATTCCTATGGCTACCGATATCGCGTTTTCTCTCGGCGTGCTCAGTATGCTCGGCAAGAGGGTGCCTCTGTCGCTCAAGATATTCCTTACCACGCTTGCCGTTGTCGACGATATAGGCGGCATCATCGTCATAGCCGTGTTTTACTCTACGCAGATCGACGGCATATTGCTGCTCTATGCATTCCTGTTGTTCGGAGTGTTGCTCATGGGGTCATGGCTCCGTATCAAGAGCAAACTTTTCTATATCGGAGTGGGCGGTGTGATATGGTTCCTTTTCCTCAATTCGGGTATACATCCAACAATTGCCGGCGTCCTTGTGGCATTCTGTGTGCCTGCCACGCCGGTATTCGAGCCTAAGAAGTATATCAGGAAGATACGTGAGGCAATCAATCACTTCCGCCGCGAGGACGACGAAGCTCTCTCGCGCAAGAGCATCCTCTCGAAGGAACAGCTCGACTGGCTCAAACAGGTCGAGTCGGCCTCCGATAAAGTCATTTCCCCGCTTCAGGACCTCGAGGACTCACTGCATCCACTTGTCAACTACATTATAATACCGCTTTTCGCTTTTGCCAACGCCGGCATCTTCCTCCTCGATATGGAGCCGATAAGCATATTTGAGGGAGTCAGCCTTGCCGTTATCTGCGCCCTCGTAGTCGGTAAATGCGCCGGTATCTTTATCTTCTCATGGATTACTGTCAAACTGCGTCTCGCACCTATGCCCGAGCACAGCAACTGGAAGATGATGGCCTCTATTGCCATGCTGGGCGGTATCGGTTTCACGGTATCCATCTTCATTGCCAACCTGTCGTTCGGTTCGATGGGCGAGGAAGGAGCCTCCCTGCTTAGTCATGCCAAACTCGGTATCGTCATAGGCTCGCTACTTGCCGGTATCCTCGGCTACCTCCTCCTGCACCGCACCCTCCCCAAGCACCCCGTCGATGTAGAGGAATAGGGCAGTTCATAATCAACGGATTAAATGGGTCAGAACCGGTTAATGATATAAAATATCATACCGAGTTCTGACTCGTTTTTCTATAATATCACATAATGAGGGCTTTTCTGATGACACTGTGAACTATTTTGCGGATATTTGAAAAAATAATCGGCTTAGTTTTGTATTTTCACATTTTTATGTTAATTTTACGCCGAAATGTTAAATTCAAGATTTTGGATTGGTGGATTTAATTGTTAAATCTATTCTGAAATTTATTAAACACTCTTTCAACTTATTTGTTAATATTATAAAAAGTGTGCGAAAATTATATGCAGAAGTTGTAGCCGGGACACCCGGGATACTGCATGCATACGGAAGATTTTCTCCACTTCGTAAAAACAGAATACGGTCATGAAGAAATCGACTATATGGTTACTCACTATATTGATGGCAGTCACCTTTGTCGGGTTGCTGTATATTGAAATCAAATATATGGACGACATCATCAAGATGCGCGACGACCAGTTTTCGGAAGGTGTGCGCCGCAGCCTCTATATGGTGAGTTCCCGGCTGGAGCAGGAGGAGACGCGCTACTATCTTGAGGACGATGTCAGCGGCGCCGAGTCGGCCGCGCTCTATTCGCAGTATCCCGACGGGCAGCCCCCGCATCTTGGCGGCATCAGCTACTCGTTCAATACTTTTTCCGGACTCGAAGGCACCCTCACGATACGCGGCGACGTAGACAAAATATCCAAACTGCAGAGCGACCAGCTTGCCGCCCTTGACCGCACTAACGCCATGCGCGAGGCCCAGGCTCGTCTTGACGACCGCGTACGCTATCAGAAAGGCATACTTGATGAGGTGATACTCAAAATCAGCACACAGGCTATCAATCGCCCCGTGCTCGAGCGTGTCGACTCTACATTCACACGCGAGATAATAGCGCAGGAACTTGCCAACAACGGCATAAACATACCGTTCCGGTTTGCAGTCGTCAACCGTAACGGCATTCCCGTTTATGCTACCGAAGGATTCCCCAATATCACACAGAGCGAGGATAATACCATGTTCGTGCAGGCTCTTTTCCCCAACGACCCTGCCAACAAGAAAATATTCCTTAAGGTATATTTCCCCTCCAAGGCCAAATATATCCTGAAATCGGTACGGTTCCTTATCCCCGCTTTCGCATTCACACTCGTGTTGCTGATAGTCTTCGTCTACACGATAATCCTTGCCTTCCGGCAGAAGAAACTCAATGAGATGAAGACCGACTTCATCAACAATATGACACATGAGTTCAAGACTCCCATATCTACCATATCGCTTGCCGCACAGATGCTCAACGATGACTCCGTACGCAAATCGCCCGGAATGCTCCAGCACATCTCGTCAATCATCAACGACGAGACAAAGCGTCTGCGTTTCCAGGTGGAAAAAGTGTTGCAGATGTCGATGTTCGACCGCAAGAAGGCTACCATACGTCTTCAGGAGGTCGACGCCAACATAACCATCAACAACATCATCAATACCTTCAAACTCAAGGTAGAGCGCTATGGCGGACGCCTCAACGCAGCCCTCGACGCCGAGGACGCCATTGTCAATGTCGACGAGATGCATTTCACCAACGTGATATTCAATCTGCTCGACAACGCCGTGAAATACCGCCGCGAGGACGTGCCTCTCAATATCACGGTATCCACCGCTGATATAGCCAACTCGCGTCTCGAAATAACGATAGAGGACAACGGCATAGGTATCAAGAAGGAACATCTACGTAAAATCTTCGATAAATTCTACCGCGTGCCCACGGGCAACAAACACGACGTCAAGGGCTTCGGCCTCGGGCTTGCCTACGTCTACAAGATGATTGACCTCCTCGGCGGCACTATCAAGGTGGAATCCGAACTCAATCAGGGAACAAAATTTATAATCATATTACCATTAATTAAAAATTGACGATTATGGAAGAACGTATGCGTATATTATTATGCGAGGATGATGAGAACCTCGGCATGCTGCTCCGGGAATATCTTCAGGCCAAGGGCTTCAACGCCGACCTCTATCCCGACGGCGACGCAGGTTACAAGGCATTCCTCAAAGGGAAATACGATATTTGTGTGCTCGACGTGATGATGCCCAAGAAGGACGGCTTCTCGCTCGCACAGGAAATCCGCACGGTCAACTCCGAAGTGCCTATTATTTTCCTTACCGCCAAACAGCTCAAGGACGATATTCTCGAAGGCTTCAAGCTCGGTGCCGACGACTATATCACCAAACCCTTCTCGATGGAGGAACTTGTGTTCCGTATCGAGGCGATACTCCGCCGTGTCAAAGGCAAGAAAGGCAAGGAGGTGACAATGTACAAGATCGGTAAATTCACATTCGATACACAGAAACAGACCCTGATGATTGACGACAAGGTCACCAAACTCACCACCAAGGAATCCGAGCTTCTGAGCCTCCTGTGTGCCCACGTCAACGAAATCCTCGAGCGTAACTTTGCCCTCAAGACCATCTGGATTGACGACAATTACTTCAACGCCCGCTCGATGGACGTCTACATCACCAAGCTCCGCAAGCACCTCAAAGACGACCCGACAATAGAAATCATCAACATTCACGGCAAAGGCTACAAACTCATAGCCCCCGACGCCGAAGTCGCCCCCGAAGAATAAATGATTGTTTCGGCTTAGAATACAAATGTTCTATAGTCGGCTGGATAATATTTTGTCCAATAGAGACTTTTTTTTATCGTGAAAGTCTCTATTGGACAAAATATTATTCATTTATGTGGTGGTTTTAGTAAAAAAATATTAGATTTGCATACCTTAAAACAAATATATTTTGACAAATTCTGATTTGACATTAATATGCAGTATTACCTTATCTCATTATCTGAAACAAATGTATGGAATTTATGCATTGTATGTGTAATTTGTTTGACTGTGTCTAGTTCTTTATGGATTATCGCTTTCTATATACTAAAATGGCAGAAACATAAGTTCGATCATAACTTGACAGTAATTATGGAAGGGGAGCAAAAAAAGGAAAAAACAATAGAACAGCAGCCAAAGAAAAATGAAAAAGAGATTGAAGATATTCGTCACAAGAACAGAATAGAGGAAATAAGTAGGCAGGCGGAAGAAGAACGTAATACTTTTGTCGCAAAATGTAACCAAATAAATGAGGTGATAAAGGAAGCCGCTTCACTCGAAGCATCCGGGTTGAATGTTTCAATCACTTTTAAGAATGGCGGCAATAGCGTGACAATAACTACCCCGGGAATAAAAATAGTAAAGGAAAAAGATTCAAATGAGTAGGCAATCAATTATCTCTTTTGTTGCTGTTATTGTCATTGTGGGATTTATCTTCAATGCAGGTATGATTGGATATTGGACGTTTGTGTCGGTATTCATTTATTTTGCGTTCCGCTTGATATACTCGATAATCAAATCGCTGTTTCTGTATAGAAAAAGTGGACATTTTTCACGGCGGGAACATATTATTAAAATGACTGCTCGACTGATGGGATTGTTCTTTATCTCGGGTACGGTAGTCTATGCTGTCGCTTTTTTAATCATCGGTAATACAAATTCTGTCTATATTAATAATACAGAACTGATTGTGCGGTCACTTATTTGCTCGCTTGATATGTTTATGCTTGATATTGACAGTAACATTTTAGAGCATCTTGAATATTACCCTATTCTTAGGGGTATAATTGTCACACAGACTGCTTTATCGTTTGTATGTACAATAACACTCTTTGTAAGTCTGATATTTTCAAGAGCCAAAGCATATTATATCCTTCACCGGAGAACGAAAATAACGTCAGAGAAAAACCATTTGTATATATTTTTCGGTATTAATGACAATTCCGTTTTATTGGCTAAAGATATTCATGACAATGATTCCAAATCCATAATAGTTTTTATTGCCGATGCAAATATTACAGACGATGAAAACGATAGTTGGAATAATATTGTTCGTCTGTTCGCGCATAGGCAGAAAACATTTGATTATGCAGATGAAACACATGCCCTTGTCTCAATTGTCTCAAAACAATTGTATGACATTAATGATGATAAATTACATGATGACAATCATGACGTGTTGTCAATAATAGGACTTGACAAAGTACGCGATTTCATCACTGCACTTGGAAAGTATCCCGATGATGCTCAATTGCATATTTTCTTTTTATCAGACGAGGAAGATAAGAATATAATGAGTCTGATTAATTTGGCAAAGGATAAAACAATCCTTGAAATCGCAGATAATAAAGCTGTTACTGATAAAATATATTGTCATGCCAGATATAACGGGCCGAATAGGGTTATTGAGGATTTGGCTATAAGAAAAGGCCTTAGTGTCGAAATTATTGATTCTTCACATTTGGCAATAGAGTTGTTGAAAAATAAAAGTGAAGTCCATCCTGTTCGAATGGCCACTCTCTCTGACGAATATCCTGCAACTGTGACAAAACCGATTGATACTCTTATTGTCGGATTTGGTGAAGTCGGACGTGATGCATTCAGGTTTATATATGAATTCGGCACATTCATTCGAGTTGCTGATGGTTTTCCTCAGGCAGTACGACCCAGCATTACTGCAATTGATAACAGAATGGACGTATTGAACGGGATATTCGAGACAAATACTCCGGCTATAAACTATGTAGACGGGAATATAATTCTTAAAAAACTTGATTGTAATTCTGTCGTTTTTTACAATGAAATACTCAATAAGGAAAAATGCAATACATTAAATTATATAATATTGGCATTAGGTGATGACGATATGAACATATCATTTCATTGTCGACAAATATATTCAACCATATTCGTCGTTATCGTGACAACATGAGTGACCTTGTTATGATGGTTCGTTGTAATAACAGCGACAAATTTGCAATGATGCAGAAAATAGCTGACCATTATAATAAAGGGTGTGGCAGTGAGGGCAAAAATGTAATATGTTTATTTGGTAATCCGAAGGAAATATATTCATATAATACAATTATTCGCGATGAATTGACCAGAAGAGGAATTACCTTTATGGAAAGTTATCAAAAACTATGCGGTGAGAACGGTACATGGATCAGTCGCCATAAAAAACTGACTGGGATTGCTCAAAAAAAAATAGGCGAAATTATATACCCGAATATTGATAATCTTCGGAAGCTTCGTCGGCAGGAAAGTCAGGATCTTGCCAATGCACTTCATATCAAAACAAAGATGTGGCTTATGCACCAGGCTCTTGGTCGTGATTATGATTGGGATGGCTTTTTATCCCGTTTATTTGATGCGGCAGGTAATCCGATTATGGTTGGCTCACATGAGAATATCTATTATCCGTATCTTTCGGCAGAGGAAAATGAAATAATGCTTAATTTAGCGATACTTGAACACGCACGTTGGAATTCTGCTCATGAGCTTTTGGGCTATGTGCGTAACGATGATGCTCCGAAATGTGATGAACGTACACGTCGTCATAACTGTCTTCGTAAGTGGGAAGAACTTGATGAAGAATCACAAAGAGCTTCAACGAATGATTGGGCATGCGACTATAAATCTTATGATTTCTGCGTCGTTAATACTTCAATAGCACTATCAAAAAATAATCTCGGGAATTTTTAAATAAAAATGGGACATGATCAAATATAAGGCATTCATAAGTTATAGAAAAGTTCATGCTACAAGTGCGGATCTTGTAAAGAAATCACTTGTGGACGAATACAGCTTTTCTTCTAATGATATATTTTTAGACAAACATAATATAGGTCCCGAATACTTTGATACTCAACTTAAGGAATCTTATTGATAGTAAATTAATCTTAAATGGAAAAAATATATATCCCGTCTCCAATTAATACGGAAGGAATAGAACTTCCCAAGGAATTGTTGTCACTTGTAGAAGAAATGGCAAAAAACGTCCATGAGGTATGGGCACAAAATCGTATCAATGATGGCTGGACATACGGTTCAGTACGTAATGATGATAAGAAACAGCACCCTTGCCTTGTCCCCTACGAAGATTTACCTGAAGCTGAAAAAGAATATGACCGCGCCACCTCCCAAGAAACCATCAAATTAATTTTAAAATCAGGTTTTTTAATTCTGAAAAAATCAAATTGACAGTCGTGATGAACTAAAATTTGTGAGGCGTATTATTGATAATAGTTTACTTATTTTATTTTTTTGATTTAAATGAAACAATATTATTCACGGAATGTGCGAGTATTTATATCATCTACGTTTTCTGATATGGAAGAGGAACGAAACTATCTTATTTATAATGTGTTCCCAGTCCTTAAAGAATATGCAAGTGTAAGAGGAGTTCAAGTTACAGAAATAGATTTAAGATGGGGCTTATCTAAAGAAGACTCGGAGAATGGAAAAATATTAGACTTATGTTTAAAAGAAATAGATAACTGTTGCCCTTTTTTTATTGGAATTTTAGGAAATAGATATGGTTGGGTACCAGAAGAAAAGGAGCTTTTAGCTATTCAGAATATGAATTATGAATTACTTAAAGATGCCTTAAGAAGGAGATTGAGTGTTACAGAGATAGAAATGAGATATGCTTTAGGTAATAGTATAGATAGTGATGCAATGCTCTTTTTAATTAAAGATGAAGATGAAAACGAAATTATAAAATTTAATACATTTGAAAATGCCGCTAAACTTTCTTCTCTTAAGGCAGATTTACTTCGTAATATGAACTTAAATACTTGTAAATATGATAATTTTCAAAAATTAGGAGAAGTGGTTCTTAACAAATTGAAAAATTTTATCGATATTAATTTCTCCGTTTCGCAAGATGATAAAGAGGAAATGTTGTGGATTTATTCAAAAGAATGTGTAACATACGTACTATCGGATGTAAAAAAATTTTTTCAATGTCAACAAAATGCTATAAATGATGTCATAAATCATGTTTTAAATTTTGACTCTGTCAATAGCTTATGCATCGGGGTTAGTGGCAAGCGCGGAATGGGAAAAACTGTAATATTGTGTGGATTAGTAAAGGAATTGACCAAAACAAATTTATATAATATTATATATTTACCAGTATTTAAGGATGAAATTTTTTATGACGTTGAAAAACTTATTGATTATATAGATAGTAGAATCGATAAAAAGACGCAGTTAACAATTTTAATAATTGACGATATAGATAAATTAAACATTATTAGTGAGAGTTTATTATTAAAAATAATTGACCATTACAATATAGTTATAATGAGTTATGAATCAGGATTTTATTTGCAAAATATAATAGAATTATATGGCATAACATACCAGATAAAGGATTATAATTTGTCTGATTATAGAAAAATTGCATCGGACCAATTAATTAGATCTGGGAAAAAAAACATGGTAAATAATATATTGAGAGAGAATTCGTTTTGTAAATGTGAATCTTTTAATATGGCAAGAGATATCGTTGATGAATTGATTAAATATGGACGATATGATACTGTTAATCAATTAGCTTCGGAGTTATTTAATGAAAATTATACGGAGTTTATTATAGGAATAATAGATAGATGGCAGTCAATATTTGGAGCTAATTTAGTACGAGATATTCTATTATCAATAGCACTTTCGCAACATGGTTTGAGTGAGGCCGAAATAAAAGATTTATTTTCATTAACTCAATTGGAATGGTCTCAACTTTATTGCACTATCAAAAAATACATAGATGATACCACTGGATATATTAGAATAACTGATGAAAACTTATTATCGGTTACATGGAAAATCTGGAATGAGCAAATTCGGATAGAAATAAGTAAAAGGATAATTGAATATTTTTCAAAGAGAAGCACATTTAGGTGTGTACGAGAAAAATTATTTCAACTATCATTATTAAATGAACCACAAGATTATGACGAACTATATAACACTATTAAAGAATTGTATGTGTTCGAAATGTTTAAAGATGAAAATTTGCTCGAAGAATTGAAGTCCTATTGGGGGAAATTAATATCAAAGTTTCAAGATAAAACTCCCATTTGTTATATAAATCTCTCTATACAAAAGAAATATGCCGATTCATACGGACTCTCAAAATTAAAAAAATTAAGATTAAGTATATATGAGTTTTTAGAAAAATATTTTTATTATTTCTCAAAGGAAGATTTGCTGTCATTGCTTAAGACTATTGCTTTTGACCGAAGCTCTTTGGGTGTAATATCTTCTATGATGAATGATGATTATAGTGTAGTCTCCCCTATATACACATATAAAACTTCATGTAAATATTCTTATGAGGACATAGCGGAAAAACAAATTAAAATTAAATGGTTAGAATATACTATAAATCGAGAAATAAATAATTTGTCAAAAGAGGATTTAGAATGTGTGTTTGATGCGTGTATGGATATGATAGAACTTCTATTGATGACAAATTTAAAAGAATCAATGAATGAAATTCACGGAATTATTAATAAGTTATTGCTAATAATTACTTTGATTAAGGAAGATTATTACCGTTTGTTAAGGATATATTTGATTTTAATTCATTTAGGATATAGAGATTACGCTATTGGCATTGTTAGTTTCTTAGGAAAAATGGGATATTGTAATGCAATGTTTAATTTGTTTAGATATATTCAAAAAGTATATTTGACACCAACTGAATATAAATTTGAAATAGAAGTTTTAAGTATTGAGAGAGAATTACGAAAAGAAATTGGTCGAGAATCCACATCATACGGATTTATGATGGAGCAATTTGCGATGTCGTTAATTGCAGATGGTCAGATTAAACATGCAAATTCGTTAATAAATAGACTCGAACAAGAATTAAATACTAAATATAGGATTGTCCGGAGATCAGTAAATTATAAATTTACTCCGATTACTGAACGTAATTTTCCAGTCAATATTATGAATGAAAAACTGAGTTATAATATCTTTGATTTTTACTATTTTGATAAAGATGCGCCGAGAGCATGGAAAATGTGTAAAAAAACATATGGTATCCATGAATCTTTAATTAATATTAAAGAAGAAATATTGGATAGGTTATTTTCAAGAGAGGAGTACGATTATGAAGAATTAGGGTTTTATTTTTCCTATCCAGATTTAGCATTTCCTCCATATAAAGGTAGTGAGTTAAAAATTGAATTGTCTGAAAAAATAAATAATGACAAAGAATCATTTCTTGAAGATTATATGAGATTGTATTTATTATTTCATGACAAGATATCAGATATGTATGATACACAGTACTTATGTGATAAAATTGAAAATGGCTATTATTATTTTATAGCGAAAAATATCAGAATTTATTTATTCAAAATATGGCAATTATTAGTTAAAAAAAATTCTGAATTAATTCAACTCGGGTTTTTAAATGACGAGAAATGGTTTGCCTATATTGAACAAAATAATAATGATAATGAAAATATAGCTATGTTATCTATTTTATCACTAGATATATTTATTAATAGCTTATTATTATATATTGAAGAATATCGATTAAAAAAATATCCGCATGAGGAATTGTTACCTATAATTAGAGGTAAATGCAGATGCGATTATGGTTATGTATGTTTCTGATTTATAATTAGCGCTATTGGTTGATTGCGAAAGCGGTGTAGGGGCATTCGCCGAAGATGCGGTTGGCGAGGATGCTGTCGCGGTTGCGTACGTTTTGCTCTATTGCGTGGTGGAAGTAAAATGCCTTAAGGGTGTCACCCTGCTCCATGAGCATCTGGCAACGGCTGTTGATGTCCATCAGAAGGCGTTCCATCTCCATGCCGTCAACAGGCGTCGACAACAGTAGATTGCCGTATTGATTGACAATCTTGTCTATATGGTCATAGCGGGTCAGTTCGAGTGACTTTGCCTCTGTCGTCGCCTCTTCGTTCTCCTTGCTCCCGCCGCATGCAGTCGAAAGCAGCATGGGGGGCAATACGGTTGCCGATACGATTATATTGTAAATTTTTTTCATTGGGTTAGTTGGATATTGTTTGACGGAACGTAAATATTAATCTTCCGCGGTTAAAAACCGCGACTACTATGCATTATTGATAACCAGACATGTAGTAGCCGCGGTTTTTAACCGCGGAACTTACCTAAAGTATCAAGCATATTGCCGATATGCACCTTTACGCGTTCCATAAGCCAGCGCGGGGTCGAGGTGGCGCCGCATATTCCGATACGCTTTATGCCTTTGAGCCAATCGGGGTTTATGTCGTTTTCATCGCTTATAAGACGGGTTGACGCATTCACAGCGTGGCACTCCGAGTACAGAAACTTACCGTTGCTGCTCTTTTTGCCCGATACGAAAAGCACAAGGTCATGCTCCGACGCGAATCGTCTCAACGAGTCCACGCGGTTGGCCACCTGACGGCATATCGTGTCGAAGCTACGGAACGTGGCTCCCGGCTGCATGCGCCGTTCGATTTCCGCAATCACCTCTTTAAATCCCGACAGCGACATCGTGGTCTGCGAATACAGGTCTACGTCACGGCTGTAATCTATATTGCCGAGGTCGCCCATCCCTTGCACTACGATGGCATTACCGTCGGTCTGTCCTACAAGACCGTTGACCTCGGCGTGACCCGGTTTGCCGTATATCACAATCTGACGTCCTCTTTCCGCGCCTTCACGGTAGCTTTCCTTGATGCGCTGCTGCAGTCGGAGCACCACCGGGCATGTCGCGTCGATGATGCTGATACCGTTTTTGCGTGCCACGGCGTATGTGGCAGGTGGCTCGCCGTGGGCGCGAAGTAGCACACGCACGTTGTGCAGGCGGTCGAGATCATCATGGGTGATGGTGGTCATGCCTTTGTCGGCAAGACGTTTCACCTCGTCGCTGTTGTGTACGATGTCGCCCAGACAATACAATTCGGCGTCGCTTGCCAGCGCGGCTTCGGCCTTTTCGATGGCAGTGACCACCCCGAAGCAGAATCCGGAACCTTCGTCAATCTCGATTGTAATCGTATCCTCCATCTGTGGGTAGCGTCAAAATCTATTTTCCTGTCACGCGGTTGAACTGCTTGATGAGCCATTCGTTCTGCTCTTCGATTGACATATCGGAGTTGTCAAGGTCGATGGCATCGTCGGCACGGCGCAGCGGGCTCTCCTCGCGGGTCATGTCGATGTGGTCGCGTGACACTACATTTTCAAGGACATCTTCGTATGTGCTTGTCGTGTCGCCATTCGCCTGCAGCTCGAGCCAGCGGCGGCGAGCGCGGGTCTCGGCGGGAGCGTTTACATAGATTTTAAGTTCGGCATCGGGAAATACTGTCGTACCTATGTCGCGGCCGTCCATCACTATGCCGCGCTCGTTGCCGAATGCCTGCTGCTGTGCCACCAAAGCATGGCGCACTGCGGGGATTACGGCCACCGGCGACACACTCGACGATACACGCAGCGAGCGTATCTCCTTCTCCACGTCGCGGCCGTTGAGCAGCGTATGCTGCCCGTCGGCACAGGGCAGGAAGTCGATATGTATGTCGTCAAGAGCGGCGGTAAGAGCGGCGGTATCGACGCTTCCGTCAGCAAGTATCATGCCGTGTTCGAGAGCATACAGCGTGACTGCGCGGTACATCGCTCCCGAGTCAATATATCTATATCCGATACGTCTGGCAAGTTCCTTTGCCATTGTGCTTTTGCCCGACGATGAAAATCCGTCGATGGCGATTATGATTTTTTTATCAGTATTATTCATATCAATAGATGAAATCGTTGATGTCGAGACGCAGGTTCACCATAAATGTCGTGGCTCCGGTGTGTGGCTGCGCGAATGCTATCCCGAGACCGAATTTGTTGACATTAAGGCCGGCGCCGAGCGACCATCCCGACAGGAAACTGCGGGAGTAAGTGCTCATGTCCGTGCGCGTCTTATAGTTGTATGCGAGTGTTATGTAGAATTTGTCCGATGGCGTGAAATCGGCGCCGAATATAAGGTGCCGGAACAGGTTCGAGCCGAACGAGTCCTTTTCCGCAGGTTCGGTCTGTGCCGTCCCGTCCCCCGGGTCATAATATGGGAGATGCCATTTGGTGAGGTTCCATGCCGTGATTGAAAACCGTATGGGCAGTGTGCCGAAACTTTGCGACCATCCTAAGCGCAGGTCGAAGGGCAGACGGTCGTAACGGTCACGGAAACGTTTTACCTGACCGCCGAGATTGGCTACGACAAACGACAGCGAAAGGTCACGTTCGTCATCGTAATAATTGATACCGAGGTCGGTGGCGACAGCAAATGCGGAATACTCCTCGTAACCGCTGTATATCATTTTCAACGTGGCGCCGCCGCGCAGACGGTCGGTGATGTCATGCGAATATGTGCCGCTGAACGAGATGTCCTTCGGCGAAAATTCACCTGTGAGGATACCGTTTTCGTCGGCGCCTTTTATTGTACCGTAGCCGTAATACTGTATCCCCGCCGCCCATGCGCCGTATTCTCCCGCCGCGCGGGCATAGCGTATGCCGGCGAAATTGGAGTCGCCGAGATAGCGCATATAGTTCACAAGCAGCTGGTTGTCCATCTCGCCGCCGAGCAGACCGGGGTTCTGGTCGGTTGAGCCGAGGTAGCCGTCGATGGTCGATATGTTGATGCCCCCGAGGCCGTAGATACGGGTCGAGGACGAAGTGTTGAGGAAATTATAGGCCGTCGACCCGTCCTGAGCCGACATCGCCATGCATGCGGCCGAGAGAGTTATGCCTGATATGAGTCTACGTAAATTCATTATGATTGTGGCAAGGGGATGATGTGCTCTCCCTCTTGTTTACTAACGTATATTTCCTGTTTTTAGTATATCTGCGGTGCGGCAATATCAGCGTGTCAGCCCTTCGGGAGTACCACCCGGTCGCCGAGCTTCTGGGCGTAGTCGCGGCGCAGGTCGCCGAGAGCGGCTATCTCCTGCATCACCTTCTTCACGCTCTCCATATCGCCGTTTTGGGCTACCTGCTTGAGCAGTTCGCGTTTGTTGCGTATGTCGCACTGCAGCATGGCGTCCTTGAGTGCGTATATGGCGCGGGGCAGGAGCTCGTCAAGACGCTCCCGCTCCGATTCGATGTGCGAGTATTTCGAATGCACCTTGCTCAGTTTGTGTTTCGACGATGCCATTTCGGTCACCTCACGCCTGATGTCGTCGTCGGGCGATGATGCCAGCCGGTGTATGAAAAACATCTCCGTGTGCTTGTCGAGCCGTTCATAGTGCCTCTCGTCGATGGCTTCGAGCAGCATTTTCTCTTTCTGTGTTATCTGGTCGAGATTGACCGCCGTGCGGCGTATCTCATCCGTTCCTTTCTCCCATTCCTCCGTGCGCAGCTGAAGCGATGCTGCCTCGGCTGATGCACGGTCGTTTTCCCAGTCTGTTTCAATCAGTTTGCGGCATTCCCCCACAAGTTTGTTGTAAATAGGATTGGAAAATGTGATGTTGTCAAACGCTAATTCCTGCATGATGTAGTCTATCACGCGTATGTTGGCCGGCTGGTCGTTCTCGTCGATTGTCGGAAGCTCTACCATGCCGTAGCGCACTATATATCTGGCGATGTCGTGCTCGAAAGGTGCCAGCATGCCGGGCCGGCTCCTGTCGGATTGCATGAAGGCCATGTCGCCCGACTGTGCGGGGCCGGGTGTCTCTCCGTTAGGACTCGGTTGACGTTGTTGTGAATCTTCGGCCGGAGCGCCGGATGCCTGTGCGGGCTGTTCGGCCGGTTGCGCGGCGGCGTCGGTTTCGAGCGATGCACGCGCCCTGTCACGCATATTCTGTTGTGCCTGCTGCTCGGCGCGCTCGGTGATGAATTTCTTTATCTGGAGCAGCAATACCTTCTCGTCGATGTCGAGCGTACGGCTGCATTCCTTGACATAGAGCGACCGCACTATGTCGTCGGGAATGACCGATATTGACCTTACGATGTCGGATATCGCTTTCGAGCGTGCGATAGGGTCATTGGCCGCATCCTTAAGCAGTATCTCGGTTTTGAAACGGATGAAGTCGGTTTCGTGTTCGGCGATATATTGCTCTACTTCCGCTGTCGTATGGCTTTGGGCGAACGAGTCGGGGTCGTCGCCGTCGGGCAGGAGCACCACCTTCATGTTCAGACCTTCGGCAAGCAGCATGTCGATGCCTCGCAGCGACGCCTTTATACCCGCCGCGTCGGAGTCGTAGATGAGTGTCACGTTGCTCGTGAAGCGGTGTATCAGTCTTATCTGCCCTTGAGTGAGCGATGTCCCCGACGAAGCCACCACATTCTCGATGCCGCTCTGGCTCATGGATATTACGTCCATATAGCCCTCCACGAGTATGCACTTGTCTTTCTCGCTGATTGACTTCTTGGCCTGGAACAGCCCGTACAGCTCGCGGCTTTTGGAATAAATTACCGACTCGGGCGAGTTGACATATTTTGCCATCTTCTTGTCGGAGCGCAGCGTACGTCCGCCGAACGCCACCACCTTGCCCGATATTGTATGCACGGGGTAGATTACGCGTCCCTTGAAACGGTCGTAGAGCGTCCCGTCGTCGCGGCGTATTACAAGTCCCGTGTCAATCAGATATTTTTCATTGTATCCTCGTTCACGTGCCTGGCGCAGCAATTCATTGCCCCGTTCAATCGAGTATCCGAGGCGGAAACGCTTTATGGCGGCGTCATTGATACCGCGTTCGCGGAAGTAGCTGTAGCCTATGTCGCGCCCCTCGTCGGTTGCGGTCAGATTATTTTCAAAATGGGCGAGAGCGAATTCATTGACATTGAACATATTCATTCTGTCCGATTCCTCCTCGCGCTCAGCGTCGCTAAGTTCGCGCTCTTTAATCTCGATGTTGTATTTCTTGGCGAGATAACGCAGCGCCTCGTTAAACGACATCTTCTCGTGCTCCATGATGAAGTTGACGGGGCTTCCCCCCTTGCCGCAACTGAAGCACTTGCATATCCCCTTTGATTTGGATACCGAAAACGACGGCGTACGCTCGTTGTGGAACGGGCACAACCCGATATAATTGGCTCCCCGACGTTTCAATGTGACGAAATCGCTCACCACATCGACAATATCGGCAGTGTCAAGTATCTTCTGTACTGTTTCCCGGTCAATCCTTCCAGTCATTTTCATCATACCGCAAAGTTACTCATAAATTCCCTATTCCCGAAATTTTATGAATGATACATACTCCTGGAAATAATAAAAAAGTAGTGTTTGAGATTTAAAGTTAAACACTACTTTTTCGATTGCCGCCAGATACATTTATCTATCTGTATATGTATCTGTTTTCATTAAATAAGAATCTAAATTATTTTGAACATAGATTATTATTAATGCGCTTGAGCGCTTCTTTTGCTGTTATTTCAACGGGCATTCCATTGGCATCTGCAACAATGACATTTTCTCCAAGTTTGGCCTTTCGTTCGAATAATCGGCGTTGTGCTTCAATTATTCCGTCGTTTATATTTTTAAAGAGTTTTATTTCTTCCTGTTCTGACATGATAGTTTGATTTTAGAAAGTTTGGTTGAGTCAACAATTTTATTGCGTTCGACAATCGGCCGCATGGAGTCACTGTTATCATACAATGACCATACATCAACGATTGGTGCAAATATATCGAAAAGATTTGATAATCCTGACCAATATCTTCGGTGTATTACATCTCTCGGAATATTATGCCCACCTTCTGCAACTCTATTAGCTACGCGCATTTCCGCCATTTCGGGTGATGGAAGCCAAAAAAACAACAATATGACAATATATCCCTTTTGTTGTGCACGTGTTACAAGTGTCTTATAACTACGGGTTGCCAGAGTCGTTTCTACAGCAAATGAAATATGTCGGTTTAGGAGCATTTCTATTCGTTGTAGCATTAGTTTCCCGGCTTCGATAGCTACTTCTTCCGGCTTAAAAGGAGACAACCCTTTGGCGATTTCATCTGCATTGACAAATTCCCGGCAATTAAGAACTTCCGGCAATACGACCATTGAAGCGGTAGTCTTACCCGCTCCGTTACATCCAGCTATGATATAAAGTGTCGGTCTCTGTTCATTCATTTTCCCCGGCTTCAAAATTTCATATTATACATTCTATCACAAGTTTTTTGATAAACAACTCTATTTGCAAACTTAATGAAAAAATCTGATATTTCTGATATTCTAAAAGAAAATAGAATAATGGTACTCATAATTGCTATAATTCGCATATTTTTATCTCTATAAAACAAGCCGCTGCAAATGAGAATCTGCAACGGCTTGTTTTATGATGGCGTGGATGCTGTTTACAGCTTCACGGTGATGCTTTCGCCTTCGGCGAGTTTGTGGGTGCGTGTTTTGCCGTTGGCTTTAACGCGGGCTTTGCCCGAGGTGCGCGCGGTCAGGGTGTAGCTTTTGACTTTGCCGTCGTTCCACTGCATGTCGACAATGAAGCCGCCGCGTGCACACAGACCTTTCACGTTGCCGTCGTTCCACTGTCCGGGAAGGGCGGGGAGGAGGTCGATGTTGCCGTTGTCGGCCGACTGTATGAGCATTTCCGCGACTCCGGCGCATCCCCCGAAATTACTGTCAATCTGGAACGGTGAATGCGCTCCAAGCAGGTTGGGGTAGGTGCCACCTCCGCGACGTGCGTCATCGCCCTGGTAATTGTCGGGGCTGACATACTGTAGCAGACGGCGGTACATGAAATAGGCGCGGTCGGCGTTGCCGAGACGTGCGTACAGATTGACGCGCCAGCCGGTGCTCCATCCCGTGGTATTGTCACCCTTGATGGCGAGCGTATGGTCGGCGGCATCGGCGAGTTCTGGTGTCGTTGCCGGTGATAGATGGTGTCCCGGGTAAAGGCCGAAAAGATGTGATTGGTGGCGGTGCTGCGGGTCCTCGTCGCGGAATTCATGATACCATTCGCGCAGTGAGCCGTTGGAGTTTATCCTGTAGGGCAGCATCTTCTTAAGCGCGGTGTCGATACGTTTTGCCATAGCCTTGTCCACGCCGAGCTCATTGGCGGCCTTGCGCGCATCGATAAGACATTCGCGTATCATGGCGAGGTCAGATGCTCCGCCATAGTGGGTGGCGGCTGCTCTGCCTTCGTTGTCGAGGAAGCGATTTTCGGGCGAAGTGCTTGGCGAAGTGATGAGATTGCCATCCTTTTCCACCATCCAGTCGAGACAGAACAATGCCGTATCGCGCAATGCCGGATAGGCTTCCTTAAGCGCAGCTTTGTCTTTGGTAAACGCATATCGCTCCCATATATGGGTTGTGAGCCACGCACCGGCCATGTTCCAGTTGGCCCAGCGCGGGTCGTTGATATGCCGTCCGATGGGGTTGGTGATGGCCCAGATGTCGGAATTGTGGCCTGCGCACCAGCCCTTTTCCACGCCGTAGTAGTGACGCGCGGTGTCGTATCCCGTGCCTCTCATGTTGTCGATGAAAGAAATGAGGGGCGTATGCAGTTCGCTGAGATTTGTCACCTCGGCAGGCCAGTAGTTCTCCTCGAGATTTATATTTACGGTATAATTGGAATTCCACGGCGGAAGAATGCGTTCGTTCCACAATCCCTGGAGATTGGCCGGAACGCCTTCGGTGCGCGAGCTCGATATGAGAAGGTAACGGCCATACTGGAAGAACAGCGCCTCAAGTTCGGGATTGGCGTCACCTTTGTCGGTGTACTGCTTGAGCTGTGCGTCGGTCGGCAACGTGGCAATGTCGTCGGAAGTGGTTCCTAAGTCGAGTGTCACGCGGTCAAACAGTTCGCCGAAGTCATTACGGTGTGCAGCGGCGAGCTCATCATAACTTTTGGCCGATGCGTTTTTCACGCGCTGCATGGCAAGACGAGTGTAATCGCGCCCCTCGCTGACAGGGTTCTTGTCGTGTCCGTTGAAACTCGTGACATTAGTGAGTATGAGCATTACGTCGGAGCACCCGTCGAGCTTTATGTCGCCGGTAGGGCAGACCTTCACGCTACCTTCGTCCGACAGGTTTACCGGCACTATCGCCGTACGGAAATGAATGCCGCGGGCCGGGTCGTAGCAGAAACGGTCCATCCCATATTTCCCGTCTTCCCATTCGGTATATGTATGGTAAGCGGCATAACCGTCGCATACAAGCACGTTGCCGCTGACTGATGTCGCGTGTGGCAGCTGGCTGTTCAGACGTATCTTGCCATTGATTTTGTCATTCCCCGATACGCTCAGACGCATTACGATTACAGAATCCGGCGCCGATACGAAATATTGGCGTGAATACCCGGTGTCGCCACGCCTGAAACTGACATCGGCGGTCGCGTCGCTGAGACTGAGTGTCCGACGGTAGTCTGATGTGCTGCTTCCTTTGGGGTATTCAAAGTCTATTATGAGCTCGCCAAGCGGCATGTATATCTCGCTGCCGTTGCCCTGTATCTTGAGATTGGCAGCATCCGCTCCGACGTAGTCCTCCTTTGCAAGATGCTCCCTTACGAGAGGGATATACTTGTAGGCGTCGGGTTCGGCTACTACCGTATCCGGTTCGCCTGTCCACAGGGTGATGTCGTTGAGCGAGATTTTTTCATGCTCGACACCTCCGTACACCGATGCTCCGAGATTACCGTTGCCAAGTATGAGGGCTTCTTCAAAATATTGGGCCGGACGGTCATATTTTAGTTGCATCGGTCGGCTGTCAGACGCCGACATGCCGGTGCCGATTGATATTGCCGCGACGGTAGCAATACCGGTTTTCAGTAAATTCATGTTATGTCAGGTTGGTTTGTTGTAAAGAATGAAAAGGGTGCGGCGTCATGACGACATTGCGGCCGCACCCCTTGTGATGTCATGCGGTTATCCGCGGGGGAGCACTTTAACTTCGAGCTTGTTGTATGCGCGCTCGGCCTTGTCGCGGGCTTCCTCCACGCTGTCGGCCGTAGCGAGTATCACTCCCATGCGGCGGTGTCCCTTGATTTCCGGTTTGCCGAAAATACGGATCTGTACGCCGGGTTCTTCAAGCACCTTTTCGAGGTTGCACATCTCGATTTTGTCGGTGTCACCCTCCACTACGATTGCACGCGAGGCCGACGGGCCGTAGAAACGGACGTCGCTTACAGGCAGACCGAGCAACGCACGGGCATGCAGTCCGAATTCGCTCAGATCCTGCGATATCATCGTCACCATACCGGTGTCGTGCGGACGGGGCGACACTTCCGAGAAGATTACTTCGTCACCCTTGATGAAAAGTTCCACGCCGAATATACCGTAGCCGCCTAATGCGTCGGTCACCTTCCGGGCTATCTCTTTGGCCGATTCGAGTGCCTTGTCGCTCATGGGCTGCGGTTGCCATGAATAGCGGTAATCCCCGTTGATCTGTATATGGCCTACGGGCTGACAGCATACCGTTCCGGCCACAGAACGCACCGTCAGCATCGTAATCTCATAATCGAAATTCACAAAACCTTCTACGATTACGCGGCCTGCTCCGGCTCGTCCGCCTTCCTGCGCCTCGCGCCATGCGGCGTCAATCTGGTCGGGGCTCTTTACTGTCGACTGACCGTGTCCCGACGAACTCATGATGGGTTTTACCACGCAGGGTATCCCTATTTCGTCGATTGCCTTGCGGAATTCCTCCTCTGTCTCGGCGAACTTGTAGGGAGAAGTCTTGATGCCGAGTTCTTCGGCGGCCAGACGGCGTATGCCCTCGCGGTTCATGGTCAGACGTGCCGCGCGTGCCGTAGGCGTCACATTGTATCCCTCTTTTTCAAGTTCCACAAGCACATCAGTCGCGATTGCTTCCACTTCGGGAATGATATGGTCAGGCTTCTCCTTTTCAATGACCTCGCGCAATGCGGCGCCGTCAAGCATATTGAACACATAGCTGCGGTGTGCTATCTGCATGGCCGGGGCATTGGCATATTTGTCGCAGGCTATCACCTCCACGCCATAGCGCTGCAGTTCAATCGCCACTTCCTTGCCGAGCTCTCCGCTTCCCAGCAACATCGCTTTTTTGCCTATCGGTGTCATCACCGAACCTATCTTTACCATTTCGTTTGTGATTTTGATTGATTTATATTATTGTATTTGCTTCATGCGGAATTATATTAAGAGGAGTTGCAAATCTCCCGATGTAGGAACTTTGCTGTCTGTAGGTCAGATTATCTCGTCGCCCGCTTTCAGACGCTGTCGGACCACCTCGTATATCATCACTCCGGCTGCCACCGACACGTTGAGTGAGCCGATATGTCCCATCTGCGGAATTGACACGAAGCGGTCGCAGAGCCGTATCACTTCGGGCGATATTCCTTTATCCTCCGCGCCCATGACTATGGCAAGAGGCTTGTCGTAGTCGACACACGTATAATTGATGTCGGCCTTCTCGCTTGCCGCTACCACGGTGTAGCCGTTGTCTTTGAGAAATCTCACCGCACCCTGTATGGAGTATTCGCGGCATACCGGTATGTGGTGGAGCGCGCCCGCCGAGGTCTTCATCGCGTCGCCGCTCACCGACACGCTGCCATGGTAAGGTATCACGATACCGTTTACTCCGGCACATTCGCATGTACGTGCTATCGCACCGAAGTTCCTTACGTCGGTAATGCCGTCAAGCACTACGATAAACGGCTGCACGCCGGCTTCATAAAGCTCCGGCACCAGGTGGTCAAGCCGGTGATAAGTGACCGACGACAGTATGGCCACCACTCCCTGATGGTTCTTGCGCGTTATCTTGTTGATTTTCTCTACCGGAACACGCTGGCAGTAGATATGGTCACGTTTAATCAGTGCGAACAGTTCTGCCGCAAGTTCGCCGTTCAGCTCCTTGCGGATCATCACCTTGTCTATCTCCTTGCCGGCTTCAATCGCCTCGATGACGGCACGTATGCCATATATGTAGTCAGAAGTTTCCATCTATTTTTATATTTCAAAATTCAAAGTTACACATTCAAAATTCCCGATCATTCCTTTCGCTGTCTGGCGTGCCGCCTCGTTGTTGGCGTCGCCTGAAAGCATCAGCGCGAGTTCGCCGATACGCTCCTCGTCGCTGAGCTGTTTTACCCTTGTATTGGTGGTGGTATCGGTATCCTCCTTGAACACCTTGAAGTGCACATCGCCTTTCGATGCTACCGGCGGAAGATGGGTGATTGCTATCACCTGTATGCGGCGCGATATATCCTTCATCAGTTTTCCCATGCGCCCTGCCACGTCGCCCGACACGCCAGTGTCGACCTCGTCAAATATGATTGACGGCAGCTGCACATGGTCGGCGACAAGAGCCTTGATTGACAGCATAAGGCGTGAAATCTCACCACCCGACGCGGTGTCCTTTACTGGCATCAGCGGCTGGTTCTTGTTGAATGCGAACAGGAAATCCACCTTGTCGGCACCGGTCGGACTCAGTTCGGCAGGCGTTATCTCTATCTCGGCACGCAGGTTTTTCATGCCTAACGGCGTGGCGCTTTCCAGCAGCTCCTCCACAAAACGGGCGGCCACCCGTCTGCGCGCCTCGGTCAGCCGTTCGGCCAGTTCGATGGCATGCTTTTTCGCTATTTTCGCTTTTGTGGCATACTGTTTGAGCCGTTCGTCGGAATTGTCGATTGAATCGATGCGTTCGCTTAGCTCCTGTTGCAATGCGATGAGAGCCTCGTCGCTGTCGGCCGACAGTTTCCGCTGCAGGTCGTAGATGTCGCCGAGGCGTTCCTCGACATATTCCAGACGGCGGGGGTCGGCCTCAAGGCGGTCATCTATGCCTTCGACTGTGTCTTTTATGTCTGTCGCTTCGATGAGCAACGACTCGATACGTTCTGTTAGCTGTTCCGATTCCTGAAGTCCGTCGAGCCCGTCGAGCAATCCTTCGCTCTGACGCAGCATGGTGAGTATATTGTATTCACCTCCGTCAAACATTTCGAGAATCTGCCCGAGCGACTCCTTCACGGTGGTGACATTGGCCAGCAGGTTGCGTTCCTGTTCAAGTGCCTCCTGCTCTCCCGGTTGCAGGTTGAGCTCTTCGAGCAACTGCAACTGGTAGCATATATATTCCTCTTCGGCTTTCGATGTCTCCGATGCACGGCGCGCCACCTGATATTTTTTCAGCGCCGACCGGAATGCGTCGTATGCCACGGCATACTCTTTCTTAATCTCTTTGTCATCGAGCATGGTGTCGATGACTGTAAGCTGATAGTTGTTGTCGGCCAAAAGCAGATTCTGATGTTGCGAATGCAGGTCGACAAGTCGTATCGCTATCTCGCGCAGCAACGATAACGGAGCCGGCACATCGTTGACAAATGACCGCGATCTCCCCGACGGTGATATTTCCCTCCGGAGTATTAGCTGTCGGTCCATTGGGTCTATATCGTTCTCCGACAACAGACGTCCTATCTCGTCATATCCGGTTATGTCGAAAATACCCTCTACGACCGATTTCTTGCTCTTGTCGCTGACCACCTTTGTGTCGGCACGGTTGCCGAAAAGCATTGACAGCGCGCCGAGCATTATCGATTTTCCGGCACCGGTCTCGCCCGTGATGATATTGAGTCCCGGGCGGAACGTCAGCTCTATGTTGTCAATCAAAGCATAGTTTGATATGGAAAGAGTCTCTATCATTGTGTCTCTTTTATGTTTATCCGGTTCCGCAGGAAGTTATGCTGTCGCTATATTGAAACAATCATGCCTTCCTATCTGTTGACCGGCGGATTCTTTATCTTGTTGATGCGCTCCTGCTCGGTAGGGTAGATGTCTTTCAGCAGTTCATACACACGGTCGCGCTCGGTCTGCGGCGCTTTGGAGTATATGTTGACAAGCTCGTCGAGTTTGGCGTCCTTGAACATCGACAGTCCTACCGACATAGGGTTCACCTGATATACTTTCTGCAGATAGTCGAGCGACTGCGTGATGTTTGCTCTTCCTTTGTCGGGTGATACCGACATCTCGTCAAGCCCCTTGCGGTGGTAGTCGTAGAGCATGTCGCGCAGTCCCGATGTGGCCTGGTCGGTGTATGCGCTGAGTACTGCCGAACGGTTCTTTGTGTCCTCAAACTGCCGCCATCCTGTTTCGCCCGACGACTGCGCCATCTGCACTATCTGTGCCAGACGGTCGAAAAACGGCTGGCCGCCACGCGGGGAGAATGAATCGAAATCCACTGCTAAGAAAAGATAAGCGTAGAAATTGAGTATCGCCGTCAGCTGGCTCTCCATGCTGTTCTCCGAGAAAATGAGCGGTTCACCCTCCTGATAGGTGAATTCTACCTTGGAGTCCTTGAAATTTATCAGGTTGGTGGTATATGACGAATTATACACCGGACGCGTCGACTGTACCTGTATGTCGCCCGTGAACGTATTGTCGTTTACCTCCTTTACAGTCAGAAAAAAACGGCATTCGATTTTCTCGTTGGGTGAGAATTTTGCGTTGGTGAATGTCGTTGTGTTGAAATAATCGTTGATGGCTGACTGAAGCGTCTCGAAAACGCTTTTGTTGGAACCCTGCACCTGGTCGGAATTAATTTCAACCGTGCAGTTGAGTTCCTGGGCGTTGACTGTAGCCATCGCCATTACGCCTGTCAGTATGAGTAATATTCGTCGTAACATATTTGGGAGAGGGAATATTATGTTTCTGCAATTATTTTTTATTTTGCGGGAGCCCGGCAATGCAGTCGAGAATGTCGCATGCCACTTCGGCTTTGCTCTTTAGCGGGAATTCTTTCGAAGCGCCGTTGCGGGTGAATACCGTTATCTTGTTGGTGTCCGTGCCGAATCCTGCTCCGGCATCGCGAAGGGAGTTCATCACTATCATGTCGAGATTCTTGCGCGTGAGTTTGTCGAGCGCGTTGCTCTTTTCGTCATTTGTCTCGAGGGCGAAGCCGACGAGTATCTGGTCAGGGCGTTTCTCCTTGCCGAGCGAAGCCGCTATGTCCGGATTTTTCACAAGTCTGATTTGTGGTATCTCATCTTTTTCGCGTTTGATTTTCTTTTCTGCAACTTCGGCCGGAGCGTAATCGGCCACTGCGGCCGACATTATGGCAATGTCGCTGTCGCCGAAGTAGCGTTGACACTGCGCGTACATCTCGCGTGCGGATTCCACGTTGACGACCTCTACCTCCGGCACCGTCGGCTTTATGCCTACAGGTCCCGATATGAGTGTCACTTTCGCGCCGCGGCGGGCTGCTTCGTCGGCGATGGCATAACCCATTTTACCGGTGGAGTAATTGCCGATGAATCTCACCGGGTCAATGCGCTCGTATGTAGGCCCGGCGGTCACCATGACATGTTTGCCGGCAAGCGGCCGGCTCTCGCTGAAAAAGCGGTCGAGCACTTTCAGTATGTTTTCGGGTTCCTCCATGCGGCCTTTCCCTACGAGATGCGATGCAAGTTCCCCCTCGGCAGGTTCTATGATATTGTTGCCGTACGAGCGGAGCAACGCGATGTTGCGCGTAGTTGACGGGTGAGCCATCATGTCAAGGTCCATGGCTGGAGCCACGAATACCGGTGCCTTGGCCGACAGGTAGGTCGTGACAAGCATGTTGTCGGCCACGCCGTTGGCCATCTTGCCTATGGTTGAGGCCGTGGCGGGCGCTATTACCATTGCATCGGCCCATAGCCCGAGATCGACATGTGAATGCCATTGGCCGGTGTTGGCGGTGAAAAACTCGCTGATGACAGGTTTGCCCGACAGAGTCGACAGCGTGACCGGACAGATGAATTCTTTGGCATTCGGTGTCATGACCACCTGTACCTCCGCACCGCTCTTGATGAGCAGACGCACCAGCGTGGCAGTCTTGTAAGCTGCAATACCGCCGGTTATTCCCACTATAATATGTTTTCCTGTCAACGACATCTCATTATCTTTTTTACTCCATTAAACTGTTCCTCCTACACACACCTCCATCAGATGTTTCCCCTTATTGTAGGGACGCGATTTATCGCGTCCGCACCCCAAAAACACCATCTTCACCCATTCCAAAAAAATTATTCCCAACTATCTCAAATCTCCCCATCGTCCTTAAAGACCTTAATGACTTTAAAGACCTTAATGACCTTACCGTCTTTACTGACCTTACACTCTAAAAACCCTTATCAGCCGCCCAGCCTTCACCCTCTACTTCTTCCCCGAAGCTAACTTTATCCTCGTAAACACATTCTTGGTGTCCTGGGGAAAATCGCCCTGCAATATCCAGCTGAAATAGCCCGGGTCGGTCTTGAACACATCTATTACGGCTTTTCCCTTGTGCTTGCCGAAATTGATGGTCTCCACTCCCTGCTCGTTGTAAACGATTCGTCCCATAAGGTCGACATTGCGTTGCTGCGACGAATATGCCGACAGCTTCTCAATATCGTTCGGCAGGTCGTCGTAACAGTCGAGCTGGGCTTTGAGCACCTCGTATGTGGCACGCGTATCAGCCAGTGCCGAGTGCGCGTCATTTAGGTCTTTGCCACAGTAAAATCTATAGGCTGCCGTGAGCGTGCGTTGTTCCTTCTTGTGGAATATGGTCTGCACGTCGACAAAACGCGCTTTACCGAAATCAAAATCCACTCCGACGCGGGCGAACTCCTCGGCAAGCATCGGTATGTCGAAACGGCTCGACGCGAATCCTGCGATGTCACATCCCTCAATTATCCGTGCTATTTCCCGTGCTTTGGACTTGAATGTAGGCTTGTCGCTTACATCGGCATTTGATATATGGTGCACGGATTCGGCTTCGGCCGAAATAGCCATTTCGGGATTGAACCGGAAATTGTATTCCTCTTCCTCCCCGTTGGGATTGACTTTTATGATTGACATCTCGACTATACGGTCACCGGTAATCGACAGTCCCGTAGTCTCGAGGTCAAAAAATATGATAGGTTTCTTTAATGAAAGCTGCATATCTGCAATGTGAAATTTATAATATGAATTGTTCCCGGACAATGTGAATTGTTTCAATATGTAGGGACGCACGGCTCGTGCGTCCGGTCCCGGTCTGAATCTTTCGCGACTAAAGTGTTATAAAACTGATATTCACTATTGGCATGGTGTAGGGCTATTCCCCGGAACAGCCGGTTGTAGCGATTGATTATCATTCACTCGGCGGCTGTTCCGGGGAACAGCCCTACATCATGCCATATCATATCCCGGAGATAATAACTTTTTCAACACCATTCTGCGGAAATATCATTTTTTTAGTGATAATTTCCCGAAAATTTATTGGCTGTAAGATATTTGGAAACTTAAATAATGCTCTTAGAAGTTGCTTACAGTCATCGGCATCAGCAACATGAGCAGATCGGAATCATCGTCATTCTCCTCGGGAACGAATACTCCGGGCCGGCTCGGGTCGCTGAGCTTGATTACAATATTTTCGGTCGAGAGCGTATTGCATATCTCGATGAGGTACGGGGCGCTGAATCCGATAATCATGTCGTTGCCCGTGAAAGAGCAGGGGAGTTCCACGCGTCCGGAAGTGCAGAAGTTGTTGTCCTGCGCTTTCATCTCGATATTCTCCGGAGTGATGCGGAATTTCACCAGACCGTGGCCGGGGTCGACGAAAACGCCTACGCGGCGCAATGCATTGAGCATCGAGTGGCGGTCGATAGTGAGTGAATACGGATTGTTGGCGGGAATCACGCGGTTATAGTCGGGGAACACTCCTTTGATGAAGCGGCAGTTGAACGTATATGTGCCGCTCTCTATCGTTGCCGACTTCGTGTCGAGGCTCACCTTGACTTTCTCCTCCTTGGCAAATGCATTCTTTATGATGGTGGCCGGTTTGACCGGGATGATGCATGATGCGGTTATGCCGGGTGCCGACATGCTGTTGGAGTAACGCACCAGTTTGCGTGTGTCGGTCGCTACGAAAGTGATGCTGTCAGGCTTGATGTCAAACAGTATGCCCATCATCTGCGGACGCAGGTCGTCAGTACCGACTGCAAACAGCGTGTTGTCGATGCCGAGTACAAGCTGCTCGACCGGACACTCGAATACCAGCGGCTCCATTTCCTGTGCCTCCTGTTTGGGCGTAGGATACTCGTTGCCGTTGATGCCGACGAAATTGAATTTGTCGCCGGGATATTCTATCGTGATGGCGAGGTTGTCGTCAACGCTGAAATCAACATTGAGTTCGGGCAACTCCTTGAAAAGTTCCACGCAACGGCGTGCGTCAACGCAGAATTTTCCGCCCTCTCCTTCGAGGTTTTCTATCTTTACGCGTGCCGTAAGTATATTTTCAAGGTCGGATGCGGTAATCTTCACTGACTCATTGTCAACTTCAAACAGAAAGTTGTTCAATATCGTCATCGCGTTCTTCGAATTGATGACCTTGCTTACTGCCGACAACGCGTTGTAAAGCGATTTGCTATGAATTTGAAATTTCATAATATGGAGTGTATTTGTTTGTTTACCAAAGGATTAATATAGTAGTCTTTCAAGCATGGAAATAATGCCTGTTTATCCTACAAATTTAATAAAAAAAAATCGCTTTTGCAACTCCCGCGCTCCTTATTATTTTGCTGTTTTACCTGAATTATGTCGTGGCAAAACTCGATTGTTTCATGCCGCGGTTAAAAACCGCGGCTACTACCGTGTTGATTCTCAAAATGCTTCGTATAGTAGCCGCGGTTTTCAACCGCGGTATGTCAAGTGATGAATCATATTTTTACCCTTCGCTGTTGAAGGCATCGACATCCATTGATGCCAGTTCCCATAGCGACATGGCGTTTTCAAGCTGTTTGGTGCGCTGTGCGTGCAGTGTATATAGTTCGGGATTGGTATCTCCGGCGGCTAATTTCTGCTCGATTTCGGCAATCTCGCCTTCAATGCGGCTGATTTCCGCTTCCGCTTCCTCCACTTTCTTCTGCAGGCGTTTCAGCTGCTTCTGCTTTTCACGTTGCTCGGCGTAGCTGATGCGGCGTGCCGTCTGCGGCTGTTCGGGAGCCGGCTGTGCCGCTGCTTTTGGCGCAGGCTTTGCATCCTGTTTTTTCTCCTGTTGCCGCATGGGAGCGTTCGCCTCTAATTCGTGGAGGGATTCCATTTTCTTCTTTTCGAGAAATTCATAAATGCCGCCGAGGCATTCGCGCACTTTCCCTCCGCCGAATTCATATACCTTTTCCACGAGCCCGTCAAGAAATTCGCGGTCGTGGCTCACTACGATCACCGTTCCGTCGAAATCCTTGATAGCCTGTTTCAGAATATCTTTGGTCTTCATGTCGAGGTGGTTGGTCGGCTCGTCGAGTATGAGCAGATTGACCGGTTCGAGAAGCAGGCGTATCATTGCCAGACGTGTTTTTTCGCCTCCTGACAGTACTTTTACCTTCTTGTCGGAAGCCTCTCCGCCAAACATGAACGCCCCCAGTATATCACGTATCTTGGTGCGTATGTCGCCTACTGCAACGCGGTCGATTGTGTCGAACACGCTTATCTCTCCGTCAAGCATCGATGCTTGATTCTGAGCGAAATATCCGATTTTTACATTATGACCGATTTTGAGGTTGCCGGTGAACGGGATTTCGTTCATTATGCATTTCACGAGAGTCGATTTCCCTTCGCCGTTCTTGCCTACAAATGCCACTTTCTCACCGCGTTTTATTGTAAACGTGGCGTGGTCAAACACCTGATGCTCTCCATAGCGTTTCCCTACATTGTCGGCGATGACGGGGAAATCGCCCGAACGCGGTGCCGGCGGGAATTTCAGGTTGAGATGCGAGGTGTCCACTTCGTCCACTTCGATGCGCTCTATCTTGGCAAGCTGCTTCATGCGGCTCTGCACCTGCACGGCCTTGGTGGCCTTGTAGCGGAACCGCTCGATGAATTCCTCGGTATCCTTGATCTGCTTCTGCTGGTTCTGGAATGCACGCATCTGCTGTTCGAGGCGTTCCTGTCGAAGCACTACATATTTGGAGTAATTGACCGAGTAGTCGTAAATCTTGCCGAGGGTGATTTCAATTGTGCGGTTGGTGACATTGTCGATGAACGCGCGGTCGTGGCTCACCAATACCACCATATTCGCTTTCTGCACGAGGAATTGCTCGAGCCATTGTATCGACTCGATGTCAAGATGGTTGGTCGGCTCGTCGAGCAGCAGCACATCGGGTCGCTGAAGCAATATCTTGGCAAGCTCGATACGCATGCGCCAGCCGCCGGAAAACTCCGAAGTGGGGCGGTTGAAATCTTCTCTCGTGAATCCGAGGCCTTTGAGCGTCTTCTCGATTTCGGCGTCGGCATTCTCGCTCTGTTCGATGGCAAGACGCTCCGACAGCGATGTCATGCGGTCGATAAGGTCGGTATATTTATCGCTCTCGAAATCGGTAGTGGCCGCAATGCGCTCGTTGACCTCGTCGAGTTCACGCTGCAACGCGTCGATGTGGCCGAATGCCTTGCGCACTTCGTCGAGCACGGTAAGCGTGTCGCTTACCTCCATCTGCTGTGGCAGGTACCCAATGGTGACTCCCTCGGGTACGACCACCTGTCCCGAGGTGGGATGCTGGAGTCCGGCTATGATTTTGAGCATGGTGGACTTGCCGGCGCCGTTTTTGCCGACCAGCGCGATCTTGTCGCGCTTGTTGATCACATAATTGATATTGTCGAATAGCGGGCGGGCACTGAACTCCACCGACAGGTTCTGTATCGAAATCATCTACAATCTTTTTTATCACCCGCAAAGTTACAAAAATGGGCTGAATTTTTAGCGGAGCAGGTGACAAATGTTTGCTAAAGTATGTTGAATTCCTTGGCTTTCAGACATATATTGTTGTGCCAAATCTCAATTCGGTGTGTGCCTGAGCCCCAGTGGCCTCTGCTCTCATTACCCCAACCTTGTAAAGTGACAGAATTGTCTGCCCCTTCGTTTATATATATCGATTCTGATTGTGAAAACCCGGCGGGTGACGATGAGCCACGCCTTATTGTTCCGTCAGGGCAATACCACTTTACCTTTAAGTTTATGGTACCGTCGGTCAGCCCAGTATATTTAATGCGCGGTTCAAGGTACATTGTCTTGTATGACGGTATGCTTTTGCCGAAATCTATATCAACTTCGTTGTTTTTGTTCACATTCCCAATCTGAATGTCGTTTATGATTATCGGATAAACGCTGCTTACCGAACTTTTGAATTCGGTCAAATCGGATACTGCCTTATCGCGTTCCTGTTCCAATGTGCTCACATTGTTGCGCAGTGATGAGGTATCTCTGTCATACTTATTGCGGGACATGAAATACAGGATGCCTAACGCGATAACTCCAATCGTGAGCAAAACAATCAAAACCCAGTACCGTCCTGTGGAATGTTTTGTTTTTAGTGGTTGTTCAGTCCCGGTTTCCGCTTCGGGGCTGTCTCCGTTTTCCGTTGTTACCGCGACCACTTCGATGTCAGGGTTTTGCTGAGCGTTGTCGGCGAAAATGGCGGCGAGTTCCGGGACATTTTCAGCCGGTGTCCAGCCGCTCATTTTCTGTCCCCACACCAATGTCTTGGGGGTGATGCCATGGTTTATAAGTTGTTCTCCCGGTATAGGGCCGACTTGTTCTCCTTCTGTCGAAATAATAAAGTATGTATCCATTGGTCTGATTTATGATTGGTATGATATATGGTTTTTGAGCAGTGACGTATTGTGTCACCTTCTGCGTTTGACCGGGATGTGGCGGCTTTCGGTGATTACGATGTCGACTTTCACGTCGTGGGGTTCGGCGTCTATGTCGTCGTCAATCAGCTGGAAGTCGTATCCTACACCTATTTTCACGGCATGAGTCTCGGCGAGCAGACGGTCGTAATAGCCTTTGCCGCGGCCGATGCGGTTGCCGTTACGGTCGTATGCTATGCCGGGCACAACCATCAGCTCTATATCGTTGATGTCGGTCACGTCGTCGCCGGTAGGCTCCTCTATGTTGAATGCACCGATATGCAGTCGGGTGCTGTCGTAAGGGAGGATATCGAGATTGACGCCATTGACTCGCGGCAGGTAAAACTGTTTGCGCGAGTGCCACCTGTCGAGGAATGCACGTGTCGACAGTTCGTCAGGCAGCGAATGGTAAATCAAAATCTTGTCGGCGAGCATGAATGCGGCGGTGCGTTCAAGCTGTGCGAATACTCTGTCGGCGGCCTCGAGTGCCTCACTGTCGGTAAGTATGCATTTGCGCGCCTTTATCCAGCGCCTGATATCCTCTTTTTTCATCTTTTATGGTATTGATGCTGAGGCCGATGAAATCAGCTTGATTTCTATTGTCTGTCCGCAGGGTATGCCTTGGCCTCTTTGCTGTCGGTAATCGGGAAATCGGCCTTTCCCGCGCGCAGCTGCTCGATAGCTGACATCACGGTGGTGTCCATCAGATTTGTGATTTCATAATAGGCGCTCAATCCGAGAATGTCGCGGGCAATCAGTGCTTTCAGTTGATTAACAATCAAAGGCGCCGAAATGTTGATGTATGACCACTGCGTGTTTACTCCGTGTTCCTTGGTGAACTTGACAAACTGCTGTATCAGCTGTAGGTCACCGGGTAGCATCGACATCAGTTCGTTGACGTCGAATGCTTCTTCGAGTTTCGGGCGGTTGTTGTCGACATATTCGAGTGCGAATTTTTGCAGCAGTCCCTGATTGAACACATTGATATAATATTTGGTGATTCCGGTAGTGTCGTTGGGCACAAAGATGTCGGGCGTGATGCCTCCGCCTCCGTAGACCTTGCGCCCGTGCATGGTGACGAACTGCTTTGTGTCATCGAATTTTATGGAGTCGGCTTCAAACGCTTCTCCGCGCGAATAGCGGTCTATAAGGTCGTTTTCGTATGACTCGGCGTCGGAATAATCCTTTTGTATGCATCGTCCTGAAGGGGTGTAATAGCGTGCTACCGTGAGTCGTACGGCCGAACCGTCGGGGAGGTCAATCTGATTCTGCACCAATCCTTTGCCGAATGAGCGCCGGCCGATTATGAGACCGCGGTCGTTGTCCTGGATTGCCCCGGCGAAGATTTCGCTTGAGCTTGCCGATGTCTCGTCGATGAGCACGGTGATGCGGCTGTCCTTGAAAGCTCCGTAACCGTCGCTGATTACTGTAGAGTTCTCTTGTGCGCGCCGTCCCTTGGTCTCTACAATCTTCTGCCCGCGGGGAAGGAATTCGTTGGCCATCAGCACTGAGGTCTCGAGCAGGCCGCCGGTATTACCTCTCAGGTCCACGATATAGTCCTTTGCACCGGCGTCGCGCAGCGCGAACAGCGCCTGGAAGAATTCGTCGTAGGTGGTACGCCCGAATTTGTTTACCCTGATGTATCCTATGCTGTCGGCCACGATGTAGTCGGCGTCGATGGAGGTGACAGATATGTCGCCGCGCGTCACTTCAAAATCTATCGGAGCCGGAGTGTTATTGCGCTTGACTGTCAGTTTTACGTTAGAGCCCCGTTCTCCGCGCAGGAGTTTGAACACCTCCTCGTTGGTTATGCCGGTTCCTGCCACGTTCTCGCCGTCGACGGCTATGATGCGGTCGCCGGCCTTTATGCCCACACGCTCGGCGGGGCCTCCGCTCGTGGCCTCAAGCACATTGATTGTGTCGTTGTTGATGGTGAAGTGCACTCCGACCCCGCTGAACGAGCCGTCAAGCTCTTCGTTGACCATCTGGAGGTCCTTCGCCGGAATATATACCGAGTGGGGGTCGAGGCTTGACAGCAGATGGGGCAGCGATTTTTCAATCAGTGAATCTGTGTCGACCACGTCGACATACTCGTTGCCGATGAGGTTGAGCAGATTGCTCAGTTTCTTCTCGCCGTCCGAACGGCCGCCCTGATGATGCAGCAGTGTGCCGGCAAGGATGCCGCCTACAAATGCCATGGCCGCTACAAGCGGTATCCAGATATATCCTTTTGTGAGTCTGTTCATTAATAATAGTATTATGGAAATTGTACCTTCCTTGTCGCTTTATCTTCCTGTCGGGCGTCCCGTGTCGTCACGAGCCGTGCCGCGGGTATGTGAATGGGGATATGGCGGAAGTTTCGTCTTATTCTGTCTCAGGTTTATTGTCGAACCGGCTCTTATCCGTTGCGGAAATGTTAAGGTGTATGGTCTCGATGCCGGCGCGACGCAAGAGGTCGATTCCGTCGCATAGCCTGTACATTTCGTCAAATACCACCCTTTTGATGCCGGACTGTATTATGAGTTTGGCGCATTCTATGCATGGAGATGCGGTTACATAAAGCGTTGCGCCGTCGCTTGAGTTGTTGCTGCGCGCCACTTTTGTTATGGCGTTGGCTTCTGCATGCAATACGTATGCTTTCGTACTGCCGTTTTCATCCTCGCATACATTTTCAAATCCTGACGGAGTTCCGTTGAAACCGTCGGATATTATCATCGAGTCCTTGACTATTATTGCTCCGACACGACGCCGGCGGCAATATGAGTTTTCCGCCCAGATTTTTGCCATGCGCAGATAGCGGCTGTCAAGTAACTCCTGTTTTTGTTGCTGGTCCATTATTATATTTGCAAATATCGGCACAAAATTACAATATTTTCCAACAACATATTACACATTAATAAAAAATAATCTTAACATTCGATTAAATTGTGCAAATTGCGCCGGTTTCTGCCGGTTTTTGCCGAAAACAGAAATGTTTTTTGTCATGTGCCCTCCAAAAAATCGTCATGCTCTTTTTTTTGACCGATGCTGTACTGATGCCGGCAAAGGTTTTTCCGGGTGGAGATATGTGCACCTTCTTAATGCCCCGCTATTTTTTTTGTTAAATCTGTTACATGAATGTTACAGCGTGAATACAACGCGGTGTCTCAAAAGAGGCTGACATAAACGGCTGATTTTGTTACAATTGCATTACTGTGTGATAATTGTTGCCGGATAGTAACAGTTGTTACAAAATGAAATATTAAATTGTAACAAAAATGAAACTAAAATTTTTATAAGCTAAACATCTAATAATAAGGTAATTAAATAAAGTAAAAATAAAAAATCTAAATTTTTTCAAAAAATAATCTAAAAAATATTTGCATATTAAAAATTTGTTGTATATTTGCAGTGTGATTGATTCACAACGCGACTATTTAATGATTTATTCCTAAAGTAAAAAACATCAATTATGAGCTCCAAGAATTTTCAAACCAAGCTTTTAGGTCTGCAAAGCAACCTATTGAATTTTGCTTACCTGCTGACATCAAACAGAGATGACGCTTACGATCTGTTGCAGGACACTACACTCAAGGCTCTCGACAATGAGGACAAATATGTCGAGAATGTCAATTTCAAAGGATGGGTATTCACCATTATGCGTAACATATTTATAAACAATTACCGTAAATGTGTGCGCTCCGCTACTGTTATTGACCAGACAGAGGATCTTTATCATCTCAACCTCCCGCAGGAGTCAGGTTTCGAGACTCCCGAAGGATCGGTTGCCGCTAAAGAAATCACTTCAGCCATCAATTCTTTCTCTGACGAATATCGTGTGCCGTTCTCGATGCATGTCGCCGGGTACAAGTACAACGAAATCGCCGAGAAAATGAATCTTCCTCTCGGTACCGTTAAAAGCCGCATCTTCTTTGCACGCCAGCGCCTGCAGGAAATGCTTAAGGACTACAAGGCCCGTTAAGGCTTTTGTGACGGGTCCCGTACTCCTTCCAACCGCTTGGTTTAGCGCACGTCACACTTCTGCACTCTGATTCTCAGAGCTGTAATTGAAAATAAAAGGGGCAAATCATGGGTGCCGTTTCTTCCCGCTGCGGAGGAAACGGCACCGTAGTTTTTTAGACAAGCTCTTAGATTTTTTTATTTGTCTGCATCAGGAAGCTGCGCCGGGCTGTCTGAATTTTCAGCCGTATCGGCGTTTTCCTCATCGAGCGCTGTCATGGCGAGGCGTTTGCTTGCCTTGGCGCCGAGTTTCCGCAGATTTTCGGCACGTGTGATGAGATTGCCCGTTCCACTGCGCAGCTTCTTTATCGCGCTGTCGTATGCGTTCTGAGTCTGCTCGATTCCACGTCCTATCTTACCCATATCGTCGACAAAGCCAACAAACTTGTCATACATCTTGCCGCTTTCGGTCGCAATCTCTATTACATTGCGTTTCATGTCGTCCTGACGCCATAATTGCTCGATGAGGCGCACGGCCGATATGAGATGGGTGGGGGATATGATGATGACGCGGCGGTCGTAGGCCTCCTGCCAAAGCATCGGGTCGAGGTTCATGGCGGCGAGATACGCGCCTTCGTTGGGTATGAACATCATCACGAAGTCGGTCGATTTGGAGCCTACATAGTCCTGATAGTTTTTCCCTGCGAGTTCCTTTATATGCGCTTTGACTGAATTCAGATGGCGGTGGGCATATTGCTCGGCCTCGGCGGTATCGGTGGCGTTAACCATATTTATATATGCGGTGAGCGACACTTTTGAGTCGATGACTATGCAGCGTCCGTCCGGGAAGTCGACCACGACGTCGGGACGCAGTCCGTGGCCCTGTGCGTCGCGCAGTATGGTGCCGTTGTCGTCGGTGGTGAGCTGTACGTGGAAGTGTATGTCGCGTTTCAGTCCCGATTTTTCGAGTATCGTTTCAAGTATCATCTCGCCCCAGTCGCCCTGTACCTTGCTGTTGCCGCGCAAGGCATCGGCGAGGTCTTTCGCTTCCTTGCCGATGCTGCGGTTGAGTTCCATCATTTCGCGCAGGCTTTGCTGGAGGGAGAACCGTTCGCGTGCCTCATTGTTGTAGGTATCCTCCACTTTTTTGCGGAATGAATCGATATTTTCGCGCAGGGGAGTGAGTATGTCCTTGAGTTGCTGCTCGCTTTGCTGGCGCAACCGGTCGGTGCTGTTTGTCAGGACTTCGTTGGCGATGAGTCTGAAATGCTTCTCGCTGTCGCTGAGCATACGCTCGAATTCCTTGCCGGAGGCAGCTTCGGCCTGTCGTATGCGTTCGCCGGCATCTTTCTCAATCTGTCTGATGCGTTCGGCGGCGGAGTTTTCGGCATGCGCTATGCGCTCTGCGGCCGAGGCTTCAGTGAGTGCCGCCCGCTCGTTGGCGGCTTTCTCGCGTTCGCTCAGACTTGCGAGCTCGCTTTTCAGCGTTATGTGCCGGTGCAGAGTGATTGCTGTTACAATGAGTGATGCCACAAGCATCACGCTCAGAAAAATCAACGGGATTATCATTGCTGTATTTGCTGTTTTAGAGAGTGTCTCATAATTTCTGCAAAGATAGCAATTCCCCATGAATTATTTCCTTCCGCGGGCATGTTTCAGCCGTTGGCGTGGCCGGGAGATCCGGCTGCGCTTCCTTCGGCTGTCGGTGAGGACACCGATGCGGCTGTATCGGAGGAGGAGTCTCCGTCATTGCGCGATCTGTTTATTTTCAACACGGCGTTCGTGATATAGACCGTGAATACCGGGAAAAGGGTCAGCCCTTCCACCGAGAGTACCACTCCGAGCACTTTGCCGGTAGGTGTGAGTGTGGGGATGTTGGTGCCGCAGGTGGTCATTTCGAGGAAAGCCCACCATAGTGAGGTCCAGAAGGTATCGACCTGCGGATTGATGTAATGTTCCTCGACGAAAAACATCATGGCGGCAAAATATACGCTCACGGCTACCCATGTGATATATACCCACAGCATGCTGAGCGACTGTCGCGAGGTGAATGTCCTGCTTACAAGAGCCAGTACGTAGCCGGCACGGAACAGCGGTACGAGTCTGATGAGATACATGATGCGCGGTTGTACGTCTATACCGGCCCATTCAAGTATGTTGAGATATGGCACGCTGACTATGATGAAAAGCAGATGGGTGCAGATGTATTTCCATTTGCGGGGACTCATTATCCATTCCATGGTTATGTCAAACAGAAACAGAATGCATACCCAGAACTGGAAATGCATGTATCTGCTGTCGGCGAGAAAGGATTTGTTCTCGAGTGTCTCTTGTGATACCCAGATGACCATCGTTACGGCGGCCGCAAGCACCATCAGATGCAATCCGGTCTCGAAATATTTTGCCGCCCTCGGCGCTCCGTGTATGTTTTGTCTTGTCCCTGTCATGTCGCTCGTCAATAAATATATAGTATAATATTAACTCGCGGCGCACTCTTAAAGTTTTGGCCGGTGCGTGAAAATGGAATTTTGCTTTTAAAAATACGTTTTCCGTATTTAACAGATATTTTTTAACACCGTCTTAAAATAATTTGTAAATTTGCAGATTAGATTGTCGGTTAAGAGACATCCTCCTAAGGTTAATGGCGACGGTTTCTCCGAGTTTGCTTGCCTCTAACTGTTTTTTTATTAGGTAAAGTCACTTATGAATAGAAAAAGGAAAAAATGGCCCCGGATGGTTTTTATGTCTTTGCTTGTGGTCGCGATAATTTGTTGCATCGCCGGGGCAGTGCTTTACGATTATGCTTTCAAATCATACGAAGGGGAGCGCGTGCGCATATATGTCGATGCCTCGAAAGGCGCGGTTGCGTTGCGCGATTCGCTCGTTGCCCGTCTTGGCGAAAGTTATGGCGGCAGGGTATACGGGATTTGGGGCAAAATATCCGACAGCTCGGAACTCAAGTCAGGCAGCTATGTCGTAGAGCATGGGGAAAAAGCCTGGCGGCTTGCCGGGCGCATCAAAAAACAGCGTCAGAATCCGGTGCAGGTGAAATTCAACAATCTGCGTACTGTCGGGCAGCTTACATCACGCCTTGACGTTCAATTGCTCGCCGACAGCGCGTCGCTCGCAGCCGCCACCGATTCGTTGCTGTCGTCGCAAGGTGTCCTTCCTGCCAATTTCGTAGCACATTTCCTCCCCGATACATACGAATTTTACTGGGATGAACCGGCTGCCAACGTGGTGGTTAAGATTATCGGCAACTATGACAGGTTCTGGAACGACACTCGTCGTGCCAAAGCGCGTGAACTGCATCTCACACCCGATGAAGTATCTACTCTTGCCTCTATAGTAGAGGAGGAAACCAACAAAGCCGATGAGCGCCCTGTGGTGGCCCGGCTGTATCTCAACCGCCTGGCGTCGAAAATGAAGCTGCAGGCCGACCCCACGGTGAAGTTCGCGTTGGGCGATTTCTCTCTCCGTCGCATACTCAACAAACATCTGCAGGTAAACTCACCTTACAATACATATATGTATCAGGGACTTCCTCCGGGTCCGATACGTATCCCCGAGGCAGCCACGCTCGATGCCGTGCTTGATGCCCCGGCGCATGACTATATTTATATGTGCGCCAAAGAGGATTTCTCCGGCTACCATAATTTTGCCTCCGACTATGCCTCGCATCAGGCCAATGCAAAAAAATATCAGGCCGCACTCGATAGAAACGGGTATGGTAAATAAGCCAAAATCATAAAACCAATCATAATATGCAACAGAAAGTAACAAAACAATTGCTGAGCGACCGTCCCGCAGTGCGTTGGACGGCTCTCGTGCTTCTGGCTATGGCCATGTTCTTCGGCTACATGTTCATGGACGTGCTGTCGCCTCTGCAGACAGCCCTTCAGGACACCAAAGGCTGGGACCCCGAAACCTACGGACACTTCGCCGGTTCGGAAACATTTCTCAACGTGTTTATCTTCTTCCTGATTTTTGCCGGAATTATTCTCGACAAAATGGGAGTGAGGTTCACCGCTATCCTCTCGGGTACGGTGATGCTCGTCGGAGCGTTCATCAATTATTTCGCGCTTACTGAAGCGTTTGAAGGGAGCGCTCTTGCCACATTCTTTGAAAACAATCTCAATCTTCCCGAAGCGTGGTGGAATGTCACTCCGTTCTTCAAGGGTATGCCTGCGTCGGCCAAGCTGTCGGCCATCGGTTTCATGATATTCGGCTGCGGCGTGGAGATGGCCGGTATCACCGTATCGCGCGGTATCGTCAAATGGTTTGCCGGCAAAGAGATGGCATTGGCTATGGGTATCGAGATGGCGCTCGCCCGCGTTGGTGTCGCCGCCGTGTTCATCATGTCGCCGTTGGTTTCGCGTCTGGGCGGTACGCTAAATGTGTCGCGCTCAGTCGGCTTTACCGTGATATTGCTCTGTATCGGACTCATCAGCTTCATCGCCTACTCAGTGATGGACAAGAAGCTCGAACGCCAGATTGGAAATAACGAGGAGAAGGACGACCCTTTCAAGATTTCCGATCTCAAGTATATTTTCAGCTCGAAGGTATTCTGGATTGTAGCATTGCTTTGCGTGCTCTATTATTCGGCTATCTTTCCGTTCCAGAAATATGCCGCCAACATGCTTCAGTGCAACCTCGGTATCTCCGATGAGTCTGCCGCCGCTATTTTCACCGTGTTCCCTCTCGGAGCCGCCGCCATCACCCCGTTCCTCGGCCGTTATCTCGACAAGAAAGGTAAAGGCGCCACAATGCTTATATTCGGCGCATTGCTCATGATTGTGTGCCACCTGACATTCGCTCTCGGGCTGCCTGCATTGCGTGGCGGCGACCAGACTGCCGTGGCAGAAAACTCAATTGTATCAGGTAAAATTGTAGACTCCGAACTCAATGCGGAAGGCAAGGAGGTGGCTATCAACGTAGTGTTCAGTCCGAAAAACTTCGCTAATCATGATGTTGCCGCCGCAATCGTAGGTAAGAGCGCCGGAGAGTCTGTAGTGTTCAATCCCCGTGCGGCCTTTTCCGATATGTCGGTAGCCGACGCAACGGAACGCGCCGAGGCTGCCTCGCAGAAAATATCCAACTTCCTAAAGGATAAGGATACGAGCTTCGACTTGAATCAGGCACGTGCCGTCGACCGTGATTTCACCCTCGTGGTAGAGAAAATCCAGTCGCCGATGGGCATCTTCGGCATCGTTGTCGCATTCCTCGCGATAGTGCTGCTCGGCATCTCGTTCTCGCTTGTGCCTGCATCATTGTGGCCGTCAGTGCCGAAACTTGTCGACGGCAAATTGCTCGGTTCGGCATACGCGGTCATATTCTGGATCCAGAACATCGGTCTTTACGCCGTGCCGATGATTATCGGCGGAGTGCTTGCCTCGACCAATACCGATGTATTCAACCCCCTGAGCTACAACTACACCGCACCGATGCTCATCTTCGCATCATTCGGCGTACTCGCCCTCATCTTCGGCCTCATCCTCAAGGCACTTGACCGCAAAAACCACTACGGCCTCGAAGCCCCCAACACCAAAGCCGACGACACCGCCGTCGAATTCGACGCCATGGAATAAAAAGCCAATTAATTCAAAAAAACAGGAAGCATCGGCATTCACTGCCGATGCTTCCTGTTTTTTTGAGTTAATATTATGGGTGCCGGTTGGCTATCTTAGCTACCATAGCTATTTTAGCTATTGTAGTTATTTTAGCTATGATAGCTATATAGCTAAAATAGCTATCATAATCGGTTTAGCTGTTGTTACGGTAGGAGAGGCGGGCGCGGTACATTTGTTCCTTTATGCCGCCGTTTTGGATAAAATCCTGTTTTGCGAGGTCAATTATTTTTCCGAGCATAGTGATTGTCTGATGAATTAAAGTAAGCAGAAGATTGCACAGTTCCTCATCATTCATCTTTGATGTCAGATTCATGTAATATGCCGTGTCGTTATTTATCGCGCAGGTATTGCGCAATTTTGTGTATCGTGGATGGCTGCTTGTCCAGATTTCGATTTTACGGGTACGCATGAAATCTTCATAATCGTTCAGTAGTTCGTGCAACGAACCCTGTGCCACACCATAAAGTTTAATCTCCATTTCGGCTGATGAAGCGGCATCTGCTCTGCCTTCAACGATATTTTGTTTTCCGGAGCGTGCCGCCTGTAGCATCTGGTCGTGGGTGCGGTCAGATTTTGAAATGTGTTTTTCAAGAAAGTAATATGTCAGGTCGTAGATTGCTTCGGCTTTTTGAAATACGCGCAGGTTGCGGTAGGAAGTTTTTGGTTGGGCGAAGCGGGGTGGTTGCATGGCTGGTGTTTTTATGGTTATTGTTGATGGTGACTATGATTACGGTAGCTATAGTAGCTATTTTAGCTATGATAGCTACTTTAGCTTATTGCGGTTTGGTCGGGTAGCGGGAGTTGAGGGCGTCGAGCATGGTTTTCAGTTTGAGGCGGATTTGTTTGAGGTGCTCGATGGCTTCTACTTTGCGGGAGATGCCGGAGTGGTTGTGGCGTATCTGTTGTTCGGCGGCTTCGAGTTTCATCCCTTTTTCTTTTACAAGGAAAGCCACGAGACGTATTTTTTCAATGTCGGAAGGTGTGTAAAAGCGGGTCCCGCTCTCGTTGCGGTGTGGTTTTATGATAGTAAATTTATGCTCCCAGAAGCGCAGGGTGGAGGCGGGGAGACCTATCATCTCCGCGACTTCTTTTATCTTATAATATTTTTTGGAAAAATTATCCATTACCGGGTATAGCTTTTAAAGAAAATCTTTCTGTCGGGATTATCAGTCCATTACGTGGCCGGCGTTTTCCGAATCGTTGACCATGCGTGCATATTCTTCGGGAGTGAGGTCCTGGAAATAATAGTCGACGGGGTTCTGCGGCACTCCTTTAAGCCGCACTTCATAATGAAGGTGCGAACCTGTCGATTTCCCGGTATTGCCTACTTTGCCTATGAGGTCGCCGCGCTTGACTTTCTGTCCGGGCGTGACGAGGATTTCACTCAGATGGGCGAAACGGGTGGTGTAGCTGTAGCCGTGGTTTATATCGATGGTGTTGCCGTAGCCGCTGTTCCATCCCGCTTCGGCCACGGTGCCGTCGCCTGTGGCATAGACCGATGTGCCCGAGGGAGCGGCGAAATCCATGCCGTCATGATGCTTTGAGGTGCCGTAGATTGGGTCGACACGCCACCCGTATCCCGATGCCATCTGCGTCATGTCCTCCTCCGATACGGGCTGTATGGACGGGATATGCGACAGGCGGTCGCTGCTCTGGTTGATGGCCTCGGCAAGGCGGTCGAACGACTGCGACTGTACATAGACCTGGCGTTCGAGCAGTTCGAGTTTTGCCGTCACTTCTGCCAGTTTCTCATTGTCAGGCAGATTTCTGATGTCGCCCGGATTGAAGCGCGTCAGGCCGGCATACCGCTGTCGGGCGGTGAGCGGGTCGATTTGCATGATGACGCGGTAGAAATTGTTGTCGCGCTCGGCGAGATTGTCCATAACGGCAATCGCTGTGTTGAGCCGCGAGTCGAGCTGGTCGACGCGATTGCGGAGCGCCTCGTTCTCCTTGCGCAGCTGCTTTTCCTTCGGCAGGTCGATGCATATATAGAGCGAGATAAGTATGGCGGCGCTGATGCCTATCCCTTCAAGCAGATATTTGGTCCAGGCCCATACGCGTTGTCCGCGGGATGGGTAGACCCTCTCGTAGGTTTCGTTGGACGGATTATATCGGTAATATACTTTCTTTCTCATCGCTCGCCGGTGGATTGCTTGGCATGCTGTGACCTGTATATTTAATAAATAAGAGTTCTATTGGTCACAACAATTTGCGAATTTAACAAAAAACGCGTAATTTTGCTAATTATTTTAAGCAAATTTATATCCCAACATCATATATCACAATTTCAATATGTTGACAGCTAAAGAGATACGCGAGTCATTCAAGGATTTTTTCCGCAGTAAGGGGCACCAGATTGTCCCATCGGCTCCAATGGTAATCAAAGACGACCCCACGCTGATGTTCACCAACGCGGGCATGAACCAGTTCAAAGATATTATATTAGGAAACAAGGCGGCGAAATTCACCCGTGTGGCCGACTCGCAGAAGTGCCTCCGTGTATCGGGAAAGCACAATGACCTCGAGGAAGTAGGCCACGACACGTATCACCACACAATGTTTGAAATGTTGGGCAACTGGTCGTTCGGCGACTATTTCAAGGCCGAAGCCATCGACTGGGCCTGGGAATATCTTGTGGATGTGCTCCATCTCGACCCTGCACGCCTGTATGCTACCGTATTCGAAGGCTCGAAAGAGGACGGACTCGAACGCGACAACGAGGCTGCATCATTCTGGGAAAAGCACCTTCCCGCCGACCATATAATCAACGGCAACAAGCACGACAACTTCTGGGAAATGGGCGATACAGGTCCCTGCGGTCCCTGCTCGGAAATCCATATTGACCTGCGCAGCGACGAGGAGCGTGCCGCAATCTCCGGACGTGATCTCGTGAACCATGACCATCCGCAGGTCATCGAGATATGGAACCTTGTGTTCATGCAGTTCAACCGCAAGGCCGACGGTTCGCTTGAGCCGCTGCCCGCAAAGGTAATCGACACCGGTATGGGCTTCGAGCGCCTCTGCATGGCGCTTCAGGGCAAGACGTCGAACTATGATACCGACGTGTTCACTCCGCTTATCTCGAAGATTGCCGAGCTTTCGGGCAAGAAATACGGCGAGGATGCCAAGGTAGATGTGGCTATGCGTGTTATCGCCGACCACGTGCGTACGATAGCGTTCTCTATCGCTGACTCTCAGCTCCCGTCAAACGCCAAGGCCGGTTATGTGATACGCCGTATCCTGCGCCGCGCCGTGCGCTATGCCTACACATTCCTCGGACAGCGTTCAGCGTTCATGTATCGAATCATCGACACGCTGATAGAGTCGATGGGTGAGGCATATCCCGAAATCGCAAAGCAGCGCGAACTCATCATGAAGGTCATCAAGGAGGAGGAAGACTCGTTCCTGCGCACGCTTGAAAACGGTATCCGCATGCTCGACAATGCCGTCGCGCAGGCCAAGGCCAACAGCGTTTCGGAAATATCAGGCAAGGAGGCTTTCATTCTTTACGACACCTACGGCTTCCCGCTCGACCTTACGCAGCTTATCCTCAAGGAGAACGGCATGACGCTCAACCAGGCAGAATTCGACACAGAGATGGCCGCCCAGAAGCAGCGTGCACGCAGCGCCGCTGCAGTGGAGGCCGATGACTGGGTCACTGTCAACGAGGGTGAACAGGAATTTGTAGGCTATGATTTCACCGAGACCGAGGCTCGTATTCTCCGTTACCGTAAAATCAAACAGAAAAATCAGGAATATTACCAGATAATACTTGACAAAACGCCTTTCTATGCCGAAATGGGCGGACAGGTCGGCGACCGCGGTACACTCGTATGCGGCGACGAGACTGTCGAGATTTACGATACGAAGCGCGAGAACGGTATCGGTGTGCATCTGACCCGGACGCTACCTTCCGATCCGGCCGCTACGTTCGTGGCTTCGATTGACCGGGAGGCACGTCTGGCAACGTCGTGCAACCATACCGCCACACACCTCCTCCATGAGGCGCTCCGCGAAGTGCTCGGCACCCATGTGGAGCAGAAAGGTTCGTTCGTTTCGCCCGAGGTGCTGCGATTCGACTTCTCCCACTTCCAGAAAATGACTCCCGAAGAGATTTCGAAGGTTGAGAAACTCGCCAATAGGAAAGTGCGTCAGGCTATAGCCCGCGACGAGCACCGCAATGTCCCCATTGCCGATGCCATGAAGATGGGCGCTATGGCGCTTTTCGGCGAGAAATATGGCGATGAGGTGCGTGTGATACGTTACGGCGATTCAGTCGAGCTTTGCGGCGGTACGCATGTCGACAACACCGGTAATATCGGTATGATTAAAATCGTGTCGGAAAGTTCCATCGCGGCAGGTATACGCCGTATCGAGGCTATCACCGGCGCACGGGTCGAGAAATCAATCGACGATACCGCCGAGATGCTCCATCAGATGGCTGCGATGTTCAACAACGCGCCCAATGTGTTGCAGGCTATCAAGAAAGCCATCGAGGAGAACGCCCAGTTGCGCGAACAGGCGCAGGAATATATGCAGGAACGCGTCAATATGATTGCCAAGAACCTTATCGCTTCGGCAACCGATGTCAACGGTATCAGGCTGATGACGCTGAGCGGTATACGTATTCCCGACGTTGTGAAAAACGTAGCGTTCGCCATCCGTTCGATGATGCCTGAGGGAGCGGCTTTTGTCGCAGCTACTACCGACATGGGCGGCAAGCCGCTGTTGACCGTCATGCTGTCGGATGATGTCGTAGCTCGCGGGCTCAACGCATCGGCAATAGTACGCGAGGCAGCAAAAGCCATCAAGGGCGGAGGCGGCGGACAGCCCGGTTTCGCACAGGCCGGAGGCAAGGATGCCGCCAATATCGAAGCTGCACTCGAAACACTTGTGGCAGCCGTGAAATAAGATAAAGATAAAATAAATCCGGAAAGGTCGGACAAGTGAGATATATCGAACTTGTCCGGCCTTTTTTGACAACGATAATCGGGCCATTGCAACGTCAGGCGGACGGCTGCCTGTGGCGATGGTGGCTGTCTGACATGAATCGCGGGACTGCGAAATACCCGGAGCGACCGTAAATTATGTTTTCAAACATGTTTCGTAAGTTTTGATTTCTCAAAAATAATTACTATTTTGCGCTCAGTTAATTTTTCAGACCGAAAAACTGACGTTACGAATACAAGTCTAATCCATTAAAAACTTCTGATAACATGAAGGTCTATCAAACTAACGAAATCAAAAACATAGCCTTGCTTGGAAGCAAAGGCTCGGGTAAAACCACACTCGCTGAAGCTATGCTCTACGAGTGTGGAGTTATAAAACGCCGCGGCACTATCGATGCTAAAAATACTGTCAGCGACTATTTTCCTGTTGAAAAAGAGTATGGATACTCTGTGTTTTCAACAGTTTTTTATGCTGAATTTCTTGGCAAGAAGCTCAATGTGATTGACTGTCCGGGCGCCGACGACTTTGTAGGCAATGCCATTACCGCGCTCAACATGACCGATACCGGAGTCATACTCATCGACTCCGAATATGGCGTTGAGGTTGGCACGCAGAATATATTCCGCACCACAGCGTCGCTCAAAAAACCTGTTATCTTCGCCCTCAACCAGCTTGACGGCGAAAAGGCCGATTATGACAATGTCATCGAACAGATGCGCGAGATATTCGGGCCTAAAGTAACCCCGATACAGTATCCTCTTTCATGCGGCCCGGGCTTCAACGCCATGATTGACGTGCTCCTGATGAAGAAATATTCGTGGGGTCCTGACGGCGGCGTTCCGACGATAGAGGAAATTCCTGCCGAAGAGATGGACCGTGCCCATGAACTGCACCAGCAGCTTGTGGAAGCCGCAGCCGAGAACGACGAGACTCTGATGGAAAAATTCTTCGACCAGGGACATCTTACCGAGGACGAGATGCGCGAAGGAATACGCAAAGGACTTGTCGACCGTTCGATATTCCCGGTATTTTGCGTCAGCGCGCTCAAGGATATGGGCGTACGCCGCATGATGGAATTTCTCGGCAACGTGGTTCCGTTCGTCAACGACATGCCGGCTCCCGTCGATACTCTCGGCAATGAGATCAAGCCCGACTCCGACGGCCCGCTCTCAATATTCATGTTCAAGACAACTGTCGAACCGCATATCGGCGAAGTGCAGTACTTCAAAGTTATGTCCGGAACCCTAACCGCAGGTGTCGACCTCGACAACGTCACCCGAGGCACCAAGGAGCGCATCGCCCAGATATACTGCGTGTGCGGACAGATAAAGACTCAGGTCGACAAACTCTGTGCCGGCGATATCGGCGCTACCGTCAAACTCAAGGACGTGCGCACAGGCAACACCCTCGACGAGAAAGGCTGCGAAATAGCATTCGATTTCATCAAATATCCCGCGCCTAAGTATCAGCGTGCCATACGTCCCGTCACCGAAAGCGATGCCGAAAAACTCAGCGGCATTCTCAACCGCATGCATGAGGAAGACCCCACTTGGGAAATCGAACAGTCCAAGGAACTCAAGCAGACAATCCTTTCAGGTCAGGGTGAATTCCACCTGCGTACCCTCAAATGGCGCGTGGAGAATAATGACAAACTTCCCATCATCTTTGAGGAACCCAAGATACCGTATCGCGAGACTATCACAAAGGCCGCGCGTGCCGACTACCGCCACAAAAAGCAATCGGGTGGCGCAGGCCAGTTCGGCGAAGTGCATCTGATTATCGAGCCGTATGTCGAAGGTTCGGCAGTGCCTGATACCTATAAATTCGGCAACCAGGAATTCAAAATGAGTGTACGCGATACCCAGGAGATACCTTTGAGCTGGGGCGGAAAGCTCGTGGTGCACAACTGTATCGTAGGCGGCGCAATCGATGCCCGTTTCATTCCGGCAATCGTCAAAGGTCTTATGGACCGCATGGAGCAGGGGCCGCTTACCGGCTCTTACGCCCGCGACGTACGCGTCTGCATCTACGACGGCAAGATGCACCCGGTTGACTCCAACGAAATATCCTTCCGTCTCGCGGGCCGCAACGCATTCTCTGAGGCATTCCGCAACGCTAATCCCAAGGTGCTCGAGCCTATCTACGACGTGGAAGTCATGGTACCCTCTGATGTGATGGGCGACGTGATGTCCGACCTTCAGGGCCGACGCGCCATCATCATGGGTATGTCGAGCGAAAACGGCTTCGAGAAAATTTCGGCCAAAGTACCTCTCAAAGAGATGTCGAGCTACTCCACGGCATTAAGCTCCATCACCGGAGGCCGCTCCTCATTCACCATGAAGTTCGCTTCCTACGAACTCGTGCCCGGCGATGTCCAGGAAAAACTCCTCAAGGAATACGCCGAGCAGCACACCGACGAATAGAAATCCCAATCGTTATTCTTCTAATATGCCAAAGAGGCAGGCGAGTCACCCGGACTCCCTGCCTCTTTGCTATATATCAGTAATTTTTCAACGGGTTATATACCAGGCCATTCTCATGCCGACCATCATATTGGAACTGTCAAATATGTACGAATCCTTGTTGTCGTTATAGCCTGGTGCATTAAACTGAATGAAGGCCCAGTCCCATTCAAAATGTTTCCATGCAGAGCCAAAACCAGCGCGTAATGAATAATTCCCCTCATAATCATCGTCACGTATGGCATTATATGCACCGCCCATTTTGAAATAAAAAGAACCGTTTGTGGCTGATAGTTTTAATGAAGCATAAACGGGCAGATGGAAATTAACAGATGAAGAATCATAGCATGATACAACACCAGGTGCCACTCCCAGCTCAAACTGGAATAAATCTCCGTAGTTGCCTATTCTCATGCCGATTATACTGTTGGAATACCATGAACCTTCTTTTATACAGTATCCTCCTTCAAGACCAATTGCCATGTTTACCCAACCTCCTTTTCTTTTTCTCCAATATTTTTTATCATCTGAATCTTGAAATATAGAAATTCTGACATTTTTTCCGCTTGCCCTGACTTCCAAGTAATTTGAACGGTATTCACTGCTGTTGTTACGGAGGCAACCCAAATCAAATCCTGTTTGCGTCCTATTGCTTATATAGCACCAAGAAGGTTTACCCCAGATTTCATAACCGCCTATATTAGTATTGACAGTTATATGTTTTTTTGAATTTTCACTATCGAAATAAAGTGACACTTTTTCAGACGAACCATTTACAGTCATGAAAGGTGCAGCAGCCGCCTGCGATATGTTGACGCGTATTTGTTTGTTACCTGATTTTATCGTGAAATAATCAGTACGTGATGAAGTCTTTGTGTTGGCATCTATTTTCAATGTAATACTATTGCCATCTTTAGTGAGATGTCCCCACGATGACGTACTCTTGTCTATCTGCCATGAATCGGTTGAAGTTACTGTAAATGTTTTTGAACCTCCGGCTTCGCTGAAATTTGCAGATGTAGCCGAGATCTCAAATCTTGAAGAAGATCTGGCTTGCGATATGTCTATACGAATAGTCCTGTTTCCGGACTTGATTGAAAACCAGTCATTTCGTGCTCTCTCTGTCTTATTTGCATCTACTGTCAATGTAAGATTATTCCCATTTTTGGAGAGACGTCCCCATGACGCTGTTCCGGTCTCGATTCGCCATGGATTTGATGATGTGACAGTAAATGTTTTTGAGCCGCCGTTTGAACTGAAATTTGCCGACGATGATGAGATGCTGAATCTTGTAGTGGTATTGGATTTATTTTTAGTGCTTTTGCCTGACTCAATAGGTGTTGTAGTCGGCGAAGCCTCCGGTATCGAGGCCGCAGATTGCGTAATTTTTATTTTTATATCCTTGTTTTTGGAGGTTATAGTAAGATTTGTAGTAAGTGATTTGGTTGAATTATTTTTGCCGGCACTCAGCTGCAACGTATTCCCGTTTTTGGATACGGTGACCCATGAGTCAGGTCTGCTTTTTATAGACCATTCATTATCGGCTATAACTGAGAGTTTCTTATTTCCTCCGTCTTCAGAAAACTCTACCTTCTCAGCCGATATTTTAAACTGATTTCTGTCAATTTCCGGCTTTTTCTGTGCATATAGCTGAAGTGCCAGACACAAAATAAATATTGTGACTAAAGTAAATTTTTTCATTTTATTGTACACATTTTATTTATATCGGCAATCTAACCATGCAGCAGCGCCGATTTAAACGATTAGCCTGTTATCTGTTACTGCCTTAATATATCACTTCGCCCTTAACTGAACTATGCTTTCTGACATGGTCATACCACTCACCGTCGTATGGCTGATTGTTTTCAAATGTCCCCTGAAAGTAAGTCCCGTCAGAGCGGCGGTAGAACAATCCTTCTTTCCAATTGTCCCCTTCCATTGCCCCATAGAAATAATCGCCGTCCTGATAAAATAAAATAGCGGCTGTATCCTGACGTTCTCCTTCTGTGAAGTTACCTATATAATATTTCCTCCCATCTTTATCGCCAACCGGATAGACCGCTACACCTATTCCGTTGGGTTTTTTATTTTTCAATGGACCGTAGTATATAAATTCACCGGTTTCGTAATGTGTCACTTCGCTTGGATTGATTACCTTGAAATAAAGGATTACGAACATGATGGCAGATATTATGCCAAAAATGCTTACCCATACAATGCTTTTTTGTTTGGCTTTTAATTTTAAATTTGCTGATTTCAATTCTGAGCAACGTTTCTGTTCTGCCTTTAGGTCATTCCCTATTTTCTCTATTATTCCATCTTTGAAACGCAATAAATTGTTGAAACTTGTAACTCGTTCAATTTCAGAATTCGTTTTTGCGATGTAAACATTACAATATCTTTTTGTCGCATCCAGAATCTCAACTTTCCCGTTTTCGAGGCTCAGTTCTATGCAGTCGTTGATTGATATTGAGAAATCTACCGGAGGTAACTCAATTGTGCTCTTTTTTGAAATTGTAATTTTATCAATCAGATTTTTTGAATATTCGTTTATTGCAACAGCGTTTGACGAAAAATCAGGAGAAGTCCATGCCAGACGCCCACGTTCATCCATCATCAATAAATTGCCTTTTTCAACCGCATCGGCAAAGATATTATCGAAGGCACCGAAAAGACGGTTTAAATCAGTATATATACAGTCAAGACAAAGACTAATACCAAAAAACGATTTGTTGTCAATGCGCCGCAAATAGCAATAATACAGCAGATTATCCTTACGGTGAAGGATAATCTGCGATTCATTTTTTACCTTTTTGAATGCAGTTTTAAATATGTCGGCAGTATGGTCGTTAGGGAAAGACACGAAATTGCCTGATATCAACCCAAAAAAGTAAACGATTGGTTTCATACGGTTATTCGAATTTGATGACTTTATTCTTCAAATCAACTGTATAGCTGTTCTTGGCAAGATTGTCAATCACGGCATTTCCGATAATAACATCAGCTTCTGGATTTTCGGCCACAGTTACATATATGTCATTCAACGTGTGGGTAATACCATTTTTATCGATGACCGATACAGAGCGCAGGTTATATACCGGATGGGTTATTACCGAACCGTCTGCCAATGTGACGTAGGATTCTCCCACGTAGTCGGCGTTTGTCAAAGTTTTCGATTTGAGAAGTTCGGCTTTCTCTAATTCGGAAATCATCATTCCCGAGCAACCGGTGTCAAACAGTGCATCATAGCCAATGGCGTCATTCAGTTTTACATGAATATTCTTGACATTCGCTTCTGTTTTTTTGAAATCAATTTCAAAATAGGAACTATTCGTTATCTCGGTTGAATCGTTAGACGTTCCTGTGTTATAAGGGTCGTATTTGTCTTTTGCCTGATTGCAAGAAGAAATGCTTATCCCTAAAAGGAAAAGTATAGGAAATAAATATCTCATAATTATTTGACGGTTAAGGTGAGTTTATTTTTCGGGTTTAATTTTTTGTGATCGTCGCTTCTAAAGGTGATGATAACTGATTCGTTGCTATCTATTGCTTTGCACTCAAATTCTTTACCTAACATCAGATTCTCGCCATTTTGGAGGTTATGTGTGTGAAGGGAATAACCTGGTTGTTCTTTATCAACAGTTATTATTATATTTCTGCCGGAGCCAATATTCGCTTCCTTAGAAAAAGACATATCGTTGACCTTGACTTTTAATCCGCAGTCAACGTCTTCAGTTGTCGTATTAACATCATCTGATGACGAGGCTCCATCTAATGAGGAGGATGAAACTGTAGGGGTGGTAGATTGTTGGGTATAATTTCCTGTGTAGCTACTGTTTTTCGTATCGATGTTTTCCATACTTTTCCCATTGGATAGTCCTTCAGATTGTTGAGGAGTTTTGGTCGAGCATGATTTATTGAATGCCAATAATATGATAATAATAATCAAAAGTATGGTATTGACAATAACCCATCCATTTCTATGTTTACTATTATTGCGAGCAGGTTTGGGTGTATCCTCATGAAGAGTGGGGATTACACCTGAGATTGAGGCGATTTTTGCTAATTTGTCTTTATATGTATCTATTGTGTCATTTAGTTGAGAAACAGATGAAGACAGATTCTCATTTTGAGATTTTAGCTCGTCAATTTTTTTCAGAAGTTTCCGGTTCTCGTCTTTTTTCTTACTACCTTCAGAATTTATATTGTTAATTTGGGCTTCAAGTTGTTTTATTTGTTCATCCTTCTTCGTGATATTTGATAACGCGGTGTTTAATTTCTGTTGTACGGAATTAATTCCGGTCAATCGTTCGTCCTTCGAGGGAAAGGTTTCAGAAACAACTACTCGCCCATATTCACGCAAAGACTGTACAAATGCTTTTGCATCACAATCGACGACGTTGTATTGCTCGTTGAAATCAAAAGCAAGGCGTGGTTTGAATTTTGTGTCTACCGGTTCCTGCAAATTTATCCAGAACCCGGGTTCATGGATTTTATTGACAAGACCGGTAAATAGAACCGGGTCGGAAAAATCCTGAACTATGTACCGTCCGTTTTTAATATATCTGCCAGTGATATAGGTGTTATATACTCCCTTCAGCTTGTTGTAGACTTCGCTGATAAGGCAGTAATATTGATTTTGCTCAATGATTGATAGTGCAAAATATGTATTGCGGGCATCCTGCCCGACACCGCTAAGATTGGAATTGACAAAATATGTATAAGTAAAGTACCATTTGCCACCCCAAAAATACGCATCTGCTATCAGGCAATTTCCGAATGTGATTTTTTCACTTTGTTTGAAAAAGTCATTGACGAATTTTTCGGCAAATTCCTGATTGATGCCGGCAGTTAAATTATGGCTGCCGGCATTAGGTTTTCCGTGGATTATTATTTCCATATTAAAATTTGCGTGTTATTTCTTTCCAAAGTTCTTTTGGGAAAATATTATTAGCTATATTGTACGTTTGGTATTTTTCTCCGAAACCATCGGTCTGCGGAGAGAATACTCCGGTACAAAATGTCTTGAAAACAAAATTTTCCGAAGAAATGAATCCGCCAAAAGAAGATACTTTCATTGACGAGAACCATTGCTTATAGTATAATTTTGCATCATCACGTGCTCCTTTAATATTGTCGCAACAATTGATATTACCGAACATTGTCATATCTATTTTATTGTAGAGCAATATAATACGGTCTTTATTCTTGTCAATGTTCGGGTAGAAATATTTTAGGAAGCGCTGCTGATAAGAATCCCGATGGCGAGAGTCACGTCTAAATGAAATTTCTGAGTCCAAATCAAGAAGGACAACGTATGATTTGCGATTATTGCTGGTAATTATTGTAGATAAATACGGTTCTACCATATCGTTTTTCCCGGCTTTGATTTTCATCGGGTCAGTGGTGTAGAAATCTTCTCCAGGTGCTTCCAAAAGCTTAGCAACCTCCTGACCATCTTTATATACGTTCACAAGTAGAAATTTCACACTGCCTTTAAGTGCTATGTTAGTATTTAGCTTGTCGTTGAATTCCTGACAATCCTGTTGGTAATCGTCAGTGTTAAGGAATGTCGGGTCAGTCTCTATGGTATAGCCTTCATCTCGCAGGTATTTTGCCAGACGGACAAGTATCATGGACTTACCGCTTGAAGGCGGCCCTACGAATACGACGACCGGGACCTTGTTATTGATTATTTGCGGCGTTTGAATTTGCGCCGGATTTACGTTGACATGTTGACGCTGTTCCGGTTGCAGCACCTGTTCGGTATCCGTTTGCGGTTCTGTCGGCTGCTGTTCCTGATGCACGGCGTTTGTTTGTGTGGCTTCACTATTGATTTGAGGCATATTACCTCCTGTAACTATTTTTGGCATAATGGTTGAATTTTAGTCTTTTCGGAATAATGTGAATAAAATAAATGATACTATATCAAATATGAGAGCGATGATTATCCATTGCAACATGGTCATACCTTTAAGCCTGTTGGAGAATATATCGCCCCATACTGACATTGTGTCAAACATTCGTTTTGAAGGATATATATTGAACTCTTTGATCTTATCCCCTTCCATCGTGACACACTCTTTGGCAAAATCAGCAGGCATTTTATCAATGACGTTGCCGTTTTGTTGCTCATAATAAGTGTAATATGCGTTTACAGAACCGTCTTTTAATACAGCCGGCAAATGCTGCTTCTCAAGGATGTCGATAGTGCTGAGCAGTTCGGTGAGTTCTGCGTTTTGTTCTTTTTTGCGGTTATAATAGTTCTCTATAACAGTCAGTTTCTTATTAAGTTGCTCAATCATGCGTCCAGTGTATTTCTTCTGGAGTACCTCTATTAGGCTACTTTGCGTAGTGCCTATGTCGCCTGAGTCGCGGACATCATCAAAAATTTCATATTTATTATTATCTCCGTACATTTTCGAATCTGCCAATAATATGCTTTCGGTAGACTTAAGGATACTTTTACAAGCAACTCCAAATCCTAAATGTCCGGTAATGGTATTCTGTATTTCACGGTTGAATAAATCTATGTTGTTTTTTACTTGTGCTGTTATGGCATCTTGCGCAAGAGATTTTTGCTCATCGATTGCCCGGTTGCTTTTTTCCGTATTTTGAATAATGTAATTTTTAGCCCCGGCCAATTCTTTTGTCAGGATATTATAACCATGCTTTTCAACAAAGAAATAATGCACATTAGTTGTAAAACTGAATGCCCAAAATACAAGAAATCCTGCTAAATTGAATGTGAACGCCGCACGTGAGGCACCTACTTTCGTTCTCAGTTCTCTGATTACATTTGTCAGACACCATCCGGCTAAAATTGCGACGACCATTACAAGCGCAAATATAAACCACAGATTGGAGCCCTGTAAAAGGTTGAGCGACAAAGAGGATGCGGTAAAGTAAGCGCTAAAACCGGAAAATAGGAGATAGCCGGCCAATAATGCCAATTTTAAGATTAGTTTACTTTTGTTCATTGTTAAATGGTATTTAAATGGTTGATAATGATTGATTGAATTTTACAATTTGAATATCGGTAGACTCATTCCGATTGGTCGGATATTTAAATAGGTATATAATGTCATACCCCTACAAGTGTAAATTTAACTTGGCTTATTTACACTTATAGGGGTATCTCGGACGTTAATCGAATTGAGATTTTGTGACTTACTTATTGTATCCATTTCGGCAATCTTAATTTGTGTCGGTTCTCGGTTTAAAGACACAAAAAAAGCGTGGAACCATCTGTTGTCTATTCCACGGTCTGAGGCTCTAGCAATTGCCTATTTTGGTCGAACAGACAACGTCAGAGCCCACGCCGATATGAATACACTTTCCCAACAGAATCAAGCAAAAACAATAATACTGCTCCTTGAAAAGGAGACAATACATGTTAGCATGAATCATCAAGGGAGTAATATAATCACACCCGGAGCATCTACCGTTGCTTAGTTCAAGACCAAAAACATTTCTGTGATTTGCTAGATTACAGACCGTCTTAAACACAGCGCTGATAAACGCCTTTAAATATGTCCCAGACTACTTCTCCCGCCCATACCACTTCGCACAGATGCTATATTAGCTTACTGAACTCAGCTCGGCGTAGGCCGCCTCTCTCCATAAAATAAGAATTGGCTATTTAATTATACGAAGATGAGGCAATCGTAGTCTTACTACAAAATTACATATAAAAATTAATAAAACTAATGGCACTAATGATATTAACTATTATTTGTATAATTTAACAATTTAGAGCGTATAGATATGCATTATACGATATTGTAAACAATTTTTATGGCATTTGATGCGATTTTAGTAAAAAAAGATACTTTTCAAGTACTTTTTGATTTGTTATTTGTTACGTTCGCGGGTTTGGGTGCGGAGACGGTATAGTTTTTCGGTGAATCCGCCTGTTTCAAGAAATCGTTTTTCGAGGGATTTTAATTGGCGGAAAAGCAGGTAATCGGTTTGATTGAGGAGGATTATCGCCATATTTGCGATGGTTTCAGGTGGTCGGGATTGTACTAATGACATAAAGTAATCGCTGTCATTATGTTCGCTGGCAAGTCTTTTCATTGCTTCGAATTCGATACTTCCTTTTTCCCATTGACGATGATTTCGGGTCTTTAGATAATCCTCAAAATCTTCAAGGAGTTCTCTCAGGCTTGCTTTTGCAACGTTGATTAGTTTGATTTCGGTCTTGGCGGATGTCGCGGACGCGGCGCAACCTTCGATAATATTCTGTTTGCCTGATCTGCTGCCTGAATCATCTGGTCGACTGTGCGGTCTCCTTTCGTGAGGTATTTTTCGCAGAAATAATACGTCATGCAGAATATGGTATTTGCTTTCTGATAGGTGATTAAATTTTTGTAGTTACTTCTGTTTTCTATAAGCTTTTCCATGACGTAATTTTATTGGTATCAGATTTTTACAAAGGTAATAAAATTATTCTTTATTTGTGAATGGAAGAGCGGAAAATAAGGTCACTAAGGTCGGTAAGGATTAAGGATTAAGGTCACTAAAGTCATTACAGGTCACTAAGGTCATTAAGGACGTTAAAGACGTTAAAGACTTTAGTGACCTTAATGACCTTAGTGACATTGTGTTGCTGTTTCAAAAAAAGCTGCGCGGTGGCGCAGCTTTTTTTAGTAGGAGTGTTGATATTATCCTTTTTGGGGGAGGGAGATTATTTGCCGAAGAGGGGGGTGGGGTATTCGCCGGAGGCGTGGAGGGCGGCGAATTTTTCTACTACTCCGGGACGGTCGGCTGCGTAGGTTACGCCGAACCAGCGTGAGTCGGTGTCAAGAACTTTGACAGTGGCTTCGCCGGAGTTGATGAGGGTGTCGATGCAGAGGGGGATGAAAAATTCGGCTTTAGGGGTGTTGATGTCCTTGTCGAGGAATTTTTTGAATTCGCGATCGGAATATTCGAAGTAGTCGGGTGTGAAGCCCCAGAGGTTCATCGATACGGGAGTGTTGGGCTCGAGAGTCTGTTCTACGCCGTTTTCGTCGGTGAATACGATATTGTGGTCTTTGTCGTAGGAGATGGCAGTGCGCTCTACAACTGAGGTGAGCAGGCCTTCGTCGCTTGTGGAGCATACGCCACGGGCTACCGAACCGTTTTCGGTCATGGTGTTGCCTACGCGGAAGCCTACCATGCAGTAGTCGCCTTTACGGTCGCGCGGACGCATGAGTTCTTTGGCGATTACGGCGAACGCGTCGCGGCCGTAGAAGTCGTCGGCGTTGATTACGGCGAACGGTTCGTTGATTACATCTTTGCCCATCAGTACGGCGTGGTTGGTGCCCCAGGGTTTGGCGCGGTCGGCGGGACAGGTATAGCCTTCGGGAAGTTTGTCGGTTGACTGGAAGACAACTTCCACGGGCACGTGTCCTTCGTATTTGGCGAGGACTTTTTCGCGGAAGTCCTGTTCGAAGTCTTTGCGGATAACGAAAACTATTTTTCCGAATCCGGCACGGATTGCATCATAGATTGAGTAGTCCATGATTGTCTCTCCGTTGGGGCCGAGCGGATCGAGCTGTTTGAGGCCGCCGTAACGGCTTCCCATTCCTGCTGCAAGTACAAATAATGTCGGTTTCATTTTCTTGTTAGTTTATTTGAGTTAGTTGATTGTCATGAAATCGGCGTCCTGACGGACGCCCCTGTAAATGGTTATGTAACACGTGCACACCTCCGCTGCGCTACGGTGTACACGGTTACTACTAAATCGATGTCCTGCGGACATCTGTTTCCGCAATAACCATGCGGCATGTGAAATCCTCTTAGGCGTCGAATTTGTAGATGATGGTCTGGCGGTAAGTTTCGCCCGGGACGAGGAGCTGCGAGGGGAATGCGGGCTGGTTGGGTGCGTCGGGAAATCCCTGGCACTCTATGGCCACGAGGTCGTAGTCGTGGTATTCCATTCCATCCTTGCCTTTGGGCGAACCTGTCAGCCAGTTGCCGGTGTAGACCTGCGCGCCGGGCTGTGTCGACGATATGGTGAGCTTGCGGCCGCTTGCAGGGTCGGTCAGTGTGCCGACTTCCTTGAGCTGTCCTTTCACCCAGCCGTCGACCACGTAGCAATGGTCGTAGCCTTTGCCGATATGGAGGGGTTCGAAGTCCTCGTTGATGTCTTTGCCTATGGCTTTCGGCGATGTGAAGTCCATCGGGGTGCCTGCCACCGGCTCGATGTTGCCGAGCGGGGCTTCGGATGGATCGGTGGGCAGGTATTGCGAACAGTTGAGCTGAAGCACCTGGTCGAGCACGTTGCCTTTATTGTGTCCCTTGAGATTGAAGTAAGCGTGGTTGGTGAGGTTGACGTAGGTGGTGGCGTCGGTGATAGCCTCGTAGTCGATGGTGAGACGGTTGTCATCGTCCCAAGTGTAGGTTACCTTGGCTTTCAGTTCACCCGGATAGCCCATTTCACCGTCGGGGCTGGTGCGTGTGAATACTACGCTGTTGCCTTCTGCTTCCGAATCCCATATCCGGTTCTGGAAACCTTCGGGGCCGCCATGCAGGTGGTTGGGGCCGTTGTTGATCGGGAGGCTGTATTCCTTTCCGTTCACAATGATTTTACCGTGTTTGATGCGGTTGGCATAGCGGCCGGGAGTCTTGCCGGAGCAGGGTCCGTCGTTGTCGTAGTCACAGGGATTCTCGTAACCGAGGATTACGTCGGCCATGTTGCCGTCCTTGTCGGGAACTATGATTTTATTGATGCCGGCTCCGAGCGAGGAGAGTACGACCTGCGCTCCCGACTTGTTGGTTAAAGTATAGAGTGTAATGTCACCCTTGGGCGAAATCACACTCTCTTTTGAGATATTCATCGGAATATTTTAAATTGTTGTTATTCTGTTACCTTGCGTGCGCCATCGCTGATTACAACGTCGTATATTTTGGGCTCGTGGCCGTATTTCTCGTTGAAGCGTTTTTTTGCTTCGTCGATGAAATGCTCATATTTGTCGTCGGCAACGAGGTTGATGGTGCAACCGCCGAAACCGCCGCCCATGATGCGCGAACCGGTGACGCCGCATTCCTTGGCGATGTCGTTGAGGAAGTCGAGCTCCTCGCAGCTTACCTCATAGTCTTTCGACAGGCCGTTGTGGGTGGCATACATGAGCTGACCTACAGTCTCGTAGTCGCCTCGGTTGAGGGCGTCGCACACGTCGAGCACGCGCTCTTTCTCCTCGATTACGAATTTCGCACGTGAATAGTCTTCGGCAGAGATGTCGGACTTGGCAGCGTCGAGGGCTTCCTTGGTGGCGTCGCGGAGAGTCTCCACGCCGAGACGTTTAGCCACGCGCTCGCATGACTGGCGACGTTTGTTGTAGGGTGAGTCGACGAGTTCGTGTTTCACGACAGAATCAACGAGCACGAGTTTGTAGCCTTCGGGATTGAAGGGGAAATATTCAAATTCCATTGAACGGCAGTCGAGACGCATCAGGTTGCCTTTCTTGCCGAATACAGAAGCGAACTGGTCCATGATGCCGCAGTTGACGCCGCAGTAGTTATGCTCGGTCGACTGGCCGATGCGGGCGAGCTCGAACTTGTCGATGGTGTTGCCGTTGAAGAGGTCGTTGAGTGCGAAGGCAAAGCAGCTTTCGAGAGCGGCCGATGAGCTGAGGCCTGCACCCAGGGGCACATTGCCGGCGAATACGGCGTCGAAGCCTTTTACGGTGCCGCCGCGTTTGATGATTTCGCGGCAGATGCCGAAGATATAGCGGGCCCACTGCTGCTTGGGAGCGTCTTCCTCGTTGAGACCGAACTCGGCAGTGTCGTCGATGTCGATTGAATACACGCGTACTTTATCGGTCTCGTTGGGGCGTATTTCAGCCATTATGACTTTGTCGATGGCTCCGGGGAACACGTATCCGCCGTTGTAGTCGGTATGTTCGCCGATAAGGTTGATACGTCCGGCCGATGCATAGAGGGTGCCTTCGCCATCGAAATGTTTCTTGAACTCTTCCTGGATTTTTTCTTTCATGATATAACGTGTTTTGTGGGTTATGATAAAATTAACTTTACAAAGTTAATAAAAGTCCGCCAACTACTACTTATAATTTTGATGCAAAAATTGAAAAAATAATCAATAATGTTCGATTCGGATAAGGAATTGTCTGTAATGATGCAATTATATGGTGCGCAGCGCGGAGGATATCCACATGCCGCATATCGTATATATAGAAAAAGAGGGGCGCTCGCGCGTGCCTCTCTCTCCATTCATCACATTATGCTTACAATTAAGTGCTATTTATCTTTTAAATCTTAGAGTATGAAAAAGTAAAATGATTTATTCTAATATCTTGATTCGATCATGTCCCAGTCGATTATGTCCCAAAGGCTTTTGAGTGCATCGGCGCGCCTGTTCTGATAGTCGAGATAATAGGCGTGTTCCCATACATCGAATGTCAGCAACGGTGTTAGGCCTTTGCGCAGCGGATTGCCGGCGTTAGGTTCCTGAGAAATGAAAAGGTGGCCGTCCTGGTCACGCGACAGCCATACCCATCCCGACCCGAATAAAGAAACGCCGGCTTTCTCGAATTCCTCCTTGAATTTTTCGAACGAACCGAAGTCGCGGCGTATTGCGTCGGCAAGTTCGCCTGAAGGCTCACCGCCTCCGTCGGGCGAGAATGAGAAAAAGTAGAATATATGGTTCCATGCCTGCGAAGCATTGTTGAACAACGGTCCGTCGGCCCGGCGTATGACTTCCTCGAGGTCTTCGTTGTCAAACTCGGTGCCCTTTATCAACTTGTTGAGATTGTCGATATAAGCTTTTTCGTGCTTGCCGTAGTGGAAGTCGATTGTCTCCTGAGATATTGCCGGAGCAAGTGAGTCGGAGGCATAAGGCAGTTGAGGTTGTGTATAAGTCATAAGAGTTTAATTTTATGGTTTGTCGGTAAAACATCACGGAGAGTGAAAAAGTTCGATAAATCGGGAGATTGCAATGATAATAAAATATGTTAAGGCGATTGGGTATGAAATGAAAAAATATTATTTTTGTGGAGATGGAAAGGATACGTAAGATTGCATCGTTGTTTTTGTTGGTGCTGATATGCTGTGTGACAGTGTTTCAGTGCCATCATCATGATGCTGCCGGACATGCGTTCTTTCTGGCTTACGGTGACGAAGAAATCACATCGGGATTGCAGCATGGCGACTGCCATAGCCATGACTGCGGAGTGCCGCGGGACAACGGGGCGTCGGATTGCGGAATGCATCTCGCCGATGCGATGACGATAGGAAAATCCGGCCAGTCTTCCGGCAGCGATGTCTTATTTGCCTGTGTAATATCGGATTGTCCGTTTGACTTCTCCGCCGAGGAGAGTTCGTGCGGAAATACTCGCAAGATAATCAGAGACTTGGGCTCAGTGACTGTGGGATACGGTCATATAAATCTGTTGCGGGGACCGCCGTGTGCCTTAGAGCTTGTCTAAAATTCATATTGCTTTGCTTTTGAGGGTCTTGCCAGTGTCTTTTTGCTCGCTTTTCAGTCACGTAGCTACGGCTACGCTCGCTCTTTGCAAGCAAAGCGACTTCGTCGATGACATCGCAAGCAAAAATCCATCTGACAATCCCTCTCAAAATCTGCATCATATAAATTTAGACAAGCTCTGAATCTGACACCGGGTTGCATAAAATAACGCCTAATTTTGTTGCACTTTCAGGAGTTCGCATCGCGGTGTGCCATACGCGACCCGGAGCAGACGTAACGGTATGTGGCGTATTTAAATGAATTAAACAAACGTAGTGAAACAAAATCTGACATAGAAATCATAGAAATGAAATATTTAAGTTTTTTTATTCTGTCGTCGGCATTTGTCCTTGCAGGATGCGGCAAAGGGGATGGACACGGTCAGGACGTGGATGGCGACGGGAATGCAGACGCCACCACGCAGACTGAGGCCGGTCGCCATGACGGCGAAATCGAAATACACGACCACCAGGTCGAGGAGCTTGGCATCAAGGTAAGTGAGGTGACGGAAACGGATTTCTCCGTGCCTGTGACCGTTTCAGGTGAAGTAATGTATAATACGGCTAACAGCGGGGTGATTTCGGCACCAATGTCCGGAAGGGTAACCTTCGACAAAGGAATTTCGGCAGGTGTGAAAGTGTCGAAAGGCGCACGCATAGGCAGAATATCAACAGCTGGAATGGCCGGCGGCGACCAGTTGCAGGCGGCTAAGATAGAGTATGAGGCTGCAAAAAAGGAAGTGGAACGTCTGGCGCCTTTGCGTAGCGACGGCATAGTCACCGTGGGCGAATACAATCAGGCGCTCGCCAATCTCGAACGTGCTAAAAACAATCTCTCGGGAGGCGCCGGAAGTGTGATAACGGCACCGATGACCGGTGTAATATCCAGCCTTGCCGCAGGTGAGGGCGGTTATGTCAACGCTGGCGATGTCATTGGCGAAATTGCCGGTGAGGGAGGTATGACGCTGCGTGTCGACGTGCCGGCACGCGAAAGTTCGGGTATCGCCGATGTGAAGACGGCGAAGGTGAAATTTCCGCATCTTGATGATGTCGTAGAGGCCGCGGCCATGTCGGGCAAGAGCAGTTCGTCGTCGGCACCTGGATATATGAGCCTGTATTTTTCACTTCCGGCCATGGACAATGTGGTGGCCGGAAGTTATGCCGAAGTGTATCTGCCTACATCCGATGTCAGGAAAGTTACGGCTGTGCCGTTGTCGGCCGTCACCGACCGCATGGGGCAGAAGATGATATATGTGAAAGAGCCGGGCAGTCCGCATTACCGGCGCGTACCCGTGACCGTAGGCACGAGTGACGGGCAGCTGGTAGAGGTGACGGGCATACAGCCAGGAGATTCAGTCGTCACCGAGGGCGTGACATTCGTCCGTCTCGCGGAAAACGCCGGGGTGACACCTCCGGGACATTCTCACAATCATTAATGCCGGTGCAAGATGCTTAACAGAATAATAAAATTTTCGCTTGATAACCGCCTGATAATACTCGTATTGTCAGCGGTAATACTGCTTGCGGGCATGCTGACGCTGCTTCGTACGGAAGTCGACATCTTCCCCGACCTGAATGCTCCGACCGTGACTGTCATGACCGAAGCTCCGGGCATGGCGACCGAGGAGGTGGAGAAGATGGTTACATACCCGATTGAGACTGCCGTGGCAGGGGCGCAGGGTGTGGAGAGTGTGCGTTCGTCGTCGTCAACAGGTTTCTCGGTGGTGAATATACAGTTTACCGGAGATACGGAGCCGCTTGTGGCACGTCAGGCCGTCGCCGAATGTCTGGCAAGGGTAGAGAACCAGTTGCCGCCCATGGCCGAAACGCCGGTCATCGGGCCGCAGTCGTCGATATTGGGTGAAATACTGATAGTAGCTCTCACTTCCGACAGCCTCGGTACCGGCGACCTGCGCACGATAGCCGACCGGCGTCTGCGTCCGATGCTTCAGGCGGTGTCGGGTGTGTCGTCTGTGTCAGTCATCGGAGGAATCGAGGAGGAATACCGGATTTCGCTCGATGTGGACAAAATGCGGTATCTTGGCGTGACGCTTGCGGAAGTCACCGACGCACTGCGCGATGTCAACGCCAACAGTGCCGGCGGCATAATACAGGGATACGGTAACGAATATGTGGTCAAGGCCGATGTCGCTACCATCGACCCCGTTGAGATAGGAAGTACGGTAGTGCGTGCCGACGGCACAAGCATCGTCACGGTCAATGATATAGCACGTATAGGCCGCGGCGGTAAATCGCCGCGGGTAGGGCTTGCTTCGTACCGCGGGACTCCGGCGGTAATCATGACTGTCACGAAACAGCCCGGAGCCGGCACTATAGGCCTGACCGAACAGCTGCTCGATGTCATTGACGAGGCCCGGAAATCATTGCCGGCTGAGCTGAATATAGCTACCGACATATTCGCGCAGCGTGATTTCATCGACCGCTCGATTTCCAATCTGTCGTCATCGCTTTTCGAGGGAGCCATAATGGTCGTAGTGGTATTGTTTTTCTTTATGATGAACGTGAGGGCGACAGCGGTATCACTGATAGCCCTTCCGATGTCAATCATCATAACGGTGCTGATACTCCATCTGCTCGGCATTACGGTCAACACAATGACTCTCGGCGGCATAGCCATAGCCATTGGCTCGCTGGTGGATGACGCGATAGTTGATGTGGAGAATGTCAGCCGTCGGCTCAGGGCTAACCGTCAGCTTCCTCCCGATGAGCGCAAGAGCATGGTGAAAGTGGTGTTTGAGGCATCGAAAGAGGTGCGTATGCCCATCTTCAATTCGTCGCTGATAATAATAGCCGGATTCATGCCGCTGTTTTTCCTGTCGGGCGTCGAGGGTAGGATGCTTGTGCCGCTCGGCATAGCGTTTATAATCGCGCTCGGGGCGTCGACGATAGTGGCTCTTACGGTCACTCCGGTCGTGTGCAGTTATTTGCTCGGCACAAAGAAGTCGCAGGCGGCGCTGACGCGTGAACCGGTGACTATGCGATGGCTGAAAAAGGTATACGGCAATGGACTGAAACGCGCGTTGCGCCACCGTACGGCACTCCTTGTGACTACCGGGGTGCTGTTTGCCGCCGCACTGGTACTGTTTGCAAATATGGGGCGCGGATTCCTGCCTCCGTTCAACGAAGGGTCGTTCACAATCAATATCAGTGCGCTTCCCGGCATATCGCTTGACGAGAGCGACAGGATAGGGCGTCTCGCCGAGAAAATAATCCTTGAAGTACCGGAAATAGAGACGGTGGCGCGCAAGACGGGGAGGGCGGAGCTTGACGAGCATTCGCTGGGCACGAACGTGTCGGAAATCGAGGTTCCCTATACGCTCGGCGACAGAAGCCGCGGCGAGATTGCCGATGACCTGCGTCGCCGGCTTGCCGTGATACCTGGGGTCAACATCGAGATAGGGCAGCCGATATCGCACCGTATCGACGCTATGCTGTCGGGGTCGGAATCGCCGATCGTATTCAAGATTTACGGTGATGATTTCGAGCGACTCAATCATATCGCCGGGCAGCTTAAGGCAGTCATGGAGGACACGGAGGGGTTGCGCGACGTGGCGATAGAACAGCAGATGGCGCGTCCGGAGCTTTCGGTCACGCCGCGACGTCAGCTGATGGCACGGTACGGGGTGACCCCCGCCATGCTCAATGACGCGCTCAAGGCCGCAATGTCGGGGATTGTGGTGTCGCAGGTGTATCTTGACGGCTATCCGCGCGACATTACACTCCGTTATGACATTCCCGAGGAGCAGCTTGTCGACAGGCTATCCGGAATAATGGTGGATACGCCACGCGGCAAAGTCACCCTGGGAGATATTGCCGAGGTGAGATATACCGAAAGCCAGAACACGATAAACCGCGAGAACAGCCGGCGCCGTATACTCGTGTCGGCCAATATCGAAGGACGCGATGTGACGTCGGCCGTGGAGGAAATCAAGCGCAGGGCTGACGACGGGATAGAGCTTCCTGAAGGATATATCATAGAGGATGCGGGGCAGTCGGCAAAGGCCAAAGAGGCGTCGATGCGTCTTCTGTCGGCTTCGGCTCTGGCGCTGCTGGCAATACTTGGGCTGCTGTACTTTGAATTCAAGAATATGAGGCAGTCGCTCATCATATTAATCAACATACCGCTGGCCATGATAGGGGGTATATTCATATTGCAACTTACGGGTGGAAGTCTCGATATTCCGGCTATAATCGGATTCATAGCGTTGCTCGGTATAGCCACGCGCAACGGCATGCTGCTTATATCACGCTATAACGCGCTCACACGTGGCGGAATGACGCCGTCGGAGGCTGTGATGAAGGGCTCTCTTGACCGTCTGACGCCGATAATAATGACCGCACTGACCTCGGCTCTCGCGCTCATTCCCCTCGCATTGCGCGGCGGGGATCCCGGCAACGAGATACAGTCGCCACTGGCTACGGTGATACTTGGCGGACTGGCTTCGTCGACATTCCTCAATCTTTTCATCGTGCCGATACTCTATATGGCATATCACCGGCGGAGAAAGAAAAAGAATGGACCCGCGCATGATGATAATGCTGCGGAGAGTATGCATGTAGACTCCAAATAGATTGAAAACGGATTGGAAATGTCGCCGTTGTTTTGCTATTACCGACAAATTGTGTAACTTTGCGGTCGCAAATGGCTGCACAGGGTGTGCAGCCATGCGGCTTGTGCTTCACCGAACTATAAAAAGATAACCACTTGAAAAAAAACAGGACAAGCTTTATAAGGAATGTAGCTGCCATCTCATGTGTCGGCTTTGCCGGGATATGTGCATACGCCAACGACTTCGATGCGATAGTCGCGTCGTTGCTCGGTAACGACGTGCAGCTGGAACTCATGCAGCGTCAGGCCGATGCAGCGTCAGCGTCGCTTGACGCGTCAAATGTGCTGTCCGACCCTGAAGCCGAAGTAGAGTATCTGAGAAGCGGAAGCGGTGAGCAGAAATTCAACCTGTCGGTGTCGCAATCGTTTGACTGGCCCGGAGTTTACAGCGCCCGCAACCGTCAGATAGAATTTGAACGCAGCGGGCTTCGGCTTGCCTGTGAGGCCGAACGCAACGCGCAGCGCATGAAGCTCCGTACGCTACTGGTCGACATCATAGCCGCCAACCGCGTGATTGCCCAAATGTCGGAAACCGTGGAGTGGTGCGATAAGTTGCTTGAGACACTTGAAGCCGACTACAAGCGTGGCGATGTAAGTGTCCTCGAAGTGAACAAGATGAGGATAGAACTCGCCGACTTCAAGCTGAAACTGTCGGAAGCGAAGACCGGTAAGGATGCTCTTTTAGGTGAATTGGTGTCGATGTCGGACAATGCTGACGAGATAATCGCCCGATGTGACGGTCTTGATAATTTCCCTATTATTGGTCTTAAGAGCCTTGAACAGTATATTGAGGAGGCAAAGGCTGCCGCCCCGTCATTGCAAGAGGCGAGAAATGCGGTAGTTATGGCTAAGGCGCGTAAAGAAGTGGCGTCGCGAAGCACGTTGCCGGGATTCAGCGCCGGTTATCGTCTTTCGCGTGAGGATGGCATGCTTTTCAACGGTTTCGCGGTGGGAGTAAGCGTGCCCTTGTGGAGGGCATCAAAGGAGCGCAGGGCTGCCGCCTCGGAGGAGATTTCGGCGATGTTCGGTGAAAAAGCTGAGGAAATCAAGCTTGAAAAAAGCGTTGATGCGACGTACCGCAAAGCCGTGAGCCTCAAGGAAACGCTGGAACAATACGGCACGGCGCTGACAGCGAGCGACAACGTGGGTCTGTTGCGTCGAGCCTACGAATCGGGAGCAATCACGCTCACGGAGTTTGTGCTCGAAGTCAATTATTTCGTGGAAGCGGGTGTGCAGTATACCGAACTTCAGCGCAGGTATTACAATGCACTCGTCGAACTATCTCGATATGACGATTATACGGGACAATGATGTAAAAAATCTTAATAAAATATAATAAAGCATGTCTGCCTTACGTTAAGGTAATGATGTAATCAAAAAATCAATCATGTTAAAGAAAAAAATAATCAAGATATTCCTGCCGTCGCTATTGCTGCTGACCTCGTGCGGAATGCCGAAGAATATTGTTTATTTCCAGGACCTTGATACTGAAAAGGAGATTGATATAGACTATAACAACAGTATCGTGGCTAAGCCTAACGACGAGTTATCGATAATCGTGACCTGCCAGAATCCGGAACTTGCTGCCATATTCAACCTCCCGCTCGTCACTACGCTCGCAGGCCGCGGCAGTTCGCAGGCCTACAACCAGCAGGTAGCTACCTATACAGTAAATAAGGAGGGCGATATAAATTTCCCGATACTGGGCCAGATAAAAGTAGAAGGGCTGACACGTACAGAGATTTCCGATAAAATACAGAATGAACTCATGTCACAAAAACTGCTTGATGACCCGGTTGTTTCGGTAAGTTTTGTCAACGTATTCTATGGCGTGACAGGTGAAGTAGCCAAGCCCGGGCGTTTCCCCATAGACCGTGACCGCATGACAGTGCTTGACGCTCTTGCCAACGCCGGAGACCTCACCATCTACGGCGACCGCATCGGAGTCAAAGTACTTCGCCGCGAAAACGGTATTCTCAAGACCTACAATCTCGATCTGACCGATGCGGAAAAAGTGACGAAATCGCCCGCTTTCATCATACAGCAGGACGACATGATTTACGTCACTCCCAATCCGGCTCGCGGACGTATGTCGACAGTCAACGGCAACAATCTCATATCCACGTCATTCTGGATATCAATAGCTTCGGTGCTCACCTCCGTGGCAGTGCTTATATTCAAGTAGTCACCGGAAATTTCACTTTTCTCTCCACAAAAACAGAAATAGTAAAAAAGATGTAGCTTTTCAACGATAAAATCATGTCACAAACAGTCGATACAGACCAGAAAGCAAAGAAAACAAAGGGAATTCCCTTTGTGGAAATGTTAAGAATGTGCCTGTCGCATTGGAAATGGTATGCCATTTCATTATTTATAATCATGGGTTATGCCGTGTATAAGCTTATGAGCACGGAGCCTACCTATATGCGCACAGCCACTATTCTCATTAAGGAGGAGACCAAAGGCGGAGGGTTCGGCAATATGGCCGCAGCGCTTGGCGACCTTGGCGGTTTCACTCCGATGTCGAGCGTTGACAATGAGCTTGAGGCCATACAGTCGCCGGCGGTGATGCTTGAGGTTATTGAGAAACTCGGATTGAACACTGACTATACTGAAATCGGAGGATTGCGCGAACTGACACTCTACGGTACCAATCAACCGTTCGTACTTACTTTCGCCAATCCCGACCCCGAATCGTCATTTTCGGTGACAGGCACGTTTGATAAAGATAAAAAGTATACAATCACTAAAATACAGCAGAAGGGAACTGCAAAACAGAAATTTACCGACACTTATACCCTCGACCTCGGCAAGGGAATTGACTCTATCGCCACTCCGGCCGGTACCCTTATTATTTCGCCAAATCCTGAATACAAGGGAGGAGAGGTCAAGCAGTCAATGGAAATCAACGTATACCATACGCCGGTGGCCTGGCGCGTGCAGGGATATACAAGTAGCCTTAACGCAGTGCTTGCCAGCAGGAAGGCATCCGTGATAAATCTTTCGATTGCCGACCACTCGAGAGAACGTGCCGCCGACATTCTCAACACTGTCATTGATGTATACAATGAGAAATGGATTGAGGATAAAAACCGCATGACGGATGCGACGGCTGATTTCATCGGCCAACGTCTCGATATAATCAAAAATGAACTTCTGGATGTAGACCGCGAGATAACCAATTATAAATCAAAAAACGCGCTTCCTGACCTTCAGGCTATCGTTACCGTTGACCTGGCAAAACAGTCGGAGACAGAGAAGAAGATACTTGAACTCCAGAGCCAGTACACAATGGCCAAGCATCTGCAGGAATTCATCTCAAATCCGGAAAATTACGACAAGGTGCTGCCGAGCATGTCGATAACCGGTCTGGCCACAAGCGGAGCGGCCAACGATGAAATTGTCGAGTATAATACAACATTGATGGAACGTAACCGCCTTGTTTCGGCCAACTCGGTAAGCAACCCGCTTGTCAAGGATTTTGACCGCCGACTCGACGGAATGCGCAAGGCTATAGTGCAGTCGGTAAATACGCAGACACAGCAGTTGCGCACGGCGCTCAATGATCTGGAAGCTGAACGTAGCCGTACGTCCGGGCGCATAGCCAACAGCCCCACGCAGGCCAATGACCTTCTTGGTGTTGAACGCCAGCAGAAAGTAAAGGAATCGCTATACCTTTATCTGTTGGAGAAAAAAGAAGAGAATGACCTGTCGAAAACGTTTACTGCCTACAATACGCGTATTATCACGCCACCGATGGGACCCGACAAGCCTGTGGCTCCGCGCGGCATGAAGACACTCATGTTTGCTTTCATATTCGCAATGGCAGTGCCGACCGGTCTGATATTCGTGCGCTATAATATGGATACACTCGTGCGTTCGCGAGCCGATCTTGATGACCGTGTCAAGGCTCCGTTCCTCGGCGCAGTACCTTTTGTAGGTAAGAAGCCTTCTAAATTAAAGAAGTTATTTAAGAAAAAGAATAAAGAGGACAGTGCGAGTGAAATCGTAGTCAAGCATGGCAACGGGTCGGCTGTCAATGAAGCGTTCCGCATGATACGAAGCAATCTTGAACTTATGAATTCCCGTATAGCGGCCGGACGCGAGGATAAAAGCATTGTGACGATGGTGACTTCGGCCATTCCCGGCTCGGGAAAGACATTCGTATCGCTCAACCTTGCTGCGGCATACGCTTTAAAGAAGATAAAAGTGGCTGTAGTAGATGTCGATTTGCGAAAGGCTACTCTATCGAAGAGCTTCGGTGCGCCTCACCGCGGTGTCACATCTTATCTCTCAGGGACTGCCACGCTTGATGACATTATAATCAGGAAAGCATCCGGCATGGAGTATCTCGATGTTGTCCCCGCCGGAGCAATCCCGCCGGATCCGGCGGAACTTATCGACAGCCCGCAGTTTGTCGAAATGATAAAGGAACTGAAGACACGCTATGACGTAGTGTTGCTTGACTGTCCTCCCACTGAACCTGTCACTGACTCGCTTATAATCACACGCGCGGTCGACCGTACGGTTTATGTCGTGAGAGTTGGCAATCTTAAGCGAGACTTCCTTGATACTCTTCAGGAATATTATACAGGCAAGCGTTATACCAATCTTACTACCGTGCTCAATGCAATAGAGGGCGGTTCGTCAAAAGCCTCTTACGGGTATGGCTATGGCTACGGATATGGCTATGGCTACGGCAATAAGAACAATAAATCATAAAACCAATCGGACTGACGCGGCATAAAGTGCTGACACGATATGCCGCGTAGGGTTGTCTCACATCGCAAATTTGCTTTAGAGAAATATAAAGAAAGGAAGAGAACCGGGATTTGATATGTCAAGAACTACAAAGGGCTTAAAAAACAGTAAAGTAGCACTTTTGTTCTACGTCTTGGAGATGGCATTGGGCTTTGTGTCGCGCACTGTCTTCATACGTTATATCGGTGCCGATGTGCTCGGATTAAACACCACGGCCAACAATCTGCTCCAGTTCCTTAATTTGGCTGAGCTCGGTATCGGAGTCGCGGTAGCTTTCTCGCTTTATAAGCCACTGGCTGACGATGACCGTCAGACTATCTCCGAAATAATAAGCATACAGGGCTGGCTCTATCGCCGTATTGCCCTGATTGTGGCCGGAGGAGCCATTGTGCTTATGGCGTTTTTCCCTATCTTTTTCAAGAAGATGGATTTGCCGCTATGGTATGCTTACGCATCGTTCGGAGTGCTGTTGTACACGGCGTTGCTGACTTATTACTTCAACTACAAGCAAGTGATACTGACAGCATCGCAACAGGAATACAAAATATCGTACAGTTACAAGTCAGTGATGCTTGCGCGGAGTGTGGCGCAGATATTGGCGATGATTTTTTTGCCGGAAGGCTATGTATGGTGGCTTGTGCTTCAGGTAGTGTTCAGCACTGTCGCTACAATCAGCCTTCAGCGCATGGTCAACCGTACATTCCCTTATCTTGCCGGTGTGACTACAAAAGTCAGCAAAGAGTTGCGTAGAAAATACGCGGTAATCATCACTAAGATAAAGCAGCTGTTTTTTCATAAGGTGGCGGGCTACGTGCTGTCGCAGACTTCCCCCCTCATTATTTATGCGTATGCCAATCTTACTCTTGTGGCTATTTACGGCAACTATATGCTGATAGTGCTTGGTATCACGATGCTGATGCAATCGGTATTCAACGGTGTGGCGGCCGGCGTCGGCGATCTGATAGCACACGGCGACCGTGAACGCACCCTTAAAGTGTTCAAGGAAATTTTCACATCACGTTTCCTTATTGCAACTTCATTCTGTTATTGTCTGTATATGCTTGCCGACCAGTTTGTCAATCTGTGGATAGGTCCGGGTTATCTTCTCGAGACAAAGACACTGCTCGTCATCATCGCCATCATGTACATGCAGCTGATGCGTACGGTGGTCGACAATTTCATCAGTGGCTACGGCATGTTTGCCGACATCTGGGCGCCAATAACAGAGGCTGTGCTCAATATCTCGCTTTCGATACTGCTTGGTTACTTTTTCGGCATTACTGGCATATTGTCGGGAGTGCTGATTTCGCTTGTACTGATTGTCGGTACATGGAAACCGATATATCTATTCCGATGGGGAATGAAAGAGTCGTTATTTTCGTATGTCAAACTATATGCCAAACATGTGGCCGTGTTTGCGTTTGTGGCTTATTTCACGACTGTCGGGCTTCGGGAAATATTGCTCGATGCCGATAATTTTGCAAAATTCGCCATCAATGCCATCATAACGATGACCGTATTCGTGTTTTTTGAGGGATTCCTGTTATGGCTCGTGGCGCCGGAGATGCGAGCATTCGTGCGACGTGTTATAGAGTTGTTACCGATTAAAAAATTGTTGTGATGATACTCTGTAAGGAAATAGTGTTGGAGAGCGAAACTGCGTTTTGGTTTTTTCGGTTGCTACTCTTTGCGATATTCGTGTTCTGCGGATGGGGAATATCATATAAAAATAAAGATAATAATTATTTTTGGTATTATGGTCTGCTCGCTATAGTCTCATGGATGTTCATTGAAGGACTTCGCTACGGTCGAGGTCCGGATTACTACCATTACAGCGATGAGCTGGTCGGCAAATGGGATTTGGAATTTGACCGCGAACCGTTGTATCAATTGTTTGTCGATTTATATCGTTCGTTGGGGTTGCATTATTGCTATGCTTTTATATTGTACAGTTGGTTGCTTGTCACAGGATTTGTGCTGACAGTCAAGAATTTTAAACAGTATGCATGGTGTTTGATGCCATTATTCTTCCTCATCAATATGTATCAGGGGGAGAATATGATACGACAGTTTATAGCGATATCGTTTTTGTTTTTTGCCTATAGCAGCTATCTTAAGGGGAAGAAGGTATCAATGGCAATATATCTTTGTATTATACCGTTGATACATCTTAGCGGATTGATGGCGATAGGCGTGTTTTTAGGCTTATATTTCTTTGACCCGGGAAAGTATATAAGGTCGGCAGTCATCTTGTTGGGAATATATATAGCAATTGGCATTGTATGGAATATTGCAGGATTGTATGACCTTACGGGATTGCTTTCGGATGCAGGCGATGCTACCGAAGGAAGTTACTACAGTGGCTATCTTGACAATGCCGACAGATGGTTTACTGAAGAAGGTTCAAGAATGATTGTTGGATGGGGAGGAGAAGTGTCATGGATGCGTAGTGTTGCGCAATATGCTTTGTCGTGTGTTCTTATATGGTTTGGCTTTTTAACATATAGAAATGATGAGCGACTCAGAATACCATTTTGGTTTACTTATATTTCAATATTAATTAACGCGATAGGCGGTGAGATAGAGATTATTGACCGTTTTGCCTGGTGGCTTAAACCGTTTGAATGTTATATAGCTGCGGCAATATTGTGCAATGACAGGATAAACCGATATTGGAAGGGTGCTATATGGGCTGTCTTCCTTGTGGCATACCTGTATCTGAACCTGATTACTGAAATCGGACAGCCACGACCAACAGGATTCGCTTTCATTTGGGATATAGTATAGAAAAAATTTGTAAATAAGTAATATTTTGTTAAATTATAGACAACTTATTTAAATGAATTAATTAACAAAGGTTAGCATTAAATAAACTAATAAAGATAAAAGCGGTGAATACAGTTTTATTGTCAGTAATAGTACCCATCTATAATGTAGAGAAATATTTGGATAAATGTGTTAAGTCTATAGCCGACCAGACTTATTCAAATTTGGAGATTATTCTGATAGATGATGGCTCGACAGATAGTTGCCCGCGGTTATGCGATGAATGGGCTCGTATTGATTCACGCATAAAAGTTGTGCATAAAAAAAATGGAGGATTAGGCGATGCTCGTAATGTAGGATTGGATGTCGCAACGGGAGACTATGTAGCATTTGTTGATTCTGATGATCACATTGCTCCGTTGATGTATGAAACTTTGATGAAAAAAGCCACCGACTGCAATCTTGATGTTGTAAAATCCGGATTTATGCGCGAATATGCCAACGGAAAGACAGAGACATTTATTGATATGGATACCTGTCAGGAAATAGGAAAGGATGCTGTAATGATGTTGTTGCCTCTACATATACCAAGATATGGACGCGCTTTGACATACACTGCGACATCTTGTACGTCGGTATATAAACGCAGTATAATTCCGCGTTTTGTCAGCGAGCGGCAGTATGTCTCGGAAGATTTGATTTTTACAGTTGAATATCTGCTTAGAGCCAATAGCTTTGCATATATCCCGCAGTCGTATTATTATTACTATATGAGAGAAGATAGTATTACACATACGTATAATGAAAAAACATTTGCCAAAATAAAGAGCACAACGTCATATCTTGATAATATATTGAAAGGAATTGACTCTGATCTCGCGCCACAGTTTATTTATAATAAAGTACACCACTTGATAAAGACAGTCCTTTTGCCGTCTGATATATCGTCTCGGCAGAAATATAAGATTATAAAAGATATAGTCAAGGATAAACAGTATCAGTCATACTTACGACGTTGTGATATTAATAAATGTGGAACAGGTCTAAAAGGTGTGAAGAACAGGCTCGGATTATCTTTACAGCGCAAAGGGCACAGCCGACTGTATTATATTTTTTCAAAGTTTGATATGGCCCAGACTAAATTTAGAAAAGGATAGATTAAAATATATAATAGAAAATGAAAGCTCGAGTAATAGCGATGTATCTTCCGCAATATCACCCGATACCTGAGAATGACCGTTCGTGGGGTCCGGGATTTACGGAGTGGCGTAATGTCGTTCAGGCCAAAGCATTGTTCAAAGGTCATTATCAGCCGAAACTTCCTGCTGACCTTGGTTTTTATGATTTGCGCGTGCCGGAAACACGTCAGGCGCAGGCCGATATGGCGCGGGAAGCAGGTGTTGAAGGTTTCATGTACTGGCATTATTGGCTTGGTAACGGTCGAATGTTGCTTGAACGTCCGTTTCAGGAAGTATTGACAAGCGGCAAGCCGGACTTCCCGTTCTGTCTGGGGTGGGCTAACCACTCGTGGACTACCAAGACGTGGACAAAAGGAAGTGCGCTTTCGAGAGATACTATGATAATGGAGCAGCTTTATCCCGGAGCGGAAGATTATATTAATCATTTTAATTATGTATTGCCTGCGTTTAAAGATAAGCGTTACATAACGGTTGACGGGAAACCTGTTTTTGTCGTATTCAATCCTATAACAATGCCGGATATGAAAGAGTTTATAGCGCTTTGGCGTCGTTTGGCAAAGGATGCAGGTCTGCCCGGAATTCACTTTGTAGGATTGCGTAGCGGAAGAGAGTCATCATTGGAAGATGTGATGGCAATGGGGTTTGATGCAATAAATGAACGTAATATGTGGGATGCGGAAGCTAAAATAGCCGGGTCGCGTTCAAAGCGCCGACTGCAATCTTTACTCGCATTGAAGCTTGGCGTCAAACTTACAAAATACGAATATAAGGATATTGTCAAATATATCAATAATGAAAATTGCCTGCGAGAAGACGTATATCCGACAATCTTGCCAGGATATGACCGCACAGCGCGTGCAGGACGTCAGGCTGTAATATATCATAATGCTACACCGGAATATTTCCGTGAGCATGTGCGCAATACGCTTGATTATGTCAAGGATAAGGCAGATGAACATAAGATTGTGTTTCTCAAGTCGTGGAATGAATGGGGTGAGGGTAACTATATGGAGCCTGATCTGAAATACGGGCATCAGTTTCTTGACGCATTGAAGGAAGAATTGAAATAAGACTAAACTCTACAATATCATGTCGCAACTGGTAATTACAGGTCTCATACCATTGTTTATGGTGGTGGCTTTTCTATGGAAGTCGCATAAAGCATCAGCTGACAACCCGCAATTCATGAGTAAGTCTTTTACCGACACGTTAAAAGGATTATGCGCTATGGTAGTGGTGATGGTGCATTTTCGACCGGAATATCAAAACCCCCTACAGGATGCTATGGGTGGCTTCGCGTATGTGGCCGTAACTTTTTTTTTCATGTTTTCAGCATACGGGATGCAGTGGAGTCTCGTTAACAAGCCTGACTATTTGAAACATTTTTGGAGGGGGCGTCTGGTAGCGTTACTGTTACCTGCAGTATTGATTAATGTGGCATTCTTTATTATCCAGTCGGTATATATTGGGGAACTTCAGGTAAGAACATTGATTTATGCCAATGATTACGTAGTCGTACTTTTGGAATATTGTCTGCTTTTTTACATAGTCATGCAGTATTTCCGGATGCGACAGGTAGGTAATATGAAGTATGCATATATATTCTTATCCTCGATAATAATCATATCTTCACTCCTGTTGTATTTTCTGACAGTCTATATTGACGGGCGTCATGGTACGAACTGGTGTTTTGAGCGATATGGATTGATATGGGGCTTGCTACTCTTTGCTTTTTTCCCGGCAATCAAACGGTGGCTTGGCGATGCGACAATAATCAAACTGATGTCTTTTGGAGCATTGAGCGCTGTGCTTGGAATCATATATGTGAAAGGGGCAAAGTTCACTTTCTTCTTTGGGGAGTACGTATTGAAGATAGTGCTCGGGCTTTCACTGATAATTACTATACTGCTGTTGACCCGACGTTTGCAGATAGGGAATAAAGTTACGGCATTTTTGGGAGGAATATCGTATGAGATATATCTGTCACATGCATGGGTTATGTACCTGTTGGCCAATTATTTTCCCAAGCTTGAAAGCGGCGTGTTTATAATAGCCACTTATGTCGTAACAATAATATTCAGCTATGTCATACATTGCATAGTCAAAAAACTTCGTTCTGTTTTATTGGTATAGAAACATTAATGTTGTTATATTATGGATAAAAGTCAGATTTTGCGTATAATAAGACGCCGGCCGATGCTTGCAAGACTTGATGATATTATCGGAGTGTCAAAAAGGTTGAAACGTAAGAATGACGTGAATCTTACAAAAAAAACATCTGAGAAGTATTATAAGATTGGGGGCGAGCTGAATATTAGGCGAGATGCAAAAAAGGAATGTGTCGCGGTATTTGATGGACGTGTCAATGTCGGCGGATTGTGCGACAGGCTTTGGGGGGCAGTGTCCACATATTTGTATTGCAAAGATAACGGAATACTGTTCAAACTCTTTTTTGTTGTGCCGTTTGATTTGTCAGAGTATTTATTGCCCGCAGATATAAACTGGAGAATTGAAAAAAAAGATTTATGCTATGATCCCAGGATAGCAGCTCCGCTGGTAATCAAATGTCTTGGCTTTGAACGTGAGGATAATATGGACGTTATAGGAAAGACGTTTTTAAAGGGGACGAAGCAATTGCATGTGTACACTAATGCGCATGGTCTGCGTAATCGGTTTCATGAGGGGTTTAATGATTTGTTTCGGCCGTCAAAAGTGCTTGCCGATGCTATCAATGATATGTTGACGAGGAATGGGGATGACTATGTGTCAATATCATTCAGGTTTGTAAGACTGTTTGGAGATTTTGAGGATGTTAATTGGCCGGTGCTCCCTGATGAGAAATCACGTGAGGCGATGATATGCCGCGGTCTTGCTGCCGTGGAGCATGTCAAGGCATTGCATCCTGGGAAAAAGGTGCTTGTAACAACTGACTCCACGACGTTTTTAAACCGGGTGAAGGAGGTCAAGGGGGTATTTGTGGTCGAAGGCGAAATAAAGCATGTGGATTTTTCGAGAGAGGGAAAGGATAAATTGCCTCATCTTAAAACTTTTCTCGATCTTCTGCTGATTTCGCATGCAAAGCATGTCTATTTGGGAATAAACGATATGGTATATCGTTCGACATTTGCTAAAACTGCTTCCCAAATCGGCAATAAGCCATTTGATATGCTTGAATTTTAGTTATTTATGGGGTTGACTTAATTGTCGGTCGTAATTATGCTGCCGATTTTATATCCAAGGCTTTTGGACGAAAAGCTCTTTTCGGCGCATAGGCGGTTGGCTCGGCACATTGTGGCGTAGCATATTCGATCTGTATCGAGCGTTTCTATCGCTTTGCGCCAACTGTTTATATCATTTTTAATGATAAAGGCGTTATCTTGGGTGAGGTATGAATAGATAGGATTGCTATCGGTGATAATAATGGGTTTGCCCATCTGCATGGCAGTTATGAATACGAGTTGGCCTGACGAAACATTCAAATCTTTCAGCGGTATGAGTACCGCGTATGAATTGAACATCTGTTTTTTCATGTCTAAGCCGAAGCAATGTTGTAGGATTTCGATATTATCAGGGACCTCTTGTTTTAAATTAGGACAGGCTATTTTCAACTTTTGAGGTATATTGTCGAATACCTTTATCAGAAAATCATAATCGCGGTTGCTGAAGCCAGTGGAAAAGTAGTATTTTTCTTGACTTAAAGCGTTATCACTGTAATCGGTTCTGTCCATAGGAATACCGAGCGTGACGAAATGGAATTTATCTTTTGCTTCAGGAAATATTTTGGAGTAGTGGGCGACTTCTGTCTCGGAAAAAACAAAAACACTGTAACCGTCCGAAAAAAGCCGGCTTGATTTTTATTTTCGGACCGGAAAATATATTACTCTTCAGAAAAGTTGTATGGCAGAAGGCATTTTAATTGCTCC
>MNQK01000030.1 GCA_001915385.1 Bacteroidales bacterium 52_46 | reverse complement strand
TCTTCATTCATGCTTTTTTAACGCGTTTTTGCCGATAATCACCGTATGTGTCTGTATATCAGGATGCGACCTTAATACCGAAATTTGTCATGTGCTATGATTTTCATGATAAAATAGTAACAAAATAAGGTGTGCGGACTCTTTAACCGATTATCATCACATTTCCTATCTTACTATCAGTCTATCCGGCAACGGCGACAAGCCGGAGTTAAAAAAGAAAAGAGGCCTCCTCACGGAAGCCTCAGTGCTTTAAACCAATCATTATCACATTTCTTGCAATGGAAAAAGTAATTCTGCTATATCACTAAAACGAGGTTCGCCGCAATTGGTTCAATATCGTCGTAATTTTAACATCGCTTAACAAAGTCATCCCATGTCTATACACAGAAAAGAGTGTCCGTGGCGGACACTCTTTTCTGCTTAGAAAAATATTTCAAGATTGATATGCTTCGGGGAAATACCCCTCTGCGGTTTTTTTCATGCGTCCGACTCACGTCGCACACAATCTTCTACCTTAAATCATGAGGTCAATAAAATTGACTAAATTGAAAAGCTGACTCACGTCGCCCTATTCGTTTGTTTCAACCGATAATCTCACGACACATTCGGCTGGTGTTGTAAAACCTTGATTTATATTATAACTTTAACCTGATTTGTTAAAAGCAATCGAGATTATGGAACACTTATCTCGAAATTTTCATTGCATGAAATGCGTTTTGCGGATTAATATTTTTACAGAGGCAAAATTACATCCTGACGTATTTAATTCATATCAATTTTGTGTCATTTTTTTGCCAATCTATTCCGAGATTTTCTTTTTGTGTCTATATGGCGAATTTGTTCTATTTTTTTGACGCAAAATTTGCATCACCGCATGATATAAATTTCTTTATGGTACAAAATCCCCATGATTACTGTCAAAACAATATTTTGTAAAACTCTGCTTCCCGCCCCGGAAATTCCGTTAAAATATACGCGACACAATCCATAAGAAAAAGAAAGAGGCCGCCTCACGGAAGCCTCAATGCTTTAAACCAATCATTATCACATTTCTTGCAATGGAAAAAGTAATTCTGCTATGTACATGTAAAACGTACAGCAGTAAGAATGGTTCATCGACTCAGATATTTTAACTTATCTTAACGGTTATCCTACGATATATTTTCCGAACGGCAGTCGGGAAATCACCGTGGTGATGGCGTAGCACACTATGTATGTCGTCACCGCCGTCGCTATAATCACCCCGTATACAGGCATCGTACCGGCATACATCGTAAACACTGCGGGCAGCAGCATCATGTGCATCAGATATATGCCGTAGCTCATCGCCGATATATGGCGGACGGCACTGTACACGGGCCCCGATGATATCCTGATAAGACGTATCAGCAGAAACGCACCGAAACTCATCACAACAGGCGCGAACGACGACGGCTGCCAGCTCAGTTCAAGCACTCGTACCTCCTCGGCCACCCCCGACTGATGGTAGAACCACCCCACGCAGAACGCATACCCTGCCACGAGGCACGGCACGCCGACCATAAGCGTTTTCTTCACGCCCCAGTCGACATATTTCCTTATATAATGCGCCAGCAGCACGAGACCGAACGAGCCCGACACGTAATAGAACGTCGGATAGGGATTCCACCAGCACTCGCCGGCGACATCGCCCACATATTCGTGCAGATGCCACGAGAACGTCGTCAGGAACCATATACCGAGATAGAATTCCTCCTGACGGCGCGACACGTTTTTGAGCCACGGGGAGATTATCGGGGCTATCAGATAGATACCTAAGAGCATATAGATGAACCACAGATGCGACCCGCGCGGATTGAAGTTAATCCATACGGTCGACAGATTGTCGAGCGACTGCGACCAGCTCCATTCGCCCCACGCGGCAGGAAGCACGGCATACAGCACGAGCCATACCGCAAACGGAATAGCCACCCTCGTGAACCTGCGACGGAAGAATGTCGACACGTCACCCTTAAGCGGCAGAAGCAGAAACGACGACGCCATCAGAAACAACGGCACCGCCGGACGCATAAGCCCGCTGATAAGGGCCACGCTCCACAGGCTCGTGGAGTCGGCGAAACTGAATGAATAGTCATTGGAATATACACACTCGCACGCGTGCACCATTATCACCATAAGGCATGCTATGGCGCGCAGCCAGTCAAGCCATGTTATGCGCGCGGCACTCATGCTCCGTGTCAATGGGGTGGCAATCCCAATGCCCCTTCCCGTTGCAATCTGATTTTCCATGGTAATTTCACTTAATTGTACAATACAAAATTAGCAAATCTTACTATTTTTACATATCATCAATAAATCGAAAAATAGCACATTCGCTCACATACGCCACAAAAAATAACCCGAATACGTCAAAAACATGAAAGGAGCGGGGGCGAGACGCCCCCGCCCCATTTTTTAACCATCCGGGATTATTCCGCGGGCGACATTGACATCTGCACGCGGTTGGCCGGGATGATGATTTCCTTTGCGAATGCGGCTACGTCGGCGGGGGTGAGATTTTCCACCAGTTCGGTATAGCCGTTGTGCATGTCGCGGCCGAACTTGTCATACATGTGGAGCACGGTGAGCCAGTAGCTGTTGTTCTCCATATTCTGCGAGTATGATTTGAGCATGTACTGCTTGATTTTGAGCAGGTCGTCGTCGGAGATATTGGCAGGGTCGGCAAGCATTTCGGCTGTACGGGCCACGATGTCGAATGTCGAGTCGGCATTCTCGGGAGCCACACGGATATACACCGGCATGATGAAGTTTGACGGGTCATTGCCGTTCATGCCCGCACCGACACCGCCGTGAGCCTTGATTGAATAGGTCCAGCCGCGGTCCTCGCGCAGATCTTTCAGGAGTGCCGACTGCACCAGTGAGCCTAACGCATGTCCTTTCACCACGTTGGGAAGGTTGTAGTCGCAGGGATAGTTGTAGAATGTATATGCGATTGTCTGCGGGGTCTCCATCGGAGTGGTGAAGTTCATGCGCTCGCGACCCTTGATATAGTGATAGCCTATGTCGGCCGGCTGCTCGCGGCGTCCGGCAGCGGGGAGCGAAGCTATGTAGCGCTCGGTGAGCATGCGGAGTGTGTCGGTATCGAAATCGCCGAGGATATAGAAATCGAAATCGGTCATGTCGCCGAAGCGGTCGCGGTGCATCCCGATGATACGGTCGTAGCTCACCTTGTCGAGGTCATCCTTGCTGAGCTTCGCGCCGAGCGGATGGCGGTCGTAGACATAATAGTGGATTGAGTCGGCCATGGTGAACGTCGGGTTGCTGTTCTGCGACGACAGCTTCATGCGGTGGTTCTCGATGATGGAGGTGAATGCCTGGTCGTCGCGCGTGGGTAGCGTCGCCTTGAGATACATCAGCTGCAATGCCGTTTCCAGATCGGAAGTGGCGGACGAAGCGAGCAGACGTTCCTCCATGTTGTCGACAGCCACGTCGACACGCACATCCTTTCCGGCGGTCATGCGGCGCAGGTCGGTCGCGGTGTGGCCGCCGTATGCTCCGGCAGCAAGCACGTCGTTGACAAGATGGTATTCCGGAGCGAGGGCGGGATTATATCCGGCCGAGAAGCCGCCGGGCGAATATCCGGCAATAACGACATGGTCGGGATTGTAGTCGGTCTTTTTCAGATGCACGCGTATGCCGTTTGACAGTGTCCACACGGTCGAGCCGAAGAGGCTGTCGGCCTTCTCCGACACAATTTTGCCGGCGACAGGCATCTCGGCGAGCAGCGGTTTGTCAAGGTCGTGCACCACGTATGGAGCAAGCGCAGCCTCGTCGACCGAAGCGTATGCGTTGGCAAGGGCGGCATCGGTCAGCGCGATGTCATTGTTGCCCGGCAGATATGCCACCAGTACTACATTACGGCAGTCGGGGCTTACAACCGAACGCACGTAGTCGTTGACCTGCTCAAGGCCGACCTGTCCGAGCACCCCTTTCATCATCTTATAATACTGCTCCTGCGAGGGAAGCGCGCCGCCGTCAAGGTAGTGGCGCACGTATGTGCGGGCATATTCCGTATTTGTCGTCTTGGTTCGGGCGGTGAACTGACGGTCGAGTCTGGCGCGCTCGTCGAGCTTTGCGCGCTGCAGTTCCACGTCGGTAAATCCGTGGCGCGCCGCACGGCGCAGTTCGGCGGCGATTGCGTTGACGCATTCCGCCTCACGGCCAGGCGACGTGCCGGCTCGTACCATAAGCGCGTCGCGCGTACGCGACAGCAGGAACTGACGGTCGCCGATACCGACGTTCGACATCAGCGTGCCGGTCGATGTCTCGAGGTCGGTAAGACGCTCGGCGAGCATGTCCACCACGAGGTCGCGGGCAAGTTCGCGGCGCAGCTCGTTGATTGTGTTGACATCGCTGTCGGGAAGATTGTCATGCTTGAGATAGATCTGCACGAACGGCGTCACCTGCTCGGGGTCGGACTGCACGGTAGCTATGATTCGGTCGTTGTCGGGCACCTCGACCTTTGCGGGGGTCACATTGAATGCCGGACGCTCCACGTCGGCCCATAGTTCCTTGATTTTGGCCTCTATGACATCGGGATTGACATTGCCCACCACAATCACGCACTGGTTTTCGGGATAGTACCAGCGCTTGTAGTAATCGCGGAGCGCGTCGTAGGGAAAATTCTCCACCACCGACATCAGGCCGATGGGCATACGCTGTCCGTAGAGCGAATTGCCGTAGATTACGGGAGCGGCCTTCTCGAGCATGCGGTTGGCGGCAGTGCCCTGACGCTGACGCCACTCACCCTTGATGACACCGCGCTCGGCGTCGATGTCGGCGTCGGCAAGCGTAAGGTCATGGCTCCAGTCGCGCAGTATCAGAAGGCATGAGTCGAGGCTCGACTGACGCGTGGTCGGCACGTCGCAGATGTTGTAGACAGTCTCGTCGGTTGAAGTGTAGGCATTGAGATTTGCGCCGAATTTCACGCCGATTGACTCCAGGTATTCAATCAGGGAGTTGCCGGGGAAATGCTTTGTGCCGTTGAAGCATAGATGCTCGAGGAAGTGGGCAAGTCCGCGCTGGTTTTCCTCCTCATTGACCGAACCGACACGCTGCGCGATGAAGAAATCGGCGCAGTTGGCCGGAGTCGCGTTGGCACGTATGTAATAGGTCAGTCCGTTGGGGAGAGTGCCGATGCGCACATCGGCGTCGACCGGCAGTTTATTGAGTTTTGAAGCGCCCGCTGCAAGAAATATCAGGGCAAAGAGCGCAAGAAATGTAGTCAGTCTTTTCATTTTTTGTCCTTGTCGAAGAAAATTAAAAAATAAACGAAACGGCGATGTCGGCCAGGTCGGAATGTATGCCGGCCGTATAGCTGCGCCGTGAATATGAGGCCGTGAGGCCGAAGGCATAACGGTCGTTGACCGCGCGTGTCAGATTGAGGCGCACGCCGGCCAGCGAGTTTGATTTCGAGAGTATGTCGTAGCGGTCGGTGTCGACAGCCTGCATCCCCGCGGGAATACTGTTGTTGACAGGCAGCTCGCAGATATTGTCGACAGGTATCGCGCAGGCGAATGTCGCCGAAAGCGACACGTGCCACGATGAGCCGAAGGTGCGCGCTCCCCTGACCGTGACGGAAGGCGTGACCGACGACAGCAGCAGCCTGCGGCGAGGGTCGGCATACGTCTCGTCGCTGCGGTCCCACTCCACGCCGGGATTGACCGCCAGGAGTGTCTGCCGCGACGCATGCCACTGCCACAGCATGTTGAGCCGGGCTTCGGTAAGCGTGTGGCGGTACAGTTCGAGCGCACCTATCTGGGGATAGACGCTCCCGGCCGGGTCGCCGAAGATATTCTCCGTACCCGTACGTTTGCCGTAAGATAATTCGCCCATAGCCGCGAAATCGTGCACGGCACTCGGCGCGAGCCACCCCGCCGTAGCCGACAGCCGGTTGTCGGTCGCCGACTCGAGCGGCAGCTTGTTCAGGCCCGTCAGTATATGGTCGAAGCTGAACGAAGTGAACTCCACCGACGCAACCGCACCGCGCAGCGTCGAGGGAAACAGGTTGGCTGTAGCGCCCCATCGGTGACCGTTGTAGTAATGGCTGTAGCCGTTGCCGGCAAAACGCTCGTAGTGCGTGCCCAGACCGGTCAGATGCCAGATGCTGTTGTCGCTTAGTTCGTTGACAAACTCGATGTCGCACGACTGCTTGTATTTGCGGAAATTGGCCGAAACGCCGGCATGATAGTCGGAAGTACCGATGCGCACCGCCCCTCCGGCCGATATGTCAAGTCGCCCGGTGGTGTTGCGCGGACGCGGGTCGACATTGCGGTAATAAAGGCCTGCATTGTAGCTCAGCGTAGCGCCCCACGCCCATCGGTCGGTGTGGTCGGCATATCCTCCTGCAAAGCTGTAGGTCTCCGTATGCATGTCGCCCCCGATGGAGTCGGCGGTGAAATAGGGATAAATAAGCGCGGCGTCCGAACTCTCGTTCCAGCGTATGTCGCGCAGCATGCCGTTGCGGTAGGAAGCGCTTCCCCACAGTGTCGACGACTTGTGCTTGATATAGCTGTCGGCTGAGAGTCCCCACGTCGATTCGTCGGTGCCAGACTGCACGTCGATGGCACGGCTGTCGGCCTCGCGACGGTAGCCGGTGGAGAGCGAACTGTAGCCGTAGGGCTGCTCCCACTGCTTCAGGGCCGGATTGGCATACGACTGCGCCGGCATGCTCCGCATCATCTCCTCATGCAGGGCAATCCGCTCCGTCACTGTCGTGCCGACAGCGGCAGTGTCCGCCTCCAGCCCGTAGGCCGGGGCGGCAGCTGCTGACGCTATAAATAATATGACAGGAAATCTCGTCATTTCACCGGTATGACGCCATCGTATGTGCGGGTGGTGCATAGTGTGCCGGCAGCATCGATGGCTGTGCCCTGCAGCTCGATTTCCGAGGGGGTCACGCGGGGATTGAAGTCCTCGGTAGAGTTGTTGGTATCCTTGAACACGGGATTGCCTGCCTCATTGAGGTAGAGCATCTTGCGACGCATGCCCTTGAAGAAGCGGGTCTTGTCGGAAGAGTTGAACGCCACATAGCTCCAGCCGCAGTCGAGTGCGGGCGAGGTGACGTTCCATGCATAGTTGTCCTGGGGCGACACGTTCACTACATCGAGCACCCACTCGTTGGGCACCATGTAGCAGCCGTCCTTCGTGCGGTCGAATGTACCGGCGGCGGTGACAAGCTGGTAGGTTGCGGTGTAGGCGTAGTCCTCGAGGAACTTGTCGGCGGGTACCTGCAGACGGGCTATGCCGAACGCACGCTGCGACTGGTCGAGGATGGTGATGGAGCGGCTGTAGCTGAACACCTTGTCCATGTTGGGTACGTCGGGGTTGTCGGTATCCTGCTGCGAGGCCACCTGCGACTCGTCGTACCACTCGACGTCGGCGTGGGTGAGGTCAAACGAATTTTCCGACGCCCGGTTGGCACGGTCGCACATCAGGAAATACTCGCCCGGCTGCACGGGGAAACGGGTGCCGTCGCCCGGCACGGTGAAAAGCGTGCGCACTACCACGTGCGTAGGCATCACATCGGGATTGTATTCAAATTTCTGTACGGTCGAGAAGTCGGATTCAAACATCGTGATACCGTCGGCATAGATTACCTTGTCGGTATTGTTGTAGAGCTTGATGTAGGAGTCGCGGTTCTGTCCGCCGGTAGAGTTGGTGGTTCCGCTGTTGAACACCTCGACGATGATGAGGTCATCGGCGTCGATGGTATTGTAGGCGGTCAGGTCGATGGTGTTCTCGCCGGCCGTGATTCTGACACTCTGCTGCATGGCGCGCATGGTTGTGGCTACGCCGTTGGGCATTGTCACGTGAGCTGTATATGTCACGTCGTAAAGTCCTTCGGTAAGCTCGATTTCGGTTGCCGACGTGAATGTCTTGACCTCGTTGGTCGATACGTTTTTAAACTGGTACTCCTCGCTGTTGATGGTTGCCGAAGCTATCTCCTCGGGAAGATTGACGGTAACGCTCACGGGATAGTATGCCACGGGGTTGTCATCGTCGGAACATGATGTCAGCTGCACTGACATTCCGCCGAGCAGTGCGGCGGCAAGGATAAATTTTGCAATTTTCATCTGTCGGTTATTTATTGGTTTATATTTATTGTTCTGTTTCCTTCAATTGTAATAATGTCGCCTTGCGCTATATCGTCACCGTCGCCTCCATGCCGAAGTAGGCCTCCGATGTGCGGCGCACTTTAAGTCCGCTGTTGGTGTAGTAGTCGGGCAGGTAGTCTATGATGCGGTTGACGAACGCCGAAATCCTCAGCCAGCGGCCTATCTGCTTTGTGGCCTTTAGATTGACATACATGGCCATCGGCACACGCTGTGTCTCGAACACTCCCGGGCTGTACGTATTGACGAGATGCTGAAGCATCGGGTCGCGGGTATCGGCATCGGTGAACGGATGCAGCAGGCCGTCGGCGGCCGAAAGGTAGCTTACAGGCATCGGATTCTCTTCGAGGCGGCGCTGTTTTGTCCACCATGTTGTCTGAATCGTAGTGGTGAAAATAAGGCCCCACCGCGGTATCTGAGTATCGAACATGAAACCGGTCGAGAACCTGTCGTTGGCGCGGCCGTCGGTCGTGTCGTAAAGTCCGACATAAAGGTCGCTCACCGCAGTGTTGCCGATGACGGTGTTGACCGGCTTGTACAGCATCTGCGAGTTGGAATACAGCGTGTGGAACCATGCGCCGGTCACTGTCAGCGCCGTGCGCAGCGGTTGCCAGCGGGCGGTGGTCAGCTGCAGCTCGATGCCCTGCTTGTTGATGCGCGTTCCGTTGGTCACGCGGCTGTAGCCGTCGAGGATGGTGCGGTCGGTGTAAGGCAGGTCGTCAAGCGACGGAGGCCCCGTCAGCGTCGACGGATTGATGGCCGAGGCGTCATAACTGCGGTAGGTGTAGGTGTCGTAGACCGTAGAGTATCGGAATCCCGAGCTCAGGCGCTCGTCGAAATATGTCACCGACAGGCGGTTGCTCCCCCAGGTCATCCCCAGGCGTATCTCCCACTTGCGGTTGCGCGCCGCACGGAGCTCATAGTTCGTGGGGTCGGTGATGTATGTGCGCAGATTCACTCTGGAATATTCCTCGGGGTGGCGCACGTCGTAGTATCCCAACTGCACGAAATCGGAGTAATGCACCTGTGGAAAGAGATAGTCGATTGTCGGCATACGTGTGGTCATGCCGTATCCGCCCCCTATCGACACTGTCATCGGCAGCTGTCCGACAGAGAACGACGGAAATGTCCATTCGGCATTTACGCGGGGGTCGATATACGGGCGTCCCGACAGATAATAGCGGCTGTCGAGCCCGGTCAGCGCTATCAGTCGCGCTCCGAGCTGTGCCTCCAGTTTGCCGGCTCCCGCAAGCACGGTGATGCCGTCCTCGACGTAGGCCGACACGGTGTTGAGCGCGGGAATGTCGCTGAATGCGCGCGGACGCGTGGTCCATCCCCCCGAGAGGGGACGCAGCAGGTCGTATATCTGTCCTTTGCCATAGTTTTTGACAAATGTATATTCGGCGCCCGCTTTGTATTTATGGAGCCATACGCCCATGGCCGCGGAGCCTGCGGCACGGAGCCGCGCCGTGATGTCGACCGGGCGTCCGTCACTCATGAAGTCAGCCAGGTAGGGCGACAGCAGGTAGCGGCCGTCGTGTACCCCCTCCTCCATCGATGTCGGGGCAAGCGGCGTGCCGTTGGGTGTCACCTGCTTTTGGCGCGTAAGCCTGTCGGAAGTGTAGCTGGCCGACACGCTCAGGCCTGCTGACTCTATCCATGCGGCGCGCGGAAACGTGACATTGAGGTCTGACGCCACGCCGAAACGGTTATACCGGCTTTTGTACAGGTCGATTTTGCGCTGGTTGAGGTCGGGGTCGGCCTTGGCGTTGTCAAACGAACCGGTGTAGTCAGCTGAAAGATTCCAGTGGTACACGGCTGAAGGCCGCTCCCAACGCAGGCGAGCACGCACCGACGCGTTGACGCGCTTATAGTTCTCAAGATTGTCGCGCGGGTCGATTTTGGAGTCGAGGTACCCTAAGTCCACGTTGATTACATTGCCCGCTCCGCCCACGGCGAAACCTTTGCCGAGCGAGAACAGTTTGCTGTATTCGTCGGCTTTGAAACGCGCCGTCCAGGGCGTCGCACGGCGTATGCGGCGTATGTTGACCACGCCCGACGTCAGGTTGCCGTACTCGGCTGAAGGTATGCCGCGCATCACCTCCACGCTCTCTATATTGTCGGTCGGGATGGTACGCATGTCGACACCGCGGTTCACGGTATTGCGCACGTATGCGGCATCGCCCGACGATGCACCCGGCACCTCGGTCAGCGACGCGTCGGTATTGATGGCGACGCCGTCGACCAAAAACGATGTCCCGAGCGCCGATATGGCATAGTCGGCCGATGCAGTCGTCGAACCCGAGGGCGACGAGAAGCCAGTTTCGCGGAGCGCAATCGAGTTGACCTGTCCCATCGACGGCGTCTTGCTTATATTGCCGGGAAGCAGCTCGAGCAGGTCGGTGAAGCTTGTGGGCTGGAGATGTGCCATGGCGTCGCGGTCAATACGCGAGCCCGATGTGAGCGATCTGTTCTCGCTCGCGGTCACCACGACCTCGCCGAGCGAATTTCCCCCCGCTGAAAGTGCCGTATTCAATGTCCTGTCGGAATTCAGGTCGATTTTTTCCTTCACGTCGGCATAGCCTATGTAACTTATTGTGACCGTATATCTTCCCTCGGGAAGCCTGATTGCCCAGCGGCCGTCGCCGCCGGCATGCGTACCCTCCTTTCCGTCTCCCACCTTAACCGTGGCAAACGGCAACGGCTCGCCGTCACCCTTGTCGGTGACAGTGCCTGAAAGCACAAAATCATCTCCGGCCGCATCTGCCGCCACAGAAATAATCACGAGTATAGTCAGAAAAATTTTACTCATCGGTCACAGAAATGTATCTTCTTGGATACTGCAAAATTACCCCATAACCGATATTCGGGAAATACCCGAAATTGAGTAAATTCACCCTCCTAATCACCCCTCAACTACCTAAATTTAGTTATCCCGCGCCTTTGGAGGATAGGCCCGATAAGCTCAATAGGCTTTAGGCCCAATAAGCCCGATAAGCCCTATTGGGCCTATTGGCCCTATTCCTCCTATCCATCCAATCGCCCATAAAAAAAGCCCCTCGGCTATATGCTTCGGGGCTTTCCCTATCATGAGAAAAAATTATTGTTATTTCACTACGAATTTGGTCACTTTGTTGCCCTGCACGCGGAAATAGACGCCGGTTGCGGTCGGATTTTCCACGCGTACACCCTGCAGGTTGTAGTAGACCGTCTCGCTATTCTCCATGTCGGCGAGCACGTCCTCTACTCCGGTCACTATGGCGTCGTTTTTATCCATGTATGTGGCACCTTTCACCGCGATATAACCGTTGTAGCCCGTAGTCTCGTCGGCCTTGCTCAGGTCAAGCACTTTGCCATCAGGCGCTTCCCAGTAATTGGGCATATTTCCGGCGCCGTTGAGGGCAAATTCCTTATCCGTTATCTTATTCGGCACGCTGGCGGGAGCATTGGCCGCTCTTGTCGTCACTGTCTCGTTATCGTTGACTTTGAGCGATACTATCTCAAGATCGTCGAAGTCGGTAGATGTGGCGCCGGTAATCGGGCGTTCGAATATGTAGATTGCGGTGGCATATATCTTAGGCGTGGTCTCATAGTTGAAATCCTGAGCGATATATGTGCCAATCAGCGGGTCGGTGTCGTTGGTGATGAGGCCATGATGGTCGGTGTCGAACGTATCACCCGTATGGTGACCTTCGACGTGGGGTACAAGATACGGGTATGTGGCCTGGTCGCCCATTCCGTTATTCAGTTCGATGAGGTAGTATACAGGCTTGATGGGAGTGTAATTTGCACTGTTCGGATCGTAGGTCGACGGGTCTTCATACTCATTGTCATCGTGCTTCTCCAGCGTCGGGTTATGGTCCTTGAAGTCCTCGTGGCCTTTGTACATCCAGTCCCATTTGCCGTCCTCGCGTTGGATGTAGCCGAGATGTGCGTTCGTGATTCCATCGTTGTTGTGGGTCTGCATAGTGCGCTCCGCCTTGATGGTAAGCATCTTGCCGAAGTTGCCGGTCTGCGGTTTGTATTGAGTGCCGGCATCAGTATTAGGCACATATTCGGTCTTCACGAATTCCACTGTGGGATAGACATCGTTGCGCGGGTGCATTCCCTTGAACTCCATGCGGTAGCGGTTGGGCGTATCTTTGTCGGTGTCTGCTATGTCCTCATCGTGGAGCACGGCCTCGACTTTCAATGGCACCTGAATCTTTTTGTCAATTTCCGTATCGGTATTGGTCATGTTGACATAATACTTTATGTCGTAATAACTGTATATTTCCTTGTCGACATTAGGCCGGTAGAAATCTACCTGAAGCGTGAAGTTGCGGGTGTCAAGTTTGCCGTCGTCGAGGCGCACGTACACTTCCGCCATGTCGCCGGCCAGGATTGCATCGCCGGTCGAAGCGTGGCCGTTCCAGTTGTTCACGGGCACTTTGATTTTGCCCCACTTGTAATCTGTACCGAGGTCGTTGGTCTTACGGTCGTACACGTAGCGGTACAGGGGCCAGAACGGGCGAGGTGTCACCGGGTCGATTCCTGCTGCCGAGTGTGTCGTGACCGGTTGTTCGCCTCCTGCCACAGGGTGGTAGGTATAGTTGAGCGTCACGTCGAATATGGCATCGGCAAGGTTGCCGCCGCGTTTCACTATCGCCGAGTAGTATGTCTGCTGTTCGCTGAATTTAAACTCGCTCGCTGTGCCGTGTTCAATCTCCTTTATCGTCTCGCCGGCGTCTGACTTGATGGTTTCCTTTATCGTGAGAGTCGGCACGGGTATCGACTCGTCGGTTATCGTTCCGTTGTCTTTATAACCCTGAAGTATGGCGGCATATCTGTTGTAGTCGAGGCAGCGCACGTAGTAGTTTGATGTCCACCAGTATTTGTCGGGGTTGTTGTTGAGGAACTCACGCGCTATCTTCGAGTCGATGATTTCAACTCCGACCGGTATGTTCTTGCCGCCGTCAACGATATCTTCCATTATATAGAATTTGTCACCGTCGTTCACGCGGTAGGTCATATACTTCTTGCCCGATACGGTTGATTTGGGGGCGCCTGCGTCCATCAGCGCTTTCGCTGCGCTGTCATGCGGCAGACCGAACTTGTCGGTGTATCCGTCGCGAAGCTCCACAAGCTGCATCGGCACGATGTTGGGCGTCACGGTTTCGTCCTCGTAGATGGCTACGCGGTTGGATACCGCCTTCTTGCGGCCGCCATGCTCGTCGGTCACATAGATCTCATATTCGTAGAGACCCGGCGCGAAACCGTTCTCATCAAGGATACCCTTGTCAAGGAATCTCGTGACATCAAGATGATTGGCCGCCTCACCCTCATAGAGCATCCCTACGGTCATATTCTTGCCGGAGATGTCGACCTTTTGTCCCTGCGGGTAACCGGTAAACTGCGGCTTGCCGTCGACAATGCGGTAGCGGATTATCTCGTAGGATACCACTTTGGCGTCACTGCCTGTCTCGTTCTGAGCTTTGTTGAGGTACCAGTCGTATCTGATATGGTTCTTCTTGTCACCGTTCTGTACGGTCTGCGCGAAGATGGCGGGGCCGGCGGATTCCTGTATGAACTGTATGTAAGAATTGTTCACGCCGGCAGTATTGTTGAACCACAGTATCACGCGGTTGAAGTATGCGGGCTTGCCGTCCTCCGAAATCCGGTAGTCGGTGGCGCCTCTGCGTGCCACATTCTTGTAGAGCACCGCGTCGAGGCCGCCGGCATTGATGTCGAAGCCTTTCACCTGATATTTCCATCCTTCGTTTATGTCAGGGCCGCCGTTCGGGCCGTGCCATACGGCAAGGTGGTTGTAGCCGCCGTTGGTGGCGTCTTCGTTGCCGCCCCAGCCCGACCAGAACTTGATGTCGCCGCCGATCCACATGTCGCGTACCACATAGCAGTTCCAGCCGTCAGCAAGGGTAGTGGTGCGGTTGTCCTCAGTGTCAGTCTTGCACTCTACGTGCAGTCTGAAGTCATATCCGTCATCGAATATATGCTCTCCGTTGTCGCTGATTGTCGTGCGCTTACCGAATGACTCATAGTAACTCTTGTACGGGTCGCTGTCGAGGTTGGGCAGGTTGTTCCACTCCACAAACTTGATATTGTTTGACGTGTAGGCGAATTCGTTGCCGTCGGCAAGACGCAGATTGAACTGCACGGGGCTTGCCGCGAGATAGTCGGGCGTGAACGACGTGTGGTACAGGTATTCGCCGTTGCCGTCGACGTATGGTTTGTTCGTGGCCTGGTCGTATTGTATCCAGCTGTCAAACCAGCCGTCATATCCGCGGTTGTGCATCGTAGTGTTGCCGATGCCAGAGTCGTTGTTGAAGTTCTGGTTGATGATTTGGTTGCCCACGAGGGTGAACACGCGCTGCTTTGCAGCTTCTTCCGTCGAACCTTTGGTGAACGTTATCTCCGTAGGCAGCTTGTCGTTGTTGAGCGATACCTTGATTTCGCTCATGAATGTGCCGCGGCCGGTGAAATAGTCCCCGGTTTTGTCAAAATTTGCATAAAATACATCCGAGGGATTGAAACGTGTCGCGCCCTTTGCCTGGTCGTACACTCTTCCCTCGCCCGGTATGGCGATGGCGTTCGTTAAGTCGTCGGGTTCAAACGTCCGGTTATTGCAATAATATGTGAATTTATGATGTATATAGTCATTGTAATTGTCAACGACGCCTACTGCGAATGCCCCTATGTAGATGAACCGGTTGTTGAGCACAAGCTCGCCGTTCACCTCCTTGAATTCCCATTCGGGCTGCAGGTGCCATTCGCCCATGCGTTCGCCCACCAGGAAGTAGTGCTTCTTGCCGCCGGCAAAGTCGGTCGACGAAAGCGGCATGTGCACTGCCACTGTAAACGCCTTGAATGTCTTGTTCATCCAGTCTACCTCGATGCAGTATTTTCCTGCTTTCGTGGCGTACCATGCACCATCTTTGTTATAGCTGAATGACGTGGTCTCGTTCTGCTTGAGTTCCTTGTCATTGCCTGGAGTCCAGTTGTAGTCTCCGACATTGAATTTATCCATGTCTTTCTCCGACAATACGATATATTCATGCGCTTTCAGGTCGACGGTAAAGGTATATTTGCCATACGCCGTAGGCGTGGCCTTCCCTTTTTGTGAATGCCAGCTGTCTTCACTGCTGTATATATAGATATTGTTTACGGCGCTCAAAGTCCTGTTGCTCCAGTCCACCGTTATGGTATATCTTCCGGTATTGGGCACATACCATGAGCCTGTATTATTGCCTGCGGTGAATCCGGTATCCTTTGCGGGGAGCGTAATGTCGATGCCGTCGGGATTGAAACGTCCGTAGTCAGCCTGCATTTCATCCCATGTGGTGGCTCCGGAATTTCTTGAAACGAAGAGATGTGTCTCCCGCTCCAGATCCATATTGAAGGTGAATATGCCGTTGTCGTTGGTAGCCTCACCCAGCATCCTGACATCCTTGCCTTCCCCGGCATCTTTGTTGGTGTAAAGATACAGATTGTCGGGCAACTGCTCTATGATGCGGTATCTGAAGTGGTCGTCATCATTGCTGCCGTCTTCTTTGACATTTCCGGTGATTTCAATCTGGTATCTCGCCCCTGCTTTCAATCCCGATAAGTTATACCTGCCGCCATCATCTTTTCCGGTTGTTTCGGCAAGTACCCAGTCGGCTCCGGGCGTCGCAGTGCAATTGCTGTTGCCAAAACTCCAGCGCGTATCGGAGTTTGTATCTTGAGTTCCGTAATAGACGCCTGTCTCAAACTGCAACGATGTACCTCCGGCGGTAAACACCGGCGTACTCCATATCCCGGTTGCACTGTCATAAGTCATCGACATCTCGGGCATTCCATCGACTATCAAATCTATTTTCCAAGGGTCTTCCCCTTTGCCGAAGGTCCATGCTTTCGCTTTGTCGGGAAGCGCGAAGGCTATCATTGACAAGGCTAAAAAAAGAGTAAACTTTCTCATGATTTTTATAATTATTATATTTTACTATGCTTTTTAGGAGAGAGTGTTGCAGGACAATGGAATCCTGCAACACTTGCTTTCGGTTACCAAATCTTTACGAAAAGATTTGTTCATGTAATGATTAAGGATTGGTTAGAGGAATTAGGATTGTTCTATGTGTTCCGATTAAAATTTGATATTTTGTTTTATTGCGTGAATACATTTGCAAATATATGCAACATATCCCGCGCAGCCAATGTGATATGTTGAAAAAGTAGTGGGTGGGGGTAGATAATTATCATATTTACAACATATTAACTATATTGTTATTCCCCAATAATGTAGTCGTTGTAAAGAACCTGTTTTTCTCAATATACCGTTTCCCGACGATAGCGGATGTCTATATATCCGGATATATCACCGCTCCACCCGACTTTTATAAGGCATTCTAATTATTTGGCAATCTTATGCTTATATCCCCATAAATTTAAGATATACATATCAACTACATTTTAATTATCGGGGTACGGAAAGATAAAAAATATAAAAACGCGACGACAGCGAAAAAAAAATATCGCAATCGTCGCGTTTTGAGTGGAGCGGGGGCGTCTCGCCCCCGTGGTATCTTACTTCCCGATAAATATATAATACTCGCCCGGAGCCAGTTTAGTGGGCAGTTTGGCCTTCGCTCCCTTCATGTAGTCGAAATTGTAGGTGCTTGCGGCCGGAGCCTCGCCGGTGTATACCACGTCGGCGGCTTTGTTGCCGATATTGGCCATTACAAGCACGTTCGACCCGTCGACCGAGCGCGAGAAGATGTAAAGGTCGGGCGAAGTGGTGGCGTAGCGGTGCATCTTGCCCCCCTTCACGCCTGCCTGCAGAGCCTTCTCGTTATGCTTGAGGGCGTTCAGCTTCTGATAGAATGTGAAATATTCGTTGCGCGGCTCGAAAGTGGGAGGCACGTCCTTCACGAAAAATTCAAACGCGCGGTCCATTCCCGTTTCCTGTCCCGTATATATCAGAGGCATGCCGGGAAGCGTGTATGACAGCACGGCGAATGCATTCGTAAGGTTGCCTAAGCGCTGGAACTCCGTGCCCTCCCATGAGTTGAGGTCATGGTTGGTAATCATGTTCATGAGATATGAATCCTGGGCGAACTCCTTATCCTGCTTGTCGAGCAGGCGGTCGATGGCGTCGGCATGCGCCGTGTTGAGCTTGTTGTCGTCGTATGTGCGCTGGCCGGCTGTGGCGGCGATGTCGTTGAACACATCCTTCATCGGCCAGTTGTAGGCCATGTTGAACGCATGCTCCACTAAGTCGGGCTCCGATGCCTCGGCGAGCATGAATATCCCCCCCTCCTTGGCGGCGTCGAGCTGCGGGCGCGCCTCGTTCCAGAAATCGGTAGGCACCTGCATGGCCACGTCGCAGCGGAATCCGTCGATGTCGGCTTCGGTCAGCCAGAATTTCATCGCGTCGATCATGCCTGCGCGCATTGCCGGGTTGGAGTAGTCGAATTTATACACGTCGGTCCAGTCAAACGGGCCGAACATCTTGCCGTTCTCGTCGAGCGCGTACCAGTCGGGATGCTCTTTCACCCAGGCGTTGTCACAGCCCGAATGGTTGGGCACCCAGTCGATTATCACCTTGAAGCCCTGCTTGTGAGCTTTCTTTACAAAGTCCTTGAACTGCTCAAGTGTGCCTAACTCGGGATTGACGGCCTTGTAGTCCTTCACTGCGTAATAGCTGCCTAATCCACCCTTGCGGTTAAGCTCCGATATCGGGTGTATCGGCATCAGCCACAGCACGTCCACGCCCAGATCCTTAAGTCGCGGCAGCTGGTCGGTAAGTTCCGGGAGCGTGCCTCCGGGTGTCATCTGGCGCCAGTTCACCTCATAGATGACGGCATTGCGGCTCCAGTCGGGTTGTTGCAGAGTGGTAGGCGCGGCGGCCTGAGTGGTGAACAGCGAGCCAAACAGTCCCGCTATCACCGAAAAAATCGAAAATCGTTTCATTTTGTTTCAAGTTCTATGATATAATTAGTTTCTTGTGGTATCTGTCCCAGATGCAAAGTCACCTTTCCGCCCTTGCGGTCGCCGGTGAATTTCACAGGTTCGCGGCTGTCGTAGACCACGGCTTTCTTTACTTTGCATGTCAGTGGAAGCTCGATGTCGGCGGTGTCGGCGGTCATGACATGCACATACAGTTTGTTGCCTTTGCGTGTCGATGTCCCCCATGCCTGAGCCGGAAAGTCGCCCGCTGTCGTGCCGTAGATGGTTTCCCCGTAGCGGTTCATCCACTCTCCGATGCCGGCGAGGCGGTCGAGTGCGGCGTCGGGAAGCGCCCCGCTCGGTTGCGGCCCGATGTTGAGCAGAAGGTTGGCGCCCATTCCCGATGCTTTTACTATGTAGCGCACCAGTTCGGTCACGCTCTTGTAGTCGGTGTCGATAGCTTTGTACCCCCAGTTGCCGTTGACGGTATTGCAGGTCTCGAGTGGCAGCGGGCTTATCTCCTGGCCGCCCGAAAATCCTGCCGTGTTCTCTCCCGGAAGGTCACGCTCGAATATCTGGAAATCCTCGCCCGGGTACGCAGCCTTGTGGTGGTTGTTTCCTATCAGGCAGGCGGGCTGGAGCGAGTGTATGAGCGCGTACTGCTCGCTGAGATTCCAGTCAAACTGCTCTTTGTCGGGGTCATGGTCCCACATACCGTCAAACCATATTGCCCCGATGGGGCCGTAGCCGGTCAGCAGTTCGGTCAGCTGGTCGTTCATGAATTTGTAGTATGTCGGCCAGTCGTATAGTTTGGGGTCGCGGCCGGTGCGCTCGCCTGTCCACCCGCGGGGATAGGCCGGGTGGCTCCAGTCGAGATGCGAATAGTAGAGATTGAGCGTGATGCCCTGGCGCCCGCATTCGTCGGCAAGCTCCTTGATGATGTCGCGGCCGAAGGGCGTCCCGTCCACAATGTTGAATTTCGATTGGTGAGTGCCCCACATCGCGAAACCGTCGTGGTGACGGCTCGTGATAGTTATATATTTTGCACCCGAATTCTTTATGGCGGTCACCCATTCGGCGGCATTGAAATCGGCCGGATAGAATCCGCGGGCGGCTTTGGCATATTCGGCCGAGGTGATACCGTCGTTGAGATACCATTCACCCTGACCGAACATGCTGTATATGCCCCAGTGTATGAATATGCCGAAACGGCTGTCGCTGAATTGCTTACGCGCCTCGATGTTTTCGGGCGACGGAGTGTACGCGTTTTCCGCTCCTGCGGTCAGCGACGCGCCGAGCATCAGTCCCGCCGCAATGGCTTTGATATATTTCTTCATGATATTATGTCTGTGTCAGTGTATTGTCGTTGGGCGTGCGTTGGCACTTTGTCATTTACGTTCCTTCACGAGGAAAATCTCGGTGGGGTAGTGGTCGGAGTATCCGTCGAGCCATACACCGGCCGAGAACGTGCGGCGGGGATAGCCCTGGCGCTGTCCCTCGGTGTCGCGCAGGAAATCGAAGTTGTTGACCTTCGCGTTGTTGTAGTACACCGTGGCGCCGTTGCGCTTGAGCAGCGTGCCGCTTACTATTATCTGGTCGAACAGGTTCCATTGACCTTTGTAGGCAAGCGTGCCTATGCCCTTGTCGAGTATCTTCCACCACGGATTGTAGAACCCGTGCGGAGCCACGTCGTCAATATCTTTCTTGGCGCCGAGTGCCACCGCGCACGATTTGTCCTGCGGGTCGTCGTTGAGGTCGCCCATCACGATGACACCCTGGTTGGGACGTATGCGCCACAGCGAGTCGGCAATCTCCTTAGAAAGCGCTCCGGCAGCCTCGCGCAGGTACGACGACTGTTCCTGGCCGCCCAGGCGTGAAGGCCAGTGGTTGACAATCACCGACACCGTGTCGCCCCCGAGTATTCCCGTCACGCACATCTGGTCGCGCGTGCGGAACGACTCATAGTTCGGTATGCGCAGCGTCGTGTTCGTCACGTCGAGCATGCGGAACTGGCGCGGATTGTACAGACAGCCGACGTCGACACCTCGGCGGTCGGGAGAGTCGTGGTGTACCACCTGCAGGTTCCATGTCTGGCGACCCTCGGCCTGCAGTTTCTCGTCGACAGCCTTCACCAGGTCGTCGAGCACCGATTTGTTCTCGATTTCCGAAACGCCTATGACAGCCGGGCCGTTGGGAGTGGTGGGCGATGTCATGTGCGTGATTACATCAGCGAGATTGTTGATTTTCGACCAATATTTCTTGCCGTCCCACTGGCGTGCGCCGGCAGGCGAAAATTCAAGGTCATACTTACCGTTGTTGTTGATGGTGTCAAACAGGTTTTCAAGGTTGTAGAAAGCCACACCATACACTTGTACCTGGCGTTTGCCCGAAGTCTTCTTCTCTTTTGCGCCCATTGTCACAAGACACAACAGAGCTATCACAGGAATTAAAAAAAGGCGTTTCATCATATTTTATTGTTATTGTTGGTTTCTCCGGATATTGAATTAAAAGTCATTAAGCAAAAAAATAATTAAATTGTAGGGACGCGATTCATCGCGTCCGCGCCATCTCCACCTCCATCTCCACCAACCGCGTCTACCATAGCTATGATAGCTACTATAGCTAAAATAGCTACCCCCATTTCGTAAAGATAGCAATACTTTTAATATCCCCCAAAAAATCCCCGCAAAAAAATATCCATGCCCCTCCATTCCCCATGCATTCCCCATGCATCCGCCCCTCCGGCCTCATGCTTTTTTATAAAAATCGACAATATGCATGCGGCAGTCTGAGGTAAGCGAAGCAATATTGTTTGCCATGTCGTTCATGGAATGAAATTCGGAGTAGCCTGCTGCGGTGCGGTGTCCAGTATTGTCGGGCCATGCGGCCAGAAGCAATAGCCTGCCCGATGAGCACAGAGTAAAATCACTGCCTTGTGGTTTGAATCGCGAGTCAAATCCTTCGTGGCGCAGATGTATTACGCTTGCGCCCATATCGAGCGCTTTTGCACGTATAGCTTTTTCGGCCGGGTGAATAAAAGGTGAGACGGCAATGGCGCCTTTTGCTATCTCCGACAGACACTCATCTTCGTATGCCTCAAATTCTCGTTTGCTCCAGCGGCGGTGTATGCGTACCGGCATGAGATAGTCATGACGCAGGAGAAAGATGTTTCCGTAAGCGGCATATTCTCTTCCTGCGATATTCAGATGCATGTATCGTTGGAAGAAATCAGGGTGTAGCCGTTTGATAAGTAACCGGCGCGGATTGTCACGGATATAATTGCGTACGCAGCCGATTTGACCGATTTTCGTCATGGCACGGTCGTGATAATTCTTTTCAAAGACCGATGCTTCGTCCGTAATTATTCCCGCTTCCCTCGCTCCGACGGTACACCCGCCCATGAATCCCCCGATTACTTTCCCTAAATGTCTCGGAAGCCGTACTGCTACCTCAAGAAGAATATGTATATGGTCGGGCATTACTACATATTCAATGACATTAAGTTGCGGCGTATATGACGGTATGGACTCTATTTTATCCCGTATGACAGCCCCCAGCCTGCTGTATGATACGATAGGCGCCTCCGGAGTACCGGATATGGCGGAAAAAGCAGGTATTCCGGGGGCTGAGGTTATAGTAATCATGAAAAAGCCCGGATCAAGATAATTACAAAAAGCCGCGCGGCGTGTGTTCCGGTGCTTCAGTTCTTTATTAAACGGATATTCCGGCTTTTCTATGGTCATACAGATATAAAATTAATTATGGCAATTTTTCATGCAATTTCTCTCTTTATTCCGCTTACGCGTCATCACGGAGCTATAATGCCATTTCTTCCGGTGTATCAACATTGGTAATTCAGCCAAGTGATGACGCGTAAGCGGAATAAACGCCCTCGTTCGCCTCACCCCCGGTACGTCTGGCCCCAGTTCGAGCGATCGAGGTTGCGGTAGCTTATCGCCTCCGCGATGTGCCGGCTCTTTACCTCGGTGCTCTTGTCGAGATCGGCTATGGTGCGCGCCACTTTCAGTATGCGGTCGTAGGCGCGGGCCGACATGTTGAATCTATCCATCGCCGTGCGCAGCATCTCGAGCCCCTCGCGGTCGGGGCGCCCGTATTCCGTAAGCATCTTCGACGTCATCTGCGCGTTGCAGAATACCCCCGGATGCCCTGCGTATCTCACTGACTGTATATGCCTTGCCTCGACCACGCGCCGGCGTATCGCCTCCGAGCTTTCCCCCTTCCGGAGTGACGACAGTTCGTCAAACGGAACCGGCATTATCTCCACCTGAATGTCTATGCGGTCGAGCAGCGGCCCCGATATGCGCCCTAAATACCGCTGCACGGCACCGGGGGCGCATGTGCATTCTTTGGTCGGGTGGTTGTAGTATCCGCACGGACACGGATTCATCGACGCAACAAGCATGAACCCCGCCGGATAGTCGATGGCATACCGTGCGCGGCTTATCGATATATGCCTGTCCTCAAGCGGCTGACGCATCACCTCAAGCACCGCCCGGCTGAACTCCGGAAATTCATCGAGAAACAGCACCCCGTTGTGTGCGAGCGAAATCTCTCCCGGCATCGGACTTGCCCCGCCACCTACCAGAGCAACCGGCGAGATAGTGTGGTGCGGCGCGCGGAACGGTCGCGACGTCATCAGCATCGACCCGCGCCCCAGTTTTCCGGCCACGGAGTGTATCTTCGTCGTCTCCAGTGCCTCGGCCAGCGTCAGCGGCGGCATGATTGACGGCAGCCGCTTCGCCATCATTGATTTTCCCGATCCCGGAGGGCCTACGAGCAGTATGTTGTGGCCCCCGGCGCATGCCACCTCAAACGCCCGCTTCACATTCTCCTGCCCCTTGACATCACTGAAATCGAGGTCGCTGATGTCGGAACCTTTGGCAAACTCCTCACGGGTGTTCACCACCGTAGGCTCTATGTTGAGTGTCCCGTTGAAGAAATCAACCACCTCCCTGAGGCTTTCCACGCCGTAGATGTCAATGTCGTTGACTACCGCCGCTTCCGTCTCGTTGGCCTTCGGCACTATCATCCCCTTGAACCCCGCCTTGCGAGCCATTATCGCCATCGGGAGCACCCCCTTCACCGGAAGCACCGTCCCGTCAAGCGACAGTTCGCCTATCATCACGAAATCGGATAGCTGCCCGGCTGGTATCTTCTCGTCGGCGGCAAGTATCCCGATAGCCATCGGCAGGTCGTATGCGGCACCCTCTTTGCGCACGTCGGCAGGGGAGAGGTTGACCACAGTGTGGCGCCGCGGCCATTCCTGTCCAGACTGCGACAGCGCCGTCTGTATGCGCTCGCCCGCCTCCTTGACAGCTGTGTCGGGCAGCCCGACGATGGTATAGCCTATACCCTTGTCCACGACCACTTCTACGGTCACTGTGATGGCATCTATACCCTGGAGGGCGGCGGCGTAAGTCTTGGCAAGCATGGTATGGGATTTGTACGGTTGATTGATATTTCGGAAGGAGGTCGGTTACTTGGAAATCGCCGGAAGCGTCGTGCCGCGGTATGTCAGGCGTGAGGTGGTGTCGGCGACAACGAAATAGGGCAGCCTCGGTATGTTGAGCACCCGAAGCACGGCATTGTTTACGCCCCCGAGCGCCCACAGATGTTCCACCTTCTTGGAGAAGCGGCGGCAATCATTGTGCCACCCGAACGAGTCAATCGACATCCTGACCGATGCCACCCGTATGTCGCGCGCAAGCGAGTCGGCGAAGTCCACAATCGAGTCGGGCATCCTGTGAGCGTCGGTGAAGATATAGAGCGTAGCGGTTTTCTTCGACGGCTCGAATCTCACCACAGTGTCGTTCCATGAATACAGTTCGAGCACCGGTACCGAATCGGGCGTTTCGGCCATACGTGCGGCTATCTCCGCTTTGGAGCGCAGCATGGCGTTTGACATTACCGCATTGTTGTCAATAAGCGACAGTATGGAGTCGGCACGCACGGCGTCTTCATTGATGTCATAGTAATATCCCGCTAAGAGTGCCGAGAGTTCGGCCGATGGAGCTGTAGCTATCTGACGCTCTATCGCGTCATTGAGTCCCTTGGCATTCTTTTTGAGAAATTCGCCGAGCGCCGCCGACAGTTCGTCGCCCGTCGCCTCCATGAAACAGCGGTCGGCAGCCTTGAATTTCACCTTTATCTCCTCGCCGTTCCTGGCCGCTACGCAGCCTATGCGTTGACGCTGGTTGTCATACAGCTCGATGATGACGGGCTGTTCCGAACTACCCTCGATGTGGAACGTCGAATTGACCGCGTTGGTAGTCATTGTCCTGAGCGACGTACCGTCATGGTATATGGCCGTGATGTTCTGTGTGCCCAGTCCCTCTACCGTACCGTCGATTCTGTAAGGTTTTTTCCCGCCGCAGCTTGTGGCGAGCGATGCGATGCATAGTGCCGTAAGTGGCACTATGATATTCAAATATATTGATTTGTATAGCTTCATGCCGCAAAATTAAGTAAAAAATTCTACTAAAAGGACACAAAATCATACAAAGTTGATTGGCTAAATATAAAATAGATATTTATCTTTGCAATGAATATGAAAAGGATAATCTGTAATCTGTTTATTGCAGTCATGGTCGCCATGTTGGCCTCACCGCAGGCAGGCGCTCAGATTGTGACTGTCGACGGACAGCGGCTCAACACCGACTCCGTGCGGCACGAATTTGACAAAGGCCCATATTTCGGGCTGTACAAAGACAATTATTTCATTTTCGGCCCCGCAATCGGCCAGAAAATCACCCGCGAGAACACAAACGCCAAGTTTCAGGTGTCAATCGCCCAGAAACTCACCAAAAGCACCCTCCCCTGGAACACATACCTCTACCTCTTCTACACACAGAAAGTATTCTGGAACGTCCTCGAGGAATCATTGCCGATGACCGACCTCAACTTCAACCCCGGTATCGGCCTTTGCAAACCGCTGTTCGTCAAAAACCGCTTCATCGGAAAACTCACATTTCAGATTGAGCACGAAAGCAACGGACGCGACAGCATCCAGTCGCGCTCGTGGAACCGTATCACCTTCGGAGCCAATATCATTGTCGACGCCAACCTCAGTGTCCACGGCAAAGTATGGATACCCATTATCGACGGCGAAAACAACAAGGACATCCTCGACTACTGCGGCATCTACCAGGTAGGCACATCCTACATCTCCAACAACAAGCGCTGGAACGCCTCCGTAGTCCTCGTCAAGCGCCGCGGCTGGAACCTCAACTACAACACCATCTTCGAGCTCGCCTGGAAACTAAGCAACAACCAGAACCAGTACCTCTTCCTCCAATACTACAACGGCTACGGCGAAGGCCTCCTCGACTACAACAAATTCCACTCCCAGCTCCGCGTAGGCATAGTAATCAAACCCACCCTCTTCTCCGACTACTGATTCCCCGCCGTAGCAACGCACGGTCTGTGCAATGCGGTTCAAATAGCGGAGGGCTTTCAGCCCTCTATATTCCCTATTTGAATCGCATTGCACCGTCTGTGCGTCCGTAAATACATTTATAGCCAAGTGATGACGCGTAAGCGGAATCCCACCAATCTCCACACAAAAAAGCCGCGGAAAAAACGATTTCCCGCGGCTTCCATATCTCTTGATTGTCTATCCTCACTTCACCTCCACCGGCTTCTTGCCGGCATCGGTCCTGACACCCTCCTTGCCGGTGGCAGTGATTGAATGGGCGCCGTCGATAATAGTGCGCTCGAAATCCGTGGGATTTGTCAGCGAATTGCCTATTTCTCCCGCCGGCTGCCGGCGCTCCTTGTCGAGTACCTCATACACCGAATGCTGGCTTCGGAATTCCGGCACAAGACGTTTCATTCGCCGCACAATCGACATGTTGTCCTCTCCAAGCGATGAATTGTACAGCTCGTCAAATACCGGGACAATCGAACTGTAGTCATATTCACGCACCTTGGCTATCATGATTTTCGGGTGAACCGTCGGAAGCGTTATCTCCTTCTCGTTGAGCACCTCCTCATAGAGTTTCTCGCCGTCGCGCAGTCCCGTGAACTTGATTTGCACGTCGGCACCGCTCAGCTTGATCATTCGTTTTGCCAGGTCAACTATCTTGACCGGTTCCCCCATGTCGAATACGAATATCTCGCCCCCTTGGCCTATCGTTCCCGCCTCAAGCACGAGCTTGCACGCCTCGGGTATAAGCATGAAATATCTGATAATGTCGGGATGTGTCACCGTAAGCGGGCCGCCACGTTTTATCTGCTCCTTGAAGATGGGTATCACCGAGCCGTTCGACCCGAGCACATTTCCGAAACGTGTCGTGACAAAACGCGTCTTGCTCTTGATTTTCCCCTCTTTGATGGCCTTGTCGAGCGCCTGCACGTATATCTCGCAGATGCGTTTCGAGCAGCCCATCACATTGGTCGGGTTCACGGCCTTGTCCGTGCTCACCATCACGAATTTCTCAGTGTTATATCTTACGGAAAGGTCGGCTATGATGCGCGTACCCTCCACGTTGTTCTGTATCGCCTCGGCCGGATTGTCCTCCATCATCGGCACATGCTTGTAGGCAGCCGCGTGGAACACATACTGGGGTCGGTACATGTCGAATATCTCCGTCATGCGGCTTTTGTGGGCAATGTCGGCCACTATGGTATGCGCTTCCAGTTCCGGGAACTCGCGGGCCATGAACAGACGCACGTCATGGAGCGGCGTCTCGGCCTGGTCTATAAGTATCAGCTTATCGGGAGCGTATATCGATACCTGACGCACGATTTCGCTGCCTATCGAGCCGGCAGCACCGGTGATGAGTATGCGTTTGCCCGAAAGCTGGCGGCACGTGGCGTCGATGTCTATGTCAATTTTTTCGCGCGGCAGCAGATCCTCGATTTCAATCTCGCGCAACTGCTGTGTACGTATGCCGCTCTTGCCGTCCCATTCCTGTACCTGGCTGTATATCAATATCTTTATGTTGGCCTCGATGAGGTCGTTGATCATGCGTTGGTTCTCGCGCAGTTTTTCCGTGAGAAAGGGCGATACGAGCAGCTTGCTCGCCTCCTTGCGCTTCATGTTGTCTGTGAGGTGGCTGTCATTGGCATAGACCGTTACCCCCATCAGCATTCGCCCGCACATGTCGGGCTCGTCCGAGATAAATCCCGACAGCGTGTATTTTACCGAATCCTGGTTTCCGAGGCTTTTTGCTATGGCTATGCCGCCGTCCCTCACTCCGTAGATGAACACTTTCTCGGCATTCTTGCTCGCAAACGAATAGTCATGCAGGAATTTGACAAACACGCGCATACTCCACATCAGCAGCAGCGACATCACCGACCATATCAATATGGCGCGTACACGTATATGCACGAAAAAGTCACTGTAATTCTGTAGCAATGTATGAAGCGCAAGTGCCAGTACCATGCCTAACAGCACGGCGCTCGACACCCGCTGCAGGTCGATGAACGATGAGTAGCGGAACACTCCCGAATATGTGCGGAATATCCTGAATCCGATTACATAGCAGCACATATAAAGCAGAAATGTCGCGCATAGTGGCCAGAACAGGGTAGCCGTCCGTATCAATCCGTTGTTGAGTGAATACACAAATATCATCGACATGAACACCAACATGCAGTCAAGAAGTGCTACAGCCCAGTATGGCAATGATTTTTTGGTAAAGTACCAGCTTGATATTTTTGAAAAATAACTCATTCTCTTTTGTATTAGGATTACTATAGGTTACAGAAATTATAGATTGTAATAGTGATATATAGGGAGTTCCCGCCTCCGTTTTACAGTACCTCGTCATCGGCGAGCGGCGCGTATGCACCGTCCTTTACCTCGATGATGACCGACGGCTCATGCACGTCGATGGTGTGCCAGCGGCCCGCCTCTATCTGCACTCCGCGGTTCGCGCCGTTGGCGTCAAGCTCGATGCGTTCGGTCTCGTTGCCGTTGTCGTCAAAATAGACCTCTGCAAGGCGTCCCTTAAGCAGTACCACCGTCTCCGACGTCGTGAGATGGCGGTGTACGGGCACCGACGTGCCGGGCATCAGCGCATTCAGCATGCGTTGCGACGTGTCCGACTCCGAGTTGCGTAAATCAAGATTCGTGCGTAGGCGTGCGTTTGAGGCGGCTTCGTTCAGTAGGTTGTCAAATATATTTTCGCCGATAATGAAGTTCATGATTTCTTGGCAAGTAGATATTGTTCGTGAAGATAATAAAAATTTTTCATAAACACCAAATATCCGATGGCAAGTGTTGCGATTATGCCGCAGAAATATATCCATTGGCCTGTGCCGTCACCGATTGCGATTAACCCGAATGATATGGCGAGCTGCAGTGCCATGTAGATGACAGATACTAATGTATGACGCATTTTAAGCTCGTTCGACATTATCTGGTAGGCATGTTTGCGGTGAGCCTCGCCAAGATTTTCCTTAAGCATGATGCGGTGTATTATAGTCAGCACGGTGTCGGCGCCGTAGACTGCCAGAAACAGCAGGTACACCGGATTGCCCGTAGCCATGATGAGCCGTCCGAGAGCGAACAGCACTATGAACGCTATGCTGACCGACCCTACGTCGCCCGCGAAACATTTCGCTTTCTTCCTGAAATTGAACACTAAGAATACCGCGGCACTCAGCGCTGTCACAGCCAGCAGACTCTCATCGATGAAATGCATCTCCCTGTTGAGGTAGAACAGCGGCGCTATCACAGCCAGCGAGTAGCATCCCGTGATACCGTTGATGCCGTCCATGAAGTTGTAGGCGTTGATGATGCCCACGCACACTATCAGCGCTGGCACTATAACCCACCAGGTCGATGATTCGTACAGATGCAGGTTGATGAACATCAGCATCATGGCCGTGAACTGAGCCACGAGCCGCAGCGCGTTCGGCGTCGAGTGCACATCGTCAACGAAACTGACAGCCCCGATAAGCGTCAGCCCGGTAAGGAACCAGATGTAGTGCACACCGAAAAATGCAGCCCATACCCACGCGCCGATAAGGAATATCACACCTCCTCCGCGGAGAGTTATCCTCGTATGCGAACTCCGTTCGTTGGGCTTGTCTATAATGTTGAAGCGGTCGGCAATCCTGAAATATACCAGTTCCGCCACAAGCAATATAACAGCAATAATTACATATTCCATATAAAATAAATCCGGATATATTATAGATTTAGAATTAACCGAGTAGTAGCCGCGGTTTTCAACCGCGGTCAGCTAAAATCGTGTTCTGCAACACCCTCCCCCACGCACGCACACACAAAAAAAATAATTATGAATTATGAATTATGAATTGTGAAACGACCTGATAGTGCGCCTTATCCCCTCGGCCGAGCTGACCGGCAGCTCCTTGATTCCGAGCGCACGTTTGATTTTGCCGTTGTCAACCACGTAATTCTCCGTCAGTTTACGCAGACGCTCCTTGTTGAGCGGCAGATGGAGCACCGTACCCGTCGAGGCCATGAAACGCACCATCCCGCGAGGCATTTTCCATATCCGCGGCTTCTTCCCCATTGTATCGCACATGAGCCGTATGAGCTCGTTGGTCGACAGCGGTTTGTCATCGCCGATATTGTAGATGCCGGTTGGAGCGTCGCTCTCGAGCAGCCGACCGATTATGTGAGTGAGGTTGTCAATCGATGTGAACGACCGCAGATTGTCAAAAGCCCCCAGCGGCCAGGGTATACCGTGGCGTATCACCGAGTGGAGCAGGTTGAGATTCCCTTTGTTGCCCGGTCCGTGTATCATGCATGGGCGGAATATGTAGGTTGCCTTTCCCGCGTTGTCCCACTTTGTCTGTATATATTCCTCAGCCTTGATTTTGCTCTCGCCGTAAGGCCCTACGGGCTTGGGCGTGATATTCTCGTCGAGAATGTCACCTTCCACACTGTCGGCAGCAGCTTTTACCGAACTGAAAAATATGAATTTACGTGCCGATGATTGCAGATAGTGGTCGTAAATCTTCCGGGTAAGACCCGTGTTGACCTTGAAATATACGTCGGCCTGCGCCTTGTTCTTGGTATCGTGGGCTTTGCCTGCGAGATGTATCACGGCATCCACCTCAGGCACCCGTCCCGCATCGAGATCGTCCCATGTATAGGTCCTCACCACCCCCTCTTTCACCGGAGTGACAATATCGAGTCCGTAAATCTCACAGCGTCCCTTCAACGCCCCCACAAGATTACTCCCCACAAATCCATGTATTCCCGTTATAAGTAATTTCATAAACAATATTTACATAGCTGGCTTCTGTGAGCCGGATTTATCGGGCAGAATAGTAGCCGCGGTTTTCAACCGCGGTCGTTATTTCCGTCCGGTTTATTTCCCCTTTTTGCAAAGATTTTCTACCAATTCAAGATACTGTCCGGTGACAATCTCCTTGGAGTATTCTTTCTCTATCACGTCGAGTCCGCGCGCGCCTGTCTCACGGAGCGTCTGTTTGGTCTGGCTCTTGAGCCATTCGTAAAGTTTCTCCACTTTGGCTGTCTGCTCCTTCTCGGTGTCGAGCAATGCGCATCCTTTCCCCGCAAGGAAGTTGACTATGGGCGTTCCTTTGCCCGAGCATACCATCAGCGGACGTGCGCACGCCATGATTGTATACACTTTCGACGGAAATCCCTGTCCCTCCATCTTAGGAGACATGAATATGAACTGCACGTCGGAGTAGGCCAAGAGCACCGGCATCAGTTCGCGTTTCTGATAGGGGAGTATGTGGATTTTGTCAAGTCCTTCGGCCTTTTTCTGCTCCTCGAGCCACGGCTTCATCACCCCCTCGCCGATTACGAAATACTCGATATTGTCCTCGCGGGTACGCTTGGCAAGGTCTACGAGTGTCTCCCAATCCTGAGCGAAACCTATGTTGCCCGCATACATCACCTTGACGGCGTCGGTCTGGGGAAACATTGTCCGGTCAAGCACCGATGTGTCGCAGTTGTCGGGATTGTACAGTTCGGTGTCAACGAAGTTGGGTATGATATGCAGTTTCGACGGGTCTTTGAAGCGTCCGGCGATTGTGTCGTAAAACACCTGGTCGATGGTAGTCACGGCATTCGACTTGTTGTAGACATACCGTTCCATCTTCTTGAGCATATTCACCACCGTACCCTCTTTCTTGGGCAATATGTCGGGATATATCTCCTGCACGTTGTACACCGTGCGGCATCCTTTCAGTTTCTTGAGCCAGTTGTTGATGACTCCGATTGTAAGAGGGGGCGACGGCGACAGTATCAAGTCGACTTTGCGTATCGACAGACCGATGATGAAGGCTATCACATGCCAGTAGGCAAATCCGAAAAGCCGCAGCAGCGTCGACTTGAATTTCTTCTGCGGTATGTGGTATACTTTTATGCCGTGGTAGTCGCTCTGCTTGCATATCCCGGGTATTTTCCACCGCATGGGTTGCTTCGCAAGCTCCTCGTCGACTATATTGTAGTGGGGCGTGGTCGACAGCACCACCACTTCGTGCCCCTCGTCGTGCAGACGGCGCGCTATGTCGGAATAGAGATAGGCGGTCGATACGCCGTCGGGCGAGAATATCAGTGAGTGTATCAGTATTTTCGCCATACCATCTTGTTTACTACTCCGGTATATGACTGTATGAGGCGCACCACCTTGTCGCTGACGTTCTCGTCGGTGTAGTCGGGCACGGGTATGCCGTAGCGGCCGTCGGCTATGAGGCCTACTGCGGTGTCGACAGCCTGCAGCAGGCTGTTCTCGTCGATGCCGGCAAGCACGAAGCATCCTTTGTCGAGTGCTTCGGGACGTTCGGTCGATGTGCGTATGCACACCGCCGGAAACGCATGTCCCACCGAGGTGAAAAACGATGACTCTTCGGGCAGCGTGCCGCTGTCGCTGACTACTGCGAATGCATTCATCTGTAAGCAGTTGTAGTCATGAAATCCGAGCGGCTCGTGGCGTATCACGCGGCTGTCAAGCTCAAAGCCCGATTGCTCCAGGCGCTTGCGGCTGCGCGGATGGCAGGAATAGAGTATGGGCATGTCGTATTTCTCGGCCATCTTGTTGATGGCGTTGAACAGCGACTTGAAATTCTTCTCCGTATCGATATTCTCCTCGCGGTGTGCCGAAAGGAGTATGTATTTCCCCTTTTCGAGTCCTAAACGGGCATGTATGTCGGAGGCTTCGATTTCATTCAGGTTATTGTGAAGCACCTCGGCCATCGGCGAACCGGTCACATACACACGTTCCTTGGGCAGTCCGCAGTCATGCAGATATTTGCGTGCATGCTCGCTGTAGGCCAGATTGACGTCTGAAATGATGTCGACTATGCGGCGGTTGGTCTCTTCGGGCAGACACTCGTCCTTGCAGCGGTTGCCCGCTTCCATGTGGAAGATAGGGATATGCAGGCGCTTGGCGCCGATGACCGACAGGCACGAGTTCGTATCGCCCAACACGAGCACCGCGTCGGGCTTGATCTGTGCCATCAGTTTGTAGGACAATGCTATGATATTGCCCATAGTCTCGCCCAAGTCGGCGCCTACGGCATCGAGATACACCTCCGGCTCCTTGAGCTTGAGGTCGCGGAAAAAGATGCCGTTAAGATTGTAGTCATAGTTTTGTCCCGTGTGTGCGAGAATTGTGTCGAAGTAACGGCGGCATGCGTTGATTACGGCTGCCAGACGGATTATCTCGGGACGTGTCCCGACTATAATCAGCAGCTTGAGCTTGCCGTTATTCTCGAATGATACATCTGAAAAATCCATTGTCTATATTAGTGATAACTTGTTCTGTTTAATTCAGTCGGACTCGTCCGGTCCGACCTGTCCGACTGGTCTGACACGTCCGACATAAGAGTGGGGGAGGATGTTGCAGAACTAAACTTTCCGCGGTTGAAAACCGCGGGTACTATGCGAAGCCTCCCGATAATCAGCTGTGTAGTAGCCGCGGTTTCTTTGCAGAGCAAAGCGCCAAAGGCGATAATCAACCGCGGTCAGCTAAAATCGAGTTTTACACTCCCCCGTGCTATTTTTGCCCTATGGCATTTTGAGCCCCCGAGCGATTACTGCCTCCTGATTCTGATCGGGACAGCAAACTCAGGCACCTTGTCGACTACGATAGCAAGATGTCCGCCGCCGCCGGCGCCGCACATCTTCCATGCCATCGCTCCGGCTGCCTTGCACCGTTCGATATACTCCTCGACCCCCGGCTGCATCATGGCAGGAAACATTGCCACCTGTGCGTTGAACGAGTCGGTGTACGCTTTGGCGAATGCGTCAAGATCGCGGGCAAGTATCGCGTCCCAGCACCGCTCGGCGGCGTCGGCAAGCGCTTTCACTTTGTCGCGCGTTATATCCTTGCCTTCGAGTATGTTCACATTTTCCTTGCGAGGGAACATCGGTACGAGGCATACATGGCTTTCAAGCCACGAGAGTATATCTTCGTCATGCACCGATTCGATTTTGTCGGGCCAGTAGCGGTTGTTGTAATAATGCCGCGTCAGACCTGACATGCAGATGCCGATGGCATCCTGCGCCCCCGATATATGGCCGTGGTTCTCGGGGTCGTTCTCGAAGCAGAACAGCAGGCGTGCGAGCATTTCCTCGTTGTAGTTGGGAAGCTCGTAGGGCCATATCTTGCGGGCGGCGTTGCGTGTCGAGGTCGATAGTCCGCCACGTTCCATGAATTCCTGTGTCGGCTCGATTGATATGGTGATGGCCCATCCCGGATAGTGTTCCGACACGTAGGGCTGGTCAATCCATGTGCCGGCGAGGTCTATGCGGTAGGGAATGTTTGATTTGACGTTGGTGCGGAGCGATGTTGTCGAACGGGCTTCAAGTCCGGCGTCGGGCACACGTTCCAGCTCGATGTATTCGATGCCGCGCTCTTCACACAGCCGTCGTTTCTCCTCGCTTCCGCCGTCGGTATTCACGACAAATACGTCAGGCTTGACGATATCGAGTGTGGGCACGAAATCCATGATGCCGCTACCGGCATTGATGTATGCGTCAGTGACGTACCGTATGGCCTTGACCATATACAGGCGTTCCTTCTCCGAGTAGACCGTCTTGCGGTTCTTATAGTGGAGTATTGTCTCGTCGGAACCGATGCCTACGTACAGGTCGCCATACTGTGCGGCCGATTTGAAAAATGCCACATGCCCGCTGTGGAGCATGTCGTAACAGCCGCTGACGAATACTTTCTTTGCCATGGTCGTGTTCTGATAAATGATGATTTGTCGAAATTTTGCTCAAAATTACTCAAATCATCGCAGATATGCAAAATTCATCCCTACCGTGCCATTCCCACACTTCGTTTTGTATCTTCCGGTTTGGGGAATTTGCTACTTTACCACCGGTTCGTGGAATGTGTCGGGATGCGCGGGGTCGAATGCCTCGTTGGCCCACATCAGCGTGACGAGCGGTTCCGTCTCCGACAGGTTGATGATATTGTGGGTATAGCCGGGAAGCATGTGCACCGCCTGAATCTTATCGCCCGATACCTCGAAGTCGAGCACCTCGTCCGAGCCGATGCGGCGCTGCTGTATCAGCGCACGGCCGCTCACTACGATGAAAAATTCCCACTTCGTATTGTGCCAGTGTTCCCCTTTCGTGATACCGGGATTTGATATATTGACCGAGAACTGTCCGCAGTCGATGGTGCGCAACAGTTCGGTGAACGATCCGCGGTTGTCGACATTCATCTTAAGGTCGAAGACAGCCTTATCTTTCGGCAGATAGCTCAGATAGGTCGAATAAAGTTTCTTCTTCAGCGAACCGGCGGGTATGGACGGCATTGTCAGCGTCGTGGGCTGAGCCTTGAACTCCTCAAGCATAGCCACGATATCGCCAAGTGTCGCTTTATGTGTAACCGGAACATGGCAGTATGTCCTAGCCTCGTCGGCCGGAGCCTCGACGGGTGTTACCCCTTCATAGCGGCAATGATGCTCATTGCCTGCCAATGCGGCAATCATCTCCTCCACGAGGTCGTCAATGTAGAGCAGTTCGAGCTCAACACTCGGGTCATTGACCTGAATTGGAAGGTCGTTGGCAATATTGTTGCAGAAAGTCGCCACCGCCGAATTGTAGTTCGGACGGCACCATTTGCCGAAAAGATTGGGGAAACGGTACACAAGCACCTTGGCGCCGGTCTCCTTGCCGTAACTGAAAAACAGCTCTTCGCCCGCTTTCTTGCTTTCGCCGTAGGGATGACCGGCATATCGGCCTGTAAGAGTGGCCTGTATCGAACTCGACAGCATCACCGGACACCTGTTGCCATGCTTCTTGAGCGTATCAAGCAGGGTAGAGGCAAAGCCGAAATTCCCTTTGAGGAAATCATCCGGATTTTCCGGACGGTTCACCCCCGCGAGATTGAACACAAAGTCAGCCTCGCGGCAATACCGGTCAAGCTCCTCGGCAGTGGAATCAATATCATATTCCATAACCTCCTCGACCTCAATGGTATAATTCCTTGCCTTCCCCTCCCTGATATTATTAAGCATAGCACAAAGGTTCCTCCCCACAAAACCCTTAGCCCCCGTAACCAATATCTTCATATCGAGTGTAATAATTAAAAAAACAAAAGCACAAAAGCCTCAGCAAGTGTACAAAATGAAAACAAAAGCCAAATTAAATTCAAAGAGCTCTTGTTTAGCTGTTAAAACTATATATCCTAAATTCTAAAAACACTATTGTGCCTTTGTTAGAGTTTTTGTTTTTTTGTTAAAATTACTGGACGAAATTGCCGTTGCCGTTCAATTCATTTTGGATATACTCCAGCGAAGCGATTTTTGCTTTCGTCTCCTCGACATTGAGCTGACGCGTATTGTTGGAGTTGAACTCCGAAAGCGTGTTGCGGGTCTCGTCACCCTCCTTGAAATACTTGTCATAGTTAAGTCCGCGGTTATCGGCCGGCACACGGTAGAAATTGCCCATGTCCTCAGCCTTGGCACACTCCTCGTTGGTGAGAAGCGTCTCATACATCTTCTCTCCGTGGCGTATACCGATAATCTTGATATCCTCACGGCGACCGCCGAACAGTTCGCATACCGCCTCGGCCTGCGTCATGATAGTGCACGCCGGCGCCTTCTGCACCAGTATATCACCGTTCTGACCATGCTCGAAAGCGAAAAGCACCAGATCGACAGCCTCGTCAAGACTCATGATAAAACGTGTCATCGACGGCTCGGTGATAGTGATAGGATTGCCCGAACGCATCTGCTCGATCCACAACGGAATTACCGAGCCACGCGAACACATCACATTGCCGTAGCGCGTGCAGCATATCTTCGTCTTGCCGGAATAACGGCTTTTGGCCACAGCCACCTTCTCCTCGATAGCCTTGGTGATACCCATCGCATTGATAGGGTAGGCCGCCTTGTCGGTCGACAGACAGATGACAGCCTCCACCCCCGCCTCGATTGCGGCGGTAAGCACATTGTCAGTACCGATGACATTGGTCTTGACAGCCTCCATAGGGAAAAACTCGCAGCTCGGCACCTGCTTCAGAGCCGCAGCATGGAAAATATAATCCACACCCGGCATAACATTCTTGCACGACTGCAAATCACGCACATCACCGATATAAAACTTGATTTTATGAGCAACCTCAGGATAACGCACCTGATACTCATGGCGCATATCATCCTGCTTCTTCTCATCACGCGAAAAAATACGTATCTCCCGTATATCGCTCCCCAAAAAACGCCTCAACACAGCATTCCCAAACGACCCGGTACCCCCCGTAATCAATAAAGTCTTATCTTTGAATATCGACATATTGTATCTTATATTATGATTAAATCAAACAATTATTTATCATCCTAAATTTCAGTTAAAAGCCAAGAAGCGCACATTGAGGTTGAGACATGAGTGACCTTAAAGACCTTAAAAGATACTTTAAAGGCTCTATTCTCATGCAAGCTCGATATTATATTTTTCTTTAAAATAAGACTTTACTTGTTCTTGACTTGGATTTTTACCCAACGCACGTTTCATTTCACTCATTTTCGCATCAATGAGGAAACGATACCAATAAGCCTGCAAAGTAGCCCATATCAGTCCGGCCTTACCGTCAATAAATCCGCCCAACAGAAAATATCTTACAGAAAAATAAACCCCTGCACGGAAAAACGCCGGCAACCGGTAATACATCCCTTTCTTCTGATTGCGTCCTTTAAGAGCATCATCCTCACTTCCAATGCCATACATCCGCATAGCCTCTACAGCGAGCTCGCGATTAGAATAATTATTATGCTTCTGCGTCCACCATGCCAGCGAATTAAGATTATGGTCGACAAAACGCCCTTTGAATGTAATAGCCGATCCCTCAGTCAGTACCATTCGCTCATCCATCCACCGTTGCTCCATATAAGCTTTTCCACGTCGCCAAATTCGCATAATCTTAGGCGCATGCAATCGGCCGTGCTTTACATTCTTACCCTGAAAAATCACATCTAAAGGCAGATAGACCCCGGTTACATCCTCCGACAACTCAGGTAGTCTTGTCTTAATTTCATCGACAAGCTTATCTGTAAGATACTCATCGGCATCCATGCGCATAACCCATTCCGTATCCAGTTCCAGATTGTTGATTGCCCACTGCATCTGCTGAGCCTGATTAACATAGTCATGCTCCACCACCGTAGCCCCCAGGCGCCGTGCAATCTCCTGAGTCCCATCAGTAGAATAGCTGTCAACGACATATATCTTATCCGATATTCTGTGGGCACTTTTGATACACCGTTCGATATGTAGTCTCTCGTTATAGGTCAATATGAGCACAGATATAGATATATTCATATAAATGTTATATTAATTGGGTGTGAGTTATTCAGAATTTAAACCATGGAGTAAAAATTCTGAAAAAATTACCAATGGTGATTTTAACCTTGCTTTTTAATGATTGTTGGTCTTTTGAAAAAGATGCAGCAACAGAATTACTCCCCTCGATTCCGCCAAAACGCGGCTCTCGCGAAAAACGTATGGATATTCCTTTTTCTTTACATTTACATCGTTTAAATCCATCTGTTACCTGGAATAGGTAGTTATATAATACAGATTCGACAAATCGGCCGTCATAGTCGTAGCATACGGTATATTTATCGCTGATATTCTTGACATAAAAATCGATTTTGCTACCCCATAATCTGGCTTCAAAACTATGACTATTCCAATTTAATCCAAGCAGACGGTAAAGATTGTGATTTTTAAGATCGCAGTAAAAATCATATCCATTGCTGAACGCTATGGAGGCCGCTTTATGGAATTGAAAGATATTATATATAGGATATCGTCCTGTGACTTTGAAGAAGGCTCCGGCTTGTTTGATGAATGTTGAATTTTTAATGGCAAGGTTTATGAGCAATAATTCATTGTATCCTTTTCCCTTTGAGATATCGAAATGTTTTGGAGAGAGTGAAATAAATTCTATTTGAGAATTTATTATATCTGGATTGAATGATTTTGTCAATTCATTATGAAATGTGGATAAATCCCAGCCTGAGTTATCAGCAAAGACTAATTTTACCCCCCCCCACATTGTTTATAACTGATTGATATATAATGTGTTAATGAATTGAGATACATCGCGTAACGTTCCTCGTCACTAAAACAGGCACCTTTCATTCCGTGCGTACTAACTGACGCCGTCATTAATATCGGCAAAAACTCCATAGTAATAAATGTATCTTAGTCAACAAAAATCCATTCTGGCTTTTTGACATAGTCGGGGTCAAGAAGCCATTCGTATGACTTGATTGTCTTACGGGCAATCTCCTCCCATGCAAAATCACGATTCATCCATTGTCGTCCGTTCTCACCCATGCGTGTCAGTTCATCTATTGAGCGTGACATCATATCTTCAAGTGCTTGCGTGAGATTTTTTACCGAAAGCTCAATCCACAATCCGCAATTATTGTCGACCAATCCGCTCCATGGAGCGCCGGTAGTGGTAATAACAGGTGTACCGCATGCCAATGCCTCTCCTACAGATATCCCAAAATTCTCAGTGTGGGTCGGCAGAACATAGATAGATGCTCGGGAAAGCAATTCATTTTTGACATCTCCTTTAACTTCGCCAGTAAATGACACAGACTTTAGGTCCGAGGCCTGTTGTTGTATTTCTTTAGCATAGTCTGATGCCGTCGGCCCTGCAATTATAAGATTCCAGTCCTTGAACTTTTCATTGCTTTCAATCGTCCTCCATGCCTTTAGAAGTATATCGACGCCCTTTACTTTATGTATACGGCCCAAAAATATTACCGTATTTTTCTTGTTGGTATTTTTCGGTTCAGGCAAGTATAGTCCGTTTGGAAGGACTGCTACCGGTTGTTTTAATCCGAATTTTCTTATATCCTCATATTCCTTCTTGCATGTGGCGATAAACATATCCGCATTCTTTAATGCTGTGCGTTGCCCCAATGCCATCACAAGTTTTTTCTTCTTTGAGGAAAGAGACAGTGCATATTCAGATAATGTCCCTCTCGGTACAATTACTGATTTCGCATTTGTTTTCCTTCTGCAATATTCATGGATATAGTTCGGAAATTGCCAAAGCGAATTTGTCTGTACAATCTGTGCGTCCTTACATTCTTTTTTTAAATGCTTATATAATTCGATAGAGAATGCGAGCTGACTATTGTATGGGAAACGATGGATATGGTATGTGTGGAAATCAATATCCTCATAACCTGAGAAATCTCCCTCCGCTGTATGGAATTGTACCTGATGGCCGAGTGCTTGCATGTGACGAGTCAAAGCCGAGGTTGAAAATGTCGGTCCTCCTAATGTAAATCCCGGAAGTATCTGTAATATTTTCATCGTTTAGAGTCGAGCGTCAATTATATCGCGGGGAAGGATTCCTTTAACATCGTAGATGACACCGTCTTCATTTATAAGACTCTTGAAATCCACTGATGCAAAATCATTGTGTGCCACTGCAAGTATGACTGCATCATATTTCTCTCCTTCAGGTAGCTTGGCTATTGTGTCGATGCCATACTCTTTCTTTACTCTCGCTGCATCGGCCCACGGGTCATAGACAGTGATATTGTCGGTATATTCCTGAAGTGTATGGTATATGTCAACCACTTTGGTGTTGCGTATGTCGGGACAATTCTCCTTGAATGTGATGCCAAGTATGAGTATTTTTGCATCCTTAACCTTGACTCCTTTGAGGTTCATGCACCTGATTACCTGGTTTGCAACGTATGCGCCCATTCCGTCGTTGAGTCGGCGAGCGGAATGCATGATGCGGGGAAGCACGCCATATACCTGAGCTTTCTGTATGAGGTAGTAGGGGTCGACCGAAATGCAGTGGCCGCCTACCAGACCCGGGCTCAGCTTTATGAAATTCCATTTCGATGCGGCAGCCTCTATCACATCATGAGTGTCGATACCCATTGCGTTGAATATCTTGGCAAGTTCGTTCATAAACGCGATATTGACATCACGCTGCGAATTTTCAATAATCTTGCTCGCTTCGGCCACACGGATGGTTGGTGCTTTATGGGTACCGTTGACAAGCACACTGTTGTACAGATTGTCGACTATGTCTGCAATCTCCGGGGTAGAGCCACTGGTCACTTTCTTGATTTTTTCTACGGTGTGCAGCTTGTCGCCGGGATTTATGCGTTCGGGAGAATATCCGGCGAAGAAGTCCTTGTTGAATTTCAATCCGCTCACTTTTTCAACAACCGGCAGGCACTCCTCTTCGGTCACACCCGGATAGACGGTTGACTCGTAAATCACTATATCTCCTTTCGAAATCACTTTGCCGACAGTTTCGCTCGCACCCCATAGAGGTTTGAGGTCAGGAGTGTTGTCATCATTGACAGGAGTCGGGACAGCGACTATGTAAATATTGCAGTCTTTTATGTCATCAAGACATGACGTGCACCTGAACCCGTTTTTATCAATAGCCTCCTGAAGGAGGTCATCGCTGACTTCAAGAGTAGAGTCATGGCCCTGCATCAGTGCAGCAACGCGGTTCTGGTTCAAATCAAATCCAATAGTGGGATACTTGGTAGAGAACAAGCGCGCCAAGGGAAGACCCACATAGCCTAAGCCAATAACACAAATTCTATAGTTGTCCATTGCTGTATATATAATGAATTGTTAAATTGTTTTATGCAATTGTACCGGATAGGCCGGTGATGCCGGAAGGGTGCTATCCAAAGGCATCGCTTCGCCATCAGAAAGTTTCATTTTTGCAAGAGATAAAAACTCTTTGGCAGCTCTTTCTGCATTCCATTCTCTAAGCATCGTCTCTCTGGCATCGCATCCCAGCTTACGGCGTTCTTTAGGATTGTCAATCAGAAATGTTACTTTCTTGTATAAATCTTCGAGATTGTCGGTATTGAATATCAGGCCGTTTTTATTATTGTTAATCAGGAATGGTGTCGCCCCTGCAGCCGATGAAGCAACCGGGCAACATTCCGATGCCATTGCTTCCCCTAATACGGCACCCCATCCTTCTCTTCGTGTTGACGTGAAGCAATATATGTCACTTCTCAACATTTCTGACAAAACTTCTTCGTTCGGAATATTTCCTTTAAGTTTTACCCGTTTCGATAGTTCACAGTCTTTAGTTACCTCCATTCTGATTTCATTAGCCATTATTCCGGCCCCGATCATTGTCATCTCGAAGTCATAATTATGCTTCATAAGCAGTCTGGCAAGACCAATCATCATATAAGGGCGTTTCCAATCAATAAATCGTGCAGTCCACAGTATTCTGACTTTTTCGTTGGCGTCCCTTAGCTCCTTTTCAGACTCAGAATATTTCGGGAAATATCCCCACTTGAACACTCGGTTTTTAAAAATACCCAGATTGCTCAGGTCATTGGCCAGATATCCGCTTGCCGCAAGCATATACCATTTTCGTTTACGACCTTTGCCAAGATATAGACCAAATTGTCGTAGAATATTTGGTGATATGATATTTTTCCAACCCTGCTTGAGCCAGCGCTCACTATAGGAAAAAGTCACACCATTGCTGTTGGCGATGCGCAGTTTCAGGTATTCAAATGACTCAGCGCCCATAATAGCCACGTCAGCGGATACGGCAAGTCTACGGGCCTTTTCGCATGCATCGGGGTTTCCGTCAGTGTGAATCGTATACTTACGGTCAAATTGCCTGAAGCCCATGTGCTGGCGAGATGCATCCAGATTTGCAGTCTCGACAAAATAAAAATCGCCGTTATTCTGTCGAAACAACTCATCACACAATGCCACCTGATGATGATTCAGCACATTGGAAAAAAATACGATTGTCATTGTCGGGCAATTTTATTCTTTTTGTGTGGTAACAATTTAAATGCGTAGGGGCAGTCGATGCATTGCCCAATAATTAGCCAATAAAGATATGCTAAAAATCCTCCGGCAGCAAAGATATACCCCTCAAACCATGCATGCACGAAGAATGCGATAAAACATGAAAAAACAAATCTGGAATGCAACGTGCGAACGGATCTTGTATTGGCATATGCCTTATACAGTATTGCAACATAAACAGCAAATCCCAATAATCCCAGCATGGACAGAACAGAAAGATGGGAAGTTCCGGGTTCTATACGTCCTGTTATTGGATCAGCATCACCTGATTCAGGATTAACAGAAGAAAACCCTATGCCTAATATTGGTGATGATTTGAATTCTTCTATTCTTGAGTCGAATTTTCCTTGACGGCTATTTAGACTTGTCGATTGTGCATTTCGATTTTCCTGTTTGTTGATTACACCTTTGAATGCAATGCCCGCAATCGGAATTGTCAGAATTGCAGAAAGTACAAGCAAGCCAATCATTCTTTTCCTGATTAGTGCGTTTACTTTTCCGAAAATCAGATTGTATATAATGGCTATTACAAGCCCAAGCAACGCGGCACGGCTTGCAGCAAAAACAGCACTCATGGCTGACATAAAAAAGAGAATAAGGAATATCTTGTCGGTTTTCTTCTGATAGATGAAATAAAAAGCCAGCGCCGAAATCATTGCTATAGGGCCAAGCATCATTGAATGTGAGGCAAGCCCCCCGAACCAGCCGCCGGTTGATGCATATTTTTCAAAATCGCTCATTATATCCGCACGCGATGCCATCAAGTTTATACCTGCAAAAAAACAGAAAAAAGAGCCTACAGCGATGATTCCCAATCCATAAATTGTGTATTGAAAAAGATATGCTCTGAACCGTACAGCGATATTGGTATTCATTGCCGATGTACACACTAAAGTAAGCAACATGAATATTACGACTCTTTGCATAGGTTTGAAATAAGGCGGAATATCAGATACTAAAATGTTCAGTATTATAACGAAATATAGCGCAATGAATGGTGGTGAAACTTTAAAGCCTCCTTTGTATAGCAAGAATACGAGGCATCCGGCTAGCATTCCGTAATATAATAAATCATCAGAGAACGGTATGCCTATTGAGGCCCCTAATAATGCTATGATAGCAAAAAAAAACGCCATTTTTTTTGTGTTTCGATCACATACGGGGGTATCAAAAATAGCTGAGCTGTCAGCGAAAAACCGTTGTAGTAACTTTTTCATTCGGGTTATTCCTTAAATTTTTTTATGACTCTTGCAGGCACTCCTGCCACGCGCGTAAAAGGCGGCACATCATGTGTTACCACACTTCCAGCCGCAACATGAGCCATCTCTCCGACTGTTTTTCCCGGAAGTACAATTACATTGGTTTCAATAGAGGCTCCTTTGCAGACACGTACATTAGCAAACGTTCCCTTGCCAGCTATGCTTGGAGTGTCAATGGTATATTCATGACTGCCTGTCACAATAGAGGCTCTTGTGCCAATTTTTGCATAATCCTCAATTATGATAGAGGACTCATTATGCCCGAAAATCATTGCGTCGTATCCTATAAAGACGCCATTTCCTATTATCAGTTCGAATCCACCGTAAAATTTTGCAGTAGACATTATTTCGACATTCTTCCCGATTTTGGCCCCGCACCATCTCAATAGTTTTGCCTTCAGGCCGTGGCAACGGCTGACAGGAATCAAAGGACATATCAGATGATAAAAATATAATTTTTTTGTACTAAGACGCATTTTTTGTAATCTAAAGTGTTTTTATGAAATATCCGGGAATCCGAGAGCTTTTTCGTAAGCTTTTACTACATTCTCGACCGTATATGGTTCCCATGCTTCTTTAGGCGCAGCCTGACGCGGATTGCGAATCTGCTCGACAATAGCATCTGCAAGTGCCTGTGGATTATTCACAGGGACAAGTGTGCCATATTTACCATCTTGCAGAAGCTCCGGAGGTCCATAGGGACAAGCTGTCGATATGACAGGGGTTCCTGCCGCTAATGCCTCTACAAGAACGACTGAGAAACTCTCAACGTTTGAAGAAACAATAAAAGCTGTAGCTCCTTTAATTTCAGCCGGAAGGTTAGAAGTGTGTCCTGCAAGCATTATCCTGTCATTCATACCATTTTCGTCAATCCATTTCTGATACCTGTCAGTTAATCTACCCTTGCCGAATAATACCAGTCTTACTGGACTCTTTTTATTTGCAAACTTTACTGCTTCGAATAAACATATATGATTCTTAAACTCAGAATGAGCCCCTGCAGCTACAATTGTCGGCATCGTTTTATTTATAATCCATGTATTTTTAGGCATAGATTGTACTTTCTTCCAATAATTATTATCTATTACAGGATTATATACCGGTATGACAGAATCTGTTTTTCTGCGCATTGAATATTCAATTGCGTGCGATGTGCCAAGTGAGACGCCCATTATTGTGTCAAAACAGTGGTTTAAAAGTTTAGATATTAACCATCCTTTGGAAAGTTTTGCAGGTCTCGACGGTTGCATTGTTGACATATCAAAACCTGCAAAACTAGAATGTTCAACGTAAGCAATTTTACATTTTTTTCTTATTTGTTTTGGTAGCCTTAAAGATGCGAATGCAAGAGCAAAATTATAGTTGGTACTCATTGCTACAATCGCATCAGGTGTATTTTTTAATAAGTATTTACGTATATCTTTTATATTGTTTTTTGCCTTACGGTCTGGAAGTATTATGACATTTGTTTTTTGGGGGACAGCAAATGGCTCTATATCACCCTGGTCAAGCAAATCCTGATGCACTTTCGATACAATTAGATCTACATCATAGCCTTTGGCTACAAATCCTCGTATCATAAGAGCGGTCACATATTGGGCTCCAAGTTGGAAAAGATCCTGAATTAAAAATGCTATCTTCATCTTTTTAGTTTGCTATATATTTTAATTGGCCACATTGCTGTGATTTTATAATAAATTCTTGAGTTAATTGCTGTTGCAATTTTAATCCATATTTTTAGGTAAATGGGCAATGATAGTAAATATTCAACATTTCTCAATAATGAACGCTGATTGTTTAGAAATTTTTGTTGTGTAGTTTTATTGAATTTCCAAACTTGAGGTTTATATTGAAGAAGTTGTGCTACCCATCGTTTTAACCATTTATTATCTATATCTTTTTTACATTTAACAAGATTTTGTAAAATGCCATTATAGGCGATTTCGTGCTCGTAGTGACGATGTTCTGTCCATATTAAATCTTGTTCCCGAGCTGAATTCCCTCTTGCTAAATAAAAATATAACTTAGCATCTATTGCAATATATTTGTTAGCTTTTAGTCCGATACCATTACAAAAAAGGACATCTTCTCCATTTTTTATTGGTTCAAACCTTAGATCTCCAAGAATTTCTCGACAAAAAGTTTCCGTCCAAACCATTTGATGATTTAGAGCACCAAAAGATGCTTTGGTGCTACAGTCATCGCTCAACTCGTTATATGTAATCTCTATATTTGGCTTTTTTAGATTATTTGGTATTATATTGGTAGTTTTGGAGTAACAATAACCGATCATGTCAGCATTTGGATTCCGTGAAATGCAGTCTCTTAAAATTTCCAAAGCATCCAAACGGAGTGCATCATCTCCGTCAACAAAAACAATCCATTTCCCACGAGCTTTGTCAAGTCCGAGATTTCTCGCTGCACTTACCCCCGAATTAGGCTGATGAAAAACCCTGACACGCGCATCTGTCGATGCAATAATGTCAAGTATGTCTCCACTTCCATCGGTCGAACCATCATCAATTGCTAAGATTTCAAAGTCACAAATTGTTTGCTCTAAAATTGAACCAATCGTTATCTCTATATATTCTTTGACATTATATACAGGTACAATGATTGAAAATAAAGGGACATTAGTGTCAATTATCATTATTAAATCAGTATTAAATTGTCGTTTAAGAAGCTAATTTGTTAGGGATGAATCGACTTTTTAACTTCTTCCATAAATATATCTGCACCTGAAGTATCATTTATTTTCTGCCTAATCAGAGCATTGCTGTATTGTGCTCTCAAATTCGGGTTGTCCACCAACTCTTTTATGGCAATAGACAATTGGTCAATGTCGCAATCAACGATTTTTCCACATATCCCTCCTTCCAATTGCTCGTTAGCTCCATCAAAACGTGTTGCAATAATCGGTCTGGCAAACACTCTTGCTTCTGCCACAGTCAAACAATATCCTTCGTAGCGGGATGGCTGTACATATATGTCACATGATGCAAAATAAGGATACGGATTTTCTTTTATTCCGCAGAATGTCACACAATCGTGAACGTTTAATTCTGTAAGTCGCTTTGATATGTCTTTAATCATAGGTCCATCGCCTATGATTAACCATTGAAAATTTATATTTGATTTCCGGAGGTTATGGGCAATATCTGGAATAAGATCAAATCCTTTCTGATGTTGTACACGTCCTACGCTTAATAGCTTAAAACCGTTCCCTTTCCATTCCGCCTCAAACTTTTCAGACCACTCCTTCATCATTCCGGTATTGAATATATGGGGAAAATGTTTTATCCGGTCATTGAAGTCAGGAAGTCTGTTTTTAAGAGATAGAGTCAAATCTTCTGATACACAATATAGTGTATCGAATTTGCTTAAAATTTCACAATATCTGTTTATATCTTTTGTCAATCCATCAAGTTCGGTATGGAAAAAAGCAATTTTCCGAGTCGCATTTATCTTGTCGCTGACTAAAATCATCTGCTCGATATTCGCATATGCTACGGCCAGATCATAATGTGAAGAAAGTATATTGTCATCAATAATTTCATTGTGATAACGTCTGTAACGGTGTATTAATCGGTCATCCTCCTGTTTTCGGTTCTCTTTGCGCAATGACAGGTATTGTTTCAGCGAATGAAATATTCTTAAATTGCGAATATTCTTTTTAAGCAATTGTTTGCGGCCTAATCTTTTTTCATCGGAAATATTTTTGCTGTATGCAATCTTATGGACATTTACCCATTCAGGTATAAGCTTCATGAACAGGCCTTTATCCTCGTTAAGGAGTAATGTGATATCAGCACTCGAATTATCCAATACATTCAATAGTGACAGCAGAGATTTCTCTATTCCACCACACATCATGGTGTCCATTGCAATCAATATTTTGGGCTTTGTATACATCTGTTTAGCCTTTTTCGTTAATTGGTATGCGGTTTTCTATCGTTGCGTAAACATTGAATTGATTTTCAATGTTTAACAAGCTGTAAGGTCAGAGTACTTTCTCGACATACATAGTATAGCCAGATCGGATATGTGGCAAATACGCTATAAATAAAAATTTTGAAATGGCGGTAAGCCTAAGAATGCGTTTATGGCTTAATGTTTTTACGTAGATAATCAGTCCCGATTTTGCAAAATTCATCAATCTTATGTTTGAACTCAGGTTTTTTATAATATGGAGACAAATCAAGATTGGCAGACAGGTCAGTCATGCGCCATTCCTCCGATGTCCCATTCAGAAGGTTTTCGATTCGGTTATTGCTTTTGACCTTATTTCCGTTGAATTTGACGAAAACAAAAGGCTTTTCGTAGATGAGGCTGAATACAACCGCATGGAATGAATTGGTAATGACAATTTCGGCATTAGCGATTGCGTCAACCCATTCGGCTACAGTTGTTACTTTATTCTTTGCTCCTTTGCAGTGAAACGACTGCAATTCTACATTGAGCGCGTCTTTTAGACAAATACCATTATTGTCCAGTATTTTTGTGAGCAGGGATTCATTTGCTTTATTTTTCGGCCCAAGCATATATATGACAGCCGAATACTTTCTGTGCTCTTCACCCGAGATTAATTCATCGTAGACATTCCGAGGGACAATCATGGTAGGATCCGGCATCTGTACAACATCCATAATACCCAATGAGGCGAGATAGTCTACGTCATCTTTTTCTCGGACGCTTATGGCGGAATATCTTTTTAAACGCTCAACAATCCATTCGGTATCTTCCTCTCGGAATTTTATGTTGCCTAAGCTTGGTGCATAGGATATACGCCTGATGCTGTCAGAACCGAAATTCAGAAAGTATGGTGCAAATAATTCTCTAGGTGCGGATGTGTTCCACGTCTGATCGCTTCCGGAAATCAAACAATCGCATTCGGGAGGATTGGCTATTATTCTGTCCCCATCGCAACCGTAGTATTCAGTCAGCGGCCACATCGCCCATATTGGAGAGAATTTTTTACGCAATGTGCGTTGTTTCCACATAGTTTTAATCTTTGACATCAAGATCCGAGGGGAACGACCCACGTAATTGCGCCAGTCGCGAGTGTCGAGTCCAAAACTCCAGGGATGATGGAAGTTTATCAACTGCACCTCATGCCCTATGCTTTCGAGCGCTTTTATCGTGGCATAGCTCTGTAGCATAGCTCCATAATTATAGCCAAGACAGTATGTGATAACAGCAGTCTTCATTTTTTGATATATGGCCGTACTTTGGCCTTAAAAATTCGTATATACTTGTTTATTATCTGTTTTGTCGTAGGTCTAAGCATCTTGATTATAGACTTCTCCTGAAATCCGTTTTTTGAAAAATCCTTAAAAAATCTGGAGCGTCGACGATGAGCCTTGGGTGACTCTACTAATGCACCGGTACTATCAACCGCAGCATCCCAATTTACAGCTACAGAGTCAGATAATTGGGGCTTGATTTCATTATATAGTCTTTGCCCTTTTTCAGTATTTATACATACAAGGGATACTCCCATATCATCATCAATTTGGGGGACATACTTTTGGATTTTCCAAAAATCGCCAAGTGTTATGTCTGCGCCACTCTTAAGATTGCGTACTGTACAATTATGACATGACGGTCGATTGATGAGCTCACACAGGAAACCTCGTAGATAAGGATCTGTATCGGCTCTTCTGTCACTTACGACATATTCCTTTTCCGTTCCATTGTGTTTGTCTACTACTACTACTACTACTACTACTACTCCGTTGCGCCACCCGCCCTCTTTGTGTAGTTTGTTGCGGAATGTGACCTCTTTTATTTGGTATTCGTGGTCAGGCGAGTTTTGTGGTAATAAAGTAGCGATATAATCGTTGAGCACCTTAGGACTTGGTACACCATGACATATCACTTCGCAACATGTTAGATTTGGATAATCTTTTTTAAGGAAATGCTTAAGCCCTGATATCTGGCACGGAGTACCGGAAAAGAGAACATTTTGTCCCTCGTTCAGTTGAGACTTTACTGTTTTATATATATTATTGACTTGTGACTGCACATATTTCGAACCACGGAATTCCTTAAGCCCTTGCATAGTGTTGGCATAGTCATGAATGGCTCGTGGTATGCGATTATTTCTGTCCCATCTCACTCCCCAGACAATTCCACCGTCTGATATTGTATTTGCTCCCAACAATGGGAAAATGCCACCTGATGATGCCGCAAATCTTATCGTGTCATTTTTTGCCCGGGCTGCATAAATTTCAATCGGGCGCCTATCGGGGTAAGGGGAAATCACGTGACATGCTTTTTCGCATAGTCCGCACTCTACACAAAGGCTGCTATTGATAATGGGGCGTTTAAAACCCTCGAAATCTTCAACCATGGAAATTGCCCCTTTGGGACAAGTGACTGAGCATGCACTACATCCCGAACACAATAAATTTTCAGCTAACGTGGGCATAGATAAATATAGAAATAAATTAGACCTTAAATAATTTTAGTAGAGTAGAATGGTATTTAAGCTTTCAGAATATAGTAATTAATTAAAATGTTACATAAATGTTGTTTTGATATCCTTTTAATTTAAGATATATTGAGAATAATATCATTTAGGTTCGAAAGATTTGGTCGTGTGGTAACTGATTCGGTTGTGCCTATCTATAAAAGCCCATAATTGTTTAGGATAGCGAAATGTCTTTACAAATTTAAAAAATGTTACTGTCTGAAAATACCTGTTCTCTGAGTAGAATTTTTTAGCACGCTCATATACTTTTTTATCTCTATGATATGCTGCAAAGAAAGCCCAATGGCGATAAAAGTTGAAATATGCTTTAACTTTAGCGTCATCATCAACATTATACTTATTAGTATAATAATCTAATACTAAAAGACGGGAATGCATCCATTTAATTCGTTGTGCGTCGTGTTTCATCTTTGATACACCGCTTGGACATATTCGATAGACACACATAATGTCTGATAAATACATGCATTTTCCTAATGTCGACATGTATAGCCAAAGTTGATAGTCTCCGAAATACAACCCGGATGAGTGTAAGGTCGTTTCTTTATAATATGAATTTAATAAGTTTTTTCTCAACATGGTTGAGCATGTGACAATGTTGTTTTGAATTATTAAATAATTTATATCGAAAGTCCCCTTTTTAATAAATTGACATTTAATTAATCGTTTCTCAGTTTGTATATAATTGTCTGCATTACAGCATACGAGGGAATAGTCAGGGTTGTTTTCCAAAAAATCAACTTGTTTTTGTAGTTTAAGAGGGTCTGTCCAATAATCATCTCCTTCGCAATATGCCACGTATTTTGCTCCGGTTTTTTCAATGGCTTGCATCATAATCTTTCCTAACGGATTCCCCGGTTTGCTATATTGGTTTTCAGTTTCATATATTGGGTTGATTATATTCGGATATTTTTGAGCATATTCCCTGATTATAACAGCTGTATTGTCAGTAGAGGCATCATCATGAACAATTGCTACAAACGGAAAATTTGTTTTTTGCATCACGAACCCTTCCAACGTCTCACGAATATATTTGTCCTGATTATATGCGATACAATGTATTGCTACCAACGGTTGACTCATTGTTATTAAGTATCAATGTTTTGTTGTATTTTTATTATGTATTAAAGAGAGGTAATATTTGCAATCAGATATTTGATTGACATCGTTCTGTTTTAGGATTTGTAAAATACAGTATGAGAAATAATATATCTTCTTTGTTAGGGGAGAATGAATTTTATTCTGACAACAATCTATATCTGAAATGCGTATTATAAAAATAACTGCGCAACTTAATGAATTCACGCTTTAATCTCAGCACTAAACGAAATCCAATATTGTTGAATGGTATTTGGATATATTGGTTTTTTTTCTTGAGAATGTGATTGGCAGTTAGTTTATTATACAATTAAGGACTCTTTCAATATCGTCATCTGAGAGTTCATGATGCATAGGAAGACATAATACAGTATCTGCCAATTTATATGATTCCGGAAGATTTTCACGTGATGCAGATGGAAGACCGCGATATGTGCTGAATTCGGAAATGAGAGGATAAAAATAGCGCCGACCGAGTACATTGGCTTCTCTCATCTTGAAGTATAGTTCATCTCTCGTGCACCCGAATTTTGATGCATCTATGAAGATAGGAAAATAGCTGTAATTGTGACGTACACCCGGCATATCATCAAAGAACGTTATACCGTCAATATCTCTCAATACTTTGCGATATGAATTCGCCACTTTTTGCCTGGCCTCAATAGCAGAATCTACCAATTGTAAGTTTAGCATACCGTAGGCCGCTCTTACTTCGTCCATTTTGGAATTTATACCGGGAGCTACTACTGTAGTTTCATTGGCAAATCCGAAATTCTTCAGATAATCAATTCTTTTCTTTGTCTGTTCGTCCTTCATTACCATTGCACCGCCTTCAATGGTGTTATACACTTTAGTAGCATGAAATGAAAGAGTCGATATATCACCTTCGTTAAGAATTGATTTCCCATTCACTTCCACTCCAAATGCATGGGCTGCATCATATATTACCTTCAGTCCGTATTTATCGGCAATTTCTTGTATCGCTTTTGTGTCGCAAGGTTTACCGTAACAGTGAACCGGCATGATTGCCGTGGTTTTAGGAGTTATGGCAGCTTCTATTTTTGTCGGGTCTATCCCACAATTGGCAGAGTCGATGTCAACAAAAACAGGCTTGATGCCGTTCCACCACAACGAATGAGTTGTCGCAACAAAACTATACGGAGTCGTTATGACTTCCCCGGTTATCCTTAATGCCTGTAATGCGGTAATCAAAGGTAACGTGCCGTTGGTAAATAGAGACAGATATGGCACTTTTAGATATTCGGCAAGTGCTGATTCAAGACGCTTGTGGTATTCTCCGTTGTTGGTAATCCATTTTTTATTCCATATATCTTTAAGTAACTCAGTAAACTCTTTTAAATCAGGAAGAAGAGGCGCTGTAACGGTTATCTGATTCATATTATAATGTATATCTTTGAGGATGATATTCGGTTTGTATTTATTTTCTTAGTGTCAGGAGCAATTTCAGCCCTTTTAGTTTGAATATTATTGCTCCCCCTAAATAAATTATTATTCCTAATAGTATGGAAATGACAAGGCTGTCAATACCGTTTCCCATTATAGTAGAACATGTTTTACACCCTAAAAACATTACAAAAGAAAGAATGAGATATGGTCCGAAATCTTTTGCTTGTTGCATGATTCCCATTCCAAGAAATTTTCCTGTATAATGTGTGTTTATAAACAAGGAAATCAATGATGACACAATTCCACCGGCACACATCGCTTCAAGGCCTAATGGAATTGTGATGCACATGATTAAAACGGCAACGACTTTCTTTATGACTTCAATTCGAAGAACAATGTCACTTCGTCCTTTTACAAGGAGAAAATTGACATTTATGGCATGTATCGGATACCACATTCCGGCAAAAACAATAATCTGCAGGAGTGTTGCGGCATAAATCCAAGCTTCAGTATATAGTACATTAATCAACGGAAATGAAACGCCGCCTATTCCTAAACTTAGAGGAAATATTATAAAAGAACAAATTATTATCATTTTTCGATAACCTTCACGCAGCCTGTCATTATCCTCTTGCATTTTACAAAATGCTGGATAGGAAACCCCGGCTATGACATACGTTGGCGTAGTTGATGTCATGTTATTTAATACTTGTGCTCTGTTGTAGAATGCTAAGTCTGGTCTCGCAAAAATTTTACCAATTACTACCCCATATATATTGTTAAAAAATGTATTAAGGAGTTGAGAGCTTAAAAGTTTTGAACCAAATTTGAAAAATTCTTTCAGTGATTTTGTAGAGAATAATATAGAGGGACGCCATGTTGATTTGTACCAGACGAATATGGTATTTATAGTGGTATTTAAAATTGATTGCGCGACGAGTGCCCAGACTTGAAATCCTTTATAAGCCATATATATGCCTACACAACCCGATATAACTAATGCCGCCATATTATAATAAGCCAAAGCTTTAAAGTTCATTTCTACTGTAAATAGAGTCTTCTGGACAGCAGAGAATGCTCCAATTATAATACACAATGCCATTACTCGCAGTAGAATTATCAATTCTGGAAGTTCGTAAAAATCAGCGACTAGTGGTGCACAAAAAAATAAAATTATATATGTTATTACTGAAATGATTATGTTGGAATAAAAGACAGTGCAGCAATCTGTTTGTGTCCTATTTGGTTTTCTCATCAAAGCACTTGAAAAGCCTGAGTCGACAAATACTCGAGCCAACGCGAGAAATATTGATAACATTGCGATGGCTGAAAATTGATTGGGCATCACAAGTCGTGCAAGAAATATACTTACTACAAGTTGTATAAACTGAGTTCCACCAGTTTCAACTATTTTCCAAATTACACCATGAAATGTTCTCTTTTTTAAAGACGGTTCAACCATGGGGAAATAATTGTTTTTTGTAAATTTAAATATTATTGGAGATCCAGTAATAATACCCGGTATGTAGCGGTACGGTTCGATATGCCGAGATCTATGACAAATCTATTGAGATTTGTTATATATGATGCTCTTCCACTAACTTTGAGCATATAATTGAATATTACTCTTGATACTGAGTGATGATAGATGTTGGCCAATGCGCGTTTATATATCCGTTGCCATGTGGTGAGATGTGATTTTATTGATGTGCCGGGACGTTGGCCATTTATGTGGTCGAGCATTGCATACCATAAAAGCGTACTGTCAGATATGGGAAATGTCCAGAATTTGTCACGACGCCAGGGTATATCGCCTCCATAATGTATTGCAATCGGGTGGCTGACATTTTCTGGCGTAAGAGCTATTGAGAGCGTCTGCCATTTCTGGGGTAAAAATTTGACTCTGTCGTGGAGGAGGTAGTTCAATGCTGTCTGGTCGGCAAAAAACACGTCAGGGTATTTCCCTAAAAAATCAGTAACTTGTCCGATTATTCCTTCCTCGCGGAACTTGTCAAGATTATAAAATGACAATCCGGCTCCGAAATAACGGTTATGGTCAAAGGGCAGCCCATGCTGTTTCGCCCATAATGCTTCTCTTGTTATCGTTTCCGGATGATCCTGAACTCCCAGAAATATTTCCTTATCCGAACGCTCTTGCCATAATTCAGCTATATCGATTAGCCATAGGAAATCTGTGTCGGAATATATTATATGCGATACGTCAGGTAATGCTTCTGCCAGTAGCAGGCGTGCGTAGGTCATTTTGTTGCCTGACCATACCGGGTAGTTCTTAAAAAGAGTTTCATCAACGGCAATCCGGTGAAATTCTACATGTGGGTGCAATTTGTGTATTTTCTCCGCCATCTTGGCGAATGTGTCATCTTTGATTCCCCCGTCAAGGATATGCATCATTAATTTTACGTCTTTTGATGCATGATAGGCAATACTGCCGGCTGTGACGGTAAGGCCGATTACATAGTTCTCATCGGAGGGTAAAGCTATATGTATGGTTCCCATATCAAATGCAGAATTTATAATTTGCCTGTCTCCCCTTTAACTAATATGCGTTTTTAACTAATATGCGTTGCTGGATTCCAGACCTTGATAGGTTGAGTTTGGAGGAGAGTCGTTTAAAGCTAGAAGAGTATTTGCCGCGGCCTATTGCTTTGAGAAATATAGAAAATAGTGCCATACTTAACGAGTGGTTATAAATAAAATTCAGTGAATATTTATATATCCGTTGCCAACGACTAAGATCTTGTTTTATTGACGATCCTGATTCAACACCGTTGATGTAATCAAGCATGGCATACCACAACAAAGTGCTGTCTGAAATTGGAAGTGTCAGTGATTTTGCTCTATTCCAAGGGATGTCTCCTGCATAATGGATAGCAATTGGTTGAAGAATATTTTCTGGAGTTAAAGTAATTGAGTATGTTTGCCATAGTTGTGGAAGTAATTGAACTCTATTTATTAATACATGGTTAAGCGCACTTTGATCAGCAAGAATTACATCGGGATGAGAGCATAGAAATTCAGATACTTGGTTGATTATCTTTTCCTGACGGAATTTGTTAAGATTGTAGAACGATAATCCTGCGCAAAAATAGTTATTCCGGTCAAATGGTAGATTGTGGCTTTTTGCCCATTTCTCCTCTGATGCTATAGTCGTTGGAAAATCTAATGTGCTCATAAATATTACATCATCAGAGCGTTGCTGCCATAATTCTGCTATATCGATTAGCCATAGAAAATCGGTATCGGAATATATTATATGGGATACATCAGGGAGGGCATCGGCCAATAGCAGGCGTGCGTAGGTCATTTTGTTGCCTGACCATACCGGATAGTTTCGGAAGAGATTTTCGTCTACCGAAATTCTGTGGAATTCGACATGGGGGTGCAATTTGTGTATTTTATCCGCCATTTGGGCGAATGTGTCATCTTTGATTCCCCCGTCAAGAATATGCATCATTAATTTTACATCTCTTGATGCATGGTAGGCGATACTGCCGGCTGTGACGGTAAGGCCGATTACATAATTTTCATCCGAAGATAATGCTATATGAACAGTCTCCATCATTCGATAGGGCTAAAACTCTATTTCTTTTAGTGATTTGGTTATAGTGCAATCAATCAGATTGCTGATTTTGCTGTCATCGAAGTATGTATCTCCTGACTCTATGAGGAGGTCTTTTTCAGGCCATTCTACGCCTTTAATCTCAACTCCGCAGCGACGGTTGACAATCTCAGCGGCTTCGCGCAATGAGAATGTTTCTCCGCCAATATTGTAAATCTCATTTTTTGATTGCGGTAATGGCGCAGTCAGGAGGATTTGACGGCATATGTCAGCCACATGCGTAAAGGTCCGCTTTTGGATTCCGCCGCCGTATAAGGTAATCGGATTGCCTGACTTGGCGTTCTTTAAAAAGAACCCGATTGTTCCGAAGGAATAGTCTCCCGAAATTTCATTGCCGTATGGAACGCAAATCCGATATACGGTAAACGGTATGCCGAACGAATTAGCATAGGCTTTCAGATACGCCTCACAGGCAAGTTTGTTGATGGCGTAAATGGTTTTGTGGTCCTTTTCATCACATTCTCTAAGCGGCTTGTCAACACCTTTGTATACAAGACGTGTCGAAGGGAATATAATGCGGGCTTTGCTTTGCCGCCTGCGCATTACGTCGAGCAGGTTGAGCAGACCGGTCTCGTTGATTGCAACATATTTTTCATAATTGTCAAAACCGGCATAAGTCCCGGTAAGTCCAGAGAACATGAAAATGCAATCTACATCAACATTTATTTTTTCTAAGCTTTCTTTGTCGGTGATATTAATAGATGAATAGACCGGATTTTCACTTTGTGGTGAGATGTCATGACAGCCTGCAATTTCAAAACCGTATTGTCCGGCGTAATGCACTATGTGCTTGCCGAGGTATCCTTCTGATCCAATTATTATGCACGATTTATTTTTCATTGTTCTTCAGCCTTGAGATAAAATCATTGACCAATGTAGCTTGTGTGACGATTTCGCCGTATTCATGCTGCCGGAAATTCTCGTCATTGATACATTTTTCAAATACTTCAATGCTTTTCATGAAAGTATCATCGGGCGAAAGCTGGTGGTCGGTGTATTCCTGATTATTCTTGATTATGCATTTGGGGACGAATCCTGCCGGTGCGGTCAAAATTCTGTCCGATGTAAGAGACCCGGTTGAACCCCAGGCATCAATGATGCAACGATAGTCGTTGTCCATGCCGAAAGCCACCTGCGCTACATGGCCTTTGTCGTTGACAAGTGTGGCACAACCGCAAATGTCCACGTCAAAATCATCAGCATACGTAAGATGTGCGCTTATGATTCGTGCCGTTGGCCCCAGAAGATGCCATGCATATTTCAACGTATATCCCCCGGCATCAAAAAGAGAACCGCCGCCCAACACTTTGTTATACCTGAAATCATTCCGGCTGCGCATCGGAAATCCGAAATTTATACGGTAGTTGCGGACGGCGCCAAGTTGTCCGGACTGTATGATATTGTCAACTTCATTTATCTGCTCATGATAAATGAACATATAGTTCTCGTGGAGAGCCAGGCCCCTTTGTGCGGCAAGTTCGACAAGTTCGGTCGTATCAGCGAGACTGCATGTCGACGGCTTTTCAATGAATACATGTTTCCCGGCTTTGAGCGCCTCCTTTGCCCATTTGAAATGTAGTGCCGGAGGAAGTGGTATATATAGTGCCTCAATTTCATCGTCATGTATCATTGTGGAATATCCTTCATAAATTTCGCCGCCATAATTTTCTTTGAATCCTATGGCTTTCTCATATTCCCTGTAGTGGATCGCTTCAAAATCCGAGTTGTCATGTTCTTTGTCGCCGAACCAATCTTTGTCTGATGGTACGGCAACTCCTGCATAAGATAATTTCCCGAATTTTTTCAGCGCGGGAAGAAATCTCCTGAATGCTATTTCCGAAGGGCTGATTATGCCTATTTTCATATCCGGTTATTTGAATTTGATTGATGATAGCAGACTGCGTGCGGCGATGTTGAGGTAATTGTTGTAGGTGACAAATGACATCATCTGATTTAACGTCATCCAGCAGTAGTTGGGGTCAACCTCTATTGGAAAGTCGTCGCCGACTTCTACTATTATATTGAGATTTTGTTCATGGAAGAATCTTCCCCCCTCCTCGCTTTGATATGTGCTGTACCAGACCTTATCAGCCGGAGGGTTGATGAAATATTCGATATATGGTATCGTATATTCGTTTTTCCCTTTTTGGTAATTCCCTGTAAGGCATTGTACTGTCGGCGCCATCTCTACGATGTCAAAATTGCCCGCTTCAAGTTTGCCCTGAACAAGGAAATGGTAAATTCCGTTGATTTTTTTGACCAGGAATCCCATGATACCCTCCTGTGCAGAACGTATCATTGGCTGATCCCATGATATGATTTCACGGTTACCGATTGCCACATTTACTCCGATGACATCAAAGTATTTATTATCCTGATGATGGATTGTATTGCCGTCATAAATCCATTTGTTCATTTGTGAAATGCCAATAGGTTTCACGCTAAGGTCATATTTGAATTTAAGGCCTGTAATCCATTGTATTATTTGTCTGAGGTCATTCAGATGGTTATCGCAGCTCAGTACTGAATAAAGATAACCGTCGCTATGAACGCTTCGGCTGCTCAGCAGAGTGTTGACCAATTTTAAAGTCGCTTCGCTGTAGCCTCCGTAGGTTATGCATGAAATCACTGTACGCGTGTCCATGTTGAGGACATTCGGATACGAAATCAGTTCTTTAATCTGTCCAAGTGACAGCCATAGAAATCCTTCTTTAATCTCGATATCCTCATTTTCCGAAACCTCAACAATTATATTGCGGTTTCGTTTTTGCAGAAAGCGCGCTCCTTGCTCCGACTGGAGTTGGTCAAGTAGGATTCTGACCGGTTTTTCGCCATTGAAATATTCAAGATATGTAGGCCGTTTCCCCTTATGAACACAGGTATAATTACTTCTGGTAGCTTGGAGTGTTGGAGACAATTGTACTACATTAAGATTCCCCGGTTCAATCTTTGCTTGGACGAGAAAATGATATATTCCGTTGAATTTCTTAACGATAAACCCAAGGAATCCTATTTCCGGCTGATTGATTATCGGTTGGTCCCAAGTCTGTTCTCCTCTGTAATTTGTACTTATTCTTATGCCGTCGATGCTGAAAAATTTTCCTGAGTCATGTCGTATTCGGTCATCGGTGTATTTCCAGCCTTTCAGACGGTTAAGCGGTATTTGCTCTATGTGGCTTTCAACTATTTGGTTCTGTTCCTCCATCCATTGCAGTACGTTATCTGTAGATACAAATAATCCGGGATGAAGTGCCGATACTAAGAAATCGAATTGAACTTTTGTAAAATCAATATTTGAAGTTGGCATATAGTGTATGTGAGAGTTGCGGCCAAATTAAATAAGGAAGCCGTAGGTGATAAAAAAACTTATGTAGAGGGTTATGATGAATTAGTCCAGTATCTCGATGATGGAGGTGGGGGGGAGGGTGAGGTCTATGTAGGCTACGAGGCAGTCGCGGAGGCGGACACGGAGACGGCGGTAGCGGGAGCCGCGTACGGTCAGGAGTTCGCCTTCTATCACGGTGTCGTTATGGGGGATGCGGACGCGGCGACCTATGACGTGGGAGAGGTTGTCGTCGCCTGCGGTACGGAATGTGACACGCTGGTTCGAAGTGGTTGCGGCTATGAAGTTTTCCATTTCACTGTCGCGGATTATGACCGGCTGACGATATGGCATTCCCTTTATGTAGAGGTATTCCACACCTATGTTTTGTCGGACTAACGCGTCGATATTGCTTATGGTGTCGTTGACGAAAAATATGTCGGGTATGGCAGGTGATACTTTCTTTATGTGCCGTCCGGATTTTACCGTGACACTTTCTTTCATCGGCATGAAGAATTCATGCACGCGTTGCTGTATGAGCTCATAGCCGTATAACCGCGCGGTCATGGCACGTCCTGTGCCTGCTGACGGTATGGAGATGCTGATTTTCTCTTTTTTTGAGCGCATGACTACCCATACGGCGGTTTCTCCGTCGGCAGTACGAATCTCGGGATTTTGTATGTACAGCGGGATGAAATGTAAGTTTTCCGTCGCCATTCCGGTATGTTGCTATGATTGGCGATTTTTGGGCTATGGCAAATCTTTTTATCCCCATCGGATTAGTATGTGCGTACTAATCAATAGGTTATACTTGCTTGTTCCAAAAGTTAGGGGCTTTTTCTCGACTGCAAAGTCTTGCGAAATTTTGATGGTTTTTATTTCATACCAGTCAGCTGCGTGTTTTATAGCCAATCGGTCAGATGTAGTTTGTAGTTGATAATCAAGCCCGTTTAAGCAGTGCTAATGCGGCGCAAAGTTAGGAAAAATGATGCTAATTTCCAAATTTGCGTCTTGCAATTACGCCTAAATTCGCTTATTCGCTCTCTGGGGTGTAAAAATGCCGGCAATGGGGTGCGCGATGTTTGTTCGCGGTCTCCGTTGCCGGCGTTTTTTTGTGGTGGTACTTTTCCTTGTTATTTCACGCGGAGGAGGGTTATTTCACGCGGAGGAGGAAGTAGTTTTTCTTGCCTTTCTGGATGAGGATGTATTTGTTGTTGAGGAGTAGGTCGGCGGTTGCGGGGGCGTAGACGTCGCTCACTTTCTCTTTGTTGATGGAGAATCCGCCCTGCTGGGCGAGTTTGCGGAGCTCGGCTTTCGAGGGGAATACGGCGGCTTTCTCGGTGAGAAGGTCGGCTATTTTGGTTTCGCCGTTGAGGTCGTCGGCCGAGATTTCAAACTGCGGAACGCCTTCGAATACGGCCAAGAGCGTGTCCTCGTCGATTTTGCGCAGTGTCTCCGACGCTTTGTTGGAGAAGAGTATCTGTGATGCCTCTACTGCCGCCTCGTAGTCTTCGGCGCTGTGCACCATCGTGGTGATTTCCTTTGCGAGACGTTTCTGCAGCGGACGCTGGCCCGGGTCGGCGGCCTGCTGTGCCACGAGGTCGTCGATTTCCTCTTTGGGAAGGGCGGTGAAAATCTTGATGTATTTCTCGGCATCGGCGTCGGATACGTTGAGCCAGAACTGGTAGAACTTGTAGGGTGACGTGTAGCGCGGGTCGAGCCATACGTTGCCGCTCTCCGTCTTGCCGAATTTGCCGCCGTCGGCCTTGGTGATGAGGGGGCAGGTGAGGGCGAATGCGTCGTCAGCGCCCTTGATGCGGCGTATGAGTTCGGTTCCGGTGGTCATGTTGCCCCACTGGTCGGAGCCTCCGAGCTGCAGGCGGCATCCCATGTCTTCGTAGAGATGGAGGAAGTCATAACCCTGGAGAAGCTGGTAGGAGAATTCGGTGAACGACATGCCTTCGCGCGACTCGCCCGAAAGACGTTTCTTGACCGAGTCCTTGGACATCATGTAGTTGACTGTGATATGCTTGCCGATGTCGCGGATGAACTCGAGGAACGAGAAGTTTTTCATCCAGTCGTAGTTGTTGACAAGCACGGCCGCATTGGGAGCGTCGGAGTCGAAGTCGAGGAATTTCGCGAGCTGGCGTTTGATGGCCTCCTGGTTGTGGCGCAGAGTCTCCTCGTCGATGAGCTTGCGCTCCTGGCTTTTCATCGAGGGGTCGCCTATCATGCCTGTCGCGCCGCCTATGAGGGCGATGGGACGGTGGCCGGCGCGCTGGAAATGCTTGAGCATCATCACGCCCACGAGGTGGCCTATATGTAGAGAGTCGGCCGTCGGGTCGATGCCCAAATAGGCCGTAGTCATGCCTTTTTTGAGTTGTTCGTCGGCGCCGGGAGTCACGGAGTGAATCATACCGCGCCAGGTGAGTTCCTGTATGAAATCCATCTAAGTAGTGAATTGATATTATGTAGGTTAACGGTTATTTCAGTTTGGCGAGCGCGTCGGCTATGCGGCGCATTGCTTCGCGGATATTGTCGTCGGAAGTGGCATAGCTCAGGCGGATATATCCGTCGAGGCAGAATGCGGCTCCGTCGACCGTGGCCACATGCGCTTTGTCGAGGAGGTAGAGCGCGAGTTCGCCCGACGTGTTGACGGTCTGTTCGCCGTCCGATTTGCCGAGGAACGACGTTACGCGCGGGAAAAGATAGAACGCGCCCTGCGGCTCGTTGCATTCGAGGCCGGGAATCTGTCGCGCCAGCTCGACCACGAGGTCGCGACGGCGGCGGAACGCCTCACACATCTCGTGCACGCAGTCCTGCGGGCCGTCGTAGGCGGCTTCGGCAGCTTTCTGGGCTATTGACGAACACCCCGATGTGTACTGGCTTTGCAACTTGTTGACAGCCTTGGCGAGCCACAGCGGAGCGGCACAGTAGCCGATGCGCCATCCGGTCATGGCGTAAGCCTTTGACACACCGTTGATTATTACCACGCGGTCGGCTATTTCTGGGAACGATGCCAGCGATGTGAACGAACCGGTGAAATTGATATGCTCGTATATCTCGTCGGAGAGGACTATGATGTCGGGGTATCTGGCGATGACGTCGACAAGTGCCTGAAGCTCTTCACGCGAGTATACCGAACCGGTAGGGTTGGACGGCGAGCAGAGGAGCACCATGCGCGTGCGGGGAGTGATGGCGGCCTCGAGGCGCTCGGGCGTGATTTTGAAATTATCCTCTAAGGTGGTGGGCACGAGCACATTTGTGCCGCGGGCGAGTTTCACCATCTCCACATACGACACCCATGCCGGCGTAGGGATGAGCACCTCGTCGCCCGGATTGATTGAGGCGAGTATCACGTTGCACAGAGCCTGCTTCGCACCGTTTGACACTACAATCTGTTCGGGCGCGAAATCAACGCCGTTCTCCTCTTTGAGCTTTCGGGATACGGCCTTGCGCAGCGACATATAGCCCGGCACGGGCGTATAGAACGTGAAATTCTCGTCGATGGCGCGTTTGGCAGCCTCCTTGATATGCTCGGGGGTGTTGAAATCGGGTTCGCCGACCGAGAGATTGATTACGTCGACGCCTTGTGCCTTGAGTTCGTTGCTCTTTTGCGACATTGCCAGAGTGGCCGAGGGGGAGAGCGATTGTATAAGCTCGGAGATATGTGTCATAAGTATAAAATTTTCGGCAAAGATAGCATTTTTCTTTTAAACAAGAGCAAAAAGAGTGATTTAAGTTAGAAATCAGGCGGCAGAACGCGTTGTTTGGATGCTTTAAATGTGAAATAAATATAAAGATGTGGATATTGCAGAGCCGATTTGTGTGAAAATGAGTATCTTTGTGGAGAGATGGTATCGATTGATACCGTTGGATAAAGTGCGGTTGTCGGCCGTAAGATGTAACATTTTGGCGCATCGCGCGTCTATATTATGTGCTTGCATTGCAATCCGCATCGTTGTGACAAGCTAATCGTTTAATAACCAATAATAAACATTTATGAAATTGAAAAAGCTCGCGCTAAGGGCGCTTGGCGGACTGATGTCATTGGCATTGGTCGCTTGTATGCTCACTTCCTGCAGTAAGAGCGGCAGTGGCGACAAACTGGTGGAGAATATTCCCGCATCGGCATTTATGGTGGTCAAAATCAACCCGCAGCAGATAATTGAAAATGCAGGTTGCACCGTCGACAACGGAAAAATCGTACTCTCGCAGAAATACAGCGACGTCATCAAGCAGCAGGCCGGAGCCGCCGCTCTCAATGTCGTTAATTCATATCTCGCTTATACCGAGGGAATAAAGCTCGATGCCATAATGGTGGCAGTGACTGCCGACGGCGACGGTATCGGTGTCGGTATGCTCAGCGATGCCGAGCCGGTCAAGAAGCATCTCAAAGAACTTTTGGGCAATCAGTCCGATGAGGACGGATTTGTAGTGTTCAAGGCTTCAGGCCGCATGGTCATAGCCATAAAGGACAATATGATATGGTGGTCCGACGGACTCGGATCCATTAAGAAACAGATTGAGAAAGCCGCCGAAAGCAATATCGCGTCTCTCAAAGGCGTAGGCGATATCCTCTCCGATGACAACGCTTTTGCCATGGTCATCAACCTCCCCGAAGCCAACAAGAAACTCGCCGCCCATGGCGAAGATATAAAGGGTGAGCTTACCCGCAACGGCGTTCCCGCGGGGCTCGCTGCAAAACTTGCCAATGTGATGGATTACTATGCATGCGGTTCGCTGAAGTTTGACCGCAACACCGTAAGCGGCGAGTTCTATCTCATCGACAAGGACGGCAATCGCAATGAGTTCGGCAAGATGCTCAATGTCATCGACACCGACTTCCTCAATAATGTTCCTGCCGACGCCAACGCGGTCATGGCTTGCGGAAATATAGCTGACCCCGATGTCAAGAAACTGATTGACGATGCAGCGGCCGATTTCAAGTCGAAACCCTACAACGCTTCCGACGCGCAGTATCTCGACCTGCTTACCGCATGGGACGGCACTGCCGCCATCGCTCTTGAATGCAACAGCCTTGCCGGCGCTGACCCCGTGAGCATGATGAACATGTCGGAGACCGCATTGGCCGAGATGGTGCTCAAGAACCTCAAATTCGTGGCTATGGCTCACTATCCCGCCGACGTTGTGGCTAAATACACCGAGATGATGTGCTCGTTCATGCAGAGCAGCAACATGACTCCCGTTCAGGGCGCCGACGGTCTTTACAGCGTGGCTGTACCCAACGTGTTCGACCTCTATTTCGGCAACGAGAACGGCTATCTCACCGTGGCCAACTGCAACGGCGGAGGCAACAGCTCCTCGCTCGCCGACAAGTTTACCGGCAAGCGCTTCATGATGTACAGCCGCTACGATGCAAATCCCACCCTTGCAGGTTTCGGCTGGAACTTCGGTTCGGAAAGCGCGCTCTGGCTTGAAGCCGATGCCCTTAAATTCCGTTCGGAGCTTACCGGTACCGACGCCAACTACCTCCAGGCCATTATCGAGCCGCTCACCGACATGAACAATCTCAACAAACTGATGGAGTACGTCGGTCAGATGATGAGCAACATGAATTATGGCGACGACTACGACTATGATGACTACTACGATTACGGCGATTATGCCGAATACGAGCCTGCTCCCGAGCTTTAAAGCCTGAAACAGACCGTATTGATTAGCGCGGGGCGTATCATGGGACCATGAGCGCCCCGCTCATAAAAAAATAACACGCGGAAAACACGTTGTAGGGACAGTGTTGCAGAACTGCGAAATTTTGGCTAATAAAGTAGGGACGCACGGTCTGTGCGTCCGATAATGCCTTGATAACCAATCCCCGCTTTCCGGACGCACAGACCGTGCGTCCCTACAATTGGGCGTTTTGCAACACCCTCCGCATCTGAATTAGTAATCCCGATTATGGTAATGTGCCATGCGGGCGCGGACGCGATGAATCGCGTCCCTACATGTGCATTCGGCGTTGTGACGTTAAAAAAACTGAAAGAACTGTGATAGAAAAGATAACAATCAACAATCTGCTGCCCGAGGTTTTCCGCGAGGAAAAGAATGAGCCGCGCATCGTCAATTCCGACATCTGGCTGCGGCACGTGGCGTTTGAAAAGCCGTTGTCCTACCTCGTGTTCGCCGAGTCGGGCACGGGCAAATCGTCGCTGTGCGCGTTTCTCTACGGCAACCGCCGCGACTATGAGGGGACCATACTGTTTGACGGCAACGACGTGCGTGGTTTCAGCACCGAGAAATGGTCGCAGCTGCGACGCATGTCGCTGGCATATCTGCCGCAGCAGCTGAGCCTTTTCCCCGAGATTACGGCTCTTGACAATGTGTTGCTCAAGAACCGTCTTACGGACTACTATTCGGAAGCCGACATACGGCGCATGTTCGAGCAGCTGTCGATAGACCACCGTGCCGACGTCGTGGCCGGACGCCTATCCATAGGGCAGCAGCAGCGCGTTGCCATCATCAGGGCACTGGCGCAGCCGTTCGACTTCCTCCTGCTCGACGAGCCGGTGAGCCATCTCGACGCACGCAACAACGACACCGTGGCGCAGATGATAACCAGCCATGCCGATTCACGCCATGCTTCGGTCATCGCCACTTCGGTCGGCAACCATCTATCTATCGACAGTAATAAAATATTACGCCTATGAGACTCCACAATCCCGTCAACCGTCTGCTGAGAAAAAACATATCGGTCGGCCAGATAGCCGGATACTCGATAGCCAATTTCGTGGGACTCGCAATCCTGCTGACGGCGCTGCAGTTCTACCGCGACACGACGGCCGCCGAAAACGAATCGGAGGATACCTTCATATCACGCGACTACATGATAATATCGAAGCACGTGAGCGATGTGAACACACTCAAAGGGCAGACCTCGGCTTTCTCCGAAGATGATGTCGCTTCGCTCCGGCAGCAGCCGTGGGTCGAGAACATAGGCGAGTTCACTCCCTCACGCTTTCATGTCAACGGTGCAATCGATTTCGCCGGGCGCGGCATGTCGACGCACCTCTTTTTCGAGTCAATCCCCGACGAGTTCTTCGACGTGAAGCCCGAAGGGTGGGGATATGATCCCTCCGACTCGACCGCCATTATCCCTATCGTGATATCGCGTGATTATCTCGCTCTCTACAACTTCGGCTTCGCAGCATCGCGCGGCATGCCTCAGCTCAGCGAGCAACTCGTAGGTTCAGTGCCGCTTACGCTCTCGCTCAGCGGCAACGGTCGGCGCGTATACCGCACCGGCAGAATCGTGGGGTTCTCGTCACGTCTCAACACTATCGCTGTGCCTGAGGCGTTCATGAAATGGGCCAACGCCGAGTTCGGCGACCCTTCCGAGCCGGCCAACGTGGCTCGGCTCATCGTCGAGACAAACGACCCCGGCAATCCCGCCATCGAGAAATATTTCTCGGAGAACGGCATCGAGGTATCCGGCGAGAAACTCAATCAGGGCCGTGCGGCCTACTTCCTGTCGATAGTATCGGCCGTGGTGATAGCGATAGGGCTGGTCATCTGCGCGCTCGCGTTCTTTATACTTATGCTCAGCATCAGTCTGTTGCTCCAGAAAAACAAGGACAAGATACACGACCTGCTCATGCTCGGCTACACGCCGCGTCAGGTCGGAGCATACTATTACCGTATGGTGGCCGTGCTCAACGGTTCCATACTCGCGGCGGCAGTGATAGTGGCCGTTGTGGCGTCGCATCTGTGGAAAGGCCTGTTCGGCTCGCTCGGACTGACCACAACAGGCTGCGGGGTGACCATACTTGTCGGGCTGCTGCTTATGGTCGTCGTCACCGCTGTCAATATTATCGCTATACACCGCAATGTGAACCGTAATTTCTATAACTCCTGACACTCGTAACCGTGTCCTTCAACCTTTTTTGATATGATGAACAACCTTCGAATTGCAATCGTGGCCATTATCGCGGCTTTCTCCGCGTTTGGCGCATCGGCTGCCGGCAAGACCGTAGCGGTCAAGCCTACCGCAGTGCGTCCCGATATGGATAGAATAAAATCGGAAGTGCTCAATCCCTCGAGCCGTTATTATTATCCGAAACTGATGGCCGACTATGAGAAAAATGACACACTCATGACGCTTGAGGATTACCGCTATCTCTACCTCGGAAGCGTGTTCCAGGAGGACTACAATCCCTATCGCCGTTCACCTTTCGACAGCGAAATCGAGCAGCTGTATTACAAGAAAACACACACCCGTGCCGAACTCGACACAATCATCGACTATGCCGAGCAGGCGCTCCTCGACGACCCCTTTGACCTCCAGCAGATCAACTTCCTCATTTATGCCCTTCAAAACCGCGGCAAGGTAAACCGCGCAAAAATATGGCAGTTCCGTCTCAACCATCTTCTCGAAGCGATACTGTCGACGGGCACCGGTGTCGACGCCGACAACGCCTGGATAGTAACCGACCCCAAACATGAATACAACATCTTGAATTTCAAGAACAATATCGCCGACGAGGCCACATACGTAGCCCCCTACTACGACTATATCAAAATCCATCGCGAGGAGGGCGACGACAAAACCCCCGAGGGCTTCTACTTCAATATCCGCTACATCCTCGAAGAATACTACCGCAAGCACCCCGAAGAACGGTAATCCTTCTTATATACAAAAGTTACCACGGGGGCGAGACACACCTGCCCCTACTAAGTCAATCTTAGTTGTCCGCGGTTAAACACCGCGGCTACTATAACGTGCTATGAGTCAACCACGTAGTAGCCGCGGTTTTTAACCGCGGACAACAAAGCCGACAATTATTATATTGGCATGTACTGCAATTTCGGCTTGAACCCTTTTTAACATTTCAACCGGGTTTTGCAGCTGACCCTGAATCACGCCCTACGCCTGGATGCAGGGATGGAGATATAAAAAAAGAGATGCCATTTTGGCATCTCTTTTTTGCGCTTCAGGATGGGCTTGAACCAACGACCCCCTGATTAACAGTCAGGTGCTCTAACCAACTGAGCTACTGAAGCAGGTGTTTTTGCTTTGGCTTTGGGGCTTTCTGACGGCCTTATCGGCTTTTGCGTTGCAAATGTACTGCTATTTTTTTTATTATGCAAGATTTTGAACGAAATTTTATCGGTCAGGTATTAAAATATTGCAATTCAGATGGTATCAAGATGGAGAAAACGACTGATGCAGCTTCGTTGTATAGTGATGGAGGATGTTGCGGAACTGCAAAATTTTGGTCGACAAAGTATGGACGCACGGTCTGTGCGTCCGATAATCCGTTGATAATCAATGTTCGCTCTGCGGACGCACCGACCTTGTAATGCGGTTCAAATAGCGGAGGGCTGAAAGTCCGTTGGTGTCACTATCCCCGTCCGACGCGTAGCGGAGGGCGGGGCGAAAGGAATACAATGTGCAAGCCCACGGAGAGGGCGAGTGTGTGATGCTCCACGATACATTTTACACAGTCGCCCTCTCCGTGGGCTCCTTTTATTAGAGGCCATCGCCACCCCGCCCTCCGCTACGCGTCGGACGGGGATAGTGACACCAACGGGCTTTCAGCCCTCCTTTGGCGAACCATATTCCTTATTTGAACCGCATTGCACCGACCGTGCGTCCATACATAGTTGGGTGATGTGTTCTTGTTCACTGTAGCAAGCCGCCTGTAATCGCGGTCCGGATTGCCGGGATTGCGATTACAGGCGGCTTGGTGTAGTGTCGGTCGTGACTTCGGGGGGCGTTTATGAACCGAAGGTCACGTTGAAGCCTATGTTGATGTTGGCTGTGGCTTTGCCCACGGGGAGTATCTGCGGGGTGATGCTGAAGAACTGGTGGTCGCTTCCGATGAAGAAGTTGAATCCTTTGGGGTGGAAGTTGAGCATCCAGCCGAATGATGAGCCGTAGGTCGACGCGCCGTAGTTGATTGTGGCGTCGAACCATTTCACCGGTTTCACATTGGCGAAGAAGCGGCCTTCGGTCCATGAGGAGCATCCTGCGAAGTGAGAGGAGAACAGGAAGCCTCCGGTAAGGTTGCGGTAGAAGGGCATCTTGTATTCGGCACCGAGATGGAGTGTGGCGCGGAGGGCTTTGGTGTAGCTTCCGGAACCGTTGTCCTCGCGGTGTATGTTGATTACGTCCTGCATGTCGTCCCAAAGGCGGTCGAACTGCTCGTCGAGCTTGTTCTCGTTGTAGCCGGGCTGTGTGTCGTCGACAGCGATGTTGTTGAAGCCGTCGAATGTCCATGTTCCCGAGCCGGTGCGCCCGGTCACGGCGTTGCTCCAGCTCATGAACCCGAGGTCATTGATGGCGGCCGAGAGCTGCAGGTCGGGGAGGAGGTCGTAGGTGGCGCCGAGGTCAATGCCGAGACCGAAGCCGGTAAGGCCGAATTTGTCATAGTCGATGTCGCCCCATTCGATGAGGTCGGCTTCGCCCGGATTCTTGATTTCTTTGCCGCTTTCCTGCTTGGTGGGGACGTACAGGCCTTTGCCGGCGGCCATTTTCAGTTCGCCTTCGGCCTGAATCTGCCACTTGTCATAGCCGAATGCCACGTCCATCTTCTTGATGTCGGCGTATGCGCTTCCGAGTCCGAGGAGCACTTTGAGTTTGGCGCCGACGTTGAGTTTGTCGGTTAGCTTGCGGCTGTGTCCCAGTGCGATTTCGGCTACTGCGGATGCCTCAACCTTGAGGTCGCCGAACTGATAGCGGGTGTCGGGTCCTGTCTGGCCTACTTTCATGAAAGTGAAGAGGTCTTTGGGGAGGCTTACGCCTACTTCAGACTTGACGCCCACGGTGATGGTGTTGAACCCGCCGAATGCCTTGAATCCGGCCGAGAGTAATGTGACATCGAAGTTGCCGTTGATGCGGTTGTTGTCCTTGAGTTTATCAAGGAACGTTGCCGCGTCGACAGTCGGGCTCATGAATGTAGTTAGCTTGTAGGGGCTTCCGGGCTCGGTCTTGTAGAGGAATGTGTTGACGCCGACATTGGAGAATACTCCCAGGTCGAGATTGCCGAGTGCGGGGATTGATATGTAGTTGCGCTCGCCGGAGAATGCGGGGTTGAGCTCGTGGCGGAACGAGTAGCCGTCGAGGAAGTAGGCCGAGCGGGGAGCCTCCTGTGCGGTGGCGGGAAGAGCGGCACACACTGCGAGGCATATAGTAATTTTCTTGAATGAAATCATGATTCCTTAGTTGTTGAGGTCGACGAGGACGCCTCCCTTGAGGGTTATTTTAATGTTTTCAAATTTGACGGCCTGATCTTTGTTGAGGTTAGTGCCTGTGAAGCTGTCGTTGGCCGTAGCGTAGAAGAGCAGTTTCACTCCGTCAAGACCGCTGATGTTTTTGCCGGTGGATTTCAGTGTGATTTTGAGCTGTGTCACTGAAGGCTGTGCAATTGTGCCGGCCGAAACCGTCCCGTCGACGTCGACGTCAATCGTTGTGTAATCGTTGCCATGAGCGTCGAGAGCGACAGCATCCGGTGTCATGTCGAGAGGTATTGTATTTACCACGTCGGCGGTGACTACAGCGGTGTTGAAATTGTATTTCTCAAGGTCTTCGTCCCAGTTGTCGTCAATGTGGGTGTAGTGCAGCTGCATTGCGTCGCCGAATGCAAGGGGTATGACGGCGGTGTAGTCGCAGTCGAATGTATATGTGCTTCCAAGAGTGTATTCCGATACCTGCGGTACGGCCTTTGACACGGCGTCATGGAAGCTGATGAGGTCGGGGATGGTGTTGAGGAGGGTGCTGAGTTCGGGCACTACGATATTGTCGGCGGCTCCGGCTACCGGTGCGCGTGATATGATGATGTCGGTGGTCCCGTTGGCGTGTGCTATCACGGGCGCGGTGCCGTATGACTCACCTATGCCTACTTCGGCTATCTCGTTGCCCTTGCTGTAGGATGTAAGGCGTCCGTTGAGGGTGATGGGGAGCGGCGAGTTGTTGGTGATGCTCAGCGTCACCTGCGGATTGCTGAGGTCGAGGTGGTTTTCGGGGTCGCAGAGGAAGTCGGGTATGTCGTTGATGTCGAATTTTGTCTCAGAGATATTTATCTTGGGGTCAACGATACCGCGTACTTTGAGCAGGCGTGCGTCAGATACCGATATTTCGGAAACTACGGTGATGTTGGCGCGGCTTCCGGCGGGGAGGTCGGCCACGTCGATGCTAACGTCGCCCGACGATACCACCTGGTTCTCGATAAAGAACTTGCCCGGTGCGTAGAGACCTTGTCCGGCGGGCAGACCTGTGAGGTCGGCCTTGACGAGGCATACGCGTGCCGACAGGCCATGGTCGGGCGAAATCCCGTAGCGCTGCTTGAAGCGCAATGTGTAGGGGTTGACGCTTTCGAGATATTGCGCGGTGGCTTCGTCGCCTACTTCCACGGTCCAGCATTTGTCGAAAGTTATTGTATAGCCTTTTTCCACGTAGGCGGTGCCGGTGAAATCGGATGACGTGTAGCGCACGTTAAGTTTCATCTTTACGTCCATGTCGGCCGATTCGAGTGATACGAGATCGCGTGTCACGTTGTCATCGGACAAGCGGATTGTGTTGTGTATCATATCGGTGGGATTGGATATGACTGACTGTCCGTCGGGATTGTAGAATTCGGGCAGTACGGTGGTCGATGTGCTTCCGTTGATATGGTCGAGGGATACTTCGGGGACTTCGAAACGCGACGGCGATGAATTGCCGTCCTGTATGAGTACGTAGTCGCCTTTGGCAAGTCCGTATTCTCCGTCGTTTTCGACAGCCTTGATTGAGCTGCCCTGCTCCAGATCGAGGATTTTTGAAAGGAACAACTGGTCGGTGCTGCTGCCCGGCAATGTCAGATTGTCACCTCCGAGCTGGATTGTCACGTCAATGTCTTCGGAGAGGTCGTAGTCATGATCCACGCAACCTACGACGCCGGTTGCGGCAAGACCGATGCATAGCGCATGCAGCATCTGCCGCCGTGATGGTTTTTTCATAAGATTGGTTTTTAAATAAAATTAAAGTTTGTGAGTAATTATTAGTACAAAGGTAGAATTTTTTGTGCTATTTTTTATATATAAAACATTTTTTTTACATGATGTAAGGTGTTATATATGTGTGCATATTGCCTGCGGAGTGTGTCGCAGTCATGTCGCGGCGGTAGGTGAAATCTTATGAAAAGTCGCTTCGGAAGCCGTTTGCAGCATGTTCGCATGCATCGGAAAGATGATGTGGGGAAAATATGGCAAAAGGTTGCTATTACATTACCCATTCATTACAAAACAATGGCATGGTTAAGATAGCGACACATTATTGATACAATTTAATTACTAATTTTAGCGTCCGGCATATTTTTCCTACATTTACCAAAGGAAAGGCAACCAAATTTCCTCCGAGATAATGCAAAAATTATTTAAAGAAGACATTCCTGACAATATTCCGGTAAAAGGTAATATTATATTGTCGTTTAAAAACGATGAGACCTGCAGCGATCTGAGCCGGTACCTTCAGCGTGACGGTTACGGGGTGTATGTCTGCAAGACCTTTGAGGAGTTCATGGAGATAGAGCATGTCGACGTCAAGTGTATAGTTGTCGATGTGACTATAGGACATTCATCAACGTTTCATGCCATAGAGATAATAAAACAGACGCCGGTCGGTATGAAAATACCTATTCTGGTCGTTGCCGATGTGTCGTCCACGGCAAATGTGGTGCGGGCGCTGAATGCCGGCGCAAGCGATTACATATTGCAGCCTTATTCCAACAAGGAGTTCCTGCACAGGGTCATCGCGCTTGTGTCGGGCCATTGAGAGAGTGTTTGAAATCAGCATAGAGTGGGGCGAGGGCGTCCCGCCCTCGTGGTATTATTCATGTTCACCGGAAGTTACCACGGGGGCGGGACGCCCCCGCTCCATTCTACGCCGGTGTGTTGCAATTAATTTCTGTGAAATCTAATCTAAATGGTATGCTATAAACTAAAAAAATCCCGCGTCGGGCGGGATTTTTTTAGTTTATGGGATATGTACTGTCGATCAGTCGATAGGTTCGTCAGCTTTGTAGCCGCCCATCTCGCGGATAGCGTTTTTGAGCATTACGTACTGCTGGAAGAGGTGGTTGACGGGCACTTCGTGCTTGGTGTAGTCGTGCATCGGGCTCTTGAGGAAGAAGCTCAGGAAGCGCTGGATGCCGTAGCGTCCGGCACGGGCTGCGAGGTCGCTCAGCAACACGAGGTCGAGGCAGAGGGGAGCAGCGAGGATAGAGTCGCGGCAGAGGAAGTTGATCTTGATCTGCATGGGATAGCCCATCCAGCCGAAGATGTCGATGTTGTCCCAGCCTTCCTTGTTGTCATTGCGCGGGGGATAGTAGTTGATGCGTACCTTGTGGTAGTAGCCGTTGTGGTCGTTGCCGCAGCCGCCGCAGTTCTGGCCGTAGAGGTCGGGTTGCTCTTCGGGCACGAGGATTGACTCGAGTGTAGAGAGTTTAGATACCTCTTTTGTGCGGAAGTTGGCGGGTTCGTCGAGCACGAGACCGTCGCGGTTGCCGAGGATATTGGTAGAGAACCATCCTGCGAGGCCGAGGCAGCGGGTGCCGATGATGGGGGCGAAACCTGATTTCACGAGAGTCTGGCCGGTCTTGAAGTCCTTGCCGGCGATAGGCATCTTGGTCTTCTCGGCGAGTTCCCACATTGCGGGGATGTCGACGGTGGTGTTGGGAGCGCCCATGATGAAGGGAGCGCCTTCGGTGAGGGCTGCGTAGGCGTAGCACATTGAGGGTGCGATGTTTTCGCAGTCGTTGGCTTTCATTGCAGCCTCGAGGTCGGCGAGTTTATAGTGTACCTTTTCGTTGACGGGAACGTAGACTTCAGTGGAAGCAGCCCAGAGTACGACTACGCGGTCAACGCCGGTCTTGGCTTTGAAATCGCGGATGTCCTGACGGATCTGCTCGGTCATGTCCCAGCGGTCCTTGCAGGTCTTTACGTTGTTGCCGTCGAGACGCTTTGCGTAGTTGTGGTCGAAAGCGGCTTTCATGGGGACGATTTTCTCGAGTTCGTCCTTTACGGGGTTGATGTCTTTTTCTTTAAGAACCTCACACTTGATGGCCGATTCGTAGGCATTTTCGGGATAAACGTCCCATGCGCCGAATACGATGTCGTCAAGTTTTGCGATAGATACGATGTCGCCGTATTTGAGATATTTTTTGTCGGCACCTTCACCGACACGCATTTTGTCATATTGTGTCATTGAGCCGACGGGCTTTGCAAGACCTTTGCGGGCCATAAGTACGCCTGTCATGAAAGTTGAACTAACGGCACCGAGGCCGACAACCATAACGCCGAGTTTGCCTTCGGCTTTCTTTACATTACTCATCTTGTTATTAAATGATTAGTTAAATATTTTTCTATAAATAATTATGTTGCAAATTTGTCTGAACGTGAAAAATGCGTGTAAAAGTACGTATAGTTTTTTAAAAGTAAAATTTTTTAAGGTAAAAAATATCTATATAATAGTTAATAGTATATAAATAATAGCATATATAGTGAATATAGGTTAATTATATATGCAATATGGCAATGTTATGTAATCGAATGTTAATTATGCTTATGGCGATAAATGTATCGTGGAGCATCACACACTCGCCCTCTCCGTGGGCTTGCACATTGTATTCCATTCGCCCCGCCCTCCGCTACGCGTCGGACGGGGATAGTGACACCAACGGGCTTTCAGCCCTCCGCTATTTGAACCGCATTGCACAGACCGAGCGTCCCTACGTGTGAGGGTTTTGTATGCGTATGCGATGCTGCTGTATTGCGATACGCTATTTAGATTGCGAGCTGGGGGAAGCGGCGGCGCACGTATTGGGCCACTATTTCAGCGATTGCTTCAGCGGGGAGGAGTGACGTGTCGAAACACAGGTCGTAGGAAGCGGCGTCGCCCCAATGCTTGTCGGTGTAGAAGTTATAATAAGCAGCGCGCAGTTTGTTGGTTTGCCGGCGGAGCTTGTCGGCCTTGGCGCGTGATGAAATGTCGCTGCGTGCCATGATGCGGTCGTTGCAGCATTCGGCGGGGGCATGGACGAAGATGTTGACGGTGAACGGATTGTCGCGAAGCACGTAGTCGGCCGAACGTCCGACGATGACACACGGCCCGGCAGCGGCGAGCTGGCGGATTACCTCCGACTGTGTCTCGTAGATGGAGTCGCCGGAGATGGAGGTGGGGTTCTGATACCATGACATGCTGTTGAAACCCATTGAGAATGAGATTGCTGAGCTGATGAATCGCGGGAAGCGTTCGTCGTTGTTTTCCACGAATTCCTGCGACAGGCCGGCATCGGAGGCGGCATGGCTGAGCAGTTCCTTGTCGTAGTATTTTATGCCGAGCAGGTCGGCTATCTTGCGTCCGAGTTCGCGTCCGCCGCTTCCGAACTGACGTCCGACGGTGATTACCAGATGGTTGGCACAGGGTATATTCTTTTCAACTTGATTGTCGCTCATGGTATCTTTCTGTTTTTTGCAACGAATTTAGGTAAAAAATATATTTATGTCAAGTCGTCGGCGAAAAATTTATCCGGATTTATTTAACTTTGCACTATCAGATGACTTTAAGCAATTACTTATGAAGCGTATAGCCATATTTGCATCGGGCAACGGCTCGAATGCGGAAAATATAATACGGTATTTTAATTCCCGCAATCTCGGGTGGGAGGTGGCGGTTGTAGTGTGCAACAGGCCTGATGCTTTTGTGCTCAAGCGTGCCGAGGCTCTCGGGGTGCCTGCCGTGGTTATGCTCAAGGCGGCAATCGGCAACCGGGAGGAGCTGCTCGGGGTAATGGACCGCTATGGCGTAGATGCTGTTGTGCTTGCCGGTTTTCTGTTGATGATACCGACGTTCCTGATAGCCCGTTATCCGGATCGTATCATCAATATCCACCCGTCGCTTCTGCCTAAATATGGCGGTAAAGGTATGTACGGACGCCATGTTCACGAGGCTGTCGTGGCTGCGGGCGAGCGCGAGAGCGGCATCACCATACATCTTGTCAACGAGGAATGTGACGGAGGAAAGGTATTGTTCCGTGCTACGACGGAGGTGTCGCCAGAGGATACTCCCGCAGATGTCGAGGCAAAAATCCATTCGCTTGAACGCCGCTATTATCCGGCTGTGGTAGCTGCGACGCTGGCGGGACGGAGTCTTGGGGGATTGCTTGACGGGGACTGATTGATGGCGTGCGCTACGGGGGCGAGACGCCCCCGCCCCTGTATTTGGCTTGTTGTCTTCGGGCGGTGGTGAATTTTTGTGCTTTTTTGAGAAATATATGGGGAGAAAGTTGGTGGAATGGAAAAAAGGTTGTAATTTTGTGTCGGGTAAGTCCTATACGGCATGCTCCCCCTGAACTCCGCCAGGTCTTGATCGAAGCAACGGTAGGGTGGTTGTAGCGGCGCGATGTAGATAGCTTGCCCATTTTTTTTTGACCATAACTCAACGGCCCGGGAAACTTCCCGGGCCGTTGAGTTATGGTCAATTAGTAATTAGCAATTAGTAATTAGCAATGAGGAATGAGGAATTAGTAATTGGCAATTATAAAAATTGCTCATTGCTAATTGCTAATTACTCATTGCTCATGGGTGTGGGTGATTATTCCGCTTACGCGTCATCACTTGGCTTTTTTTGTTTTGGATGGTGGAGATGGGAGAGGGGCGGGATTATTCTATTGGTTGGGGAGGGTATGGTCGGTCGGGGTGCCGGAATGGGTGTCGGTGGTGGTGCGGGTGGAGGGGAGTGCGGCGGTGCGTTTGTTGTAGGCGCGGATGCCGACGCTCTCGAAGAATGAGGTTACCGCGAAGATTATCATCGAGATGCCTGTAAGGAGTACGACGGTGGTCTGGCTGTCGGAATGACGGAGTGAGGGGAGGAAGAAGAGGACACAGGCGATAGCTATGAGGGCTGCGGGAAAGATGTAGGTCCACAGGTCGAATGCGACGGGACGCAGGCCGCGTGCCATCATGTAAAGATGGTAGATGCCTCCGATGAATATGAAAATTGCGAAGATGTAGATGAGCGGCGTGCGGAAGGTTTCGGGAGTGAAGCACATCATCGCGCCGAGCACTACGGCGGCGATTGAGACGGTCCATCCGGCAAAACGTGCCCAAACCGACTGCGTGGGACGGTCGCGGCGGTCTTTTTCGTCGTATTTTCCTTTTTTACCCTCGGAGAGGAGGAGTGAGAATATGTTGATGACGCCCGGAATGATGAAAGCGATGCCGGTGAAGAATACCAGGGCATGGAGGAAGTCGGGACGGCGGCAGGCGGCGATGAAGAGTATGCCTATGCCGAGAATGATGAGGTTGATTATTGTAAATCCGCTTTGTTTCATGATTGTCGGGGTTTTAATAGTTGAAATTTATGGGGTCGGACGGGGTGGTAAGGTCTTTAAGGTCATTAGGGTCTTTAAGGACACTAACGACTTTGGGGGTCCTTTGTGATTTTTAACGCGCGGGGAGCGTTTAGGTTCAATTCATAATTCACAATTCTTGCTACGCAAGCGCTAAAGCGATAACACAATTCATAATTATTGCTACGCGAGGTCGGCGGCTTTTATTTTCATTACCAATTACTCATTGCTAATTGCTCATTGCTAATTATGAGAGCGCTATTGGGGGGTCATTTCGCCGCAGATGGGGGTTGCCATTTCTTTGGATACGATTTTGGGGTCGTAGGATTTGGCGAGGAGGTGCATCAGTTTGGTTATGGCGGCTTCGGAGGTTATGTCGTAGCCGGATATGGCGCCTGCGGCGAGGAGTCGGTTGCCGGAATAGTAACGTTTGATGTGGACACCTCCGGCCACGCATTGGGTGACGTTGACAATGATTTTGCCGCGGTCGACGGCCGCGCGTATGGCGTCGTAGAACCATTGTGTCGTCGGGGCGTTGCCGGCGCCGTAGGTGCGGAGCACGATTGCCTTGATGCCGGGGGTGGCGAGCTGATGGCGCAGCGAGGAGTCGGAGATGCCGGGGAAGAGGTCGATGAACATCACGGATGTGTCCATGGCGGTGTGCACCTCGAGGGGACGGCGTTCGGCGGGTCGACGGAGCACGTCGTGGTTGTAGTTTATGCCGAGGCCAATCTGGGCGAGAGGCGGATAGTTGTAGCTCTTGAAGGCGTTGAAGTTGTCGGCGCTCTTTTTGGTGGCACGGTTGCCTCGCCAGAGGTAGTTCTCGAACAGGATGGCGACTTCGCGTATCATGGGGCCGTTGTCGACGGGGTCGATGGCGGCGGCAATCTGCAGGGCGGTGATGAGGTTTTCCTCGCCGTCGGTGCGCACCTCGCCAATGGGGAGCTGCGAGCCGGTGATGATGACCGGTTTGTCGAGGTTGCGGAGCATGAAGGAGAGAGCCGACGCGGTGTAGGCCATCGTGTCGGTGCCGTGGAGCACGACGAAGCCGTCGAACTCGTTGTAATGCTTCTCGATCTGCGAGGCAATGTCGGCCCAGTTGGAGGGCTTCATGTCGGACGAGTCGATGGGCGGGTCGAACTGTATATGCTCAATGAAGTAGTCGAGCATCTTAATCTTCGGTACGTTGTCGATGAGATGATTGAAATCGAACGGGCGCAACGATTTTGTCGCGGCGTCTTCAATCATGCCGATAGTGCCGCCTGTGTAGAGGATTAAAATGCGTGGCTTCATGAGCAATTTTGAATTTTGGATTTTGAAAGATTAATCGGGATTAATCGGGATTGATCTTGATTTAACGAGATAATCAGGGAGGGTAGGACAGGTCAGACAGGTCAGACAGGTCGGAGGGGTCGGATACGCGGTTAAAAACCGCGTCTACTACCTTGGGTCAGCAGATTTTAGAGCCGGGGGCGAGGGTGTCGGCGGCCGAGATTACTGTCAGGGTGCCGTCGGGATTCTCGGCTGAGAGTATCATGCCCTGTGATTCGACGCCTTTGAGTTTGCGCGGGGGGAAGTTGGCTATGAAGCATACCTGCTTGCCTACGAGGTCCTCGGGCTTGTAGTATTTGGCTATGCCTGAGACGATGGTACGGGTGCCCATGCCGTCGTCGATGAGGAAGCGTAGGAGCTTGTCGGCTTTGGGTACGGCCTGACATTCGAGCACTTTGCCTACGCGTATGTCGAGCTTGAGGAAGGTGTCGAAGTCGACGGGCGCGGCCTGGGGTTCGGGCTGCCATGCCTTGAGCTTGTTCTGCTCCTTGATGGCTGCGAGGCGGTCGAGCTGTGCCTGAATGACGTCGTCCTCGATTTTCTCGAAGAGGAGTTCGGGCTGCTGAAGCTGCGCGCCGGCGGGTACGAGGTCGAAGCAGCCGAGCATGTCCCATGAAATCTTGTCGCCGTTGAGCATTCGGAGAAGTTTCTCGCTCATGAACGGGAGGAACGGCTCGAAAGCGATGGCTATGTTGGCGCAGATCTGAATGGCTACGTTGAGTATGGTCTTGACGCGTTGGGGGTCGGTCTTGGCCACTTTCCAGGGTTCGGTCTCCTGGAGGTAGCGGTTGCCGATACGGGCGATGTTCATGGCCTCCTTGAGCGCTTCGCGGAAGTGGAAGGTGTCGAGGGCGGCGGTAAGAGCCTCTACCGACTGGCGGATTTCAGCTATGGCCGCGCGGTCGACGTCGGCGAGTTCGCCGGGCTGCGGAACAATGCCGTCGAAGTATTTGAAAGTGAGCACCATCGCGCGGTTGACGAAGTTGCCGAGGATGGCTACGAGCTCGGAGTTGTTGCGGGCCTGGAAGTCGCGCCAGGTGAAGTCGTTGTCCTTGGTCTCGGGAGCGTTGGCGGTGAGGACGTAGCGGAGCACGTCCTGCTTGCCGGGGAAGTCGCGGAGGTATTCGTGGAGCCAGATGGCCCAGTTGCGCGATGTGGATATTTTGTCGCCCTCGAGGTTGAGGAACTCGTTGGCGGGCACGTTGTCGGGAAGCTGGAAGTTGTCGCCGTAGGCCATCATCATGGCGGGGAACACGATGCAGTGGAACACGATGTTGTCCTTGCCGATGAAGTTGATGATGCGGGTGTCGGAATCCTTCCACCATTTTTCCCAAGAGTCGGGGAGGAGCTCTATGGTGTTGGAAATGTAGCCTATGGGGGCGTCGAACCATACGTAGAGCACCTTGCCGTCGGCACCTTCGACGGGCACGGGTACGCCCCAGTCGAGGTCGCGGCTGACGGCACGGGGCTGGAGGCCGAGGTCGAGCCATGACTTGCACTGGCCGTAGACGTTGGTCTTCCACTCCTTGTGGCCGTCGAGAATCCATTTTTCGAGGGCCGACTGCCAGCGGTCGAGGGGAAGGTACCAGTGCTTGGTCTCGCGGAGCACGGGGGTATTGCCTGTGATGGCGCTTTTGGGGTTGATGAGGTCGGTGGCGTTGAGCGATGTGCCGCACTTCTCGCACTGGTCGCCATAGGCGCCCTGGGCGTGGCAGTGGGGGCATTCGCCGGTGACGTAGCGGTCGGCGAGGAACTGGTTGGCCTTCTCGTCGAAGAGCTGCATCGATGTCTTCTCGACAAACTGCCCGTTCTCATAGAGGCGGCGGAAGAATTCCGAGGCCGTACGGGAGTGAATGTCGGAAGTGGTGCGTGAATATATGTCGAAGGATATGCCGAGTTCGGCGAACGAGTCCTTGATGATTTTATGGTAACGGTCGACGATATCCTGAGGTGTCACGCCTTCGGCCTTGGCCTTGATGGTGATAGGCACACCGTGCTCGTCGCTGCCGCCTATCATGATGACTTCCTGACCTTTGAGACGCAGGTAGCGGGCGTAGATGTCGGCGGGGACGTAGACCCCCGCGAGGTGGCCGATGTGGACGGGACCGTTGGCGTAGGGGAGAGCGGTGGTGATGAGGGTGCGTTTGAAATTTTTCATATTCAGGATATAATGGATATTATTTTTTAGACTATCCGCAAAGGTATAAAAAATTTCAGTGAAGTGTATGATTTTGACGCATTTTTAGGCGTCGGTACGGGTAATTTTGCGGAAAATGAAATTACCGGAGATTATGAAATATAACAACAAGGAGATGAAAGATAACAGCAAAGGGATGACAGTATGGCCGCTTCCGATTGAGGGCGAGGTGAGTGATACGTGGGTTACAGCGCTCAGATGCAGCAATCTGCGCCGTAACCGCCGCGGAAAATATCTTGTGGCGGCGGGACGTCCGGCCAGAAATGCGAAACTCACGACGCTGCCGCTGCTCACGCTGCACGGCGGCACGGAGGGGCGTATATGCATTGTCAGGGAGGGAAACAGGCTCAGGACGGTGTATCTCGACAGCGACAAGGCGGGGTATGACATCGGGGGAGTGACCGGAACGGTCAGGTGTGCCGTCGCGGTAAGCACAAAAAGCGTGGTCGTGATGACCGATGACGACAGGTATATGCTCGTGCAGGGCGCCGACGGGCGATGGAGCGTGCGCCGCGAGGCGGGATACCCGGTGCTGCGTTTCGAGGCGGCCGACGTGATGCGCCTGAGTGCCGACGCCGAGGAGCGTGAGCTGACGGGAACATACGACACGCACTCCACAACGCTGTGCGACGCCGACGCCGACCGGCTGAGCAAGGACCTGCTGCGCTGCTACGCCGAGCTTGCCGACAAGACCACGCGCGGCGGAATGGAGCTGCAGCCGGTACTTGCACGCTATCGCCTGGAGGGGAGCGGGGGTGAGGTGCTGTACCGTTCGCCGGTGGTGGCCGTAGGAGCGCCGTCGGGGGTGCAGGGCGTCGACGAACTGCGATGCATGCTTAGCGACGACCGCCGGCAACGAGGACGCCTGAGGGTGAGCGCCGATGTGTACAAGCTGCGTCTGCGTCAGGTGTCGGAGAGCGATATCGAGCCCGGGAGGGTGAAACGACTGGTGGTGGAGACATCGTTGCCGGTGCATCCGGCTGACGGCGGTGTGACGGCGGCGAACGCCCTTGAACGGTCGGGCACGAACGGCGTGGCGCTCCGCTGCTTCGTGCCCGGCGCATCTGTGACCATGGTGCCTGCCCGCGGATATATGGCGCAACGGCTCCGCGGACTGGCCATGAAAGGCGACGCGGCGTTTCGCGAGGCCGCCGTGGTGCACAATCCCTTCGACAGCGGGTCGGCGCTTGACATCGAGGTGAGGGTGATGCGGCGCGGCGTGCAGGGTGTGGATGGTGAGAATGCGGCCGTGGCGGCGGTGCTGGCGCGGAAAGCCGATGCCACGGACCGGAGGGTGGCGCTGTGCATGGTGCCTAACCGGTTTACGGCGGAAAGCGGGTGCGTGGCGGGCGACAATGCCGTGTGGGGCGGCATTACGGCCAAGGGGTTCAGGGGTTACCGCGCGGAAGAGCTTGTATCGGAGGTCACGCCTGAGACGGAGACGCATCAGTGGCGTTGCGTTGTGGTGACGGAGATGGCGTCGGGGGTGAAGCGTGTGACCACGTCGTGGGGCACGCACAGTGCGCCGCTGCGGTTCTCGCCGGCGCTGTGCAGTCCGCGCCCCGACGCGGTGAAGATGACGATACTGCTCGAGCGGGACGGCGCGGTGTACAAGGGGGAGTTTCCGCTGTCGCCCGACGAGAGCCGCCGCGCGGCATATTATTTCAGTCCCGACTGCCGCGGCATAGAACTTGCGGCTACCGACGAGGCGTTCGGCTACGTGTCCGACGGTGTGGAGAACGAGACGATGCCGTCGGCGCTTATCGTGGCAGGGCGAGGCAATCCCGCCGACGGTGTCGCGGTAGCGGAGGCAGGTTGCGGCAATGTGACGGCGATGCTGGCGGTCGACCGCCGCGGGAGCGCGTGGGAGTTCGGCCACCGCCGCATATATGCGATGACCGATGACGGTATATTCCTGCTCAGTATCGGCGCGGGAATATCCTCGCTGCGGTGCGACCGCCTCGACCGCCGGTGCGTGACGAACCGCGGGGCTGTTGCAGAAACCGACGATGACAAATATCCCGCCGTATGCATTGCGTCGGGCGACCTGATAGGGCTGAGCCGCGGCAATATCACTACGCTCGAGACGGGGATTGCCGACATCGCGGCCGGTTGGGACAGGCGCGACAAGGAGTTATGGCTCGCCGGCGCCGACGGGCGCATACGCATAAAGAACAGCCTTGACGGCGGCTGGCGCGAGGCCGGTGGACTGAGTGCGACGGGATTTCATGACAGTGGGCGCGGACTGCTCGTCGACAGTGACCTCGGCATCAGGGACACGGCCGCGGGAACGTCGGAGATGGTGGAGTTCGCCTACCGGCTGAGATGCGACATGCCGGCTCTCGAATGGTATCGGGCCGGCATGAGGGTGTACAGGGCGGGAGCCGAGTTGCGTTCGCGCAATATCAACGGGGCGATGCGCGTGGTGTCGCGCACTATTGCGGATGAAGCGCGGTCGGAAAGTGCGATAGAGTTCCGCGGGGTGGTCAACAGTCCGCTGCTTATAGGGGCGTGCGCGATGCGCGACTCGGTGGTCGAGGTGGAAATCTCCGGTGAGATGGCTGCGGGGAGCCGGGTGGAGAGGGTGGTTCTGAATTTTGAATGTTGAAGGTTGAATTTTTAATGGGTCAGACCGGTCGGACATGTCGGACGGGTCTGACCCGTTTTGTTGGCGGGTCAGATGAGGCGGATGCCGGCGGCGGCGAGCTCTTCCACCTGGTCGTCGGGCCAGATTGAGGCCTGGACTTCACCTATGTGGGCTTTCTGGAGGATGAACATGCACAGGCGGCTCTGGCCTATGCCTCCGCCGATGGAGAGGGGAAGCTTGCCGTCGAGGAGCGCTTTGTGGAATTTGAGCTCGGCACGTTCGGGGCAGCCGGCTTTGTCGAGCTGGCAGCGGAGAGCCTTGGCGTCGACGCGGATACCCATCGACGAGATTTCAAACGGGCATTCGAGCACGGTGTTCCATACCACGATGTCGCCGTTGAGGCCGGTGGAGCCTTCGCCGTTGTCGGTCGACCAGTCGTCGTAGTCGGGGGCACGGCCGTCGTGGGGTTTCCCGTCGGCGAGGGTGTCGCCGATACCTATTATAAATACTGCGCCGTATTTCTTGGTTACTTCGTATTCACGCTGCTTGGGGGTGAGGTCGGGATACTGCTTCTGCAGGTCGGCGGCGTGGACGAATGTTATCTCCTTGGGAAGCGTGGGGGTGATGTGGGGAAAGCGCTTGTAGATCATCTCCTCGGTGTCGAGCAGGGCCTGATAGATTTTCCTGACGATGTCCTTGAGGAAACCGAGGTTGCGGTCGGACGCTTCGATGGTGCGTTCCCAGTCCCACTGGTCGACGTAGAGCGAATGGAGGTTGTCGAGGTCCTCGTCGGCGCGGATGGCGTTCATGTCGGTGTAGAGTCCGAAGCCCGGGGCTATGTCATAGTCGGCGAGCTTGGCGCGTTTCCATTTGGCGAGAGAGTGAACCACTTCGGCATGACGGCCTCCGATAGCCTTGACGTCGAAGCCCACCGGTTTTTCTACGCCGTTGAGGTCGTCGTTGAGTCCGGTGCCCGAAAGGACGAAAAGGGGTGCGGTGACACGGCGCAGGTTGAGCGCTTCCGACAGTTTGTCCTGGAAGAACATCTTGATGTCCTTGATTGCGATTTCCGTAGTTTCGGGAAGCAATTTGAGCTTGTACTTCTTAGGGATGATGACAGCCATATTTGATGTTTTTAAGATTTGATTGCAAAATGTAAATTGAATTGTTGCAAAGATAAGCATAATGCTTGGATTATGCAAATTATTTTTGCAAAATGATATGAGAAAAATGGAATTGGTGGCATGATGGGTGGCGCGGCGGGGTGTGGGCGGCTGCTCCGGGGAGCAGCCCTACACCGGAGGGCGCTATGATAGCTATGATAGCTATGATAGCTATTTTAGCTATTATAGTAGCGTAGCTTTCGCGCTAATTTAGCTAAATTGGGCGGGATGGGTGCATTATTTGGGAATAATTATTATATTTGTGGAGATTAATCTATAAATCAACAATATGAAAACCAAGAGTATCATTCTTACACTTTTCGCATTTATTTTCGGGAAGGCCATCGCGCAGAATCCCGACCCGCGTGCATTAACAATCTATCAGGTAATGGTGGCGTCGTACCAGCACGATCCCGACGGCGCACCGGGCTACAACGCCATGTGGGGTCCCGACGACGCCCGCAAGAACGGCAATCTGCGCGGCATCATCAATTCGCTCGACTCAATCAGATCGCTCGGGGCAAATGCCATCTGGATGACGCCGATATTTGACAGTTCTACGGCTTCCGGCGGCGAAAAACTCCAGGCCACCGGCTATTTTACCAACGATTACTTCAAAATCGACCCCCATTTCGGCACCGAGGCCGACTTCAAGGAACTTGTCGACAAGGCTCACAGCCTGGGCATGTACGTGATACTTGACGGCGTGTTCGGCCACCACGGCGGTGTCACCACCCCGTCGCCTTCGGGCTATACGCTCGAAACGGTGCAGGTATATTCCGACCGCGGCGAGCAGGGGGGCACGGGCAATATCGCATATCCCGGCTCGCTCGACTATATCAAGGAGGTTGCCACATATTACATTGACCGCTACGGCGTGGACGGCTGGCGTCTGGACCAGGCATACCAGGCCACTCAGGGGGGCCACAACTACTGGCTTGAGATACGCGGCGCCGTGGAGGACCTTACCGCTGCACGCAAAGCTCGCGGCGAGAAATGGGGCACTTTGGGCTATATGGTAGGCGAGGACTGGGGCGACGCCGACGTGATAAACCGCGGCGTATACCGCGACGGCGGCCTGCTGAGCGCCTTCGACTTCGACGGCAAGGAGCGCATATCGGGTCCGATGCAGGACGTGAAAACCGCCGGGCTTGAAAACGGCTGGACCGACATCATCACCACTCTCGCGCCTCCTACCGCCCGCGGCTATCTCAACGACAGCGTGATGCCCAACCTCTATCTCTCCAACCACGACGGCTACCGTCTGGCCGACCATTTCGACCCCGCCGACCCGCAGTATTACGACAAGCTGAAACTGCGCCACGGCATCCTTGCCGCCTACTCCGGCCCGATTACATTATATTACGGTGACGAGTTCGCCGACCGTTCGCTCGAGTCGAAGGGCGCGCAGCCCGACAACATAGCGCGTACCACAGGCCATCTCTCGCCCCGCAACGCGCAGGAAGCCGACCTCCGCGACTTCGTGGCCGAGGCGATGAAATTCCGCGCCGACAATCCGGCGATGTGGCGCGGCGAGGCTTCGTTCACCACGATGCGCGGCCACAACGGCGCCGACATACTCGTAGTGACCAAACGCGACCCCGAGTCAGACAACAAAGTGGCCGTCATATTCTCCGACAAGCCGGTGACGCTTAAATTCCCGTCGGTGAAGAAACCGATCAAGGTCGAGGCACTCGTGCCGAGTTTCACTGTACTCTGATGGCCCGCAACCTGCTGTCACGCTATATATGGCTCGTCGACACGATACGCCGCTACGGCACGATAACGCGCCGGCAGCTCGACGAGGCATGGAAACGGTCGATATATTCCGACGGCTCGCCGTTGCCGCGCCGCACGTTCTACAACTACCGCGCCGCCATCGAGGAGCTTTTCAACATCACCATCACGTTCAATCCCGCCGACAACACCTACTCCATCGGTGACGACAGTCCCGCCGCCGAGGGCATCACCGACTGGCTGCTCAACTCGGCGGCGATGACCAACCTGCTGAGCGACTCGCGCGACGTGGCCGACAAGATATTCCTCGAGGAGGTGCCGTCGGCGCGCGAGTATCTTCCGCCGATGGTCAGCGCCCTCAGGGAGCACCGTACGGTGGTGATGGACTATCAGCCCTACACGCGCCGCACGCCCCACCGCGACATCGTGCTACACCCCTATTTCCTCAAGATATTCCGCCAGCGGTGGTATGTCACCGGGCTGAATACCGCCGAGGATAAGATCAAGACCTACGCGCTCGACCGCATAGTGTCGATGCGTGTCACCGACGACAGCTACACCATACCCGGCTATTTCGACGCGTCGGCCTATTTCCGCGACAGCTACGGCATAGTGTTCAACCAGGGTGAGGTAAAGGAGGTGATACTGCGCGTCGACGCCCGTCAGGCAAAGTATTTCCGCGCGCTGCCGCTTCACCGGTCGCAGCAGGAGACCGTGTCTGACGGCTACTCGCTCTTCTCCTACCGCATCAAGATTTCGGAAGACTTCGTGCAGGAACTGCTGTCGTACGGTCCGTCGGTCACCGTAGTGCGTCCCGCCGAACTTCGTGCCATTGTGACGACATCGCTGCGCGCGTCGCTCGCAAACTATGATTAGAGGAATACAATATTAAACTGTAATCTCATAAATTATGAAATCAATAGCCCGCAACGACCGGGGCACCCATAAGCAGCTTTTCTCGCTCAATCTTATTCGCGCCGTGGCTATCGTCATGGTGGTGCTCGACCATACGCTTGCCCGCGATCTCGACCCCCACACCAATTATTTCATGAGGCTGCTCATCAACCCCGACGCCGTGCTGTTTTTCATGGTGTCGGGCGCGCTGCTTTTCCCGGTCACGGGTTCGTACTCCGACTTTATCAGGCACAGGGTTGTGAGGGTAATGGTACCGTTTGCTTTCTGGGTGATAATATATGCGCTGTGCTACTACTGGCTCGGCATGATTAATGAATATACGCTTGCGATGCAGATACGCTGGTACTGGCTCAGCGGCAATTTTTTGCAGAAATGGTTTGTCCCGGCCATCATGGCGCTTTATCTCGTCATGCCGTTGCTGTCGCCGTGGATAGCTACCGCTTCGCGGCGCCATTTTCACTACGTGCTCATATTGTGGCTGATAAGCGGGCTTATACCGTTTGTCGAACCGCTCAGCGGTATTGACCCTATGTCCACGCCTTTTGTCCTTTTCTTCAATGCGGTGCCGTATGCCATCGCGGGATACTACCTCACGCGCTACCGCTACCGGCAGCCGCTACTTCCGTCGTACGTGCTCCCGTCGGCCGGTGACGATGCCGAAGCGTCGAGGGCGCGCCGCCGTGTCAGGACGCGCAAGCTCATAATACTCTACTCGCTGATGATTCTCGCAGGCATCGTGGTGCCGTATCTGTTGTCGCAGATACCGTTCAGCTTCGATTTCCAAAGAATATGCATAAGGTTTTCCGGGGTGTCGTTTCCTACGGTAGTGACGGCCATACTCTATTTCTCGCTGCTTGTGAGGGTGAAGACGCTCGGAAGTGTGGCCGACAAGGTCGTCAATTTCATCGCGCGGTATTCCTATGGCATATATCTTTCCCACTGGCTGCTTTGCGGAATCCTGCTTCGGAGATATGCCCCGGAATCGTCGATGCCGGTATCATTCGCCGTGGGATTGGGCGGCGGCATCGCTGTGTCGTGGCTGCTGCGCCGTATACCGTTCCTCGGCAAGTATATGGTGTAAGAAGCGAGGGCGTCTCGCCCTCGTTGTGTTATTTTTTATCTTTGCTTAGGGGTATAAATACAATAAAAAAGAGTCGTTTCACAACGACTCTTTTCCTTTAAACCTTTATCTTAATCTAATACTATGAAAAACACACATGCAAAGGAAGTAATAATTTTTGAATTGACAAAATGATTTTATACATTTTTTCGGGGCGGATTGCGGCCTCGGGCAGTCGCACATTCGGCATCAGCAGCGGTATCTCGGGCGGTTTCAATGTGTTATGGCGTGATTGTATAAAAATATATGAAATGTGTGCTTAACAATATTTAACGCATGATATATGGAGCGGGAGCGTCTCGTCCCCGTGGTATCCTCTCTCCGCGTAAAAAATCACAGGAAATTACCACGGGGGCGAGACGCCCCCGCCCCATTGCCTTCAACGCAAAACGGGGTGGCGCCTGTCGTGAGGTGCCACCCCGTTTTATGGGTTGTCGTGTCGGACTGAGCCGGCCTATATTATTTGATTACTTTTACGACCTTGTCGCCCTGACGCATGATGTAAAGACCGTTTGCGGGGTTCTCTACGCGTACGCCCTGGAGGTTGTAGTATTCAACGGGAGCATTCTCGTCGATTTCGATACCTTCAACACCAGTTGTGCCACCGTTAAGGGTAACGATATAGTTGCCTGATGACATTTGTTTGGAACCGTTATAATTTTTTAATTTCCCATAAACTACAACAACGTCATCTACAGCTATTTCATCACCGGTAGTAAAATTAATATTAGTACCGCCATCATTACCATAGAAGCCACGGTAAATGACAAGTGCAGTTGCCGCATCGTATGTCGTATTATCGTTGATAGAGTAAGTGGCGTTGCCAAACGCTGTTGAAATTTCCTGAATATTGGTTATATAACCTTTTACATAAACAGCTTTGTCAAGGCCTTCGCCTGCTTCAATAAGTTCGTATGCTTTTGCTACCGTGTAAGCGGTTTCATAAGTATTCGAGATATCAACAGTAGAGCCAGCTTTGACAGTAAGTTTATAAGTCACTTCTCCGGCTTCAAATTTGTCGTTGCCAGCAAATGTCGCGGTTATGTTTGCCTCGCCTGCGGAAACAAGTGTGATTACGCCTTCTGCATCAATAGTAGCAACCTCTGTGTTGTCACTGCTATAAGTAACACTCAGGTTGTTGGGATTGGTAAGGGTAGGAAAATTATTGTTTTCGTCCCCGATAGTTACAATGCGAGATGCTGTTCCCCAAGAAAGGCCGGCAGGAGACTTTGCAGTGCCTTGGAAAAGTTTGATGTTGTCAAGGCGTGCATTTGATTTGGTGGAATTCTTGAATTCGATGGTGATGTTTTGTGTGCCGGAAGTAACTGTCACAGGGTAAGTATAAGCATTGCCGGATACTGATTTTTCTCCGAGAGTGGCACCTGTTACAGTGACTGTAAGACGGTCGTAGTTAGCTTGGTAAGAGAGAGTCATGGCTCCGGACTTGCCATCCATGGGAATTGTTGCAGTGAATGAACCGCCACTCTTTCCGACAAGTAATTCAGGAGCTGTACCGCCAGCCAATTTTTCATTATAGATTTTTGTACCGTTGCCGACACATTTATAATCGTAAGTGCCGCCGGTTGGCACTGCATTTGCAGTGTAGGTAGAGAAATCTTCAGACCAAAGGATGTCTTCTGCCGAGGCGAAAGCGCCGGCGCATAGCACTGTGGCTAATGAGAGTAAAAATTTCTTCATAAAAATAAGATTTTTGGTTAATATTTAGATAATTTGTAAATTAGTCGGTTAGGATATGATATGTATAAAGCGATGGAAATGCATCGCAGCGTCTGCACTGTATGGACGTGTAATGCAAAGGTATAAAAAACTTTTAAAAATCAGTAAGATAGATTGCAGTTTTTTTGTTAAATTTTTACTGCAAAAATGGTACAAAATACGTTTATTTGAATAAATATTCCTCTTTGGAAACTTTTTTAAACTATATGGCAAATTTTGCTGATAAAATATGAATGAACGTTGCCATATCGTATCAATCTAAAAATTGGGTGAAATGCGTGTGCACAAAACCATGGCCGGAATTGTTGTAAATAATATATTTGGATTTTCGGATAATATTGGCTATTTTTGAATTTTTCACTCTAATTTACATGACCATGATAACTACTATTGTTGGGTATGCAGCGTGTGTCTGCATGATATTCGGCTATCTGCCGCAGGCTATTTATACGATACGCACTAACGATACCGAGGGCATTGCCGTGCCGACGTTCCTGCTGATGGGTTTCGGCAGTCTGTTTTTCGTGATACAAGGCATATTGCTCGGCAACTGGCCGCTGCTCATCACCAACGTGGTGACAGGCCTGTGCTCGGCCATAATCTTCGCGATGAAGATGCGCAACGACTGGCGCAAACGCCGCGACGCCCGCCAAGGCAAGCTCCCCGAAGAGAGGGAGTGAAGTACACCCCCGCCAGGTCCCCGGGCTCAATCCGAGGGGAGTGGTCCCCCCGCCCTCCGCTGTCGCTCCGGACGGGGATATGTACACCATCGAGCCTGCGGCTCTCAGCATGACGCTCTCCGGTATGCAAAATTCTGCAGCTCTCCTCAAGTTGCTCGGACGTGATGGAGTCTCATCATCGAGCCTGCAGTTCTCCGCGTGGCATCGGGGAGGGTGTGCATATCATCTAAGTCTGCGGGTAGGGGTGCGGTGGAATACCGAGGCATGTTACCGGAGGATAGGGGGGATATGCACACTTTCACCCTGTACCGCGTGGATAGCATTCAGTAGAGCCGTAGGCTCGATGGTGTACATATCCCCGTCCGTAGCGATAGCGGAGGGCGGGGTGCGAGGGAGCCGGCAGGAGAGCCCGTGGAGCGGGCGAGAGTGTAGATATGTCAGTTATTTAGCTCATTATCATGCCACTGGAGGCCTGCTTTGAGGTATAGTCCGTTCATTTCGTCATGGTATGATCTGGAGGTATGGTGGTGCTCCTGATTTATGATATAGCTGATGACGGATTCGCTGTTTTGCGGAGATACGGAACATGCAAAGTATCCCTCGCACCAGCCTTCAAACAGAGGAAACAATCCGGAACGTTTTATCCATAGGCTCATGTTGGCCTTGAGCTTGCCGATGACTTCGGAAAGCGATATTGCCGGTGACAGGTTCATGAGGATATGGACGTGGTCGGGCATCGAGTTAATACGTATCAGGCGGCAACCCGTCTTGTTGAGAAAATCGCATATCATTTTGTGCAATTGTTCTTTGTTTTCAGGGTTAAGTGTGGAGTGGCGGCAATGCGTTCCGAATACTACATGGATTAGATTTAATGTTTTGCTCATTGGTATGTTGTTAATTGTTTACACTCTCGCCCGGTCCCCGGGCTCAATCCGAGGGGAGTGGCTCCCCCGCCCTCCGCTGTCGCTCCGGACGGGGATATATACACCATCGAGCCTGCGGCTCTCCGTCCGATACACCATGTTAATGTGCGCTATTATGCTGCGGCTCTCACATGGAGGACTCTTTCATTGGATTTTTGGGGTTATGGAGCTTCGCAAAGATATTTCTAAATGTAGTCATTGACAAATTTGCAGGGTGAAATGTGCGTAATTTTTGCGTTATGGTGTTTTTAATATAGAAATATACATCTTTAAAAAGAAAAATTGCGTAAATTTGCGGGTACTTATAAATATAGTGACAGATATGGATTTATTTGACAGAATATCAGAAGATATCAAGAAGGCTATGCTTGCCAAGGATCGTGTGCGTCTGGAGGCATTGCGCGGCATCAAGAAAGAGTTTCTCGAGGCTAAGACGGCCAAGGGGGGCGACGGCACGCTGAGCGATGAGGCCGCTACCAAGGTGCTTGTGAAAATGGCGAAGCAGCGCCGCGAAAGTGCGGCTATCTACCAGGAGCAGAACCGTCAGGATCTCGCTGACGGCGAGCTTGCCGAGGTGGCCGTGATAGAGGAATATCTCCCCAAACAGTTGACCGAGGAGGAACTCACAGCCGAGCTTAAGAAAATCATCGCCGAGGTGGGCGCCACCGACGCAAAGATGATGGGCAAGGTGATGGGCGTGGCAAGCAAGGCGCTTGCAGGCCGTGCCGACGGCCGCGCCATCTCCGCCAAGGTGAAGGAGCTGTTAGGGTAATCGAGAATTTTGATTAACCGGGATTTATCGCGATTAATCGTGATTTAACATGATTAATCATGATTAATCGGGGAAAAAACTATAATATTATGCTGACGATACAACAAATCAAGGAAAATCCCCAATATATCATTGACCGCCTGAAGGTCAAGGGATTTGACGGTAAAGAAAAGATTGAAAAAATACTTGCGCTCGACGACCGCCGCCGCGCGCTCCAGCTTCAGGCCGACACTATCGCCGCCGGCCTCAACAAGCAGGCCGCCGAAATCGGCAAGCTGATGAAAGCGGGCGAACGCGAAGCTGCAGAAGCCGCCAAGGCCGAAGTGGCCAAGGCGAAAGAGGATATGAAAAAATTTGCCACGGAACTCGACGCCGTGGAGAAGGAGATGACCGACATACGTCTGACCATCCCCAACATACCGTGCGAGGCTGTGCCCGAGGGGAAGACGGCCGAGGACAATGTGGTGGAGAAAGAGGGCGGCGTGATGCCCGACCTCCCCGCCGACGCGCTTCCCCACTGGGAACTTGCAAAGAAATACAATATCATCGACTTCGACCTCGGCGTGAAGATTACCGGCGCCGGTTTCCCGGTGTATATCGGCAAGGGCGCACGGTTGCAGCGCGCTCTCATACAGTTCTTCCTCGACTCGGCCAACGAGGCCGGCTACACCGAGGTGCAGCCCCCCTACGTAGTCAACGAGGCATCGGGCTACGGCACAGGCCAGCTTCCCGACAAGGAGGGTCAGATGTATTACGTGCCCCTCGACAACCTCTACCTGATACCTACCGCCGAGGTGCCTGTCACGAACATCTACCGCGATGTCATACTCAACGACAACCAGCTTCCGGTCAAGAACTGCGCCTACTCGGCATGCTGGCGCCGCGAGGCCGGCAGCTACGGCAAGGACGTGCGCGGTCTCAACCGTCTGCACCAGTTCGACAAAGTGGAAATCGTGCGTATCGAGAAGCCGGAAAATTCGTATGCCGCTCTCGAGGAGATGAAAGATCACGTGCAGTCGCTGCTCGACCGCCTCGGATTGCCCTGGCATATACTCCGTCTGTGTGGCGGCGACATGAGTTTCACGTCGGCCATCACGTTTGACTTCGAGGTGTATTCGGCAGCCCAGAAACGCTGGCTCGAGGTATCGTCGGTATCCAATTTCGAGACATACCAGGCCGCGCGCCTCAAATGCCGTTACCGCGGCGAGGACAAGAAGACGCGCCTTTGCCACACGCTCAACGGTTCGGCGCTCGCATTGCCCCGCATCGTGGCCGCGTTGCTCGAGAACAACCAGACTCCCGAAGGTATCGTAGTGCCGGAATGCCTCCGCAAATACACCGGCTTCGACCTAATAAACTAATTCACTTAAACCAATTCATAATTCATAATTCATAATTCATAATTGGGCTTCGCGAGGAGCGAATTAGTCTAATTAGACTTATTGGACTAATTGGTCCAATTAGTCCAATTGGAGCTAAGCCGGATGGCTTAATTATGAATTATGCATTATGAATTATGAATTGAACACAATGGATAAGTTAGCGGAAAAAATAACCGAAGAAATGGGGTTTGTACCCACGGAGCAGCAGAGGGCGTTGATTGACGCCCTCGCTCGTTTTTGCGGGGATACGGTGCCATACAATGCCGTGTTCCTGCTCAACGGTTATGCCGGCACGGGCAAGACGTCGGTCGTGGCGGCGCTTGTCAAGGCGCTCCGGGCGATGAGGCGTCCCACAGTACTGCTGGCGCCCACGGGACGTGCCGCTAAGGTGCTGAGCGGTTTTGCCGGAAAAGCCGCGATGACTATCCACCGAAAGATTTACAAGGGGCTGGGTGACGTGGCGGCGGTGGCCGGCGTGGCCGACAATCCGCACTCCAACGCCATATTCATCGTCGACGAGGCGTCGATGATAGGTGAGGGGGAGCATGATTCGCTGCTCGAGGACCTGGCGCACTACGTCTACGGTTCGGGCCACGACTGCCGCATGATACTGCTCGGCGATGGCGCACAGCTCCCGCCGGTGGGATGTGACACGTCGCCGGCGATGTCGGCCGACAGGCTGCGCGCGCTCGGATTGCGGGTGACGCGTGCCGTCATCACGCAGACCGTACGCCAGAAGGCGCGGTCCGGTATCCTCTACAACGCCACGATGTTGCGCCGCGCCATGGCTATGGAGCAGCTGCCGGTGCCGCGGCTGCGCATCGAGCCGTTTGCCGACGTCCGCGCCATCGGCGGCGAGGAGCTTCAGGACGCTCTGATAGGTTCCTATCAGGACTACGGCGTCGACGACACCATACTCATCACGCGTTCCAACAAACGTGCGATGGAATTCAACCTCGCCATACGCAAGACAATACTCGAGAAGGACGAGGTCATCACCCGCGGCGAACCGTTGCTCATAGCCAAAAACAATTACTACTGGACGTCGAAGGTGAAGGGCGCCGATTTCGTGGCCAACGGTGACGTGGTGCGTGTCAATAAAATCTACGGCACGGAAATCATCGGCTTCCTCCGGTTTGCCGACGTGGAGCTGTCGCTGCCCGACCGCGACATCACGTTCGACGCCAAGCTGATACTCAATTCGCTCAACTCGGTGACCGCGGGTCTCAACCCCGAGCACGAACAGATGCTGCTCAACCGAGCGCTTGCCGGCCTTGACCCCGCGTCGGCCGCCGACCCCACAGTGCGCCGCCGCATATTCCACACCGACCCTTACTACAACGCCCTCCGCGTCAAATACGCCTACGCCGTCACCTGCCACAAAGCGCAGGGAGGCCAATGGCAATCGGTATTCGTCGACATGGCCAACATATCCAACGAAGCCGTCACCACCCTTGACTTCTACCGCTGGCTCTACACCGCCACCACCCGCGCCCGCACCGAAATCACCTACATCTCCCCCTCCATCGTGGAAGAGTGATATTTTAAAACGTCAAACTCGGCGGGGGCGTCTCGCCCCCGTGGTAACTTTCAGTGTGTGAAAATAATACCACGGGGGCGAGACGCCCCCGCCCCTATCAGCTCAGCTTAAGTGAACAGCATTGGGACGCGATGAATCGCGTCCCAATGCTGGGGTTGTATTCAGAACTTCACGGCGGCGCCTATGAGGCCGTGGATGCCTTGCTGCTCGAGGAGGTTGTACATGTAGGCGCGGCGGCCGAGGATGTTTTCCACGCGGGCGAAGGCCGATATGCAGTCGGTGAAGCGGTAGGTGGCGCCTATGTTGAGCGAGTTGGCGTTGAGCAGGTCATATTTCATCGGCTCGGAACCGACGGTGGTGAACCACCGGGTATACAGCGAACGGCCTGCGCGGAGTTCGAACGACGCGTCGACGGTGAGCGGCGCTATCGGAGTGACTGACATGTTGGCTTCGAGCACGTGGCGTGCGCGGTCGTGGTTGAGGTAGTAGCTGTGGCGGTAGCTGCCGGGCGCGCCGGTGTATTTCACCGAAGCCTCGATGTTCTTGTTGTATTTCCACGCGAACTTGGCTCCGTAGCGCACGGCGCGGAGGTCGACGGTGTTGAACATCGAGCCGTATATCAGGCGGTTGCTTGACGGGTTCGGACCGCCTGCACCGTCCAACACTTCGGGCATAAGCCAGTCATTGGCCACGGCATAGCCTCCGAACAGTTCGACCGACGCACCGTAGAACGGGCCGAACGTCAGCGACAGGTCGGCCGTGAAAGGCACTTCCGAAAATTTGTATCCCTGCGCCACCGACATGTAGGGGTCGATATTGTAGAGCGCCGACAGGCGGTTGATATGCTCGCCTCCGCCAAATGAAAGTGTGGCGGCGAAAGTCGATACGGGGCGCACGTTAATCTTGACGTCGGGCGCGATATGGAATGTCTTGCCCGAGTTGGTGGCAATCTGCGCCTTGACGCCGAGCGATGTCGAGAATGCCCCCGAGGTATAGCGGTAGGAGGGCGCGAGGGTGATGAGTCCCATCGTCTTGCCGTCACCGCCAATGAGTGCCGGCAGCCAGATGCTTGTGCCTCCCACGGTCATGTCGTTGAGGAGCGTGTTGAAGTGTCCGGTATGGACGAAACTGACGTCGACATGTCCGTTGACTGACGATTTGTCGGTGATGAAATAGGCCGTACCTCCGGCGACTTTGATTATATTCTGCGACACGGCGTCGAGGCGGCCGTTGGTAAGATGGATCTCCTTGCCGGAGAATCCGAAGTGGCTGAATGCGCCGGTCACGTAGTAGGCAAGCGCATTGTGGCGCGCCGACCAGGCGGCGTCGATGTCAAATGCCAGTGTGTGATGGTTGGGGTCTTCCTCCTCCCACGGCTTGTTGTAGGCGTTGTAGGTGAAGTCGGCCGACAGGTCGAGACGCTTTGTGCGGCCGAACAGATGCGAGAAGTCGGCGCCCACGGTCACGCTGTTGCGCTTGAGCGTCTCGTCGTACTGGTCCTTGTAGGAATAGCCGTCAAACTGGGTCCACACGTTGAGCGACGATGCCGGCTTGGCTATGATGGAGTATCCGGCCGAGATGCCCAGTTTGTAGGCGGGGAAATAGCCGAGCGAAGCATAGCCGCGGTAGGGCGACAGGGTTATGGCCGGCTGTCCGTTGGCCGGTTCGAGCATCGAGAGCATCCCCAGCACGCGTGTCGCCGCCGTGACATCGACAAACGGAAGCCGCGACACCGGCGCCTGCGGCTGTACGAGCGACGGGAAGTTGCTGATGCGTGCCGCCTCGGGAAGTGTCGGGTCGATTTCGCGTTCAATCACAATCTCTTTTGTGAGTGTCTGTGCCGACACCGCCGGAGCGGCTGCGAGTGCGGCTGCGAGAATGATATGTTGTCTTTTCATTGCGTTCGGTGATTATTTGTTGTTGAGACGGTCGTCAATCATTTGGAAGATGTCGGTTTCGGTGCCGGGATAGTTGTCGCGGAGGCTGATGAGATACTGGTCGGCCTCGAAGAGATTGCCCTCGGCACGGTTGATGTCGGATATGAGTATGAATCCGCGCGCGAGCCAGTAGTTGTGGGGGGTGTCGGAGTCAATCAGTTTTTCGGCCGACTTGCGGGCGGCCTTGAGGTCCTTGGCGTCGAACTGTGCCTGCGCTATGCGGAAGAGTGCTTTCGTACCGTAGATGTCGTTGAGGTCGGCCGAAAGGTCGGTCCACCCGGCTATGGCGCCTTCGGTGTCGCCGGTGTTGTAGAGGGCGTCGGCGTGGTTGAATGCCGCTTCCGAGCGCTGCTCGCCCGTCGGGGTCGACGATGCGGTTATGGCGCCGGCGGCTTCGATGACGCGGTCATACTGTCCGAGGTCGCGGGCGGTGCGCATGATGCCGAGCTGTGCCTCGTTGAGCATGTCGGGGGTCGACGCTGTAGTGGCGAGCTGTTCGTAGGCGGCAAGTGCCAGCTCCCCTTTGCCCTGTCCGGCGAGAGCGGCGGCCTTGGCCTTGACGGCTGCGGGCACTGCGGCGTTGTCGGGGTAATTCTCAATAAGTTCGTCGGCATAGCCGATGGTGGCTTCGTGGTTGCCGGCGGTAGCGTTGGCGGTCACGGCATATCCCAATGCGGTGGGACGTGAGGCGCCTTGCGGGAAGCGGTCGAGATAGTCGGTGAGGCGTCCCGTTAGACCTTTGTTGAGATAATCGCGTTCGGCTGCGAGGAATGCGGCGTTCTCCACGTCGGACGCACCTACGGGTGCGGCTCCGGGCACGGAGTTGATGAAGTCGACATATTCGTCAAGACGGCCGTCGTCGGCCATGATCTGCTTGAGGTTGTCCGATGCCTGGCGTGCCTCCTCCGAGCCGGGCGCCGTGGTGATGAGCCGGCGGTAGGTGTCGATGGCCTGTGACTTGTCGTTCTCGTTGAGGTAGGAGAGCGCGAGCAGCAGGTTGGCCTGGCGTCCGTAGGCGCTGCCGGGGTAGCGTGAGGCCACCATCGAGTACGCTTCGATGGAGCGGTCGGTGTTGCCGAGCTGCGCGTAGCTTTCTCCCAGGTCTATATAAGCCTGCGGGAGCATGCTCGATTTGGGAAACTCCTTGATGAACTGCTGCAGGAGATTGACTTTCTCCTTGTAGTCGCCGTTGTAGCCGTACATGCGTGCACGCGACAGCAGGGCGTAGTCGCCGGTGCCGGGGTTGGCGCGGTAGGCGTCGGCGTAGGTCGATGCGGCCTTGCCGAAGTCCTTCTGCGTGTAGTAGTGGTCGGCTATGCGGTTGAGCGCGTCGGCGCGGAGCATGCCCGACGGTTCGGGACGCGAGGTGAGGAAGTCGTTGAAATATTTTGTCGCGTTCTGCGAGTCGCCCTGACGGAAACAGCTGTAGGCGAGCCCGTAGAGCGCCGTCTGGCGGTTGTTGCCCGACAGGCGGTTGCCGGTCAGCGAATTGGAGTATGATTTCTGAGCCTTTGCGTAGTCGCCTGTGGCATAGTAAGCCTCGCCGAGCCACAGTTCTGATTCGGCGGCTGTCTTTGCGTCGTGGGCTTTGAGCGATACGGCTTCGGTAAGGTGGCGGATGGCGTCGGCATTCTGTCCCGACATCACTTCGCGCGAACCGAGGGCGTAAAGCACCTGTTGCTTGGCGGCGAGTATCTTTTTGGAGGGATTTTTAATCTGGTTGATTGACGAGAGTGCGGCGGCATAGTTGTTGTCGGTCATATAGCCTGCCACGAGATATTCGCGCACGGCCGAAGCATGGCGCGAGTCGGGGAACGTGCGCAGGAATTCCTCGAACGTGGCCACGGAGTTGCCGAACGGTATCTTGCCCCCCTCGGTCTTGGCCACGGCATAGTTGTAGAATGCAGCCTCGCGCACGTCGCTGTCGAAATTCTTGCGCAGCGCGCGGTCAAACGCTATCATCGCGCCGGAGTAGTTGGCCTGGCGCATCATGGCCTGGCCGATGAACAGGTTGGCGCTCTGACCCATGGCGTTGTCAATGTCGGTTACCGGCGTCAGGTCCTTGACTGCCTCCTCGTAGTTCCCCTCGCGGTATTCCGTCACGCCGAGCATGTAGAGGGTGGTGGGAAGCGGTTCGGATGTGTTGGCGGCGTATTCGCGGAGCAGCGGCAGCGCCTCGCTCAGGTCGTCGAGCTGGTAGTACGACTCGCCGGCCACTCGCATCGCCTCGTAGCGGAACGACGGCTCGATGCGCTCGTCGGAGTAGAGGCGGCGTGCCGTGGCGGCTGCCTGCGCGTAGTCGCCGTCGAGATATTCGATCTGCGCCAGATAATAGTCGGCCATGTTGCCGGGAGCCTTGGCGCGGTTGCACTTCCTGAACAGGTCGGCTGCCTTGGTGTAGTCCTTCCTCACGTAGGCGATATAACCCTCGTAGAAACGTGCCTCGTCGGCATATTCCTTAGAGTGCGTCAGTCGGCGGTAGATTGGCTCGGCAAGGTCGTAATCGCCCTGTTTGAGCAGGCAGTATGCGCGCGACGCGTCGAGACGGTCGGAGCTGCTGCGGTCGAGCGTTTTGGCAGCTATCTGCGAGAATTCGTTGAGAGCTTCGCCGTAGCGTCCGGTGACGGTGTAGAGGTTGCCGAGCGCTAAGTGTGCCTCAGCTATCCGCGCCGATGCCGGGTAGCGCCACATAAAATATTTTACGAGTGCTTCGGCGTCGGCCTTGTTGAGGTGCAGCGCTGACATCGCAATGTAGTAGTCGGCGTCCTCGAGCTGTGCCGGGGTGGGGTTGTTGTCCTTCAAATAGCGCATCTGGTCGGTGCACCCGACGTAGTTGGCGTCGTTGTACATGTCGATAGCCCGCCGGAGGTAACCTTCCGGAGCCGGTGAGTTGACCTGAGCGGCGCCTGCCAGTGTGGCGGCGGCGAGGGCTGTTGTGGTTAATATCTTTTTCATATTCGGTGGTTGCGGTATTGTGTTTCTGTTTTTGTGATGGCTGTCGGGGGCGGCTATACGAGCTTCAGGTTGAATTTGTCTATCAGCTTGACAATCTCGGGCGATACCGAAGTGATGTGCGCGAGTATCTCGCGGTCATTCCATATCGTCGGTGCGGGTCCCGACTCATTGAGCGAAAGCGTTATGTTGAAACTGTCGTTGCTTATGGCATTTCGTATGTGCGCTAACAGGCCGGGCAGATGGTTGCGGAATTCCGCCGTCTGTATGTCGTTCTCGAGAGCCACGTCGTAAGTGTCGTTGCCCGTGCTGCGCGGACGGCATGCACGCATCGTGTTGATGAGTATCCGTTCGGTGGGTCGTTCGGCTGCATAGGCGTCCCATGCGGCGTTGACCTGCTCGTCGGTGTAGCGTTCGGCGCGGTGCGTCGGCGTTTCGGCGGCATGCACGGCCTGTGCGGCGGTTGTCTGCGTCTCAACGCGGCGTGTGGTGCGCAGCACCTTGCCGGTGCGTGCCGGTGCCGGAGGCGCACTCACGCCCGCAGGCGCCGGTGCGCTCGGAGTTGGCTGAGTACTCGGAGTACTCTGAGCACTCTGAGTACTCTGAATGCTCGGCATTGCAGCCGCCGGAGGCGGCGTCAACGGCGCAGCCGTTGCCGCAGTCCGACCGGTCTGACCCGTCTGACTTTGCGCGGCGCCATTGTCCCCGTTGGCGGCAAATGGTTTCAACTGCCCCTCTCCGCTGCCGCTATAAGTGGGGGAGGGGCTTTGTAGTTGGCATAGTCTGATGAGCAGAAGCTCGGCGAGAAATGTCTTTGACGATGCCTGGCGGTAGTTGAGGTCGGCCTCGTTGCACAGGCTCATGGCCGCGAAATAGAAGTCGAGCGGGAGCGCTTTTGCCCTCGCCGCCATCTCGGCCTTGACGTCATCGTCGGTGTCGAGAAGCGACAGCGTCGACTCCGAACGCGCCACCATCAGGTCGCGTATGTAGGCCGACAGGCCCGTGATGAAGAAATGGGTGTCAAATCCGCGGTCGCGTATCTCCTTGTATATCAGCAGCGCGCTCTGCACGTCGCCCGATGTGAATGCGTCGACGAGACGGTTGTAGTAGGCCGAGTCGAGCACATTGAGATTTTCTATCGCCGAAGCGTAAGTGATGTTGCCGCGCGACGATGCCGCCACTTGGTCGAATATCGACAGGGCGTCACGCATTGCTCCGTCAGCCTTCCTCGCTATGAGGCCAAGTGCGGAGCGCTCGGCTGTAATCCCTTCCTGCGCGGCCACGTAGGCAAGATGGTCGACCATATCGGTCACCGTGATGCGGTTGAAGTCGTAAATCTGGCAGCGCGAAAGTATCGTGGGTATGATTTTCTGCTTCTCGGTCGTGGCGAGAATGAACACCACGTAGCTCGGCGGCTCCTCGAGCGTCTTGAGGAACGCATTGAACGCCGCCGCCGACAGCATGTGCACCTCGTCGATGATGAACACGCGGTAACGGCCTTCGGTAGGAGGCACCTGCACCTGGTCGACGAGTCCGCGTATGTCGTCGACGCTGTTGTTTGACGCCGCGTCAAGCTCTATGATGTTGAGCGAACGGTTTTCGTTGAACGCGCGACACGAATCGCATTCGTTGCACGGGTCGCCGTCGGCCGACGGATTGGTGCAGTTGATGGTCTTGGCGAAAATACGTGCGCACGAGGTCTTTCCCACTCCGCGTCCTCCGCAGAACAGGTAGGCGTGGGCCAGTCGGTCGGTGGCGATGGCGTTCTTCAGCGTCGCCGTCAACGCCTTCTGTCCCACCACCGAAGCAAACGTCGATGGCCGGTATTTGCGCGCCGATACGATATAATTGTCCATTATGGTTGTCCCTTTTGTAAGCTGTAGGCCGTTTTGAAATGATTTTGGAAAAGCAAAAATCCCCTTTCCCGATATTTATGCTTACAAATATAATAAATATATATTTATTATAATAGCCCCGCGCCCCCAACTTTATAAATCTTTAAAGTTTTCCCTCTGAATCTCCGGCTGAATCTCCGCCTCCCACGCTAAGTCAGACTCGTCCGACCGGTCCGACATGTCCGACTGGTCCAACCCGTTCAACCCGTCAGCCCTATGCCTACGCCAAAAGAGAGGGCGCGAAATAAATCGCACCCTCTCGCGGTAGCCCATAGGAGAATCGAACTCCTCTTTCAAGAATGAAAATCTTGCGTCCTAGCCGATAGACGAATGGGCCGCTTGCTTCAAAAGAAGACTTCCCTTAGGCTGCCAGTCCGTTGATGTGGCGGGCAATCTTGCTCTTGAGGTTCGAAGCTTTGTTCTTCGATATGGCTTTCTTAGCAGCGAGCTTGTCAAGCATCGCGGTCAATTTTACAAATGCTGCTTCTGCTTCTGCCTTGTTGGTCATTTTACGTACACGGCGTACAGCGTTACGAGCGGTTTTTGCGTAATAGCGGTTGTGAAGACGACGGCTGGCCGTCTGGCGTATTCTCTTGATTGAAGATTTGTGATTTGCCATTATTGTAATTGACTTTTTACTTGTTGTTGATTGGTAGCCCATAGGAGAATCGAACTCCTCTTTCAAGAATGAAAATCTTGCGTCCTAGCCGATAGACGAATGGGCCTCGCTCGCTTCTGGTTTCACCCACAAAGCGACTGCAAAATTACACACTCTTTTTCAATCTTGCAAATTTTTTCTCAAAAAAAACCGTTTCCTCATTTTTTTATCCTATTTTTGTACCTCAATCAGCTAAATCAATTAGTAATTAGCAATGAGCAATTAGCAATGCGTCGACAAATTCCCTGATTCCTCATTGCCAATCCCTGATTGAGAAAAATAAACAAAGCTGATAGGAAATATAGCCAAGTGATGACGCGTAAGCGGAATAATCCCCTCAAAAAATTCAAAATTCCCCCATCTCCACCAGCTTAATTCAAAATTCCACATTCAAAATTCAAAATTGCCTTGCTTCTCCCGTCCGACTGCATAACGCTCTCCTCAATCAAATACAACGATACTCGCGCCATCGTCCACTGCCTGTCGCGCGAGGCCGGTCGTATCCCAATCATCGTCAACGACGGTAATACCCCCGCCGCCCGTCGTCGCCGCGCACTGATGCTCCCCGGCTCCTCCTTCTCCTGCGTCCTCGACATACGCGAAAACCGCTCCCTCCAGTCGGTGCGCGACGTCATGCCTGCACGCGTCATGATGCTCGACAACCCCGTGGCCGGTTCCGTCATCCTCTTTATCTGCGACTTCCTTTCCACCATACTGCGCGACAGCCAGCCTGACGCCACCCTCTATGATTTCGTCGACGGATTCATAGCCCACGTCACCGCTTCCGACCGCTCCATCGCCAACGCCCCCATCGCTTTCCTCCTCGACTTGCAGCAGTTCATGGGCATAGCTCCCGACACCTCCTCATATTCCGAAGGCTACTGCTTCGACTTCGCCTCAGGCTGTTTCCGTCCGTCGCCCCCGCTCCATTCCCAATGGCTCGATGCATCGCAGTCGGCCATACTCATGTCACTCTCCCGCATGAACTTCCGCAACATGCACCTATACCGCATGTCGCGCACCGACCGCAACAACGTCCTCGACCTCCTTATCCAATACTATTCCACCCATTTCGGCGCAATCCGCAACCTCCGCTCGCTCCCCGTAGTCCGCGCCATCTTCGACTGACTCCTTATCTCCAGCCCCGCAGTCTCGGCAGCTCGCCCCCGTGGGAGTCAATCGTCTCTCTCGCTATCGCGATGCCTCGTCGCGCTCGTCGGGCATACGTATCCCCGCTGCCGCACTCCTCGTATATCGCCGAAAGCACCATGCATGCCATCGATTTGACAATCACCGCCGCCACCGCCGGCATCATCACGTCCTCGCCATACCCCTCTTTCAGCTCTATCCACATGTCGCCGCTGTCTTTATCTCCCGGCATCCCGCAGTCGGCCACGCGCGGCATCAGTCCCATCACAATCTCCGCAAACGCATCCGCCACCAATACCGCCAGCCCCTCGGCCTGGTCCTCCTGCAGCAACGCCTTCTCGCGTTCCGGCAGACTTACGTAACCCTGCAGCGCCGACAGCGCGTATATCTCCTCCATCACATCTGTTTTCTTTATCTCAACCCTCATCGTTCTGTTATTTTCTAATGTTTCTGTTTTTACCCATCCGGTAGAAAAGCTGGCGGGCGTAAACCCTCGTCATGAACCATGACGATGCCCGTTCGGTCACCAATACATCCACCAATGCCCGTCCGAGGCTTACGCCCGTGCTTTCCATCCTTATCCGGCATTTGCGTCCTATCTCTATCATCATGTCGCGGCGTGAATGCCGGCGCAGCTTCCCGTCATAGCGCTCTATGACGCCGCGCTCCATCAGGTCGCCGACCGCTCGCCGCGCATACCGGTAGCTTACATAATACCCCGGTGCGTCGCCCGACATCACCTCCGCTATCACTTTCTCTACGGTCACTTCCTCGCCCCGCTCAAACATCCCTTTCATCTCGCGTCTGAACGCTGCCATGAAATCCCGGTTCCTTTGTTCTGTATATTCTCCCATGGTAATCCTGTTTTGATGCAAAATTACCGCAACCGTGGGCGTGATTACTGCTCATGGTTGTTAAAATGGTAAAATAACCATTAAATACCACGCAATTTCTCATCTCTCGTTTCCCTGAAGTGTACGAATGTCAGCAACAGGTCGTTGATGGCTACCGTAGCGTTGCGCACTTCGCTCTCATATCGTTCGTAGCCCACATTGCCTCCGCCGCTGCTTCGGCCGAGCAACGCGTTGCTCACCCCCGACACATCTTCAAGCATCTTGAGTTCAAGGCTGAGCAGCTCGCGGGCGCCGAAATCACTCGCGTTGGTGATAAGCTGCTTCGGTTCGGGCGCGCCGTCTACCGCCTCGTACGGTATCACCCCGTCGGGCGACGCCCACAGCGACGATAGCTTCTCCCAGTCCATGCCCGACGACCGCTGGCTCTTCGGGAAAAGCAGCACTCCCTTGGCCGACGTGCTCATCACCCTGTCCATCAGCGTTATCAGCCGGTTCACATATATCTGCTGGTCAATGACATCCTCCACTAATGAGTGCACCTCGCCGTCGGTCAGCGGATACAGTTTCACCACAAACGGGTGGCTGCCGTGGGCGTAAGGCGAACGGTATTCGCTCACCACGCTGCCGTCGGGCGTCATCCACCGGCACCGCCAGCAGATGCTGTGGGTCAGCACGCTCTCGATTGGTTTCGCCCCGGCCTTTGCCCGCGATTTATTCTCCTCGTCGATCCATCCCGCGCTCCCGGAGCCTGTCACGCCGCACATGCCGCATGCCGTGTCGTGCCATTTCACCGTCTCGCAGCTCTCGAGAGTCCACACCTCGATAAGGCGGCAACGCCCACGTTCGTTGCACCGGTCGAAACTGCCCGAATCGGCATTCGTGCGGCCCAGTATGCTCTCTCCATCCGTCCCGTTAGTGCGGGCAAACAGTTCGCGCAGCGCTTTCGCCTTACACCGGCTTCCGTCGGCAAAACGCATCACCGCCTCCCCTGGACTCATGTCATGCAGCATCCCTATCATTTCGATGTCATCGCCGCGGGGGTCGGTGAAACTATTCACGAAAAACTTCGCCGGACTCACATTGTCAACGCGTATTCCGCTCCGTCCCGGACGCACATCGTCGGCCACACGCTGCACCGCCACCCCCGATATAAGAAACTCCTCCAGTGCCCGGCAGTCCATCTCGTCAAGACTGTTTGCCCGGTACAACGCCCGCACTCCCGCATCCATGCCGCCATTCCCGCTCTCTTTCTCGTCAATCCACATCCTGAAACGCCCCACAACGCATTTTACCATGCGGCGTATCAGATTGTTCGTCATCGGATCCTTACCGTGCTTGAGAGCCTGTTGGCGCGCCGTCATCCTGGTCCCGTCAGGCTCCGTCACCACATCATTCCACTGGTCGCCGTAAGTGAAACGCTTATATCGCTCGCGCCTCACCCTGAAATCCGCTGCCCGTTCCCAGGCCCGTCTCGCAGCCCCCGCAATCTGTATACTCCGATCATCCTTAACTATCCTCATCTCAATCAATTATGAATTATGCATTATGAATTATGAATTGTAAAAAGGGCGCTTCGCTCAAACACATAGCTCCCGTCAGCCGGCGCCGCCACGCAAATCAGTTCCGTAATCTTCCCCTCCCCGCACTTGCTGTACAGCGTAAGCCTCCGTCCCCGCTTCACGGCCACCGGGCAGCAGCATTTCCCCGACACATACCGGCTCGTCTGCAATCGAGCGAGAGCGCCGTCACATTCCTCCACTATACGCGCCGGGCGCCTCCATCCGCTCATCCTCACCGATACGACCCTCACGCACTCCGCCGGCAGGTCCACCTCCACGCTCCCGTCACCCTGATCCCTCACGCTTACAACCCCCGCGAAATCGCGTACCGGCAGAAACTCCGTCGCCCCCTTGGCGAGCAGTGCCGAATACCAGTCATCGATTTCCGCCTGAAGCATCTCGTCCACACTCTCATTCTCCACCCTCACTACCTGCAACGTCGAAGTCGACACCGGAAGCATCCCTTTCCGTCGCTTCCATTCCCTCAGCATCTCTTCCTTACTCAACTTAATCATCATAATCAATAAAAAAACTACCACCCGCCCACCCAAAAAAATTACTAATTGCTAATTACTCATTACTAATTACTCATTGCTAATTACTAATTACTAATTACTAATTGCTCATTGCTCATTGCTAATTACTAATTGGCGGAGGCCACGATTCTCACATGCGCCTCGGGATAGCGTAACACCAGGCACGAAGCCTCCGTGATGACTATCGCCTCCGTATTGCGCTGACCGCTGCTGCGCAGGTCGAGACGCTCGGTGCGGAACGGCACATGGCAATACTTCGTCAGATACTCCGGGTCGATAATCATACCGTCATGCGGGTGGCCGCACTGGTCGAATATCTCCGACGCCATCACATACAGGCGTCCGAACTTCGTCACAATCTCCGTGAAGTCGAGTCCCCAGCGCGTCATGGTCTCGGTCGCGCCCACCGTCTTGACATGCTCCAGTTTGTTAAGCTCCTCGATGAGCAGCGTGCCCCCTATGAGCAGCTTTTTCGACGAGCCGCCGTTGCCCGTGAAAGCCTCGCGCGATATTTCGATAAGGCGGTTCATGTCGAGGGCGCCCTTGGTGTACGTACACTCCTTGCCGGCCTGATGCCAGATGCCGCCCGTGAGCATTATCTCCGTATTCTTCACCGGGTCGGTCAGTGTGCAGCACGAACCGAACAGGAAATTCTTCTCCATGCCGCGGCGCATGTCGGTGATAGCAGCCTCTTCCTGGTCGGAAAATCCCCAGCCTACCTCCTTGTTGGCAATCTTGTGATAGGTCGACTGTTCGACTTGAGCCTTGAATATCTGGCAGTTATTGCTCTTTTTGGTCGGAAGCGCCTCAAACTGCGGCGTCTGCACATCGAGTTCGGCAGCCGCGCGACCCATTCTCACGAGCACGGTCCCCGCCTTCAGCTCCGGCACGCTCGACCCGCGGCTTGTGGTATTGTTGACCGCTATTACCGATATGCCCGTCGTATCCTTCGCCACCACATAGAGCACAAGTGTCTCCGTCGCCCCCTCCTTGGTAGTCGCCATCACGTCAGGCACCATGAGGGTTTCAGTGGGCTCGAATATGCTGTCATTGGCCGTTTTGAGCAATGCGCCCTGCGACTTGCCCCAGCTTGTGATGGCCGTCGAATCGCTCTCAAGCGTAGTCGTCACCCCCTTGGTGTCGACCGAATAATACTCCACCACCATCGAACCGCTCCGGCGCGAACCAGCATGACGCGATATCTGGTCAATAGGCGTAGCCATCGGACGTATCTTCACTATTCGGTCATCAATCTCGTTTCTCAGCAAGTCAGGCGACGCCTCGCGGCTCAGCTCAAGGGTAAGAGGTTCACCTCCCACATGCTTTCCGCCGGCCACTCCGGCCACAACGCCCATTGCCAGCCCATATTCACCGCCTCCGCAGCAACCCTCGAGCAGCATATACATCACCCACATGAAAGCCGCCACGGCAACCACCTTCATCAAATCACTCTTCAAAATTCTTCTCATAATCTTTTCCATTTCCCAAAAAAAATTAAAAATTAAAACACTAAAACACTAAAAAAGCTATAAAGCTATAAAGCTATAAAGCTATAAAGCTATAAAGCTAAAGATCCATAGCACATGACATTTTTAAGACGTTTTAGCCGCTTCGTTTTTAACATTTGACCAAAAGTCGTGCAGTAGGTTGACATATCCATATCTAAAAATGCT